>NZ_JAOWGB010000024.1:213856-665143 GCF_030333365.1 Citrobacter sp. CK195
AAGCGGGAATAGCTCAGTTGGTAGAGCACGACCTTGCCAAGGTCGGGGTCGCGAGTTCGAGTCTCGTTTCCCGCTCCAAATTCTTATCTCCATAAAATTATCCACAGCGTATTTTCACGTTGGGGACCTTTTATTTTGCCTCTGAAACACTCTTGTAAACAGACTTATCCACAGGTCCAGGCATTATTCCTGGAATACAAAAAACTTCGCCTGGTGAATAGTAACTTTGTAACTTATTGAAATTGATAAATTAATTATCATTTCGAAATGTTAATGCGATCACTTGACGATTTTTTCCCTCTTGAATCGCAATGTCTTTTTATTTTTATACACAAGCTGTGGATGACTCAGGCGTCGCGCGGCAGTCCCTTTTCAATGACCCTGACCAGGCGTTGTTTCTTCGGTAATTGCACCTCCACCACGCAGGTATTTCGTTTCTCAATTTGCTGCGCAATCGCCCACTCTATGTGTTCATCGAGAAGTGGGTGCTCACCCCGGCGACTTTCCAGGGCGGTAATCACGGCGTTATCCCAGGGCGCATTGCCTAACGCGACGGCAATATTTCGCAGCCAGCGTAAGTGACCAATGCGGCGAATCGCCGATCCTTCCGTAACTTTTAAAAACCAGGCTTCGCTCCAGCCAAACAGTTCAATCAGCTCTGGCGCGTGAAGATGCTTGCGGGGACTGAAATCTTCTTCATCGGTCAGTTGCGAGTAGCGGTTCCACGGGCAGATAAGCTGACAATCGTCGCAGCCGTAAATCCGGTTGCCCATTAATGGCCGAAGCGCTTCTGGTATCGCCCCCTCCAGCTCAATCGTGAGATAGGAGATGCAGCGGCGCGCATCCACCGTGTAGGGCTCGACGATTGCGCCGGTCGGGCAGATGGTCAGACAGGCAACGCATTTCCCGCAGCCTTCTTCAACTGGCGTATCAATGGGGAGAGGCAAATCAATTAACAATTCCCCCAGGAAAAAGAACGAACCGGCTTCGCGGTTAAGGATTAGTGAGTGCTTACCTGTCCAGCCAAGCCCGGCTTTTTCAGCCAGCGGACGTTCCAGAATGGGCGCAGAATCGACAAACGGTCTAAAATTCAGCGAAACGCAGTGCTGCTGAATCCTCTCGCCGAGTTTTTTGAGACGGTTACGTAACAGCTTATGGTAGTCACGACCCAGCGCATAACGGCTGACGTAGCCCAGAGAGGGATTTTTTAGGGTACTGGCGAAAGCGGCATTGGCAGGCAGATAATTCATGCGCACACTGATGACGCGTAGCGTGCCGGGCAATAATTCGTGAGGGCGGGCGCGCATCATTCCGTGGCGAGCCATCCAGTCCATTTCGCCGTGGTATTGTTTATCCAGCCATGCCTGTAATTTGGGTTCGCTGGCGCTGAGATCGGTATCGGTAATACCGACCTGCTGAAAGCCCAGTTCCAGCCCCCACTGTTTAATATTTTGCGCTAACTGATTGAGATCGAGGGGCTCTGACATGACGGACCATACAATGAAGAAAAACCCCGCAAGTATACCACACTCCATCTGGCCCGCCGATGAGATCAAACGGGCGGAACGCGAGGCGGCGGACAGCTTAGGGCTGACGCTGTATGAGCTGATGCTGCGGGCGGGGGAAGCCGCATTTCAGGTTGCACGCGACGCGTACCCCGATTCCCGGCGCTGGCTGGTGCTTTGCGGTCATGGTAATAATGGCGGCGACGGCTACATGGTGGCGAGGCTGGCGAAAGCCGCAGGTATTGAGGTGACGCTACTGGCGCAGGAGAGCGATAAGCCACTTCCTGAAGAGGCGGCGCAGGCGCGCGAGGCGTGGCTCAATGCCGGGGGCGTCATTCATGCGTCGGATATCATCTGGCCGGATCATATTGATGTGATTATTGACGCCCTGCTGGGGACCGGTCTGACGCAGGCTCCGCGCACCTCCCTCTCTACGCTTATTGAACGAGCGAACAGCCATCCAGCGCCGGTGGTGGCTATTGATATCCCCTCCGGTTTGCTGGCGCAAACGGGCGCCACGCCTGGTGCGGTGATGAATGCCGCGCATACCGTTACCTTCGTTGCGCTGAAACCCGGTTTGCTGACGGGCAAGGCGCGGGATGTCGTGGGAGCGCTGCACTTTGACGCGCTGGGGCTGGAAAGCTGGCTGGCAGGACAAGAAGTTCGTATCCAGCGCTTTGCGGCTTCGCAACTTTCCCACTGGCTGACGCCACGCCGCCCGACGTCGCATAAAGGCGATCATGGTCGGCTGGTCATTATTGGCGGCGACCATGGGACGGCGGGAGCGATACGTATGACCGGCGAAGCGGCGCTGCGTGCCGGAGCGGGATTAGTGCGGGTGCTGACGCGCAGCGAAAATATCGCGCCGTTGCTGACCGCCCGTCCCGAACTGATGGTGCATGAACTGACGCCTCAATCCCTTGATGACAGTCTGCAATGGGCGGACGTGGTGGTGATAGGCCCCGGGCTCGGACAGCAGGAATGGGGTAAAAAAGCGCTACAGAAAGCTGAGAATTTTCGCAAACCGATGCTCTGGGATGCGGATGCGCTGAACCTGCTGGCAATCAATCCCGATAAACGTCACAATCGCGTGATCACGCCGCATCCGGGGGAAGCCGCGCGGCTACTGGGTTGTTCTGTCGCAGAAATTGAAAGTGATCGCTTACTTTCAGCACGTCGTCTGGTAAAACGGTATGGTGGCGTGGCGGTGCTGAAAGGTGCGGGAACGGTCGTCGCCGCCCAATCGCATGCGTTGGGCATTATTGATGCCGGTAACGCCGGGATGGCCAGCGGTGGAATGGGCGATGTGCTTTCCGGCATTATTGGCGCATTGCTTGGACAGAAGTTTTCCCCGTATGATGCAGCGTGTGCGGGATGTGTTGCCCACGGTGCGGCGGCGGATGTTTTAGCGGCGCGTTATGGCGCCCGTGGCATGCTGGCAACCGATCTCTTTTCTACGCTACAGCGTATTGTTAACCCTGATGTGATTGACGTAAACCATGATGAATCGAGTAATTCCGCTACCTGACGAGCAGGCGACTTTAGACCTGGGACTACGCGTAGCGAAAGCCTGTGACGGTGCGACCGTCATCTATTTGTACGGCGACCTGGGGGCGGGGAAAACCACCTTCAGCCGGGGATTTCTACAGGCGTTGGGCCACAAAGGTAATGTGAAAAGCCCGACCTACACGCTGGTTGAACCCTATACGCTCGATAACTTAATGGTGTATCACTTCGATTTATACCGACTTGCGGATCCTGAGGAGCTGGAATTTATGGGGATCCGTGATTATTTTGCCAACGATGCCATTTGCCTGGTGGAATGGCCGCAACAAGGTAAAGGTGTACTGCCTGACCCGGATGTCGAAATACACATAGATTACCAGGCGCAAGGTCGTGAGGCGCGCATTAGTGCTGTCTCCTCATCAGGTGATTTGTTGCTGGCGCGTTTGGCCGGTTAACCTTAAGGGTGGCGGGATGATTTATCGCATCAGAAATTGGGTGGTGGCTACGCTGGTCCTGCTGTGCGCGCAGGCGGGGGCCGCCAGCCTCTCCGATATTCAGGTATCTAACGGCGATCGGCAGGCGCGAATTACGTTCAGTTTTATCGGCGATCCTGATTACGCGTTTTCGCAAGAAGGTAAACGTACCGTCGCGCTGGATATCAAACAGACCGGCGTGATTCAGGGACTGCCGTTGCAGTTTAGCGGCAACAACCTGGTAAAAGCGATTCGCTCCGGTACGGCGAAAGACGCGCAGTCGCTGCGGTTGGTTGTCGATCTGACGGAGAACGGTAAAACCGAGGCCGTGAAACGACAGAGCGGCGGTAACTATACCGTGGTCTTTACCATCAACGCCGATACGCCTCCGCCGCCACCTCCACCGCCTGTCGTCGCAAAACGCGTTGAGACGCCGGTGGTCACTCCGCGTCCGACTGAACCTGCGCGAAATCCGTTTAAAACAAACCAGGATCGCGCTACCGCTGTCACCAGCAGCAATACGGTAACGCGCCCGGCAGCGCGGACGACATCCAGTAACGGCGACAAAGTGGTGATCGCCATTGATGCCGGTCACGGCGGGCAAGACCCCGGCGCTATTGGCCCCGGCGGGACGCGGGAGAAAAACGTGACGATTGCTATCGCCCGTAAGCTGCGCACGTTGTTGAATAACGATCCGATGTTCAAAGGCGTATTGACCCGCGACGGGGATTATTTCATCTCCGTGATGGGGCGCTCCGACGTGGCGCGTAAGCAGAACGCCAATTTCCTCGTCTCCATTCATGCGGATGCCGCGCCAAACCGCAACGCGACGGGCGCCTCGGTATGGGTGCTGTCAAACCGTCGCGCCAACAGCGAAATGGCGAACTGGCTGGAAGAACATGAGAAGCAGTCTGAGCTGCTGGGCGGCGCGGGCGATGTGCTGGCGAACAGTCAGGCTGACCCCTACTTAAGCCAGGCGGTACTGGATTTGCAATTCGGTCATTCCCAGCGCGTAGGGTATGATGTGGCGACAAACATGTTAGGTCAGTTGCAGCGCATTGGTTCGTTGCATAAGCGTCGCCCTGAACACGCCAGCCTCGGCGTGTTGCGTTCCCCGGATATCCCCTCGGTGCTGGTTGAAACGGGCTTTATCAGCAACAGCGGCGAAGAGCGTTTACTGGCAAGCGATGCTTATCAGCAGCAGCTGGCAGAGGCAATTTACCAAGGGTTGCGTAACTACTTCCAGGCGCATCCGGTGCAATCCGGGCCGCAGAACGCTCCGGCGCAAACGGCCAGCGCGGTGTCGCCGGGTGAGTCGTTGATTAACTAAGGATTTTACATGCCGATTCAGGTTCTACCGCCGCAACTGGCGAACCAAATTGCCGCAGGTGAGGTGGTAGAGCGACCTGCGTCGGTTGTGAAAGAGCTGGTGGAAAACAGCCTTGATGCAGGGGCGACGCGGATCGATATTGATATCGAACGCGGCGGCGCAAAGCTTATTCGTATTCGCGATAATGGCTGCGGAATTAAAAAAGACGAGCTGGCGCTGGCGCTGGCTCGCCATGCCACCAGTAAAATCGCCTCGCTTGACGATCTCGAAGCGATTATCAGCCTCGGATTTCGCGGCGAAGCGCTGGCAAGTATCAGCTCGGTTTCGCGTTTAACCCTCACGTCACGTACCGCGGAACAGGCGGAAGCCTGGCAGGCCTATGCCGAAGGGCGTGATATGGACGTGACGGTAAAACCGGCGGCGCATCCGATCGGCACCACGCTGGAGGTGCTGGACTTGTTCTACAACACGCCGGCACGGCGCAAGTTTATGCGCACCGAGAAAACCGAGTTCAACCACATTGACGAAATTATCCGCCGCATTGCGCTGGCGCGCTTCGACGTCACCCTTAATTTGTCGCACAACGGTAAAATGGTGCGCCAGTACCGCGCGGTTGCGCAGGACGGGCAGAAGGAACGTCGATTAGGCGCGATTTGCGGCGTACCGTTTCTGGAACAGGCGTTGGCGATTGAATGGCAGCACGGCGATCTGACGCTGCGCGGCTGGGTGGCCGACCCTCACCACACCACGGCGGCGCTGGCGGAAATCCAGTACTGCTACGTGAACGGCCGCATGATGCGCGACCGGTTAATCAATCATGCGATTCGTCAGGCCTGTGAAGACAAACTGGGTGGCGATCAGCAACCGGCATTTGTGCTGTATCTGGAGATTGACCCGCATCAGGTGGATGTGAACGTGCATCCGGCGAAACATGAGGTGCGTTTCCACCAGTCGCGGCTGGTGCATGATTTCATCTATCAGGGCGTATTGAGCGTGCTACAGCAGCAGCTTGATGCGCCGCTGCCGCTGGCGGAAGAAGCGCCTGCGCCGCGTCATATCCCGGAAAACCGCGTGGCGGCCGGGCGTAATCATTTCGCTGAACCGGCCTCTGCGCGGGAACCTGCCGCGCCGCGCTATTCCACGTCGTCAGGGGCAACCGGCGGAGGTCAGCCTGCTGCCAGTTGGCCGCATGCCCAGCCGGGCTACCAGAAACAGCAGGGCGAAGTGTACCGCCAGCTGTTACAGACGCCCGCTCCGCGACAACCGGCGCTTGCACCGGAAGCAGAAACGGCAGCGCCGTCGCTGGCAGGGCATAGCCAGAGTTTCGGTCGCGTGCTGACCATTGTCGGCGCGGATTGCGCATTGCTTGAGCGTGACGGCAATATCCATCTGCTGGCGCTGCCCGTGGCGGAACGCTGGCTGCGTCAGGCCCAACTGACGCCGGGGCAGACGCCGGTCTGCGCCCAGCCGTTGTTGATTCCGCTGCGCTTAAAAGTGTCGGCGGAGGAGAAATCCGCGCTGGAAAAAGCGCAAACACCACTGACGGATCTGGGGATTGAATTCCAGTCAGATGCGCAGCATGTGACCATTCGTGCAGTGCCTTTACCCTTACGCCAACAAAATTTACAAATCTTGATTCCTGAACTGATAGGCTACCTCGCGCAGCAGTCAGCGTTTGACGCGGGCAATATTGCACAGTGGATTGCGCGGAATTTGATGAGTGAACATCCGCAGTGGACGATGGCGCAGGCCATTACGCTGTTGGCTGATGTAGAGCGGCTATGTCCGCAGCTCGTGAAGGCGCCGCCGGGTGGTCTGTTACAACCTGTTGATTTACATTCGGTGATGAACGCCCTGAAACATGAGTGATGTAAGTAAGGCGAGCCTGCCAAAGGCGATTTTTTTGATGGGGCCGACGGCCTCCGGCAAGACAGCGTTAGCAATTGAATTGCGTAAAGTTTTGCCAGTAGAGTTGATAAGCGTTGATTCCGCCCTTATTTATCGGGGGATGGACATCGGTACGGCGAAGCCGACAGCTTCAGAGTTAAAGGCCGCTCCGCACCGATTGCTGGATATTCTCGATCCGGCGCAAGCGTACTCAGCAGCGGATTTTCGTCGCGATGCGTTAGCGGAAATGGCGGAGATTACTGCGGCGGGGCGTATTCCGCTGTTAGTGGGCGGCACCATGTTGTATTTCAAGGCGTTGCTGGAGGGACTTTCGCCCTTACCGTCGGCGGAACCTGAGATCAGAGCCCGAATTGAGCAACAGGCGGCAGAGCAAGGATGGGATGCGTTGCACCGACAGCTTCAGGATATTGATCCGGTCGCTGCCGCACGGATTCATCCAAATGATCCGCAAAGACTTTCCCGGGCACTGGAAGTTTTTTTCATTTCGGGTAAAACTTTAACGGAACTGACGCAAACGTCAGGAGACGCTCTACCGTATCAGGTGCATCAGTTCGCCATCGCCCCGGCGAGCCGTGAACTGCTCCATCAGCGAATTGAGCAGCGTTTTCATCAGATGTTGGCTTCAGGTTTTGAAGCAGAAGTTCGGGCGCTTTTTGCCCGTGGAGATTTGCATACGGACTTGCCTTCCATTCGTTGTGTGGGATACCGCCAGATGTGGTCATACATTGAAGGCGAAATTTCATATGATGAAATGGTTTATAGAGGTGTTTGCGCCACGAGGCAGTTGGCGAAGCGTCAGGTAACCTGGTTGCGTGGTTGGGAAGGAGTACGCTGGCTTGACAGTGAAAAGCCTGACCAGGCGCGAAACGAAGTATTGCAGGTTGTTGGTGCTATCGCGAACTGAATGTGTACAATTGAGACGTATCGTGCGCAATTTTTCAGAATCGAAAGGTTCAAAGTACAAATAAGCATATAAGGAAAAGAGAGAATGGCTAAGGGGCAATCTTTACAAGATCCGTTCCTGAACGCACTGCGTCGGGAACGTGTTCCAGTTTCTATTTATTTGGTGAATGGTATTAAGCTGCAAGGTCAAATCGAGTCTTTTGATCAATTCGTGATCCTGTTGAAAAACACGGTCAGCCAGATGGTTTACAAGCACGCGATTTCTACTGTTGTCCCGTCTCGCCCGGTTTCTCATCACAGTAACAATGCCGGTGGCGGCACCAGCAGTAACTACCATCACGGTAGCAGCGCGCAGGGTACTTCTGCGCAACAGGACAGCGAAGAAACCGAATAAGGTTTTGGCTGTTTTACACACGGGGAGCCAGGGAACCTGCGTTCCCCGCTGATATATATCGAGGGGTTGACGCTTGTTTGACCGTTATGATGCCGGTGAGCAGGCGGTACTGGTACACATCTATTTTTCGCAAGACAAAGATATGGAAGACCTCCAGGAGTTTGAGTCTCTGGTCTCTTCCGCCGGTGTCGAAGCAATGCAGGTGATTACCGGTAGCCGTAAAGCACCGCACCCGAAGTACTTTGTAGGTGAAGGTAAGGCAGTTGAAATTGCGGAAGCCGTGAAAGCGTCTAACGCTGCGGTCGTGCTTTTCGATCATGCTTTAAGCCCGGCCCAGGAGCGTAACCTGGAACGTTTGTGTGAATGTCGCGTGATCGACAGAACCGGTCTTATTTTAGATATTTTTGCTCAGCGTGCACGTACCCACGAAGGTAAGTTGCAGGTTGAACTGGCGCAACTGCGTCATCTGGCCACGCGTCTGGTTCGTGGCTGGACCCACCTTGAAAGGCAGAAAGGCGGGATTGGTTTGCGCGGTCCGGGTGAAACCCAGCTCGAAACCGACCGTCGTTTGCTGCGTAATCGTATTGTACAGATACAGTCGCGCCTGGAGAAAGTTGAGAAGCAACGTGAGCAGGGGCGGCAGTCGCGTATAAAAGCGGATGTCCCGACGGTCTCGCTGGTGGGATATACCAACGCCGGTAAATCCACCCTTTTCAATCAGATTACTGAAGCCAGGGTGTATGCCGCAGACCAACTGTTTGCGACCCTG
This sequence comes from Citrobacter sp. CK195, assembly GCF_030333365.1. Lineage (NCBI taxonomy): Bacteria > Pseudomonadati > Pseudomonadota > Gammaproteobacteria > Enterobacterales > Enterobacteriaceae > Citrobacter > Citrobacter sp. CK195. Next base: position 222,645 of record NZ_JAOWGB010000024.1, read on the forward strand.
GACCCGACGCTGCGCCGTATCGATGTCGCAGATGTGGGAGAAACCGTACTGGCGGATACCGTAGGGTTTATCCGTCATTTACCGCACGATCTGGTGGCGGCGTTTAAAGCGACCTTGCAGGAAACCCGGCAGGCCACGCTCTTGTTACACGTTGTTGATGCCGCTGATGTGCGCGTACAGGAAAACATCGACGCAGTGGATACGGTTCTCGAAGAGATCGACGCTCACGAGATCCCAACCCTGATGGTGATGAACAAGATCGATATGCTGGACGATTTTGAACCGCGTATCGACAGGGATGAAGAGAACAAACCAATCCGTGTCTGGCTTTCTGCGCAAACAGGGGTTGGGATACCACAGCTTTTTCAGGCTTTGACGGAGCGGCTTTCCGGCGAGGTGGCGCAGCATACGTTGCGTTTGCCGCCGCAAGAAGGGCGTCTGAGAAGCCGGTTTTACCAACTTCAGGCAATAGAAAAAGAGTGGATGGAGGAGGACGGCAGCGTAAGTTTGCAGGTTCGCATGCCGATTGTCGACTGGCGTCGCCTCTGTAAACAAGAACCGGCGTTGATCGACTATGTGATCTAATGGCGGCTCGTCTGGAGCATGGAGTAATTTCGCCTTATCCCTCTCGTCGAAAGACAACGGGGATCACCGCATAACAAATATGGAGCACAAACATGGCGTGGAATCAGCCCGGTAATAACGGACAAGACCGCGACCCGTGGGGAAGCAGCAAACCTGGCGGCAACTCTGAGGGAAATGGAAACAAAGGTGGTCGCGATCAGGGGCCACCTGATCTTGATGATATCTTCCGCAAACTGAGTAAAAAGCTCGGTGGTCTGGGTGGCGGTAAAGGTACAGGCTCTGGCGGTGGTAGTTCATCGCAGGGGCCGCGCCCGCATATCGGAGGTCGTGTCGTTACCATCGCAGCGGCAGCGATCGTCATTATCTGGGCTGCCAGCGGTTTCTACACCATCAAAGAAGCGGAACGCGGCGTGGTGACACGCTTCGGTAAATTCAGCCACCTGGTTGAGCCGGGTCTGAACTGGAAGCCGACGTTTATCGATGAAGTCACTCCGGTAAACGTGGAAGCGGTTCGCGAACTGGCGGCGTCCGGTGTGATGCTGACTTCTGATGAAAACGTTGTGCGCGTTGAGATGAACGTGCAGTACCGTGTGACCGATCCGCAGCGTTATCTGTTCAGCGTGACCAGCGCGGATGACAGTCTGCGTCAGGCGACCGACAGCGCCCTGCGTGGGGTTATCGGTAAATACACGATGGACCGCATTCTGACGGAAGGTCGTACCGTTATTCGTAGCGATACCCAGCGTGAACTGGAAGAGACCATTCGTCCGTACAACATGGGTATTACCCTGCTGGACGTCAACTTCCAGGCAGCGCGTCCGCCGGAAGAGGTAAAAGCGGCGTTTGACGATGCTATCGCGGCGCGTGAGAACGAACAGCAATACATCCGTGAAGCGGAAGCGTACACCAACGAAGTTCAGCCGCGTGCGAACGGTCAGGCGCAGCGTATTCTTGAAGAAGCGCGTGCATACAGAACCCAAACCATCCTGGAAGCGCAGGGTGAAGTGGCTCGCTTCGCTAAAATTCTGCCGGAATATAAAGCCGCACCAGAGATTACTCGCGAGCGTCTGTATATCGAGACGATGGAAAAAGTGTTGAGCCATACGCGTAAAGTTCTGGTCAACGACAAAGGTGGCAATCTGATGGTTCTGCCATTGGATCAGATGCTGAAAGGCGCTAACGCGCCTGCGGCAAAAGACAGCACGGCTAACAATCTGCTGCGTCTGCCGCCGGCCTCATCGTCCAGCACGAGCGGAGCAAGCAATACCTCGTCCACCAGTCAGGGCGATATTATGGACCAACGCCGCGCTAACGCGCAGCGTAACGACTACCAGCGTCAGGGGGAATAACGATGCGTAAGTCAGTTATTGCGATTATCATCATCGTGCTGGTAGTGCTGTACATGTCTGTCTTTGTTGTCAAAGAAGGCGAGCGCGGAATTACGCTGCGTTTCGGTAAAGTTCTGCGTGACGATGAAAACAAACCGCTGGTTTATGAGCCGGGCCTGCACTTTAAGATCCCGTTCATTGAGTCGGTGAAAACGCTTGATGCGCGTATCCAGACGATGGACAACCAGGCCGATCGCTTTGTAACCAAAGAGAAAAAAGACCTGATCGTTGACTCCTACATCAAATGGCGCATCAGCGATTTCAGCCGTTACTACCTGGCGACAGGCGGCGGCGATGTTTCTCAGGCCGAAGTGCTGCTGAAACGTAAGTTCTCTGACCGTTTGCGCTCTGAGATTGGTCGTCTGGATGTGAAAGACATCGTGACCGATTCCCGTGGTCGTTTAACGCTGGAAGTGCGTGACGCGCTGAACTCCGGTTCTGCGGGAACGGAAGATGAAGTGGCGACTCCGGCGGCGGATAGCGCGATTGCCGAAGCGGCTGAACGCGTTGCGGCAGAAACCAATGGCAAAGTGCCGGTGATCAACCCGAACAGTATGGCGGCGTTAGGTATCGAAGTGGTGGATGTGCGTATCAAGCAGATCAACCTGCCGACCGAAGTATCTGAGGCGATTTACAACCGTATGCGCGCCGAGCGTGAAGCGGTAGCCCGTCGTCACCGTTCACAGGGTCAGGAAGAAGCGGAGAAACTGCGCGCGACCGCCGACTATGAAGTGACCAGAACGCTGGCGGAAGCCGAGCGTCAGGGCCGCATTTCGCGTGGTGAAGGTGATGCCGAAGCCGCGAAACTGTTTGCCGATGCCTTCAGTCAGGACCCGGACTTCTACGCCTTCATCCGTAGCCTGCGTGCTTACGAGAAGAGCTTCGAAGGCAATCAGGACGTGATGATCATGAGCCCGGACAGCGATTTCTTCCGTTACATGAAGACACCGAATACGGCAACACGTTAAAATCGTATCAACGGTTTTAGATGAACAAAACCACCGGCATCCTCAGGGAGGCGGTGGTTTTCTTTTTATATAAGGACGATGGATGAATTCAACTATCTGGCTGGCGCTTGCCCTCGTTTTGGTACTGGAAGGTTTAGGCCCGATGCTGTATCCCCGCGCCTGGAAGAAAATGATCTCTGCCATGACGCAACTGCCGGAAAATGTTTTACGTCGTTTTGGCGGCGGTCTTGTGGTTGCCGGAGTTGTTGTCTACTACATGTTGAGGAAAACGATTGGCTGATCAAAAAGTAGTCGTATTTGCCGATCTTAGCATGCAAAAAGTGCTGTATATCTGAAAAAGCGATGGTAGAATCCATTTTTAAGCAAACGGTGATTTTGAAAAATGGGTAACAACGTCGTCGTACTGGGCACCCAATGGGGTGACGAAGGTAAAGGAAAGATCGTCGATCTTCTGACTGAACGGGCTAAATATGTTGTACGCTACCAGGGCGGTCACAACGCAGGCCATACTCTCGTAATCAACGGTGAAAAAACCGTCCTCCATCTTATTCCATCAGGTATTCTTCGTGAGAATGTTACCAGCATCATCGGTAACGGCGTTGTGCTGTCTCCGGCTGCGCTGATGAAAGAGATGAAAGGACTGGAAGACCGTGGTATCCCTGTCCGTGAGCGCCTGCTGCTGTCTGAAGCCTGTCCGCTGATCCTTGATTATCACGTTGCGCTGGATAACGCGCGTGAGAAAGCGCGTGGCGCGAAAGCGATCGGCACCACCGGTCGTGGTATTGGCCCGGCTTATGAAGACAAAGTGGCTCGTCGCGGTCTGCGCGTTGGCGATCTGTTCGATAAAGCTACCTTCGCTGTAAAACTGAAAGAAGTGATGGAATATCACAACTTCCAGCTGGTGAATTTCTACAAAGTGGAAGCCGTTGACTACCAGAAAGTGCTGGATGATGTGATGGCAATCGCCGACATCCTGACCTCTATGGTTGTTGATGTTTCCGATCTGCTGGACCAGGCGCGTAAGCGTGGCGATTTCGTCATGTTCGAAGGCGCGCAGGGTACGCTGCTGGATATCGACCACGGTACTTATCCGTACGTTACCTCCTCTAACACCACTGCGGGTGGCGTAGCGACCGGTTCTGGCCTGGGGCCGCGTTATGTGGACTACGTTCTGGGTATCATCAAAGCTTACTCCACTCGCGTGGGCGCGGGTCCGTTCCCGACTGAGCTGTTTGATGACACCGGCGAGTTCCTGTGCAAGCAGGGTAACGAATACGGCGCCACCACCGGTCGTCGTCGTCGCACCGGCTGGCTGGACTCCGTTGCTGTGCGCCGTGCGGTGCAGATCAACTCCCTGTCTGGCTTCTGCCTGACCAAACTGGACGTGCTGGACGGTCTGGAAGAGGTGAAAATCTGCGTGGCTTACCGTATGCCGGATGGCCGTGAAGTAACCACCACACCGCTGGCAGCGGATGACTGGGAAGGCATCGAGCCGATCTACGAAACCATGCCGGGTTGGTCTGAGTCCACCTTTGGCGTGAAGGATCGCAGCGGCCTGCCGCAGGCGGCGCTGAACTACATCAAACGTATCGAAGAACTGACCGGCGTGCCGATTGATATTATTTCTACCGGCCCGGATCGTACTGAAACGATGATTCTGCGTGACCCGTTTGACGCATAATTTGGGGTCATGGCGCAGTGCCTGATGGTGCTGCGCTTATCAGACCTGTTCACACTGTAGGCCGGATAAGGCGCTTTTCGCCGCCATCCGGCTTAATACAGCATAAGATCCTCGCTTTTTTCCTTCCCGAACTGAAATAAATTAGCGACCTGGCTGGTGGCTGGTTTATCATCAATGTAATTAATACAACCTGGTTTATCCCGTTTTCCCCTTTTCCTGAGGTTGATGTGCAGTTAACGAGTTTCACCGATTACGGATTACGTGCGCTAATCTATATGGCGTCGCTACCCGAAGGACGTATGACCAGTATTTCTGAGGTGACAGAAGTCTACGGCGTGTCCCGTAATCATATGGTCAAAATAATCAATCAACTTAGCCGGGCGGGCTTCGTTACTGCTATTCGAGGAAAAAATGGCGGTATCCGCCTGGGTAAACCAGCTAATGTTATTGTTATCGGTGATGTGGTTCGTGAGCTGGAACCTTTATCTCTGGTAAATTGCAGCAGCGAATTTTGCCACATTACTCCTGCCTGCCGACTCAAGCAGGCACTTTCGAAGGCCGTGCAAAGTTTTCTCAAGGAACTGGATAACTACACGCTTGCCGATTTGGTTGAAGAGAATCAACCGCTTTATAAATTATTGCTGGTGGAGTGACGAAAATCTTCATCAGAGCTGACAACGGAGGAACCGCCATGTCACAAGATCCTTTCCTGGAACGTGAAGCTGAAAAATACGCTAACCCTATCCCGAGCCGGGAATTTATCCTCGAACATTTAACAAAACGTGAAAAACCAGCCAACCGTGATGAGTTGGCTGCGGAACTGAACATTGAAGGTGAAGAGCAGCAGGAAGCCCTGCGCCGCCGTCTGCGTGCGATGGAACGCGACGGACAGCTGGTCTTTACCCGCCGCCAGTGCTATGCGCTGCCGGAACGCCTCGACCTGCTGAAAGGTACCGTTATCGGCCACCGTGATGGCTACGGCTTTTTGCGTGTCGAAGGACGTAAAGATGACCTGTATCTCTCCAGTGAGCAGATGAAAACCTGCATTCATGGCGATCAGGTACTGGCGCAGCCGCTGGGGGCCGATCGTAAAGGCCGCCGCGAAGCGCGTATCGTGCGCGTTCTGGTGCCGAAAACCAGCCAGATTGTCGGTCGTTACTTTACCGATGCGGGCGTGGGCTTTGTGGTGCCGGACGATAGCCGTCTGAGCTTCGACATCCTGATCCCGCCTGAAGAGGTGATGGGCGCGCGCATGGGCTTTGTGGTGGTGGTGGAACTCACCCAGCGCCCGACCCGCCGCACTAAAGCGGTCGGTAAAATCGTTGAGGTTCTCGGCGATAACATGGGCACTGGCATGGCTGTCGATATGGCGCTGCGCACCCATGAAATTCCTTATATCTGGCCGCAGGCGGTAGAACAGCAGATCGCCGGCCTGAAAGAAGAAGTGCCGGAAGAGGCGAAAGCAGGCCGCGTGGATCTGCGCGACTTACCGCTGGTGACGATTGATGGCGAAGACGCCCGTGACTTTGACGATGCGGTTTACTGCGAGAAGAAACGCGGTGGCGGCTGGCGCCTGTGGGTGGCTATCGCTGACGTAAGTTATTACGTGCGTCCGCCAACGCCGCTGGATCGCGAAGCGCGCAACCGTGGGACGTCGGTCTATTTCCCGTCGCAGGTTGTGCCGATGCTGCCGGAAGTGCTCTCCAATGGCCTGTGCTCGCTGAACCCGCAGGTTGACCGCCTGTGTATGGTCTGCGAAATGACCGTATCATCAAAAGGGCGTTTAACCGGCTATAAATTCTACGAAGCGGTGATGAGTTCCCATGCGCGCCTGACGTATACCAAAGTCTGGCATATGCTACAGGGCGACCAGGACCTGCGCGAGCAGTATGCGCCGCTGGTCAGGCACATCGAAGAGCTGCATAACCTCTACAAAGTGCTGGATAACGCCCGAGAAGAGCGTGGCGGCATCTCATTTGAAAGCGAAGAGGCGAAGTTTATCTTCAATGCTGAACGTCGCATTGAACGTATCGAGCAGACGCAGCGTAATGACGCACACAAGCTGATCGAAGAATGCATGATTCTGGCGAATATCTCGGCGGCGCGATTCGTTGAGAAAGCCAAAGAGCCTGCGCTGTTCCGTATCCACGACAAGCCGAGCACCGAGGCGATTACCTCCTTCCGTTCCGTTCTGGCGGAGCTGGGGCTGGAATTGCCGGGCGGCAATAAGCCGGAACCGCGTGATTATGCGGAGCTGCTGGAGTCGATTGCCGACAGGCCTGACGCGGAAATGCTGCAAACTATGCTGCTGCGCTCAATGAAACAGGCAATTTACGATCCAGAAAACCGTGGCCACTTTGGTCTGGCATTGCAGTCTTACGCGCACTTTACCTCACCGATCCGCCGTTATCCTGACCTGTCGCTGCACCGCGCCATTAAGTATCTGCTGGCGCATGAGCAAGGGCATAAGGGCAACACGACGGAAACGGGCGGCTACCACTATTCGATGGAAGAGATGCTGCAACTGGGCCAGCACTGTTCTATGACCGAGCGCCGTGCTGACGAAGCCACGCGCGACGTCTCTGACTGGCTGAAGTGTGACTTCATGCTGGATCAGGTGGGGAACGTCTTTAAAGGGGTGATTTCCAGCGTAACCGGGTTCGGCTTCTTTGTTCGTCTGGATGAACTGTTTATTGATGGTCTGGTACACGTCTCTTCGCTGGACAACGATTACTACCGTTTCGATCAGGTAGGGCAGCGTCTGATGGGGGAATCCAGCGGCCAGACCTACCGTCTGGGCGACCGCGTGGAAGTCCGCGTCGAAGCGGTCAATATGGATGAGCGTAAAATTGACTTTAGCCTGATCTCCAGCGAACGCGCCCCGCGCAACGTCGGTAAAACCGCGCGTGAGAAAGCGAAAAGAGGCGAAACGGCTAAAAATGCCGGTAAGCGTCGTCAGGTGGGCAAAAAGGTGAATTTCGAACCGGATAGCGCCTTCCGCGGCGAGAAAGCGAAAGGTAAGGCGAAGAAAGAGAAGAAAGCCAAAAATCCATCGGCAAAGACGCAGAAAATCGCTGTCGCGACAAAAGCGAAGCGCGCGGCGAAGAAAAAGTCAGCTGAGTAATTTCCCCCTCTCCCCCTGCGTGGAGAGGGCGTTTGTACTGTAGACCGGGCAGGCATCGCGCCGCCCAGCAAAATTGATCAATGAGAACCATCAATGAGTGAAATGATTTACGGCATCCACGCGGTGCAGGCTCTGCTGGAACGTGCGCCAGAGCGCTTTCAGGACGTCTTTATTCTGAAAGGGCGGGAAGATAAACGCCTGCTGCCGCTGATCCATGCGCTGGAAGCGCAGGGCGTGGTGATCCAACTGGCGAACCGCCAGTATCTTGATGAAAAAAGCGAGGGTGCGGTACATCAGGGGATCATTGCGCGCGTGAAGCCGGGACGCCAGTATCAGGAAAACGATCTTCCTGATCTGATCGCGAAGTTCGACAATCCCTTCCTGCTGATCCTCGACGGCGTGACCGATCCGCATAACCTCGGCGCCTGTCTGCGTAGCGCAGACGCCGCTGGCGTACATGCGGTCATTGTGCCGAAAGATCGTTCCGCACAGCTTAATGCAACGGCGAAAAAGGTGGCCTGCGGCGCAGCCGAAAGCGTGCCGCTGATCCGTGTGACCAACCTGGCGCGTACCATGCGTCTGTTGCAGGAAGAGAATATCTGGCTTGTCGGTACGGCGGGCGAAGCTGACCATACGCTGTTCCAGAGCAAAATGACCGGCCGGATGGCGCTGGTGATGGGCGCTGAAGGCGAAGGGATGCGTCGTCTGACCCGCGAGCACTGTGATGAGCTGATCAGCATTCCGATGGCGGGCAGCGTGTCGTCGCTGAACGTCTCCGTCGCGACCGGGATCTGCCTGTTTGAAGCGGTGCGACAGCGCAGCTAAGCGCTTTTGACTGATGAAGCCATCCCTCGGGATGGCTTTTTTGTGACCATTATCCCAGGCGTGTCCCCCGCAGGCTGACCATACTTAATGCGACTGCCATTGACGGAGGGAAACACAATGCACTGGCAAACGCATACCGTTTTTAACCAACCGGCACCGCTCAACAACAGCAATTTATTCCTGTCTGATGGCGCGCTTTGCGAGGCGGTCGCCCGTGAAGGCGCGGGTTGGGACAGCGATCTTCTCGCCAGCATCGGTCAACAACTGGGCACTGCGGAGTCGCTGGAGCTGGGGCGGCTGGCGAACGCCTTTCCACCTGAACTGCTGCGTTACGATCCACAAGGGCAGCGGCTGGACGATGTCCGTTTTCATCCCGCCTGGCATCTGCTGATGCAGGGCTTGTGCGCTAACCGTGTGCATAATCTGGCCTGGGAAGAGAACGCCAGACAGGGGGCCTTTGTCGCGCGGGCTGCGCGTTTTATGCTGCATGCGCAGGTGGAAGCGGGCACGTTGTGTCCAGTCACGATGACTTTTGCCGCTACGCCGCTGCTGCTACAGATGCTGCCGCCCCCCTTCCACGACTGGTTAACGCCGCTACGCAGCGATCGCTATGATTCACACCTCCTGCCCGGTGGGCAAAAACGCGGCCTGCTGATTGGCATGGGCATGACGGAAAAGCAGGGCGGCTCCGATGTGCTGAGTAACACCACCCGGGCAGAGCGACTGGACGATGGCGCCTGGCGCCTGGTGGGGCACAAATGGTTTTTCTCCGTGCCGCAAAGCGACGCGCACCTGGTGCTGGCGCAGACGAAAGGCGGGTTATCCTGCTTTTTTGTCCCGCGTTTTTTGCCTGACGGGCAGCGAAACGGCGTTCGCCTTGAGCGACTGAAAGACAAACTGGGCAACCGCTCTAATGCCAGTTGCGAGGTTGAGTTTCAGGATGCGGTGGGCTGGCTACTGGGTGAGGAAGGCGAGGGGATTCGTCACATACTGAAGATGGGAGGGATGACCCGCTTTGATTGCGCGCTGGGCAGTCATAGTATGATGCGCCGGGCGTTTTCCGTGGCGATTTACCACGCGCATCAGCGGCAGGTGTTCGGCAAATCTTTGATTGATCAGCCCATGATGCGGCAGGTTTTAAGTCGTATGGCGCTCCAGCTTGAAGGCCAGACGGCGCTGCTGTTTCGTCTGGCTCGTGCGTGGGATCGTCGTGGCGACCCGAAAGAAGCGCTCCGGGCGCGTTTGTTTACGCCAGCCGCGAAGTTTGCTATTTGCAAAAGTGGCATCCCCTTTGTTGCCGAGGCGATGGAAGTGCTCGGTGGCGTTGGCTATTGCGAGGAGAGCGAGCTACCGCGCCTGTATCGTGAGATGCCGGTCAACAGCATCTGGGAAGGGTCGGGAAACGTCATGTGTCTGGACGTGCTGCGGGTGCTGAGTAAACAGACCGGCGTCTATGAGCTGCTCAACGAGGCTTTTGCGGAGGTCAAAGGGCAGGATCGGCATTATGATCGGGCGGTACGTCAGCTGCAACAGCGCTTGCGCAAACCCGATGAAGCGCAGGGACGGGAGATAACGCAGCAGCTGTTCCTGCTCGGTTGCGGGGCGCAAATGCTGCGCTATGCTTCTCCGCCGTTGGCACAGGCCTGGTGCCAAATGATGCTGGACACGCGCGGCGTGTTACGCCTGTCTGAACAGGTGCAAAATGATCTGTTGCTGCGGGCAACGGGGGGATTGCGATAACGATTTGCCTGATGGCGGCGCGGGCGCGTCTTATCATGCCTGCGATCGGTGCAGGCCAGATAAGTTTACGCCATCAGGCAATCTGTTACGCATAAAGTATGGCTTGTACGCGCCAGTTATCGGGCTGCTGTTCTTCGTACATCTGGATAATCCGATACCACGAAGCGCCCTGCTCATCGGCTTTTAACGCAATGATACGTTCCACATCCTGCTGATTTCCCGAAATATTACTCACGGATATCAGACCAATTTCATTCAGGCCCGTTACGCAGTCCGCGCTGGCGAATTCGGCAGACTGCGCCGTCGTACTCACCAGACCGGCAGAAAGCAGCAGTGAGGATAAGGCAAGAGATCGTTTCATCGTCAGCTCCTTTTACGTGACCCCGCATTCAACAGGGCATTCCATTGCGGTCATCCCATGATTTCATTGTGCACAGGTAAACGCATAGAGGCGCAAAGCAATGTAAAGCTGACTAAATTTCAACCTTCCGCTATTTACGATACAGGATGGCTTGCGAATACCATTGGCCTGTTACGATGGTTTCATCAACCAACAAAATAACGTAATAATCTGCTTTAGCGGCGGCGGCTTTTGCTCTGATCTCTGCCACAGCATCGTCAGGAGAACCCCGAACCATTGAGCTTACCGTTCCCAGGCGCTGCAACCCTTGTGTCTGGTCACGGCGAATTTCCTGAGGATGGTCAGCGACTGGCGGTGCTGGTTGCGGCGTCCCTTGCAATACGCTACAGGCGCTTAAAAACAGTACCAGCATCAATGGGGCGAACCGTCGCATAACTCTATCTCGTTTACTGATAGCCATAGTGTAGTGCCTTATTAATTTCCTTTAGGGGGAATGTTCCCAAATTGTTATCTCTCACGCGATTTTCGAATGAAAATAGAGTGAAAGCGTAATCCACTTCTCAACATTATGAATCATTGCCGTACTCATTAACTTGAGTTATGTATTTCTCCGTGGCATATCAGAGAAAGGGGGATATATGATAAAAATAGAAACACGGTACCTGGCAGGACATTCCATACTCCACGCGTTTCCTGACGGTAAACGTGACACGCCCCTTCCATGTATTATTTTTTACCACGGTTTTACCTCTTCCAGCCTGGTCTATAGCTACTTTGCGGTTGCCCTGGCGCAGGCCGGGTTCCGGGTTATCATGCCGGATGCGCCCGAGCATGGCGCGCGGTTTAGCGGTGATGCGCAGGGGCGAATGACCCAATTCTGGCAGATTCTGCGGCAAAACATGCAGGAATTCGCTGCGTTACGTGCGGCAGTTCAACAGGAAAACTGGGTGCTGGAAGAACGTCTGGCCGTGGGGGGCGCATCAATGGGCGGTATGACGGCGCTGGGGATCATGGCCCGCCACCCGGAGGTAAAATGCGTCGCCAGCCTGATGGGGTCGGGTTATTTCACCCGACTGGCGCATACGCTTTTTCCGCCATTAATTCCTGAGACGCCGGAGCAACAGCGAGAATTTGACGACATCATTGCTCCCCTGGCTGAGTGGGAGGTGGCGCATCAGTTGCCAAAACTGGCCGACCGGCCGCTGCTGCTATGGCATGGACAGGAAGATGACGTCGTCCCTGCGGTGGAAACGTTCCGCTTACAACAGGCGCTGATTCAGGCGAACAGGGATCAGAACCTGACCTGTCTGTGGGAAGCAGGCGTACGCCACCGTATTACGCCAGAGGCGCTGGCGGCAACGGTGTCGTTTTTCCGCCAGCATCTTTAAACGCGCAGAATGCTAACGCCTTGCGCTTCAAGCTGTTGCAGAATGTCAGGGTTAGCATTTTTGCCCGTAATCAGCGTGTCGATTTGATCGGCGCGGCTGAACAACATGCCTGCGCGCTCGCCGATCTTGCTGCTATCCACCAGCACCACCAGCTTCCCGACCACGCTGAGCATTTTCTGCTCGGCCATAGCGGTGAGCATATCGGTTTTATACAGACCGTCTGCGGTCAGGCCTTTGCCGCTGGTAAACATCCAGTGCCCGGCATACAGGCTGTTTTCGCTGCCCTGGGGGCTAAGCGTGATGGACTGGCTCTTGTTGTACTGACCTCCCATGATGATCACGCTTTCATGTTCCTGATCGATCAGATAGTTCGCCAGCGGGAGATAGTTGGTGATGATCTGCACCGGCTTACCGCATATTTCTCTGCCCAGCAGAAAGGCGGTCGATCCACAGTTGATCACCACGCTTTCCCCAGGATTCACCAGTTGCGCTGCCGCTTTAGCAATGCGCACTTTTTCATCGTGGTTCTGCGCCTGATGCAGATTCATCGGCGTCCAGCGCGGACGTTGCTGAGCGATTGCTTCGGCGCCATTACGCACTTTTTTGAGCTTTCCGCTCTCATCGAGCTTGTTGATATCCCGACGCGCCGTGGCCGGTGAGATCCCCAGACGTTCGATCACATTCTCGACGGTAACAAAGCCCAATTGCGCCAGCATATCCAGCAATATTTGATGTCTTTGTGCTTCAGTCATGAGCTATTCCGATACGAATTGATTTTAAAAGATGATATTTGAAATAGCCTGAAAATACTAAAGTAAATATAGAAAAATGCCGGGAAAACCCGGCATCGGAGAACAATTACAGGAAGGATTTGAACGGTAAATCCGGTTCCATCGTGAAGCAGTCATCAAAACCACGCGGGTAGTGATATTCAAAGTTGTCTTTATCCAGTGGCCAGGTGAACTTACCGCCAACCTGCCAGATAAACGGCTTGAAGCCATACTTCAGGCGATCTTTTTTCATTTCCCACAGAACGCGGATTTCCTGCGGATCGGCCTGGAAGTTCGACCAGATATCATGGTGGAACGGAATCACGACTTTCGTGTTCAGCGCTTCCGCCATACGCAGCATGTCGGCGCTGGTCATCTTGTCGGTGATGCCACGCGGGTTCTCGCCATAGGAGCCGAGCGCCACGTCGATCTGATGCTCATTGCCGTGCTTCGCATAGTAGTTGGAGTAGTGGGAGTCGCCGCTGTGATACAGCGTACCGCCCGGCGTTTTGAACAGGTAGTTCACCGCGCGCGCATCCATGCCGTCCGGCAGTACGCCCGCCGCCTTTTGATCGGCCGGAAGCGTGATGAGCGCAGTACGATCAAACGCATCAAGCGCATGAATTTCGATGTCTTTCACTTTTACAACATCGCCTGGTTTGACCACGATGCAGCGCTCTTTCGGCACGCCCCAGCCAATCCACAGGTCAACGCAGGTTTGCGGCCCGATGAAAGGCACATCGTTAGCGCAGTTTTGCATCACCGCTGCGGCGACGTTGACGTCGATATGATCGTTATGATCGTGAGTGGCCAGCACGGCATCGATCTGGCGAATCGCGAAAGGATCGAGAACAAACGGCGTGGTGCGCAGGTTCGGCTGCAATTTCTTCACCCCTGCCATGCGCTGCATCTGATGGCCCGTTTTCATCAACGGATTGCCGTGGCTTTGTTTGCCGGTGCCGCACCAGAAATCAACGCATACGTTGGTGCCGCCTTCTGATTTCAGCCAGATGCCGGTGCAACCGAGCCACCACATAGCAAATGTGCCGGGCGCGACCTGTTCCTGTTCGATCTCTTCATTCAGCCAGCTTCCCCACTCAGGAAAGGTGCTCAGGATCCATGATTCACGCGTGATACTTTTCACTTTACTCATCGCATTTACCTTCATGTTTGTTCAAATTGAATCAGTGTGTGATTGGTTTTGATTAATCCTGACATTATTTTTTCAAGATGGCAACGGCATATTTTTGCTTGTGAAGGGCGGTCTGGAAGTAAAGGAGAACGTAATGAAGGGCGTATAACTATTGAAATTAAATATATCTATTTGATTAAAATGAGTTTTATTGATGGCTGGTTAACGTCGAGTTAATCCTTTTCTGAAGTGTGGGAATTATTTGCGTGGTGCGTCACAATTAATCAAATTCAATCTTGTTGTGATTACTTTTGAAAATTAGAGTGGTGACACAACAACCTGAGCGTACGCAGAGCTCAGCAACTTCGTCTACTGGAGATCGTTATGGAGATCCTCTACAACATCTTTACCGTTTTCTTTAACCAGGTTATGACCAATGCTCCGCTGCTACTGGGTATTGTCACCTGTCTGGGCTATATCCTCCTACGCAAAAGTGTCAGCGTTATTATCAAAGGTACGATAAAAACCATTATTGGTTTCATGTTATTACAGGCAGGGTCCGGCATCCTGACCAGTACCTTTAAGCCCGTCGTGGCGAAGATGTCTGAGGTGTATGGCATCAACGGCGCGATTTCTGATACTTACGCCTCCATGATGGCGACGATCGAGCGCATGGGCGATGCCTACAGTTGGGTCGGGTATGCCGTGCTGTTAGCGCTGGCATTGAATATCGGCTACGTGCTGCTGCGCCGGATTACCGGGATTCGCACCATCATGCTTACCGGGCATATCATGTTCCAGCAGGCGGGGCTGATCGCGGTGTTCTTCTACATCTTCGGTTATCCGATGTGGACCACCATTATCTGCACGGCGATTCTGGTGTCCCTGTATTGGGGGATCACCTCCAATATGATGTATAAGCCGACGCAGGAAGTCACAGACGGCTGTGGTTTCTCCATTGGTCACCAGCAACAGTTTGCCGCATGGCTGGCGTATAAAGTCGCGCCATATCTCGGTAAAAAAGAAGAGAGCGTTGAAGATCTCAAACTGCCCGGCTGGCTGAATATCTTCCACGACAATATCGTCTCCACGGCAATTGTCATGACCATCTTCTTCGGCGCGATCCTGCTCTCTTTTGGCCTGGATGTGGTTCAGGCGATGGCGGGTAAAACGCACTGGTCTATCTATATCCTGCAAACCGGCTTCCAGTTCGCTGTCGCTATTTTCATCATCACGCAGGGCGTGCGCATGTTTGTCGCCGAACTGTCCGAAGCATTTAACGGTATCTCTCAGCGTCTGATCCCCGGTGCTGTGCTGGCGATTGACTGTGCGGCGATTTATAGCTTCGCGCCGAACGCGGTGGTCTGGGGCTTTATGTGGGGCACGATTGGTCAGCTGATCGCCGTTGGTATTCTGGTAGGTTGCGGCTCCTCCATTCTGATCATCCCTGGCTTTATCCCAATGTTCTTCTCTAACGCCACGATTGGCGTGTTCGCTAACCACTTTGGCGGCTGGCGCGCGGCGCTCAAGATTTGCCTGGTTATGGGCATGATCGAAATCTTTGGCTGCGTCTGGGCGGTGAAACTGACCGGTATGAGCGCCTGGATGGGAATGGCTGACTGGTCGATTCTGGCGCCTCCGATGATGCAAGGCTTCGTCAGCATCGGGCTGATGTTTATGAGCGTCATGATACTGATTTCACTGGCTTATATGTTCTTCGCAGGGCGCACATTGCGCGCTGAAGAAGATGCAGAAAAACAACTGGCAGAACACTCTGCTTAATAAGGAGTTCCGATTATGACCGTACGTATTCTGGCTGTTTGTGGTTGTGGGCAAGGCAGTTCAATGATCATGAAAATGAAAGTTGACCAGTTTCTGACGCAGCAGGGCGTTGCGCACACGGTAAATAGTTGCGCGGTGGGTGAGTACAAAAGTGAGCTGAACGGTGCGGACATCATTATTGCCTCGACGCACGTCGCCAGCGAAATCACCGTTTCCGGTAATAAATATGTGGTGGGTGTGCGCAATATGCTTTCCGCCGCTGATTTTGGTCCGAAACTGATGGAAGTGATCAAAGAGCACTTTCCGAACGACCTGAAATAAGGACGCAGCATGAAATTACGTGATTCGCTGGCGGAGAATAAGTCCATTCGCCTGAATGCAGAAGCGAGCACCTGGCAGGAGGCGGTGAAAATCGGCGTAGACCTGCTGGTGGAAGCGGATGTTGTGGAGCCGCGTTACTACCAGGCCATTCTTGATGGCGTAGAGCGTTTTGGTCCGTATTTTGTGATTGCGCCAGGCCTGGCGATGCCGCATGGCCGCCCGGAAGAGGGCGTCAAAAAAACCGGCTTCGCGCTGGTGACGCTGAAAACGCCGATGGTCTTCAACCACGAAGATAATGACCCGGTCGATATCCTCATCACGCTGGCGGCAGTGGATGCCCGCGCGCATCAGGAAGACGGCATCATGCAAATCGTCAACCTGTTTGAAGATGAAGCCAACTTTGACCGTTTACGCGCCTGCCGTACCGAGCAGGATGTGCTGGATTTAATTGATAACGCCACTGCGGCGGCAGTTTAAGTAAGGAATAGAAATGTCATTACCTATGTTGCAAGTTGCGCTGGATAACCAGACGCTGTCCCACGCTTACGAAACGACCCGCCTGATCGCGGAAGAAGTCGATATTATCGAAGTTGGCACCATCCTGTGCGTGGGTGAAGGCGTACGTGCGGTACGCGATCTGAAAGCGCTTTATCCGCATAAGATCGTGCTGGCTGACGCCAAAATTGCGGACGCGGGGAAAATTCTCTCTCGTATGTGCTTTGAAGCCAACGCGGATTGGGTGACGGTTATCTGCTGCGCGGATATCAACACCGCCAAAGGCGCGCTGGAAGTGGCGCAAGAGTTTAACGGCGATGTGCAGATTGAACTGACCGGCTACTGGACCTGGGAGCAGGCGCAGGAGTGGCGCGATGCGGGGATCCAGCAGGTGGTTTATCACCGTAGCCGTGATGCACAGGCCGCTGGCGTGGCCTGGGGCG
Source organism: Citrobacter sp. CK195 (assembly GCF_030333365.1). Classification (NCBI taxonomy): domain Bacteria; kingdom Pseudomonadati; phylum Pseudomonadota; class Gammaproteobacteria; order Enterobacterales; family Enterobacteriaceae; genus Citrobacter; species Citrobacter sp. CK195. The sequence goes on from NZ_JAOWGB010000024.1 coordinate 239,648, forward strand.
AAGCGGATATCAGCGCGATCAAACGTCTCTCTGATATGGGCTTTAAAGTGACCGTGACCGGCGGCCTGGCGCTGGAAGACCTGCCGCTGTTTAAGGGCATTCCAATCCATGTCTTTATTGCCGGTCGCAGCATTCGCGACGCCGCCTCTCCGGTTGAAGCCGCGCGTCAGTTCAAACGTTCTATCGCCCAGTTGTGGGGATAAGGAGCGGATATGCTGTCTAAACAGACTCCGCTTGGCATCTACGAAAAAGCGCTCCCCGCCGGGGAGTGCTGGTTGGATCGCCTGCGGCTGGCGAAAGAACTGGGCTTCGATTTCGTTGAAATGTCTGTCGATGAAACCGATGCCCGCCTGGCGCGCCTCGACTGGAACCGTGAGCAGCGCCTGGCGCTGGTGAGCGCTATCGCTGAGACCGGCGTGCGGGTGCCGTCCATGTGCCTGAGCGCGCATCGTCGCTTTCCGTTGGGCAGCGAAGATGATGCTGTACGTGCGCAAGGGCTGGAGATCATGCGTAAAGCCATTCAGTTTGCGCAGGACATCGGTATTCGCGTCATCCAGCTTGCGGGTTACGACGTGTACTATCAGGAGGCCAACAATGAAACGCGCCGTCGTTTTCGTGATGGGCTGAAAGAGAGCGTCGAAATGGCAAGCCGTGCCCAGGTCACGCTGGCGATGGAGATCATGGATTACCCTCTGATGAACTCCATCAGCAAAGCGTTGGGTTATGCGCACTATCTTAATAACCCGTGGTTCCAGCTTTATCCTGATATCGGCAACCTGTCAGCCTGGGATAACGATGTGCAGATGGAGTTGCAGGCTGGAATGGGGCATATCGTCGCGGTTCATGTCAAAGATACGAAGCCAGGCGTGTTCAAGAACGTGCCGTTCGGTGAAGGTGTCGTCGATTTTGAACGCTGTTTCGCCACGCTCAAGCAGAGTGGGTATTGCGGGCCATACCTGATTGAGATGTGGAGTGAAACGTCGGACGATCCGGCGCGTGAGGTGGCTAAAGCGCGTGATTGGGTGAAAGCGCGTATGGCCAGCGCCGGTCTGGTGGAGACAGCATAATGCAAAAACTCAGGCAGCACGTTTTTGAAGCCAATATGGATTTGCCGCGTTATGGCCTGGTGACTTTCACCTGGGGTAACGTCAGCGCGATCGACAGGGAGCGCGGGCTGGTGGTCATTAAGCCTAGCGGGGTGGCTTATGAAACCATGAAAGCGGACGATATGGTGGTGGTGGATCTCCAGGGCAATGTGGTGGAAGGGCAGTGGCGGCCTTCTTCCGATACCGCCACGCATCTGGCGCTGTACCGTCGTTACCCTTCGCTGGGTGGTATCGTGCACACGCACTCTACGCATGCCACGGCGTGGGCGCAGGCAGGGCTGGCGATCCCGGCGCTGGGAACGACCCATGCGGACTACTTCTTTGGCGATATCCCCTGTACCAGGGCGTTAACCGAAGAAGAAGTGCAGGGTGAATATGAGCTGAACACCGGCCATGTGATTATCGAAACGCTGGGTGACGGTCAGCCGCTGCATACGCCTGGCATCGTGGTGTATCAGCACGGGCCGTTTGCCTGGGGCAAAGATGCGCATGACGCCGTGCATAATGCGGTGGTGATGGAAGAAGTCGCGCGGATGGCATGGATTACTCGCGGTATCAATCCGGCGCTCAGCCCGATCGACGATTATTTAATGAATAAACATTTTATGCGTAAGCATGGGCCTGACGCCTATTACGGACAAAAGTAAGACACGTGCCCTGGAATCATTACTTCCTTCGGGATGTTACCGGCCTGATTCCGGGGCCGCTTTTGCCATAAAAAAGCCCCCGGTGAAGGGGGCAAGTCAAACTATGGCAATGTTCTCGTTGGTTTTTCCTGGTGCTAGCGATAAATATCCGCGCTGGCGCGCATGTTGCCGTTACTTCCCGGTTCCCGGGTCAGGATGGCGTGGTAGTACGTTGCGCCTCGCGCATCTGTCTCTTCATTCAATGCCTGATCTGCTTCACTTTCAGTGGCGAAGTTATGGTTTATATAAATCACGCCTAAGCTCTGCACATCATCCATATTTCGTGCCTGGTGATTATCGATTTTGATGGCTGCCATCGCGTTTGCACTGAGCAAAAGCGCAGCCAGAAGGGTCATAACACGCGCTCGCATACTGTACCTCCTCGACTGCTGTGTCTGGTTAGCAATATCTCCTGTAAGTGAATTGCTTCTGATTTAATTTTAATCGCTACCAGCGAAGTCGATAGCGACCATTTCTGATGCAGTTGTTCAAAAAATTGGCGCGATGCCATGTGATTAATTTTAAATCACATGGTTAACCTGTCTTTGCGCTTCGTGTGAATTTTTGCGCAATCAACTTGTGTTTCCTCATGGGCGCAAGTATTATGACGCGTCATTTTTCAGCCGACCTTTAACACGTTCCTTGCCTCCCCGGGATTCGGCTGACCCAGACAGGAGGCTGAATAATCCGTAAGGAGCAATTCGATGCGTCATTACGAAATCGTTTTTATGGTCCATCCTGACCAGAGCGAACAGGTTCCGGGCATGATCGAGCGCTACACTGGTGCAATCACTGGTGCAGAAGGCAAGATCCACCGTCTGGAAGACTGGGGCCGCCGTCAGCTGGCTTACCCGATCAACAAACTGCACAAAGCTCACTACGTTCTGCTGAACGTTGAGGCGCCGCAGGAAGTGATCGATGAGCTGGAAACTAACTTCCGCTTCAACGATGCCGTTATCCGTAGCATGGTAATGCGTACTAAGCACGCTGTTACCGAAGCATCTCCGATGGTTAAAGCGAAAGACGAGCGCCGTGAGCGTCGCGATGATTTCGCAAACGAAACCGCAGATGATGCAGATGCTGGGGATTCTGAAGAGTAATTTCTGATGACCAACCGTCTGGCGTTGTCCGGCACCGTGTGCAGGATGCCCCTTCGAAAGGTCAGTCCATCAGGAATTCCGCACTGCCAGTTCGTGCTTGAGCATCGTTCTGTGCAGGAGGAAGCCGGGTTTCACCGGCAGGCGTGGTGTCAAATGCCCGTTATTGTTAGCGGACACGAAAACCAGGCCATTACTCACAGTATAACGGTCGGCAGCCGCATAACCGTTCAGGGGTTCATCTCTTGCCACAAGGCAAAGAACGGTCTGAGCAAAATGGTTCTGCATGCCGAGCAGATTGAATTGATAGATTCTGGAGACTAGCCATATGGCACGTTATTTCCGTCGTCGCAAGTTCTGCCGTTTCACCGCGGAAGGCGTTCAAGAGATCGACTATAAAGATATCGCTACGCTGAAAAACTACATCACCGAAAGCGGTAAGATTGTCCCAAGCCGTATCACCGGTACCCGTGCAAAATACCAGCGTCAGCTGGCTCGCGCTATCAAACGCGCTCGCTACCTGTCCCTGCTGCCGTACACTGATCGTCATCAGTAATCGGCCACGGTCCATTAATACGACTTTGAGAGGATAAGGTAATGCAAGTTATTCTGCTTGATAAAGTAGCAAACCTGGGTAGCCTGGGTGATCAGGTTAACGTTAAAGCGGGCTATGCTCGTAACTTCCTGGTACCACAGGGTAAAGCTGTTCCTGCTACCAAGAAAAACGTTGAATTCTTCGAAGCACGTCGCGCTGAACTGGAAGCTAAACTGGCTGACGTTCTGGCTGCTGCAAATGCACGCGCAGAGAAAATCAACGCCCTGGAAACCGTAACCATCGCGTCCAAAGCTGGCGACGAAGGTAAACTGTTCGGTTCCATCGGTACTCGCGACATCGCTGACGCTGTAACAGCAGCAGGCGTTGAAGTGGCTAAGAGCGAAGTTCGTCTGCCGAACGGCGTTCTGCGTACCACTGGTGAGCACGAAGTGAACTTCCAGGTTCACAGCGAAGTATTCGCTAAACTGACTGTAAACGTAGTAGCTGAATAAGTTTTATTCTTCTATCGCGTAAAAACGCCGGCCTTGTGCTGGCGTTTTGCTTTTCTGCCCCCCTGTTTTTCGCACTGGCTATTCTTTACCCTTTTCGGGATAATAAAAAATAAAACATTATTTCAAAGTGGTGATGGAATGGAGATAACCCACCAGCAGCCCCTGTTCGCGCGTAAAAACGTTGTCTATCTGGGGGCGGCATTTTGTTGTCTGTTATGGGGAAGCGCCTACCCGGCGATAAAAAGCGGGTACGAGATCTTTCAGATTGCGACAGATGATATCCCGTCAAAAATTGTCTTTGCCGGATACCGTTTCTTGTTCGCGGGGTTATTGCTGCTGTTGCTGGCGATGGCGCAGCGTAAACCGATCGGCCGCTTAAGCCCGCGCCAGTTTGGTCAACTGACCCTGCTGGGGCTGACGCAAACCTCGCTGCAATATATCTTTTTCTATATCGGTCTGGCGTTCACCACGGGCGTGAAAGGATCGATCATGAATGCCACAGGCACTTTTTTTAGCGTGCTGCTGGCGCACTTCATCTACCAGAACGACAAACTGAGCTACAACAAAACCCTCGGCTGTATTCTTGGCTTTGCCGGGGTGATGGTGGTGAACTTCAACAGCGGGCTGATGGATTTCAGCTTTAGCCTGTTGGGTGATGGCTCCGTGGTGCTGGCTGCTTTTATTCTTTCTGCCGCGACCCTTTACGGTAAACGTATTTCGCAGACAGTTGACCCAACGGTGATGACGGGCTATCAGCTTGGCATCGGCGGCCTGGCGCTGGTGATTGGCGGCTATGCCTTCGGCGGCTCGCTCTCCGTGCACGGCCTCGCTTCTGTGGCGATTCTGGGCTATCTGACGCTGCTCTCGTCTGTTGCTTTTGCGCTGTGGAGTATTTTGCTCAAGTACAACCGCGTCGGGATGATTGCGCCGTTTAACTTCCTGATTCCGGTTTCCGGTGCGGTGCTGTCGGCGATTTTCCTCGGCGAAAACATTTTTGAATTGAAATATGCGGTTGCGCTGGTGCTGGTGTGTTCGGGGATCTGGTGGGTGAACAAGGTGAAGCGGTAACGCCTGATGGCGCTACCGCTTATCAGGCCTGCAATCGCGGGTGCCGTAGGCCGGATAGGGCGACGCCGCCATCCGGCAATTTGCGCGCTTAACGGGCGCGAATAAAGCTGCCGTTTGGCTGACGGGTAAACAGAACCTGTTGGTCATTACCCGTATCGATGGTCAATCCTGTCACCACGCCATTCGCATTCTGGCGGATCTGCACCATCTGGCCATCTTTCAGATTGCTCAGCGGCTTGCCTGCGCCTTCAACCTGCGCCATCGCGTAAACGTCCGTTGGCGGCAGGCCGTGGTCACGGAACAACTGCGCCAGCGTTTTACCTGACTCCACGCGATAGGAGCGCCACTGCTGGTCAATTCCCCCGTTCTGCTGGAAAGGCTGTGTTTGCGGCTGGGATTGCTGCGTCTGCGGCGGCTCTTCCGGTTGACCTTCCTGGATGGGTTCCGGCGCCACGGGGGCGACCTGTCCCGGATCGTTTTGCGGGGCGACCAGTTGCGCCTGAAGTTCGGCTTCTGTCGGCGGTTGCGACTGTGACTGGATATCTGTCTGGACATTACGCGTGACGACGGGCGTATCGCGGGTATCATTCGAGGGAAGCAGAAAACCGACCACCAGCACGATAGCGGCAATAATAATGCCACGGCGATGCATAGGCGGCAGCGGGTCCATGATGCGAAAATTGTCCGGTGCATGCCAGATTTTCGCCAGGGTTGGTTTTAGTTCAAAGCGCCCGGGCATGGCTTTCCTCCTGCTCCGCGTCTCGTTCCTCAATCATAGAGTATAGATGCCTAACGCTATGATGTTCGTAGTTATACCCGCTTTCGTGACATCAGCATGGGTTATTCTTATTGTTTCTTTTTCCCCGCGATTTGTCATCTCTTCCCGAGACAAAGTTTTACCGGAAGAGACGTGGCTGCTATGCTGCCCGCTACTTTACCTCCGATGAAAGGAAATATGATGGCAACCCCGACTTTTGACACTATCGAAGCGCAAGCAAGCTATGGCATTGGTTTACAGGTAGGGCAGCAGCTGAGCGAATCCGGTCTGGAAGGTCTGTTGCCTGAAGCGCTGGTGGCAGGTATCGCTGATGCGCTGGAAGGCAAACACCCGGCAGTGCCTGTTGATGTGGTGCATCGCGCGCTGCGTGAAATTCACGAACGTGCGGATGCCGTACGTCGCGAACGTTTCCAGGCAATGGCGGCAGATGGCGTCAAATATCTGGAAGAAAACCGTGAGAAAGAGGGTGTGAACAGCACCGAATCCGGTCTGCAATTCCGCGTGATCACCCAGGGTGAAGGCGCGATTCCGGCGCGTACTGACCGTGTACGCGTACACTACACCGGCAAACTGATCGACGGCACCGTCTTTGACAGCTCCGTTGCGCGCGGCGAACCGGCTGAATTCCCGGTGAACGGCGTGATCCCAGGCTGGATTGAAGCGCTGACCCTGATGCCGGTTGGTTCCAAATGGGAACTGACTATCCCTCAGGAACTGGCCTACGGCGAGCGTGGCGCGGGCGCGTCCATTCCTCCGTTCAGCACTCTGGTGTTTGACGTAGAACTGCTGGAAATCCTGTAAGCAGTGACTTCTGTTCCCCTCTTTGTTGGGGGGAACAGAAAATATGCAAGAAAACCGTAAGTTAGCCAGATGTCGATATTTTATCTTGCAAATGTAGCCATTGCGTGTATTTTTGTGAGCTAATTCGCGTTGCCAGAGTGATATGACACTCACTTTAAACATATAATTAACATTATATCTAAATCTTAGTATTCATCCCGCCGATTCTTACCTAATATCGATGAGTCCTGATAACAGGATCGTCGTATCATATGACGCACTAAAGGCCGCAGAGCCTGCACAACACAGACAGGTACAGGAAGAAAAAACATGGTAGATCAGGTAAAAGTCGTTGCCGACGAACAGGCACCGGCTGAACAGTCGCTACGGCGCAATCTCACAAACCGTCATATTCAGCTTATTGCGATTGGCGGCGCCATCGGCACCGGCTTATTTATGGGCTCTGGTAAAACGATCAGCCTCGCCGGGCCGTCGATCATTTTCGTTTATATGATCATCGGTTTTATGCTCTTTTTCGTCATGCGGGCAATGGGTGAATTGCTGCTCTCGAATCTGGAATATAAATCCTTCAGTGATTTCGCTTCCGACCTGCTCGGGCCGTGGGCGGGATATTTCACCGGCTGGACTTACTGGTTCTGCTGGGTGGTCACCGGGATGGCGGACGTCGTTGCGATTACCGCCTATGCGCAGTTTTGGTTCCCCGGCCTTTCCGACTGGGTCGCCTCGCTGGCGGTCGTTGTTCTGCTGCTGAGCCTTAACCTTGCGACCGTGAAAATGTTCGGCGAGATGGAGTTCTGGTTCGCGATGATCAAGATTGTCGCCATCGTGGCGCTGATCGTCGTTGGTCTGGTGATGGTTATGATGCACTTCAAATCACCGACCGGGGTTGAAGCGTCGTTTACTCATCTGTGGAATGATGGCGGCTGGTTCCCGAAAGGGATCAGCGGCTTCTTTGCGGGCTTCCAGATAGCGGTATTCGCGTTCGTGGGGATTGAACTGGTGGGCACCACCGCCGCAGAGACCAAAGACCCGGAGAAATCCCTGCCGCGCGCGATTAACTCAATCCCGATTCGTATCATCATGTTCTACGTTTTTGCGCTGATCATCATTATGTCGGTCACGCCGTGGAGCTCGGTAGTACCAACCAAGAGCCCGTTTGTTGAGCTGTTTGTACTGGTAGGACTGCCGGCCGCCGCCAGCCTGATTAACTTCGTGGTGCTGACGTCTGCGGCCTCTTCCGCCAACAGCGGCGTGTTCTCTACCAGCCGTATGCTGTTTGGTCTGGCGCAAGAGGGTGTGGCGCCGAAAGCGTTCGCTAAATTGTCTAAGCGCGCGGTACCGGCGAAAGGGCTGACCTTCTCCTGTATCTGTCTGCTGGGCGGCGTGGTGATGCTGTACATCAATCCGAGCGTGATTGGCGCGTTCACCATGATCACGACGGTGTCGGCTATTTTGTTCATGTTTGTCTGGACCATCATTCTCTGCTCGTACCTGGTGTATCGTAAGCAGCGTCCGCACCTGCATGAGAAGTCCATCTATAAGATGCCGCTTGGTAAGCTGATGTGCTGGGTGTGTATGGCGTTCTTCGTCTTTGTGCTGGTACTGCTGACGCTGGAAGATGATACCCGTCAGGCGCTGATCGTCACGCCGCTGTGGTTTATTGCGCTGGGGCTGGGCTGGCTGTTTATCGGTAAGAAACGTATGGCAGGAGTGCGTTAATCTTGATGCCCGGTGGCGCAAAGCTTACTGGGCCTACGGATTGTAGGCCGGATAAGCGTTAGCGCCATCCGGCTACACATTATTCCCCGGCCAGTGCGCGCGGGAACAAGACGTTGTTTTCCAGACTGATGTGTTCCATCAGATCGTCAATCATTTCATTAATGCCGTTGTACATCGCTTTCCAGGTGGTGCAGGCTTCTGGCGGCGGCGTGACGTTGTTGGTGGTGTGTTTGATCACTTCCAGCAATTCGCCAGCGTCATCGTGTTCGCTTTCCATGACGCTAATCGGGCCCATTGCCTGGCTTCCCATGCCTTGTTTGATCATCGGGAACAGGATCTGCTCTTCTTTCATCATGTGGCTGGAAAGTTCCTGATGCAGCATAGTCAGGTATTTCGCCAGACCTTTCGGTACGCTGGGTTTGTCTGCGTGAACGCGTTCCACTTTGGTGGCTTGCAGGATCAGCTCCGGCAGTTGCTCGCGGTGTCTGTCGTGGTAGCGCACGATAATGTGGTCGATAATTTCGGCCAACGGCGCGGTACGCCAGTCCTTCTCAATCGGTTGTTCAGCCAACTGTGCCAGTTCTGCTTCAATGGCTTCTACATCCAGCTCTTTACGTGCAGCAGCGCGCGCGAGCGTCTGCTTACCACCGCAGCAGTAATCCATATCGTACTTACGAAACAGCGCCGAGGCGCGAGGAATAGAGAGCGCCAGTTCACCTAAAGGTTGATCGCGAAAAGACATAGCCGTTACCTCATTCTCAATAATATAAGATGTATTTTAAATACATCTTTAAGCCGAAGATATAACCCTTTCGGGTCAGAATAAAATGTGATGACCATCACAAAAAATATTTGTGCCTTAACGTGCTGAATCTTATTGAAAAGGACAGGAATACGCGCGGCAAGCCGCCGGGCAAAATTAAATATGCCGGCGGCACTGCCGATAGTTAGACCTCTGACAATACCTGCATAGTAAAAGGCAACAAATGTTCAAACGAATCAAAGTTATAACCTTACTGATTATCGTGTTACTCGCCCTCGGCGCGATGCAGCTTATTTCGGCGGGCGTTTTTATCAGCGCGCTCAATAACGATAAGCAAAATTTTACCGTATCGCAGCGTTCCAGCCAGAACGTCGCGGAGTTTACCGATGCCTGGATCAGCCTGAACCAGGCGCGCGTCACGCTTAACCGCGGCATGTTGCGCCTGCAAAGCAGCATGGCCAATGAGATCAACGGCGGTCAGCTAAATGAACTGGTGAAGACGGCGAATACCCTGCTGGCTGATGCGCAGCGTCATTACGATAAATATTACGCGCTGCCAGAAACGCCGGGGCTGGATGAACACCTGGCCGACCGTCTGGAAGAGCAGTACGGCATCTACTCCGCGACGCTGGCGAAAATGAATACCTTCCTTGCCGCAGGACAACTGGAAGAGATGTTCAAACAGAATGCGGAACAAAAACAGACGGCGATGCAGGACGTGTACCTGGAATGGCGTGCCGCGCAGGCCGAACTGACGAACGCGGGCATTCAACAAAATGAACAGGACTACCAGCGCATTCTGTGGATTCTGGCGGCCGTTATGCTGGCGGTTGTCGCGGTGATCGTGATTAGCTGGCTGGCAATGCAGCGTGTCTTACTTAAACCGTTGCATGATGTTATGGAACATATCCGCCATATTGCGGCAGGCGACCTGACGCGCAATATCCATACCGAAGGCAGTAATGAAATGGCGCTACTGGCGCATAACGTACATGAGATGCAGCAGGCGCTGGCGAACACGGTCAGCGTGGTACGTGAAGGCGCTGACACGATCTATACCGGTGCGGGTGAAATTGCGACAGGCAGTAGCGATCTCTCTTCGCGTACTGAACAGCAGGCCGCATCGCTGGAAGAGACTGCCGCCAGTATGGAACAACTCACCGCAACCGTGAGACAGAACGCCGACAACGCTCGTCAGGCGTCCAGCCTGGCGAAAAATGCCTCTGAGACGGCGCAGAAGGGCGGCAACGTAGTGGACGGCGTTGTGCGCACGATGGATGAAATTGCCACCAGCTCCAGCAAAATCGCGCAGATCACCAGCGTTATCGACGGTATCGCATTCCAGACCAATATCCTGGCGCTGAACGCGGCGGTGGAAGCCGCTCGCGCGGGCGAACAGGGCCGTGGCTTTGCGGTGGTCGCTGGCGAGGTGCGCACGCTGGCGCAGCGTAGCGCGCAGGCGGCGAAAGAGATCAAAACGCTGATTGATGACTCCGGTAATCGGGTCAGCGCGGGTTCCGCGCTGGTGCATGAAGCGGGAGAAACGATGGCGGAAATTGTCAGTGCGGTAACGCGTGTGACCGACATCATGGGGGAGATTGCCTCTGCATCTGATGAACAAAGTCGCGGCATTGACCAGGTTGGCCTGGCGGTGGCGGAGATGGATCGCGTGACGCAGCAGAACGCCGCGCTGGTGGAAGAGTCGGCGACTGCCGCCGTAGCGCTTGAAGAGCAGGCGGCACGTCTGACCCAGACGGTAGCAGTGTTTAAAGTTTAATCTCTGCTCCGGCCTACAGGATAATATCTTGTAGGCCGGATTAGCGCAGCGCCATCCGGCACATTATGATTGTGAAACCACGACGACGCCGGGTTTCTGCGGCCTGGCTCTGACGGCTATCACCACCCCAACAATCAGCAGCGCAATGCCGCTTACCGTTAGCAGCGGTGGAAATTCCTGGCGCAGTATAAACGTGTACAACAGGCCAGCCAGTGTTTCGAATACAATCAGCGGGCCGAGGATAACCGTCGGCAGCTTCTGACTGGCGACGTTCCAGCATAGCGCCCCCACCCACGAACAGAGCACGGCAATGGCGACCATCAGGGCGACAAAGACATCAGGCCGGGGGCCAAAGGGGAGAGGAAAGTCGGGCATCTGTTTACCCAACCAGATGCAGGCCGCAACATAACCCAGCAGCGAAACGGGAAGCGTCACTAGCGCCTGTGCTGTTGCCCACATCATCGGATGTTTATCCGGGTTTTCCCGCAGCCAGCGGGCATTACGCAACGCGTACCATGCCCAGCAGACAACGGAAACCAGCGCCAGCGCGATACCTGAACCGTAGCGCCAGCCGCTAAACTCCGGCAGCCCCTGATTCAGCTCCGCAATATTGACGCACAGCAGACCAACGCCGATGAGCGCCAGCGCAGGCGCCAGACGCCGCCAGGATAACTTACCATCTCGCTGGCTGTAGAGCAGGTTGGCAAACACCGGGATCACCACCGGCAACGTGCCGATGATCATGGTGGAAACGGGGGCTCCCGTGCGCTGGATAGCGCTCGCCAGGCAGACGTAATAGATCAGATTGCCCATCATCGTCAGCGCGAGTGCGGTTATCCAGTCTTTGCGCGTCAACTGGCGCGCACGCGCACGCCCCAGCCACGCCAGGGGCACAGCAATTAACCCCAGCGCCAGATAGCGCCCCATCGACTGCAATACCGCCGGATACTCCGGTACGATCAACGGTCCGACAAAAATCAGTCCCCACATTAACCCTGCCAGCAGGGCATACAACACGCCGCTAATCATCGTTGATATCCACATCGTTTCACATTGCGAAAAGTGTAGGCAGGAGAAATGCGCCAGTATTGTATGAGATTGCGCATTAGCGCGGATAAACCTGTTTTTGATAGCGCACTGGCGTAATGCCGTAGCGATGGGTAAAGGCGCGCGTGAGATGAGATTGATCGGTTAGCCCGGTGGCGGCCGCCACATCCGCTGCGGGCATCCCGAGCGTGAGAAACGCCTTTGCCCGCCACAGACGGATCGCCATCAGCATTTGGTGCGGCGTAACGTGGAAATGGGCCTTGAACTGACGCTGAAAATGCCAGGGGCTTAATGAGGCGACCCGCGCCAGTTCGTCAAGCGTGACCGGATGCATGTAGTTGTCGTGCAGGTAGTCCCGCACGCGCTCAAAGCGATGCCCGCCTTCCCGCACTTCCGGCGCATGGCGCGCCAGCGGCTGGAAGGTGTCGATCAGATCGAGCAGCAGCCCTTTTTGCGCCAGCGGATCCTCGGTATGCCACAGGCCGTGGATCAGCGTGCAGATCTGGCGTGAGCGCAGCGGATCGTGGCGCGTGACCTCATGAAACCACCAGTGACGAACCCCGGTCACCTCTTCCAGCAGATCGGGATCGAGATAAATCATCCGATAGCGCCAGCCGTCGGCGGTTTCCGCTTCGCCGGTATGCAGCTCATCGGGATTCATGGTGACAACGGAGTGGACGGGGGCAACGTACTGCGTGCCGCGATAGCGAAAGCGTTCGGCGCCGGCTTCAATTGCGCCGATACCGAAGGCTTCGTGGGTGTGAGGCTCGAAAGCGTAACGCGAGATATGCGCATGATACAGCTCAACCCCCGGCACCTGCGCCAGATGGCGAAAGCGGGCGCTGTCTTTCTCATCGCTAAACTGTTCGGGTACGCCTTGCACGTTGTCTCTCCCTGAAAGCCATCTGTTCATTATCAGAGATGGCCAGCAGGGATGCCACAACAATTAACCTGTTTTTAACACTTACAGGATGCTTTTGACGCTTTCCGCCAGCGAGGTTGTCGGGCGACCGATCAGTGCGCTCAGAGTATGGCTGTCGTCAAACAGGCCGCCTTTTGCGGCGCCCGCGTCAGAATCAGCCAGCATATCCGCCAGACCCGCTGGCAGGCCCACGCCTTTCAGCGCGGCGGCGAAATCGGCTTCACTCAGGTTCTGATAGACGACCTTTTTCCCGCTCTGTTTTGCCAGTTCGGCGGCTAACTGGCTCAGCGTCCAGCCTTCGTCGCCTGCCAGTTCATACACTTTACCGGCATGGCCTTCTTCGCTGATGACGCGAGCGGCTGCGGCAGCGTAATCGGCACGGGTTGCAGAGGCGATTTTGCCTTCTCCGGCCGCGCCGATAAAGACGCCGTGCTCCAGGGCCGCTGGCGCGCTCGCCAGGTAATTTTCGGTGTACCAGCCGTTGCGCAGCAGGGCGTAAGGAATGCCTGAATCCGCCAGCATTTTTTCGGTTTCCACATGTTCAACATGCAGGCCCAGCGGGGAACGGTCTGCGTGCAGCAGGCTGGTATAGGCAATGAATTTCACGTTTGCGGCTATTGCCGCGTTAATCACGTTGCGGTGCTGAGCGGCACGTTGCCCGACTTCGCTTGATGAGATCAGCAGCAATCTGTCGATGCCCTGCAACGCTGCCGTGAACGCGGCTTCGTCGCTGTAGTCTGCCTGGCGTACGGTAACGCCCAGTCGGGTTAGCGCGTCAGCTTTCGCGGGGTTACGGACAATCGCCGCAATCTGGCTGGCAGGAACGGTTTTCAGTAAGGTATCGATAACGTGTTGGCCCAGTTGGCCGGTCGCGCCGGTAATTGCAATCATGGGGGATCTCCCTGTGTTCGTCTTGTGTTTCATTAAGCTAGCACTTAAACTTACTTTTAGTAAGTACGTACAAAAAGGTAAGTGTAAAGATGACGAACCCGACGCTTTCTCAGCAGCTTCGCGATGGCAATTTGTTTGCCGAGCAGTGTCCTTCTCGCGAGGTGTTAAAGCATGTCACCAGCCGCTGGGGCGTATTAATTCTCGTGGCACTGCGTGATGGAACGCACCGCTTCAGCGATTTACGCCGCAAGATGGGCGGCGTGAGTGAAAAAATGCTGGCGCAGTCATTACAGGCGCTGGAGCAGGATGGATTTATTCATCGGGTGTCGTACCCGGTGGTGCCGCCGCATGTGGAGTACAGTCTGACGACGCTGGGTGAACAGGTGAGTGAGAAGGTCGCCGCGCTGGCAGACTGGATCGAACTCAATTTGCCGCAGGTGCTGGCACAGCGGAAAGAGCGAGCGGCATAACGGCTTGCCGGATGACGCTGCGCTTATCCGGCCTACGGCATGTCGATCGCGTAGGCCGGGTAAGGCGAAGCCGCCACCCGGCGTGGTTTTACTTACTCAAATCCAGCTGATAAATCGCAAAACCGATGTCATCGGTAGCGACTTTATTCATCGGATATTGTCCCTTCTCTTTGATAAACGCGGCAGCCTTATCGGACGGCGAGGTTTCGAAGCGGATATCCAGTTTCGTGTCGCTGTGAACTGGCGCCAGACGCCAGTTGTTGTCCGCCGCCGGGTGGATTTCCCCCGCACGCTTCGACTCCGCGCCAATCCACGCCGCCAGTACGGAGCGGTTCTCATCCGGTGATGCAAAAGCGATGTGGCTGTCGCCCGTACCGGCAAATTTGCCGCCGTAGGCGCGATAGTTATTGGTCGCGACCAGGAATATAGCGTTCGGATCGACAGGCTTGCCGTTGAAGGTCAGATTTTTAATACGTTCCGCTTGCGGATTCACCGTCTGGCATTCGCCGTCGTAGCGCGCAGGCTGCGACACATCAATCTGATACTCCACGCCGTCAATCACATCAAAGTTATAGGTGCGAAAACCGTCCCAGTTGATCAATGACTGCGGTTTACTGCTGTGGACATCAATCTGATTGAACTGCCCGGCGGAACATTCCAGCCACTCTTTTACCTCTTTGCCGCTGGCTTTTACGACGACCAGCGTATTCGGATAGAGGTAAAGATCGGCGGCGTTGCGGAAGGTAAGCTGACCTTTTTCCACTTCAACAAAGCTGGCAGGATCGTTTTTACGTCCACCGACTTTAAACGGCGCAGCGGCAGAGAGCACCGGCAGTTTCGCCAGATCCGGGTCGCCCTGAATAAAGTGTTCGACATACGCTTTCTGCGCGTTGTTCACCACCTGCACGGTAGGATCGTCCTGTACCAGCGCCAGGTAGCTGTACATGTTATCGGCGGACTTACCGAGCGGTTTGCTAACGAACTCGCGGGTGGCATCGTGGTCGGCTTTCAGGATACCCACCAGTTTTTTATCTTCTGCAGCCAGCGATTTTTTCGCGGCGGCATCGTAAATGGGCCGCGCTTCGGCTTTCGCCCCGGTCACCTGCCATTTGCCGCTGTCGTTGTTGAGCACCAGATCCACCACGCCCAGATGATCGCCCCACATACCCGGCATGACCGCCGGTACTCCGTTAAGCGTACCTTTTGCGATATCCGCGCCGTTGATATCGGCAAAATCTTTGGAAGGGAAGACCGCGTGCGCATGGCCGAACATGATGGCGTCAACGCCGGGGACTTCGCTCAGGTAATACACGGAGTTTTCCGCCATCGTCTGGTACGGATCGGCAGAAAGCCCGGAGTGGGCAATCACCACCACAACGTCGGCGCCGTTGGCGCGCATCTCCGGCACATACTGACGAGCGGTTTCGGTAATGTCGTTGACGGTGACTTTGCCGCTCAGGTTGGCTTTATCCCAGGTCATAATCTGCGGAGGGACAAAACCGATATAGCCAATTTTCAGCGTCTGCGTGTTGCCCTCTTTATCGACCACGTCAGTCTCTTTGATCAGATAAGGCGTAAACAGCGGCTTTTTGGTCTTAACGTCGATGATATTGGCATTCACGTAAGGGAATTTCGCGCCCGCCAGCGCCTTATGCAGATAGTCCAGACCGTAGTTAAATTCATGGTTACCGAGGTTGCCGACCGCATAATCCAGCGTATTCAACGCCTTGTAGACAGGGTGAATATCACCAGCTTTCAGCCCCTTTGCCGCCATGTAATCGCCCAGCGGACTCCCCTGAATAAGATCGCCGTTATCGACCAGCATGCTATTTTTGACTTCATTTCTGGCGGCGTTAATTAAACTTGCTGTGCGTACCAGTCCGAATTTTTCGGTCGCTGTATCTTTGTAATAATCGAAATCCATCA
Source organism: Citrobacter sp. CK195 (assembly GCF_030333365.1). Lineage (NCBI taxonomy): Bacteria > Pseudomonadati > Pseudomonadota > Gammaproteobacteria > Enterobacterales > Enterobacteriaceae > Citrobacter > Citrobacter sp. CK195. The sequence goes on from NZ_JAOWGB010000024.1 coordinate 255,746, forward strand.
TGTTGCTATGCAAATCAGTGGTTTCCATAATCCGAAGATCGACGGTCGCCGCATTCACGCTGGCGGCGATCAGCGTGGCCAGGAGCGTTGCGCTAAACTTAATCATCAGGGGCATCCTTTTTTAGATCTGAAACACAAAAGAAAATGTATATAAGTCTTGTTGCTTACAGAACTGTGAATCATGACATGAATTCAGCCATTAAAACCGCAATCGCTATCACAGATGGCGGATTCATTTACGATGGGGTATAAGTAAAACAAAGAGTTAAACGCCACTGCCATAAACGAGGTGGAGAATGCTAGAACATGTATGCCAGCTTGCACGGAATGCGGGCGATGCCATTATGCAGGTCTACGATGGAATCAAACCGATTGAAATCACCAACAAGCAGGATGATTCTCCGGTTACTGCGGCGGATATTGCCGCCCACGCGGTGATACTGGAAGGGTTACAGGCGCTGACGCCGGATATCCCGGTTTTGTCGGAAGAAGATCCGCCCTCCTGGGATGTGCGCCAGCACTGGCAGCGCTACTGGCTGGTTGACCCGTTAGACGGCACCAAAGAGTTCATCAAACGTAACGGCGAGTTTACCGTCAATATTGCGCTGATTGATAAAGGTAAACCGGTTCTGGGCGTGGTCTACGCGCCCGTCATGAAAGTGATGTACAGCGCTGCGGAAGGAAAAGCCTGGAAAGAAGAGTGCGGCGTGCGTAAACAGATTCAGGTGCGCGACGCGCGACCGCCGCTGGTGGTGATTAGCCGCTCCCATGCCGACAACGAGCTGCAAGAGTACCTGCAACAGCTGGGCGAGCATCAGACGACCTCCATCGGCTCATCGCTGAAGTTTTGTCTGGTGGCGGAAGGGCAGGCGCAGTTATATCCGCGCTTTGGGCCGACCTGCGTCTGGGACACTGCCGCAGGCCATGCCGTTGCCGCTGCGGCCGGGGCGCACGTTCACAACTGGCAGGGGAAACCCCTGGACTATACCCCGCGTGAATCGTTCCTTAACCCCGGCTTCCGGGTCTCTATCTATTAATTATTCAGCAACTTATGCAGCAGGGCGATCACCTGCTGCACCTCTGCCGGGCTTAACCCGCCGTCTTTGGCATACTGAATACGCCCGTCTTTATCGAGCACCACAATGGCGGAGCTCTCTTCTTCAAGCTGCCATGCCTTACGCGCCACGCCATTGCTGTCGACAATAAATTGTGACCAAGGATAGAGTTTTTTATTGCTCTCGATGCTGCTGCGCACAAACATGCTGGTGCCCGGAATCGCGTCGTCGGTATTGACGATAGTGGTCGTCTGGTAGCGGTCATGCGGGAGATTCGCAGATTTAATCGCTTCTATCAGCGCGGCGTTTTTCTCTTTCGCTGACGTTCGCCCGGCGATGTGCTGCAACACCCGAACTTTCCCGGGGAGCTGCGCGCTATTCCAGCTTTTGTAGCTAAACTTGTTGTTATCAAGAATCAGTTCGCCGCGATCGGCGATCCCAATCGGTGATACGCGCTGATGGGTTTCAAAGTTATGCGCGGAGGCCATCATCGGCAGTAACAGGCACGACAGCGCCAGCAGTTTACGTAAGGTCATGGGGTTTCCTTCTTTATTTTTTGCAGGTGATCCGACCACTTGGGTCTGAGGTTTAATCATATGTGCGAATGATGCTTTTTCCCGCAAGCGTGATGCCAGTTTGCGGACGGGCGCACAAATCCTGCGAAAAATGAAGACTTATACTGAAGACAGCGAATCGGTGAATAGATAATTCTGAATAACTGTAATGAAAAGGTAAATAAACTTATACACACTGGAAACATCGTAGAGATAGTCTATAGTCATATGGCATTAAAATTTGCGCCTTAGAACAGCTGGGCCGAATGTGGCACCGCAAAGGCGTAACGCTCAGCAGGAGATAACAATGAAAATTTTCCAACGGTACAACCCGCTACAGGTGGCGAAGTACGTGAAGATCCTGTTCCGTGGACGGTTATATATCAAGGACGTTGGCGCTTTTGAGTTTGATAAGGGCAAGATTCTTATCCCAAAAGTGAAGGATAAGCAGCATTTGTCTGTGATGTCCGAAGTTAACCGTCAGGTTCTGCGTCTGCAAACTGAGATGGCTTAACCAAAGTGCTATGCAGTAGTTTAAAGTAGTATAAAAAAACGGCTCCCAATGGGAGCCGTTGATGTTTCCAGGGCCGGGCATTTATGCCGGGCCTTCTTCTTTCTCTTTGCTATCCGGCAGTTTAGGGACCAGGATGCTGGTTTTGGTGTCGAGGCGCGTTACCAGTAGCTGATCGATACGGTAGTTGTCGATATCCACCACCTCAAATTTATAACCCGAGAACTTCACCGAGTCGGTGCGTTTCGGGATTTTACGCAGCATAAACATCATAAAGCCGCCGATGGTCTCGTAGTTGCCGGACTGCGGGAACTCGTCGATATCCAGCACGCGCATGACGTCGTCAATCGGCGTTCCGCCGTCGATCAGCCAGGAGTTTTCATCGCGCGCCACGATTTGTTCTTCCAGACCCTGGCCGACCAGGTCGCCCATCAGCGTGGTCATCACGTCGTTCAGCGTGATAATCCCGACCACCAGCGCGTATTCGTTCATGATCACCGCGAAGTCTTCCCCCGCCGTCTTAAAGCTTTCCAGCGCTTCAGAGAGGGTCAGGGTGTCCGGCACGATTAATGTGTTGCGGATCTGCACGCCGCTGTTAAGCGCCATACTCTGGTTTGCCAGAACGCGGTTGAGCAGATCTTTAGAATCAACGTAGCCGATGATGTGATCGATATCTTCATTACACACCAGGAATTTTGAGTGCGGATGCTCCGCGACTTTATTTTTCAGGCTTTGCTCATCTTCGTGCAGATCGAACCAGATGATGTTTTCACGCGACGTCATGGAAGACGGCACGGTACGCGATTCCAGCTCAAACACGTTTTCAATCAGCTCGTGTTCCTGCTTACGCAGCACGCCAGCAAGCGCCCCGGCTTCCACGACGGCGTAAATATCGTCCGAGGTGATATCGTCTTTACGCACCATCGGGATTTTAAACAGGCGGAAAATGCTGTTTGCCAGGCCGTTGAAGAACCACACTAAGGGGCGGAAAACGAACAGGCAGAAGCGCATCGGGTTGATGATACGCAAAGCCACGGCTTCTGGCGCAATCATACCGATGCGTTTCGGGGTTAAATCGGCGAACAGGATGAACATACCGGTAACTAACGAGAAGGAGAGCACGAAGCTTAACTGCTCGGAGAGTTCTGGCGACATATAGTTCGAGAACAACGAATGAAAGGCCGGAGAGAATGCGGCATCACCGACGATACCGCCCAGAATGGCGACAGCGTTAAGGCCAATTTGCACCACGGTAAAAAACGTCCCGGGGTTTTCCTGCATTTTCAGGATGCGTTGCGCATTGATGTTGCCTTCATCAGCCAGCAACTTGAGTTTTATCTTTCGTGAAGCGGCAAGCGAGATCTCGGATATCGAGAAGAACGCACTCACAGCGATCAGGCAGAGTATAATTAAAATACTGTTTAACATATCTTATCCGACCGTTCAGGTCAGATCCTCGGAAGGGGAAGTTGATAAATCCGTGTGATATACACATTGAAAACCGGCCCGAAGGATGTGGGCCGGTAATTTCAGTCGCTAGTATAGCGTAAGGAACTGTAAAGCCGCCAGAGGCGCTGAATTAACCTTGCGGCGGTAAGCACACGCCGATCCCGCCAATGCCGCAATAGCCATACGGATTCTTGTGCAGATACTGCTGGTGATCGTCCTCGGCATAGTAAAACGGGGTGGCGGTGTTGATCTCGGTGGTGATGTGGCGATCGTCGTTTGCCGCAGTCATCGCGCTCTGGAAACGCGCCAGGCTGGCATGTGCGGCGGCGTTCTGCTCTGGCGTTAACGGATAAATCGCCGAGCGGTACTGCGTTCCGTGATCGTTGCCCTGCTGCATACCTTGCGCCGGATCGTGATTTTCCCAGAAGACCTGCAACAATTGTTCATAGCTGATAACCTGCGGATCGTAGACGACGCGTACCGCTTCGGCGTGGCCGGTTTGCCCGGAGCAGACTTCCCGGTAGGTTGGGTTTGGCGTGTAGCCGCCGGTGTATCCCGCTGCGGTGCTGTAAACGCCAGGTAATTGCCAGAACAAACGCTCGACGCCCCAGAAGCAACCCATGGCGAAGAGGGCAATTTCCATCCCTTCGGGCACGTTTGTCATTGAGTGTCCGTTTACCGCATGTAAAGTTGCCACTGGCATCGGGGTATTGCGTCCAGGTAGGGCATCTGCTTGTGAAACAAGATGCTTTTTATCAAATAAACTCATGGGCCATTCTCCCGAAATCAGTAATTGGGGTTAAGGTTGTAACGAGACGCGTCTTTGCACACAATAGTTACAGTGAATGCGTCTAGAGTAAACATAAGAAATATTTGGGTTGTCGTCTGTTTTTCAATCCCGGTTGTTGGGTTTTTGTTAAGCCGTGGAGCGGCATTGTGATTTCCTTCCAGGGGTGGGAATAAGGGATATTCAGGAGAAAACGTGCCATATATCCGTCAGTTATGCTGGGTTAGCTTACTGTGCTTAAGCGGTTCTGCCGTAGCCGCAAACGTCCGTTTACAGGTCGAGGGGTTATCGGGCGAGCTGGAAAAAAACGTTCGTGCGCAGTTGTCTACGATTCAAAGTGATGAAGTGACGCCGGACCGGCGTTTTCGCGCGCGCGTTGATGATGCCATCCGCGAAGGGTTAAAAGCGCTGGGCTACTACGAGCCGACCATTGATTTTGAGCTGCGCCCGCCGCCGGAGAAGGGGCGTCAGGTCTTGCTCGCCAAAGTGACGCCAGGCGAACCGGTTCGCATCGGCGGAACAGAAGTGATTTTACGCGGCGGCGCGCGTACCGACAGGGATTATCTGGATTTGCTGAAAACGCGTCCGGCCATCGGAACCGTGCTGAATCATGGCGACTATGACGGCTTCAAAAAGTCATTAACCAGCGTGGCGCTACGTAAAGGCTATTTCGACAGTGAATTTAATAAAAGCCAGTTAGGCGTGTCGCTCGATCGTCATCAGGCGTTCTGGGACATCGATTACAACAGCGGCGAGCGCTATCGCTTTGGTCAGGTTACTTTTGAAGGTTCGCAGATTCGTGACGAGTATCTGCAAAACCTGATCCCGTTCAAAGAGGGAGATTACTACCAGTCGAAAGACCTGGCGGAACTGAACCGCCGTCTGTCGGCCACCGGCTGGTTTAACTCGGTCGTCGTCGCGCCTGAATTTGATAAAGCGCGCGAAACCAAAGTATTGCCGCTGCACGGCGTCATGTCGCCACGTACTGAAAACACCATTGAAACGGGCGTCGGCTACTCTACCGACGTCGGGCCGCGTGTGAAGGCGACGTGGAAAAAACCGTGGATGAACTCCTACGGCCACAGTCTGACCACCAGCGCCAGTATCTCCGCCCCGGAGCAGCAGGTCGATTTCAGCTATAAAATGCCGCTCTTAAAGAACCCGCTGGAACAATACTATCTGGTTCAGGGGGGGATTAAGCGCACCGATCTCAACGACACCGAGGCGGACTCCTCTACGCTTGCCGTTTCCCGCTACTGGGACCTTTCCAGCGGCTGGCAGCGCGCCATCAATCTGCGCTGGAGTCTCGACCACTTTACGCAGGGTAACGTCACCAACACCACCATGCTGCTCTATCCGGGCGTGATGATCAGCCGTACCCGATCGCGCGGCGGCCTGATGCCGACGTGGGGGGATTCCCAGCGTTATTCCATCGATTACTCGAACACCGCCTGGGGTTCGGACGTGGATTTCTCGGTATTTCAGGCGCAAAACGTCTGGATTCGCTCGCTGTACGATCGCCATCGCTTCGTGATGCGCGGCAACCTGGGCTGGATTGAGACCGGCGATTTCGACAAAGTGCCGCCGGATTTGCGTTTCTTCGCCGGTGGCGATCGCAGTATTCGCGGTTATAAATACAAATCTATCTCGCCGGAAGACAGTGACGGCAACCTGAAAGGGGCGTCGAAGCTGGTGACGGGCTCGCTGGAATACCAGTACAACGTGACCGGAAAATGGTGGGGGGCGATGTTCGTCGACAGCGGCGAAGCCGTCAGCGATATCCGTAAGAGCGACTTTAAAACCGGCGCTGGGGTTGGCGTGCGTTGGCAGTCTCCGGTCGGGCCGATCAAGCTCGATTTTGCCGTGCCGGTTGGTGACAAAGACGAACACGGTTTACAGTTTTACATCGGTCTGGGGCCTGAATTATGAGTTTATGGAAGAAAATAAGCCTCGGCGTACTGATTTTTATTCTGCTGCTGCTGGGAACTGTGGCGTTCCTGGTGGGCACCACGACGGGGCTGCATCTGGTCTTTAACGTGGCGAACCGCTGGGTGCCGGGGCTGGAGATCGGTCAGGTAACTGGCGGCTGGCGTGACCTGTCGCTGAAAAATATTCGTTACGATCAGCCCGGCGTGGCGGTGAATGCCGGTGAAATCCACCTGGCGGTGAAACTCGGCTGCCTGTGGGACAGCAGCCTGTGTGTTAACGATCTGTCGTTGAAGGACATCAACGTCGCCATCGACAGCAAAAAAATGCCGCCTTCCGAACCGGTGGAGGAAGAAGAGGACAGCGGGCCGCTGAATCTTTCCACGCCGTATCCCATCACGCTTTCACGCGTGGCGCTCAGCAATATCAATCTCAAAATTGATGATACGACCGTCTCGGTGATGGATTTCACCTCCGGCCTTAACTGGCAGGAGAAAACCCTGACTCTGAAGCCCACTTCGCTACAGGGGCTGCTAATCGCGCTGCCAAAAGTGGCGGAAGTGGCGCAGGAAGAGGTGGTTGAACCGAAGATTGACCATCCCCAACCGGATGAAAAGCCGCTTGGCGAGACGCTGAAGGATCTGTTCTCAAAGCCCGTGTTGCCGGAGATGGCCGATGTGCATCTGCCGCTCAACCTTAATATTGAGGAGTTCAAGGGCGAACAGCTGCGCGTGACGGGCGATACTGACCTGACGGTGCGCAACATGCTGCTGAAAGTCAGCAGCATCGACGGCAATATGAAACTGGATGCGCTGGATATCGACGCCAACCAGGGCACCGTCAATGCGACCGGAACGGCGCAGTTGACCAACTCGTGGCCGGTGGATATCACCCTCAACAGCACGCTGAATATCGATCCGCTGAAAGGCGAAAAGGTGAAGCTGAAGGTAGGCGGCGCGCTGCGTGAACAGCTGGAGATCAGCGTTAACCTCTCCGGGCCGGTGGATATGGATCTGCGCGCCCAGACGCGCCTCGCCGAGGCTGGGTTGCCGCTGAACGTCGAAGTGGCAAGCCGCCAGGTTTACTGGCCGTTTACCGGTGACAAGCAGTTCCAGGCCGACGATATCAAACTCAAACTTACCGGCAAGATGACCGACTACACGTTGTCGATGCGCACGGCGGTGAAGGGGCAGGACATTCCGCCCGCCACCATTACCCTGGATGCGAAAGGCAACGAACAGCAGATCAATCTCGATAAGCTCACCGTGGCGGCGCTGGAAGGGAAAACCGAGCTGAAAGCGCTGGTCGACTGGCAGCAGGCGATCAGCTGGCGCGGCGAACTGACGCTGGACGGCATCAACACGGCGAAAGAGATCCCGGACTGGCCTTCTACGCTTAATGGCCTGATCAAAACCCGGGGAAGCCTCTATGGCGGCAGCTGGCAGATGGATGTGCCTGAGCTGAAACTGACCGGTAACGTGAAGCAGAACAAGGTCAATGTTAACGGCTCTCTGAAGGGTAACAGCTACATGCAGTGGGTCATTCCGGGCCTGCATCTGGAGCTGGGACGCAATAGCGCCGATGTGAAAGGCGAGCTGGGCATTAAGGATCTCAATCTCGACGCCACAATTGATGCGCCGAATCTGGATAACGCGCTGCCGGGGCTGGGCGGTACCGCCAAAGGGCTGGTGAAAGTCCGTGGTACGGTCGATGCGCCGCAGCTGCTGGCGGATATCAACGCGCGCGGATTACGCTGGCAGGAGCTGTCGGTGGCGCAGGTGCGTGTGGAAGGGGACATTAAATCCACCGACCAGATCGCCGGGAATCTTGACGTTCGCGTTGAGCGGATTACGCAGCCGGACGTCAATATCAACCTCGTCACCCTGAATGCCAAAGGCAGCGAAAAGCAGCATGAACTGCAACTGCGGATTCAGGGCGAGCCGGTCTCCGGGCAGCTTGCGCTTGCGGGCAGTTTTGACCGTAAAGAAGCGCGCTGGAAAGGCACGCTCAGCAATACGCGCTTCCAGACGCCGGTGGGGCCGTGGTCGCTGACGCGCGCCATTGCGCTGGATTACCGTAATCAGGAACAGAAAATCAGCATCGGGCCGCACTGCTGGACGAACCCGAATGCGGAGCTGTGCGTACCGCAAACGATCGATGCCGGGGCAGAAGGACGGGCGGTAGTGAATCTCAACCGTTTCGATCTGGCGATGCTGAAGCCGTTTATGCCGGACGCCACGCAGGCCAGCGGCGTCTTTAGCGGGAAAGCGGATGTCGCGTGGGACACCACCAAAGAGGGGCTGCCGCAAGGGCAGGTCACGCTGTCGGGTCGTAACGTGAAGGTAACGCAACGGGTCAATGACGCGCCGTTACCGGTGGCTTTCGACACGCTGAACCTGAATGCCGATCTGCACAATAACCGGGCGCAGTTAGGCTGGATGATCCGTCTGACCAATAACGGCCAGTTCGACGGGCAGGTACAGATAACCGACCCGCAAGGGCGGCGTAATATTGGCGGTAACGTCAATATCCGCAACTTCAACCTGGCGATGGTCAACCCTGTCTTCTCGCGCGGCGAAAAAGCGGCGGGCATGTTGAACGCAAACCTGCGTCTGGGGGGCGACGTGCAAAGCCCACAGATGTTTGGTCAGCTACAGCTGAGCGGCCTGGATGTGGATGGCAACTTTATGCCGTTTGATATGCAGCCAAGCCAACTGGCGATGAATTTCAACGGTACGCGCTCAACTCTGCAAGGCGTGGTGCGCACACAGCAGGGGCAAATTAATCTGAGCGGCGACGCTGACTGGAGCCAGATAGATAACTGGCGCGCCCGCGTGGCGGCGAAAGGCAGCCGCGTGCGTATCACCGTGCCGCCGATGGTGCGGCTGGATGTTTCCCCGGATGTGGTCTTTGAGGCGACGCCGAGCCTGTTCACGCTGGATGGACGTGTGGATGTGCCGTGGGCGCGTATCGTGGTGCATGAACTGCCGGAAAGCGCGGTAGGCGTCTCCAGCGATGAAGTCATGCTCAATAACGATCTACAGCCTGAAAATCCGCAGAGCGCGTCGATTCCGATCAACAGCAACCTGATTGTCCACGTAGGGAACAACGTCCGCATGGATGCGTTTGGCCTGAAAGCGCGTCTGACCGGCGACCTGAAAGTTGCGCAGGACAAACAGGGACTGGGGCTTAACGGGCAGATCAATATTCCTGACGGGCGCTTCCATGCGTATGGTCAGGATCTGATCGTGCGTAAGGGGGAACTGTTGTTCTCTGGCCCGCCGGATCAGCCGCTGCTCAACATCGAGGCGATTCGTAATCCTGAATCGACGGAGAACGACGTCATTGCCGGGGTGCGCGTGACCGGCACTGCGGATGAGCCGAAAGCGGAAATCTTCTCCGACCCGGCGATGTCCCAGCAGGAGGCGCTGTCTTACCTGCTGCGCGGCCAGGGGCTGGAGAGCGATCAGAGCGACAGTGCGGCGATGACCTCAATGCTTGTTGGTCTGGGGGTTGCACAAAGTGGTCAGGTTGTGGGTAAAATCGGGGAGACATTTGGCGTAAGCAATCTGGCGCTGGACACGCAAGGGGTGGGCGACTCATCCCAGGTTGTGGTCAGCGGATATGTGCTGCCAGGTCTGCAAGTGAAATATGGTGTGGGTATATTTGACTCTTTGGCGACGCTCACGTTACGTTATCGCCTGATGCCTAAGCTATATCTGGAAGCAGTGTCTGGCGTAGATCAGGCACTTGATTTGCTCTATCAGTTCGAGTTTTAGCAATGCGAATATTTGTTTACGGCAGTTTACGACGCAAACAGGGCAACAGCCACTGGATGACCAACGCCCAGTTGCTGGGCGATTACAGTATCGATAACTACCAGTTGTATAGCCTGGGCCACTATCCAGGCGCAGTTCCGGGAAACGGATCGGTACACGGTGAAGTTTATCGTATTGATAACGCCACGCTGGCCGAACTTGATGCCTTGCGCACCAGGGGCGGCGAATATGCACGCCAGTTAATCCAGACACCGTACGGAAGCGCATGGATGTATGTGTACCAACGTCCGGTCGAAGGGTTAACGCTGATTGAAAGCGGTAACTGGTTAGACAGAGACCAGTGCTGATAAAAAAACACGCCACCTTCGGGTGGCGTTGTTTTATGTGGTGCCATAATCATGCTGCGGATGCTTGATGGCGCTGCGTCCTTCACCACCGCCACTGGAGGTGGCTTAGGATGGATAAAAAAAAGACCCTCAATAAATGAGGATCTCCAATAGTGACGTTGGCCTTAACGCGAAAACGAACTTATTTCTTCGCTGCGCGCTCGAAGGAAGCAACGATTTCAGCTTTAGCCGCTTCAGCGTTGTCCCAGCCGTCAACTTTCACCCATTTGCCTTTTTCGAGGTCTTTGTAGTGCTCGAAGAAGTGCGTGATCTGCGCTTTCAGCAGTTCCGGCAGGTCGTTCACGTCGTTGATGTGATCGTATTCTTTGCTCAGTTTGGTGTGCGGTACGGCAACCAGCTTCGCATCTTCACCGGATTCGTCGGTCATTTTCAGAACGCCAACCGGACGGCAACGGATCACAGCACCCGGTTGCAGCGGATACGGCGTCGGGACCAGAACATCTACCGGATCGCCATCCAGAGACAGGGTGTTGTTGATGTAGCCGTAGTTGCACGGATAGAACATCGCGGTGGACATGAAGCGGTCAACGAACAGTGCGCCGCTCTCTTTGTCAACTTCGTATTTGATCGGATCTGCGTTAGCCGGGATCTCAATAACAACGTAGATATCTTCCGGCAGATCTTTACCCGCAGGGACGTTGAGTAAGCTCATGTCTGTTTCCTTTAAATATATATGGCAAACAAGTGGCGAGTATTATAGCCAACTCGCGCTGAAAGTCTCCGCTTGTTTTCGTCTTCTTTCCCCTCCGGCTGCGATTTTCAGACGGTTTACGTGACAGGAAAATCCATAACAACAGCTGCTTTTTTCATAGGCGAATGAAAGCGATTACAAAGTTGTGATTAACCTTTTATTTACTTTTTTGAAGTGTGATGTAACGCAATCCGTTACATCACCTATTGTCTATAGTTTTCCTCGCGAATGCTTTTCACCCAACAATAACCTGGGCTACGAGGACATCATTATGTGGAAGCGCTTACTTTTAGTCACAGCAGTTTCGGCAGCCATGTCGTCTATGGCAATGGCCGCCCCCTTAACCGTAGGATTTTCGCAGGTCGGCTCTGAGTCCGGCTGGCGCGCCGCCGAAACCAACGTGGCGAAGAGCGAGGCCGAAAAACGCGGCATCACGCTGAAAATTGCCGACGGTCAGCAAAAACAGGAAAACCAGATTAAAGCCGTACGCTCATTTGTCGCTCAGGGCGTGGACGCCATCTTTATTGCGCCAGTGGTCGCGACAGGCTGGGAACCGGTCTTAAAAGAAGCCAAAGATGCGGAAATTCCGGTCTTTCTGCTCGACCGCTCCATTGATGTTAAAGACAAATCGCTCTATATGACCACCGTCACCGCCGACAACGTGCTGGAAGGCAGATTGATCGGCGACTGGCTGGTAAAAGAGGTGGATGGCAAGCCGTGTAACGTTGTTGAGCTGCAAGGCACCGTTGGGGCCAGCGTGGCGATCGACCGTAAGAAAGGGTTTGCCGAAGCCATCGCCAAAGCGCCAAACATCAAAATCATCCGCTCTCAGTCTGGCGACTTTACCCGTAGTAAAGGGAAAGAGGTGATGGAGAGCTTTATCAAAGCGGAAAACAACGGCAAAAACATCTGCATGGTTTACGCCCATAACGACGACATGGTGATCGGCGCGATCCAGGCGATTAAAGAAGCGGGCCTGAAGCCGGGCAAAGATATTCTGACGGGCTCTATCGACGGCGTGCCGGATATCTATAAAGCGATGATTGATGGCGAAGCCAATGCCAGCGTTGAACTGACGCCGAACATGGCCGGGCCCGCTTTCGATGCGCTGGAGAAATACAAAAAAGACGGCACGATGCCTGAGAAGCTGACCATCACCAAATCGACGCTGTACCTGCCTGACACCGCAAAAGAAGAGTTAGAGAAGAAGAAAAACATGGGCTACTGATTTTGCTGTTGGTCTTCTGTAGGCCGGATAAGGCGTTACGCCGCCATCCGGCATTTATTGCCTGATGGCGCTGCGCTTATCAGGCCTACGGAAAGGCCGCGCTTTCGAACCGGAGGAATGCCATGACCATCGACCAAAATCAGGAAATCCTCCGTACCGAGGGACTCAGTAAATTCTTTCCCGGCGTTAAGGCGCTGGATAACGTCGATTTTAGCCTGCGCCGGGGCGAAATCATGGCGCTGCTCGGGGAAAACGGGGCGGGAAAATCAACGCTGATTAAAGCATTAACCGGCGTATACCATGCCGATCGCGGCACTATCTGGCTGGAAGGCCAGGCGATTTCACCGAAGAATACCGCGCATGCCCAGCAACTGGGGATCGGAACCGTCTACCAGGAGGTTAACCTTCTGCCCAATATGTCGGTGGCGGATAACCTGTTTATCGGTCGTGAGCCCCGGCGTTTTGGCCTGCTACGGCGCAAAGAAATGGAGAAACGCGCTACAGAATTGATGGCCTCTTACGGCTTTTCGCTGGATGTGCGTGAGCCGCTCAACCGCTTTTCCGTTGCAATGCAGCAGATTGTCGCTATCTGCCGGGCCATCGATCTCTCCGCTAAAGTCCTGATCCTCGACGAACCCACCGCCAGCCTCGACACCCAGGAAGTTGAGATGCTGTTTGGCCTGATGCGCCATCTGCGCGATCGCGGCGTCAGCCTGATCTTTGTTACGCACTTTCTCGATCAGGTTTATCAGGTGAGCGATCGGATCACCGTGTTACGCAACGGCAGCTTTGTCGGTTGCCGCGAAACCCGCGAGCTTCCACAGATCGAACTGGTGAAAATGATGCTGGGGCGCGAACTGGAGACCCATGCGCTACAGCGGGCGGGGCGCACCTTGCTGAGCGATAAACCGGTGGCTGCCTTTAAAGATTACGGCAGGAAAGACACCATCTCGCCGTTCAGCCTGGAAGTCCGCCCCGGCGAGATCGTCGGTCTGGCAGGGCTGTTGGGATCGGGGCGTACCGAAACCGCAGAGGTGATCTTCGGCATTAAACCGGCCGACAGCGGCAGTGCGATGATCAAAGGTAAACCGCAAACCCTGCGATCGCCGCATCAGGCTTCGTGCCTTGGGATTGGCTTTTGCCCGGAAGACAGGAAAACGGACGGCATTATTGCCGCCGCATCGGTACGGGAAAATATCATTCTGGCGCTACAGGCGCAGCGAGGCTGGCTGCGGCCGATTTCCCGCAGAGAACAGCAGGAGATTGCCGAGCGTTTTATCCGCCAGTTGGGCATTCGTACCCCCAGTGCGGAACAGCCGATTGAATTTCTCTCCGGCGGCAATCAGCAAAAAGTGTTGCTGTCGCGCTGGTTGCTGACCAAACCGCAGTTCCTGATCCTGGATGAACCGACACGCGGTATCGACGTTGGGGCGCATGCGGAGATCATCCGACTGATTGAAACGCTGTGTGCGGACGGGCTGGCGCTGCTGGTCATCTCCTCTGAACTGGAGGAACTGGTGGGCTATGCCGATCGGGTGATCATCATGCGCGATCGTAAACAGGTGGCGGAGATCCCGCTGGCGGAACTGTCCGTTCCGGCGATCATGAACGCCATTGCGGCGTAAGGAGAATAGTGTGATGCCTCAGTCTCTCCCGCAAACCACACCGCCGAAGCGACGTTTTCGCTGGCCGACAGGTATGCCGCAGATCGTGGCATTGCTGCTGGTGCTGTTGGTGGACAGCCTGGTGGCGCCGCATTTCTGGCAGGTGATTTTGCAGGATGGTCGCCTGTTCGGCAGCCCGATTGACATTCTTAACCGCGCGGCTCCCGTTGCGCTGCTGGCGATTGGGATGACGCTGGTGATCGCCACTGGCGGTATCGATCTCTCCGTCGGGGCGGTAATGGCGATTGCCGGGGCGACCACTGCCGCCATGACGGTGGCCGGGCACAGCTTACCGGTGGTGCTGCTCGCGGCGCTGGGAACAGGCGTACTGGCGGGCTTGTGGAATGGCATTCTGGTGGCGATCCTTAAAATTCAGCCGTTTGTCGCCACGCTCATTCTGATGGTGGCCGGACGTGGCGTGGCGCAGCTCATCACCTCCGGGCAGATCGTCACCTTTAACTCACCCAACTTATCGTGGTTCGGCAGCGGTTCGCTGCTGCTGTTTCCGACGCCCGTGATTATCGCGCTGCTTACCCTGGTGGTGTTCTGGCTGCTGACCCGTAAAACGGCGCTGGGGATGTTCATTGAAGCGGTGGGGATCAACATCCGGGCGGCGAAAAATGCCGGGGTGAACACCCGCATTATCGTCATGCTCACCTATGTTCTGAGCGGCCTGTGCGCGGCGATTGCGGGCATCATCATCACGGCGGATATTCGCGGCGCGGACGCCAACAACGCCGGACTCTGGCTGGAGCTGGACGCCATTCTGGCCGTGGTTATTGGCGGCGGCTCGCTGATGGGCGGGCGCTTTAACCTGCTGCTGTCGGTCGTGGGCGCATTGATTATCCAGGGGATGAATACCGGCATCCTGCTGTCAGGCTTTCCGCCGGAGATGAACCAGGTCGTCAAAGCCATCGTGGTGTTATGCGTGCTGATTGTGCAGTCGCAGCGCTTTATCAGTCTGATAAAAGGAGTGCGTGGTCGTGATAAAACGTAACTTACCGTTGATGATCACCCTCGGGGTTTTTGTGCTGGGCTATCTCTATTGCCTGACGCAGTTCCCCGGTTTCGCCTCAACCCGGGTTATCTGCAACATCCTGACCGATAACGCTTTCCTCGGGATTATCGCGGTTGGCATGACCTTCGTGATCCTCTCCGGCGGCATCGATCTGTCCGTGGGATCGGTGATCGCGTTTACCGGCGTTTTTCTGGCGAAGGCCATTGGCTACTGGGGGATCTCGCCGCTGCTGGCCTTCCCGCTGGTACTGGCGATGGGCTGTGCGTTCGGGGCATTTATGGGGCTGCTGATTGATGCGCTGAAGATTCCGGCGTTTATCATTACGCTGGCGGGGATGTTCTTCCTGCGTGGCGTCAGCTACCTGGTGTCTGAGGAGTCGATTCCGATTAACCACCCGATTTACGATACGCTCTCCAGCCTGGCATGGAAAATCCCCGGCGGCGGGCGTCTGAGCGCAATGGGGCTGCTGATGCTGGCGGTGGTGGTGATCGGCATTTTCCTCGCGCACCGTACGCGGTTTGGTAATCAGGTTTACGCCATTGGCGGAAATGCGGCGTCGGCGAACCTGATGGGGATTTCGACGCGCAGCACCACCATCCGTATTTATATGCTCTCTACCGGACTTGCGACGCTGGCGGGTATTGTTTTCTCCATTTATACCCAGGCCGGTTATGCGCTGGCGGGCGTTGGCGTTGAGCTGGATGCCATCGCATCGGTGGTGATTGGCGGTACGTTGCTGAGCGGAGGCGTGGGGACGGTGTTAGGTACGCTGTTCGGCGTGGCGATCCAGGGGCTGATCCAGACCTATATTAACTTCGATGGCACGCTGAGTTCCTGGTGGACGAAGATCGCTATCGGGATTTTGTTGTTTATTTTTATTGCCTTGCAGCGTGGTCTGACGGTGCTGTGGGAGAATCGCCAGAGCTCTCCGGTTACGCGTGTCAACACAGCCGCAACACCGAAGTAACATATTGAATTTCCTGAAACGTATAAACTTTTTCCGGTTGTAGTCGATAGATTCTATATCCCTACAACCGGAAAGATAACGATGCCAAAATCCCTCTCTATTCGTACAAGTTTACTGGTTTTACTGTCTTTACTTACCCTGCTCCTGTTGCTGACGGGCGGTATGGGGCTCTACGCCTCCACCCGTATTATCACTTCCTGGGTCTATTATGGGGTGATGACGGGGGCGACGCTGGCCGCCATCGGCCTGCTGGCGCTGGTATGGCTGATGTTGCGTAATAAGCTCCTGAAACCTCTTGATAATGTTGTTGAGCAACTGGAGCGTCTGGCGACAGGGGATTTATCGCCGACGGTAAGCCGTTTTGCCAGCTCTGAATTTAACCGTCTGAATACCGCCCTTGAAGAGATGCGTGCGGCGCTGAGTGAATCCGTGGTACGCGTTCGTGACGCCAGCACGCAAATTGATACCGGCAGCCGTGAACTGACGGCGGGCAACCTGCATCTGGCGCAACGCACGGAGTCTACGGCCACCTCGCTGGAACAGACAGCCGCCAGCATGGAAGAGCTGACTGCGACGGTGAAACTGAACGCTGAAAATGCCGATCAGGCGCACCAACTGGCGAAATCAGTCTCGGACACCGCCGATCGCGGCAGCGAGATGGTGTGCTATGTCATTGAGAAAATGCGTGATATTTCCGGCAGCTCTGACCGTATCGCCGATATTCTCGGCGTAATTGACGGCATCGCTTTCCAGACCAATATTCTGGCGCTGAATGCCTCCGTTGAAGCGGCGCGCGCTGGTGAACAGGGGCGCGGTTTTGCGGTGGTTGCCGGTGAGGTGCGTAATCTCGCCAGCCGCAGCGCCGATGCTGCGAAAGAGATCCGCGCGCTCATCAGCGACTCGCAAACGCATGTCGGAGAGGGCAGCGATCTGGCGATGCAGGCCGGTGAAACGATGGATGAGATTGCGACAGAAGTGATGCGCATGACCAAACTGATGCGTGAGATTGCCAGTGCTTCTCAGGAACAGAGCCGGGGCATTGAGCAGGTGAATATCGCGGTCAGTCAGATGGATGAAACCGCACAGCAGAACGCGGCGCTGGTACAGCAATCTTCCGCAGCCACCCGTTCGCTGGAAGAGCAGTCCCATGCGCTGCTGGAGGCGATGGCCGTATTTAAGCTACAGGCAGCGTAACCGAACGTAGGCCGGATAAGGCGAAGCCGCCACCAGGCAATAAATTGCCGGATGGCAACGCTGCGCGTTTTATCCGGCCTACATCCGTGCGATTAATGATAATTATGCGTCCGGGAACTCGCGGATGAAGCGTTCTACGTCTTCCACCATATGATCGGTGCCGACGAAGAACGGACGGCGCTGGTGCAGGCTTTCCGGCGTAATATCCAGAATGCGCTCTTTACCGTCGCTCGCTTTGCCGCCCGCCTGCTCAGCCAGGAAGGCCATCGGGTTGCATTCGTACAGCAGACGCAGTTTCCCTTCCGGGTGGCTGGCGGTGCTCGGGTAGAGGTAGATCCCGCCTTTCAGCAGGTTGCGGTGGAAATCCGCCACCAGGGAGCCAATATAGCGCGAGGTGTACGGGCGATTCGTGGACTTGTCCTCTTCCTGGCAGAACTTAATGTACTTCTTCACGCCATTCGGGAATTTGATGTAGTTGCCTTCGTTAATGGAGTAGGTGTTGCCCTTCTCCGGGAAGCGCATACGCTCCTGGCACAGGCAGAAAACGCCCAGCGACGGATCGTAGGTGAAGGCGTGTACGCCGCAGCCGGTGGTGTAAACCAGCATGGTTGAAGAGCCGTAGACCACATAACCCGCAGCCACCTGCTTGTTGCCCGGTTGCAGGAAATCTTCTTCCGTCACCGGCGTGCCGACAGGCGTTACGCGGCGGTAGATAGAGAAAATAGTACCGACAGAGACGTTAACATCGATGTTGGACGAGCCATCCAGTGGGTCCATCAGCACCACGTATTTCGCGTGTTCGCAGCCTTCAAAGACGACAATTTCATCTTCTTCTTCAGAAGCGATGCCCGCCACAATATCGCGTGCCTTCAGTGCAGCTTTCAGTTTTTCGTTCGCGAACAGGTCGAGTTTCTGCTGAACCTCGCCCTGCACGTTCTCAGCACCGCTGGCACCCAGGATATCGACCAGACCGGCCTTGTTGATATCACGGTGGATGATCTTGGCGCCCAGCTTTATTGCCGACAACAAAGCAGTGAGCTCACCGGTAGCATGAGAGAACTCGTGCTGCTTTTCGACAATAAATTCACCTAACGTTTTCATAACACTTTCCCTGCAATTGATATGGAGTAAAGCGACCGTAACAATCTTAACAAATATTTCAGCGGCCGC
Organism: Citrobacter sp. CK195; assembly: GCF_030333365.1. Classification (NCBI taxonomy): domain Bacteria; kingdom Pseudomonadati; phylum Pseudomonadota; class Gammaproteobacteria; order Enterobacterales; family Enterobacteriaceae; genus Citrobacter; species Citrobacter sp. CK195. The sequence goes on from NZ_JAOWGB010000024.1 coordinate 274,146, forward strand.
GCTCAGGTGAATCGCGCCAGCAAAGTACGGAATATCCTGAAATGCGTTTCTCACTTGCCTGACATGTGCGTAAAATGGCCCCCAGATTAAAAAAGGGTAGTGACGTATGCGCATTCATATTTTGGGAATTTGTGGCACTTTCATGGGCGGTCTGGCGATGCTGGCGCGCTCGCTCGGTCATGAAGTAACGGGTTCGGACGCCAATGTGTATCCGCCGATGAGCACCCTGCTTGAGAAGCAGGGCATTGATTTAATTCAGGGTTACGACGCCAGCCAGCTCGACCCACAGCCAGACCTGGTGATCATCGGCAACGCCATGACCCGTGGAAATCCGTGTGTTGAAGCGGTGCTGGAAAAGAACATTCCGTATATGTCCGGCCCGCAGTGGCTGCATGACTTTGTTCTGCGCGATCGCTGGGTGCTGGCCGTAGCCGGTACGCACGGTAAAACCACCACGGCAGGCATGGCGACCTGGATTCTGGAAGCCTGCGGTTATCAGCCGGGCTTCGTGATTGGCGGCGTTCCGGGCAATTTCGACGTTTCTGCCCGTCTGGGTGAAAGTCACTTCTTCGTCATTGAGGCGGATGAGTACGACTGCGCGTTCTTCGATAAGCGTTCCAAGTTTGTGCACTACTGCCCGCGCACGCTGATCCTCAACAACCTTGAGTTCGACCATGCGGACATCTTTGACGATCTGAAAGCGATTCAGAAGCAGTTCCACCACCTGGTGCGCATCGTGCCGGGGCAAGGGCGCATTATTTTCCCGGAACACGACATCAACCTGAAGCAGACGATCGCGATGGGCTGCTGGAGCGAGCAGGAGCTGGTGGGCGAGCAGGGGCACTGGCAGGCGAAGAAACTGAACGCGGATGCATCCGTTTGGGAAGTGTGGCTGGACGGTGAAAAAGCCGGCGAAGTGAAGTGGTCGCTGGTCGGTGAACACAATATGAATAACGGGCTGATGGCGATTGCCGCCGCTCGTCATGTTGGCGTAATGCCTGCGGATGCGGCTAACGCGTTGGGATCGTTCATCAACGCCCGTCGTCGTCTGGAGTTGCGCGGTGAAGCCAACGGTGTGACGGTGTATGACGATTTCGCTCACCACCCGACGGCGATCCTGGCGACGCTTGCGGCGTTGCGCAGTAAAGTGGGCGGTACGGCGCGTATTCTTGCGGTGCTGGAACCGCGCTCCAACACCATGAAGATGGGTCTTTGCAAAGACGATCTGGCTCCGTCGTTAGGGCGTGCGGATGAAGTGTTCTTGCTGCAACCGCAGCATATTCCGTGGCAGGTGGCGGAAGTCGCGGATGCCTGTGTTCAGCCTGCGCACTGGAGCGGGGATGTGGACGCGCTGGCCGACATGGTGGTGAAAACCGCGCAGCCTGGCGATCATATTCTGGTGATGAGCAACGGCGGGTTCGGCGGCATTCATCAAAAACTGTTGGATGGCCTGGCGAAAAAGGCAGAGGCTGCGGAGTAATCATATGCCCGGTGGCGCTGCGCTTACCGGGCCTACAATCTGTAGGCCGGATAGGACACATTGCGTTGCCATCCGGCAAATACCAATGCACCAGGCTGTAGGCCGGATAAGACGCGTTGCGTCGCCATCCGGCAATACCAAATGCACCAGGCTGTAGGCCGGATAAGACGCATTGCGTCGCCATCCGGCAATACCAAATGCACCAGGCTGTAGGCCGGATAAGACGCGTTGCGTCGCCATCCGGCAAATACCAAATACACCAGGCTGTAGGCCGGATAAGACGTTTTGCGTCGCCATCCGGCACACTTAACTCACGTACGCATTACTCTTCGTTTTCCGCCAGCTCACGCAGATACTGGAAGATCTGCCGCGCCGACTTCGGCGGCTTATTGCCTTCTTTCTCTTTCTTCGCGTTGCGGATCAGCGAGCGAAGCTGCTGACGGTCAGCATTCGGCCACAGGCTCAGCACTTCCTCCACCGCATCATCACCTTCAACGATCAGGCGATCGCGCAGTTGCTCAAGCTTATGGAACAGCACCACCTGCTGGTTGTGGCGGTTTTTCAGCTTATCCAGCGCCTGACGAATAGGTTCAACGTCGCGTTGACGCAGCATCTTACCGATCAGCTGCAACTGACGGCGGCGGCCTTCCATCTTAATACGCTGGGCCAGCTCAATGGCGGCGCGCAGATCCGCATCAAGCGGGATCTTATCCAGCGCGTTTTTCCCCAGATCCACAATTTCCGCGCCCAGGCGTTTTAACTCCTCGGCATCGCGTTTAATTTCACTTTTGCTGACCCAGATAATTTCATCGTCTTCGTCTTCGATGTCATCACCGGGAACGTCGTCGAGCCAGTCTTCGGGCTGCTTTGTCATGTCAGGCTCCTTAAAAAAAGAGGCTAATGTTACCAGTTAAGATGCGCACTGAAAAACGGTTCTCTGTTAGACTTCAGAGAAACTCTCTCTACAGTATGGCATTTGCGATGAAAGTAATCTCACAAGTTGAAGCGCAGCGTAAGATTCTGGAAGAAGCGGTCTCGACAGCCCTGGAGCTCGCCTCAGGCAAATCAGACGGCGCGGAAGTCTCTGTCAGCAAGACCACCGGCATCAGCGTCAGCACCCGTTATGGTGAAGTGGAGAACGTAGAATTTAATAGTGACGGCGCGCTGGGGATCACCGTTTATCACCAGAACCGTAAAGGCAGCGCGTCATCCACCGATTTAAGCCCGCAGGCGATTGCCCGTACCGTACAGGCGGCGCTGGATATTGCTCGCTATACCTCGCCGGACCCGTGCGCGGGCGTGGCAGATAAAGATCTGCTGGCCTTTGAGGCGCCGGATCTCGACCTGTTCCACCCGGCGGAAGTAACCCCGGATGAAGCCATTGATCTGGCTGCTCGCGCGGAGCAGGCGTCGTTGCAGGCGGATAAACGTATTACCAACACCGAAGGCGGCAGCTTTAACAGCCATTACGGCATCAAAGTGTTCGGCAACAGCCACGGCATGTTGCAGGGGTACTGCTCCACGCGCCATTCGCTCTCAAGCTGTGTCATCGCCGAAGAAAAGGGCGACATGGAGCGTGATTACGCCTACACCATTGGCCGCGCGTTAGGCGATCTGCAAACGCCGGAATGGGTGGGCGCCGAGTGCGCGCGCCGTACGTTATCTCGCCTGGCGCCGCGCAAACTCTCGACCATGAAAGCGCCGGTGATTTTCGCGAATGAAGTGGCGACCGGGTTGTTTGGCCATCTGGTCGGCGCGATTGCGGGCGGCTCGGTATACCGTAAATCGACCTTCCTGCTGGATTCGCTGGGCAAACAGATTCTGCCGGAATGGCTGACCATCGAAGAACACCCGCATCTGCTGAAAGGGCTGGCCTCTTCGCCATTCGACAGCGAAGGTGTGCGCACAGAGCGTCGCGACATTGTGAAAGACGGCGTGCTGACCCAGTGGCTGCTGACCAACTATTCCGCGCGCAAACTGGGGCTGAAAAGCACCGGGCACGCGGGCGGCATCCATAACTGGCGCATTGCCGGGCAGGGGCTGAGCTTTGAACAACTGCTCAAAGAGATGGGCACCGGTCTGGTCGTCACCGAACTCATGGGTCAGGGAGTGAGCGGCATTACTGGCGACTACTCCCGTGGCGCGGCCGGTTTCTGGGTTGAGAACGGCGAGATCCAGTATCCGGTCAGCGAGATCACCATCGCCGGGAATTTAAAAGAGATGTGGCGCAATATCGTCACCGTGGGTAACGATATTGAAACGCGTAGCAATATACAGTGTGGTTCCGTGCTGTTACCGGAGATGAAAATCGCCGGGCAGTAGCACTCGTTTGTTTTCTTTTCATAATAAAAATGAGGAAGTGAGCAATGCGTAAAAACCTGTTAGCTGTTCTTGCCATATCATCCCTGGCGTTCAGTTCGGCGGTGTTTTCTGCCGATCTTGAAGACAATATGGACACGCTTAACGACAATCTGAAGGTGGTGGAAAAAACGGATAACGCGACCGAACTGAAAGACGCGTTAAGCAAAATGCGCGCCGCTGCGCTGGATGCGCAAAAAGGCACGCCGCCTAAGCTGGAAGATAAAGCCCCGGATAGCCCGGAGATGAAGGATTTTCGCCACGGTTTAGATACGCTGGTCGGTCAGATTGACGGCGCATTAAAACTGGCGAATGAAGGAAAAATCAAAGAGGCGCAAGCGGCGGTGGAAACGTTTAAAACCACCCGCAACGCGTACCATAAGAAGTATCGTTAATAACGTGATGTAGGCCGGATAAGACGCATCGCGTCGTTATCCGGCATTTCCCCTGGGCCATAAGTAATCCCTATTCCCGTCACACTTTTTCACATTCGGCGATCGCGCGAATGTGCTTTTTCTCATCGGTTTTTCCGCCTTTCCTTGCGACGTATGTCACAGTTTTTCAGCGATAAATCGCCAAATCCCCCTTTTCTGTGGAACAGATCACTGTCGCCACTCGCCTTTCCACTTCGAAGTGGAAAACAACTCGCTACAAACTTTTAACCCCTGCCGTTAGTTTTAACCCAGAGCCATTAACGGGGTAAGACGAGTGAATAACGGAGCAGTAATGAACGACATGGGGGAGCAGGTGACGGAGATCGGTGAACTGGCCGATCGCATGCTGGCGCAGGTGTATGCCTTACTCAGCGAACATCACATCATTCCCAACGCCGTACAGGAACAAATGCTGACGTCTCATGTTCGCGCCATGGCGCACCGGTCAGTGACCGGCGAGCCTTTGCCGGAAGTGGATGCCAGTTTATTTGATGAAATTTCAGCCGAATCAATGGCACTTGCCCGCGACATCGTGGCGGCGTTTGGCAACCTTCCAGAGGAAGAAGCCTGGCTGCTGTCAGTACATTTCGAAGTCGCGAAAGACAACCTTTAAGGAGCAAAAAATGGAACAGATTACAGTCGTAATTGGCGATCGTCTGGGTAAGGGCCAGAAAGTGGCGGCAGGTGTGGAAAAAGCCGGTGGTCGTGCGGTGGTGGTGCCGGGCGTGGCGGCGGATATGAAGCTGGGCGACGTGATGAAAGCGGAAAACGCTACCTTTGGCATCTCTTTTTGCGGTAGCGGCGGTGCGGGCGCCATCACGGCGCAAAACAAGTATGGCTACAAAGCCAAATACGGGATGCGCTCTGTGGATGAAGGCGTCACGGCTATCAACGAAGGCTGCAACGTGCTGGGGTTCGGCTTTATGGATAAAGAAGAACTTGGCGAGCGTCTGGTTCAGGCGTGGCAGAAGAAATACGGCGCTTAAGTATGAAAGAACAATTCACCACTACGGTGAGAGTCACCGGTAAAGGCGAAGCCAAAGCGCGCGCCTTTGCCGATGCCCTGAACCACGTTCAGGGCGCGGTGATGAAAGCATCGCCGCATATTTTATTGCGTATTGAGCCACAGGATGTGCAGGTTGTTCAAGCGCGTGAAACGGTGCGCAAAGAAGCGTTTTTATTTGTCTTTTTGCGCCGGGAAAGACGCACCTACAGCGTGGAGCTGGAAGTGACCGTCAACGTGACTGCCATCAATCTCGACAAGGTGGACTTCGTCGCGCAACGCTGATTCTTTATTAAAAGGCATAAATATGTTCCTGATAATATTAATAAAATCGCTCATCATTGGTGGCCTGGTCGGCGTCGGTGTGGGCGCCGGGGCTGCACGCATGTTTCATGCGCCGACTACACAGGGTATGGGCGCGTTTCGTACATTGGGGGAACTGAACTCCTGTGAAGGGGACCCGGCTTCTCACTTCTCCTTCGGTCTGGGCTTCTTCTTCAACGCCTGGGCCTCATCCGTTGCGGCGGGTTCATTCACGCAGGATGTCGATCACCGCATCATCCCGAACTGGGGCGCGGCAGCGCTGATGATCAAAAACCGCAATGTCGGCGAGACGCTGCACGATCCAAAGAAAATGGCGATTGCCTGCGGCATCATCGGCATGATCGTCGTGACCTTCCTCAACCTTACCGCCTCTTCCGTACCGGAAGCGTTGCAGGTCACCGCCGTTAAGGTATTGGTGCCTGCGGCTAACCTGCTGGTGAATACCGTGATGCCGGTTATTTTCTGGTTGGCGGCGATCGACGCCGGGAAAAAATCAGGCTTCTGGGCCACCGTGTTTGGCGGCGCGGCGCAGCTGATCATGGGTAACGCCGTTCCGGGTCTGGTGCTGGGTATTCTGATCGGCAAAGGCGTTGAAGAGAGCGGCTGGAACCACGTCACCAAAGTGATGATGGTCGCCATTGTGGCGCTGTTTGTCCTGAGCGGCTTCTTCCGCGGCTTCGACATGAAGATGATCGAATCCTTCAATATGACCGTGCCGAACTGGCTCGAACTGATCCACGGCTCGCTCAGCGGCAAATAACGGAGGCCATCATAATGGAACAGAATAAAGGTTTTTGGTATGCCGACTGGTCGTTCCCGATCTTTGTAGGCTTGCTCTCATCCGGCGTTTTTGCCGGGACGCATATGTACTACCTGTACGGTATCGGCGCGTTTAACGAAGTGGCCTTTGTGGCAATGCTGAAAGCGGGGATGGACACCGGCGTTTACGGTGCGGTGGCCGCGTTTGGCGCAAGCTTCCTGTTTGCCCGCATTATCGAAGGGTCGCTGGTGGGGATTCTGGACATCGGCGGGGCGATCCAGACCGGCGTCGGTCTTGGGGTTCCGGCGCTGCTGCTGGGCGCAGGGATCGTTTTCCCGGTCGCTAACTTTGTCGCCTCGTTAATCACCGGTCTGGTGATTGGTCTGGCAATTGGCTACGTCATCATTCTGGCGCGTAAGTTCACCATCAATCAGAGCGACTCCACCTACGGGGCGGACGTGATGATGGGGGCGGGTAATGCGTCAGGCCGCTTCCTGGGGCCGCTGATCATCCTCAGCGCGATGACCGCCTCGATTCCAATCGGCGTGGGTTCTTTGCTGGGGGCGTTGCTGTTCTATCTCTGGCAGAAGCCGATCACCGGCGGCGCGATCCTCGGCGCCATGATTTTAGGTTCGATCTTCCCGATTGCCATTAGCTAACTGTTGATTTGTAGGCCGGATAAGGCGGTTACGCCGCCATCCGGCAAAGGAGAGAGCGATGTATGATTTACTCCTGCGCCGTGCGCGTCTGGTTGACGATACGGTGAGTGATATCGCCCTGAAGGACGGCAAAATTGCCGCGCTGGGCAATATCCAGCAACCGGCGGCGAAAACCGTCGATCTGCGCGGCGAGTATTACGTTAGCGCAGGGTGGATTGATTCCCACGTCCACTGCTATCCGAAATCCCCGATTTATCACGATGAGCCGGACAGCGTCGGTATTGCGACAGGCGTTACCACCGTTGTTGATGCGGGCAGTACCGGCGCAGACGACATTGATGATTTCTACACGCTGACCCGTGAAGCGGCCACTGAAGTTTATGCGTTGCTGAATATCTCCCGCGTAGGACTGATCGCACAAAACGAACTGGCGAATATGGCCAATGTCGATGCGGACGCCGTGAAACAGGCGGTGAAACGCCATCCGAATTTCATTGTGGGCCTGAAGGCGCGAATGAGCAGCAGCGTGGTGGGTGAAAACGGCATTACGCCGCTGGAATGCGCCAAAGCGATGCAGAAAGAGAACGGCGATCTGCCGTTGATGGTACACATCGGCAACAACCCGCCGGATCTGGATGAGATCGCTGAGCGTCTGACGGCGGGCGATATCATCACTCACTGCTATAACGGCAAACCTAATCGCATTCTGACGCCGGACGGTGAGCTGCGCGCGTCAATCACCCGGGCGCTACAGCGCGGCGTGCGCCTGGACGTTGGTCACGGCACTGCCAGCCTGAGCTTTGCGGTCGCGCAGCGCGCGATTAGCTTAGGCATTTTGCCGCACACCATCAGCTCGGATATCTACTGTCGTAACCGCATCAATGGCCCGGTTTATTCGCTTGCCAACGTGATGTCGAAATTCCTCGCCATCGGCATGACGCTGCCGCAGGTCATCGACTGTGTGACGGCAAATGCTGCTGATGGCCTGAACCTGAAAAGCAAAGGCCGCCTTGAGCCAGGTCTGGACGCCGACTTGACCCTCTTTACGCTCAGGCGTCAGCCAACCGTGCTGGTGGACGCTGAAAACGACAGCTTACAGGCTGAAAAATTGCTGGTGCCGCTTGCCGCCATCCGTGCGGGTAAGGGCTATGTAACCGAACAAGGGAGTGCTGAACGTGACTTCGATTTATGAAAAATACAATCTGAAACAAGTGATTAATACATCAGGGCGTATGACCGCGCTCGGTGTTTCCACCCCGCGCCCGGAAGTGGTGCAGGCGGCAATGGATGGCATGAACCAGTACTTTGAGATGAAAGATCTGGTCAATAAAACCGGGGAGTACATTGCAAAACTGCTGGATGTGGAAGGGGCGACGGTTGTCTCCTGCGCCTCGGCGGGGATTGCCCAGTCGGTAGCGGCGGTACTGGTTCAGGACAGCGACTGGCTGCTGGAAAACCTGCATGTTACTCCGATCGAGAATAACGAAATTGTATTGCCGAAAGGGCACAACGTTAACTTTGGCGCGCCGGTTGGCACGATGGTGGCGCTGGGCGGCGGTAAGCTGGTCGAAGCCGGTTATGCCAACGAATGTTCCGCAGCGCAGCTTGCGGCGGCGATCACTCCGCGCACGGCGGCGATCCTCTATATCAAATCTCACCACTGCGTGCAGAAAAGCATGCTCAGCGTAGAGCAGGCGGCGGTAGTCGCGCGCACGCACAATTTACCGTTGATTGTGGATGCGGCGGCAGAAGAGGATTTGCAGTGTTACTACCGCGTCGGCGCGGATCTGGTGATCTACAGCGGCGCGAAAGCGATTGAAGGGCCGACCAGCGGTCTGGTGCTCGGTAAAACTCAGTACGTCGAGTGGGTGAAACGCCAGACGGCGGGCATTGGCCGCGCCATGAAAGTCGGTAAAGAGGGCATCCTCGGGCTGACCTGCGCCATCGAACTCTACCTGAACGCGCAGAAAGAGAGCGGTGCGGAGATGGTCGAAAAAATGACGCCGTTTATTGATGCGCTGAATGCGCTTAATGGCGTGAGCGCCCGCGTGGTGTGGGACAGCGCCGGACGCGATATCGCGAGAACGGAAATTAAGTTCGATGAGGCCGTGACCGGCATTGCCACCGGCGATCTGGTGGAAGCCCTCAAACAGGGTGAGTACGCCATCTATTTCCGTGGCTACAAAGCTAACGAAGGCATTATTGAGGCGGATGTCCGCAGCGTAAATCAGGCGCAACTGGAGATTGTGGCACGCCGTATTCGCGACGTGATTAATCAGGAGAAAAAAGCATGAAACTGACCCCTAACTTTTACCGTGACCGCGTTTGTCTGAACGTTCTGGCGGGTTCCAAAGAGAACGCCCGTGAGATTTATGCGGCGGCGGAAGGCCATGTGCTGGTCGGCGTGCTCTCCAAAAATTACCCGGATGTCGACAGCGCGGTGGCGGATATGCGCGAATACGCGGCGCTTATCGACAATGCCCTCTCCGTTGGCCTGGGGGCTGGCGATCCGAACCAGTCGGCGATGGTGAGCGAAATCTCTCGTCAGGTGCAGCCGCAGCACGTTAATCAGGTCTTTACCGGCGTGGCGACCAGCCGCGCGCTGCTGGGGCAGAGTGAAACGGTCGTTAACGGTCTGGTCTCCCCGACGGGGACGCCGGGCAGAGTGAAAATTTCTACCGGCCCGCTGAGCAGCAAAACGCCGGACGGCATTGTTCCCGTTGAGACGGCGATTGCCCTGCTGAAAGACATGGGCGGCAGCTCGATTAAATACTTCCCGATGGGCGGCCTGAAATGCCGTGATGAGTACAAAGCGGTAGCGGAAGCCTGCGCCCGTCACGACTTCTGGCTGGAGCCGACTGGCGGTATCGATCTGGAAAACTTTGGCGAGATTTTGCAGATTGCGCTTGATGCCGGCGTCAGCAAAATCATTCCTCACATTTATAGTTCGATTATTGATAAGGTGAGTGGCAACACCCGTCCAGACGATGTACGCCAGCTGTTGGCCATTACCCGGACGTGCGTAGGTTAATAGCAAGAGTGAGGTAAGTGACGTGCGATTCCCCAACCAACGTTTGGCACAGCTGTTTGATATGTTGCAAAACGAGACGCTGCCGCAGGATGAGCTGGCGCAGCGGTTGTCGGTTTCCACGCGCACCGTGCGGGCGGACATTACTGCGTTGAATGCGTTGCTGACGCAGTATGGCGCGCAGTTTGTTCTGAGCCGGGGCAACGGTTATCAGCTCCGAATTGACGATCCGACCCGCTATCAAACCCTGCGGGAGCAGCAGCCGAGTACGCTGCGCATCCCGCGAACCAGCCAGGAACGGGTGCACTATCTGGTGGTTCGTTTCCTGACGTCCGCTTTCTCGCTCAAACTGGAAGATCTGGCGGATGAGTGGTTCGTCAGCCGTGCGACGCTGCAAAATGATATGGCGGAAGTTCGCGAGTGGCTGCGCCGCTATCATCTGACGCTGGAAACCCGCCCGCGCCACGGCATGAAATTGTTCGGCAGCGAAATGGCGATCCGCGCGTGTCTGACCGATCTCCTGTGGACGCTGGCGCAGCAGGACCCGGCGAACCCGTTGATTGTGGAAGAAGCGCTTAACGCGGGCGTACCGGAGCAATTGCAGCCGATTTTGCAGGAAATATTTACCCGTTTTCGTATCCGTCTGACAGATGAAGGCGAGCTGTTTTTACGCCTGTATTGCGCCGTCGCGGTACGGCGCATCAGCGAAGGGTATCCGCTGTCAGAATTTACCACGGAAGAGGTGGAGGACAACGTCTGCTTCGCGGCGCGGGATATTGCGGCGGTGCTGCAACACCTGGCGGATAAACCGCTGTCGGCGTCTGAAGAGAACTGGCTGAAGGTACACATTGCCGCACGGCAGGTGCAGGAGATTGCTCCCAGCGCCATCAATGCCGATGACGATGAAGCGCTGGTTAACTATATCCTCCGTTTTATCAACACGCAGTACAACTATAACCTGTTGAATGACAAACAGTTACACGCCGACCTGCTCACCCACATCAAAACGATGATCACGCGGGTGCGCTATCAGATAATGATCCCCAATCCGCTACTGGAAAACATTAAGCAGCACTACCCTATGGCGTGGGATATGACGCTGGCGGCCGTGTCGGGTTGGGGAAAATACACGCCATATACCATCAGCGAAAACGAGATTGGTTTTCTGGTATTGCATATCGGCGTTGGGCTGGAGCGTAGTTACAACATCGGTTACCAACGGCAGCCTAAAATCCTGCTGGTATGTGACGCGGGAAATGCGATGGTACGCATGATCGAAGCGGTGCTGGCGCGGAAATATCCGCAGATTGAGATCGTGAGAACCCTGACTCTGCGTGACTATGAGCAGCGGGACAGCATTGCCGAAGATTTTGTCATCTCTACCGCGCGCGTCAGCGAAAAAGATAAGCCGGTGGTCATGATTGCGCCATTCCCTACCGACTACCAGCTGGAGCAGATCGGCAAGCTGGTGCTGGTGGACAGAACCCGCCCGTGGATGCTGAACAAATACTTCGACGCCGCTCACTTTCGCATTATCGACGGTGCAATGGATCAGCAGACGCTGTTTAAGACATTGTGCGATCAGCTGCAAAGCGAGGGGTTTGTGGATGCGGAGTTTCTCGACTCGGTGGTTGAGCGTGAGGCCATTGTCAGCACGATGTTAGGCGACAGCATCGCCCTGCCGCACGCCCTGGGATTGCTGGCGAAGAAAACGGTGGTCTATACCGTGCTCGCGCCGCAGGGCATCGTCTGGGGAGATGAGACGGCGCACGTCATCTTTTTACTCGCCATCAGTAAAAGCGAGTATGAAGAAGCAATGGCGATCTACGATATTTTTGTCACTTTCCTGCGTGAGCGCGCCATGACGCGACTCTGCGCCAGCCAGAATTTTGCCGAGTTCAAAGCGGTAGCGATGGAGTGCGTGAGCCGTTTTTGAGAGGCGTTTTCCAGAAATGAATGTTAATGCAAATGTAATGCTATAACGCATTACATTTGTTTATCCTGAAGCAGAGAAACGGCGTTAAAGAGTGCGATCAACGTAAATGATGGACGACCTGGTTACTGCTGCCGCGCCAGATCAGCATCGGGTCTTTAAGATCCTGTACGAATTTACCGTCGACCAGCACGTTAATCAGATCCACAACCTGCATTTGCGCGGCGTTGAGTTCATCCAGCTTATAACCCGTCCATACCCAGATGTCTTTGCCGGGGCACTCTTCGCGAATGCGTCGCACCAGTTTCAGAATGTCCGGTACGTTTTGGGGATGCAGCGGATCGCCGCCAGACAGTGAGATCCCCTGGCGTTTAATCCGCGCGTCGTTCAGATCGTTAATGATCTGGTCTTCCATCTCTTTCGTAAACGGTTTACCCGAATTGAGCCGCCAGGTGCTTTTGTTGTAACACCCAGGGCATTCATGCACGCACCCGGAAACAAACAGAGTACAGCGCGTGCCGGGGCCGTTGACGATGTCGACGGGGTAGTACTGGTGAAAGTTCATAGTCTGTAACCACGCCGGGTGGCGCTACGCTTACCCGGCCTACAGTAAGAGTGCAGTCCGTAGGCCCGGTAAGCGTAGCGCCACCGGGCATTAACGTGACAGCGGATTAACCGATCTGCCCATTGCCTAAATGCTTAACGCGGCGCTTCACTTCTTCCTGCTTACCGGCGTTAAACGGACGCGCATCCGGGCTGCCTAAATAACCGCATACGCGGCGGGTGACTGAAACACGCGCGGCGTCGTGGTTACCGCATTTCGGGCAGGTAAACCCTTTGCTGGTGCACTCGAACTCGCCGGTAAAGCCGCACTCGTAACACTCATCGATTGGCGTGTTGGTTCCGTAATACGGCACATGCTGATAGCTGTAATCCCAGACGTCTTCCAGCGCTTTCAGGTTGTGCTGAATGTTCGGGTATTCGCCGTAGCAAATGAAGCCACCGCTCGCCAGCGGCGGATACGGCGCTTCGAAATCGATTTTATCGTACGGGTTCACCTTTTTCTCCACGTCGAGGTGGAAGCTGTTGGTGTAGTAGCCTTTATCGGTCACGCCCGGCACGACGCCAAACTCAGCGGTATCCAGACGGCAGAAGCGGTCGCACAGGTTCTCGCTCGGTGTGCTGTACAGGCTGAAGCCATAGCCGGTTTCGTCTTTCCACTGATCCACCGCCTGACGCAGGCGCTCGACAATGGCGATACCTTTAGCGCGCAGCGCTTCGCTGTCGTACAGATGTTTGTCGCCAAACAGCGCGTTGATGGTTTCGTGAATACCGATATAGCCCAGCGAAATTGACGCGCGGCCATTTTTGAAAATCTCGGAAACGTCATCGTCAGCTTTCAGGCGGACACCACAGGCGCCTTCCATATAAAGGATTGGCGCAACGCGGGCTTTCACGCCTTCCAGACGGGCGATACGGGTCATCAGCGCCTTACGCGCCAGCACCAGGCGATCGTCCAGTAGCTTCCAGAACGTTGCTTCATTGCCACCGGCTTCCAGCGCGATACGCGGCAGGTTGAGGCTGATGACGCCCAGGTTGTTGCGGCCATCGTGAACCTGTTCGCCGTTCTCATTTTCCCAGACGCCGAGGAAGCTGCGACAGCCCATTGGCGTTTTGAACGAACCGGTCACTTTCACCACCTGATCGTAGTTCAGGATGTCTGGATACATGCGTTTGCTTGCGCACTCCAGCGCCAGCTGTTTGATGTCGTAGTTTGGATCGCCAAACTTGTGGTTCAGACCGTCGCGAATCGCAAACACCAGTTTCGGGAACACAGCGGTTTTACGGTTCTTACCCAGACCTGCGATACGGTTACGCAGGATGGATTGCTGAATCAGGCGCGATTCCCAGCTGGTGCCGAGGCCAAAACCAAAGGTGACGAACGGCGTCTGTCCGTTGGCGGTGTGCAGCGTATTCACTTCGTATTCCAGAGACTGGAAAGCGTCGTAGCACTCTTTCTCGGTACGGGCGTGCGCGTAGCCGTCAGCGTCCGGGATCTGCCACTCTTCGGCGGTCTTACGGTGTTTATTGAAGCTGGCGGTAACAAACGGCGCCAGCACTTCATCAATACGGTTGATGGTGGTGCCGCCATAAATATGGCTGGCGACCTGCGCGATGATTTGCGCGGTTACGGCCGTGGCGGTGGAGATGGATTTCGGCGGCTCGATTTCCGCATTCCCCATCTTAAAGCCCTGCGTCAGCATGCCTTTCAGATCGATCAGCATACAGTTGAACATCGGGAAGAACGGAGAATAGTCGAGATCGTGATAGTGAATGTCGCCGCGCTCGTGCGCCTGTACCACATCACGCGGCAGCAGATGCTGACGGGCGTAGTGTTTCGCCACGATACCGGCCAGCAGATCGCGCTGGGTCGGGATCACTTTACTGTCTTTGTTGGCGTTTTCGTTCAGCAGCGCGGAGTTGGTTTGCTCAACCAGGCCACGAATTTCCTGGTTCAGACGGCCACGTTTTTCACGTTGAATATCACGGTCATGGCGGTATTCAATGTAAGCGCGAGCGAGTTGTTTGTACGGCCCGGACATCAGCTGGTTCTCAACGGCTGTCTGGATCTCGTTGATATCAACCTGGCTGCGCTCATTCATCTGGTTACTAACGACTTCTGCGACGGTGGCGCAGTAATCTGCGTCATCGACTCCCGCTGCTTTAGCTGCACGCAGAATGGCTTCCTTGATGCGCTCTGATTTAAACGGCACTTTACAGCCATCTCGTTTCATCACATGCGGTGTCATGATCACTCCATATTTATAAGAACAGGTTATCCACAGAGGCTGAGGAAGTCTGCGTGGGTTTATTCATCTCTCTATCCAACGACTTCCCGCAATCCCGACCCACGTTATCCACAACATCACCGTTATGGCGTCGTGTTGTGTTTGTAGCAATTGTAGTCGATTAATACAACATATTGGGTCGGGTTGCATTTTAAGTTCTATATGTAGTGATTTGCATCAAAGATGTTTACGATTTTATTGATTCAGAACAAAGTAAAAATTTAAGAGTACGAATGGCGGGCGCTTGCGCTTAATGTAAATTTTTGGACTTAAAAATTGCGTAAAAATTCAACAAAATTCGGGCGTTAAGCCAGGCGTTCGTCAAACCGGCGCGAAAAGAAACGACCGGTTTGACGCAGGAGGGGTTATTGCGCTGTTGCGTTCATCCAGTGAATACCCGCATTGATAAATGCAGCAACAGCGACGATCCCCAAAATCAGGGGGACAAGCCGGGTGTTTTTCACTGCAATGGCGGGTTCTGGCGAAACCGAAGGCGCATCTGGCGAGAGCAGCGCAAGCACCTCTTCGGCAGAGGAAGCGTTGATGAGTGATTCACGCACCTTATCGTCCACCAGAGACGAGGTTAGTCGGGTTAATAATTGCATATGCGTACTGCCTGCTTCTTCTGGGGGAATCGCCAGCAGAAATACCAACTGAACCTCCTCGTCCCCCTCAAGACCCGGCCACATGACGGGCTGGCGAAACAGGGCGACGCTAAATGCGGCCTGGACAACCGAGCCGCATTTCCCATGTGGGACAGCCAGCGACTCTCCCAACGCCGTGGGCCCTTCGCTTTCACGGCGCAGGACGCTATCAATAAACATCGCCTTGTCGTTGATCAGGCCCTGCCTGAACAGGGCGGCGGACATCTCCCCGATCACCGCTTCAGGAGTGCGGTGCGGCGGATCGATAAAAATCAGTTCAGAATGCGTAAGCGCGGACAACTCCATGTTATGCCTCCGGTTGCGTATCAGCGAGAATCCATACCGTTTGCCAGCCGGAAAGCTCGCAAGCGCCGTTGAATGCTGCGCCTGTCAGCAGATCTGTTCCTGTGACAGGCAGTGAAAGTGATTGTGGTATTCCTGTGACGTTCACGACGCAGTACAGCGTTTCGCCTTCTGTAGGATGCTGGCGAACGACGCCAAAGAGCGCGTCAGGCAATTCAGGAATGCGCTGCGAGGCGAACGGAGAAAATGCGGGATGCTGCTGACGTATATGCGCTAACTTCGCCAGAGACGAGTAGATTCGGGATTGTCTCGTTTCCGGCGAGAGCAGCTGCTCATGGAGCGTGGCAGCGTCCAGTTTTTCCCGGTTAATGCGGCGATTTATGCCCGATTCGAGCAGCCCGGCGTTGTCATTTTCACTGCCGAAGAGGCTGTGATAATAGATTGCAGGCACGCCCCGCAGCATAAAGAGGATGGCGTGCGCGGCGGTGAATCTGGCGACCTGGTCGTCGGGACTTTCCCCTGACTCGCTCAATGCGCTCAGAAAGTTGATGTTAAGTTCATACGGCGACTGGCTGCCGTCAGGGTTGGTTTTCCATGAAATACGCCCCTGCTTGCGTTCTACCTCGCTTATCAGAAACTGCCGCTCTTCTGCGCAAAGGAGATTTTCCACGGGACGCAGCCCGATGCCGTCGTGGCTGGCGAGGAAATTAAAAAAGGTCGTCTTGTCGGGAAACGCATCCTGTTCCAGACGTTGCGCCCACTGGCGTAACCAGCGTGCGTTACCGCGTAAAAAGGCATGGAGCGTCAGCGGCGGCAAGGGGAACTGATACACCATGTGAGCTTCATCGCCGTTGCCGAAGTAGCTGATATTTTCCTGATGTGGGACGTTGGTTTCCGTAATCAACAGGCAGTCAGGCCAGGTCGTATCCAGAATGGCGCGCCAGAGTTTAACGATCAGATGCGTCTGCGGCAGGTGAATACAGGTGCTGTTTCGCTCTTTCCACAAAAAACCGATCGCATCGAGTCTGATTGCGCGCGCGCCGCGCGCTGCGTATTCCAGCAGGATGTCGATACTTTCCAGTAACACGTCAGGTTCACGGAAATTCAGATCGATCTGATCGGCGCTGAATGTCGTCCAGATATGTACGGTTTCCCCCGTTTTGCGCTTGAATGGCGTAAGCAGGGGAAGGGCGCGTGGACGCGTGACAAGATGGTAGTCATCGTCAGGGTCGGCGCTAATAAAGTAGTGCTGATAACGCGGTTCGCCGTGTAAATAGCCCTGGAACCAGCGGCTTTGCTGAGAGATATGGTTAATCACGAAATCAAACATCAGATTAAAATCGCCTGCCAGCGCTGCAATGTCTGACCACTGGCCTAATTCTGGCGCAATGTGGCGATAATCTTTAACGCTGAAGCCATCATCAGATGTCCACGGGAACATGGGCAACAGGTGAATGTCGCTGATGACGCCCTTAAGCCAGCGTGTCGAAAACTGATGCAGGCAGGCAAGAGCGTTTGTGTCCCCGCTATGGATACTGTCGCCATAAGCAATCATCCACACCCGGCTCTGATCCAAAGGCGCGGCGATTTGCTCCCGTAGCTTCCAGCGTTGACAGAGTTGCTCGATTTTCGCCGCCAGCGCGTACCGATCCGCATGGGGATAAAGCTGAGCTAACGTATTTTTGATGAAGGTATGATGGGCGTTCTGGCTCATACTTTTTCGTTACGCTCCTGATGAGTAAAAAGAAAATCACACGTACTGCAAGGCAAAATGGTGGCGCAATCTGCGACAGGTTCTTCCAGGTAATTGATTTGCGGAATATTTCTTAGCGAAGGCGGGAGCGGCACCGGGTGCTCTCCGGCATTGAAAATGCGAATTATTGTTCCGTCTACCGTATGGGCATGGGGTATTGCGGAAAGCATCAGCGGTTCGGGAAGCGTCAGAAGGCTGAATGTTTCCGGCAGCGAGCGCGAAACAAAATTGAGCGTAAAACGCTCCAGGCGGTTGTCCAGCGTGTTCAACGTCTGATTTTGCCAGGTGAATGGCTGGCGCGTCACGCGGGTTTCAAGATGCCTTAACGTCACAGGGGCGGCCCGATCGGCGAGCGCCAGCGTCAGGCTGAAATGCAGCGGTTTAAGCAGCTGCGCGTCGGGCGTGTTGACGACGGTATTATTAATGCCGGAAGCGCGTCCGGGTCGCCAGTCAAGATCGTCACGTCCCAGGACTCCCGTTGATTTAAACAACGTCAACGCTATCTGCGCCGTCTCGTTCTGGCATATCTGAAACTCTTTCATGCCCAGGCTATTGATGATGAGCGAGCGGTTGTTTTCCTCGATGGCGATAATGCCCTCGCTGGTTTCAATATCGACCGGCTTTTCCCGATAGTGCTGACGCCAGTCGGCTGGCGCATCGGCAACAGGACGCCGGATGACGGCAAAGGGCTGAGAGGCGATGGATTCCGTGGTGCGAATGTCGCTGTTGATGAGTAAGCGCAGGCGGTGATCGCAGACGGTGTTTTCCAGCGAAATGTCGATAAAAAGCTGAGCGTCATGCTGGCGAAGCTCGCAGACAAGGCGTACAGGGTAGGGCTGAACATCCTGCGCCTCTCGCGCCGCCAGCGAAGGGGGCAGCATCAGCGTGGCGCTTAGCGTCATCCGTTCAATGTGCGGGCCTTTCTCGCAGGCAATAAGCGTAAATGTGTGGCAGCGCTGCGGAACATCGCCCTCCAGCGGCGAAAAGTCATAGCTATCGCCGGCATCCGCACAGTCTTCAAAGGTCAGCAGGTCGGATATTACCCGGCCGTTGCGCTTATCATGAAGCGACAGCGAACCGGCATGCAGCACCAGCCGGTAATCGTTGTTTTCAATGGCGCTTTCAGCGCAGTTGCGCATTGCTGGCGCGGTACGTGATGATTCCTGCACCTGAATGTGGGTATAGCCCAGCGGCGGTAACGCTGGCGCGTCAATAGCGACCTGCCAGCGGTAATAAGGCGGAAGTTCGACCTCTTTTTCGCCTTGCACAGTAACCTGAACCGTGCGCCCGCCGGAGACCTGCGTGCGTTCGAGAACGCTGAACGGAAGAGGACGCGCATGATGGCTGAGTTCAATACCGGCCGTACGGCTATATAATGTGGCTTTGATAATGCCCGACCAGGCGGTGGCGCTGGGGTTGATGACGAAAAGATCGCCCTCTTCACAACTGGCGGTCGCCAGTTCTTTTACGACCAGATTCCACAGGCTATGGCTAAGCTGTTCCGTTTGCTCAAGGCGATGGAGAATATCGCGATTGGTGGCATCGCTGTTACACCCGCCGATGGAATCATGCGCATGATTACGCAGAAGGTTTTTCCATATCTGGTCAACCCATTGCACGTTGACTTCAATGCCCTGATAACGCGCCAGCGCAATGGTGGGTTCGAGCTTGCCTAACAGGAACTGTTCAACGTCATAATTCTTCTTTTTGATGTCGTAACGTACTGAACCGATTGTTTTATGAATGCGGGTATAGCGGGGAGATTTTAATTCCCCTTGCCAGCGATCATATCTTGATGCCTGTTGTCGAAGGTGGTCAATGTACGCTTCCAGAGAGGAGATCTGAAAACGATCGCCTTCAGGGGAACATGCGCTGGCGATACGCAGTATCTCCGGCAGATGGGGATCAATATTGACCTGGTCGCCGCCGCAGGGCAGGAGCAGATCGTTCAGGCCGGAGCGTTGGCGGATGTGGTTAACGATTGGGAATATTTTGTCGTGCAGATGCGCGTCGTCTGCACGAATATTTTTTGCCGCGCCATAGCCGAAGGGCATGGCGCAAGCGATAACCTGCGCGCCGGATGGCGCTTGCCAGATGAACTGACTCTTTTCAACCTGCGTATCATGGTTGATGCCCCGCCAGAAAACGATGTTATCAAGGTTACACCCGCGAAGCAGGGTCGGGAGCTGGCTGTTATGGCCGAACGTATCGGGTAAATAGCCGACCATCATGGCATGGCCCAGTTTACGCGCGGAAAGTATCCCGTATTTCAGGTTGCGAATGATGGATTCGCCATGAACATTATACGTATCCGTCTGGGTGTACCACGGGCCGATAAAAAGCCGTCTGTCGGCGACCAGCTGTTTCAGCCGCTCGCAGTATTGAGGATTGACGGCCAGGAAATCTTCCACGACAGCGGTTTGGCCGTCGAAGTGGTAACAGGTATACGCAGGGTTCTGTTCCAGGGTTCGGATCACATCCGCAAAATTCCAGGACGCGAGAATATTGCTATCCTGCAAGGTGAAATACCATTCCTGATCCCAGTGCGTATGGGCGATGACGTGAATGTTGCTCATTTCTACTTCCTGAATTATTTGGCGATCTTAGGGCTGGCGAAGAGCACGCCCAGCGCGCATACAAGAGAACCGGCAAACACGCTGATCAGATACCCTGTGACATTTGTCGCCAGCGGCCATCCCCAGATGGCAGGCAACGGCAGCGATTGCTTCACGCCGAGTGCGATAGCAATAAGCGCGCCGGACATCGCGCCGACCATAAAGACCGGAATCAGGCGTGGATTTTTCAGGATGAAAGGAATGGCGCCTTCTGAAATGCCAATGAATCCCAGCAGTAAAGACGTACCGCCAACGGTTTTTTCTTCGCTGCTAAACACGTTGGGCAGGCCAAAACGGTTGTTCAGCAACGCCGCCAGGCCGACGCCGATAGATGGAATGACGATCGCCAGCTCTCTGGCGGTTAAATCGAAGGTTTCGCTGACGCCGTTAAGCCCCAGCGCCACCGAACCAGCGGCTTTATTGATGGGGCCGCCGAGGTCGAAGGCCGTCCCTGCGGCGATCATCATGGCGTAAAAACCGCGCCCGGTGTCGCCAGCGGAGGTGAAAAACTCGACCATCGCCTGGTTGATTGCGCCAAAGAAGGGGTTGATCAGGTACTGCATAACGATGACGAGCGTAATGCCGGTACACAGCGGCACGATAAGCATCGTTTTAATGGTGGTAAGCTGGGCGCGAACGTTAATGGTATTGTTGAGCCACTGCACCAGATGACCGACAAAAAAGCCGATGGCGATGGCGCCGAAGAAGCCTGAAGGCATAAAACCGTCGAGATCAAAAAAGCGTTTATAGACCTCGTCGGACATAATGCCGCCGATAAGTCCGGGGATCAGCGCAGGTTTACCGGCAATAGAGAACGCGAGGTACATGGCAAAAACCGGGTACATGAACTTGATCACCATAAAGCCCAGTTTATCCAGCACCTCGAACGGCGTACCGGCAATTGGAATAAACTGCCCGGTTATTTTGGCGACCGCCATCAGTAATCCGCCGAGGACAACGACCGGGAGCATATAGCTGATCGCCGCCATAATATGGCCGATGAAGGTCTGCCAGGCGGAGCGAGCTTCTTCCTGTTCTTCACACACGGCCGTTACGGTTTTATCCATCGCCAGCGCCTGACGCAGGTAACGATCGGTGTTTTTGATCAGTTCCTGAGTGCGTATTTTGAGATGAGGAACGTTATCGAATCGTTCAGCGTCCTGGATGGGAACATCGATTGCCAGAATGACGGCATCTGCGCTGGCAATATCTTGCCGGGAAAGCTTGTTTTTGACGCCATCGCTTCCTTGTGTTTCCACTTTGACGATGACGTTATTTTCTTCTCCCCACGCTGCAATT
The DNA here is from genome assembly GCF_030333365.1 of Citrobacter sp. CK195. Classification (NCBI taxonomy): domain Bacteria; kingdom Pseudomonadati; phylum Pseudomonadota; class Gammaproteobacteria; order Enterobacterales; family Enterobacteriaceae; genus Citrobacter; species Citrobacter sp. CK195. The sequence goes on from NZ_JAOWGB010000024.1 coordinate 295,588, forward strand.
TTGTTGGCAGCCATAAAGGTATGAGCGATGCCGGTCGGGCATGCCGTTATCGCGACGACTTTTTGCCTTGTCATTGTAAAACCCCTAACAATAGAATTGCAGAAATTATAAAGAGAAATAAAAAAGGCAATAAAAGGTTTGATGGTACTAATTGCGTACCACCATACCTGTTGAATAGAGTGTGATTCGCATTCCAGTGTTATAAATACGATATTGATAGAATATATTATATTCGTAGGTTAAGGGTGGGTTTTATGAATTCCTTTCAGGGTAGTGAAAGATTAATATTTGAGTATATTCAGTGTCATGCTCATGAAATATCGGGTATTTCAGCTAAGGTGATTGCGAGCGAAACATTCACCACTACAACATCCGTTAATCGGGTGTGTAAAAAAATGGGATACCGGAGCTATACCGAGCTACGGTATCAGTTTTCTCGCGACAGGTTAATAGCCGAACCCGTAAGATATGTTGTTGGTGATGAAAAAGAAGAGACCATTACACAACTGTGCAACATACTGGTTAATTCCAGCCATATCTTCTTATATGCGCGCGGCGCGTCATTGACCAGCCTGAATTATTTGTCGCGTTTTTTGTCGCTGGCGAGCTTACCGCACCTCATTCTCAATGATGTTCATCAGCTGACGCGTGTATCTAAAGGTACGCTGGTGTTGATCAGCAAATCGGGTGAAACGGCGTCGTTAGTCGAAATGGCGCGAAACGCGTTACGTAAGGGATTAAAAATCATTGCGATTACAAAACGAGAATCCACGTTAGCGACGATTTCAACATTATGCTGGCCTCTGGATATTGATATTGACGCAATCTCGTTATATCAACGAGAAGGCCAGCTGGAACTGCTGACGGTAGTAGACCGCATCGGATGTTATCTGCTGCAATACGATGCGGCATAGCGCGTTAAAGCTGTTTTACGATACCAAGACGTACGGCGTAATCATTTTCATGATGACCGTCGTCATTGATATAGGTTTTATCAAGAGAGACCAGCTCGACGTACGGCGTCCAGCCATCGTCCAGTTTGTAGTTGAACGCGAGGGTATGTTCCCAGTAAGTATCGTCGCCCGTCCCCTGATCGACGCCATCCTGATAGCGGAAACGGGGGTTATAAGACATGCCAAAGTTACCAATATTGTAGGCAAACCATATATCGAACTGATGAGATTCACGACGTGTATAACCGCTGCCGTCTAACTCTCTGTCGCTGTGCGCATCGTTCACCGTGTTGTAACGATAACGGGCGGAAAGGTTAAGGCCATTATCGAAGGATTTCCAGCCCTGAATAAAAGGGCGATAATGGGTATTACTGGACGTAAATACGGTGACCATCCCCGGTGCGACCGAGTAACCGTCACCTAAATCAAAGCGCCAGCGAGTTTCTATTTCCTGGGCCGCTTCGGTCACGCCTTTATCATCGGAACTGTAGCGATCGGTATCGCCAAAAAACGTATCGTTATGGTTTTGCGCAGCTTCAACGGAGAAATAAAAACCATTGTCGGCCTGGTGCATGACTTTAATTCTGGAATCATTAGCTTCTGAATTGGTATTATGACCAAAACGCAAATCAACAGAGGTATTACCGCACCATCCCTGGCTGCTAATGAGTAAAGCTGAAAGTAAACTTAACTTAATAAGAGGTTTATTCATGATATCCTGCCGGTTATATGATAAGTGTCAGTGGCAGGTCTATTTTTGTTTTATTCTTTAGCGCGTGTAAATTTTATGATGGTACATTCTAAGTATCACTATACGCGGCATTTTTTTACGTTGTCAGAAAGACGGAGAAAATATCTGTGGGCTGAATAATCCGGGATACAGACAGGTCTGTCCATATCCCGTTGTGATTACTTTTGCAACCACCAGACGGCCTCAAACGGGCGTAACGTCATGGCGGCAGGGCGGGTGGCAACCTCGTCGTAGTTGTGCATCAGCGCCTGCCAGTTTCCTTCGTGATGCTCTGGCAGCCAGTCCTGACAGGCGTTGCTCAGGTTGGCGACCACCAGTAACCGTTGCCCCTGCCATTCGCGGCGATAGCACCATACATGCGGGCTGTCTGGCAGCAGATCCTGATAATTCCCCCAGGTTAAGACCGGCTCTGTTTTGCGCAAGGCAATCAGTCTTTGATAGGTGTAGAACACCGAGTCTTCATCATTTAGCGCCGCCGCCACGTTGATGTCCGCATAGTTATCGCAGAGGTTGATCCACGGCTCGCCTTGCGTAAACCCTGCATTCGCGCTGCTATCCCACTGCATGGGCGTGCGGCTGTTATCGCGGGATTTGCTGGCAAGAATAGCCAGTAAATCATTGGCTTCCCGGCCCTGGGCGAGCAGCCAGGCAAACATGTTGTGGCTTTCCACGTCACGGTAATCGGTGATGTGGGAGAAATGCGGGTTTGTCATGCCAATTTCTTCGCCCTGGTAGATATAGGGCGTACCCTGCATACCGTGCAGCACCATCGCCAGCATCTTCGCCGCCGGAACCCGCAGTTCGCCTTCGTCGCCAAAGCGCGACACGATACGCGGCTGATCGTGGTTACACCAGAACAGGGCATTCCAGGCAACGTTATGCATCCCCTGCTGCCAGTGGCGAAACAACGCTTTTAGCGCCACGTAATCCGGCTTTGCCAGCGTCCATTTCTCGCCGCCGGGATAATCGACTTTCAGATGATGGAAGTTAAAGGTCATCGACAGCTCGCTGCCATCGAGAGCGGCATACCGCTGACAGTTTTCCAGGGTGGTGGATGACATTTCGCCCACCGTCATCAGGTTACGCGGAGTAAAAACGTCACGGTTCATCTCGTGCAAGAACTCATGCGCGCGCGGCCCGTCGGTGTAAAAGCGGCGACCATCGCCGTCCAGATCGTTCGGGAAACGCTGATCTTTGGAGATGAGGTTCACGACATCCAGGCGCAGCCCGTCCACGCCGCGATCGGCCCAGAATTCACACACTTTTTTCAGCTCAGCGCGTACCGCCGGATTTTCCCAGTTCAGGTCGGCCTGCTCCGGGGCGAAAAGGTGCAGGTAATACTGTTCGCTCTGGGCATGCCAGCGCCAGGCGCTGCCGCCAAATTTGGAGCGCCAGTTATTGGGCGGCGCATCCGGCGTACCGTCGCGCCAGATATAAAACTCCCGGTGCGGACTCTCTTTATTCAGCGCGTTATGGAACCAGGCATGCTGCGTGGAGGTGTGGTTAAACACCATATCCAGAATAATGCGGATGCCGCGCGCTTTGGCCTGCGCCGCCAGTTCGTCAAAATCATCCAGCGTGCCGTAGGCCGGGTCGATGGCGGTGTAGTTCGCGACGTCGTAGCCGTTATCAATCTGCGGTGAAACATAGAATGGCGTCAGCCAGATAGCATCCACCCCCAGTTTTTGCAGGTAATCAAGACGCTGCGTAACGCCGCGTAAATCGCCGGTTCCGCTGCCGGTCGTGTCCTGAAAACTTTTGGGATAGATCTGGTAAATAACGCCGTTTTGCCACCAGTGGGGAAGGGTATTCATGCTTGTAACCTACATATGCGATGGGGCGCAACTGCGCCCCGAAGAAGAATCAGACAATCTGCAACGTGCCCTGACGGTACTTACGCTGATAGATAACGGAAGTCAGCACGATTGGGATGACGACCGCGATCGCCATCGCCATGCTAAACACCTGCCAGTAGCTCGGCTGGATGGAAAGGATGCCCGGCAAGCCGCCGACGCCGATCCCGTTCGCCATGACGCCGTTCAGGCCGCATAACAACCCGGCGAGGCCAGAGCCGATCATGGCGCACAGCATCGGGAAGCGGTATTTCAGGTTGATGCCGTACATCGCCGGTTCGGTCACGCCGAGGTAGGCGGAGATGGCGGCCGGAACGGAAATTTCGCGTTCGTTGTGCTTACGGCTGGAGATAATAATGCCCACCACAGCGGAAGCCTGGGCGATATTCGACAGCGCAATCAACGGCCATACCGGCGTACCACCCATGCTCTGAATCATCTGCATATCGATAGCCAGCGTAGTCTGATGTACGCCGGTAATGACCAACGGGGCGTACAGGAAGCCGAACAGCGCCGCACCGACAGGGGCGAAACTCCCGGTCATCAGATGGCGCACCGCAAAGGCCACGCCATCGCCAATCATGCGACCAAACGGGCCGATAAAGGCGTGTGCGAGAAAGACCGCGAGGATCAACGAGCATACCGGCACCACCACCAGATAGAGGTAATCCGGCACGATACGCTTCATGCGCGTTTCAATAAAGCCGAGCGCCAGACCCGCCAGCAATGCCGGGATGACCTGCGCCTGATAGCCGACTTTCGCAATGCTGAACATGCCGAAGTCCCACACTTCAGGAGCCTGCTGGCCCAGCAGATAGGCGTTCATCAACTGCGGCGACACCAGCGTTACGCCGAGTACGATACCGAGGATCGGCGTGCCGCCCATTTTCTTCACCGCAGACCAGCAGATCCCGACCGGCAGGTAGAAGAAGATCGCTTCGCCGATCAGCCACAGGAAGTCGTAGATCGTTTTCAGCGCGGGATGCATCTGCGCCAGCGTCTGGCCGTTGCTCATCGGCAGATCGCCGATCACGTTGCGAAAACCTAAGATCAGACCGCCGCTGATCAGCGCAGGCAGCAGCGGGAAGAAGATCTCAGCGAAGTGGGAGATCAACTGCTCGTGCCATTTCATATTCTGCCGCGCGGCTTTTTTAGCCTGCTCTTTGTCGGCGTGCGCCTTACCGGTGGTCGCCAGCAGCGCGTTGTAATAGTCGTCAACGTCAGTGCCAATCACCACCTGGAACTGCCCGGCGTTGGTGAAGCAGCCTTTAACCATCGGTAATTGTTCAATTTCTTTCGGTCTGGCATTTGCTGGCTGGTTCAGCACAAAGCGCAGGCGAGTAATGCAGTGGCTCACCGTGGCGATATTGTCTCGCCCGCCGACCAGTTCAATCAGCTGGTCTATATCAGCTTGTTTTACTTTGCTCATCATAAAGCCCCGTGGCAGATGAAATGTGTCCCTGTAAGCCGGATGATAAGACGCTTTAGCGTCGCCATCCGGCAGCTCTTACGTTGTTGGCGCAAGAGTATATCTTCGGTGAATATTAAAAAATGGGAACGTTCCCGAAACGCAGCGAAGATCACAAATTACCGTTCAGAAAAGAATCAGGAGAGGGTAGACGGAATGACGATCTGGCGGGGATCGCTGCGGCCGTTGATTTGCTCGATCAGCTGTAAGGCCGCTTGTTTCCCGGCTTCAGCGTAACCGGGATCAACCGTGATAATCTCCGGGTGGAGAAATTTCATCAGCGGCGTGTTCCCGACGCTCGCCAGTTGCAGAGAATCGATACGCTGTTCCTGTAAATATTTACTGGCGCCCAGCGCCAGCGTATCGGTCGCGCAGACCAGCGCGCTGGTGTCTGGCGTAATGACATCCGCTGCGTGCTCATAGCCTTGTTTCATTGCCAGGCCAGGCAGAGCGGCGACAGGGTGCAGTTTATTTTTTTTGCAGAAACTCAGATAGGCTTCGTGACGGCGCTTACCGGTCGTGACGTCGCTGTGAGGCACGCCGAGAAAGCTGATCGCCCGATGTCCCTGGTCATACAGACGCTGCATTAAGGTATGGATAGCGCCTTCGTCGTCATAGCACACCGACGCAAAACCGCTGGCGTCCCTTGCCAGCAGCACCAGCGAGGCCTGCCAGGGCGCAAGCATCTCCTCGCAAATACCGGTAAAACCGAACAGCACCACGCCGTCAATATTACGCCGTCTGAGCATCCCCAAGTGCTCTTCTACCAGTTCTGGCGAGAACTGACTCTCCATCATGATGGGATCGTAACCCTGCTCGTAAAATGCGGGCAGCATGGTCTGGACGGCGAGGTTTTCTGACAGGGAATCCAGACGGGTAACAATAATGGCGACCACTTTATCACTTTGCCCGCGCATGGCGCGTGCGGAACGGGAAGGGGAAAAACCATGTTGATTCATTACGGCTTCCACACGTTCACGAGTCCGTTCACTTACCCCGCTTTCGTTGTTGAGCACGCGGGAAACGGTGGATTTCCCTACGCCGCTTAAGCGGGCAATGTCTTTAATGGTCAGCCGATTCTGCATCCTGTTTTCCCGTGGTGCGCATCAAGTTGTGTCAAAAAGAGTAACTTTACTCAAGCCAGGGGCAATGGGTAAAGTCTGGTTTATACGCTTCATCCTTCAAGCTAAATGTTTTTGTGTATACGTTTGGTTTAATTACACGGCGGTATCATACCGCCATAATTGCCACAAACCTTATGGTTTTCTGCGTATAATGCGCGGCGCCAATCATTCACTTACCGGAGGCTGCATGGATCCCGAACCCACCCCTCTCCCGCGATGGAGAAATAGCCCTTTCCGGTAAGCCTGTTTTTCACTGTCTTACCGGATACGTAAGGCAGTGACGTTCCCGACGTCCCTGTTATCGCTTTAAATTATCGTCAGGTAAGGCTTTGCCGCGCCTGAGAGATGTTTCTGCGCCGCTTTTTCGGCGCGGAGGGACTGCTTATGCTGAAAAATATCACCCGCGAGCTGTTTGCCCGCCTTAACCGTCATTTACCTCATCGTCTGGTGCATCGTGACCCTCTGCCCAGTGCGCAGAGCGTTGCGAATACTCCGATTCCCCCGTCATTGAGCGATCGCTGCCTGAAAATGGCGGTGATGGAAGAAGCGGCGCTCTGGCGCGCATTCGATGCGCATCCTGAGGGGCTGAATGTCGCAGAGGTGGAGGATGCGCGCGAGAAATACGGTGAAAATCAGCTGCCCACACAGAAGCCGACTCCGTGGTGGAGACACCTGTGGGTCTGCTATCGCAACCCTTTCAATATATTGCTGACCATTCTCGGCGTCATCTCCTATGCCACGGAAGATCTGTTTGCCGCAGGCGTTATTGCGCTGATGGTCGGGATTTCGACGCTGCTGAATTTTGTGCAGGAAGCGCGTTCGACCAAAGCGGCAGATGCGTTGAAGGCGATGGTCAGCAATACCGCTACGGTGCTGCGCGTTATCAATGAAAAAGGCGAGAACAGCTGGGTTGAGCTGCCCATCGACCAACTGGTGCCGGGCGATATTATCAAGCTGGCGGCGGGCGATATGATCCCGGCGGATTTACGCGTTATTCAGGCGCGCGATCTGTTTGTTGCGCAGGCTTCGCTCACGGGCGAATCTCTGCCGGTAGAAAAAGTGGCGACAACCCGCGACCCTAAGCAAAGCAATCCGCTGGAATGCGACACGCTGTGCTTTATGGGCACCAACGTGGTGAGCGGAACGGCGCAGGCGATTGTCATTGCAACGGGCGGCGAGACCTGGTTTGGTCAACTGGCTGGCCGCGTGAGCGAGCAGGAAAGCGAGCAAAACGCGTTTCAGAAAGGCATCAGCCGCGTCAGTATGCTGTTGATCCGCTTTATGCTGGTCATGGCTCCTATCGTGTTGATCATTAACGGCTATACCAAAGGCGACTGGTGGGAAGCGGCGCTGTTTGCGCTCTCGGTCGCGGTAGGGCTGACGCCGGAAATGCTGCCGATGATTGTCACCTCCACGCTGGCGCGCGGGGCGGTGAAACTGTCGAAGCAAAAAGTCATTGTTAAGCACCTGGACGCCATTCAGAACTTCGGCGCGATGGATATTCTCTGCACCGACAAAACCGGTACGCTGACTCAGGATAAAATTGTGCTGGAGAACCATACGGATGTCTCCGGCAAGCCCAGCGAACGCGTGCTGCATTCCGCCTGGCTGAACAGCCACTACCAGACCGGGTTGAAAAATCTGCTGGATACCGCAGTGCTGGAAGGCGTGGATGAAGAGTCTGCGCGTCAGCTCTCCGGGCGCTGGCAGAAAATTGATGAGATCCCGTTTGATTTTGAGCGTCGCCGGATGTCCGTAGTGGTGGCGGAAGAAGCCGATGTGCATCAACTGGTGTGCAAAGGCGCGTTGCAGGAGATCCTCAGCGTCTGCACCCAGGTGCGCCACAATGGCGACATTGTGCCGATGGATGACAACATGCTGCGCCGGGTGAAGCGCGTAACGGATACGCTGAACCGCCAGGGGCTGCGCGTGGTGGCCGTTGCCACGAAGTATCTGCCTGCGCGGGAAGGGGATTATCAACGCATTGATGAGTCTGACCTGATCCTCGAAGGCTACATTGCGTTTCTCGATCCGCCGAAAGAGACGACCGCTCCGGCGCTGAAGGCGCTGAAAGAGAGCGGCATCACCGTGAAGATCCTCACTGGCGACAGCGAACTGGTGGCGGCGAAAGTATGCCATGAAGTCGGGCTTGATGCGGGCGATGTGGTGACTGGCAGTGATATCGAAGGGCTGAGCGATGATGAACTGGCGGAACTTGCCGCGCGCACCACGCTGTTTGCACGCCTGACGCCGATGCACAAAGAGCGCATCGTCACGCTGCTGAAACGCGAAGGGCATGTGGTTGGCTTTATGGGCGATGGCATCAATGATGCTCCGGCATTGCGTGCGGCGGATATCGGTATTTCCGTTGATGGCGCCGTGGATATTGCCCGCGAAGCTGCGGATATCATCCTGTTGGAAAAGAGCCTGATGGTGCTGGAAGAGGGCGTTATCGAAGGGCGTCGCACGTTCTCCAACATGCTGAAATACATCAAAATGACCGCGAGTTCTAACTTTGGTAACGTCTTTAGCGTGCTGGTGGCGAGCGCATTCTTGCCCTTCCTGCCAATGCTGCCGCTGCACTTACTGATTCAGAACCTGCTGTACGATGTATCCCAGGTGGCGATCCCGTTTGATAACGTGGATGACGAGCAGATCCAGAAGCCGCAACGCTGGAATCCCGCCGATCTGGGGCGTTTTATGATCTTCTTCGGGCCAATCAGTTCGATTTTCGACATCCTGACCTTCTGCCTGATGTGGTGGGTATTCCATGCGAATGTGCCGGAAGCGCAAACCCTGTTCCAGTCGGGTTGGTTTGTCGTCGGGCTGTTATCGCAAACATTGATTGTGCATATGATTCGCACGCGCCGCGTACCGTTTATTCAGAGCCGCGCCGCATGGCCGCTGATGCTGATGACGCTGGTGGTGATGGTGGTGGGTATCGCGCTGCCGTTCTCGCCGTTGGCGGGCTATCTGCAATTACAGGCGCTGCCGCTGAGCTACTTCCCGTGGCTGATCGCTATTCTCGCGGGTTATATGACATTGACACAATTAGTGAAAGGTTTTTATAGCCGTCGTTACGGCTGGCAATAATCCAGAATAATGGCTGCTGCGGCAGCCATTACGCTTTTCTGTACTCCGTAAATATATCCTCACGAAAGTTCCTGTTTTATTTTTTTTGAAATACTAAAGAGTGTGACGGATCACAATTTTACTCCTCTTTCAGACATCTTTTTATCAGGAAAAAGACCTTCATTGCAAAAATGAAACAGCGTGCTAAAAATATTTCCATTCAGTCATATTTTATGAACATAATTATCGTAATACTTTCTTACATGCGTTGGCCTGCGCAGGCTACGCTGTAAAAGGTCATATATAACTGTAAGTTAAGCCCGGCACTCTTTTATCCTGTCAGTTAGCGCTATTCATGGCATTTTTTAAACTGCCAGCGAACCCTATAAAGATCGCCAGGATTTGATTAAACGGATTCAGGATATGAAGTAATACCTCTGGCGGGGTAAGGACTTTATCCGCCTGAACCTAAAGATTAATTCAAGGGGACGACCATGGGTGAATTTTATTCGTCGGTAATGGATTTGTTTTACCGAATCTCAATGTGGGTTGCCGGATTGGCGCTGTTGATTATGGTGGCCGTTATTCCCGTTGGGATATTTGCGCGCTATGTGATGAACAGCGCGCTGTCATGGCCGGAACCGGTCGCCATTCTTTGCATGGTGACATTCACCTTTGTTGGCGCAGCGGTGAGCTATCGCGCGGGTTCCCATATTGCCGTCAGCATGGTGACCGACCGCCTGAGCGAGGGCGCGCAGCGAATCTGTTTTATCGTGGCGGATCTGATGCTGATGGCCGTCAGCCTGTTTATCCTCTGGTACGGCTCCCTGCTGTGCTACGACCTGTGGGAACAGCCGGTGGCGGAATTTCCTCTGTTATCAGCGGGTGAGAACTACCTGCCGTTGCCTGTCGGCTCGGCCATCACGCTACTTTTCATTATCGAGAAAATTTTCCGTGGTTCGCAGTATCAACGTCCTGTCGTCATGCTGGGCTCAACCCATTAATGCGCGACCCCATTTCATAAAGGAAAGCAGATGGATGCATTTATTCTCGTCTTTACGCTCGGCATTATGCTGGCGATTGGGGTGCCGGTAGCATACGCGGTGGGCATTAGCGCGATCATTGGCGCCTGGTATATCGACATTCCCCTGGAAGCGGTCATGATCCAGCTCACCAGCGGCGTGAACAAATTTTCGCTGCTGGCGATCCCATTTTTTATTCTGGCGGGGGCGATTATGGCGGAGGGCGGTATTGCGCGTCGCCTGGTGAACTTCGCCTACATCTTTGTCGGCTTTATACGCGGCGGGCTGTCGCTGGTGAACATTGTGGCGTCTACCTTTTTTGGCGCGATTTCCGGCTCGTCCGTCGCGGATACGGCGTCTATCGGCTCGGTGATGATCCCGGAGATGGATAAAAAAGGCTATCCGCGTGACTTTGCGGCGGCGGTCACCGCCAGCGGCTCCGTACAGGCGATCCTGACGCCGCCCAGCCACAACTCGGTGATTTATTCGCTGGCGACGGGCGGTACGGTGTCGATTGCCGCGCTGTTTATCGCCGGCATTCTGCCGGGGCTGCTGTTAAGTTTTACCCTGATGGTGATGTGCGTCGGTTTTGCCCATAAGCGCGGTTATCCGAAAGGCGAGCGGGTGCCGTTTCGCCAGGCGTTGAAGATTTTTGTCGATACGCTGTGGGGGCTGATGACGGTTGTCATCATCATGGGCGGGATCCTCTCTGGCATCTTCACCGCGACGGAATCGGCGGCGATCGCCTGTCTGTGGGCCTTCTTCGTCACTATGTTTATCTACCGCGACTACAAATGGTCTGAACTGCCGAAGCTGATGTACCGCACGGTAAAAACGGTCACCATTGTGATGATCCTGATCGGGTTCGCCGCCGCATTTGGCGCCATCATGACCTACATGCAGCTGCCGATGCGCATTACCGAGGCGTTCACCAGTATTTCAGATAACAAATACGTCATCCTGATGTGCATTAACATTATGCTGCTGCTGATCGGGACACTGATGGACATGGCGCCGCTGATCCTGATCCTGACGCCTGTTCTGCTGCCGGTCACTACGGCATTGGGTATTGATCCGGTGCATTTCGGCATGATCATGCTGGTGAATCTTGGGATCGGCCTGATTACGCCGCCGGTGGGATCGGTGCTGTTTGTTGCCAGTGCGGTGAGTAAGCAGAAAATAGAGCAGGTGGTGAAGGCGATGCTGCCGTTCTACGCGGTACTCTTCCTGGTGCTGATGTTAGTGACCTATATTCCGGCGATCTCGCTGTTCCTGCCGAAACTGTTTGGGGTGATGTGATAAATGCCCGGTGGCGCTGGCGCTTACCGGGCCTACAAACGGCACTTTCCGTAGGCCGGATAAGGCAAAGCCGCCATCCGGCGCAGACATATTTTTAAGGAGACTTAGCGGCGAACAGCGATCGCTTCGATCTCGATTTTTACGTCTTTCGGCAGACGCGCAACTTCAACGCATGAACGTGCCGGGAAGGTCGCATTATGCTCGGTGAAGAATGCTTCATAGGTCGCATTCACGGTCGCGAAGTCGTTCAGGTCTTTAACGAACACGGTTGTTTTCACGATGTCGCCCACTTTCAGGCCTGCGGCTTCGACGATAGCTTTTACGTTTTCCAGCGACTGGCGCGCCTGGGCGGACACGTCATCCGGTACGCTGCCGGTTTTTGGATCAACCGGGATCTGACCGGAAGTGATGATCATGCTGCCCAGGTCAACGCCCTGAACGTATGGGCCGATAGCTGCGGGTGCATTTTCCGTCGCGATAGTTTTGCTCATGATTTCTCCTGAATTACAGCGGTAAATTAGGTACAGGCCATTATAGGGAGCCGGATACCCATTACCAACCTCAATTAGTTGGCCAGCACCACATAATGCGAAAACTCTTTTTCGCAGTATTTACATTTGAGCGCAATGTCATCTGTGCGTTTTTTCACTGCAAAACTGGATGAAACCGGCTCAGCATGACTGATGCAGTTGCTGTTCGGGCAGACCAGCACGTTGTCGATGCGATCCGGCAGGCTCGGGCGCGATTTGCCCACCACATCATAGTTGTCGATGCGGTTTACCGTTGCCTGTGGCGCGTACAGGGAGAGCTGGTTAACCTGTTCTTCGGTCAGGAAAGTGTTCTCGATTTTAATCAGGTCCTTACGACCCATCTCGCCGGACGGCAGGTTAAGGCCGATGGTGATGCGCTGATCGGTCTCGGTCAGTTTGAACAGCGTCAGTAATTTAAAGCCAACCTGCGCGGGAATGTGGTCGATTACGGTGCCACGTTTGATCGCTTCAACCTGTAGTTTATTGTCGTGTGTCATCTCTTTTCCCCTTACAGTGCCAGATCGCTATTCAGAACCAGTGCCAGTAACGCCTGGCGAGCGAAAATACCGTTTCCTGCCTGCTGGAAGTACCAGGCGTGCGGCGTTTTATCTACGTCGGTGGTGATCTCATCAATACGCGGCAGCGGATGCAGAACCTTCATGTTTTCACGCGCGCCGTTCAGGTCGCTGGCGCGCAGGACAAACTGCGCTTTGACGTTGGCGTATTCGGACGGGTCCAGACGCTCTTTCTGCACGCGGGTCATATACAGAATATCCACTTCCGCCATCACCTCTTCGATGGCGCTGTGCAGACTCCAGGCAATGCCTTTCTCATCCAGCATATCCAGAATGTATTGCGGCATCGCCAGCGCGTCCGGCGCGATAAAGTAGAAGCGGTTGCCGTCAAACTTCGCCAGCGCCTGCGTCAGTGAGTGTACGGTTCGGCCATATTTCAGGTCGCCGACCATGGCGATGTTCAGATTGTCCAGGCGGCCCTGGGTCTCCTGAATGGTAAACAGATCCAGCAGCGTCTGGGTCGGATGCTGGTTTGCGCCGTCGCCGGCGTTCAGTACCGGCACGTTGCCGGAGAACTCGGTCGCCAGACGCGCTGCGCCTTCCTGTGGGTGACGCATCACAATCGCGTCCACATAAGTGCTGATAACGGAGATGGTATCCGCCAGCGTCTCGCCTTTTTTGCCCAGCGACGTGTTAGCGCTGTCGGAGAAGCCCACCACGCTGGCGCCGAGGCGGTGCATCGAGGTTTCAAACGACAGGCGGGTGCGTGTGGATGCCTCGAAGAAGCAGCTGGCGATCACTTTATGCTTCAGCAGCTCCGGCTGTGGATTGGCTTTTAATTTCGCCGCCGTCGCCAGAACCAGATTGAGGTCATCGCGGCTGAGGTCGTTTATGGAAATGATGTGTTTTTGGTATAGCGGGTTAGCCATGTTTATCTCCTGACGCCTGGGCAAAAAAAAAGCCCCTCAATGAGGGGCCTGGAATAGGTGAGCAACGGGAAGAAAAACGGCAGTCCAGCGTCTGTTTTCAGACGCGGTAAGACAGAATGTCGTACACACTGAACCATACTTCCTCCCGGCAAATTGTCCGCGATTATACTCAGCTATGTTATGGGATCAAGCGATTAATGCACATTTTATTCATCGCAAACGGTTCTCATGAATAAGAATTCATTTTTAATAAATAATTAATTTGCTTGTGAACAAGCCCGGTGCGCTGTACGACCCGTGGCGCGACCCAGACGATACTGCTGCCCGCGATCACACCTAAAATTTCCGGCAGGGCGTGATAATCCAGGATTCTGGCAACGGCGCGGCCATAACCGGCCACCGTGTGGATAAGGATAAATTCGCTATTGTGTTCCACGCTGACCACCATCTCGGATATCGATCGCGCAGCGTCAGGAGCGGGGCGCAATTGCGGATTTACGGAATAAATTTTTTGTCCCTTTGTATTTCTTATTTTTATGACGCCGAGCAGTTTCAACAGACGTGAAACGGTCGACTGGCTGATGCCTTCGAAGCCGTGGTTTTGCAGATCGCGACGTATTTCCTCCTGGGATAAGTAACTTTTTTCTGTAATCAGGCGCTGACATACCGCCAGTTGCTGCTGTTCTTTGGCGGAGCAATCATTGTATTCCTTCATATATGCACCTTGCTTTGTCATTGATATCAATGGACTAGCGAAATTCATCCTGTTTGTCACATTGATAACGAATCAACCGGTCGGTTTTGCAGGAAAGTGAGAAGCCAGTCAAAAAAGAAAGCGTATTGGCTGCGTTCGTTTGCCGGATGGCGGCGCTAAAGCGTCTTATCCGGCCTACAAAATGCGCAACCTGTTGGCCTGTGCCGGATGGCGGCGCTAAAGCGCCTTATCCGGCCTACGAAATGCGTAACTTGTAGGCCGGATAAGCGAAGCGCCATCCGGCGGGAGTTACAGCATTGCGCCAACGCTCAAAACAGCCATATTCAGTAGCGTCAGGATCAGCAGCAGCGGCGCGACCCACTTCAGATACCGCACATACGGCACGCGCGCAATCGCCAGACCTCCCATTACGACCGCCGACGTCGGCGTAATCAGGTTCACAATCCCGGACGCCGATTGATACGCCGTCACCACCAGATCCCGTTGCACATGGGCGAAGTCCGCTAACGGCGCCATGATCGGCATGGTCAACACCGCCAGACCAGAGGAAGAGGGCACCAGGAATGAGAGCAATACTTCCAGCCAGTAAGTGACATTGATAAAAATGGTGGTGGACAAGCCAGATACCAGATTTTCCGCGCTGTGCAAAATGGTATGCGTAATCATGCCATTATCCATCACCACCACAATGCCGCGTGCAATACCGATAATCAGCGCTACGCCAAGCAGATCCCGCGCGCCGTCGATAAACGTACTGGTGAACGCCTCTTCGCTCATCCGGGCGATAACGCCGACGATAATCGCGGACGCCAGGAAAACGCCGGAAATTTCCGCCATCCACCAGCCGAGAACCGCGACGCCGTAAATCATCACGGCAAAGGCGGCGGCGAAAATCAGCAAGATCCATTTGCGGGTTGCGGTGAACTCCAGCAGCGTGCTGGAACGGTTGCCAAGAAAGTGAGCGCGGTTCTCCTCCATCTTATCCGCCACGATAGATAACTCCGGGTTGCTGCGCACTTTGCGGGCATAGCGCATCACCCAGACCACGCAAATAACATAACCAACGACCAGCAGAATGATGCGTAACAGCATACCCTGAGTGAACGGGATTCCGGCGGCGTTGGCGGCAATCACCGTGGCAAAAGGGTTGATGGTCGAACCGAGTGTGCCAATACCTGCGCCGAGCAGCACGGTGGCGGCCGCGACCAGCGGATCGAAGCGGGCGGCCATCATCACCGGAACCAGCAGCGTGTAGAAGGGGAGTGACTCTTCCGCCATCCCGTAAATCGTCCCGCCTGCGGCAAAGAGTCCCATAAGTATGGGGATCATCCACTCCTCTTTGCCGTTGAGCCGTACCGTGACGCGTTCAATACCCGCATCAATTGCACCGGTTTTGTTCACTACGCCGAGAAAGCCGCCGATGATTAGTACAAACAGCGCCACATCGATTGCGCCTGCGGTATAGGTTTCGTGGTTGTAGAGGCCGTCAATGGGGGCCAACAGTACGGCGGTAATCCCTTGCGGATGCGACTCGGCAGGAGCATAGGTGCCCGCGACCGGAACCTCTTTACCCAACGTGGGGTTCATCGCCATCTGGTATTTGCCCGCCGGGACAATCCAGGTCATCACAGCGACCAGTGCGATAAGAATAAACAGGATGGTATACGCGCTGGGAAATTTAAATTTGCCCATGGTGTTCTCTCCAGATAACACGGGCATGCGTCGTCAGGCGGCACATGCCCGGAGGGGTTAGTCGCCGAGCGTCGCCACCATGACCGCTTTAATGGTGTGCATACGGTTTTCCGCTTCGTCAAACACGATGGAGTGGGCTGACTCGAACACCTCTTCCGTCACCTCCAGTCCTTTCAGGCCATAGGCGGCCTCGATTTCGCGGCCCACTTTGGTGTGCTCGTTGTGGAAGGCGGGCAGGCAGTGCATAAACTTCACGTTGGGGTTGCCGGTGGCGTTGATGACCTGCTGGTTGATCTGGTAGGGCTTCATCAGGCTGACGCGCTCCGCCCACGCCTCTTTTGGTTCGCCCATCGACACCCAGACATCGGTATAGAGGAAATCTACGTCATAAACGCCTTCCTCCACGTCCTCGGTTAGCGTAATGCGCGCGCCGGTGACGCTGGCGATGTCGCGGCACTGCGCCACCAGTGCGTCGTCCGGCCAGAAGGATTTCGGCGCGACCAGGCGGATGTCCATCCCCATTTTTGCCGCGCCGACCATCAGCGAATTGCCCATGTTATTGCGGGCGTCGCCGAGGTAAGCGAAGCTGAGTTCAGGCAGCGTTTTGCCCGGCGCATGTTCCAGCATGGTCATCAGGTCGGCGAGGATCTGCGTAGGGTGAAATTCATCGGTCAGGCCGTTCCACACCGGTACGCCCGCGTACTGCCCCAGTTCTTCAACGATCTGCTGACCAAAACCGCGATACTCAATGCCGTCATACATCCGGCCCAGCACGCGGGCGGTATCTTTCATGGATTCTTTATGCCCAATCTGCGAGCCGCTTGGCCCGAGATAGGTCACCTGTGCGCCCTGATCGAATGCGCCGACCTCAAACGCGCAGCGGGTGCGGGTGGAGGTTTTTTCGAAAATTAGCGCGATGTTTTTACCGACCAGCGTTTGCTTCTCGCGTCCGGCTTTTTTTGCCGCTTTCAGCTCGATGGCCAGATCGATCAGGTACTGGATCTCCGTCGGAGTGAAGTCGAGCAGTTTAAGAAAGTTGCGATTTTTCAGTGAAGTAGCCATTACAGTGTCCTTGTTAAAATGAATTACCTGATGGCGCTGCGCTTGTCAGGCCTACGGTTATGCGCGTGCTGTAGGCCGGATAAGGCATCGCCGCCATCCGGCAGAAATCGCCTTATGCGTCGTAACCGACGGTTTCGGGTCGAATCAGAGTGCCTTTGTCACCGCTGAGAATGGCCGGGCCGTCGGCCAGTGAACCGATGCCGGCAATCCCCTGGCAGTGGCTGACAAACTCGGCGCAGGCGGTGACTTTCGGCCCCATCGAACCGGCATCGAACTGCATTTCGCTGAGCAGTTCCGGCGTTACCTGAGCCATCGGGCGTTGGGTTGGCTTGCCCCAGTCGAGGTACACCGCGTCGGCATCGGTCAGGATCAGCAGCGCGTCCGCGTGGATTTGACTGGCGAGCAGAGCGGCAGAGAGGTCTTTGTCGATCACCGCTTCAATGCCATGAAAACCATCGGCTTTTTCCACTACCGGCACGCCGCCGCCACCGTTGCAGATCACGAGATGGTCGCGGGCGATCAGGGCGCGGATCGCGTCGCTCTCAACGATGCGTTTGGGCTGTGGCGAAGGCACTACGCGGCGAAACGCTTTTCCGTCGGCTTTGAAAATCCAGCCTTTTTCCGCCTGTAGCGCGTTGGCCTGGTCGCCGTCATAAACCGGGCCGATATATTTGGTTGGGTTGCGGAATGCCGGATCGTCGGCGTCCACCTCCACCTGAGTGAGCAGGACGCTGATTTCACGCTGCGGAAGCTGGTTTTTCAGCGACTGTTGCAGCATGTAGCCGATCATCCCCTGGCTTTCCGCGCCGAGAATATCGAGCGGGTAGGGGGTGACGCGGTCATAGGCGCTGTTCTGTAACGCCAGCAGGCCAACCTGCGGGCCGTTGCCGTGTACCAGCACCACGCGCCACTGTTGCGTCAGTTGGGCGATGGTTTTTGCCGCCAGATCGATGTTTTTGCGCTGGATATCCGCTTCCAGCGGTTCGCCGCGTTTGAGCAGCGCATTGCCGCCCAGTGCGACAACCAGAGTGGGTTTGTTGTCCATAATCGCTTCCTTAAATGCCGTCGCGTTCCAGCGGGCAGCTCATGCAGCGCGCG
Source organism: Citrobacter sp. CK195 (assembly GCF_030333365.1). NCBI lineage: Bacteria > Pseudomonadati > Pseudomonadota > Gammaproteobacteria > Enterobacterales > Enterobacteriaceae > Citrobacter > Citrobacter sp. CK195. The sequence goes on from NZ_JAOWGB010000024.1 coordinate 313,671, forward strand.
CCGCCGCGTCCGCGTCCCAGTTCATCGCCAGGAATGGGCAGAACGGTGATGCCCGCTTTGTCGTATTTTTCGTTGGTCCAGATGTTGCGCTCGTAGCCGACCACCACACCGGGGCGCAGGGTGAGAACGTTATTGGCGTCATTCCACTGCTCACGTTCGGCTTCGAAGGCATCGCCGCCAGTGGTGATCAAACGCACCTGATCAATGCCGAGGGCTTTTTCGATGGCGTGTACCAGCGTGCTTTCCTGGGTACGCTTCAGCCCGCCGCGCCCGTCCGGTGTTAAGGTCCAGCACTGGACGTCCGGGCGAACCACTTCCGGGTAGACGGAGAAGGTGTCGATGTCGATATGGGTCATGACGGTATCGAGGTGCATGCAGGAACGGTGTTTTGGCAACTCAACGGCGATGACGCGCTCGGCCTGGCGATGTTTAAACAGCGACTGGGCGAGGAACTCGATCCCCTGCGGGGTGGTACGTTCAGACATGCCAATTAGCACGGCGCCGCGACCAATAACCAGCACGTCCCCGCCTTCTAACGTGGCATGGTCGTAATTAATGTTTTCGTCGCCGAAATATTTAATAAATTCGCCATCCGCAAATTGTGGATGCCAGCGATAAATCGCCCGCAGGTTATTGGTCTCACGCTGGCGCGCTGTTTTTGCCATTGGGTTGATCGACACGCCGTTATATATCCAGCATGAGGTGTCGCGGGTAAATAAGTGATTGGGTAATGGCTTCATAATAAAGTCATTAATATCGTGTGTATCAACCACCATATTTTTAATCGAGGCGGGGATTTCGCCATATGTCAGCCCACCGCTTAAATGGCGCGCTAATTCCCGGTGCGGCATATCCGCCAGCCAGGCGCGAATATCCGCCGCGAACGTCGGGCCCAGGCGATAGTCGGAGATTTGTGTTTCCAGTAGCCAGGTTTTGGCTTCGATAACATCCAGTGTTTGCGTCAGCAGGTCGGTTAGCAGCAACACCTCTATGCCTTGTTGGCGTAACGTATTAGCGAAAATATCGTGCTCTTCGCCTGCGCGTTCCACCGACAAAACGTCATCAAAAAGCAACTCCTGGCAATTTGACGGCGTCAGTCTTTTCAGACTGAGATTAGGGCGGTGTAACATCACACTACGTAATTGACCGATTTCAGAACCGACATAATGTTTTTCCATCACGATACCTTTTACTCAATTTTCAGGAATAAAGAAGTGGTGGCTGCAAATAATTAAATTGTTTGCAGTCATTACTGTTCAGCTAATTTTCGGAAATCATCATTGATTCTAATTCGGTCTGATAATGTGATGTGTTTCACATCGGAAGGGATATTTAATTTTTCTTATTTAATATATGAGCGAGGTCAGAGAAATTGAAAAATAAAGAGAGTAATAACTGAATTACTACGCAATAAAATGTCTTGTTATTCTTTTTTGTTAATTATTTGTAGATGATCTAAATTTATTATTTAATTCTATCTTGTTGATTTTATGGTGTTTTATTTTTGTCTGTGCATAGGTATGCGGGAGGGTTATTTTATTATTTTTACCTTAACGTAAATCATAAAATAACTATGGTGATAAATGCAGGTTATGCAGGGAAAAGGAAGTGTGATCAACAAGGTGTTTTTCTGATAAACCCTTTTATAACAGCACATTACGGTTTTTACTGTAAAGTGGAGGGGGAAAGTTATGCAAAGGATATGCATAATCTTCGATGACGATTAACAGTCGGACAACATCTTCAGCGATAAACATGCGCTGACGCAAAACATCGTGAAATAGAAGTGGTATGGCAGCGGTTTTTTTCGTATAACCATAAAAATGAAACGTTGTTTTATTTAAGGAGTCTGTGATGATCGTTGGCAATATCCACAATCTGCAACCCTGGCTGCCGGACGTGCTGTGTCAGGCCATTGAACATATTAAAGCGCATGTGACGGATGAAACGGCAAAGGGCAAGCATGATATCGACGGCAATCGCCTGTTTTATCTGGTTTCGGAAGATATGACCGAGCCGTTTGAAAAGCGTCGTGCGGAGTATCACGCGCGCTATCTCGATATTCAGATCGTATTAAAGGGGCAGGAAGGAATGACCTTCAGCACCCAGCCTGCGGGCGCGCCAGAAACTGACTGGCTGGCGGATAAAGACATCGCGTTTTTGCCTGAAGGGGCAGAGGAGAAAACGGTGATCCTTAATGAAGGCGATTTTGTGGTCTTTTACCCGGGGGAAGTCCATAAGCCGCTGTGCGCCGTAGGGGCGCCAGCTCAGGTACGCAAAGCGGTCGTTAAGCTGCTGGTCGAGTAAGTTGTATTGCCGGGTGGCGACGCAAAACGTCTTACCCGGCCTACGGGAGCACGATCTGTAGGCCGGATAAGACTAATCGTTATTTCGCCAGCGTTGCCACCATCACCGCTTTGATGGTGTGCATCCGGTTTTCCGCCTGGTCAAACACGATGCTGGCCGGAGATTCAAACACCGCATCGGTCACTTCCATCCCGCCGTGCAAACCGAACTCTTCGGCCATTTTCTTGCCAAGCGTGGTCTGATCATCGTGGAATGCGGGCAGGCAGTGCAGAAACTTCACCTGAGGATTACCGGTCTGCGCCATCATCGCGCTGTTTACCTGATACTGACGCAGCAGCGCGATACGCTCCGCCCATTTCTCTTTTGCTTCACCCATCGACACCCATACGTCGGTATAGATAAAGTCCGCGCCTTTCACGCCTGCTGCGATATCTTCAGTCAGCGTAATGTCGCCGCCGTTCTTTTGCGCCAGCGCTTTGCACTCTGCGACCAGGCTCGCTTCCGGCCAGCAGGCCTGCGGAGCCACCAGACGTAAATCCAGCCCTGTCAGCGCGGCGGCTTCCAGCATGGAATTTCCCATGTTGTTACGCGCATCGCCAGCGTAAACCAGCGTCATCTCATTGAAGGCTTTGCCCGGCAGATGTTCCTGCATGGTCAGCAAATCCGCCAGCAGCTGCGTGGGGTGAAACTCGTTGGTCAACCCGTTCCACACGGGAACGCCTGCATATTCCGCCAGCGTTTCTACCACTTCCTGGCCGTGGCCGCGGTACTGAATACCGTCATACATGCGTCCCAGCACGCGGGCGGTATCTTTAATTGACTCTTTATGCCCAATCTGGCTGCCGCTTGGCCCAAGGTACGTTACGCGAGCGCCCTGATCGTATGCGGCAACTTCGAAAGAGCATCGGGTGCGGGTCGAGTCTTTTTCGAAGATGAGCGCGATGTTTTTACCGGTCAGCCTGGCGACTTCTACGCCGTTTTTCTTGTCGGCTTTCAGTTTGGCGGCGAGTTGCAGCAGAGCGGTGAGTTCAGCGGAGGTGAAATCGAGTAATTTCAAAAAATGTTTCTGATAAAACGTAGACATGGTTCCCTCACATGGCAAAGGCCATTTGTTGAATTAAAATTCAATTTATATGGATGATTATGCATTTGCAACCCCATTTAACAAATCTTTCCTGGAAAGGTGGAGGCAATGACAGCGGTGTGTGACAATAAGAGTATCGGCAGGACATTTATGAGGAACGAGCCATGGCAAACCCGGAACTACTGGAAGAGCAGCGTGAAGAGACGCGTCTGATTATTGAAGAATTACTTGAAGATGGCAGCGATCCAGATGCGCTGTACACTATCGAGCACCACTTTTCCGCTGACGACTTCGAAACGCTGGAAAAAGCAGCCGTAGAAGCGTTCAAACTCGGTTATGAAGTGACCGAGCCGGAAGAGCTGGAAGTGGAAGAAGGCGATACGGTGATTTGCTGCGATATCCTCAGCGAATGTGCGCTGAATGCCGATCTGATTGATGCTCAGGTTGAACAACTGATGAACCTGGCTGAGAAATTTGACGTGGAATATGACGGCTGGGGTACGTACTTCGAAGATCCGAACGGCGAAGAGGGTGAAGACGGCGACGATGAAGATTACGTCGACGAAGACGATGACGGCGTACGCCACTAACTCAGAAGCAGAATGTTTGCATAAATTGCCGGATATGGCGTCGCCTTATCCGGCCTGTGGGTGACTTACAGCGTTTTCAGCATGCGGACTTCGCAGTCAACATGCCCGGTGCAGCCCAGTGGTTCGCTGATATGCTCAAATCCCAGATGTTCATACAGGCCAATTGCTTCGCGTAAGGATGCGGTGGTTTCCAGGTAGCAGCGTTTAAACCCCTGCTCACGCGCGTGCTCCAGCGCCATCAGCGCCAGTTTCTTCGCCAGCCCCTGGCCGCGCACCGTCGGCAAAAAGTACATTTTTTGCAGTTCGCAGATATCCGGTTCGCTACAGCCTAACGCCGCCACGCCGCCGCCGCCCACCACCTGACCGTTCTGCTCGACGACCCAATAGGCCGCGCCTGGCTGACTGTAAACCTGGAACAATTCATCCAGATTAGGATCGGCAACCGTATAGCCTTTATCAGCGGTCAGGCCGTATTCAGCGGAAACCTGGCGGATGACGCGGGCGATGGCGGCGTTATCGTCAGCGGTAAGACGACGCAACGTTGCCGGGACAGAGGTAATGACACTCATAGCGAACTCATGACAGAAACGTGGAACATATGCAGTTAATAACACTGCGGGGAGGGGGAGTGCAAGCGAGGATAATTCAACAAAAAGCCTCTTAGCGAGTGCGTCAGAGGCTTTTATCGTCCGTGGTGCCGGATGCGCTGAAGATGCCTGTAGGCCGGATAAGCGTAGCGCCATCCGGCAAACAGTCAGGTACGATCTTTACAGCGCGGCGATAACTGCCTGCTGTTCAATCAGCTTCGCTTTCGCTTCCGCGTAGTTTTCCAGCTTCTCACGCTCTTTGGCGATCACCGCTTCCGGTGCGCGGGCGACAAAACCTTCGTTCGCCAGCTTGCCTTCAATGCGGCCAATTTCAGCTTCGACCTTCGCCACTTCTTTCGCCAGACGCGCCAGCTCGGCTTCTTTGTCAATCAGCCCCGCCATCGGGATCAGCAGTTCGGCACCATCGATAATCTTCGTCACGGAAACCGGACCTTTGTCATCGGCTGGCAGCACGGTGATGCTTTCCAGACGCGCCAGGTTCAGCAGGAAGCTGCGGTTGTCGTTCACGCGGCGAATCGCTTCTTCGCTGCAACCACGCAGCAGCAGTTCCAGCGGTTTGCCCGGCGCGATGTTCATTTCCGCACGGATGTTACGTACGGCAACGATCGCCTGTTTCAGCCATTCGGTATCGGCCAGCGCGGCTTCATCCACCTGGGAGGCATCGTACTGCGGGAACGGTTGCAGCATGATGGTGTCGGCGGTAATGCCGGAAATCACTTTCACACGCTGCCAGATGGTCTCAGTGATGAACGGGATGATCGGATGCGCCAGGCGCAGCAGACCTTCCAGCACGGTGACCAGCGTGTTGCGGGTGCCGCGCAGTTCTGCTTCAGAGCCGCCGTTCATGACCGGCTTGGTCAGCTCCAGATACCAGTCGCAGAACTGGTTCCAGGTAAACTCGTACAGAATGCCCGCTGCGATATCGAAGCGGAAGCTGTCCAGCGCTTCGCGGTACGCTTTGATGGTCTGGTTGAATTCCGCCAGGATCCAGCGGTCTGCCAGCGACAGGGTCATCTCGCCGCCGTTGAAGCCGCAATCCTGATCTTCGGTATTCATCAGCACAAAGCGGCTGGCGTTCCACAGCTTGTTACAGAAGTTACGGTAGCCTTCCAGACGCTTCATATCCCAGTTGATGTCGCGGCCGGTAGAGGCCAGCGCGGCCAGGGTGAAACGCAGGGCGTCAGTACCGTGCGGCTCAATGCCGTCCGGGAATTGTTTCTCGGTACGTTTGGCAATCTTCTCAGCCAGCTGCGGTTGCATCATGTTGCCGGTACGTTTTTCCAGCAGATCCGGCAGGGAAATGCCGTCAACCATATCCAGCGGGTCGATAACGTTACCCTTGGATTTGGACATCTTCTGGCCTTCGTCATCGCGAATCAGACCGGTCATGTAGACGGTCTTGAACGGCACCTGCGGCTTGCCGTTTTCATCTTTGATGAAGTGCATGGTCATCATGATCATGCGGGCAATCCAGAAGAAGATGATGTCGAAACCGGAGACCATCACGCTGGTCGGGTGGAACTGACGCAGCGCGTCGGTGTTTTCCGGCCAGCCGAGAGTCGAGAAGGTCCATAGCGCGGAAGAGAACCAGGTGTCCAGTACGTCGTCGTCCTGGCGCAGCGCAACGTCGGCGCTCAGGTTGTTTTCCTGACGCACTTCGTCTTCGCTACGGCCAACGTAGACGTTGCCCGCGTCGTCGTACCATGCCGGGATGCGGTGGCCCCACCACAGCTGACGGGAGATACACCAGTCCTGAATGTCACGCATCCAGGAGAAGTACATGTTTTCGTACTGTTTTGGCACGAACTGGATATCGCCGTTCTCTACCGCTTCCACCGCCGGTTTTGCCAGCACGTCGGCACGTACGTACCACTGGTCGGTCAGCATTGGTTCGATAACCACGCCGCCACGGTCGCCGTAAGGAACGGTCAGGTCGTGCGGTTTAATCTCTTCCAGCAGGCCGAGGGCATCGATAGCGGCAACCACTGCTTTACGTGCGGCAAAGCGCTCCAGTTTCTGGAACTCAGCCGGGATTTCGTTGGAGTAAACGTCGGACTCTTCGCCTTTGGTGTCATACACTTCCGCGCTTTCACGGATATCGCCGTCAAAGGTCAGAATATTGATCATCGGAAGCTGATGACGACGGCCCACCTCATAGTCGTTAAAGTCGTGCGCCGGGGTGATCTTCACGCAGCCGGTGCCTTTTTCCATGTCGGCATGCTCGTCGCCCACGATCGGAATACGACGGTTCACTAGCGGCAGCACCACGAATTTGCCAATCAGATCTTTATAACGCGGATCTTCCGGGTTGACGGCTACGCCGGTATCACCCAGCAGGGTTTCCGGGCGGGTGGTGGCGACCACCAGGTAATCTTTACCGTCTGCGGTTTTCGCACCGTCAGCCAGCGGATAGCGGATGTGCCACATAGAGCCTTTGGACTCGCGGTTTTCCACTTCCAGGTCAGAGATCGCGGTGCGCAGTTTCGGGTCCCAGTTGACCAGGCGCTTGCCACGGTAAATCAGATCTTCTTTGTACAGGCGGACAAACACTTCTTTCACGGCATTGGAAAGACCTTCGTCCATGGTGAAGCGTTCGCGCTCCCAGTCCACGGAGTTGCCCAGACGGCGCATCTGACGGGTAATGGTGCCGCCGGATTCCGCTTTCCACTGCCAGATTTTGTCGATGAAGGCATCGCGGCCATAGTCGTGGCGGGTTTTACCCTCTTCTGCGGCAATCTTGCGCTCAACCACCATCTGGGTAGCGATCCCGGCGTGGTCAGTACCGACCTGCCACAGGGTGTTTTTACCCTGCATACGCTGATAGCGGATCAGGGTATCCATGATGGTTTGCTGGAAGGCGTGACCCATATGCAAACTGCCGGTGACGTTTGGCGGCGGGATCATGATGCAGAAGCTTTCCTGGCTTTCATCGCCATTCGGCTTAAAGTAGCCCTGCTGCTCCCAGTGCTCGTAAAGCGGCTGTTCGATATCTTGTGGGTTATATGTCTTTTCCATTATTTCCAGGTTGCCGTATTCAGGTTAAAACCAGCCACGCGGTAGGCTTTGTAGCGTTCGCGCGCCAGTTGTTTCAAAGTTTCTTCGTAAGGGACAAAGTCTATCACTTCTGTGAAAGCGGTGGCAAAATCTGCAAAGCCAGTACGCAGGCTGATCAGAATATCACGCGGGCTGCTGTTGCGTTTTTGCGGCCAGGCGATTTCCACCGGCGCGCCGCCGCGCGGACCTTCTCCCGCCAGATTATGCGGGACAAAACTCTCCGGCGGTCTTGCCCACAGCGCTTCATCCAGACGGATGGCCTGTTTTTCGTCTTCACAGGCAATCAGCACGCGTTTACCACTGCGCCAACGTTCTGCGGCAATGTCGCACACCAGTTGTTCAACGGCGCTCAGGCCATCAATGGTGGTGTCATTGTCCAGAATATAGAACGTTGCATTCTTCATATATGGGGCTTCTTGTGGTGAATTTAAATGCGAAGCCGGATGGCGCTACGCTTATCCGGCCTACGGTTAAATACTCCATGTAGGCCGGGTAAGGCGCATATGCGTCGCCATCCGGCAATCATGCAAACTTACTCTTCGCCGTTAAAACCCGCGCGATTGAGCAGGAACTGCGACAGCAACGCCACCGGACGACCGGTTGCGCCTTTCGCTTTGCCGGAACGCCATGCGGTGCCGGCGATGTCCAGGTGCGCCCAGTTGTACTTACGGGTAAAGCGCGACAGGAAGCAACCGGCGGTGATTGCACCACCAGGACGGCCGCCGATGTTCGCCATATCCGCAAAGTTAGACTCCAGCTGTTCCTGGAACTCATCGCCCAACGGCAAGCGCCATGCGCGGTCGCCTGCCTGTTCGGACGCGCTAATCAGCTCATGCGCCAGTGGATTGTGGTTCGACATCAGACCGGTGATGTGATGGCCCAGCGCAATCACGCAGGCGCCCGTCAGGGTCGCGACGTCAATCACCGCTTCCGGCTCAAAACGCTCAACGTAGGTTAACACGTCGCACAGTACCAGGCGGCCTTCGGCATCGGTGTTCAGCACTTCGACCGTCTGGCCGGACATGGTGGTCAGCACGTCGCCCGGACGATACGCTCGCCCGCCAGGCATGTTTTCGCAGCCTGCCAGCACGCCGATGACGTTAATCGGCAACTGAAGTTCCGCGACCATGCGCATCACGCCGTACACTGCCGCCGCGCCGCACATATCGTACTTCATCTCGTCCATGCCTTCGGCAGGCTTGATGGAGATGCCGCCGGAGTCAAAGGTCAGCCCTTTGCCGACCAGCACAACCGGACGCGCGTCTTCGGACGGGTTGCCTTTGTATTCGATAACCGACATCAGCGATTCGTTCTGCGAACCGTGACCGACCGCCAGATAAGAGTGCATACCCAGCTCTTTCATCTGCTGTTCGCCGATGACGCGGGTGATGACGTTCTTGCTGTAGCTGTCGGCCAACTGGCGCGCCTGAGAGGCCAGGTAGGCGGCATTACAGATATTCGGCGGCATATTGCCGAGATCTTTCGCTGCTTTAATCCCGGCGGCAATCGCCAGACCGTGCTGGATCGCACGCTCGCCGCTGGTCAGCTCACGGCGGGTCGGCACGTTGAAGACCATTTTACGCAGCGGGCGACGCGGCTCGCTCTTGTTGGTCTTCAGTTGATCAAAGCTGTACAGCGTCTCTTTGGCCGTTTCGACAGCCTGACGCACTTTCCAGTAGTTGTTGCGGCCTTTGACGTGCAGTTCGGTCAGGAAGCAGACCGCTTCCATTGAGCCGGTGTCATTCAGCGTATTGATGGTTTTCTGAATGACCTGCTTGTACTGGCGCTCATCGAGCTCGCGCTCTTTACCACAACCAATGAGGAGGATTCGCTCGGAAAGAACGTTAGGAACATGGTGCAGCAACAGGGTCTGCCCCGGTTTTCCTTCCAGTTCACCACGACGCAGCAGGGCGCTGATGTACCCGTCGCTGATTTTATCGAGCTGTTCTGCAATCGGAGAAAGGCGGCGTGGTTCAAAGACGCCCACGACGATGCAGGCACTCCGCTGTTTCTCCGGGCTACCGCTTTTTACACTGAACTCCATGCACTACGCTCCTGAATCTTAAAGACAACGGCGGCGGCTACAGTTAGAATTGCAAGCTTTCGTAACTCATGTCCGCAGTTGCGGTGACTTCGTGTTAATCTTAACGTTATTACGGCATTGGCACGTCAGAACGCGTTCTGAGTGGCGAATCCGCTGAGTATAATAATTTTAGCGACGATTTCGACGACTCAAGAGAATAAATGACGTTTAAGCCATGAAACAAGCTAAATTCCTGCAAAAGACGAGTTTTTACGGGCGTATTTAAAGTGATAATCATAAGATATCTGGTGCGGGAGACGCTCAAAAGCCAACTGGCGATTCTTTTCATCCTGCTTTTGATCTTCTTTTGTCAAAAGCTAGTGAGGATCCTCGGGGCGGCGGTTGACGGTGACATTCCGGCAAATCTGGTGCTCTCGCTACTGGGGCTGGGCGTGCCGGAAATGGCGCAGCTCATCCTGCCATTAAGCCTGTTCCTCGGGCTGTTGATGACGCTGGGCAAACTGTATACCGAAAGTGAAATAACGGTCATGCACGCCTGTGGTCTGAGCCGGGCTGTGCTGGTGAAAGCCGCGATGGTGCTGGCGCTGTTTACCGGCGTTGTCGCCGCTGTCAACGTCATGTGGGCGGGGCCCTGGTCATCCAGACACCAGGATGAGGTACTGGCGGAAGCAAAAGCCAATCCCGGCATGGCCGCGCTGGCGCAAGGGCAGTTCCAGCAGGCGACCAATGGCAGCGCCGTGCTGTTTATTGAAAGCGTTGACGGCAGCGATTTTAAAGATGTGTTCCTTGCGCAAATCCGCCCGAAAGGCAACGCCCGTCCTTCTGTGGTGGTGGCCGATTCTGGACATCTGACGCAATTGCGCGACGGCTCCCAGGTTGTGACGTTGAACAAAGGGACGCGCTTTGAAGGTACTGCCCTGCTGCGTGACTTCCGCATCACCGATTTCCAGAACTATCAGGCGATTATTGGTCATCAGGCCGTTGCGCTGGACCCGAACGATACCGATCAGATGGATATGCGCACGCTGTGGCAGACCGATACCAATCGCGCCCGTGCGGAACTGCACTGGCGTATTACGCTGGTATTCACCGTATTTATGATGGCGCTGATGGTTGTACCGCTGAGCGTGGTTAACCCGCGACAGGGGCGCGTGCTGTCGATGCTGCCGGCTATGCTGCTGTATCTGCTGTTCTTCCTCCTGCAAACCTCCCTGAAATCAAACGGCGGTAAGGGCAAACTGGATCCGGTTATCTGGATGTGGGCGGTCAACCTGATCTATCTGGCGTTGGCGGTTGGTCTGAACCTTTGGGATACGGTGCCGGTACGCCGCCTGCGCGCCCGTCTTCTGCGTAAAGGAGCGGTATAATGCAGCCGTTTGGTGTACTTGACCGCTATATCGGTAAAACCATTTTCACCACCATCATGATGACGTTGTTCATGCTGGTGTCGCTCTCCGGCATCATCAAGTTTGTTGACCAGCTCAAAAAAGCCGGGCAGGGGAGCTACGATGCGCTGGGCGCGGGGATGTATACCCTGCTCAGCGTGCCGAAAGATGTGCAGATTTTCTTCCCGATGGCGGCGTTGCTTGGCGCGCTGCTGGGGCTGGGGATGCTGGCGCAGCGCAGTGAACTGGTGGTGATGCAGGCTTCGGGTTTCACCCGGATGCAGGTGGCGCTGTCGGTGATGAAAACCGCCATTCCACTGGTGCTGTTGACAATGGCCATCGGGGAATGGGTCGCTCCGCAGGGCGAGCAGATGGCGCGTAACTACCGTGCGCAGGCAATGTACGGCGGTTCGTTGCTCTCTACTCAGCAAGGCCTGTGGGCGAAAGATGGCAACAATTTCGTCTATATCGAGCGGGTGAAGGGCGACGAAGAGCTGGCGGGCATTAGCATCTACGCCTTTAACGATCAGCGTCGCTTACAGTCAGTGCGTTATGCCGCGTCTGCGAAGTTCGACGCAGACAACAAGGTCTGGCGTCTGTCGCAGGTGGACGAGTCTGACCTGAAAGACCCGAAACAGATCACCGGTTCGCAGACCGTGAGCGGCACCTGGAAAACCAACCTCACGCCGGACAAACTGGGCGTGGTGGCGCTGGACCCGGATGCGCTCTCCATCAGCGGCTTGCATAACTATGTGAAGTATCTGAAGTCGAGCGGCCAGGACGCCGGACGTTATCAGCTCAATATGTGGAGTAAAATCTTCCAGCCGCTTTCCGTGGCGGTAATGATGTTGATGGCGCTGTCGTTCATTTTTGGCCCGCTGCGTAGCGTGCCGATGGGCGTGCGTGTGGTGACCGGGATCAGCTTTGGTTTCGTCTTCTACGTTCTGGACCAGATTTTCGGCCCGCTGACGCTGGTTTATGGCATTCCGCCGATTATCGGCGCGCTGCTGCCAAGCGCTTCGTTCTTCCTGATTAGCCTCTGGCTGATGATGCGTAAGTCGTAAAATCGATCTCTCTCGTTGTTGGCCGGATACGGCGCAGCGCCATCAGGCGCTGCGCTTAGCAAACCAGGATTCCTTCTGTTAGCGTTTTCTACCGCCCATCAGGCTACCTAACATCCCCCGGATAATTTGGTTCGTTACCTGACGCGCTGCACTTTTGGCGACGCTCTGCACCACACCATCACGTTTGCCGCCGCGTGGCCCGGTACTGCCAAACAATATCTCTTTCAGCCCTCCAAGAATTCCGTCATCAACGGCGACTTCTTTGCCTTTTGCTGGCGGATTGTTTTGCTGCTCGGTGGTGGCCTGAACGCCTTTTTGCAGCATTTCATACGCCGATTCGCGATCGACTTCGTCTTCATATTTGCCGTACAGCGAGGAGTGATTGATAAGCCCGTTACGCTCATCGTCCGTCACCGGCCCCATGCGTGAGCACGGTGCGATGACCATCGCTCGTTCAACCACTGATGGGCTGCCTTTGGCATCCAGGAAGGAGATCAGCGCCTCGCCGGTGCCCAGTTCCTGAATCGCTTTCTCGGTATCAAACGCCGGATTCGCCCGCATGGTTTGTGCGGCGGCTTTCACCGCTTTCTGATCTTTGGGGGTGAAGGCGCGCAGGGCGTGCTGTACGCGGTTGCCTAGCTGACCGAGCACGTTGTCCGGGATATCGGAAGGATTCTGTGAGACAAACCAGACGCCCACGCCTTTGGAGCGAATCAGGCGGATAACCTGTTCGATTTTATCCAGCAGCACCTGCGGAGCGTCGTTGAACAGCAGGTGAGCTTCGTCGAAGAAGAACACCAGCTTCGGTTTTTCCAGATCGCCCGCTTCCGGCAGTTGCTCATACAGTTCGGAGAGCATCCACAGCAGGCTGGCGGCATACAGTTTGGGCATCTGGTAGAGTTTTTCGGCGCTGAGGATGTTGATAATGCCTTTGCCGTTGGCATCGGTACGCATCCAGTCTTTGATGTCCAGCATCGGTTCGCCGAAGAAGTGCGCCGCGCCTTGCTGTTCCAGCGACAGCAACCCGCGCTGGATCGCCCCGACCGATGCGCTGCTGATATTGCCATACTGGTTCTGGAAGGATTTGGCATTATCACCAATATACTGCGTGATCGCCCGCAGGTCTTTAAAGTCCAGCAGCAACAGCCCCTGGTCATCGGCGATGCGGAAGATAATATCCAGCACGCCGGACTGCACCTCGTTCAGGTTCAGCAGGCGAGCCAGCAATAGCGGCCCAAGATCGGAGACGGTCGCCCGTAGTGGATGACCTTTTTCGCCAAAAATATCCCACAGCACCACCGGATTAGCGTGCGGTTGCCAGTCGGTGATGCCGATATTTTTCAGCCGTGCGAGCAGTTTTTCAGAAGGTTCGCCTTCTTGCGCGACGCCGGTTAAGTCACCTTTCACATCCGCCATAAATACCGGAACGCCGATGTCTGATAGGGACTCAGCCAGTTTTTGCAGGGTAACCGTTTTGCCGGTTCCGGTTGCTCCGGTAATCAGCCCGTGACGGTTGGTCATGCCCGGCAACAGGAACAGTTCGCTTTCCAGCGTGCGGGCAATTAACAGGGGTGCACTCATGAGATTTTCTCCATTTATCCTGCCTGGAGTATAGGCAACTGCGGCGTACTCTTCACCGCTAAATTGCGGAGATTGCGAGAAGAATTCCAAAAGGGGGAACAAAACCGGGCAGCGAATGCCGCCCGGTGAAGGCAATCAAAAGTCGGCTTGCAGTACCACACGGTAGCGAGCTTTACCGTCACGAACGTGCTGGATGGCCTCGTTGATTTGCGACATCGGGAACAGCTCAGTCGTCGGCGAGACCTTGCTGCGCCCGGCAAATTTCATCAACTTGCGCAGTTCATACGGCGTACCGGTTGCCGAACCGGAGATGCTGCGATCGCCTGCAATCAGGGTAAACGCCGGAACCGGTAGCGGCTTCAGCACCGCGCCAACGGTGTGGAAGTTGCCGCCATAGGCCAGCGCTTCGAAGTAAGGCTGCCAGTCGAGATCGACATTGACGGTGTTGATGATGAGATCAAATTGACCTGCCAGCGCTTTCAACGCCTCTGGATCGCGGCTGTTGACCACTTTATCGGCGCCCATCGCCAGCACTTCCTGTTCTTTGGCCGGACTGGAGCTGAACGCGGTAACCTCGCAGCCCATCGCGTGCAGCAGCTTAATGGCGATATGGCCGAGGCCGCCGATACCGATCACCCCAACGCGACTGGTGGCGGTAACGTGGTGCATCAGCAGCGGTTTGAAGACGGTGATGCCGCCGCACAGCAGAGGGCCTGCGGATTCAATATCGATGCTTTCTGGAAGCGGGATCACCCATTGCCAGTCTGCTCGCAGCTTCTCGGCAAAGCCGCCGCGATTGAGGATAGTCGGCACCGATCCTTCCAGACAGTTAATCTGATTGCCGCTGATACAGGCATCGCAGTGCCCGCAGCTGCGCGCCGTCCAGCCAATCCCGACGCGTTGACCTACCTTCAGACCTTTATCCTGCGCGGCGCTGCCGAGTGCCACGACGCGGCCAATTACCTCATGCCCGGCAACCAGCGGATACTGAGAAAAGCCCCATTCGTTGTCGATCATCGACAGATCGGAGTGGCAGATACCGCAGTAATCTACCTGTACCTCAACATCTTCCGGCTTGAGTTCACCCGCATCATATTCATAGAGTTCAAGTTCGCTGCCCGCCTCTTTTGCGGCATAGCTTTTTATAATAGACATCGTGTTTCCCTCAGTGTGGTGTTGAACTGGAAGTGTAGAGTATGGGAAACGGAGTCGCTTCGCAGAAGGAGGGGTTAAGGAGGTGCCCGCCGTGGGGTTGTGCTGATTTTTTCAACACTTAGCGAGCCGGGCATATGCTACCGCTTGCATGGTGGCGTGTGACAGGTATAATCCACAACGTTTTCCGCATACCTCTTCAGTGCCGAAGTGGCGAAATCGGTAGACGCAGTTGATTCAAAATCAACCGTAGAAATACGTGCCGGTTCGAGTCCGGCCTTCGGCACCATAAGCATGTAAATGGACCTCAACTGAGGTCTTTTTTTATGCCTGAAATCCGCGCTACACAAGGCTTTCCGCGATTTTCCTTTCAATAGAAGTCAATCTGAGTCAACCCACATCAAGTCGCTTGTGAGTATAGAACCGAGTATATATGCTGGTTCGATAATGGTTGTATACTCACAGCGGCACATGGAAGGAGAACTTTTATGGCTCTGACAGATATTAAAGTACGTTCTGCAAAACCGCAGGAAAAGGAGTACACCTTAGTCGATGGGGATGGCATGTTTTTGCTCATTCACCCTAACGGCTCAAAATACTGGCGGTTCCGCTTTCGCTTTGGTGGTAAGCAGCACCTGATGGCGTTTGGGGTTTATCCTGAAACTTCATTAGCTGATGCTCGTCAAAAGAGGGAAGAGGCCAGAAAGCTTGTTGCTGCAGGTATCGATCCCCGTGAACACAAACGTGCAGTGAAAGAAGAGCAGGCGAAAGAGGCTATTACCTTTGAGTCAGTTGCCAGAGAGTGGCACGCAGCAAATAAAAAATGGTCAGAAGAGCATAGCCGACGGGTGCTGAAGAGCTTGGAAGATAATTTGTTCCCAGCAATTGGGAAGCGCAGTATTGATAGTTTTAGTACGCGCGATCTCCTTGTTCCTATCAAAGTAGTTGAGGCTACAGGGCGTCTTGAGGTGGCTTCGCGTCTTCAGCAGCGTACCAATGCGATTATGCGTTATGCAGTGCAAAGCGGTTTGATCGATTACAATCCTGCTCAGGAGATGGCTGGGGCAGTTGCTTCAAGTAATCGTGTCCATCGACCAGCACTTGAACTGAAACGCTTACCTGAACTACTCCACCGAATTGATAGCTACAACGGACGGCTTTTAACCCGTCTGGCAGTTGAGCTCACGTTATTAATCTTTATTCGTTCCAGTGAATTGCGCTTTGCGCGTTGGTCTGAAATCGATTTTGAAACGGCAATGTGGACAATACCGGCTGAACGAGAAGCTATTGAAGGAGTGAAGCATTCACAGCGTGGCTCGAAAATGCGTACGCCTCATTTAGTACCGCTGTCTCGCCAGGCATTAGAAATTCTGAAACAGGTTCACAAGCTTAGTGGCGAGCGTGATTTTGTTTTCGTTGGCGATCATAACCCTCGTAAACCGATGAGTGAAAACACGGTGAACAAGGCGCTGCGCGTGATGGGATACGACACGAAGGTTGAGGTTTGCGGGCATGGATTCAGGACGATGGCATGTAGCTCGTTGATTGAATCGGGGTTATGGTCAAGGGATGCGGTAGAACGACAGATGAGTCATATGGAACGTAACTCTGTTCGGGCGGCATACATTCATAAGGCTGAGCATTTGGATGAGAGACGATTGATGCTGCAGTGGTGGGCGGATTATCTGGATGAGAATCGGAATAGAATGGTTAGTCCATTTGACTTTGGGAAGAAAAGTTAGACTTTAGTTTTTAACCAGCTGTTGAAATCGGCGATTTAATGTGATCATTATCATTGATAATGATTATAGAATCTAGTTATGACGCTTACAGCGTGAGTCTAAGTTAATGATTCTTTATATAAGGTTGTTTACAATTGCTGGTTGTTTTTTCAACATAATCATGCTGTTATGTTATTTTTGAGATGGTTTGACACGATGGGAAATGATAAAAATGTGAAGCTGGGTAGATCGAGGTCTAGTATGATTATCTTGTATCTGCTAGAGTCTCGTATAAGGGAAAATAGAGAAAGATATAAATGAGCGACATTGAGAAAGACAATATGCTACTAAATAAAGTCACCTCGAGTTCTAAAGGTGATAAAGCCTATTGGTCATTTAAGGGGCGAGCAAAAAGACAATATTGTCATGCTTTGATTCAATATCCAGCAATGATGGTTCCAGCTATGCAAGGGGAACTTATAGATGCTGTACTAGAAATAGATTCAAACATAACAAGTATAATCGATCCCTTTGTCGGTTCTGGTACTACTCTTGGTGAAGCTATGTGCCGAGGCCTTGATTTTGTTGGGATTGATATCAATCCCCTTTCAATATTGGCATGTGAGGTTAAGAGTGGTCCATTATATATCGAAGCATTTAAGGAAAAATGCCATATTTTACTTGAGAAAGTGCGTTCTGATATTCGAGTAGATGTGGCTGTTCAAATAACAAATATTGATAAATGGTTTACTAAAGAGGTTCAGTTGGCTCTAAGTAAGATATATAGAGCTATTCAAAGTGAAAATTCTAAGTGGGCTAGGAAAATATTTTGGCTCTGCATGAGTAATACTGTTCGTACAGTATGTAATTCTAGAGGCTCAACGTTTAAACTTCATATTAAATCAATTGAGCAAATAGGAAATACCCCTAATACCTTGGATGTTTTTACAAAAAACATTGAAAAAACTATAGTCGCATTACGTGAACAAAAAAAAATACTTAGTGAAATGGGAAGCTTAAATAAGTCTATTTCTAAGAGTAAAATAAAAATAATACATACTGATACCTCGAAAAAAATAGGTAAAGATATTCAATGTGATCTTCTGGTCAGTTCACCACCATATGGTGATAATAATACTACCGTAACATATGGGCAATTTTCTTATTTATCCTTGAAGTGGATCGATGAAAAGGACATTGATAATCTAAAAATCAAAGGCTTACTTGAAACTCAAAATAAAATCGATTCGAGTAGCCTTGGTGGATCCATTAAGGGGGCGAGTGAGAAATTTGAGCTGCTAAAATATAAGTCTTCTTCTTTATGTAATACTGTGAAGGCGATTTCAGCCGTTAATTCAGAGAATGTTAAAAAACTAATTACGTTTGTTTTTGATCTGGACCTTGCCTTGGATAATGCATTATTAACTCTGCGTAAGAATGCATACATGATTTGGACATTAGGTAATAGAAGAATTTCAAATATTGAAGTGCCTCTTGACAAAATAATGAGGGAAATTCTAGAGCATAAAGGCTGTGTCTTTATTCATCAAGTGGAAAGGGAAATTTTATCCAAAAGAATGGCAATAAAAAATAGTATTGCAAATACAATGGATAAAGAGTTGATTCTGATGATGAGAAAATAACTCTATTTCAGGTGGTGTTATTTTTATATTAAAGTAAGGGTTTTGTATATGGTTTCTACTTCATTAAAGTTTGGAGGGAAAATAATTGAGGAACTATCTCAAAAAATTCCCTCATCATTATTTGCGTTAAATGAGTTGGTTAAGAATTCGTATGATGCGTTCTCTCCTGATGTTAGTATTACAGTAGTACCATCGGAATTGATGATAATTATTTCTGATAATGGCAATGGCATGTCAATAGAAGAAATTAATTCGTTATTTCATATTTCAAAAAGCAGTAAGGAATATGGGCGAGAAATAAGCCAAGATGGCGTGACTAGAATTATTCAAGGTTCAAAGGGACTAGGTTTTTTATCAGCTTTTAAGTTCGGAAATACAGTGGAATGGAAAACATGTAAAAATGGCGTGCGCAGTGTATTTTCTGTACGAAAAGCAGATTTGATTAATAAAGATGATATCTCTGGTATTGTCATCCCGATTAAAACTGATTCCAGTACCGAGAAAGGAACTGAAATTAAGATATATACTGATCAGCTGGGGATGGATGAACTACTTTCTGATTTATCAGATGACAAAGTCTCGAGTAAATTAGCGGCATCTATGCTCGATGAATCATTTAATATAAAAATTAAAATTGAAGGTAAAGATAGAGTAATATCAACAAATAGATTAAAGCCATTTATTTCTGAATGTGAAAATAGTCAGCTTTTTTATGTGAAATATAATTCAGTTAGAGAGATGATTGATTTTTATCATAAGGGTGATTTAATTGAGCAAACTCCTCTATCTATAGAGCGCACTGACTATAGTATTGATGTTGAACTTATTATTTTCCTTTTTAAAAAAGGTAAAAATACTAAATCAATATCTAATCTTCATAAAAGATTACATGATGGTTCTCTTTATCCTTTAGTATATATTAATAAAAATCTTTTTAATAATGTCACGATATTCGATCCGGATTTACTTCGAAAAAGAAGCTCAGGAAGTTCTTTACCTCAAATGATTGGTCGAGTGTCAATTCGAAGCCAAAATGGAAATATTGAATTTAACTCCGACAGAACTCATTTTGTTGAAAATAGCATCACTAAAAGTTTAACTGGCAGCCTTAAAAAATTGAATGAAACTATTCAGACCCGAGGGGCAGAACTAAAAAACCAATTAAAGGTTAACTCATCTTCTTCATTAACTGGGAAAGCATTTCCAAGTGATGATGCTACAATGATAAAAAATAAACCAGCATCAATTTCTGTAGATAGAAAGAAAATAACAAAATTTTATATTCCCTCGGAACAAATTGATTTGGATGAATATATTTATGCAATAAAAGATAGTAATGGGAATGATATTGATAAAAATAATGTAATAATAAGTGTTGATGATGTTGAGTCTACTAGCAGAATATTGGAAGCTATTGAAGAACCATGTGATTTACGTGTAGTGTTTCGATATGAAGATAGTATTACTGGCCTTGTTTCAGCGGATGTTTTTCTATCGTTTGAAAAGAAAATATCTAATATATCAGGAAGTAAAGAGGATAAATCATTATTTACAATACAATCCGCGTCTGGATATACAGTTAGAACTGGAACAGTGTCATCAATTATATATGCTATAGATAAGCTATATTCGTTAAAAGAAAAAGAGGGGTTTCTTCCTCTTATTGCATGTTCAATTCGTTCGATTTTTGAAATATCGCAAGATAAGCTTTTTAGAACTCATGGTTTTCTATTCCCTAAGTTTAAAACTCAGCTTTATACACCAGAAGCTAAAAGGGAGATGCAGGATCAATTACTTGGTAATATTATACATGTAATGCTATTATTGAAAAATAATCCAAAGCTACTTACAAAAGTGGCCGAAAGATTAGATATAAGTTACAAAACATTTGTTAATTCACTGAATATTGACGACTTTAAAGCTGCTGTAAAATATTCTCATGTTGGAGCTCATCAATCCACTCGTTTCTTATCAAAGCCAAAAATAGAATCTTGTGCAGACACTTGTGGTCTATTTGCTGTAATTTGTGATGTGTTGATTCATATGAAAAAAAATGACATTAATAGTCTGGGTATAAATAAGGTTGATGTGGCAGATCTAAATAACCACTTTAGAGTTTAGATTTATTCGTCTCAGGCGGGGATATGCACTAAGATAGACTATGTTGAGTTATTAGAATAATATAGTACGCTTGGTGTATATCTTTTGTTATTGTATTGTTTTTTGTTGCTAGTGTTTTCTTGGGCGTGAGCGGATTGTATTTAATGTTTTAGCATGATTTTTTTAAAGTAATGTGAATGTCTGAGGGGATGAAGATATAATTGATTGTCTTATAATGATAGTAACTCTCTATAGCCATACCTCAATGGGGAGCAGGTCAATGTTGCCCTGGATACTGTCGATAACAGGCGCACCTGGTGCTTCGGTATCAACAATGATGGTCCTCGGATTAGACGTCTTTAGACGTGTAGCTCGTTGATTTTTCGATGATAATGGAATAATTGCATGTGCCATCGACCAATTCAGATGGTTCAAAACGCCAGCCGCCATCGACGTTGACAATAGCAGTGCCGATTTCGGTACCATTCTGTTTAATGATGATATTCCGTTACCGGAAAAACGAGTTTAGGTCTAATACGCAATTATTTTAATCGGCGGCTGGTGATTTCTGGTGTTGACTAGTCGGTTACCCTCGGGAGTCTTCGCTAGGTTCCAGCCATACTCTCTGAGTTTGTCGATAATAAACCACTGAGCTTTATCAACATCGATAAGATTAGCGTGTTCAGTCACAAATGTGGCGTAAGCACGAATCGCCGACTCTCTTTTCTTATAAAAAAAATAATTTCTCAACGGGTGCTTCTTCGCTGCACAGACGGGGACGTTCAGGCCCTGGTAGGTTTCACCCAACCAAGGCTCAAACTGATCATTGGTTAAATCGTATACCCTAGCATTAAGCTCCACCCAATAGTGATGCTCATCCTTCGTTCGGTGGCTGCCTTTTACGATGCAGATAACCGCGCCTGGGTAAAGCCAGGTAAAGAACAGCCCAAGGAATACAGATGCTCCCTGACATGCATTTTTAGGAAAACTATAAAAAAACGGGATCCCTGCTTCATCCAGTTCACTATGCGTATGGTCAAATACCAGACGCAGATCTCTGGCAAACTGAATAGCCAATTTATCCATAACGCCCTCTTACGCCTTCATTCATTATCAATGACATGGAAAATACTCATTTCAAAGCCACAAAAATAAATATCACAATCGCTATAAGTACCAACAACATTATTTTATTGTTGTTTCCATAAGACGCATTCACAATGCTTCTTTTTTTCGCAAGCGTTACATCCATCGAGGGAAATACCTCTCTGAGGTTATCCTCACTACTTTTAATTTCTTTATTACGAATTTGTTCTACCGATAATTTTAGTTGTTCCGCCCACTTAGATTGTTTAAGCATCTCTTTATCAATACTCAATTTTTTGCTCAGCGTATTTAGCATCCTTTTCACCGTTGCTTTCGGATTCAGGTATAGCGCATCAACACAGCTTTGCAGCGCACCTTCACTATCCCCCATAAATACCTGAATCTCAGCACGAGCTTTTAATGCAGACGCACCATACGATATCCCATGTAACATCGAGAAGCAGGAGGTCAGGAACCGTTCAAGCGATGCCATTGCCACAGCGCATGTCTCAGGAGTTTTGCCATGTAGCTCGAAAAAATCAGGAAGGGCATTCGTCGTTCCGTAATCTGCAATGTTCACCCGGTGCAGATAGTACCCAGACCGATCGACAATATTTCCACCATCATCAATTTGCCACGAGCCGTAATGCCCCGACTCCACCATAAGAGCGCCATGGTCCGTAAAGGCATAGCCACTAGCCCAACCCCACTCTGGAAAAACTGAATAAATTTTCTCTCCAGTGGCGGTATCAATCTTTATAAACTTCCCCGCATCCTCTGTCTTCGAATTGCAGAGCTGTACATACAGGTATTTTTCACACGGCGACAATGTATAATTAAAATTCAGCGCACCTAACTTCACCCTAACCTTCGAGCTATCACTCACAATAAAAAACGTAGTTTCCAGTTTAGGTAGTGCTTCCTTAGTCGATACCTTTATACCCATTTCCCCTCCCTGCAACTCACCAACCCACCAGCCAAATAGATTAACACTGTGTCGGTCTCTGACCTCATATTCGGAAACGATTCATTCAACGTTGATTGATAACTATCAACCTGATGATAGCCAGTAGCCTAACGTCGTAGAGAAACCTGAGCAACGTCGACGCGACAATAAATTTCCCCTGTTACTGTAAATGTTCCTGGTGGCCCGCCGGCAAACTTCTGTAGCTTCGAATGCGCATCATGAGCGCCATTTTTAATTTAGCTTGGCACATATCATCATGGGCGATGAGCGAAAATGGCTCTGGATCCCGATGCCTGAATGATGGATGATAATGAAATAAATAATATCCAGAGACTGGAGTAAGGATGACCGCCCTAGTCCCTGAACTTGTGAATGCAGCAATTGATGCTACCGTATCACCAAGCGATTTGTTACGCCGGGGACTGGTTGTTGCGCGACGCTTGGCCGTACCTGAACGAGTCGACTGGCTCAGTTGCGAGCTGAATGGTTACTACTCGGAAGAGGTTCCTGACTATCGGCACTTACAGGGACAATTAATGGTCGAAAACCCTGTTCGCGGCCCAATCCCTTTTTTTGCGCCACCAGAAATGGCTGCACTGTTGTCAGACTTCGAAGTGAGACAGTCGGTGCCTGAGTTGATTGGGCTTGCTCAGAGTACAACAGGCCTCTACTGCCACTTCCCGGCAGACCTCGAACACATACTGATGAAAATGATACGCGAGGCAAACGGCGTGACGATGCGCCCAACACTGAAATTTTCCACCATACAGGTTCAGGGCATTATCGAGAAAGTGAGGAGCCGGATTCTTGAATGGGCGCTCGATCTGGAGGGGCAGGGAGTACTCGGTGAAGGAATGACATTTACACAGCAGGAGAAACAGATTGTGCAGCCACAACATTACCACTTCAGAGATGTAAGCAGTTCCCAAATTCAGATTGGCTCGAATAGCTCAAGTCAGACCCAGACACAAACAGGTGGTGACATGGCAGCGTTGTCGGCCTTGATCGCGCTATTACATGATGCTATCAGGCAGGGAAACATCGAGACGGAAGCTCGTGAAGAATTACAGGCCGAACTGGCGACCCTGCAAGAGCAAGCGGCATCACCAAAGCCCAAATGGGCCGTCATAAAAGCTACAGCAGGGAGTATCAAAGCTGTGCTGGAAAACGCTGCTGGCGGCATCCTTGCGGCCCAGGCGCTACCATACCTGACTGCGCTTCTGTGATGCTTGTGCAAAACCACCTGAACTACCTGATTATAATTCACAGTTGAGTTCCCCTCGCCAGTTAACGGGAATGTATTAATGTGTTAACCCGTCCCCGTTTTTGCTGTCGCCAGCGGTTGACACATAGCCTGAACATGTGTTTGCAACTGGTTCAATGGCGCACTAAAAGTGCCTTTACCCGTGCGATTAACGATAATTGGAGTAATGTTCGTGACACTACAGTGATCAGTGTCCGTCACGGTCAGCCATGCATCACGGATGATCTCACTTATTGCCTGCTGGGCATTCTCAATAAGTTGTACGTTGCTTATAGCCCCCAGCGTATCGAGATTCATCAGCAACACCATTTTGCACTCTGCCATACTAACCGACTCCCATATCCATCGCAGGATAGTTGGCGGTGAACTCTGGCGCGCCTGCTGACGTTGCCACGAATATTCACCAATGCACTGCCAGACCTCGGTACGGAAGCGCGCAATCAATGTCGGCTTATCCGCCATGGTTTCACTATGTGGTAACAACGCAGTAAAGCTGAATGCTACCAGTCGAGGATAATGGTCAACAGCCTGTTGCAAAAAAGCACGTATGTTTAGCCCTTCCGCCGCATTATCAGTGGCCAGGGTGACTGGGTTATGATTCATAATGGATTGTCTTTGTTCTTTTGCGGAAAAAATTGGGGGTCATGGATTGTTGCTCTGATAACTTGCTCATCACCATTCGAAATGGTGAGTGCCAGCAACAGGGGAGTTTTTAAGAAGCGGTCGCTAAACGCCGCGGGAACCCAACGGGGCATACAGAAATCCGGCAAGCACTTGCCACGCGTAAAGCCAGCGGCAGTAATGCATAACGGATGATGCGGCCCTTCCAGGCTGACCGTGGTCATCCAGGGCTAATGTCGCAGCAGTAATTCAGTTGCCGGCTGGATTTTTCAATGCTGTAAATGCCCGTCCCACACGACACACAATATTTATCCTCGCTGTAATGACCACCGTACCAGACGCAGTACCAGGAGAGCGTTGTCACCGGCGCATCCAGTTTGTTGATGATACTGCGTAATTTTCTGTGGCGGGCCTCCGCCTTCGCTTCCGGATCCAGATGGGCACAGTTCATCAGTACTTGCCGTGCCACTGAGCGCTGGTTGTGTTCAAACCAGGCCGGGTCGCCTGAAGAACCGGCATGCAGTACCATGCGACAACCACAGGAGGCGCAACTCCATATCTGCCCCGGTGCGCTCATGGCTTCGTCAGCCGTCACAAAATGACCTTCACGGTTATTTGCCAGGTGGCATTTCAACATGCGCATGCCATCACCTCCACTGTCTGCTTTTCAGCATCAGAAAGCATATGGCTGTGCTCACCGGTGCAGCAGGTCAGACAGTAGCGTTCACCGTGGTAATCACTGCCGCAGCCGTTACAGTGCCAGTCGGCCAGGAAAACCAGTGGGTGGGCATCCGGTACATAACATTGCAGTTGCCGGATATAACGGCTCTCCTTCACACCGGGCTTAACATACGGGCAGTGCTGCTGACCGTTCTTCGTGAGACCTTCCACTGTGTGCTCAAACCACGGCCGTTCCGTGTTGTATTCAGGATGGTATTGCAGTGCACTGCCGCAGAGGTGGCAGGTATAGCGGTCGTAAGGGGCGGTCTGTGCGGTACGGGCACCGGTCAGGAGACCGTTACCGTCGAGAGCGATAAAGGATTTTGCGTACATAGTATAGTTCCTTACCGCCAGACAGCACGCAGGCGTCAGCCGTCCCGGTATGGGCAGCATAGTCAGTGAGTGAATGGCGGATTAGTTAAGTGTTATCAGAGGAAGCGAAGTAAGCCCGTGTGGACTGTCGTTACTGTTCTTTGGTTGTCACATTAAGGCGTTGTGACGTAAAAAAACTCTCAGAGACTGCGTCGTGGTCGTCCCGTCAGTGGGTGCGGTGGTACTTCGTTGCAGCCGTAGAGCGGCAGGCCATGCTTCTGCTGGATTTTGGTCATATACGCCAGTACCTGACGGATGTTGTCGATACTGTCTGGGTCGCTGTAGCGTACCGGAATGTTGATATTGGCCTCGTAATGCTCTTTAAACTCACATCGGTGATACCAGCCTTCCCGGTCAGTGATATCGCTCCAGTACAAACCGGCTTGCTGCGCCCAGGGATAGGTATTCTGAGTTTTACTACCATCCAGCCAGAATACGACATGGGCATGGTAGTGGTGATCTTCGGTCCATTCGATAACCCAGAAGAAACCGACAACGGCTTCGAGTTGCATCATACGGTTCATCAGCTTTCTGACATCCCATTCGAGTTGCCGGTGATCCTGCAAGAAAAACTTAGCGGTATGATCCTGGTAGAATAGATCGATGCGTAAAGCACGCAGGCAGGAATAGCGTTCAACCATTTTGTCTATATGGTTGTTCAGGAGGGCTCCCAGGAACCAGTCTTGTTCCCATCGTTGTTTGTTTTGCATAGGATGAATTTCTTTAGTGCTGGTGAGGGCCAGCCAGTGAATGCACCAGGCCTTCAGGAGGGGCTATGGCTGAAGGAGTTGTATGGATTAGGGAGATGGTTGTAAAAAGGGAGTGCCTATTAATTAACCTAAATTAATTTTTACTCCCCAATTACCCCCAAATCCCTTGCAGGACTATGGATAAAGCCTAACTCAGTGGTTCCGCTGTCGTTCGCCACGCAAAGCAGACATACTCGTCCATCAGACGGGTCAGCGCAGGGTTTTCAGCCTGCCGGTCATTGATCCAGATATCCATCTCTTTGTCTTTTTTGAACCTAAAGTTGTCGGTCCAGTCATCAAGGCAATTACCCAGCATCAAATCGTACCAGCACAGCCAGACCAGCTTCAGACGCAGCTCAGCTACCGCTGAACTGGCGGAACAAACTGATGAGCCTGTTTGCCAGAGGACGCTGTTTTAAACGCACGCACTCAGACAGCAGAATACCTTCCAGCATGGGATGGTGAGCCAGCAGATGTTCCTTCCTAGGTAAATAAACTGACGCTCAGGTCATCATTGACCGTCAGCGATGCTGCTGCTCTGCCATAAATAATCCGGTGCAGGTACTGGGGGACAATAGCAATAACCTCTTCCGCTCCCGGAAACCTAAGGCTGCCAACCGTCAGGGTATGATGGTGGTAGATATTCTGGTGACACATGCCCGATCTAACCGTCAGCTTCGTAAAATCAGTCAACCAGGTTTGGTAGCATTTATAGAGTTCTTCGTAACGAGGTTTATAGTCTTTCATGGTTTATATTCCTTAAGGCTTAAATCGCAGACAGCAGAAAACCGCCGAGCGAGTCGGATAGTTATTTCCTTGCCGGGGGTTAGGTCAGAGTGGTGTTATTTACGGGACTGGTTAATACGTTCCTGAAGCCAGTTTTCTACTTCGCTCTTTAACCAGCGGGAACTTCGTCCCAGTTTGACTGGTTTGGGGAAGGCACCATCTTTGATGAGCTTATAAAACCATTTATCAGTAAGCCCTGTCAGGCTAGTGATAAATACCATGTCAATGAACTGGTCTTCCGCTCCTTTGATTCTGGCTGATGACGGGTCAGGAAGGCCTCGAGATGAGTGCGGCGGATGACGAACAGAGCGTCAGGAGGCAGCGTGTCCTGCAGGTAGCAGACGGACAGATTGAGCCGGGATTTAAGGTCATTGCGACCATTACCATACAGCTGGCCAATCAGCAGATGCAACTCTTCCTGGAGGTTGTTCTGCGTGGCGAGCAGTTCCAGTAAAAGCTCTCGTAACGATTTGCGGCAACAGAGTTGGTAGTAGCTGTCGTTCTCATCGCAGACCACAATACCAATCTGATTGCAGCAGTGGGTATCATTGGGGCAAGGATGATTCAGCGTCTGCGCCAGTTGCTGGTGGAGTAGCAGGCGTTCAAGGCCGATTAAGGGCAAATTCCACAGATGGCTGGTGGTCAGTTGCAGAGTCGGGTCGCGTCTGCACGGCGGCGAGTTCGCCATCACTTTGCGGTTGCCGGGTTTGTTGCACTGCGAAGGTGGAAAAGGAGGCTTGCTGAATCGGCAGGCAAAGCGGCAAGGGGGATTGAGTGGTCTCAGAAGTACGGGTGAAGGGAAGTAGACCGAGAGCGACAGATCACCGTGCAGGGCATGGCGGATCAGGTCGGCGGGCAGCAATGTGATGTTGTGCTGCTGGATGACTTCTGCGGCCTCGTCCAGCGTCAGCCACTCCTGGCGGATTTTGTGTGGGGGCATGGGGCGTTCCTTTTTGTTTTGTTGGTTGCGTGTGTGCTTGTTGATTGTGATAACCGGTGTGAGATGTTTTTGCTAAAACAACTAACCTGATCAGTTTAGTGAATTATTTTATTATTGGGTAAGAGCCAAAAGGTATTATGGTAATATAATGATTGAGTTAAAGTGTTATGCAGGTGAAAACAATAAGGTGATTAATTCTATATCGTTAATATGCTAATTGTTATAAATGGGCATTGGTCTATTAAATATGAACCATATTCAATGCTTGCAAATTCGACTTGAATTATTTATACCTATACTCATAGCCACTAATGGAGGGTATGTGATGTTGTCATTTGATACGAAGGCCGCGTTGGAACTGATCACACACTCTGCTGGTGGTTTTAGCTATGACACTCTTGCTAGGGCATTGATTTCAGATAAAAAAGTACAACCTTCCCAACATCTTTTGGCTGATTGCCGTGAGTTTTGCGAATCCCTGGAGTCGCAGGGGATTATTCAGCGGTGTGCATCCTGTCGCGAAGTTCAGGATGTGTATTACGAATATCGTGCCCACTAGACTGAACGTCAGTGTAGGGAAACACATTTTTATTTGTTCAGGCTTGCAACCTAATCTCTCATGCTGTAGCTTTGTGCGGGGATTTCTGAGGGTATTACTGTGAGCCAAATTAATCTGATAACAACATGTACAAATGGTAAGCACAGTAACGGTTATCCGATACTGAATCTAGCAACGTGGTCAACTTCTCTTTCCTGTTCCCAAAATTTAATCCAGGCATGGTGTAAGGCTGTTGATACGTCTATTTCTACTGGACATACTTTACCGGTCGAGAAAATGTATAAAGGTGGGCATTGGGCGACGGCAATGTCTATACATCAGCTATATCAAGTTGAATTGTGGGTCCTTTCTGCTGGACTAGGACTACTAAAACGTGGCGATAAGGTTGTACCATACCAGGCAACTTTTGCGGTTGGTCATAATGACTCTATTCCATTATTCAATGAATCGTATAACGGAAAAGAATTTCATCAGAGATGGTGGTCTGAATTAAATAAACATTCACCATTTCAGGAGAAGCATCCTGTTTCGTTGACTGATCTAATGAAGACCAGACCTGATGAGTATTTTATCATTTGCGGTTCGCCTGATTATATTAGCGCAGTTGGCCCAGATGTTATTACCGGTTTGCCTTATTTAAATTCAGCAAAAAAACAGGTATTGATAATATCTTCCTCTCGAGTTAAGTCGCCATTAAACCATTATTTACTGGAAAGTAACAAGCGAATTGCTGAATGGCTAAATTGCAACATGCTGATGCTGAATATAAAAATCGCGCAGTATGTAATAGAGCAGTTTACTCGAGAAGAATATGATAATTTGGGGTTATTAGCCGATAGGTTGAATAAACAGTTCTCTTCGTTGCCAGCGGCCTGCAAGAAACAAGGCGTGCGCAGGACTCCGGAAGAGGTCGAAGCCTGGGTATTACAACATCTCAAAGAGGTGCCTGATACCAGCGCATCACGTGCTCTGCGTGTCTTTCGTGATAGCGGCAACAGTTTTGAAGAGAAGCGATTTCGTGCCTTGTTCCACACTGTGCAGTTGCGCAATCAGTAATGTCCCAACAATGATAATGTGGTAAGATCCCGCGTTTTTTGAGACCAGACAGAGGCGTCACAGGAGAGCAGGGTTGTCGAAGCTAAAATACTTTTTCCCCGATAGTCAGGATTTTATCGATCCCAGTTTCGACTTCGTTCGCGAAACGCGCAACGAGCATCGCGTTCGTCAGCGTGACGACCACTATCCACATGAGGTCTTCCCACATCCTTACGACGGTATGCTGGTATCAAAAGCAGTGGTTGACGGTCTGGGCGGTGGGGAAAGTAAATACACCCGAGCACAGCGTTTACGCTACTTCCGTAATGGGATGAAACATTTCTTTCGTCTGCCTGATAATATGCAGACGATGGGTGACTGCGGCGCATTTACTTATGTAAATCAAGACGTCCCACCATATCGCGTCGAAGAAGTTATCGAGTTCTATGAAACATCCCGCTTCAACTATGGGGTTTCGCTCGACCATATTGTTTTTGGCTATGAAAAGCCGGGCGAGGTATTCGAAGCATCATTTTTGGCTGAGTGCCGCCGCCGCCAGGATATTACCCTGACTCTGGCTCAGGAGTTCTTAGTCAAGTCACAGAAAAGTTGTTTTACGCCTTTTGGTGTGGCGCACGGTTGGAGTAAGGAGTCTTACCGACAGTCAGTTGAAGCACTGTTGGCGATGGGGTATAAGAATATCACCATGGGGGGTATGGTACCGCTGAAAACGGCGCAGATCCTTGAAACCCTCGAAGAGATTAAACCGCTTCTCAAAAGCGATACCCAAGTTCATCTGCTCGGTATTGCTCGTCCGGAGAGCTTTACGGATTTTATTCGCCTTGGTGTTACCAGTATTGACTCCACCACACCGCTTCAGCAGGCGTTTAAAGATCGCAAAAACAATTACCACACGCCAGAAGGTCGTGCCTATACAGCAGTGCGCGTGCCGCAGTTCGATGCTAACCCAAGTCTAAGTCGTAAGATAAAATCTGGAGTGATCGACCAGGATGTGGCTCGTCATCTCGAGAAAGATGCTATGCATGCGCTGTTTGAGTACGATAACAACGCTTTATCTCTGGAGAAAACGCTGGAAGCTGTGTTGGCTTATGAGCGTTTACACTCAGGAGAGAAAGAGGCAGAGAAAATCCGAGTCGATTACGAACGTACTTTGGGTGATCGCCCCTGGCGGAAGTGCCAGTGCAATATTTGTAAATCCATTGGTATCAACGTGATTATTTTCCGTGGCGCCGAGCGCAATCGCCGGCGTGGGTTCCACAATATTCAAGTACTGTACAATCGCTTACAGCACACATTGTCATTACGCTCAGAGGATAAATCATGAGTGAGTTCCGTGTCCCCGCCTTGCGTATCCGCCAAGGTGAGAAGAGACAACTTTTTAGCCTGGCTATTGAAGGCAAACAAATTAATAAAATTGCCGCCATTTCACGTATTCGACGTGGAGATGAGAACCTGGTTGGGTATCAGCGTCCGGAAGTACGTAGCCATATTAAGGAAATCCAGCGCTACATTGAAAGCTCCAATCCAATGATTCCCAATCCGGTCATTATTGCTTTTGACCAGCGTGTTCGTTTTGAACCGCTGATGGAAAACAGTGATATGGGGCATCTCGTTATTCCGTATTCTGAAGAAGCCAATTTCGAGAAACCGGGGTTTATCGTTGATGGGCAGCAACGTACCGCTGCGTTACGAGAAGCGGACATCAACTCTTTTATGATGCCGGTCTCTGCGTTTATCGCTAATGATGCAGAAGAACAACGCGAACAGTTTATGCTGGTGAATTCCACCAAACCGCTGCCGAAAACGCTGTTGTACGAACTGGCCCCGCATACGCATGGCCGCTTGCCTTCCGATCTGCAACTGCGCAAATTCCCTTCACTGCTGACACAACGTCTTAACTTTGGTGAGGGACCATTGGCTGGGCGAATTAAGACTGCGACCAACCCGGACGGAGTGATTGCTGATAACTCAATGATCAAAATGATCGACTCAAGTTTACGTGAGGGAGCATTGTATCGCTTTCGTGATCCGGCAACTGGGCTTGGCGATGAAGCCAAAATGGTCAAGTTGCTGAATAACTTCTGGTCTGCTGTAGAAACTGTGTTTACTGACGATTGGGATAAAAAGCCTCGTTACTCTCGCTTGTTACACGGTGTGGGGATTCTTGCTCTCGGTAGCCTGATGGATGAAATTGATCAGGTGCATCAGGATTACAAAGGTGAACTAGGGTGGACCGAGATCCCTTCCTATTCTCGCTTTGTTGAAGAGTTAAATCGTATCAAGCCGCTTTGCGCATGGAGCAGTGGGGTGTGGAACTTAGGCACGGATATAGATGGTCATCCGATCGTTCGTAAGTGGAACGAGGTTCAGAATTTATCGAAAGATATATCATTGGTTACAGATTATCTGGTAACCAATTATATTAAAACAGCTAATGCTGATATTTAATTTTTTAGTTAAATCTAAAGCCTCATATTGTTAAATAGAGGCTTTATTTTTTTAATGAAATTATTTCATGATGGTACTAAGAGAGAGGTAATTAAGGTTTGTTTGATTTACTTTAATTTGACGGTATTAACTGATTGATTTAAATCTCTAAGTTATGTGATCAAGATCACCTACTAATTTATGTAGTAGCCCGACCTTGCCCTCCTGCAGATTTGCTTCATTGGTCTATACGCCGTATATTCATTCTAGATTGATTCATTTTTTGCGAATTACTTTCACTTCCTGATAGTTTAAAAATCATAATGACTACACATACTGGCGCGTTTTCCGAAGGTGACCTGGTAACATCGTCATTATTTGACGGTATTGCTAAAATTGTGAGCATTCTCTCTACTGAGCGTGCGGAGATAGCTTGGTTCTACTCTCCTTTAGAGGAGGAGGTTAACCGTCAGGAGGTGGACATTCACACACTGACGGTTGCTCCTCTATATGAGGAGAGCACCATTTACTTCCGCTCACCAGATAGCGGTATCTGGTGCAGGGGCCGATATGGCGGGCCACGACCAGACAATAAGCATTTGCTGATTATCCGTTCGGGCGACCATGCGGTCGTTGATTTGGCGGAGATGTACTACCCCAACTATGGGCAAGGGCAGGCAATGAACCCCGCTCATTTTCTGGCGGCACGCTCAAATGATGCCCCCTATTTCTACCCCCTGCGGGAAAAATTTGTCAGTGCGTGGATCAAACAGCGTGCTGCCTGTCGGTCAATGTCGTCGTTAATCAGCAGTCGTGTAGAGATTGAACCTCATCAAATAGCGGTTGTTCGCTGCATTCTTCAGGACCAGAACCCTAAATATCTGCTGGCAGACGAAGTCGGATTGGGCAAAACCATCGAAGCGGGACTGGTCATCCGCGAGCATATTCTGGAATGTAAACGTGAAGCCCGCGTACTAGTGGTGGTGCCGCAGGTATTGCAAGGACAATGGACGCAGGAACTGGTCGATCGCTTTGCTCTACAGGAAGTAATGAGCGGAGGGCGAAACAACCAGATCCGCCTGTGCTCTCCGGAAGAACTTTGCCAGCCAGAACTGATCGGCTGGAAGCCCACAATGATGGTAATCGACGAGGCCCATCAATTAGCCCGGCAGGCATGGGTCAATGATGAAGACGAACAGGCACAGTATGCCGCAATGACTGCGTTGTGCCATCAGGCCCGCATTGTGTTGCTCCTGTCTGGCACGCCGATGCACGGTAACGAACGTCACTTCCTGGCAATGCTGCACTGCATAAATCCACAGGCGTGGCAACTTAATGCTGTGGGAATCGAAAAATTTATGCGCCGCGTGGCAGAGCGCGAGCGTCTGGGTGGAATTTACAGTTCCTTGACCCCTGAAACGCCAAATGGGGTACTGGAAGAGGTTATCGAAGAGTTACGTCAGCTTTTTGCCGATGATGAGCAACTGCAGGCGCGGATTGATGTGCTGAGTCCTCTGGTCGACTTTTTTGCTCCTGATGAAAGCGAAGAGCGAACAGCGGCCATTCTGGTATTACGCCAGTGGATCGGCGAGCGCTACCGTCTTTTTCATCGCTTGCTACGTAACCGGCGTGAAGATCCCGCGTTGGAATATCTCTTTCCTGGGCTGGCCGGCCTGGAAAAATGTGTCTGGCCCGTCGCCTCGACCGAGCTCACGCTGGATGAAACCTTTGATGCCTGGCGTGCTGCAGCCTTACGTAATCCCGTGCAACACCAACATCTAGATGCCACGACGCTTGATAAATGGGTAGATGCGCTATTTCTCAACCCGCTGGTGATGTCCCGCCTGGCTAAAAATGCACTGGCAAACGGGACTGCCAGCGAAGAAGAGTCCAATTTTCTTGAGCAGATTATTGAAACGTCCCAGCAAGAGCAGAAAGCCAAAGATGCGGCGCTAATGAAGGCGCTGACCGGTTGGTTTGAAAAATGTCCTGATGGCAAAGCGGTCATCTTTTGCGGTGAAAGCTCTGAAGCCGCCTTCCTATCTACCAAACTGCAAATTCAGGCCCCCTGGGCGGTGGTTCGTCATTCGCCGGACCTGCGTAAGCAGAGCGAACTTCCGGATGACAGTTGGCAGGTACTGATCTGTGACAGGCGCGGTGAAGACGGACTGAATCTGCACGGAAAAAATCGTCTTGCGGTCCATTATAGTCTGAGCCGCGACTTTAACCGTTTTGAACAGCGGTTGGGGCGCTTTAACCGCTATTCTGGAAATCTACGCGGCGTTAAGCCTGTGAAAAGCCTGATTTTACTGCCGGAGCGTGATGGGCTACGTGCTGACTGGGTGAAACTACTGGACGAAGGCACGGGATTGTTTCATCGAAGCGTCGCCAGCCTGCAATTTGTTCTGTCTGAACAATTAGAGATGGTATGGCGTGATTACGTCGGGCAGGGGCTTGCCGTCTTCCATGAGGCGCAACAGCGCCTTTCGGGAGAAAACGGCTTCATCGCCCAGGAACGTAAGCGCGTTCTGGCTCAGGAAAACTTGTTATCCATGGAGCAGGAGGTCATTGCTGCACGCGAGTTTTCTGAGCAACTGGCCGAATCTGAAGATGAGGCTGAAGCGCAGGCAAAAGATATGCTGACCTGGATGCGCAAGGCATTAGGGTTTAAGCGAGAGCAATATCCTGAAGGAGGATTTCGTCTGCGCTTCGAGCGTGGCGAATATCAACGGCAAACGCTGGTGGACGTAGGAACGTTTATTGATAACTGCCTGCTTGGTCTGGATTTTTCAGAAGGATATCCCCCTTCCACAGCGTTGATGAGCTTGTCTCGAACGGAAGCCGGTAACCACAAACACGTTTACCCCTTGCGCTATGGACAGCCTTTTGCCGAAACCGTATGGCAACTGATGCAGAGCGATCCGCGAGGAGCAAGTATGGCGCTGCTTCGGGTTCTCTCCCCAGCGGTTGCGCTGAAGCAACCGCGCACCTGGTTCCATTTCCAGTGGCTGAGTGAAGCGCAGGTTGAAGGTGAAAATCAGCTAGCCGCGCAGCGTCGTGGTGATGAGTGCTTCAGCCCGGAGGTTCACAATTTCTGGCTGGATGACGGTGGAAAAGAGGCGGATCCGCAGGTCGTTGTTTCCCTGCTGGATAAACCTTACGATGAAGATGGCAATAGCTTGTTCCAGGATATTAATCTTCGGGAAGAGGTCTGGATGCGAATGCCGGATTGGTTTGAGCCGCATAACTGGAAAGAGACCGTACTTGCTGCCGCGGAGCAGGCCCGGAGAAACGTGGATGCTCACTATGGCGATCGTCCCGTCCGCCATCAATTGCTTGCAATGAAGGCGATTATTCTGTGTACCCGCGACATGCTGTAATCGGAAGCAACCATGGAAAATCAATGGCAACAACTTCGCGCGGTTCTGAACGGAGAACATAGCGAACGCGACGGGCTGAGTGGTCAGTTTTTTAACCGCCTGCTTTACTGTCTGGATGATGTACAGGCGGGAGAATGCGACCGCCTGCACGCATTTTATGATGCACTGCAATGCGCACGGGCATTTGGGCTGATGCCGTTAAGGCTGCCGTACCGACACCTTACCGAAGGCGCAATGCTCCAGCATTTTGGTTTGAGACGGGATCGTGACTACCCAGGTGAACTGTTTCTGACGCGCGAAGCGGAAGAGATTGATCCCTCTCTCTTACCCGTCTGGAAAGGCGAGCAGCGCCGTTTTCTGGAAACCCCACCGCTGGATGTCCTTTTGCCCTCTGTACTCAACGATCCGCGTTATACGCACTACACATCTGCAGGGCAACAGCAGGCGGTACGCACGGTGTTGACCAGCGACAGAGATAAAACGCTGCTGGTGAACCTGCCCACCGGAGCCGGCAAAACCTTTGTGATTCACTCCCAGATGCTGACTTCACCGCGCAGGCTCCTGACGCTGGTGATTGTGCCAACCGTAGCGCTGGCAATTGAACAGGCTCTGCGGGCGCAAGAGGTGATGCAACAGGCCGGGCAGGATCACGGTGGCAGCTACGTCTGGCATAGCGGCCAGTCGATTGAAGAACGGAATATGATGAAGTTGCGGCTGGCATCCGGCGAGCAGCGAGCGTTATTTTGCTCTCCGGAAGCAGCGACAGGCGGGCTCTTGTTACAGCTGTTCTCGCTTGCGGAGCGCGGACTACTGGGCGCCGTGATAGTGGATGAAGCTCACCTTATCGATCAATGGGGGGCGGAGTTCCGTCCCGAGTTTCAGCTACTGGCACCCCTGGTGCGATCGTTGAAGGCTACCTCTTCAGACGGTGTCAAAGTCGTTCTGCTTTCTGCCACGTTTAGTCAAAGCACCCTGAATACGCTCAAAGCGCTCTTTACCGGTAAACGACAGGCATCAGTGATTGAAGTGAACGGCAGTTTTCTGCGTCCGGAACCCGTGTGGTATGTCAGCGAAGCTGTCAGCCACGAGGATTACCTTACGCAGGTGGAAAACGCCATTGCTCGCTTGCCAGCGCCAATGATCCTCTACACAACCGAAGTGGAACAGGCCAAATTCTGGTACCAGTATCTACGTGAGCGTGGTTATCGGCGATGTGGATTATTCCATGGTGCAACGCCAATGCAGGAACGCGAAGGTCTTATCCACGCTTGGCGTAACGATGGGCTGGATATCATGGTGGCGACGTCGGCATTTGGCGTGGGGATGGATAAAAATAATGTCCGTTCCGTTCTGCATGTCGCAGTGCCTGAAAATTTTGATCGTCTCTACCAGGAGAGCGGTCGTGGCGGTCGTGATGGTAAAGCATCGGTCGCTCACATTATTTTCCATCACAAACAACTACAGATCGCACGCAACATTAACCGAACCAAACTGATCGGGGCCAGCAAAGGATATTTGCGCTGGGCCAAGATGCACCAGTTGCGCGAGCAGCATCAACCGGGTCAGTTCACCGTCCCGCTACGCGCGAAGCATGCCGACATTCGCATGGATTCGCAGAGCAATGTGGACTGGAATCTGCGTACCTTACTGTTAATGCAGCGCGCCGGTTTTATCGATATCACCTATCCACCGCCGGATCTTAGCGCTATCGCCCCGGACGAGCGTGATGAGTCCAGGGTCCATGCGTGGTTTGACCATTATTTCAACCATATTCAGATTTCTGTTCTCTGTGACGGCCATATGGATGAAGCGCAGTGGCAGAAGGAGATTCAGGCCCACCGTTCGCATGAACTGGCGATGCGAAAACAGGGATTTAGCGCGTTAGAAGGGTGGCTCAATGACCACACAATATCGTTGTGCCAGACGTTAGCGCAATTTTATACCCTCGATGGCTTTGTGCCGGAAATAGCCTGTGGCGGGTGTCCGGCCTGTCGGAGTAAAGGGTATCCTCCCTTTACTCCGACGCTCGGTCGTATAGCACACGTGACGGGCGAGACGATGCGGAACGTCATGGGAAATGAGCAACGCGTTTATTATTCTACTACGCTGACGAACCGGTTACTGCTGCGTCAGTGGAGTGACTGGATTGCCCGACTGCTGGCCAATCGCCAGATTCAGGCTATCCGCGCCAGCCAGAGCGTGCTCGCCCGGCTTGGTGAGGTCCTGTCCGCAGGTTTGCCTTTCTGGTGTTCACTTGCCGTTGATGAAGAAAACACCTGCTGGGATGAACTGGTACTAGTGTTGCCCGGCGAAACGATGCCTGAACTGGACATCTTCGCCAGCATCAATCGCATTATTGTTGCACCGGAACGTTTACAAGAACCGGGCTACCGCGGGCGTCGCTGGTGGGATGTTGATACCGGTGCCGTGGCATTAGAACAATTTCAGAGGAATATCAGCTAGTGGCAATTACCAACAACGCTGCCGCAGGGAGCCAGATCCGTCTGCTCTGCATGATCGATCGGGTGCTGAATCGGCGACTCGGAGAGGCCATCCCGATGGCAGATTTGATTGAATTACTGCGCCCGGAGATGCTGCCCGTCAGCGATGGGGCGAGAAAACGCCTGCCTGCCGAAGTCTCTTTCTGGGCAAAAGAAGGGTTATGGAAAAATGAGAGCGCTGGCCTCAGTCAACAGTCGCCACTTTCCAGCGAACGTAATCTGCCCGCACGGGTTTTGCGTACGCTAATTGACAGTGAGAAAACGACGCCGCTGCTGACCGGAACGCGCGGCCAGCCCTTGCTGATGTGCGTTACCTCCATGCTGGCGCAGGACAAATATACGATCCGCGGAAACACGCCGCTGACAAAAGAGGCGGTGCCGTTGGCCGTTGGCCCGATGATTAACAATAAATTAGCCGGTGAGGGGCGACGTAACCTCAACGTCTCTAACGAAGCAGAGCCATTCCTCGATTACTCATATTTCCTCGGTTTTACAGAACCTTATCTGGATGGCTGGGTGATGGACCCTACCCGCGCCATTGAAGGGGTTTTGGATAACCTGTCGCTTACCGCTGCGATGCCAATTCAGACATTCCTCAGCCAACTGGCAGAGCTTCTGCCAATGCTGGATGGAGGAGCCTACCGCCAGCAGGTTGAACCGATGATCTCCGCTGACAACTGGCAACCGCTGGAGAAACATATGATCAGCGCCGCGTTGAGCCAGGCGCTGCTCCGGCTTGAACTGACAATGCAGTTGGTTTTCACCACTCGTTCCGATGACCTTGACGCCATGGTCCTGCAAGCTCCGGATGGCAGTCTACGCCGTATCAGTACCGTGAGCCCAGGGGGGGCAAGAAAATGAGAATGATCGATTACTGGCCTTCCCTGCAAAACATCAATGAATGTATTCGCACCGAGGCGGAAGAGCTGGCGGAGTACACCTTACTGGCAGTGCATCAACCGGTGAATTTGCTGCGTCTCGATAAAGACGGCAACAACCTCGGACATGCGAAAGAAGAAGATTTGCTCAAGCACTTTCTGGAAACGCCGCGCCCAATTCCGATTGTGGGCAAAGCCGGAGTGGGTAAATCACACATCATCCGCTGGCTGGATGCGAAACTGCGGCTGCGTAAGGAGTACAAAGACAAGAAGTGGCATATTGTCCGTATTCCAAAAAGTGCCAGCTTGCGTGAGGTTCTCACCTCTATGCTGGCGGGCCTGGAGGGCGAGATCTTTGACGAAGCGCGGGAAGACATCAATAAGGTGTCGGAAAAACGTACGCCTCGCGAGATCGCTGAATGGCTGCTGATGCTGATGGGGCAAGAGCTGCGTAACCTGCATGAACGTAACAAGCAGGATATGGAAGCGCTGAAAAAACAGATGGCGGGTAGTACGCCTGAGCAGTTAATAGCTATCAAACCACAGGCGACCCGGCTACAGAAAATCCACGTCCACGCTGAAGATAATGCATTGCCAACGCTGATTAACGATGCTTACTTCAAGCAGTTTTTGCTGAAAGAAGAGCATTGTCTCTATCGCCTTGCCAACCGTCTGACCAACGGTGCAACCAGCAGCGATCTCGACGAGGGGGAACAGCAACTCCAGGCCAAAGATCTTGATTTCAGCTTTAATATTAACGATCTCAGTCTGCCTGCGCGTCAGTATATTCAGAAAAGCCGCCTGAATACGCATGAGGACGGGCGCAAAGATGCTTCGGAGATTCTCAACCTGGTGCTGGTTAAAGCGACGCAGGCGCTGTTTAACCAGCTCTTCAACTTCCGTGGCCGCAGTTTCTCTGACCTGTTTACCCAGATCCGTCAGGCGCTACATGAAAAGCAGATGACGCTGATGGTGCTGGTAGAGGATATGTCGCTCATCACCGCGATCGAGGATGTACTGATCGACAGCCTTGAAAGGGAAGGGATCCGCGACGGGAAAGAAGTGCTATGCCCGGTGTGTTCAGCTATTGCTGTTACTGACGGTTATCAGGGGTATGCCCGCCGTCGTCAGGGGATGCTGGATCGCGCGAAGGGTGAATGGGTGATCGAAGAGGTAGGGAGCGGGCGCGAAGAGACGCGACTGCGTATTGTCGATTTTTGTGGTCGATACATCAACGCGGCCCGCTTTGGGGGTGAAGCCTTACGCCAGCGTTGGGAGCAATCTGCTGATAAATCACACTGGCCACCTGACTGGGAAGCCAGCGCAAACGGCGACGAAATGGCCGAAGTGTTTGGTCGCAGCGAGCAAGGCTTTTCGCTGTTTCCCTTTAACACAAATGCTATCCATGCGTTGGCAGAGACATTCTGCCGCGACGATCGCAACGAATTAAAATTCAACCCACGTCAGATCATCAACCAGATTCTGTTGCGTGTACTGCAGCACTGTCGCCGTGATGCCGATGAGGGACGTTTTCCGCCGCCGCATCTTGGCGATGTTGCGGCGCCAGCAGGGCTTCGAAGCTGGCTGTTCCGTCAGGGCTTCGCCGACACCGAGCGTGCTGAATCCGTGGTCGCGCTGTGGGGTTATCCCGCCGATTCCGATGGCACTCTGGCAAGCACTCTGCCGCCTGATGTTGCCCGCAGTTTCGGTCTGGACGATCTGGCGCAGGTGTTGGAAATCACAAAAAGTGCTCCGGTCCATATTCAGCCGGTGGTGCCTACGCGGGTGACCAAAGTTGAGCCGCAGGTTAAAAAAACTGTTAAGCCAGAACCCACAACAGTTAAACCGAAAGTGAAAGAAGATAAAGATACCCTGGCTATCCGAGCGCTGGATGCGGCGGTGGGTGACTGGATGCTGAAAGGTGCGACGCTTGAGATCGATCCCGCGCGTTATATCAAAAGCTCCCTGGCCTTCTTCTTTGATAAGCGCGTCGTGGCGGAATGGGCGGGCAGTACCTATCGGCCAACACTTTGGTTAGGTAAATCCAACTTTGTCGCCGTTGAGTTACCTAACGCACAGGGCAACCGTGGCGTGCATGTGGTGAAATTTATTCCTCAGGCCGAATACGATAAGCGCTCGGTGCAACTAACGGATGCCGCGATGGCGTTAGCACGGTTTGGCTACTACAGAGAAAACTCCTTATCTAAAACCGAGGACTGGAGCTACGCAGATGGCAAAACGGATTACCTGATTATTCAGAGCTTCTGCGATCGCTGGGTTAACTATGCGCTGACGGAACTCGTTAAGCATAAGCGCAACGATCTGCCGCTGCTGCTCAGCGAGCAGATTGCGCTGGCCGACGCGCTGGGGGCCATTAAAACGGCGGATGGTTCGAAAGAGGTGCTTGCACGACTGCTGCAAAACAGCAAAACGCTTTCTGTGCAGTTTCGTTCCGGGATCACGAAGGCAATCACTGAACTGCGGGCAGAGGCATTAGCGAAGTGGGATGATGCCCAGGACGCATGGCT
This sequence comes from Citrobacter sp. CK195, assembly GCF_030333365.1. Classification (NCBI taxonomy): domain Bacteria; kingdom Pseudomonadati; phylum Pseudomonadota; class Gammaproteobacteria; order Enterobacterales; family Enterobacteriaceae; genus Citrobacter; species Citrobacter sp. CK195. The sequence continues at coordinate 354,838 of NZ_JAOWGB010000024.1, forward strand.
CAGCCTTGTGGCGCTAAACGATCATGCGCTGGAAGGCGATCTCCTGCTAAGTGCGATACAAAAGGCATTGAAGAAACGCTCAAAAAATACACATGCCGCCGTGGTGAAAAAGTCGCTCAGTGAAATCCGCCCCATACTGGATACCGCTGCTCTGTTTGCCGACTGTGAAAATGCGGATGATTTTTCCGAACTCGTCACCGGTTTGGCTACGTTAGTTAAATCTCTTGGGGACAGCGGCGATTATCCTGCGGATATCTCCCCGGACAGCAGCACGCTGACGGATTCACTGAATGCGCTAACTGAGGGGGGCATCTGGATGACGATCCTCAAATTGCGAGGCATTAATCAATCTGAAGATCCGCTGCGTCAATGGCAACTACTTTGCGAACTGGACGGTGTTTTAATTAACCGGCTCATGATGACAATGCAAAGCTGGCAGCAGGTACACAAACGTGTACTGGCGAATATTACCGCCTACAACCATTCACACGGTGGGCATCAGATCAGCGAATTTCGCACGCAGATTGAAAGCACGTTGCAGGAACTTCATCAGGTCCTCGACGCCATGCAGTCCGTTGCAGGGGAACAGTATGACAACGCTTAAGACCCAATTTACGCAACTGTGGGAGCAGTATCAGATAAAACAGCAGGTTCAGTCGCTGGAAGAGGTCTACGATCGGTACCGCACCATACGTGACGGCTTGCTGGATGTTGCCGAACCGCTGCAAAAAGCCCAAAAGAAATTTGAGGTGATCGGCATGCTACCGGAACCACATTCCACTATCGATTTTTCGCAAGAGGCGGCGCTTTTCGGCGGTGCCAAAACGCAGTTGGATGCGCTGACGGCACGCTTCAAAGAAAGTGGCGATAAAACCGAGCAGAGCGGGTTTTGGGAAACGGTGCGGGTTCTGAAGAGTGTACAGGAAAGTATTGATGATAAGGTGGATGCAACCTGGAAAGCGTTTGTTGCCGATCTTGAAGCACGCGCAATGCTGGATTCCGTCTTTTTGGAACAACAGCGCACGCTGGGGAACGTGTTGGTGTATGACGATTATCGCAAAGCGCGCGATAACTTTAATCGGCAGAAGTTAAGCGGACCAGACAGCCTGTCGGTGGTAAAAAACCTGCAGAAGTATAGTGATGAGATGGTCGCGCTTAAACGTTCAATGGACCCGGATGCACCAGACGATGTTCTGCGCTTTTTTGAGGCGTTGGACAGACATAATCATGCCTCGCTTACGCTGCTGACGCCGGGCGTGATTGCCTGGCTGGAAGAAAAAGGTATGCTGCCAGCGTTTAACGTGACACGTAAGAGAATGATTTAATGAAGGGAATCGAGCTTTCGCTTTTGCAACGCGTGCTGGATGCGCTGGAAGAACAAGAAAATGCGCTCCTGGTATGGGGCGACACGGGCGGTTTTTTTAATCTGGATGAGCTGTTAAGCACTATCGGACGGGTGTTACCTGAAGAAGATGCTGAAAAGGTTCTGGATGAGATGCTAGACGCCGCCATGTTGATTCAGGTGCCGCACATCAGTGGCACGCCTGTCTGGCGAACCCGAATGGGGGAAACGGTCCATCTCATGCGCAACCTACGCCAGTGGATGCATGAGCAAAAGCTGGAACAGAGCAAAACGCTGGTATCGGACTATCGCTTTATTCGTCGACCGCGCAGCTATCCCGATCGCGTTTACGAACCGGCAACGCTGATTACCGGCTGGAAAAAACAGCTGAACTTAAGCGATCGCGTCTGTGACATTATGTGCCAGGCCCTGGCGTCAGATAAGCCCTTCTTGCTGGCGGGTTTTCAGGTTCGCGCGACCGAACGCATTATGCAGTGCTGGCTGGAACATCAGGTGAAAAGCAATACGGCCAGCGGGACAATCGTCTGTGCTGGCACCGGTAGCGGTAAAACGTTGTCGTTTTACCTGCCTGCGCTAACCCGTCTTGCCGAAGAGATTTGTAACAACCCTGAGCGCAAGGTGCGCATTCTCGCCATCTATCCGCGAAAAGAACTGCTCAAGGATCAGTTTGCCGAAACGTTTTCACAGTGCCGCAAGCTTGACGAATTTATGCTGACGGCCGCCGGACGCAAGATTCGTATCGGTGCCTTTTTTGGCGATACACCGGTGAAGGCAGAATGGTCGAAGAAAGACGTTAAAGGGAAGGTTGGTCTACCGTTCGGCCTGATGAAATGCCAGCAGCCCCACCCGCAGCATCCTAAGCAGACTTGCGGAGGGGCGCTCATTTGGCGTCGTGAAGACATCTTTGACGAGCGTGAGGTGCTTACCTGTACGCAATGCCAGCATCAGCTGGATCAGAGTGAAATCATGATCACCCGTAATGCGCAGCAACAGCGCGGCGACGCCCCGGACATTCTGTTTACTACGACGGAAATGCTGAACCTCCAGATGAACTCCACCTGGAGCAACCATCTGTTTGGTGTCGGTGAAGGCTATGGGCCAACGTTGGTTCTGCTCGACGAGGTCCATACCTACAGCGGAACCACCGGCGCACAAACCGCGCTGCTGCTGCGGCGTTGGATGCAGCGCACCGATTGTTTGCCGCATTTTGTTGGACTATCGGCAACGCTTGCTGACGCGCAGCACTTCTTTGCCAGGCTGGTGGGTGCCCCTGAAGAGGAGGTAGCCCTGATCCAGCCCTACGCGGAAGAGATGATCGAAGAGGGGGCTGAGTACCTGCTGGCACTGCGAGGCGATCCTGTCTCTGAAACGGCATTACTCTCCACCACCATCCAAGCCAGTATGCTAATGGCGCGCATGCTGGATAGCAAAGCGAACAAGTCACAAGGTACCTGGGGGAAGAAAACTTTCATCTTCACTGATACCCTCGACGGTAACAACCGATTGTACCACGACCTCAGCGATGCCGAAGGCTGGGAGACGGGGCCAGGACAGTCGCGCATTGATCATTCACCGTTGGCCGTGTTACGTAGTCCTTTTGATAAAATGGCATCTGAGCGGTCGAAAACTGAACTGGGGCAGAACTGGAAGGCGGCTATGGATATTGGCCACGACCTCGCGGAAAACAAAGTCATTTCCCGAACGTCGAGTCAGGATGCCGGTGTTGATGCATCAGCAGATGTCGTGGTCGCCACTTCTTCTCTCGAGGTGGGATATAACGATCCGTTGGTTGGTGCCGTTCTTCAGCATAAGGCGCCGAACGATGTCGCCTCCTATTTGCAGCGTAAAGGACGTGCCGGTCGTCCAAGAGGCATGCGCCCCTGGATGCTGGTGGTGCTCTCCGAGTTTGGCCGCGATCGTGTTGAGTTCCAGCGTTATGAAGGGCTGATGAGCCCGGAGATCAAACGTCAGGGCCTGCCGTTGGGTAACCAGCACGTGCAGAAAATGCAGGCCGCAATGGCGGCCCTCGACTGGATCAGCAAAGTTGGTAAATTCAAAGATCTGTGGGGCATGCTGAAAAAAGCTGAGCATAATCAGCTGAAATATGATCGAATGTATGCCCCGCTTATCCGACTGATTGAAGAGGTACTGAGTGGTGGAAGACGGCTAAACGAGTTGACGCGCTACCTTCAGGACGCTCTGCAATTATCTGACGGTGCGGTGCAAAATATCCTTTGGAGCCCGCCGCGCTCAATTATGTTTGAGTTTCTCCCCTCCCTACTGCGTAACCTCAGAACGCGCTGGTCGGTTAACGGCGTGGAGTGGGCCGGTCTGCGCCCGAGTCAACCGAATGACGAGAGCGAACAACATCGGAGCAATTCACCCGCTCCGGAATACATCCCGCAAAATCTGTTCAGCGAGTTGAATTTGCCGGAACTGGACATTCGCCTGAAGCGTGGACGTGATGACGAAGAACAGTGGGAAACCCTCTCGTTCTGGCAGGGGATGCGTGAGTTTGCGCCAGGGCGTCTGTCTAAACGCTACGCCATTAAATCGAACAAAAGTACGGATTGGCTGGTCCCGCAAACATACGAACCGGTGGCAGGAGAAGGGCGGCAATATGTTGATTTCCAGATAAGCGATGCGTTCGGCGATAGCTGGCAAAAAGAGTGTGAAGTCGAGTATCAGGGAAAAACGATCAAGGTTGTTAAACCGTCAAAGGTCATGACCACCCGGGCTGATATTCGTCGTATAAATGATAAAAGTAATGCGCAACTGCAGTGGGTACTCCACGTCATTAACCCTGCGGTTGCGACGCCCGACGAGGTGCCAAAGGGACCCTGGAAGCAAACTCTGCACGATATCACGTTTTACAACCACCAGCATATGACGTCGCTGGAACTGGTTCGCTTTTCTACCGGATCGCAGGCGTCGCTCCGGTTCAGAAATAAGGAACGGGCTCACGTTGATTTCACCTGGGTGAATGGAGAGGAACAGGTTGGCGTAGGAAGTCGTCAATGGGTGGATGCAATGCGCTTGCGTTTTAACCTCTCGTGTGATGACGTGATGGGCCTGCTGCATCAGGCAGAAATCCAGCGAGGCATGCGCCCCGTTTATTTTCAACATCTTGTAAGGCAGTCATCTGAATTTGAATTTGATAGCTTTAACGCGGACTGGGCTATTGAATGTTTTATGGCTCAGCTTGCGGAGACGTTGGCAAGCGGCGCTCACACCTCGGTTGAGTCGGCGCTGCGAGAAATGGCTTCCGAAAAAGGGATGAAAAGGCTGGCTGATATCCCGGCCAGCCTGTTCCAGCCGGATACCGAAAATGAGGCTGGCACTGACCAAGCGCTACAGATCGGCCTCCATAAACTCCTTGAAAGACCGGATATACAGCAACTGCTGTTGAACTGCGCACAGGCACTCTGGAAACCCTTGGCTGAGATCGGCGGCTTTGTCGAATGGGCGCGGCAGGTATTAGCGGACACCTTGGCTGCGGGTGTGCAGCAAACGCTAAGTACGCTACTTCCGGATGTTGATGAGCGGGCGGTCGTGACAGACTCCTGCTGGATGAGCGATCTCCGCACGGGAGCAGAATGGCTGGAAATCTGGCTCTGCGAGATGGAGTCAGGCGGAAGCGGGATTTTGATCCGTTTACAGAAGAAGTGGGCTGAAGACCCTGTATCCTTCCTCAATGTGCTTGTGCGAAATCTTTCAGCCAGCGACTACGAGCAGATCGATTACGATCTGCGCACCGTGTTGCAGATGCTGCAAACAGATTACGCGCTTCGTATGGCGATCTCTGCCGTTCGTGAAGCCAGTAACATGGACGCCCGGCGGGAGGCTAACAAGAATCTTCATTTGCAGCTTTCACAGCGCGGTTTGCGCCTTTCCCACAGCTTTACAACGGTGCTGTACTCGCGGATCCTGCGGGCGGGTAGCGGCGATGACACAGACGCCCAGCTTTATCAGCTACTGTCGGACTGGTCGTCTCTTGAAACAAGAACGGGTATTGAGTTCAGTATGAATACCATGGCGCACGCACTGGCGGTGAATGCGCTTGGCGTCAAAACCGATGCATCCTTAGTGTTTAACGCGCAGTGCCGGAACCAAAACCTGCTCTGGCCGCGTGGTTACACGGTCCGGCAGGCAGAACTCGGTTTTTACAATATGTTTTGCTCGCGTAAAGTTACGACTGAGCGCCTGCTTGCCGGCGCGCTATTTAGTGAGCAGATCGAAAAGATCTCCCTTGATGAGGCTGACTGGCTTGGGCAACTGCATATGGCGTTGTGTAAAGCCGGTCGAGTTGAGCTACAACTCACGCGCGCGCAGCGAAATCAATTACATCAGATCATTAACACCGTGCAAATTGAACCCGTCGATCATTTAGGACTGCTGCTATATCCACGTCTTGGTGAAGTTCGTCGTGAGCAGGACGTGCTCATTTTACGTATTGAACTTGCGGAGGCGATGCAATGATCGGACGTGCAAAACAGCGCCAGATTTTTTTACACGGTGCCGCAGGGCAACGGCAATTGCGGGAAGTACTCAGCGCCCAACTTATCGCACTGATTATGCAGCCAGAGCCAATCTGGCTGGTGTCGCCGTGGGTGAGTAACTTCTCACTGTTGGACAATCGTTCAGGCAACTGGGACAGCATTGATCCCGCGTGGGGAGGCAGGGAGGTAGATTTCATTGAGCTGTTGGCCTGTGCGGTGAATAACGGCGCGCCGCTTTCGCTGGTGACCCGCGACGAACCGATGAACCGTATTTTTGTAAAAGCGCTGGAAAAACGTCTGAGCAACTTTGCAAACTTTCGTCTGGAATGGCGTAATCATCTGCATATAAAAGGTTTTCTGACGCAAAATGTGTTCCTCAAGGGCTCAATGAATTTTACCCGCAGCGGCGTTAATCGAAATGAAGAGTTTGTCGAACTGAACTGCGATTCGCATATGATCGGTGAAGCGATAACCGAATTTGAACGTCAGTATCTTTTTATTGGATCACAGGAAGCGTTCTGATGTGTGCAGACTGGCTGAAAAATTATTACGCTAAAGATAAATATCTGGATTATGACAAGGCGATGGTGGGGGGATACGGCATCCCACAAATGAACACGCTGATTCAACAGGCCGCAGCGTTACGGATGCCCTGCATCGTTCCTTCAACGCGAAAGAGAAAAACGGTGTTTTATGCCCTGGCAGAGAATGCAAAAAGCCTTGAAGAATTACGACGTATTCTAACCGCGGCGCTGGGTTCCGCTGACACTACTCCCGACATTAAATCGATCTTTCAATCTGACGATGACGGGGAACAGTTGCTGCTGGAGAAATCCCCGGACGGAATACTGGCCTTCGATTTCTTACCGGTGCCGGACGGCTCACCTCAGCAGGTAAAAGAGTGGCAGGTAGCGCGAATGAAGCGGGTATACGCCATGCTGCAACTGGTGATGGATCTTTATCATCAGCGACCCATTTTACATTCGCTAGTCAGTCGGCAAACCGGACGGATTCTCAGGGATTTCTACACGGCATGCCACGCGCGCGACGGCAAGATTGCCGAACAGTATCTGGAGGAGCTACGCGGTAATCAGGCACTGTCTTCTCTTAATCTCCTGTTTCTTGAACTACAGGGGATGGCGGCTTCGGCAAAATGGGGCGAGATTCTCAACCATCCTCGGCTGGAAGTATTGTTGCGCGGTCGTGTGCCGGAGCGTATCCAGCGCCTGTTGTTGCGATCCTCTGGCCATTTAATGCTTAACGCCATCCGCGATGCGCACTTCCCACTGGACAGGCGTGAAGACGCCAGGCGACTGGTACTGGGCTTATTGCCGCTGTACAAGCATAAGCCCCGCTTTGCTCATCAGGCGAGTTTCCTGCCTGACTGGCAACTGTGGACCATGGGGGCCGCGCTGCTGGGGATCGACGAATGGCAAACGGCGACGCCTCTGTTAGATACTGACTGGATACAGCAGGTCGAAGGGTGGGCGACAGGTGCAAGTTCGCTGCCAGCGCCGGTAGAAGCGGAAGAACAGGTGCTGATCCAGGCTCCAGTTATCATGCTGATAAGCCTTGAAAATGCTATCGATTTGCTACTCGAAGCCCTACTGGCGGACGCTGAGCGCGAAAGTGAGATATACGCGCAACTGGCGGCGATGCCTGAAGCAACACGACAGGCATTGGAAAAAATACCCAAACTATGGGAGGCGTGGCAGGCGCTGAAAAATCGCTGTGAACCGCAGGACTATGGTTGGAGTAGCTGGCTTGGAGATTTACAACAGTCTACGGAATCTGAACGGTTTGAATCACTGCGCCAGCAGGCGACTGTTCACTACATGGACTGGACACCGTCAACCTTCAGCGAAACGCAGTGGCATGCGCTGCTAGAGCAGCAGTCCAACGCCCAGTTGAGTAAAGTTTTACGAGACGTACTGCCAACCCTTCTGAACTGGCTGGAAGAATATGACGTTCAGGTATCTGCCTCCTTGTGGCCGGACTGGCTTATGCTGCTGGCTGTTGAGGATATCCGCTCAGAGGAGGATGTGCGTCTCGGTGGGATGATTCTGGATAAATTCCTTTCTGGTACCTTCACCCGCGAGGAATATGCGTCCGCAATTGAATCGGTAGCAATGCTGTGCTCTGAAAACCTGTCGGTAAGAACCTTAGGCTACTCGCTTGATATTGCTGAACTTCTTTATGATAAAATCTCCGCTGACGACGCCGCCAGATTAGGTTTTTGGGTCACGTTGCAGGAGTTGCTCAAGCAGCGCTGGGAGCGTCTGGATGTCAGTATGCAACTTTCCGCGCGCATGGTGGAAAGACTCTATCTCGGCGAACATGCCGGACACGTTTTCCCGGAAGAGGACAGTACGCCGGGCGTAGCGTCTTCGCTTCATCGCGATCTCGACGGTAAAACGTTGGCAATTTACAGCCTGATGGAAGGTGCGGCGAGACGCGGAAAAGAGGCTCTACTTAAGTTATATCCTGGGTTGAATGTGGAACTCAATCACGATCACGTAGCTACTCCGGCGCTGATAAATCTGGCGGAAAAAGCTGACTACTTTATCTTCGCCAGCGCTAGCTCAAAGCATCAGGCGTTCTATACCGTGACTGATTATCGCAAAGAGATAATCTATCCCTCAGGTAAAGGGGCGTCGAGTATGATCGCTGCCTTCGTCAGTGCGCTGGATTGAGTAAAAAAGGAATAGCTTCTGCTATTCCTTTTTTGTTATTCACCACGGTAGATGCAGCCTGCAGAGCATGTCTCTTTCACGATGACTGCGCTCAGGATCGGGAGTTGTGGTTTAACCTGATTCCAGATCCATTGAGCCAGCACTTCGCTTGTTGGGTTCTCAAGGCCAGGAATATCGTTGAGATAATAGTGGTCCAGGCTATCCAGCGTCGGTTTGAAGATAGCTTTCAGTTCAGCGAAATCAATAATCCACCCCGTGTGCTTATCCACCTCTCCGGTGATTTCAAGGCGAACAACGAACGAGTGCCCGTGTAAACGTCCGCACTTATGCCCATCAGGTACATTGGGTAGTCGGTGTGCGGCTTCAAATGTGAAATCTTTATACAGAGTCGTTTTCATAAGCACCTCAATTTTTGTTATAATGTAACAAATCAAAACTGAGATAGGAAGTACGTAACTTGAGTATGTTAAATAAAAATCTGGGTAGTTTGGCCAAGGTGCATTAACTCATTCATTTGTTAAACAAGTAAGATTGATTGGTTAGTTAGATGTATTGTCCTTACCGGCACCTTTCGTACGACGTATCACGCAACTACGTGGCCCTGCAGGAAAGTGACTATACCCACTACGCATTCAGCATCGCGCCAGAGGATTTTGAGCCGTTCTCGTATAAGCTGAAACAGGCGGGAGTGACGATCTGGAAAGACAATAAAAGCGAAGGGCAATCTTTCTATTTTCTTGACCCGGATGGCCATAAGCTGGAGCTGCATGTCGAAGATTTATCATCTCGACTGGCGCAATGCCGTGAGAAGCCTTACTCTGGAATGTGTTTCGGTCCTGGAAAATAATCACGCAACTTTGTGATCTTCCACGCAGTATTCAATTTTATGTCCCATTCTGGGGGCGAATCCCCTAATTAAAACCTCACAATCCATTAATTTTCAAGAAATTAAACGAAAAGGCGAGTCCGGCCTTCGCACTTATCCCCTTAACACCTCTCTCATGTACCATTCTACAAGCCCTTCCTGTTCATAATTCTTTCACACTTACGGCACGTCAATCAGCTTGTCGGCAGAACACAGAACAGCCTGTCGACAATCCTGCCTCCATTCATCATCTTCGACATCTGTACGTGCATAGTCTCGTTTGGTCCAATCGTTCCTTTATCAAAGCTTTTATGATGGGCCACATTGTTTGCGTATCTGTTGGATAGCGAATCCCACCTCGTCAGCAGAGAGTAATGTTCTTCATCAAAACCACTGGCAACGTTGTGTTCGACGGTCTCTTTTTATTCTCAAACTACGTGAACTTTGCTGCTTATCTACTCTCCCCAAATCCATGCCAAAAAATGTGAACCTCATCCCTGAAGCAAATCGTAATCTCTGAAATCGATCCGTATCGTAAACTTTACTTTACACTTTTGGTGATGTCAGTCACAAAATTAAGCGCGGAGGGTGATCGCAATCTCATAATATCCTGGTATACAAAATCGACAATGTGAGCGGAAAAGAGGCTGGAAAGTTAAGTTTTCACTGCTTTCTCTCTTTTACCGCGTCTGGAGGGAAACTGCAATTCAAAAGATAAAAAATAACTTGTTGAAATTGAGTCAGTAAAAAAATGCTATGTGATTTAAATCACGCGTATTTACAGATTTTATGATTTACGCCAATGGCGAATATTGACGGAGCTATTTTCTTCATGAATTAAATCTTGCATAGTGCCCTCACATTATTTCTCCCCCTGAATCAGGAGGCGGATAGTTATATTCCATCAATCTTTATTGATGGACCAGGTATGCTTTACTTCACATTAATACGAACATGACCACTGTTAACTGGAGAAACAAAATGAATTATCCGGCAGAACCCTTCCGTATTAAAAGCGTTGAAACTGTATCTATGATCTCGCGTGATGAGCGCATCCAAAAAATGCAGGAAGCGGGCTACAATACCTTCCTGTTGAACTCGAAAGATATCTATATCGACCTGCTGACGGACAGTGGTACGAACGCCATGAGTGATAAGCAGTGGGCCGGGATGATGATTGGTGATGAGGCCTACGCAGGCAGTGAAAACTTTTATCATCTGGAAAGAACGGTTCAGGAGCTGTTTGGCTTTAAACATATTGTTCCTACGCACCAGGGGCGCGGGGCGGAAAACCTGCTATCGCAGCTGGCGATTAAACCGGGGCAATATGTTGCGGGGAATATGTATTTCACCACCACGCGTTATCATCAGGAAAAAAATGGTGCCACCTTTGTGGATATCGTCCGTGATGAGGCGCACGATGCCGGTCTGAATATCGCCTTTAAAGGCGATATCGATCTTAAAAAGCTGCAAAAACTGATTGACGAAAAGGGCGCTGAAAATATTGCCTATATCTGTCTGGCGGTGACGGTGAACCTTGCGGGCGGCCAGCCGGTCTCGATGGCGAATATGCGTGCCGTCAGGGAGTTGACGCAGGCGCATGGCATTAAAGTCTTCTACGATGCAACCCGCTGCGTAGAGAACGCCTATTTCATCAAAGAGCAGGAAAAAGGCTTTGAGAACAAGAGCATCAAAGAGATCGTCCATGAAATGTTCAGCTACGCCGATGGGTGTACCATGAGCGGGAAAAAAGACTGCCTGGTGAATATCGGTGGGTTCCTGTGCATGAACGATGATGAGATGTTCTCGGCGGCTAAAGAGCTGGTGGTGGTATATGAAGGGATGCCATCCTACGGCGGTCTGGCCGGGCGCGACATGGAAGCAATGGCCATTGGTCTGCGTGAATCCATGCAGTTTGAGTACATTGAGCACCGTGTGAAGCAGGTTCGTTATCTGGGCGATAAGCTGAAGGCGGCAGGTGTGCCGATTGTTGAACCGGTAGGCGGCCATGCGGTATTCCTCGATGCTCGTCGCTTCTGCGAACACCTGACCCAGGACCAGTTCCCGGCGCAGAGTCTGGCGGCAAGCATCTATATGGAAACGGGCGTGCGCAGCATGGAGCGTGGCATCATCTCCGCAGGGCGTAATAAAGAGACGGGCGATCACCACCGGCCAAAACTGGAAACGGTACGCCTGACTATTCCACGCCGCGTTTATACTTATGCGCATATGGATGTGGTGGCCGATGGCATTATTAAACTCTATAAGCATAAAGAGGATATTCGCGGGCTGAAGTTTATTTATGAGCCTAAGCAGTTGCGCTTCTTTACTGCACGTTTTGATTATATTTAATGGTATTGATAGCCCCATTTTTAAATGGGGCTTTTTGTTTTTTATTATCCGAAGATGTACAAATGACAGCCGTAATTATAATTAATAGTCAACAGGAACATTTATCATGGATATTAATGCCATTGAACGACAGAGTTCCCCCGGACTTATTAGCGGGACGATGCTTGTCATCGCAACGGTAGTCGGCGGGGGAATGTTCTCCCTGCCTATTGCGATGGCGGGAGTCTGGTTTCCCGGCGCCTCTGTTATTCTGATCGTTATTGCCATCATGATGTTATTAACCGGCCTGATGCTGGTGGAAGTGAACCTTCACTATGGTGCCGGAGCCAGTTTTAACACCTTTACTCAGGATCTATTAGGGCGAAAGTGGAATATCGTGGTTGGTATCGCCTTTGGTTTTGTACTCTATATTTTAACCTATGCGTATATCTCCGGGTCATCGGCGGTGATGGCGCAGACGGTGTTTAAATATAGCGGTTTTCGTTTCCCGGCAAACATCTCCGTTATTGTCGTCAGTATGCTGGTTGGCGTAATCGCCTGGTACAGCTCGCTGCTGGTCGGGCGGATCACCACCATTCTGATCGTCGGTAAGTTTGTGGCGTTCTTTGCCACGTTCTCCGGGCTAATCGGCCATATTGAGGTGGCGAAACTGGTCGATAGCGTCGCCATCGCACTGCCGAATACGCAATATCTGCCCTATATTCTGATGACGCTGCCGTTCTGCATTATCTCCTTTGGTTTTCACGGCAATGTGCCGAGTCTGGTGAAACTGTATGGCACCCACGGCGTATCCCATATTACGCGTTCCATCGTGATTGGCACCCTGTTTGCCGTGCTGCTCTATATCTTCTGGCTGGCGGTGACGATGGGCAATATCAGCCGCGCCGAGTTTTCGCCGATCATTGCCAAAGGCGGCAATATTGATGTGTTTGTGGAAGCCATCAGTGGGCTGTTTACCAGTCGCTATATGGATTTAATCCTGACCTTTTTCGGTAACTTTGCCGTTGCCAGTTCGCTGCTGGCCGCTACGCTGGGTCTGTTTGATTATATTGCCGATCTGTTCCACTTCCCGGATAACGGCATCGGCAGACTGAAAACCGCGCTGGTGACCTATTTCCCGCCCGCTGCCGTCTGTTTCTTTTTCCCGAATGGTTTTGTCCACGCGATTGGCTATGCGGGACTGGCGTTTACCATCTGGAGCGTGATCCTGCCGCCATTTCTGGTGAAAGCGTCCCGTAAGCGTTTTGCCACGGCGCGTTATACCGCCCCCTGTAACAATACGGTGCTGAATCTGGTGATTGTCGGTGGAGGGATTGTGTATCTGACAGTGGTGCTGGATGTGTTTGGTTTGCTGCCGACGTTCCGTTAGCGGGAGGCGCTATGTTTCTGACATTACTCAGGTTACAGCATCCGCTGGTTTATCGTTACGCCTGGCTGAGGGTGTGGGTGGTGGTGTTAAGAAAATGCGGACTGCGCAAGAGTAAAACTCACAAAAGCAATCAGGCCTGTCGTTGACAGGCCTGCCTGGATTTACACCCGGAAGTAGCGTGGTGGAATCAACGTTGAGAACGCGTCGATCTTCTTCACCATCTTTTTCCAGAACAACATAACAACAATCCTCTGTTTAAAATGCAGGCGCTATTTTAGTCAGCGCAGGCATTGCGTAAAAGATCGCCGCGTCGTTCTTATCGTGTGCGCGGTGTAAAGCTTTTTGTTCACTCTGCAAAATGTGGATGAGTAACACGATCGGCAACCCTGCCGCCGGGTTGACAAGCGTTAAAATAGTATGGTGGGCAATCCCAGCCCGCGTTTCACTTCCCGTAGCGTTGTCTGTGTGACCTCATGCGCCCGTTCACTGCCTTGTTGCAGTATCTGCATCAGCATGCCTTTATCCTGAATATAGGTTGCCCGCCGCTCGCGCATTGGGGCAATCAACTCCTGCAAACAGGCTTCCAGTTCGTTTTTACAGGTGCGATCGCCAAGCCCGCCCTGCTGATAATGCGCTTTCATCGCCGCGACTTTCGTTTTGTCCGGGTGAAAGGCATCCAGCCAGGTGAACACGACATTTCCTTCGATCTGACCCGGATCGCTGACGTTAAGGTGGTGAGGATCGGTGTACATGGCGCTAACCGCTTTGTGGATCGTCTCTTCACTGGCGGAGAGTTGCAGGGTATTGCCGAGAGATTTTGACATTTTAGCGCCGCCATCGATGCCGGGCAGGCGGCCGGTGTCGCTCAGAATCGCCTGACAGTGGCGTAGCAGCGGGGCAGGCAGCAGGCTGTTCATCTTGTGTACGATTTCGTTAGTCTGCTCGATCATCGGCAACTGATCGTCTCCTACGGGCACATATTCCGCTTTAAACGCGGTGATATCCGCCGCCTGGCTGATGGGGTAGACCATAAATCCGACCGGTAACGAGCGGGTAAAGCCTTTCTGCGCAATTTCATTTTTCACCGTCGGATTACGTTCTACGCGGGCGACAGTGACGACATTCATATACAGCATGGTCAGTTCCGCCAGTGCAGGTAAGGTGGATTGCAGGCAGAGCGTGGTGAGTTCAGGGTCGATACCGGCGGCCAGATAATCCGCCAGCACTTCCGGGATGTTGTCGCGGATCTTTTGCGGGTTCGTACCGTTATCGGTCAGCCCTTGCAGGTCGGCAATCAGCACAAATTGTTGATGGGTATGCTGCAAAGCAACGCGCTGGCGCAGTGAGCCAATGTAGTGCCCGAGGTGCAGGGCGCCCGTAGGGCGATCGCCGGTCAGAATGGTGGGTTTTGTGTTCATCAAAGACTCCTTTACGTGAAAAAACCGAAAGACGTCTCTGGAACGCAATAGCCGCCTTTCGGCGGCTATTAATACGGGGATAAAACAGAACCGTGCCGCCTTTAGTCAGGCAGCCACCAGCGGTTATGGCGTTGGGGAATCGTAGTCTGTTTATTCATAAAAATGACCGTATCACGGTTAAGCGCAGGGGTAAACCTGCTATGTCAGGGTTGTTAATGGGCAACCTGTTCACTCTGCTTGCCATCAGCGCTCTTCAGCATTCTCTTTTTTGCGTAAACTGCCGCTGCTTAACAAGTTGAATCATGCTGATGACGGCGCCGAAAAATAAGGCCGCAGCGCCGCAAAGCGTTGCACTGGCGATCGCCTCCGTGCCGCTGCCTAACAGGCTGGTTAACAGTGGGCCGACGATCTGACCGATGCCGTAGGTAAGCGTGACAAGACCCAACAGATTGATATTCCCCGGCACGCTCAGCTGCCGCGCCAGCGGCATCACCAGAGAGGTTGTCCCCATGAACGTCGCGCCAAAACCAATGCTGCTGATAATAAGAAGCGGCAGTGCGTCGCTGGCGAGCGTGAGTATGACGCAGACCCCCTGAATCAGCAGATTCGCCGTCAGGCATTGTAATACGCCCCAGCGCTTTGCCGCCCACAGCCAGCCAAAACAACCGGGAACGATCGCCAGTCCCACCAGTGACCAAAGATGGGCGGTGAGTAGCGGCGAGCCCGCGTTTTTCGCCATCAGCGGCAGATAGGTGGCGACGATGATGTAGCCAAATCCGGCGAAGCCATACAGCAGCGCCAGTTGCCACCAGCGCATCAGCGGATGATGCGTCGGCGCCGGAGGGGCGGGCGGCAACGCGTGGGCGCGGGCAGGGATGAGGAACGCCAGGAGCAGCAGCAACACGGCGGAGATAACGGCAGCGCCTGACCACAGTGCATGGGAAGAAAGCGCATAGCGTAAACCGGCGATAACATATTCGTTGCCCAGCAAGATACCGGCGCCAACGCCGGAGAAAAGCGACGCAATCACAAACGGGTGACGGGTATGTTGCAGGACGATCATCGAGCCAAAAATCATCATTCCGGCGCTGGCGACCCCGGCCAGAAAACGGATCAGCATCACGATGGCAGGTTGCGTAAATATCGCCATCGCAAGGATTAATCCCCCGGTTGCTACCGCCGATGTCAACAGCATTGGCCGTAAGCGAGAGGGGAGGTGAAAGGCGCCGAAGGAGAACAACAGGCTGCCCGCCAGATACCCCGCGTAGTTGGCGCTGGCAATCCAGGAAAGCGCCGCGAAGGTAAACTGACCTTCAGACAGCAGGACTGGTAGCATAGGGGTATACAGAAAACGTCCGATCCCCATTCCCAGCGTTAGTACCATTAAGCCGAAGAGTGCCGTACTGATGGCATGACGGTTTGAATCGGCATTGCCCTGAACCATACTTGCTCTCACTTAGCGCGTTAATTTGTGTTTGTTATATTACATGTGTAAATGATAATAAAAAGTAAAAAATAGAGGGTGTGTGAGAGCCTGGCAAGGCATACGCGTTGGGAAATTCAGCAGGCGTCGATCGTTTTTACGCAGTGCCAGCCATCATCCATGCAGCGATAGATGGATTCGGTATGACCGGGGATAATCCACTGCGTTTCTTCGCCGGGGGCGCAGCGCAGGTAAATACATAACCCGCAGCCGCCGCGTAGCTGGCGTGGAATATCCGCCACCCGAAAGGTCATTCCCGCAGCCTGAAGCGCTTTGCGGGTCTGAATGACGCCCACCGTCGAATGAAATAAAAACAGATATTCCGTCATCCGCGTTTTCTCTGGCGTTGACCAATCAGCGCCGCACCAATGGCCCCGGCAAACTGCGCGTCAGGATGGGTGTAAACCGGCATCGCAACGTGGCTTTCCAGCATACGCGCGAATGCCGCACAGTGGCTGACGCCGCCGGTAAACAGCAAAGGTCCCCCGGCAGACAGTCGGCCGATAAAATTAGCGCTACGTCTGGCCATCGCGTTGATCACGCCGGAAAGAATGGCTTCTGGCGCAACGCCCGCAGAGCGCAGGCTGATCACTTCAGACTCGGCAAAAACCGTGCACATGCTGGTGATGGCATGAGGCTCAACGCCGTCGGTGATCGTATCCAGTTGATCCACGCTGGCGCCGAGGGTGCGCGAAATCACCTCCAGAAAACGCCCGGTTCCGGCGGCACATTTATCATTCATCAGAAAGTCGGTGAGATTACCGTCGTTATCTAGTTGAATAACCTTGCTGTCCTGGCCGCCAATGTCGATGACCGTGCGGGTTTCAGGAGCCAGAAAGCGCGCCCCCAGCCCGTGGCAGGAGATTTCCGTCACCTGTTTATCGGCAAAATCAACCAACTGGCGTCCGTAGCCGGTTAGCGTCAGAAACGGGCGCGTGTCCAGCCCTGCGCTTAGCGCTTCCCACGCCTGGTGGATAGCATCGGCGGGGCGAAACGGCGTGGGGCAGAGGAAACGGCGTGTGATAACACCCTCCGCCAGCAAAACGCCTTTTGTCGCCGTGGAGCCGGAATCAATGCCAATCGAATACGTCACGGGCGCTCCTTACAGCATTTCGATAAAGGCCGCGACGCGGGTGCTGAGTTGCCCGATATCCGAAGTGGAGTAGTCCGTTTCGATGGCGATATAAGGGATGTTGTGCTGCTGGCGTACGTGGCGCTTAATCGCCATAGACTCAACGGCATAGGTATGACAGGCCTGCAAAATCACATCCACGACGCCGTCCGCCTGATACTCCTCTACCATCTGGCTGAGCAACGTCAGCCGCTGGTCGTTGGGCGAAATGCAGGAACAGCCAATTGCGAGGTATTTGTCGGTCAGCGCGTCATAGGCATCGCCCGTCTCTTCAACGCACTGTTCGGTGGCTTTTGCCCCCGTGCAGTTTTCAAATCCGACGACCCAACCGCCGTTTTCTTCAATGGCGCGTACCACTTTTTCTGCCGCGCCGCCAATCGGGCAGCCGGTGATCAGAATACGCGGGCGGGCGTCCAGCCGCTTGCCGTCCTGCCACTCCTGGCGCACGCGGTCAGCCATGCCGTTGAGCTCGTCGATAAGCGCTTCTTTATCAAAACGAAACGTCGCGCCGTACACCACTTTCAGGATATCGCTGCCGCTAAGAGCAGGAGGATTAAGCTGGCCGACGCGGTAGAAATTGGCCAGCGCGCGGCGTTCGCGGTTTTTCAATACGATCGCATCGCGCAGGGCGGCTTCGCTGATGGGGCGGCCAAAATGCGTTTCCACAGCCTGTTGCAGACGCAGGATCTCTGCTTTCCATAACGCACGGGAGGCGGCGTCATTGGCGCTGTTGGGCAGTTGCATGACGTGTACGGCCTTAAATTCGGCCATGTATTCGTACATTTTCTTTTTGCCGTCGCAGGTGGTTTCGCCCACCACCAGATCGGAAAAATAAAAGTAGGGGCATTTGTCCGTTTTGCCGAAGCCGTAGCTGCTTTTGATCAGCGGACACAGGTTGCGCGGCAGATCCTTTTCGGCTTCTTCGATGGTTTCGTCCGACGTTGAACACAGGGAAACGACAACCGCACCCGCCGCCATTGGGATCTCCTGCGGCATAAACGTGCAGTAGGTGCCGACCAGCGGGGTCCCCTGTTCTTTAAGATCCATGACGGTGAGAAAGCCTTTCTGACGGGCGTCGGAGAACTGGTTAAAAATGGCGGGTAGATCGGTGATAAGCGACATGGTTTTCCTTCCCCGTAACACGGGAGACAATGAAAAGACCACGCATTATAACCCTGTAAAAACCAGGTGTTTATTGATCTGCTTAAAAGTTGGGTAACGTCAGCAGGGACGGTATTTGCGACAGCAGATACAAGACCAGCCCGATGGAGCCGCCGACCAGCGTGCCGTTGACGCGGATAAACTGCAAATCTTTGCCGATGTTCAGCTCTATCTGGCGTGACATATCGCGGGCATCCCAGCTCTTTACCGTGTCGCTGATGTGGCGCGTCAGAAACGCGGCGAACTCCGGCGCGACCCGGTGCGCAGCCTGTTCCAGATGGCCGTTGAGCGAAGCGCGAAGGGCATCATCCGCCACCAGCGTCTCGCCGAACCATTGCCCGGCATGGGCGATCCGCTGCTTCACGCGGGAACCCTCTGCGTTAATATCTGCCTTCAGCCACTGGCGTAAATCAGCCCAGAGTTCACCAAGATAATGGTTAAACGCCTCATCTTCTTTCAGGTACGCTTTGATGCTTTCCGCCCGGGAGGCCATCTCTGGATCGTTTTTGAGTTTGTCGATCAGCTTAAAGGTGGCGCGATCGAAGGCGTGGCGGATCTGGTGCGCCTGGTCGTGGCTGATATCATCCAGCAGCGAATTCACTGCGTCGGAAACCAGTTCTGCGCTGTGTTCCCCCAGCCATTCGGTCGGTAAAATTTTTGCTTTTAGCGGATGTTCCGTCTCCAGCCAGCGCACGATTTGCTGTGCGATAAACGCGCGTGAGCTGTCGCGCTGAAGCAGGGCGATCAACTGCGCGATCAGGGTGTCCAGCAGTACCTGATGACGATCGTTTTTGGTCATGCTCTCCAGCATTAACGCGCTGGTGCCAGAGAAGTCCACTTTATCGATCGCTTTGTGTACCGCCCGCTTGAGCAGGCGCTGAATACGTGCGTCGTCCGTCAGTTCGAGAAAACCGCTCATGATTTGCAGCAAATGCATCCCAACCCGCCGGGCGTTATCCGGCTGACTGAACCAGTTGCCGATCAGCAAGGCCGGTTCATGACGGCGAATGAGCGCGACCAGCGACTGGGTATCAAGAAATTTCTCCTGCACGAACTGGCCAAGATTTTCGCCGATTCGATCCTTATTACGCGGGATAATGGCGGTATGCTGCGCGATAAACGGGATCGGCACCCGACGAAACAGCGCCACGACGGCGAACCAGTCTGCCAGTGCGCCCACCATTGCCGCTTCCGCAATGGCTTTAATGCCGAGTACCCAAAAATTTGGCGGCAGGAAAAGCGTCGTGATGAACGTGGCGGCGGCAATCAGCAGCAGCGAGAGCGCCAGTCGTTTGGCGCGTTTGAGTTCAGCAATTTTATTCATAGCGTTAAGGATAGAGCCAGACGGGGGGATCGTGCAAAAGATCATCCCGGGATCCAGTTATCCCATGCAGGCAAGGTTCCCAGTTCCGCCACCAGAAAATCGATAAACGAACGCACCTTCGGGTTGCTGTATTTACTCGGGAAATAGAGCGCATAAAGGGCGTGCGTTTCGCAGGTGATGGTGCCGTCGAGCATCAGCGGCGTGATCTCCTCTTTCTGGATGTGATCGCCAATCAGGTAGGTCGGCAGATAAGCCACGCCCTGGTCTTCCAGCACCGATTTTAGCAATACCAGACTGCTGTTGGCCTGGATCGGCATATGCAGCTTTAACTGGTGCAGGCGCTCCTGCTCGTCCGCCACTTTAAGCACCGGGGTGAGTCCGGGATAGACCAGGCAATCATGGTTCACCAGCTCGACGCGACGCTGCGGCATCCCTTTTTTCGCCAGATAGCCGGGGGAGGCGCACCACGCCCAGCGGATCGGCACCAGCTTGCGCATGGCATAGTTTTGCGGCGGCGCGGTGGAGATGCGCAGAGCGATATCGAAATCCGTTTCGTTCAGATTCACAAAATTATCGTTGAGGTCGATGTAGAGATTCACGTCTGGATATTGAGTACGGTATTTATCCACCAGATTAACTAATCGGGAATATCCAAAGGCAATTGAACAGGTTATGCGTAATTCACCTTGTGGGCTGTGATAATAACCGGAAGTGGTATTTAAGGTTTCATCAAACTCGTTGAGTAATTTAGTCGCACGGTTAAATAAATATTGCCCGGCATCGGTCAGGGTAATACTGCGGGTGGTACGTTTAATTAACGTTGTACCCAGCGTATCTTCCATTGCTGCCAGACTTTTACTTACCGCTGAAGGTGACACGTTAAGCTGGGCAGCGGCTTCAGATAATCCACCGCAATCCACAATCTTGATAAAAAACTCTAAATGCTTCAGGGAAATGGATGTGTTCATTGTTTCCTTTTATTCACAAGTGATTTGCAAAAACGGTACGAATAGGCCGTTACATTCGCGTTTGAAACATGTAACTATTGAATCACAGGAAATAACTTGCTGACAAAATGAAAAAATAACAACTTAAGTGAGTTATGTCACAAATTAAACAGGAGGCAAAAGAAAGAACGCGAAAAATTGTGAATTTAATCTCATTTAATATAATTTAAATTAAAAGGTGCCTGTTATGTGGTCACGACTCGAACCCTACAGATCTTCACTTATTTTATTACTCGCTCTGGTTGTCGGCGGCTTATTAGGTATTTATGCTCCGACGTTTGCAAGTCAACTCCAGCCGATAGGTCAGATTTTCCTGAACCTGTTATTTATGATTATCGTTCCGCTGGTGGGGATCAGCGTAATGTCTTCTATCGCCAGCATGACCGACCTGAAACGTCTGGGACGCATTATGGCGATTATCTTTATCGTCTCTATCGCGATGGCTTTTATTCCGGCCGCCGGAATTGTGGCGCTCGCGCTCTGGTATAACCCGGCGCAGGGGGTGACTATCGATCTTTCACAATCCGTGCAGGCGGGCAGCGGCAAGATGGATTTTGTCAGTATGATCACCACCAGCGACTTTATCGGACTGTTTTCTAAATCGAATATTCTGGCGCTGATCGTGATGGCGATTATCGCCGGGATCGCCATTGGGCAGTCAGAACAGGCGGGCAAACGCATCGCCTCACTGCTGGAAGACGCCAACACGGTGATCATGAAGATTGTGGCGATCATCATGAAGGTGGCTCCCATCGGCCTCGGCTGTTACTTCGCTGCGACGATGGCCAGTCAGGACTCCGGCCTGTTGCTGACCTTTGCCCGGGCTATCGGCCTGTTCATGGTTGCCACTCTGGTTTACTACATCTTCGGTTCTGTTCTTTACTCCTACATTGGCGGCGGACTACCTGCGGTGAAGGCCTTCTGGCGTAACGCCATTGAACCTTCGGTGACCGCGCTGGGGACGTGTTCCTCGCTCGGCACGCTGCCGGTGACTCTGCGTGCGGGTAAGGCGATGGGCATTAACCCGGAAATCGTTGATGTCTCCATCCCGCTACTGGTTAACCTCAATAAGGGCGGCGTGGCGATGATTGCCGCATTGAAGATTGTTTTTATCTATTCCGTTTTAGGCATGGAGTTCACCACCGAAACGTTCTTCCTGACGATGCTGATTGCCGTACTCTCGGCGATTATCGTCGGCGGCGTCCCTGGCGGCGCATTCCTCGGTGAGATCTTTATTGTCACCACACTGGGGTTGCCGATGGAGGCCATTCCAATGCTGGTGGTGCTGGGCACGATTACGGATGCGCCAGCAACGCTTATCAACGTAATTCATGATTTGAACGCGGCGCAGATTGTGGAGCGTTTCGCCGGAAAGAAACCGGTGAACGCTGATATCAACACCACGGACGCAGTAGTCCCGGCTTTCCGCATGGATTAAGGATGTAACAGGAGACGTTATGAAAGATTCAGTTAAGCTCGACACGCAGTTAATTATCGCCGGACGCGACAAACGTTATACCCAGGGAGCGGTGAACCCGGTGATCCAGCGCGCTTCTTCACTGGTGTTTGATACCGTGAAGGACAAAAAATTTGCGACGGCCAATCGTGCGAACGGCGAGCTGTTCTATGGTCGCCGTGGTACTTATACCCACTTCGCATTTCAGAAGGCGATGAGTGAGCTGGAAGGCGGCGTTGGCTGTGCGCTCTATCCTTGCGGCGCAGCGGCGGTGACGAATGCGATTCTCGCCTTTGTGCAGGGCGGCGATCATCTCCTGATGACCGGTGCGGCCTATGAACCCACGCAGGACTTTTGCAATAAGATTCTGAGCAAGTTTGATGTATCAACGACGTATTACGATCCGCTGATTGGCGCGGGCATTGTCGATTTGATCCGCCCGGAGACCAAAGTGGTGTTCCTCGAATCACCCAGTTCCATCACTATGGAAGTTCAGGATGTACCGGGCATGGTGAAGGCGATCCGTGCGGTGAACCCGGAGATTGTCATTATGATCGACAATACCTGGGCGGCCGGCGTACTGTTTAAGGCGCTCGACTACGGCGTGGACATTTCAATTCAGGCGGGTACTAAATACACCATCGGCCATTCCGACGGTATGCTGGGAACAGCGGTGTCTAACGCCCGCTGCTGGGATCGTCTGCGGGAGAACTCTTATCTGATGGGGCAGACGCTGGATGCTGATACTGCTTATAACGGCAGCCGCGGTTTACGCACGCTGTCAGTTCGCCTGAAGCAGCACCAGGAGAGCAGTATTCAGATTGCCCGCTGGCTGTCGGCTCGCCCGGAAGTGGCGCGAGTGAACCACCCGGCGCTGCCGGAGTGCCCTGGACATGAGTACTTCCGGCGTGACTTTTCCGGTAGCTCTGGCCTGTTTTCATTCGTGCTGAAAAAGCGGCTGACCGATGAGCAGATGGCAAATTTCCTCGATAACTTCTCGCTGTTCCATATGGCCTACTCATGGGGCGGATTTGAGTCGTTGATTCTGGCGAACCAACCGGAAGAACTGAACAGTATCCGTCCTGCTGGCGATGTTGATTTCAGCGGCACGCTGGTCAGGGTGCATATCGGGCTGGAAGATGTGGGCGATCTTATCGCAGACCTGGACGCCGGGTTTGCGCGTATCGCTTAAAAAAGCAGGCCCCGTATAGCGGGGCCTGCTGTCGGCGCAGATAAGCGTAGCGCCATCAGGCATGAGTTTATTTCTCAGTTGCCAGTTCAGTCACCTCATACTGACGCACGCGCTGTAATAGCCCTCTCAATGTGAACACCGCCGCAATTCCTGCCACCACCGCCAACAGATGAAACGGAATCTTGCCGCCGTTAAACCACAGCCCGCGTCCGACTTCGATAGCGACGGCCATGACTGTCAGGATGACGATATTCAGCGACGCTGAGACGGTGCCTTTAGGCAGAGTGTTGGAAAACAGCGTAAAGCGGAACAACGTCGAGAAAATCATCCCGATCCCGAAAGCGTACAGACTGGTGCCCAGCACTGACCACAGCCAGACATGAGGCCACAACAGATTTCCTGCGATCAGGATGGCCAGACCGACAAGCTGTATCGGCGGCGCGCGCCAGATAAAACGCGGATCGCCAGGATCTTTCACCACCCGAGCGACCATCATATTGGCGATGATTACCGCGCCAAACACCGGCACCTGCGCCCAGGCGAACTGCGCGGTGGTCATGCCGCCCGCGTCGATTAAGATTACTGGCGAGACCGCCACCCAACTCATTAGCGGGATGTAGCTCAGCGAAAGCGTTGCGGCGCCGAAGAGGAAAATCCGGTTGTGAAAGACGTGGCGAAAATCACGGAGGACAGCGGGAATGCTAAACGGCGCCGCGCCGCGTTGTACCGTCTCTGGCATCGCCAGCGCCAGGCCGCACAGGGCGATCAGCCCCATCAGCGCAATAATGCCGAACAGGGCTTTCCAGTGAACAAAGTGCATTAGCGCAGCGCCTGAGAGCGGGCCGATAACCGGCGCAACCAGAACTATTGAGGTGATGATCGCCATCAGTTTTATGGCTTTGGTCTGGCCGAAGGCTTCCTGCACGGTGACGTAACCGACCGTGGCGATAAAACAGATGCTGGTGCCCTGAATGAAACGCGCGACCAGAAACTGCGTCATTGACGTTGTAAGGAGCGTGGCGGCGCAGGCAACGGTGAAAATAAGCGCGCCCGTAATCAGCACCGGTCGGCGGCCAATCCGGTCGGAAAGCGGGCCGAGCAACCACTGCAATGCCATCCCTCCGGCCAGATAGAGACTGACGGATGCCGGAGCCAGACTGACATCGGCATTGAAATCATGCACGACATGGATGATGCCCGGCTGAATCAAATCCGTCGACAGGTAGGCGGCAAAGTCGTACAGAATCAGCGCCATCGGGAAAAATAGCGTTGTCGCGCGCCGGGAGAAGAATTGACGTATCCGTTGCATATAAATCGCACTCCATGTCGGAGAAAACCCTGAACGGGTACAGTGAAACATTTCTGCGTGGCGTATTCAGAAAAAATGTACGCCTTGCAGAAAGGTGAATTTATCGTTGATAGCGCCTCGCAGCAACGCATAATACCGAATGTCGTTGGCATCCTGACAAGGTAAGGTGACGCCGGGTTGTTTAACACGCGATGGATTGCCATGAAAAAAGGAACGACATCCACCCCGCATGATGCGGTTTTCAAAACGTTTTTATGTCACCCCAATACCGCACGTGATTTTCTTGAAATCCATCTTCCTCTTGCGCTGCTTGAGCTTTGTGACTTGAGCACGCTGAAGCTGGAGTCCGGGAGCTTTATCGAGGAGGATTTGCGCGCTTATTATTCTGATGTGCTCTGGTCGCTGAAAACGACAGAGGGAGATGGCTATATTTATGTTGTGATTGAGCATCAGAGTTCACCGGATGCGCATATGGCGTTTCGTTTGATGCGTTATGCGATTGCCGCGATGCAACATCACCTGGATGCCGGGCATAAACGACTCCCCCTGGTGGTGCCGATGTTGTTTTATCACGGTATCGACAGCCCCTATCCCTATTCCTTATGCTGGCTGGATGAGTTTGCCGACCCGGAACTGGCGAGGCGGCTTTATGCTGCGGCCTTTCCGCTGGTGGATATCACCGTGACGCCGGATAGTGAGATCATGCAACATCGGCGTATTGCCTTGCTGGAGTTGATACAAAAACATATCCGCCAGCGTGACCTGATGGGGCTGGTGGAGCAACTGGCCTCACTTTTGGTGATGGGATACACTACCGACAGCCAGCTTAAAGTGCTGTTTAATTATATGATGCAGTGCGGCGATGCATCTCGTTTTAGCCAGTTTATTCACGAGGTGGCCGAACGTTCCCCCCAACACAAGGAGAGTCTGATGACGATAGCTGAACGATTACATGAAGCGGGTCGCCAGGAGGGTATGCAGCAAGGCCAACGGGCTGAGGCGCAGCGTATCGCGCGTACAATGCTGGAAGACGGCATCGATCGCGATACGGTTTTACGTATCACCGGACTTGCTGTTGAAGAGGTTATCGCGCTGAACCACTAAACACATATCCACCAGCGCATCACTGGCCCGGTAAACGCCGTTCTGCCGGGCGGGCTTATTCCATCGCCACTTTCACCGCCTCTCCAAGTTTTTGCATCACTTCACGATGTTTCTCGTTCGGCGGTAACGCACAGTTGATGCGCACGCAGTTGCGATACTTCCCGGAGGCGGAAAACAGTGACCCCGGCGCGACCTGGATTTTCAGGCGGCATAGCTGTCTGGCGACGCAGACCATATCGATATGCTCCGGCAGCTCGACCCATAGCATAAAGCCGCCTTTTGGTCGGGTGACGCAGATCCCGCAGGGAAAATATTCGCGTACCCAGCAGGTATAGATCTCCATGTTGCGCTGGTAGATTTGGCGCATTCGCCGGACATGACGGTGATAGTGGCCCTCGCGGACGAAGGTGGCCGCCGCCAGCTGCGTGGCGGGAACGTTGGTGCCGATGACGGCGTATTTCATATGCAGCAGGCGATCGTGGTAACGACCCGGAGCGACCCAGCCTACGCGCAGGCCCGGCGCGACGGATTTGGTAAACGAACTGCACAATAGCACCCGACCATCGATATCCCAGGAGTGGATGGTGCGGGGGCGCGGGTAATCCGTCGCCAGCTCGCCATACACGTCATCTTCAAAAATCACAATATCGTGGCGCTGCGCGAGGCTGAGCACTGCCCGTTTGCGTGCGTCCGGCATAATAAACCCGAGGGGATTATTGCAGTTTGGTACGAGGATAACCCCTTTAATCGGCCACTGATCCAGCGCCAGTTCCAGTGCTTCAATACTGATACCGGTATCCGGGTCGGTCGGGATTTCAATGACTTTTATTCCTAAGCCGCGCAGGAGCTGCATGGTGCCGTAATAGGCGGGGGATTCGACGGCGACAATATCACCCGCCTGGCAGACGGTCAGCAGCGCCAGCGACAAACCGCTCTGGCTACCGTTGGTGATAACGATATCATCAGCGCTGACGACCGAACCGCTGTCAAGCATCAGGCGGGCGATCTGTTCCCGCAGTTCGCGGTATCCGGCCAGTTCATCGTAGCCCAGCACCGCCCCCAGGTTATGTTGCGCCACGCGGCTTAGCTCGCGCCAGAGCGGTTTCAGGCTGGGTTGGTGGATATCGGGGACGCCGCTGCTGAAAGGAATAATTGATTTGTCGTTGTGCCCTTCCAGCATGTCCAGCACCTGATCCCACTGGGTGATCTCTACCGGTCGCTGTACCGGGCGTGACATCAGCGGCACCGGCGGTTGCGCCTTGCGCGGGGCGACAAAGTAGCCGGAACGCGGCTGTGGAGTGATAAGCTGCAACGTCTCCAGCGTCTGATATGCCTGCTGTACGGTACTGATGCTCACCCCATGCTCCTGACTCAGGCTACGCACCGAGGGCAATTTTTCCCCGTGGCGATACAGCCCTTGCTCAATACGCTCGGCCAGCAGATTAGCCAGATGTTGGTAACGCGTCATGCTGTATCCCTCACTCTTGCCATACAGATGGAAAAACCAGTACAGAACGGTGGTCGAAATCGCGTTCAGATACCGTTTTAGCCAATCTGTATGGCAAAGAAAAGTATTTTTTGAATCTGTATTGTGGTGGTGAAGATCCGGGAAGATAAAGCCTCTGACCAGGTGGGGAGGTGGAGTATGGAATTTCACGAGAATCGCGCAAAACAGCCGTTTATTGGTTTTGTTCAGGTCTGGCGGGCAATAAAAAGATGGCGACTGCGGGCGCAGACGCAGCGCGTATTGCAACGCATGAACGATGAACAGTTAAAGGATGTGGGGCTGCGACGGGATCAGATTGAGTGATCCACCGTAACATCACAGAGGCTGGGCTGTATTCAGTCCGGCCTTTTTTACATTCACGTAATTTATCAATTGATGCTTCCTTATCAGCTGTTTCTTGATACTTATCCTGATAAGTATTATTTTCCCATCTGCTAAGAGGGGAAAGAGAGATGACTGAAGATGAGCTGTTTGCCCGCCGTCCGATGGGGATGCGCATGGCAATGGTGGTACGCCAGTGGCGTGCAATTATTGATGCTGCCATCACCGATACCGGCCTGACGCAGTCAAGCTGGACGGTGCTGATGCAACTGCATCAGTTGGGTGATAACGTCTCGGTCAGCGAACTGGCGGAGGTGCAGGGCATTGAGCTGCCACCGCTGATGCGTACCCTCACGCAACTGGAAAAACAGGGCTATCTGGTGCGTTCAACATCGCCATATGACAAACGCATCCGCCTGCTGACGCTGACAGCGCAAGGCCGTTCAAGGCTGGAAGAACTGAACCGGGTGATTGAGACCTATCAGCAACGCGTCACCCGCACTATCCCGGAAGCGGAACTTGCCGCCTTCAGCGCCACATTAAATCAAATCGCCTGCAATCTGCGGTTAATCCGCGAAGAAGATAATTAACTCTAAAAAACTATGATGACCCCAGAACAAAAATTTGCCCGTTGGGTAAGGGTGAGTATTGCCGCTTTCCTTGCAATATTCGCCTGGTTTATTGTTGCCGATATCTGGATCCCGCTGACGCCGGATTCCACCGTGATGCGTGTGGTGACGCCGGTCTCCTCGCGCGTCTCCGGCTATGTCTCACACGTCTACGTACGCAACAATAGCCAGGTGAAAAAGGGCGACCTGTTGTATGAACTGGACCCAACGCCGTTTATCAATAAAGTTGAAGCCGCACAGATTGCCTTTGAGCAGGCGAAGCTGAGCAACCAACAGTTGGATGCGCAGATCGCCTCTGCGCGCGCCAACCTGCGCACCGCGCAATACACCGCCCGCAACGATAAGCTCACGCTTGACCGCTATCAGCGGCTGAGTGCGATGCAGAATGTTTCGCAGTCGGATCTGGATAAAGTGCGCACCACCTGGCAGACCAGCGAGCAGTCGGTGGCGGCGCTGAATGCCAGTATCCAGAACCTGCTGATCCAGCGTGGTGAACGTGACGACAGTCGCAATGTGACGCTGCAAAAATACCGCAATGCGCTGGAGGAGGCGCAACTGAACCTGGGCTGGACGAAGGTGCGGGCGGAAACCGACGGGACGGTGAGCAATCTCCAGCTCAACCCTGGGCTTTACGCCACCGCTGCCACGCCTTTGATGGCACTGGTCAGTAACCAGACCGATATTGTGGCCGATTTTCGTGAGAAAAGTCTGCGTCACACCCGCGTAAATACCGATGCCGCAGTGGTGTTTGACGCCATGCCGGGCAAAGTGTTTCCTGCG
The DNA here is from genome assembly GCF_030333365.1 of Citrobacter sp. CK195. NCBI lineage: Bacteria > Pseudomonadati > Pseudomonadota > Gammaproteobacteria > Enterobacterales > Enterobacteriaceae > Citrobacter > Citrobacter sp. CK195. The sequence goes on from NZ_JAOWGB010000024.1 coordinate 383,802, forward strand.
CATGTGACCAGCAGCGATGCCGGGATTCTGGCCGGGCAGGAAGCGGTTAACGGACAGCTGTCGCAGCCGGAACAGTCGACGCGCTGGGTGCGCGATGCCCAGCGTATGCGCATTCACGTTGCGTTGGATACCCCGCTGGAGAACCCCCTGCCGACCGGCGCTCGCGCTACGGTGCAGTTGTATAACAGCGAGGGGATGTTTGCCCGCACCTTTGCAGGGGCGCAGATCCACCTGGTAAGCTGGCTTCACTATGTCTATTAACACCCTGGCCCACGTCTTTACGCCGCACGGGAATATTGTCTACACCGCCAATGATTTTCGCCAGACTGTGCGTATTTCCGTTGCCGGGACGATAGCGTTGAGTATCTCGACCTTTTACAACGTGCAGTACGGCGTGTTTTTTGTGGTTTATCCGCTGATGCTGTTGTCGCTGGTGCCGGTGTTTAACCGCCATGTGGCTCGTCAGTTTGTATTCAGCGCAGCGGTGAACTGCGTTGAAATGGTGTTGATTGTCGGCTATCTCTCACAGTGGCCGGTAATTATGACGCTGGTGGTGTTTGGCCTGTACGTGATGCGCTTTCGTTTTATGAGCAAGGGGCCGCTGTTTTTGCTGGGGTCGATGGGCGTGGTGTGCCAGAGCACGATGCTCAACTTTATGAGTTACCCTGGCACCAACTGGCACACGCTGATGTTCTCCAATATGGAGGCCTGCGTGATGGCGGTAGCCCTGAGCGCGCTGCTGCACTATCTGATCCCGGATGTCGAACCGCGTCAGCCGCCGCCGCGTATTGAGAAAGATGATGCCCGTATTCGCCATGAGTCGCTGCTTTCCGGCACCGTGGCGACGATGATCTTTGTGATTTTCCAGATCTGCGATTTGAGCGATTCGCTGTCGGCGCTGATGGCGGGAATTTTGATTTTGTTTCCGATGCATTATCGTGGTGCGGTGATCAGCTCTATCTGGCGTGTCGTCGGCGTGGTGCTGGCCTGCCTGTATATTCTGCTGGTGCAACTGCTCATTTATGACTTCAGCAACCATATGCTACTGATGATGCCGCTGATCGGCCTCGGGCTAGGCTTCAGCGCTCGTCTGCATGTGATGGAAAAGGTTGGCGCGGGCGTCGGTTTTGCCAGTATCACCACCATCGGCATTATGTTCGGCCAGAACCTGCACCCGGACAGCGATCTGGTGTTCAGCGATCTGTACCGCATCACCTCAGTCACCGTCGCGCTGGTAGCGACGCTGACGATGGTGTTTCTGGTCCACCGCATCCTCAACTGCTTTGCAGCGACACGGTTTGTGATTACTGAGTGAGTGGGGGGAGGGGGAGTGAGTGCCGGATGGCGGCTGCGCCTTATCCGGCCTACGTAGTTGATTTGTAGGCCCGGTAAGCGCAGCGCCACCGGGCAATCCAGAATGAGGGTTACTTCTTCAGCCCCGCAAACGCGGCTCTGATCTCATCTTCCGGCAGTTGAATGCCGATAAACACCAGCGTGCTGTGCGGCTGTTCGTCGCCCCACGGGCGGTCCCAGTCGGCGCTGTATAGACGCTGGACGCCCTGGAACAGCAGGCGGTTCGGTTCGCCTTCAATCCATAGCATTCCTTTGTAGCGCAACAGTTTCTCGGCGGACTCCAGCAGCAGGTTTTCCATGACGCGGGAAACGTCGCTGATGTCTACCGGATAATCCAGCTCCACCACAATTGATGAGATATCGTTTTGTTTGTCGGCGATAAAGTGGAAGCGCGGTGTGGCGCTGACCACGTTCTCCTCCAGCATAAAGCCGTTGGTGTCGAACAACAGGGAGAGGTCGATATCGCCGTGCGTGACGGTGTAAACCGGGGCGCGGGCGTTGATGCGCGCTAAGCGTTCACGCAGTTTTTCGCTAACTCCCGCCACGTCGGTTTTGGTCAACAGGATGCGGTCGGCATAACCGACCTGCGACTGGGCGATGGTGAACTGGTTCATCTGCTCGTTGGCGTGTACCGCATCGACCAGCGAAATCACGCCGTCCAGCAGGTAGCGCTGGCAAATCACGTCATGGGAGAAAAAGGTCTGAATAATCGGGCCGGGGTCGGCCATGCCGGTACACTCAATCACCAGACGGTCGAAATGGATGTTGCCCTGGTCGAGATTGTCGAGCAGGTCTAACAGCGCGTCTTCCAGTTCACTGGAGCGGGTGCAGCAAATGCAGCCGTTAGTCAGGGTTTTGATCTGGGTGGCGCGATCGCCAATCAGCTGATCGTCAACGGAAACTTCGCCGAATTCGTTTTCGATAACGGCAATCTTGTAGCCGTGCTTTTCGTTAAGAATATGGCGCAGCAGGGTGGTTTTACCCGCGCCGAGAAAACCGGTGAGTAGGGTAACTGCAATCGGGGTCATCAGTGCCTCCATTAACAGCAGCGCATGCCGCCTTTTCCGTCGCCGCCGTAACGTGCCTGCTGGCGCTCGCGGAAGAATTCTTCATAGCTCATGTACGGCTTGTCTGGATGGTTGGTTTGCATATGCTCGACATAGTTGTCGTAGTCTGGAATGCCAATCAACATCTTCGCCGCCTGGCCGAGATATTTTTTTGCCTGACCTAAGTTACCAAACATTTTCTCATCCAGATATGAATAAAGCCCAGCGAACCGGGCGTTGGTTTTGCCGGATGGCGGCTTGCGCCTTATCCGGCCTACGTTAACTGCATTTTGTAGGCCGGGTAAGCGTAGCGCCACCCGGCATCCGATTAATGGTGTGAAGAGGTCTTCACGCCGCCTTCCGGCACCGGTACATACGGCGTCTCTTTATCGGTACGACCGTTGATGGTGCGGGCTTTCTGCCAGGTACGGAACCCATAGAAGATGATGCTGTACACCACTACCAGGAACAGAATACTCAGGCCTGCGTTGGTGTAGTTGTTCACGACGATGTGGTTCATATTGGCAATTTGCTGTGCGGTCAGTTCGCTGCCGTTGGCAATCTTCTCTTTGTACTGGTTAGCCATGTAGAAGAAGCCTTCCATCTGCGGGTTGGTGCTGAACAGTTTCAGACCCAGCGCCCAGGTGGTGCAGATCAGCAGCCATACTGCCGGGATAACGGTAACCCAGATGTATTTGGTGCGCTGCATTTTAACCAGTACCACGGTACCCAGAACCAGCGCCACGGCGGCCAGCATCTGGTTGGAGATACCGAACAGCGGCCACAGGCTCTTAACGCCGCCCAGCGGATCAACCACGCCCTGATACAGCAGGTAGCCCCACAGACCGACGCAACCCGCAGTACCGATGACGCCAGCAACCAGAGAGTCGGTTTTCTTCAGGAACGGGACGAAGTTACCCAGCAGATCCTGCAACATAAAGCGGCCGGAGCGGGTGCCTGCATCCAGCGCGGTCAGGATGAACAGCGCTTCGAACAGAATACCGAAGTGATACCAGAAGCCCATGTCAGCCATCGGCAACACTTTGTGGAATACGTGAGCGATACCGACCGCCAGCGTCGGTGCGCCACCTGCGCGGTTCAGTACCGACGGTTCGCCGATGTCTTTCGCGGTTTGCAGGATCTGCTCAGGCGAAATTACAAAGCCCCAGGAGCTGACGGTTGCCGCCGCGTGTGCGGTGACGTCTTTCAGCTGCGCCATAATCAGCGGCGCGTTCTCGCCACCCATTTCGTGCAGGTTCGGCATGGTGATACCGAGGCCCGCTGGCGGGGTGTTCATCGCGAAGTAGAGACCCGGTTCGATGATAGACGCCGCAACCAGCGCCATGATCGCCACGAAGGACTCCATCAGCATTGCGCCATAGCCGATGAAACGCGCGTCGGTTTCACAAGCCAGCAGTTTCGGCGTCGTACCGGAAGAGATCAGCGCGTGGAAGCCAGATACCGCGCCACAGGCGATGGTGATGAACAGGAACGGGAACAGCGCGCCTTTCCACAGCGGGCCTGTACCGTCGATGTACTGGGTCATCGCTGGCATTTTCAGCTCAGGGTTGAGGATCAGAATCCCCAGCGCCAGACCGACGATAACGCCGATTTTCAGGAAGGTTGCCAGATAGTCGCGCGGGGCGAGGATCAGCCATACCGGCAGCAGTGCGGAAATAAACGCGTAACCGATCAGCGCGAAGGTAATGGTGGTGTCTTTAAAGGTCAGCGCCGGGCCCCAGTACGGGTCGTGCGCAATCACGCCGCCGAAGTAAATAGAAGCAACCAGCAGCACGATGCCAATAACGGAGACTTCACCCACACGTCCCGGACGCAGGAAGCGCATGTAGATCCCCATAAACAGCGCGATAGGTACGGTTGAGCAAACGGTGAAGACGCCCCACGGGCTTTCGGCCAGCGCTTTTACCACGATCAGCGCCAGTACCGCGAGGATGATGATCATGATTAAGAAGCAGCCAAACAGGGCGATGGTGCCCGGCACCGGGCCCATCTCTTCTTTGATCATCTCACCGAGAGACGCGCCGTTACGGCGGGAAGAGATAAACAGCACCATGAAGTCCTGTACCGCACCGGCCAGCACTACGCCCGCCAGCAGCCACAGCGTACCCGGCAGGTAGCCCATTTGCGCGGCCAGAACCGGGCCGACCAGCGGGCCGGCGCCAGCGATAGCGGCAAAGTGGTGACCAAACAGTACGTAACGGTTTGTCGGGACGTAGTTCAGGCCGTCGTTATTAATGACCGCAGGCGTAGCACGCGTTGGGTCGAGTTTCATCACCTTCTGGGCGATGTACAGGCTGTAGTAGCGATAAGCCACCAGATAAACAGAGACGGAAGCGACCACGATCCACAGGGCGCTGACGTGCTCACCTCTGCGTAAGGCGACTACCGAGAGGCAGAATGCACCGATGATTCCAAGAATCACCCAGGGTATGTGCTTGAATATCTTTTTCGTATCCATAGTAAAACCTGGTTTTTAAGATTAATAATTGGCCGAAGCCGTTGGGTTTGAGTCTGTGTTTGAGGAGGTAAATTGACTGCTATGCTGAGGTGATCCTGCCAGAGATACGCGCGCGTAAAGTAAGGTAAATAAGTGAGTGGTTATATGTGGGCTTAAGCGGTCAGGAGTGTCAGTGAGTGGTTTTTCCGACGGAGGGATACGGTCATTTATGTGATTGAGATCGCTAATTAAAATCCAGCATTTCTTTTTCGTCGATCGTGAACGGCGAATCATTCGTGCTGATATCGTCCCAACCAGTACGAATTCGGTAAAGTTTTCCCTTTCCAGGCCGAAAATTCTGGTATCTGTCTAGCGGAAAGAGAAAACATGTTAAAACGAATCAAGATTGTGACCAGCTTGCTGCTGGTCCTGGCAATATTTGGCCTTTTACAACTCACCTCAGGCGGTTTGTTCTTTAACTCATTGAAGAATGACAAAGAGAACTTCACCGTTCTGCAAACCATTCGTCAGCAACAGTCCACGCTGAACGCCAGCTGGGTTGCGCTGCTGCAAACGCGAAACACCCTGAACCGGGCGGGTATCCGTTACATGATGGATCAGAACAATATTGGCAGCGGTGCGACCGTTACCGATCTGATGCAAATTGCGACGACCTCTCTGAAACTGGCGGAAAAACACTGGGCTGAGTACGAGGCGTTGCCTCGCGATCCGCGCCAGAGTGAAACGGCGGCAGTGGAGATCAAGCGTAACTACGATATCTACCACAATGCGCTGGCGGAGCTGATCCAGCTGTTGGGCGCAGGTAAGATCAACGACTTCTTCGATCAGCCCACTCAGGGTTATCAGGACGGTTTTGAGAAGCAGTATGTTAACTACATGCAGCAGAACGATCGTCTGTATGACATTGCGGTAGAAGATAATAACCGTTCATACAGCCAGGCAATGTGGGTACTGGCGAGCGTGTTAATTGTTGTACTGCTGGTGATCGTCGCCGTTTGGTTCGGTATTAAGCTCTCTCTGATCGCGCCGATGAACCGTCTGATCGAAAGTATTCGTCATATTGCGAACGGCGATCTGGTGAAACGCATTGATGTGGAAGGCTCTAACGAAATGGGACAACTGGCGCAGAGCCTGCGTCATATGCAGGGCGAGCTGGTTCGTACCGTCGGTGATGTGCGTAACGGCGCGAATGCGATTTACAGCGGCGCCAGCGAAATCGCTATGGGCAACAACGATCTCTCTTCCCGTACTGAACAGCAGGCCGCCTCTCTGGAAGAGACCGCCGCCAGCATGGAAGAGCTGACCGCCACGGTGAAACAGAACGCCGAGAACGCGCGTCAGGCCAGCCATCTGGCATTGAGCGCGTCTGAAACCGCGCAGAAAGGCGGTAAAGTGGTGGATAACGTCGTGCAAACGATGCGTGATATTGCTTCCAGTTCGCAGAAAATTGCCGACATCATCAGTGTGATCGACGGTATTGCTTTCCAGACCAACATCCTGGCGCTGAACGCGGCGGTAGAAGCGGCGCGTGCGGGTGAACAGGGTCGTGGTTTTGCCGTGGTAGCGGGTGAAGTTCGCAACCTGGCGCAACGCAGTGCGCAGGCGGCGCGTGAGATCAAGAGCCTGATAGAAGACTCCGTCAGCCGTGTGGATGTGGGCTCAACGCTGGTCGAAAGCGCCGGTGAAACGATGGATGAAATCGTGAACGCGGTGACGCGTGTGACCGATATCATGGGGGAAATCGCCTCGGCATCTGATGAGCAAAGCCGTGGTATCGACCAGGTTGGCCTGGCGGTAGCGGAGATGGATCGCGTTACCCAGCAGAACGCCTCGCTGGTGGAAGAGTCTGCCGCCGCCGCTGCCGCGCTGGAAGAGCAGGCCAGCCGCTTGACGCAGGCCGTTGCCGTATTCCGCATTCAGCAGGAACAGCAGCGTGCGCGTGATGCCGCAGCGGTGAAACCGGCTTCTGCGTCTGTACTGCCGCGTAAAGCAGCCGTCGCGGATAGCGGCGATAACTGGGAAACCTTCTAAGCCGTCATGCCGGATGGCGCTGGCGCTTATCCGGCCTACGGGTAGGGAGCTGCTGTGTTGCCGGATGGCGCTAACGCTTATCCGGCCTACGGGCAGGGAGCTGCTGTGTTGCCGGATGGCGCTAACGCTTATCCGGCCTACGGATAGGGAGCTGCTGTGATGCCGGATGAATCCGGCCTACGGTATGGATGCGGTGCTATGTAGGCCCGATAAGGCGACAGCCGCCATCGGGCGCTTCAGACCAGCCTCAGGCGCATGGCGCAGCGTGATTCATACGCCAGACCGTGCGCCGCTTCTTCCTCTCGCTTTTGACGTAACCCTGGCGACAGGTTCTCATCATCCAGCACCACAAATCCCATTCGCGCATAGAGCGGCGCATTCCACGCCACGTCCCGAAAGGTGGTAAGCGTCAGCGCATCAAAACCGCTGCTGCGCGCCTGCTCCGCGACGTACGCAATCAGTTGACGGCCAATGCCTTTTCCCTGCCATTCACACAGCAGAGACACCTCGGCGATAAACAGCGATGAATCCAGCGCTTCGGCCAGTAAAAAACCGACAGGACGCTCATCGGCCAGCGCCAGCCAGCTCAATCCTTTTGCGGTGTGTTCCCGGTGTTGTTCAACTGAAATAACAGGGCCGTCGGCTATCCATGCCAGCGCAGGCACGTCCCGAAAGCGTTGACCCGCAGAGCGTTCAATGGCGGGCATGACGGTGATATCAGCCAGCGTGGTAGGGCGAAAAGTCATCTTCATGCGCGGGAGTATAGCGTGGATTGCTCAGACCCGATAAACGTTGTGTTATCGGGCCTGTACTAAGGATTAGCCTTCGGCATTCACCACTTTAATCTCAACCATCCCGATACCGAGCTTACGCGGGGAGTGGCCGAGAATATTGCCTTCATTGGTCGATACCGGGTCGGGCGGCACAATCACCAGCGTACTGGCATTTGACGGGTTATCAAAATGCAGCGTTGTTGTGGTGACTTCGTTCTCTAACACCAGCGTCTGTTCTTCCTTGCCTACGCGAACAGGAATAGGGCGATTAGCATTCGCGCCAAAGGCTTTGGCGGTGATCACCAGATCGAATTTCTTCGGTAACGGCGTGTTGTATTCAATCTTCACTTCATCACCCAGTTGCGCATTAGACCAGCGCCCCCACGATTCCGGTCGTGAAATCCCGCTGAACTGCTTCACCTCTTCCGGCGCGCCAGCCACGTTAAAGATAAAACTGTCGGCTTTATAACGAATGTCGTTATCGACGATCTTCAACGTATCAACGTTGCCTTTGTAACGCTCCATATCGATAACCGTATCTTTAAACGCCGTTTTGCCTTTCCACTGTGCTTTATCGACGTGCTGGACGCTTTGTTGCCCGCCCAGTTGCCCTTGTGAAACGCACCAGTCGGTGGAGAGCGCCAGCTCCGGCGCCCACAGTTGCGCCATTTTGTAGCAGCGATCGACCCAGACGAAGTTATCGCGTGGGGCAAAATTAGCCAGCTGGAAACGCAGCGGGGCGGAGTATTCACTTTCCGGCAGCGGTTCGACGCGCTTATCCGACACTCGCAACAGCAGCGGCAGGCGGAAGTGGCTCCCTGAGAAAGCGATCATGTCTTTATCCCGATCGACGGTAAAATCCTTCATCTCTTTCGGGAAGTTCCACAGGCGAATAATGTCCGGCTTCATCGCCAGGATCTTCTCTTTGCTGTTCAGGAAGACTTCCGACAGCGACTGGCCGGAGAGGCTGCTGCGTCCCAGGCCGATAAAGTTATCCCCGCCCAGAATATCCAGCACGGTCGCGCCGTTATCCATCGTGTTGCGTTTCACCGCCAGCGTATCCTGCTGAGGCTGGTCGCCGCGCAGCACGAAAAACAGGTTGTTGCGATCCTGTTTGTTCAGGTACTTCCACGCGGTGTTGTTCATCGCCAGATGGTCGGAGGAAACCACGATGACGGTATTTTTAAACCACGGCGACGCTTTGATTTTATTGATAAATTCGGCAATGTTCTCCTGGCTGCAACTGACGGCGCTAAAGGACTGGTTCGGCTTACCGTCGAAGTCGTAACGCTTGCGGTTACAGGTGCGTGAGATAAACCCGTCCGGGTGGTGAGTATCCACCGTCAGCGTAAACAGCGAGAAACGCTGGCCGGAGCGAGAGAGTTCTTCAAACTTTTTCCATGCCTCGTCGAGCACCGTATCGTCGTAAAAGCCCCAGTCGTTACGATAGCTCGGGTCTGCCACCACGGTTTTTAACTCTTCCGCACCATACAGGTGATCGAAACCGTGGGATTTGAGGAACACGTCTTTTCCGGCGAAACGCAGATTTGCGCCCTGCACAAAATAGTTCTGATAGCCGGAGTTTTTCAGGATATCGCCCAGGCAGATATTCTGCGGGAAGAAGCTGGATACGGAAGCCGACGCGTTGCCTTCAAACGGCGCAAACAGCGGGATGCCGCACTGCGAGGCGACCATTCCGGCGATGGTGTAATCTGTGCCCGGCAATTGCATGGTGTGGCTGAAATCCAGCCCTTCGTTTTTCAGCGCTCCGAGTTCCGGCGTGAGATCCGGGAAGGCATCGTTATCAAAATAGGTGCGCTCCAGGCTTTCACCGTAGATATAGACCAGGTTGAGCTGCGGATTCGGGATCGTTTTCGACGGTTCTTTGTAATAAGCCGGGAAGTCCGGGTCGCCATCGCGCGACTGGGATTTGACCAGTTCGGAGATCTGGCGGAATGCCGGGCTGGCATCCACCGATCCCAGCGCCAGTAAGAGCGCCAGCAGGCTGTAGCCAAAATGGTGAGGATGGTGGCGACGCCTGCGCAGAACCCAGCCTAACGCGCCAAATACGGCGGCCAGCGCAAGTACGATACCGGCGCCGGGCAGAATATATTTGCTGACGCCGGCACCCGTCAGGCTGTTGGTCAGCGTGTAGAGAACCGCATCGTTAATGCCGTCACCGGTAAAGTAATCACTGGCATAGAGCGTAATATTTAAGACAACAAAAAGCCCAAGTACCGCTAAAATGGCGGCAAACCACCAGGTGTTGCGACCCGCTTTCCACGCATAAATCAGCACGGACGCGAGAAACAGGGCGATGGAAAGTAACTCAGACAACTGATGATCCTCAATAAATCTGCATTCGGCAGGCGGCGTAATCTCTTTTCAGGACATACAATGTAATGGCGATGTCATATTGCTGCAATTATGGTGACATTAAAATGTGCAGTGATTAAGAATTGGTTTAGAACCTGGCTTTTTTGATCGTCGTCACTTCCCGTGATGCGGGGAAGGCGAGACAGAGAGAAGTAGAAAGAGAGAGGTCAGGCCGCGCTCAACGCTAAACGGTTGAAACGCGGCATGTTGGCGTATCAGGAAATGAAGTTCATCCCCTGTTTTAACACCAGGTCGCAGGCTTTGGTTTTCACTTTTTCCGCCAGCGGCGTGCTGCCAATGTTATCCAGGCTAAGCTGTTCGCCGTTTTGGGTATTCAGCAGACCCTGAATGCCATCCAGATAATTGGTGTCCTGCTTCTGTTCGGCGGCGCCAAGTCCCAGTTTATCCAGCACCTGGTTTTTAACGTTTTCCGCATCGGTAACGGAAGTCAGTTTCTGTTTCGCGCAATACTGCAAAATACCCGCCGCGTTGTTCATGTTATCAGCGCTTAATGCCTGATTGCCGCCATTCAGCAGGCTGGTCAGAGAAGACAGCGACATGCCGCCCTGCTGTGAAGAACTGCTTTGTTTGCTCAGTTCGCTGGCGGCGCTGGAGAGAGAATCCTGCCAGGACGCGGCGAAAGCGCTGGTGGCGATAAACGCGCTGGCGGCAACCGCGCAGCACAGAAGACGTTTTGTGGTTTTCATCGTTATGACTCGTGTGTGTGTACCTTTCGTCGCAGTATAGCGCTTGCCTGGGTCGGAATGGTCTTAATACTCTTTGCCGGTGACGCGGCTACGGTAGCTTTCCCAGTTGAAGATCACCCACAGACTGTTTCCCAGACGCATACGATCCATTACGCGTTCGCCAAGGAGTTTGGTCATCTCATCCATATTGCTGTTGGTTAACATCCCGGTAGGGCGTTTGGATGATGAGCGGCGATCGACGATCTGGTTGATGATCACTTTTTCATAGCGGGATTCGGTCTGCATGCCGATCTCGTCGATCACCAGCAGATCCACATTGCTGAGATCGTTGAGCAACTGCTCTTCGCTGGTTTCGCGATTGCTAAAGGTGCCTTTCATCGCGGACATAATATCGGCGACGGTAATGATCAAAACCGATTTTCCGCGCAGCAGCAGTTCATTGCAGATTGCCGCCGCGAGATGGTTTTTCCCGGTGCCGGGTTTGCCCGAAAAGATAAAGCTGGCGATGTTGCCGTCGAACTCTTCGACGTACTGCCGCGCTTTGCTCAGCGCGTTCATCTGCCCGTCGTTCTCAACACGATAGTTATCAAACGAGCAGTTTTGATGCAGCGGACGGATGCCGGAACGGTTGAACGTGCGCTGCATTTTCATCGCCCGGTTTTCACGCGCCAGCGCTGCCGCACGCATTTCGCCTTGCTCTTTCTGCCATGCCAGCAGTTCTTCGCCCGTTTTGAATGCAGGCTCAACATTTGCTGGCATCATTTTTTGCAGACGTTTCATCAGGTCGCCAACGTTTTTCATCGTTACCCTCGAAAACCAGGTGGAATATGGTCGTCAGGTTCGCTGACGTTGTTCACATCACGTTTCGGCATACCGCCGTTACTGGCCCGGCTGATTTGCACGCTGCGCGCCAGCTTTTGCTGCCACTGGATGTGGTGAAAAATCTTACCTTCCGCTTGCCAGTAAGCCACAAACGAGGCCAGCTCTTCGGCGGTGACGGGTTCCCTTAGCGCGACGCCCCACAGCGCAGCCTGCCGCTGGAAGTCAGCATCCGGCTGCCAGTCTGCGTACATGGCGAATTTCCCCAGCGGAACGGCCACAGGCGCGGCCTGGGAGTCTCCGTAGAGTTGAGCATCCAGTGTGACATCGCTTCCCGGGCGCGATAACTTTTCCTCCAGTGCCAGCAGTTCCGCCAGACGTGCCGGCGTCACGGCATAAAATGCGGGCGCGTTATTGGCGAAGACCGCCACCGCGCCGCTTGCCGATTTTGCCAGCACCGCGTTGTGATCGTGTAATAAGGCGTCAATACCGATGACGTCCGGGGTCAAAATTCTGGAAGACATAATGTTTCTCAACAGGGAACCACAACCGAGAAGGAATACTGTTTTTATAGTAACACACAGACGGGAGATATCGGCAGGGTGAGGGAAAGCAGCCTCACCCTGCCTGAGAGCAGGGAGAAAAGCATCACACCCGTGGGCGTTTGCGATACAGCCACAGACCGGGAACGGAAAGCCCAATGGAAAGCGCGCCGACAATAGAGGAGGCTTTCAGGAAATTGGTCAGCAATGTGATCATCAACGGTTCGCTGTAGCCAAAGTGGCTGATTTTGACGGCGGATATCATTGCCGTATAGGCGGATATCCCCGGAAACATCGGGATGACTGCCGCGACGGTAAAGACTTTGGGGTGCGCCAGATACCAGCGTGACCACTGAATGCCGATGCTCCCTACCAGCAGCGAGGCCATAAAGGTCGACCATTCGATATTAAACCCGGCGGTCATCATCACCATGCGTGAGCCGTGGCCCAGCGCGCCGAGCAACGCACACCAGGGGAGCGCCCGGTGCGGCACGTTGAACACCATCGCAAAGCCCACTGCCGGGATTGCGGAGAGAATCATGTCCTGCATCAGCGCCAGAAGAAAATCGATTACACCCATCCGCGTAGCCCCCACAGCGTCATCGACATCACCACGCCGACGCACGTCGCCAGCGTTAACAGACTGGCAATCGCCCAGCGCGCCAGACCGGTATTAATGTGGCCCTTAAACATATCCGCGACGGAATTAATCAGCGGAAACCCCGGCACCAGCAGTAAGACGCTGGCGGCCATGGCGATGGTCGGGGTATGGCTGAAAGTGGGCAAGCGAAGCAAAAGGCCGGAAATGGTGGTGGCGACAAAAGCGGTGATGCAAAAGTTGATTTGTGGGTGTAAATGCCGGTGCGCCAGCATCTGGCGAATATACATCGCCACCATGCTGGCGAAAAAGGTAATCACCGCGCCATCCCATCCGCCGTTATTCAGTTTGCAGAAGCAGGCGCAGGAAAGCCCGACCATCAGCGACACCAGCCACCGCGGGTAGCGCAACGGTCTGAGCTGGCTAAAGCGCTTCTCTACGCCTTTTATATCCAGCAAATTATGTTCGGCCAGGATGACAATATGCTGCACCTCCGTGACAACGTGCATATTAATGCCGCGATCCTGGTTCTTACGTGTCGATGTCAGACACTGCCCATCTTTAATGGTGGTGAGAACGATAGCGTTGGAGGAGATGGCGCTTTCCACGCTGTCCATCCCTAACGCCAGCCCCAGGCGGGTGGAGAGTTCATCAACCAGCGCGCTCTCCGCGCCGTGTTGCAGTAAAAAAAGCCCGCATTGAATACATAACCGTGTAACCGTTCGCTGTAACGACTGCTCTGTTTGCATGACTCGCCCTGACTGAAAAGACGCGTTGCGTACCATCTGAATGACGAAAGTCTTCTTTGTATCATGAAGCCCGACCCTTTTGGCTCTGGCTAAGATCAATTTTGTGATGAAAAAAGAGGCAGGATGCCAGACAATCAGTCGCTGAATGTCATAATTGCAGTATATTGAATGCCTTACGTCGGACGTGAATGACAGGGAATGAAGTATCGTCTGTAACCTCTGAAATTAATGAGACGATATTCTTTTTTTGTGCTTCCTGAAAGCATAACTATCTGATGCAAAACATAGCGTGAGTTTATTAAATTCCCCTTGCATATGTTAGAAATGCTAATGATCTAATTTAGTTAATTTAATTGTACCGCAATTATTTTTAGCGGTAATTATGCAATAATAGTTTGGTGATTTTATACTATGCGGATCATTGTATAGAGTCGTTATTGCTATAACATTTCAAATAAAAGCCAAGGATAAACAATTCACTTCGTCTATTACCACGTCTGTTTTTCTCATTAATTATATTATTTATTAATGAGTGAACAGGAGGGGAGACCTGTGGATATGGAGGAGATATGTTGCCAGGATGCCGCAAAAACATAATTATTATCAGTAAAATACCTGTTATACAGACGGGGTTAAAAGAGGTGGTGCAGGGCCATTTCCCTGCTTATGAACTGATGTACTGCCGTTCCGTAGAAGAACTGACATTAATGCAGTTGCGCCGCTCCGATGTAGTGATTACGGATTTAACGGGAGAATGTAAACATCCCCGCGCTGTCTGCGAGCAATTTTACGCTTTATTATCTCAATACCATGATATTCACTGGATATTTCTTGTTTCCCGTGCGTTTTACTCACAGGCGATTGAGCTTCTGATGAGCCCCTTCAGTACGTTGCTGTCTGACGTTGAACCGGTTGAGAATCTGGTAAACGTGATTGAAGCAGGCAATGCCCATACGGACAGGATCAGTAAGACGCTGCTATCTCCCGCTCTGCCAGACGTCTCGAGTTTTGGCCATCGTCCGGTTGTTCTTACGCTGTCGGAACGGAAAGTGTTACGGCTTCTGGGTAAGGGTTGGGGGATTAATCAGATAGCGATGTTGCTTAAGAAGAGTAATAAAACGATTAGCGCGCAGAAAAACAGTGCGATGCGGCGTCTGTCAATACACAGCAATGCTGAGATGTATGCCTGGATAAACAGTTCTCAGGGAGCAAGAGAATTGAATTTACCTTCAGTTTATGGAGATGCTACTGAATGGAAAACAGAATTGCCAAGGGAAATGTCGCACTCATAGAGAAGTGCGTAATGAGCAGTATTGGAATGAAAAGTTTATTTGACGCGTTTCCTGATTGCCAATATAAACTTCATATTTTTCCAACTCAATCTGCTTTCCAGAAAGCGATGTTAAGTACTCCTTTTTCCGTCGTTATTTTTTCACTTTCTGCGATGCGGGAAGATCGCCGGTTGGGGCTGGCTTATCTGGCGGAACTGGCTGTGAATTTTCCTCGTGTGCGCCGACTAGTCATCGCGGATGATGATGCGGAAGCCCGGTTAATTGATTCGCTGTCGCCTTCGCCGTTAGATGGGGTCTTAAGTAAAGCGTCGTCACTGGCCAGTTTGCAGGAAAAGCTCTTTTTATTATTGAACAGTAAGCGAGAGGTGACGGAACATACTCTGAACCTCTGGTATCTCAATCAGAGTCGAATGATAAGCCCCACTGAGCGTGAAATTCTGCGTTTTATGTCGAATGGTTATTCGATGCCACAGATAGCCGTTCAGCTGGAACGCAATATCAAGACGATTCGCGCCCATAAATTTAATGTGATGTCTAAACTGGGCGTCAGCTCAGATGCCGGATTGCTTGATGCGGCGGATATCCTGCTGTCTCTGCGCGCCGAAAAGCCGGGTCGCTTATCCGCGTAATTCTGTAGTCGCTCTGTATTTACAGGTTGCTTGTGCCGGGTTTATCGCCCGGGCACAAATAGCATCACTGGCACACATCAATCCAGGTTGCTGAAGTGAGTTCTGCCATTCTGTCGGGGGAAATTCGGACTGCACTGTGCGTTGCCCCTGCTGCTGGTAAGACTTCAGCATAATGTTTTAATGAGACGTCGCAATAGACGGGCAGAGGCGTTTCCAGCCCGAAAGGGCAGACACCGCCGACCGGGTGCCCTGTGGCGATCACGACTTCATCGCTGCTGAGCATTCGCGCTTTCGCGCCAAACGTGCTCTTGAGTTTCTTATTGTCCAGGCGGGCATCGCCTTTGGCGACAACCAGAATAATGTCGTCTTTCACCTTAAGCGAAAGCGTTTTTGCTATCTGTCCTGGCGCGACATTGTGCGCTTTCGCTGCCAGTTCCACCGTCGCCGTACTCTGATTTAATTCGATGATTTCAATATCCGGGGCACGTTCGGCCAGAAACTGCCGTACCGATTGCAGACTCATTCTTTTCTCCTGACGCTGTATTAGCAGTCCTGTTTTTCAGAAAACCGCGTGGCGTAATTTGTCATAAGGAAAGCGGCACTGTAAATAATTTATGTAATAAACCAGCAGCATGAACGATTTTTCGATCGTCTTCACATTCACGGAAACCGGTTACAGTAACCGGTTGCAGTCCGGCGGGCGGGGATTAATACTGAACCTGTCACTTCCTCTGTATCACATAATAAGAGCCATTTATGAAACTTCATTCTCTCTGCTGTATCGCTGGTGTTCTCCCCGGCGCGGTCGCGAAAAGTAGTAATGGACCCTTACACGGCGGTGCTGCTGCCAGCACGTCTATGTTGTTTTGACTGACAGGAGAACGCTATGTCTACCAACCATGCTGTGTTTAATGTGATTTTTCGGTTTGTCGAAAACTACGTGAGTCCCGTTGCCGGACGTATTTCCTCACAACGTCATGTTATGGCAATTCGTGATGGCTTCATTTCGGCAATGCCGTTTATGATTGTCGGCTCCTTCCTGCTGGTTTTCGCCTATCCTCCTTTCTCACCGGACACCACCTGGGGATTTGCCCGTGGCTGGCTGGCGCTGGCGAAACAGTTTGAAAGCCAGATTTTGACGCCGTTTGATATGACGATGGGGATCATGTCCATCTATATCTGTGCGGCCATTGCCTATAACCTGGGCAAACACTATGTTAAATCGCATCAGTTAGATCCGTTTATGTGCGCCATGCTCTCGATCATGGCCTTCTTGCTGGTTGCCGCGCCGAAAACAAACGGCACTATGCCAGTTGACAGCCTGGGAGGAACGGGGATTTTTACCGCGATTCTGGTGGCGATTTACTGTGTTGAAATGATGCGCTTCCTGAAGGCGCATAACATTGGCATTCGCCTGCCCGACCAGGTGCCGCCGATGATCAAGAACTCCTTTGATCTGCTGATCCCGGTGCTGGTGGTGGTTCTGACCTTGTATCCGCTGAGCCTGGCGATCCAGTCGCAGTTCGATATGCTGATCCCACAGGCGATCATGGCGATCTTTAAACCGCTGGTTTCCGCTGCGGATTCGTTGCCCGCTATTTTGCTGGCGGTGCTGATTGGGCATCTACTGTGGTTTGCGGGGATTCACGGAGCGGCGATTGTCTCCGGGATGCTGCAAATGTTCTGGCTGACCAATCTCGGTATGAACCAGACCGCGTTGGCGCAGGGGGCGCCGTTGCCGCACATTTTCATGGAAGCCTTCTGGACTTTCTTCATCGTCATTGGCGGTTCTGGCGCCACGATGGGGCTGGTGATTTGTTATTTACGCAGCCGTTCCGTACATTTGCGCTCTATTGGCCGCTTAAGCGTCGTGCCGAGTATCTTTAATATCAACGAACCGGTTATTTTCGGGACGCCGATTGTGATGAACCCGGTGTTCTTTATCCCGTTCCTGCTGGCGCCAATGGTGAACGCCGTGCTGGCGTGGGCGGCGATGAAGCTGGATCTGATTGGGCGGGTGATTTCCGTGGTGCCGTGGACTGCGCCCGCACCGGTTGGCGCTGCGTGGGCACTGGGCTGGGACTATCGTGCGGCGATCCTGGTGGTCATACTGGCGCTGGTGTCCGCCATCATATACTTCCCGTTCTTTAAGGTTTATGAGAAGCAGCTTCTGGCGCAAGAGGCAGAAGAGGCCGGGCGTGCAGAAGAGGAGAGCCAGCAGATGGCCTGACGTGTTGAGCAAGGCGCTGCGGCGCCTTGTTTATTTCAGCGTACAGTCACCGCATTGCTGAACGTCTGGCAACCGGTAGCGTTGACAGCAGGTTCGGCGCACCAGCAGACCTTCGCGAGGGACGACGGTACGCCACAGCGGGTTATCCTGACCGCTGGAAAGTTGCTTTTCGAAGAAGCAGCTCTGGCGCAGCGTTGCCAACAATGCTTCGCCAAGCAGCGGTTTCATTTCGGTCAGATACCAGTTGATCAGATACCCGGTGTTACTCCAGATAAGCTTACCGTTAATATCGCCGGTTGATTCCAGTGCCTGAACGACCGGCATCAGCGCAGAGACGATCAGCGTTTCCATTCTCTGTTGAGGAGAATGCGCGGTTGCCCGCTCGTCCTGATGAACATCAACCCAAAAACAGGCTGCGCGTCCGGTTTCGTGGAACTCAACGTGCATGTGCTCGGGCGAAACGTCAATGGCCCTTTCCTGGGTGAGCAGGGCAAGCATCAGAGGCGGTACCATCAGACCGATATACCATTGCGCCCAAAGCGAAATGAGCGGCTTATTTTCGCGTGGTTGCGTCGGTTGATGACGATAAATATGGTCGGAATAGATAGCCAGCAGAGAGCGCATCGTACCCGGTCGAGCCCACTGCGCCAGCGTCATGGCGCCCGTTGGGTGCGGTTCGTCCAGCCGAATAAAATCAAGAAGATGTTCGCGCGTCCGGGTTATCGTTTCACGCACGGCTTCAGCCAGCGAGGGCATCTCAGGCTGGAGATGGGCTCGCCAGGTGACATCTTCAATGATCGGTGCGGAACGGTAAGGCATAGCGCTGTATATAAGGATAGTAATCTAAATGATAATGATTGCTAATCCTAATGATGGCGATAGCTGATGGCAAGCGCTTTGTCGTGACGCTGTGCGCGGTAGCACGATGATATCGCCCTGTGTCAGACCGTACGCAGTTCGTCACTCGCAAGAATGTTGTTGCGCCCCAGGTTTTTGGCTTCATACAGCGCTTTATCCGCCTTGACGATTGCAGCCTCCATGTCCTGACCCAGTAGCGGCGCGATGCCAACGCTGATGGTGACATTGGTCGCCACGCTGACATTAAACATATGTGGGATTTTGAGATCGTAGACCTTCTGGCGAATATGTTCGGCGGTCGTGCGCGCCTCCTGTGGATCGGTCGCGGTCAGCAGGACCATAAACTCTTCGCCGCCAAAACGGGTGACAATATCCCGGGAACGGACAGCGTCACGAATCGCGGCTGAAACGCGAATGAGAGCCTGGTCGCCCATCATGTGCCCATAGTGATCGTTATAAGCTTTGAAGTGATCGATATCCAGCAGCAATACGTAGTGTTCTTCGTGCGTTTCCAGAGCAAGGAGCGTATTCAGCTTATTTTGCAGGCCGCGGCGATTATACAGGCCAGTCAAAGGATCGAGCATACTCAGCCCGTTCAGCGTTTCTCTCTCTTCCAGCAGTTTGTACATCAGCTGTTGAGCGAAATCGTCATAGCGTTTTTGAATAACATGCTGGATGGCAATGCCCGCCATCGGGAGCGCCATGAGATAAATAATCCGTATGCCGTGTTCGCTGCCATTAAGCCACAGGCAGGCCAGAACGGAAGGCAATGAATGGAACGTAAACGCAATGATATTATTAGCAAAGGCGATGGAGCCAATAAATAACACGCAGAGAAGGGCGATGAGTAGAAAAGTATAATCGCTATGGTTCATAGCATTATATTTCAGTGTGATATGCCAGGCCCACAATATGCCTGATATAACAGAAATAAAGGGGATATTAATCTTTTTATGCGTATATTTTCCGTGCCATATCAGAAGTAACGTACTTGCAACAAAGAGCAGTATTGCCGGGACTGAAACAGCCCTGACCTCATAAAGAGGAAAGACAAGCGTAAACAGCCCGGACACCGCATTGAGAAACAGAAAAAGGCGTAAAGAGAATTGATATTTTTTGGTGCGTAGTGCGCGCCAGGATTGAGCTGTCATATCTGAATGTCGTTATTTATCTATGAATTACGCTGGTTGGGGCCAAAATGAAAAATAACGTGCGGGAAAAAGCCCGCATAAATAAACGTTTTTATTGTTTGTAAGTTAACCACTGCCCAATCTATCACCTTGCTGAATTCATGTCATCAATTGTTAAGACAATCTCATACAAGGAAGTGTGACGAACTGCTGACAAATGAGAAATTTTATCATATGCTATTGGTTATCATTATCGGTATCAGAGGTAAAGCCATGTTGCAGCGTACACTGGGCAGTGGATGGGGGATATTGTTGCCGGGTATTTTTATTACCGGACTGGCGTTTGCCGGCCTCTCCATTGACGCATGGAAGGTACTGATTGTATTAGGGTTACTGCTGACTTCGTTGATGCTGTATCACAAACGCTTACGGCATTTCGTCCTGCTGCCGTCATGTGTCGCGCTGATCAGCGGCATGGTGCTGGTTATGATGAATTTGAATCAGGGATGAACAAACAAGACGTAAAGCAGAGAAGGGAAATAAGATAATTGGTGCGAGGGGGGGGACTTGAACCCCCACGTCCGTAAGGACACTAACACCTGAAGCTAGCGCGTCTACCAATTCCGCCACCTTCGCACAGTCATCTTACTTTTTTGATATCGCCTCGTTGGTGCGAGGGGGGGGACTTGAACCCCCACGTCCGTAAGAACACTAACACCTGAAGCTAGCGCGTCTACCAATTCCGCCACCTTCGCCCAGTGCGAGCAATATCAACGTGGTTTTGGTGCGAGGGGGGGGACTTGAACCCCCACGTCCGTAAGGACACTAACACCTGAAGCTAGCGCGTCTACCAATTCCGCCACCTTCGCATACCATCGATTCTTAAAAAGAATCGCTACCACGGAGGCGCATTCTAGTGGTTTTCAGCTTTTCGTCAATAGTTAATTACGCAGGATGGATTGATTGCTGCAAAAATGGGCGCTAACCGTAGGCCGGATAAGCGAAGTGCCATCCGGCATCCGCAAACCATGCCGGATGGCGGTGCAGGCACCTTATCCGGCCTACGATGACCACTCTACTTCTTCGCCTGGCGCGTCATCACCGTGCGGTAAACTTTAAAGCGCCCGGTTTGCGCAATCACTTCGTGGAAGCCAAACGTTTCATCCAGCACTTTCGGGTAGGGCAGGAAGGCGTTAGCCACGATGCGCAGCTCACCGCCGCTGTTGAGGTGGCGAACCGCGCCGCGAATCAGCGTTTGCGCGGCATCCAGGCTGGTTTGTATTCCATCGTGGAACGGCGGGTTAGAGATGATCATATCAAAACGCCCTTTTACGTCAGAAAAGACGTTACTGGCGAACACCTCACCTTCAACGCCGTTTGCCGCAAGCGTTGCGCGACTGGCCTCAACGGCAGGCGCGGAAACATCACACAGGGTTAAACGCACTTTTGGCGAGTGGCTGGCTAAGGCCGCAGAGAGCACGCCTGCGCCGCAACCGACATCCAGCACTTTGCCTTTGGTATGTGGCGTCAGCGTGGAAAGCAGCAACTGGCTGCCGACATCCAGACCGTCGCGGCTGAAAACGCCGGGCAGCGTTTTGATGGTCAGATCGTTAATGCGGTACTCGCCCCAGTATTTTTCCGCATCAAAGACAGGCTGTTTTTCCAGACGGCCATGATACAGCCCGCAACGGCGCGCGCTGTCGATTTTGTTCAGCGGCGCGTAGTCGGCCAGCATTTGCTCTGCGCTGCGAACGCCGCTACGGTTTTCGCCCACCACGAAGATGTCGGTGCCGAGCGGCAGCAGCGACAGGATATTCATCAACTGGAACTGGGCTTCAGGTTTATTTTTCGGCCAGTAGTAGATCAGTGTGTCGCAGTCCGCGACGTCGTCAGCGTGGGCGACCAGGCTAAAGCGCGCCTTCTCGCCCATCAGCTGGCTTAACAGCTGCCAGTGGTGGAATTGTTGCGTATGCACGCGGCTGGCGGCGCTTTCGAAGCGGGCTGGCAGGTCATCCTGCAAATCTCCGGCAAACAGAATACGGCTTTGTTCGAAATCATCACTGTGGCGCAGCAAGACTTCACTTGCCGGGGTAAAAGCAGACATGAAAGGTTCCTCTATTGTTCCTGGCGGCGATTATAGTTGTTTGTTGGCGCAGTTTCGACGAATTTGCTATATTTGCGCCCCTGACAGACAGGAGCGTTTCGCTATGACATCCCGACGAGACTGGCAATTACAGCAACTGGGCATTACCCAGTGGTCGCTGCGTCGCCCTGGCGCGCTACAGGGGGAAATCGCGATTTCCCTTCCGGCGCACGTTCGTCTGGTGGTCGTGGCGGAAGAATTACCGGCGCTGACCGAACCCCTGATGAGCGATATTTTGCGCGCATTGACCGTCAGTCCAGACCAGGTATTACCGTTGACGCCTGACCGCGTCGCCATGCTGCCGGAAGGCAGCCGGTGCAACAGCTGGCGGCTGGGTACTGAAGAGCCTTTGCTGCTGGAAGGCGCTCAGGTGACAAGTCCTGCGTTTAATGAATTACGGGCAAACCCAACGGCACGCGCCGCACTATGGCAACAAATTTGCGCATATGAACACGATTTCTTCCCTCAATCCGACTGATTTACCTGCTGCGTTTCTGATTGAAAAACGCGCCCATGCGTTTCCGTGGAGTGAAAAAACCTTTGCCAGCAATCAGGGCGAACGTTACCTCAACTATCAACTGACGGTCGGCGGAAAGATGGCGGCGTTCGCGATTACGCAGGTGGTGCTGGATGAGGCGACGCTGTTCAATATTGCGGTCGACCCGGATTTTCAGCGTCGGGGGCTGGGGCGAGAACTGCTGGAACATCTGATTGATGAACTGGAAAAACGCGGCGTCCTGACGTTATGGCTGGAGGTGCGCGCCTCAAATGCCGCCGCCATCGCACTCTATGAAAGTTTAGGTTTTAATGAGGCAACGGTGCGCCGTAATTACTACCCGACGGCTGACGGGCGTGAGGACGCGATAATCATGGCATTGCCAATCAGTATGTAAGACAAGGTGGAATAATGAAGTGGGACTGGATTTTCTTTGATGCCGACGAAACGCTGTTTACGTTTGACTCGTTTACCGGCTTACAGCGGATGTTTCTCGACTATAGCGTCACCTTTACCGCTGAAGATTTTCAGGACTACCAGGCCGTCAATAAACCGCTGTGGGTGGATTATCAGAACGGCGCTATCACTTCGCTTCAGCTTCAGCGCCAGCGCTTTGTCGGCTGGGGCGAGCAGCTGAACGTCCCGCCTGAAGAGTTAAATGATGCGTTTATGAATGCTATGGCGGAGATTTGCGCACCGCTGCCGGGTGCGGTTTCGCTGGTTAACGCCCTGCACGGTAAGGTGAAGATGGGCATCATTACCAACGGATTCACCTCATTGCAGCAAATTCGCCTTGAACGAACAGGGCTTCGCGATCGTTTTGATCTGCTGGTTATTTCTGAAGAAGTGGGCGTGGCAAAGCCCGATCCGCGCATCTTTGATTACGCGCTGGAGCAGGCGGGCAGCCCTGACCGTTCTCGCGTGTTAATGGTCGGCGATACCGCAGAGTCTGATATTCTCGGCGGCATGAACGCCGGGCTTTCCACCTGCTGGTTGAATGCGCACCATCGCGAGCAGCCTGCGGGCATTGAACCGACCTGGACCGTGGCGTCATTAAGCGAACTGGAGCAACTCCTGTGTAAACACTGATTGCCTCCCCCCCGTTGATGGGTAAAATAGCCGCAATTTTTCGTATTCAACATGCGTGGTCAGACGCCGCGCTTACTCAAGAAGATTGAACTATGACGTTGTCTCCTTATTTGCAAGAGGTGGCTAAGCGCCGCACTTTTGCCATTATTTCTCACCCGGATGCCGGTAAAACCACTATCACTGAGAAAGTATTGCTGTTCGGACAGGCTATCCAGACTGCCGGGACGGTAAAAGGCCGTGGCTCCAGCCAGCATGCAAAATCTGACTGGATGGAAATGGAAAAGCAGCGTGGTATTTCTATTACCACGTCGGTAATGCAGTTCCCGTATCATGATTGCCTGGTCAACCTGCTGGACACCCCCGGGCACGAAGACTTTTCGGAAGATACCTACCGCACGCTGACGGCGGTGGACTGCTGTCTGATGGTGATTGACGCGGCAAAAGGCGTCGAAGATCGTACCCGTAAGCTGATGGAAGTAACCCGCCTGCGCGATACGCCGATCCTCACCTTTATGAACAAACTCGACCGTGACATCCGCGACCCGATGGAGCTGCTGGATGAAGTTGAGAACGAACTGAAAATCGGCTGTGCGCCGATCACCTGGCCGATTGGCTGCGGGAAGTTGTTCAAAGGCGTCTATCACCTTTATAAAGACGAAACTTACCTGTACCAGACCGGTAAAGGCCACACTATCCAGGAAGTGCGCATTGTAAAAGGTCTGGATAACCCGGAACTTGACGCTGCCGTAGGGGAAAACCTGGCGCAGCAGCTGCGCGACGAGCTGGAGCTGGTGCAGGGCGCGTCCAACGAGTTCGACCATGAGCTGTTCCTGGCAGGTGAAATCACCCCGGTCTTCTTTGGTACTGCGCTGGGTAACTTCGGCGTTGACCATATGCTGGATGGCCTGGTGGAGTGGGCGCCTGCGCCGATGCCGCGCCAGACCGATACCCGTACGGTAGAAGCGAAAGAAGAGAAGTTCACCGGTTTCGTGTTTAAGATTCAGGCCAATATGGACCCAAAACACCGCGACCGCGTGGCGTTTATGCGAGTGGTCTCCGGTAAGTACGAGAAAGGCATGAAAATGCGGCAGGTACGTATCGGCAAAGACGTGGTGATTTCTGATGCGCTGACCTTTATGGCGGGCGACCGTTCTCACGTTGAAGAGGCGTATCCGGGCGATATTCTGGGCCTGCACAACCACGGCACCATTCAGATCGGCGACACCTTCACTCAGGGCGAAATGATGAAGTTCACTGGTATACCGAACTTCGCGCCGGAGCTGTTCCGTCGTATCCGCCTGAAAGATCCGCTGAAGCAAAAACAGCTGCTGAAAGGGCTGGTTCAGCTGTCTGAAGAAGGCGCGGTACAGGTGTTCCGTCCGATCGCCAACAACGA
Source organism: Citrobacter sp. CK195 (assembly GCF_030333365.1). Taxonomy (NCBI): domain Bacteria; kingdom Pseudomonadati; phylum Pseudomonadota; class Gammaproteobacteria; order Enterobacterales; family Enterobacteriaceae; genus Citrobacter; species Citrobacter sp. CK195. Next base: position 408,538 of record NZ_JAOWGB010000024.1, read on the forward strand.
TCTGATCGTGGGCGCTGTCGGCGTGTTGCAGTTTGACGTGGTGGTTGCCCGTCTGAAGAGCGAATACAACGTTGAGGCTATCTATGAGTCCGTCAACGTCGCCACCGCACGCTGGGTTGAATGTACTGACGCGAAGAAATTCGAAGAGTTCAAGCGTAAGAACGAAGTACAACTGGCGCTGGATGGCGGTGATAACCTCACCTATATCGCACCGACAATGGTTAACCTGAACCTGACGCAGGAACGCTACCCTGACGTTCAGTTCCGCAAAACGCGCGAGCACTAATTGTCCCTCCAGGGCGCGTCATCCGGCGCGCCCTGTTACTTTCCCTGCCTTTTTAACCGCTTGCGGAATGTTCTTAAATCCCTCAGTTTTTCTTATGGTTGCTTGTTTTTTAAGCGTATCAGCAAGCGATTTTGCGATTGTGATCTATATTTAACAAAGTGATGACATAAATGACGACTTTTAACACTGTTCAATGCGTGAATACTGGTTGTTAAGGCCGTCATTTATCTTGTCTGCGATATTAATAACTGAATAAAGATGGGATTAGCGCCGCGATTCTGCATAAGTATGTTGATTGTGACGGCTGCCATCCATACAGGAATGAATCGATGACGACGACAAGACTGAAGATTTCTAAAACTCTCCTGGCCGTAATGTTGACCTCCGCTGTCGCGACCGGTTCTGCATTTGCGGAAACCTCTACGCTGGATAAGGCACAGTCCAGCGCAGAAAGCGCGGGACAGAAAGTCGATAGCTCTATGAATAAAGTCGGTAACTTCATGGATGACAGCGCCATCACCGCAAAAGTGAAAGCGGCGTTGGTGGATCATGAAAGTATTAAGAGCACCGATATCTCGGTCAAAACCGATAACAAAGTGGTGACATTAAGCGGCTTTGTTGAAAGCCAGGCTCAGGCTGAAGAAGCCGTGAAAGTGGCGGAAGGCGTTGAGGGTGTGACCTCCGTCAGCGACAAACTACATGTTCGCGACAGCAAGTCCGGCACGATGAAAGGCTATGCCGGGGATACGGCCACTACCAGCGAGATCAAAGCGAAACTGTTGGCGGATGACATCGTGCCTTCCCGCAAAGTGAAAGTCGAAACCACCGACGGCGTGGTGCAGCTCTCAGGAACCGTAGATTCTCAGGCGCAAATCGACCGTGCTGAAAGTATCGCAAAAGCGGTTGATGGTGTGAAAAGCGTCAAAAATGACCTGAAAACTCAGTAATTCGTCTTAATTCGCCCTCCCGACGTTTGTCGGGAGGCGCAATGTACACCACACTAAAAATATCGCGAATGAGCAACCTGAACGCTCATATCAAGCGGTCGACATTAACTATGGTAAAGGAGAGGCTTATGTTTCGTTGGGGCATTATATTTCTGGTTATCGCGTTAATTGCCGCCGCTCTGGGTTTTGGTGGACTGGCAGGCACCGCGGCTAGCGCAGCGAAAATTGTCTTCGTCGTCGGGATTGTCCTGTTCCTGATCAGCCTGTTTATGGGCCGTAAACGACCCTAGCACGTCACCCGTAATACCCATGATTCATGCTAAGCCAGTCCATCGGACTGGCTTTTACGGTTTTAGCTATCGCGAATTTGCGTTACTTTGTCATTCTATAAAATAAAACACAGGAAGGCAGAGGTGGGGCAGCGAATACCCGTGACGCTCGGCAATATTGCGCCATTATCATTAAACGCGTTCCGACCAGGCCGAATGGCTCTGGTGTGCGAGGGCGGAGGGCAGCGGGGAATCTTTACCGCTGGCGTGCTGGATGAGTTTATGCGCGCGAAGTTCAATCCGTTCGACCTCTACCTCGGCACCTCTGCCGGGGCGCAAAACCTTTCCGCCTATCTCTGTAACCAGCCCGGCTATGGGCGCAAAGTTATTATGCGTTACACCACGAAGCGGGAGTTCTTCGACCCGGTGCGTTTTGTTCGCGGGGGGAACCTGATCGATCTCGACTGGCTGGTGGACGCGACATCCGGGCAGATGCCGCTGGCGATGGACACCGCCGCGAGTCTGTTCGATAGCGGAAAATCCTTCTATATGTGCGCCTGTCGTGGGGATGACTACACGGCGAACTATTTCTCGCCAACGAAGCAAAACTGGCTCGATATTATTCGTGCGACCAGCGCGATTCCGGGGTTCTACCGTACAGGCGTGGCGCTGGATGGCATCAATTATCTGGACGGCGGGATCAGTGATGCGATCCCGGTACAGGAGGCGGCAAAGCGTGGCGCGAAAACGATTGTGGTGATCCGCACGGTGCCTTCGCAAATGTACTATACGCCGCAGTGGTTTAAGCGCATGGAGCGCTGGCTGGGGGAGAGCAGTTTGCAGCCGCTGGTGAATCTGGTACAGCACCACGAAACCAGCTATAGCGCCATTCAGCGTTTTATTGAGAAGCCGCCGGGTAAGCTGCGTATCATTGAAATCTACCCGCCGAAACCGCTGCAAAGCATGGCGTTGGGTAGCCGTCTTCCTGCGCTGCGCGAAGATTACAAAATCGGACGCCTGTGCGGGCGCTATTTTCTGGCGACGGTGGGGAAACTGCTGACGGAGAAACCGCCGCTCTCCCGCCACACGCCGAAGATTGTCATTCCTGGCCCGGTGGTGGTGCCTCCGGCGGCGGTGGCCAACGGTATGCACGTAGCAACGGTCAGCGGCGCGGCGCAGGCCAACGACACTACCTTCAATAATGAGGATCTGGCGTGAGTTGCCGATTTATCGACACGCATTGTCATTTTGATTTTCCGCCTTTCACCGGTGATGAAGCGGCCAGCATTCAGCGTGCCGCTGACGCGGGGGTTGGCAAAATCATTGTTCCGGCGACGGCTGCGGCCTGTTTTTCACGCGTGCTGGCGCTGGCGGAACGCTTCCCGCCGCTGTTCGCGGCGCTGGGGCTGCACCCTGTGTTTATTGAGCAGCACGCAGATGACAGTCTGGATCGCCTGCAACAGGCACTGGATCAACGCCCGCAGAAAGTCGTGGCGGTAGGGGAGATCGGACTGGATCTTTACCGCGATAATCCTCAGTTCGATGAACAAGAACGGCTCCTGGAGGCGCAGCTTAAACTGGCGAAACGCTACGATCTGCCGGTGATCCTTCACTCGCGTCGCACCCATGACAAGCTGGCGATGCATCTCAAACGCCACGCCCTGGCGCGAACCGGGGTGGTACACGGTTTTTCCGGCAGTCTGCAACAGGCGGAACGCTTTGTTCAGTTAGGCTACAAAATTGGCGTTGGCGGCACGATTACTTATCCGCGCGCCAGTAAAACGCGTGATGTGATGGCACAACTGCCGCTGGATGCATTGCTGCTGGAGACCGACGCGCCGGATATGCCGCTAAATGGTTTTCAGGGACAGCCAAACCGCCCGGAGCAGGCGGCACGGGTATTCAGCGAGCTGTGTGCGCTACGCGATGAACCCTCTGAGGTGATAGCCGAAACGCTGTATCGCAATACGGCGGCGCTATTTCGTCTCTGATTGCCGGATGCGACGCAAAAGCGTCTTATCCGGCCTACGGGCCGACATCATTTGTGGGCCAGATAAGGCGGCCAACGGGTCGACATCATTTGTAGGCCGGATAAGGCGCAGCCGCCATCCGGCGATTCACAAATATAAAGCTGGGAAAATCAGGTTATGCACCCCGTGCGCCCATAAGGCGTTTGCCAGTTGTTGCACGTCGTCAGGCGTTGCGCCCGGCCACGCTTTTGCTTCGCCATACACCCCATGCGCATGGAAAGCGTTTAACCGGACGGGAATATCGCCCAGACGGGAGATAAACGCGGCCAGCGGCGCTATCTGTTGCAGGTAATCCACCTGACCAGGAATCACCAGTAGCCGTAGCTCGGCCAGCTTGCCATGCTCCGCCAATATCCTGATGCTGTGCTTGATCTGCGCGTTATCCCGCCCGGTAAGACGCTGATGGCAGGCGCTATCCCAGGCTTTTAGATCGAGCATCGCGCCATCACAAACGGGCAGCAGTTTCTGCCAGCCGGTTTCGCTCAACAGGCCGTTGCTGTCGACCAGACACGTCAGCGTACACAACTGCGGATCGGCCTTGATCGCGGCAAACAGCGCGCAAATAAACGGTAACTGGGTGGTGGCTTCGCCCCCGCTGACGGTGATGCCTTCAATAAATGGCGACGCCTTACGGATATGGCCCAGCACCTCATCGACGCTCATCGTCTGCGCCATCGGCGTGGCCTGCTGCGGGCACATCCGTAAACAGGTATCGCACTGCTCGCAGACGTCAGCCTGCCACACCACTTTCCCCGCGCTGAAGCCCAGCGCCTGATGAGGGCACTGGGGAACGCACTCACCGCAGTCGTTGCAGCGCCCAATCGTCCACGGATTATGGCAATTCTTACAGCGCAGGTTGCACCCTTGTAAGAACAGGGCCAGACGACTGCCGGGGCCGTCTACGCAGGAGAACGGTATGATTTTACTGACTAAACACTTCATCCTTCGAACTGCCTCTTTGTTGGCTGCACTTATTCACCCCAGTCACGTACTACGTGTACGCTCCTGGGGGTCATTCGCTTGCCGCCTCGATGCCTCTCGAATGATTTTGCGTTAGGAAGCGCATCTGCTGTTCATGACTTATTACGCGTGCTTGTCGTTCCAGAATGCGCGTATTGCGCGCGGCTTCTTCCCCCAGCCAGGTGGTGTTTGTTCGCGATCCTTCGGCGCGATATTTTTCCAGATCCGACAGGCGCACCATATACCCGGTAACGCGCACCAGATCGTTGCCGCTGACGTTGGCGGTAAATTCCCGCATGCCGGCCTTGAACGCGCCCAGACAAAGCTGCACCAGCGCCTGAGGATTCCGCTTGATGGTTTCGTCCAGCGTCAGGATGTCGCTGATCCCGGCATGGTAGTGAGCATGATGGGGGGCGACGGTTTGCAGGTGGGTAATGGGATCGGGTTCATCGCCGTACGGTAAACGCGCGCCCGGCGTCGTACCGATATCGGAGCTGATGCCTGACTGGGCATGCAGCATCGCCCGCTGTTTCCAGCCATGCTTAACGGGCGTGTTTGCGACGAAATCGGCCAACTGCGCGCTGATGCGATAGCCCAGCGCATTGGCCGCGTCGTCTTTCCCGTAGCGCGCGTTCATCCCCGCGTTTTCACACAGCAGGTTTACCGCTTCGGCCAGGCCATACATCCCAAACATCGGTACAAGACGTCCGGGATCAAGCAACCCTTCTTGCACCAGGAAGCTATTCTCAAAGAAATGTGATTGTTCATAGAGGAAGTCACATCGGGCATCAATGATGGCGATCTGCTGCTGGCAGTAGTGCGGTAGCGTGCGCGTAAAGAAGTCATCGACAGAGGTGCTGCGCTCTGCAACGGCTTTCAGATTGATCCTGACCAGCGTGCTGCCGCCGCCCGCAAGCGGCAGAGAGTTGTAACAACTGACGACGCCATATTGACCTTTTGTGAAAATTTTATCATTTACCGGGCCATTAGAAATATGCGGTTTGCTGCATTCACAAATGTTTTTAGCGACATCAAGCAGTAAATCATCCGGTGTGATATCGGGATCGTAGATAAACGTCAGGTTAGGTGAAACCTGCTTTAACTCAGCATCGGCACGTAAAATAGCGCGGGTGACAGGCGTGTCGGCCGGGCCAATATTGGCATGCATAAAGGCGTCCGGCAGCGTTCTGTCGAGATAGCGCCAGAAACGTTTTATTCGAATATCGATCTCGTCTTGTGTTAGAATTTTAACATACGGCTGCAACAGCGCATCCAGTTGCCCCAGATAGACCGGCATCGATGTTACGGAAGGAACGTGATGGTAGAGGATGGTCAGCAAAGATAGCGCGTCATCCAGATCTTTTGCGCCTTCCAGCTCCAGCCACTGTGAGCCATTAGCCAGAAAACGGGCGTAATCGGGCAAAACATAACGAGGTTTGAACGGGGCATGACCTTCGAACATATCGCAGATAACCCCGTCGTCCAGCGCCTGGCGAGCCTCTGCGGGCAAGGCCGGATAAGGCAAAGCGTTCTCAGCTTCCAGCGCCAGAAAATGACGTTTTTGTTCGGGGCTGAGCACCGGACTGGTCACAATTTGCTGGCAACGATGTTGCAGCGCGGTTTCGCATGAAGTGGGCATCTTCGTTTCCTTTTTTGTGCCGAAGGTTAAGCGCCATTGTAGGAAGTTGCGTGATGATGGCTTTTGATCAGGATGCGCCTGTTGCCCACTCGCGAGGCCGGGAAAGGTCATTTATTTGAAGTAGATCTCGTTACAGTAATGCAAATTTGTACGTAGTTTTCATTAACTGTGATGTATATCGAAGTGTAATGGCGAGCGGATGTTAGAATACTAACAAACTCGCAAGGTGAAATTTTATACCGGCGATGAGCCAGGAGAATGTAATGACTGATTTAACCGCAAGCAGCCTGCGTGCGCTGAAACTGATGGACCTGACCACCCTGAATGACGACGACACCAATGAAAAAGTGATCGCGCTGTGTCATCAGGCGAAAACCCCGGTTGGGAATACTGCCGCTATCTGCATCTACCCGCGTTTTATTCCGATTGCGCGTAAGACTCTGAAAGAGCAGGGCACGCCGGATATCCGCATTGCGACCGTCACCAACTTCCCGCACGGTAATGACGACATTGACATCGCGCTGGCAGAAACCCGCGCAGCCATCGCGTACGGCGCGGACGAAGTTGACGTGGTATTCCCGTACCGCGCATTGATCGCCGGTAACGAGCAGGTGGGCTTCGATCTGGTGAAAGCCTGTAAAGACGCCTGTGCGGCGGCAAACGTGCTGCTGAAAGTGATCATTGAAACCGGTGAGCTGAAAGAAGAAGCGTTAATCCGTAAAGCATCTGAAATCTCCATCAAAGCCGGTGCGGATTTCATCAAAACCTCTACCGGTAAGGTTCCGGTTAACGCAACGCCGGAAAGCGCACGCATCATGATGGAAGTGATCCGCGATATGGGGGTTTCCAAAACCGTTGGTTTCAAACCGGCTGGCGGCGTGCGTACCGCTGAAGATGCACAGCAGTTCCTGGCCATTGCTGACGAACTGTTTGGCGCTGACTGGGCGGATTCCCGTCACTACCGTTTCGGCGCATCCAGCCTGCTGGCAAGCCTGCTGAAAGCGCTGGGTCACGGGGACGGCAAGAGCGCAAGCAGCTACTAAGCCTTATATTGCCGGAGTTGTAGTGACGTAGGCCGGATAAGGCGCAGCCACCATCCGGCATCAATACGACTGCCGGGTGGCGCGTTGCTTACCCGGCCTACAATGGCCTTCTACTCTTTTCCCCTGGGGGTTACCGTGTTTCTCGCACAAGAAATTATTCGTAAAAAACGTGATGGTCATCCGTTAAGCGACGAAGAGATCCGCTTCTTTATCAATGGTATTCGTGATAACACCATCTCTGAAGGGCAGATTGCCGCTCTGGCGATGACCATTTTCTTCCACGATATGTCGATGCCTGAGCGTGTGTCGCTGACCATGGCGATGCGAGATTCAGGAACCGTTCTGGACTGGAAGAGTCTCAACCTTAACGGCCCCATTGTCGACAAACACTCCACCGGCGGCGTGGGTGATGTGACTTCGCTGATGCTTGGCCCTATGGTGGCGGCCTGCGGCGGCTACATTCCGATGATCTCCGGGCGCGGCCTCGGTCATACCGGCGGTACGCTCGACAAACTGGAAGCGATCCCGGGATTTGATATTTTCCCGGACGACAACCGTTTCCGCGAAATCATTAAAGACGTGGGTGTGGCGATTATTGGGCAGACCAGTTCGCTCGCACCGGCGGATAAACGTTTTTACGCCACCCGCGACATTACCGCGACGGTGGACTCCATCCCGCTGATCACCGCTTCAATCCTCGCGAAAAAACTGGCGGAAGGGCTGGATGCGCTGGTGATGGACGTGAAAGTGGGCAGCGGCGCCTTTATGCCAACCTATGAACTCTCTGCCGCACTGGCAGAAGCCATCGTTGGCGTTTCCAACGGTGCAGGCGTGCGCACAACTGCGCTGCTCACCGACATGAACCAGGTGCTGGCCTCCAGCGCCGGTAACGCCGTCGAAGTGCGCGAAGCGGTGCAGTTCCTGACAGGTGAATACCGCAACCCGCGTCTGTTCGACGTCACGATGGCGCTGTGCGTGGAGATGCTGATCTCCGGCAAGTTGGCGAAAGATGACGCTGATGCGCGAGTGAAACTACAGGCGGTGCTGGATAACGGCAAAGCGGCGGAAATCTTTGGTCGCATGGTAGCGGCACAGAAAGGGCCGAGCGATTTCGTGGAAAACTACGCGAAATACCTGCCGACGGCGATGCTCAGCAAAGCCGTCTATGCGGATACTGAAGGTTTTGTATCCGCGATGGACACTCGCGCGTTGGGCATGGCGGTGGTCTCAATGGGCGGCGGTCGTCGCCAGGCGTCGGACACCATTGATTACAGCGTCGGCTTTACCGAAATGGCGCGTCTGGGCGACAGCGTTGACGGGCAGCGTCCGTTGGCTGTTATCCACGCCAAAGACGAAGCCAGCTGGCAGGAAGCGGCGAAAGCCGTCAAAGCGGCAATCAGCCTTGACGACAAAGCGCCTGAAATTACACCGACAGTCTATCGTCGTATTACCGAATAGCTGTATACTGATCTGATCGCTTTTTTGCAGCGCAAGATGTATGGAGAACAAGATGAAACGTGCATTTATTATGGTGCTGGACTCCTTTGGTATTGGTGCAACTGAAGATGCGGATCGCTTTGGCGACGTAGGTTCAGATACCCTGGGCCATATTGCAGAAGCCTGCGCCAGGGGCGAGGCCGACAATGGCCGTAAAGGCCCACTGAATTTGCCTAACCTGACCCGCCTGGGCCTGGTGAAAGCGCATGAAGGTTCTACCGGTAAAATTGCTGCGGGTATGGACGGCAATGCGGAAGTGATTGGCGCGTACGCGTGGGCGCACGAGCTCTCTTCCGGTAAAGATACCCCGTCTGGCCACTGGGAAATCGCGGGTGTTCCGGTTCTGTTTGACTGGGGCTACTTCAGCGACCACGAAAACAGCTTCCCGCAGGAACTGCTGGATAAGCTGGTAAAACGCGCCAACCTGCCGGGTTATCTCGGTAACTGTCACTCTTCCGGTACGGTCATTCTGGATCAATTGGGCGAAGAGCATATGAAAACCGGTAAACCGATTTTCTATACTTCCGCTGACTCCGTATTCCAGATCGCCTGCCATGAAGAGACCTTTGGGCTGGATAAACTGTACGAGCTGTGCGAAATCGCCCGTGAAGAGCTGACCGAAGGCGGCTACAACATTGGCCGCGTTATCGCGCGTCCGTTTATCGGCGATAAGGCCGGTAACTTCCAGCGTACCGGCAACCGTCACGATCTGGCCGTTGAACCACCGGCGCCGACCATCTTGCAGAAACTGGTCGACGAGAAAAAAGGGCATGTGGTTTCCGTCGGTAAGATTGCGGATATCTACGCCAACTGCGGCATCACCAAAAAAGTGAAAGCCACCGGCCTGGACGCGCTGTTCGACGCCACCCTTAAAGAGATGAAAGAAGCGGGCGACGAGACGATCGTCTTTACCAACTTCGTTGATTTCGACTCCTCCTGGGGGCATCGCCGCGACGTAGCAGGCTATGCTGCGGGTCTGGAGCTGTTTGACCGTCGTCTGCCGGAACTGATGGAACTGGTCGGTGAAGATGACATTCTGATCCTGACCGCCGACCACGGTTGCGACCCGACCTGGACCGGTACGGACCATACTCGCGAGCACATTCCGGTGCTGATTTATGGCCCGAAAGTGAAAGCGGGCTCGCTCGGTCACCGTGAAACCTTCGCGGATATCGGTCAGACGCTGGCAACGTACTTCGGTACGTCGTCGATGGACTACGGCAAAAACATGCTGTGATGCAATTGCCCGGTGGCGCAGGCTTACCGGGCCTACGGTTTTGTAGGCCTGATAAGGCGTAGCCGCCATCAGGCAATAACAACGAGATAAGGATAAAAGATGGCAACTCCACATATTAACGCAGAAATGGGTGATTTCGCTGACGTCGTTTTGATGCCGGGCGACCCGCTGCGTGCGAAGCACATTGCTGAAACTTTCCTTGAAGACGTGCGTGAAGTGAACAACGTTCGCGGCATGTTAGGTTTCACCGGGACGTACAAAGGCCGTAAGATCTCCGTCATGGGTCACGGTATGGGTATCCCGTCCTGCTCCATCTATACCAAAGAGCTGATCACCGATTTCGGCGTGAAGAAAATCATTCGTGTCGGTTCCTGTGGTGCGGTACGCAACGACGTGAAACTGCGCGATGTGGTGATTGGTATGGGGGCCTGCACCGATTCCAAAGTTAACCGTATCCGCTTCAAGGATCATGATTTTGCGGCGATTGCTGACTTTGACATGGTGCGCAACGCGGTAGACGCGGCGAAAGCGCTGGGTGTTGACGCACGCGTGGGCAACCTGTTCTCCGCCGATCTGTTCTACTCTCCTGACGGCGAAATGTTCGACGTGATGGAAAAATACGGCATCCTGGGCGTGGAAATGGAAGCGGCAGGTATCTACGGCGTAGCGGCTGAGTTTGGTGCGAAAGCGCTGACCATCTGCACCGTGTCTGACCATATCCGTACTCACGAGCAGACTACTGCCGCTGAACGTCAGACGACCTTCAACGACATGATCAAAATCGCGCTGGAATCTGTTCTGCTGGGCGATAAAGCGTAAAAAAGAAGGGGGCACTTTGCCCCTTACACCTGATGGCGCTTCGCTTATCAGGCCTACAAAATATTTTACGTGATTTGTAGGTCGGGTAAGGCCTGGCCGCCACCCGACATAAATGCTGCACAATCCTTTGTCAGCACTCTGAAGGGGCAGTTTGCCCCTTTTTCCTGCCTGTTTATTTACCGCCCTTTGGCGATTAATGCGTTAGCAACTCCCAGCTTAAATTACTCTCCATCTCAGTATTGTCGCTGACGTTACGGAACTGCTTTTCGTTCAGCACTGGCGTTAGCGTTAACGTAAAGTTCAACTGCTGCCCGCGCGCGGCTTCATTGTTCTCGATAGCGATAATGGCTTCGTTATTGTGCAGCAGCTGTGTATCGGCATGGCCGTCTGCGGGAATGAACTCATTGCGATCGGTTGTTTTCCCGATCATATAGCTGCGGCCATCCAGTATCATTTGGCTGGCTTTCAACGCCAGCCCCCCGCCGTTACCGAAAAGAAATCGCCCTTGTGGGCCTGCGGCGCCATGTACAAATAGCGCCATCACCTGTGGTTGCGGGCAATAGATGCTGACATTGATATCGCGCGAGGGCATTTTAAACCAGTTTTGCTGTGAGCCGACGTTGTCATTTCGCTGCATCGGGGGAAAGGCCACGGTAGCGCGAGAGAGCGATACCTGGCAGTTCTCATCTGCCCATGCCATGCGTGATCCCAGCGCTGCTAACGTACATACTGCAATGATCCACTTTCCGTATGACTTCATTGGCAAATACCCTCCGCCGTTTCGTAAAACGCCTCTTTATTCTGCACATTGCTTAATGTGTAAGTGATTTTGCAGATACGGTTCATATTGTCATCAACGCTATAGAGCGTTGGCGTTTCGTCAATATTGCTAATAAAGACGCGGCCGCTGTCCACTGCGCTGACCAGGTAGTTTCCTTTTTCATCAACAACAGACGTGCCTTTAGGAAGCCAGGATCCATCCTGCTGTTTTATCTTCAGCATGACGCGACGGGTGTTTAGCACGTTAAAATCCAGGTCGCTGACGGTGGCATGAGCGGGCACCAGTAGCTTTGTTCCGTTAGCCAGATCCATATTTTGGGGCAGCGTATTTGCATTCACCTCAATACGTGACTTACGCCACTCCGTCAGTCCAGGCACCACGGCCTGCCCCCAGAAATCTGTCCAAACCGGGCCTTGCGGCGTTGCGATTTCGATGCCGCTTTCCGGTTCGCTCAGGTGGGCAATACCAAAGGTATCTTTAATGGTATAGGGGGAGAAGGTTACCCCCTGGCGATGCAGGGCAATGCCGCCCGACAGCATTGCGCTGTAGGTACGCTGATCGTCATTGTTGGTTGTTGCGCCAAAGCTCATCTGCGTGTAGTGCAGGTTGCTGTTGATGTTGCCGTTGAGGGTGTTGAGATCGTTTCCGATATCGCGATCCGCCGAAACGGAGTAGCTGGTATTGTCGCTGAGAGGGCCACTGCTGCGTAAGCCATATGTCGTTCGGTCGCCCTGATTGCGCATATATGCGTTAATCGACTGCGACTGGAAAGGAATGTTGAGGTTGATGTAAAACACATCATCGTCATAGCTGTCATCGTTGATGTCGTCATTATCGTTATCGTTGCTAACAGAGTGCTGCCAGTTCACGTTTATTGACGCGTATTTAAATGTTTTTCCCCATGAAAGACTCACGTAACTGGAGTCTTCATAATCATCCGTGGCCTGATTATAGCTATAGGCTAACGAGAAGGTTCCTGCTGTTCTGCCGCTCCAGTTTACATTGGCGCTATAGCTGCTTTGATAGCTTGCGCTGTCGTCGTCCATCGCCTCGGACAACTCACGATAGTCGTCAGAATAACGTGCGGTGCTGACCCCAACAGAAACATGGCCGGGAAGTGTCAGCTGGTTTTGAATTTCCGCCTTTATACCGCTGCGCGTATCGCCGAAGGATTCGCGACTGCCCAGCAGACTGGCAAATACTTGCCATTTCTCGTTTGAACTCCACTCCAGCATTGCACCGCTTGCCTGATAATCCTCGGCAAGAACCCCCGCCGCCAGCAAACTTGTTTGTGGGGTAAGGCGCCAGCCGTCTGAAATGTTATATACCCAGGGGTCGCTGTAATCGCTGTCGACGTTGCGCACCTGGCCTACTGACATCATAAGCCCTTGTGGTCGCGGAAGGCCGTTCAGGTTGATTGAGGAGGCAGGTACGATGAAACTGGTTGTGACGTTGTCGGTTTCGACGATGCTGACCTGAAGATCGGCGTTATTTAACAGGATGGGGACATTGTCCAGCCTGAATGCCCCCGCGTTTACCAGCGTGGAATAAACAAGCTGCCCCGCCTGGCGGACTTCTACTCGCGCCTGGTTCGTGCGGGCAATCCCCGTCACGGTGACGCCTGAATTATCAGAGGTCATGCTGGACTCGGGGAGTAACTGAATGCCGCTGAGGGATGTTCCAGAAAACAGCGCCGATCTGGAGCTGATTTGCCCAACCTGGACACGCATCTGTTGCGCTTCAAAAACGTGTTCGCCATAAGTGAATAAATTTTTAGCGCTGCGATCGCCGTCAGAGTCCAGCAGAAAATAGCGGCTGCGCAATGCCCAGTTGGCCAGATTGGCGCCCGCTTCTATATCGCCCTGCGTGTAGTTATGGCTGTCGCCGCCGTTGTATTCATTTCGCGTGGAAAACAGGCTGTAGTTGAGCAGCCCGGCGCTGCCGCCGTGGCTATAGTTTTTCTCCCGGGACGCGCTATTTTCCAGTGCGTCGGGCGGAACAGTTAACTCCAGCATCTCCTTACCGGGAAGGGACTTTATGACGGCGGAGGGATAATCTTTTTGCAGGTCATGACAGTGTTCTTGCAGGGAAATCCCCAGAGGACGTAGCCCGATCGCTGTCAGAAAATCGTCATCTACGCAGAGTTGCCCTTGTTCGTCAAATTTGGCGCCCAGCGAACCTTTTTCTGACCCGTTTACGTTGATTAGAACGCTATGTACACCGGGCAAAAAACGCGGCTCTTCTGCGAAGTAATTTGCGATATTTTTACTGATGCCGCGCGTATTGAGTATATCGGTACTGAACGTTACCTCACGGGCTAACGCCGTTGAGGTTAATAACGTACATGAATATAACGCGATCTGAATATGGCGAGACAGCAGGTTGATTCCTTTCATATACACTTACTTTGTCCCCGTTTTTTATTGATTATGGTGTTAACGGCGCAGTGAAATTGGGTATGTCGATGCCGTAGCGGCTGGCCGGGAAGAAGCGTACAGATTGATCGGAAATGATGGATTTCTTGACGGTTACATCCAGAACTTCTCCGGGTAAAATATAGGTTTTTGCAATTTCCCCGGCCGTTTGCGAAGGTAAAAAAATCACCTGTTGCGCCAGGCGCACCACATAGGCGGAAGGGTTGCTGACTTTAATATGCTGCCCGGAGCCGGACCATTTCAGCAGTTTCCACGCATCGGTGACGACCGGTAAATTTTTGGGGCGAATTAATACCGGCAGATCCTGACGCAGATTGAAGTTAACTTTCATTGCGCCTTTAGACACGCCTGATGGCGGGATGCCTTCAAAGGTGACGCGTTTATAGTGCTCTTTGGTTAGCGGGGCGCTGCTTTCCATAATAAAGCGGACCTGCTGTTCCTGACCGGGTTCCACGCGTACGACGGGCTGTGTGACGTTGACGGTGATGCCACTGTCATCTTTTACATCTTCTATTGTGGTGTACAGCAACATCGGAATCGTATCGCTGTTTTTGACATTTATCGTTCCGCCATTATGGCTTTCTTCAATAACCAGTAGCGTGGAGGCGGGAACCATTCCTGCCGCATAAGCCTGAGATAAAGGTAAACAGAGAAGCGTGGCGGCAAATATATACGCTTTAACGGTACAAGATTTGTCAGACATTATTGTAATTCCTTCTATTGGAAAAACTCCCCACCCATCCATGTAGGGAGTTGTTGTACAGATATGATTAATAACGATGTGATTAGATATATCTCAGGGTAATGGTGGCGGAACCTGAAATATCGGTATCATCGCTAATGGCCAGTTTGGTGGTATTATCTACAGCCAGAGAAACCTTAAGCGGATAAGTTGCATTGCTATAGGCTGCTGGTTCCAGCGTGCCTTTGGCGCCGACGGTGATGATATCCTGCGTCCCTTCCTGGTTCCGAAAAGAAGTTGCCGTTGTCGCCTTAGCCCACGAACCCATACTTGCGGCGGCGCCTATAATATAGTCAACGTCAAAGGTGTCTTCGCCATTGACGGCTTGCGCGTTTGCTGCCTTGGCAGAATCGATGGATACGGCATAGGAGCCAATGTTGACATTGCCTGCTGTTTTACCTACGCCGAATGAGACTCCTTTACCTTTAATGATGCCGGTTATCCAGATCTCTGCGTTGCTATCCGCTTTGTTATCGGTCAGCGTCCAGCCTACTTTCGTGGCGCTGGGGCACTCGATGACCAGATCGGTGTCTTTCGTGGCGATATCGTTGACGGCCGTTGAACTAAGGTCGCTGATCAGATGCGAGCCGAAGTCAAGTGCGTTGCCGCCGTTGACTGTCGCGGTACAGCCACCGACCAGCAGTTTCCCCGTTACGCGCAGTTCAGTGGTGGCGCCGTCGGCCGCCCATGCGTTAGACATGGTCAGTGCCGCGATTGCGGTGGCAAGAAGTGCTTTTTTCATTTGTTGATCCTTAACTTGAATTGTGTGATGGTACGAAAAGGCATGTTACTTGCCTTCTGAATACGTTTTATATCAACCAGATAGCTATGGAATATGGTTGGGATAGAGTTATATTTCAGAAGTAATATATTATCTGGACACAGCAGACAGTGGTTTTAGTTTTATTTAAAACTGATTTCTGGTGATCTTTGTTATTTTTTGTTTTAGAGTTGCTGCTATTTTGTATGCGGTTGGAATATGGCGAGAGTGTATGTTTATATATTCACGCGGTGAATATTATTGATAAATAATATGCCAGCCTGAGCGTTAATCGGCAGGCTTTTAATGCATTGCTGATGGTTATTG
The DNA here is from genome assembly GCF_030333365.1 of Citrobacter sp. CK195. Taxonomy (NCBI): domain Bacteria; kingdom Pseudomonadati; phylum Pseudomonadota; class Gammaproteobacteria; order Enterobacterales; family Enterobacteriaceae; genus Citrobacter; species Citrobacter sp. CK195. The sequence continues at coordinate 424,310 of NZ_JAOWGB010000024.1, forward strand.
AGAAAGTAACGTGCCGCCCTTGTTAAGGGGAAACGGGCACGTCCTGGAGAAGGTTAACGCACCGCCCGCGCAATCCACGCCGACAATTCCCGTAGCTCTTTTTCCTGCTCTGGAAAATCGACTAACAGCGCATCACACTCCTGTTGCAGCATATCCGCACGGTACAGACACCCCTGTAAACGGCCCGCCAGCGCTTCCAGCGGCGCAGGATTAAGGCTGTCGGTAAAAACCTGAGTGCGCGTGATGTGCCCTTTTTCAACGTCGAAGTGCAGTTCAACGCCGCCCCAGATAAAGCGTTCGTCCAGAAGATGCGTAAAAGCTGGCGCCTGGCCGAAGTTCCATTCCCAACTGCTCTGGCGAGCAAACGTTTCGGCAAAATTGGGCAGATCCGGCGTTTTATCTGGAGAGATTATTTCGGCTTCCACGCGTTCGCCGTAGTGGCTGAAGAACGCCTCGGTAATGGCGTCGCAGATGTGTTCATGGGTAATACCAGGCAGCAGTTCGACCAGATTGGCGACGCGCCCGCGTACGGAAGCGATCCCTTTGGCCTGTAATTTTTTCTTATCAGGATTGAGGTAGTTCGCCAGACGGCTGAGATCGGCATTCAACAGCAATGTGCCGTGGTGGAAGCCGCGATCTTTGGTTTCCCGATAGGCGGAGCCGGAAACCTTGCGGTCGCCTTCCGGCGTTTTCACCACCAGATCGTTACGACCGGAAGCCTCTGCGGTAACGCCCAGCGCGTTCAGCGCATTGAGCACTATCGCGGTGGAGATCGTTTTGTCGTACTCCGGCTTCCCGGCCATAAATGTAAAACAGGTATTGCCGAGATCGTGGAACACCGCGCCGCCGCCGCTGCTGCGACGCGCCAGCCGGACATTGTCTTCTTCCATGCGCCGGGTGTTGCACTCTTTCCACGGGTTTTGCGCCCGGCCGATGACGACCGTATCAGCGTTGCGCCACAGGAACAAAACGCGCTGTGTCGCGGGCATCTGGCGAAAAATACACTCTTCAACCGCCAGGTTGAACCAGGGATCGTAAGAGTCAGAGATAAGCAGACGTAATGTCGTCATGGCAGTATTCCTTTTCGTGGTCTCAACTATATTAACGACAAAGCGGCGGCTATCCTATGGTTCTTTCTTCTCGCTCTCTTCCTCTTCCGGTACGGATTTACTGGCGGTGAGCAGGAAAGGCGATTGCTGCCAGCGCGTGCGTTTGCCCTGTAGCAAGGTGCGCGTGAGCACCACGCCAATTGCCAGTGACAGGAGCAGCATCAGGCGTAAAATGTTGGTGGTGTTATCGACCTGTTTCGCTTCGGTCGCCAGCGTATGCGTATCCAGCGTCAGGCGCAGATAGCCCAGCGGGCCATTTTTACCCTGAATAGGTTCGACAATCTGCTGATTAAAATAGCCGCCCGCTTTTTTACCGTCCAGCGCCAGCCTGTCGCGCACATTGACGCTTTCGCCTGCGCGCGTAATGAGATCGCCTTGCTCGTCGTAGACACCGGCATCCAGAATGCGGCTCTCTTCCGTTAGCTGGCGGAGTACGACGGCGATCCGCTTCTCATCCGGCGTTTCGGTGCGCATCAGCGGCGCGATATTTAAGGTCACCTGGCGCGCCAGCGTGCGGGCCAGTTCTCCGAGCTGCGGATTGCGCTGCCGTTGATGGTTTTGACTGAACCAGGACGCCCCCTGCATCAGCCCGACGAGCAGTGCGAGACAGAACAATACAATCACTGCACGATGAAGCCGGAATTTCAGTTTTGCGCGAGCCATATTCCACCTGCTGAAAATTTGAGGCTTAATGTTGCCAGAAGCGATGGTTACAGGGTAGCCTCATGCGTTATTTTCCCCAGGATGATTCCCGACCCGAACGATTTTACAGGAGCTTTAATGCCTAACATTACCTGGTGCGATCTGCCTGAAGATGTTTCTTTGTGGCCTGGTTTACCTCTTTCATTAAGTGGTGACGAGGTGATGCCACTGGATTACCACGCAGGCCGTAGCGGCTGGCTGCTGTACGGTCGCGGGTTGGATAAGCAGCGCTTAACGCAGTACCAGAGCAAGCTGGGCGCGGCGATGGTGATCGTGGCGGCCTGGTGCGTTGAAGATTATCAGGTGATTCGTCTGGCGGGTTCCTTAACGCCGCGCGCGACGAAGCTGGCGCACGGTGCCGGGCTGGACGTCGCGCCGCTGGGCAAAATTCCGCATCTGCGTACGCCAGGCCTGCTGGTTATGGATATGGATTCGACGGCGATTCAGATTGAATGCATCGATGAAATCGCGAAGCTGGCCGGGACGGGCGAAATGGTTGCGGAAGTCACGGAACGCGCGATGCGCGGCGAACTGGATTTTACCGCCAGTTTACGCAGCCGTGTGGCGACGCTGAAAGGCGCGGATGCCGATATTCTGCGCCAGGTGCGCGAGAATTTGCCGTTGATGCCGGGTCTGACGCAACTGGTGCTGAAGCTGGAAACGCTCGGCTGGAAAGTGGCGATCGCCTCCGGCGGGTTTACCTTTTTTGCGGAATACCTGCGTGAAAAGCTGCGTTTAACCACGGTGGTGGCGAACGAGCTGGAGATCATCGACGGAAAATTTACCGGCAATGTCATTGGCGATATCGTCGATGCCCAGTACAAAGCTAACACGCTGACCCGCCTGGCGCAGGAGTATGAAATTCCCGTGGCGCAGACGGTGGCGATTGGCGATGGCGCTAACGATCTGCCGATGATTAAAGCGGCCGGGCTGGGGATTGCGTACCACGCCAAACCGAAAGTGAATGAAAAGACGGAAATCACGATTCGTCACGCTGACCTGATGGGGGTGTTCTGCATTCTCTCCGGCAGTATGAATCAAAAATGATTGAATTGCCCGATGGCGCAGGGCCTACGGGAAAGTGATTGTAGGCCGGATAAGCGCCAGCGCCATCCGGCAACTGCATGAAATAAAGAGGTAAACCGTGGCAAAAGCTCCAAAACGCGCCTTTGTTTGTAATGAATGCGGGGCCGATTATCCGCGCTGGCAGGGGCAATGCAGCGCCTGTCATGCCTGGAACACCATCACCGAGGTGCGTCTTGCCGCGTCGCCAACGGTGGCGCGTAATGAGCGACTCAGCGGCTATGCCGGTAACGCAGGCGTGGCAAAGGTGCAGAAATTGTCTGACATCAGCCTTGAGGAGCTGCCGCGTTTTTCCACCGGGTTTAAAGAGTTCGACCGTGTGCTGGGCGGCGGTGTCGTGCCCGGCAGCGCCATCCTGATTGGCGGCAACCCCGGTGCGGGGAAATCCACGCTGCTGCTGCAAACGCTTTGCAAACTGGCCGAGCAGATGAAAACCCTGTACGTCACGGGCGAAGAGTCCCTGCAACAGGTAGCGATGCGCGCGCATCGGCTGGGATTGCCAACGGCTAACATGAATATGCTGTCAGAAACCAGTATTGAACAGATCTGCCTGATTGCGGAAGAAGAACAACCGAAGCTGATGGTGATCGACTCCATCCAGGTGATGCATATGGCGGATATCCAGTCCTCGCCGGGCAGCGTGGCCCAGGTGCGTGAGACGGCCGCTTATCTGACGCGCTTTGCCAAAACGCGCGGCGTGGCTATCGTGATGGTTGGTCATGTGACTAAAGACGGCTCGCTGGCTGGCCCGAAGGTGCTGGAGCACTGCATTGACTGCTCGGTGCTATTGGATGGCGACGCTGACTCCCGCTTTCGCACGCTGCGTAGCCATAAAAACCGTTTTGGCGCGGTAAACGAGCTGGGCGTTTTTGCGATGACGGAGCAGGGGCTGCGTGAAGTCAGCAACCCGTCCGCAATTTTCTTAAGCCGTGGCGATGAGGTGACTTCCGGCAGTTCGGTCATGGTGGTGTGGGAAGGGACGCGCCCGCTGCTGGTAGAGATTCAGGCGCTGGTCGATCACTCGATGATGGCGAATCCGCGTCGTGTGGCGGTCGGCCTGGAACAAAACCGTCTGGCGATTCTGCTGGCGGTGCTGCACCGTCATGGCGGATTGCAGATGGCCGATCAGGATGTATTCGTCAATGTCGTGGGCGGCGTGAAGGTCACGGAGACCAGCGCGGATCTCGCGCTATTGCTGGCGATGGTCTCCAGCCTGCGCGACAGGCCGCTGCCGCAGGATCTGGTGGTGTTTGGCGAAGTGGGGCTGGCGGGGGAAATTCGCCCGGTGCCCAGCGGTCAGGAACGTATTTCTGAAGCGGCTAAACACGGTTTCCGCCGCGCTATCGTACCGGCTGCCAACGTGCCGAAAAAGCCGCCGGAAGGGATGCAGGTTTTTGGCGTTAAAAAGCTTGCGGATGCGTTAAGTGTGTTTGACGACTTATAATCATCTGTATGTACTGATGTTGTATAATTTGCCGGATAGCGACGCAGTGCGTCTTATCCGGCCTACGGATTGATGTTGTAGGCCTGATAAGCGAAGCGCCATCAGGCATTGTTACGCGTTTTTTAGCAGGAGGCTCTTGTGTCATCGTTCGACTATCTCAAAACCGCGATCAAGCAAAAGGGGTGTACCCTGCAACAGGTGGCGGATGCCAGCGGCATGACCAAAGGGTATTTGAGCCAACTTCTGAACGCGAAGATTAAAAGCCCCAGTGCGCAAAAGCTGGAGGCGCTGCATCGTTTTTTGGGGCTGGAGTTTCCCCGGCAGCGGAAAAACATCGGCGTGGTGTTTGGCAAGTTCTACCCCCTGCATACCGGGCATATCTATTTGATTCAGCGCGCCTGTAGCCAGGTGGATGAACTGCATATCATTATGGGTTATGACGATACCCGTGACCGCGAACTGTTTGAAGACAGCGCCATGTCGCAACAGCCTACCGTGTCGGATCGTCTGCGTTGGCTACTACAGACCTTTAAATATCAGAAGAATATTCGTATTCATGCCTTCAATGAGGAAGGGATGGAGCCGTACCCGCACGGCTGGGATGTGTGGAGCAACGGGATCAAAGCCTTTATGGAAGAGAAGGGGATTCAGCCCAACTGGATCTACACGTCCGAGGAAGCCGATGCGCCGCAGTATCTCGAACACCTGGCTATTGAAACGGTGCTGGTCGATCCGAAACGAACCTTTATGAGTATCAGCGGGGCGCAGATCCGTGAAAACCCGTTCCGCTACTGGGAATACATTCCGACGGAAGTGAAGCCCTTTTTCGTGCGCACCGTGGCAATATTAGGCGGGGAGTCGAGCGGGAAATCCACGCTGGTGAACAAGCTCGCCAATATTTTTAATACCACCAGCGCGTGGGAGTACGGGCGCGACTATGTCTTCTCGCATCTGGGCGGTGACGAGATGGCGTTACAGTATTCTGATTACGATAAGATCGCGCTGGGCCATGCGCAATATATTGATTTTGCGGTGAAATACGCCAATAAAGTGGCCTTTATCGATACCGATTTCGTTACCACGCAGGCCTTTTGTAAAAAATACGAAGGGCGCGAGCATCCGTTTGTACAGGCGTTGATCGATGAATACTGCTTTGATCTGGTGAGCCTGCTGGAGAACAATACGCCCTGGATCGCGGATGGGTTACGGAGTCTGGGCAGTTCGGTGGATCGTAAAGAGTTCCAGAATCTGCTGGTGGATATGCTGCGGGAGAACAACATCAATTTCGTCCACGTAGAAGAGGCCGATTACGATGGTCGATTTTTGCGCTGCGTGGAGTTAGTGAAAGAGATGATGGGCGAGCAGGGTTAAGCCTGAAGCGCCGGATGGCGGCCTACAAGGTGTAGGCCGGATAAGCGTAGCGCCATCCGGCATCTGATACATTACTTAGCGATACGTTTGTACTTGATACGCTTCGGCTCCAGCGCGTCGGCGCCCAGCGTGCGTTTCTTGTACTCTTCGTACTCGGTAAAGTTACCTTCGAAGAACTCCACCTTGCCTTCATCCTGGTAATCCAGAATGTGCGTGGCGATACGGTCGAGGAACCAACGGTCGTGCGAGATAACCATTGCACAGCCTGGGAACTCCAGCAGGGCGTTTTCCAGCGCGCGCAGGGTTTCAATATCCAGGTCGTTGGTCGGTTCATCGAGCAGCAGCATATTGCCGCCAACCTGCAACAGCTTCGCCAGATGCAGACGACCGCGCTCACCGCCGGACAGTTCGCCCACGCGTTTACCTTGATCGACGCCTTTGAAGTTAAAGCGACCCACATAGGCGCGGCTTGGCATTTCGGTGTTGCCGATCTTCATGATATCCAGCCCGCCGGAAACTTCTTCCCACACGGTTTTGCTGTTATCCATCGCGTCACGGAACTGGTCAACGGAAGCCAGTTTTACGGTTTCCCCCAGCGTGATGGTGCCGCTATCCGGCTGTTCCTGACCGGACATCATGCGGAACAGGGTGGATTTACCCGCGCCGTTCGGACCGATGATGCCGACAATCGCGCCTTTCGGTACTGAGAAGCTGAGATCGTCGATCAGCAGGCGATCGCCGTAGGATTTACGCAGGTTGCTGACTTCAACGACCTTGTCGCCCAGACGTGGTCCAGGTGGAATAAACAGTTCGTTGGTTTCGTTACGTTTCTGGTATTCGGTGCTGTTCAGCTCTTCAAAGCGCGCCAGACGGGCTTTGCCTTTAGACTGACGGCCTTTAGCACCCTGACGCACCCACTCCAGCTCTTTCTCAATGGATTTACGGCGGGCCGCTTCCTGAGAGGCTTCCTGCGCCAGACGCTGATCTTTCTGTTCCAGCCAGGAGGAGTAGTTGCCTTCCCACGGAATTCCTTCGCCACGGTCAAGTTCGAGGATCCAGCCTGCCACGTTGTCGAGGAAGTAACGGTCGTGGGTAATCGCCACAACGGTGCCTTCGAAGTCGTGCAGGAAGCGTTCCAGCCACGCGACGGATTCCGCATCCAGGTGGTTGGTCGGTTCGTCGAGCAGCAGCATGTCCGGTTTTTCCAGCAGCAGACGGCACAGCGCGACGCGGCGGCGCTCACCACCGGAAAGATTCGCGATTTTGGCATCCCAGTCCGGCAGACGCAGGGCGTCAGCGGCGCGCTCCAGCTGTACGTTCAGGTTGTGGCCGTCATGCGCCTGGATGATCTCTTCCAGCTTGCCCTGTTCGGCGGCCAGCTTGTCAAAGTCCGCATCTGGATCGGCGTACAGCGCGTACACTTCATCCAGACGTTTCAGGGCGCCGACCACTTCGGCCACCGCCTCTTCGATCGATTCGCGAACGGTATGTTCAGGGGTGAGCTGAGGTTCCTGCGGCAGGTAGCCAATTTTGATGCCTGGCTGTGGGCGAGCTTCGCCCTCAATATCTGTATCGATGCCAGCCATAATGCGCAGCAGGGTAGACTTACCGGCGCCGTTCAGACCCAGTACGCCGATTTTCGCCCCAGGGAAGAAGCTCAGCGAGATGTTTTTCAAAATATGACGTTTCGGCGGAACCACTTTGCCGACACGATGCATGGTATAAACGAATTGAGCCACGTTGGACTTCGCCTCTATAGGTTTATCGTGATGAAGAATAATTTTCAAAGGCGAAGTGTAGCCTTTTTCCCGGGCTAATCCCAGCCAGCAACTCTCACTCGCAATAAAAGTAAAAAAGTGTCCGTAACATGGCGCATTTAGCAATGTCTGGTTAGCATAAATTCATTACGCGGCATGATGCTGCATTGATGTATCACGACAAGAGGAAGAGCTTGTGGACAAAGCCAAACCATTTACCTGGCGTCTTATCGCCGCCAGCGTATGTCTGCTGACGGTAAGTCAGGCGGCGCGAGCGGATTCTCTGGATGAGCAGCGCAATCGCTATGCGCAAATCAAACAGGCCTGGGATAACCGACAGATGGATGTCGTTGAGCAGATGATGCCTGGCCTGAAGAATTACCCGCTGTATCCCTATCTTGAGTATCGCCAGATCACCGACGATCTGATGAACCAGCCTGCGGTCACCGTCACCCAGTTTGTGCGCGCCAACCCTACGCTTCCTCCTGCGCGTACGCTGCAATCGCGTTTCGTTAATGAGCTGGCGCGTCGCGAAGACTGGCGTGGACTGCTAGCGTTCAGCCCCGAGAAGCCGGGCACCACCGAAGCGCAATGTAATTACTACTACGCGAAATGGAATACCGGGCAGACGGAAGAGGCCTGGCAGGGGGCGAAAGCGCTTTGGCTGACCGGGAAAAGCCAGCCGAACGCCTGTGACAAACTGTTCAGCGTCTGGCGCGCTTCCGGCACCCAGGACCCGCTGGCCTGGCTGGAGCGCATCCGCCTGGCGATGAAAGCAGGCAACACGGGGCTGGTAACGGTGCTGGCCGGGCAGATGCCTGCGCAGTACCAGACCATTGCTTCGGCGATCATCGCGCTGGCGAACGATCCCAATAGCGTGATGACTTTTGCGCGTACGACCGGCGCGACCGATTTTACCCGTCAGATGGCGGCAGTGGCCTTTGCCAGCGTGGCGCGTCAGGACGCAGAGAATGCGCGTTTGATGATCCCGTCACTGGTGCAGGCCCAGCAGCTTAATGAGGAGCAAACTCAGGAACTGCGCGATATCGTCGCCTGGCGGCTGATGGGGAATGATGTGACCGATGCGCAGGCGAAGTGGCGCGATGATGCGATTATGCGTTCGCAATCCACCACGCTGGTGGAACGCCGCGTGCGGATGGCGCTGGGTACCGGCGATCGTCGTGGGCTGAATACCTGGCTTGCCCGACTGCCGATGGAAGCGAAGGAGAAGGATGAATGGCGCTACTGGCAGGCGGATTTGTTGCTTGAACGCGGGCGTGAGGCAGAGGCAAAAGAGATCCTCCATGCGCTGATGCAACAGCGTGGTTTCTACCCGATGGTCGCCGCGCAAAAGCTGGGTGAAGCGTATGTGCTGAAGATCGACAAAGCGCCGACGGCAGTGGACGCTTCGCTTACGCAGGGCGCGGAAATGGCGCGAGTACGCGAACTGATGTACTGGAACCTGGATAATACGGCGCGCAGCGAGTGGGCGAATCTGGTCTCCAGCAGGACGAAGTCGGAGCAGGCGCAGCTGGCGCGTTATGCCTTCAATAACCACTGGTGGGATCTGAGCGTGCAGGCGACGATCGCAGGGAAACTGTGGGATCATCTGGAAGAGCGTTTCCCGCTGGCGTATAAGGATCTTTTCGCCCGTTACACCGGCGGCAAAGCGATCTCGCAAAGTTACGCTATGGCGATTGCGCGTCAGGAGAGCGCCTGGAATCCGAAAGTGAAATCCCCGGTAGGAGCCAGCGGTCTGATGCAAGTTATGCCGGGCACGGCGACGCATACGGTGAAAATGTTCTCGATACCGGGCTACAGCAGCCCCAGCCAGCTGCTTGACCCGGAGACGAACATCAACATTGGCACCAGTTACCTGCAATACGTTTATCAACAGTTTGGTAATAACCGTATTTTCTCTTCAGCGGCTTACAATGCCGGGCCGGGGCGCGTTCGTACCTGGCTTGGCAACAGCGCAGGGCGCATCGACGCCGTCGCGTTTGTTGAAAGTATTCCGTTCTCAGAAACGCGGGGCTACGTGAAGAACGTGCTGGCTTATGATGCCTACTATCGCTACTTCATGGGCGATAAACCAACGTTGATGAATGACGCAGAATGGCAGCGCCGTTACTGATCGCATCGGTTATGTTATGCTATCGTACTCGTTAAAGAGTACAATCGGGGGAGGCAGATACGTTTCCCCCTGCAACGATGGCGACATTCTATGACTCAGCAATCACCCTATTCAGCAGCGATGGCAGAACAGCGTCACCAGGAGTGGTTACGCTTTGTTGAGCTGCTCAAGCACGCTTGTGCGGAAGACCTGCACCTTCCCTTACTCAATTTGATGCTGACGCCGGATGAGCGTGAGGCGCTGGGAACGCGCGTGCGTATCATTGAAGAGTTGTTACGCGGTGAAATGAGCCAGCGCGAGCTTAAAAATGAGCTGGGGGCGGGCATCGCCACCATTACGCGCGGTTCCAACAGCCTGAAATCCGCACCGGTAGAGTTACGCCAGTGGCTGGAGCAGGTGTTGCTCAAGAGCGAAAGGTAATTTCGCCTGATGGCGCTACGCTTATCAGGCCTACAGAAACGGTGAACGTAGGCCGGATAAGGCGAAGCCGCCATCCGGCGTGGATCGCGAGCCCTACCGATACACCGCATTATGAAACGGACTGAGCGCCAGAATCACCGCCTGGTGATAAACGCTGGAGCGGGTCAGTTTTCCGGCGGTAAACACTCCGATAGCCCCCTCTTTACGGCCAATCTCATCAATACCGGTATACTGCGACATCACCGGGCCGAGCGCTTCGCCCTGACGAACTTTTTCAAGGATAACCGCAGGAAGCGGCAGCGTTGCCGAGCGCGCCTCGCCTCGCTGGGCGGCATTCTCTATTACCACCCAACTGAACGTACTGTCATCATCAATCCCCGCTTCGATAGCCACCCAAAAATCGGCCTGAGGACGCAGACAGCGCGCATTTTCTACCCGATTCCGTGCGCCAGCGCGCGTTTCCTGACTTCCAAAAGGTTGTTCCGGCACGCCGCTCTCGACGGAGACGGACTCAATATGGCAGGATCCTTCACCGAAAATCTCGTTAAATGCTTGCAGAATTGCCTGAATTTTAGCGGGATTGGTGGTTGCTGAGACAACATGGTGCATAATCAGAATTACTCAGAAATGAATGTCATCGCAGTATAACGGATAAAAAGCATGTTACAGGTATACCTTGTTCGCCACGGTGAAACGCAGTGGAACGCCGAGCGACGTATTCAAGGCCAGTCTGACAGTCCGCTGACCGCTAAAGGTGAGCAACAAGCTATGCAAGTGGGAGAACGCGCCAGAACGCTCGGCATCACCCATATCGTCAGTAGCGATCTCGGTCGCACCCGCCGCACGGCTGAAATCATCGCCCAGGCATGCGGTTGCGATATCACTTTCGACGCCCGCCTGCGTGAGCTGGACATGGGCGTGCTGGAAAAACGACACATCGACACCCTCACCGAAGAAGAAGAGAACTGGCGTCGCCAGTTAGTGAACGGCACGGTTGACGGGCGCATTCCTGATGGCGAATCCATGCAGGAACTGAGCGATCGCGTCAATGCCGCTCTCGCGTCCTGTCTGGAACTGCCGCAGGGCAGCCGCCCGCTGCTGGTCAGTCACGGTATCGCGCTGGGTTGCCTGGTCAGCACCATTCTGGGATTACCGGCCTGGGCGGAGCGTCGGTTACGTCTGCGTAACTGCTCTATTTCCCGCGTCGATTATCAGGAAAGTTTGTGGCTGGCGCCTGGTTGGGTCGTTGAAACGGCAGGGGACGTCTCGCATCTCGATGCCCCTGCGTTAGATGAGCTACAGCGTTAACGGCGAACGGGGATCAGGAATTCGCAACGCAGGTTAATAGGGCGACCGCCTGTTTTGGCATCTTCTGCCGGGTAGTATCGCTCTATATCCTGCCCTTTACGGCGGGTCAGGTTCAGCATCGGCATACAGGTGCCGTATACCGTCAGGATAAACTCCTGTACCCCGGTTCCTAAACCTTCGTAGGTGAACATCACATATTCGCCGCCTTGTAGGGTAACAGGCTGCGCTGACGGCACATACCCGTTGGCATGTTCTTGCGGTAGCGCGGTGGTGTAGAACACCTCCTGTTCGTCATCTTTCTCCAGGCTGGGGCGCGTTTCGTTAAGGCCGTAGAGCAGCGGAGGAATCGTTGGCGCCTGGCTGAGAAAGTCTTGCCAGAACTGTACGCGCATTTCGTGTCGAAAATCGGAGATTTGCTCCAGCGAACAGGAATAGCTCTGGGTGGTGCCGAGCAGTTGCGTATCTTCCAGGGTGACAAACTGATGCTCAGGCATGGCGAACTCACCCAGACGCATCGGCGGACGAATGCCAAAGGCGCTCCATTCTGGAGAACGGCGATATAACGCCGGCGTCTGAGAGAACTGCTTTTTAAACGCGCGGGTAAAGGTTTGCTGAGAATCGAAGCGGTACTGCAACGCGATATCCAGAATCGGACGCGCCGTCAGGCGCAGGGCCACGGCGGATTTAGATAAGCGGCGAGCGCGGATGTAAGCGCCAATAGCATGGCCCGTCACGTCCTTAAACATTCTTTGCAGGTGCCACTTGGAATAACCTGCTTTTGCCGCCACATTGTCAAGCGACAGAGGCTGATCCAGATGGCCTTCCAGCCAGGTTAAGAGGTCGCGAATAATGCCAGCCTGATCCATAAAATATCCTCATCCTTTCCACAACGAGCACCTGACATCAGGTAAGTGGATAATAGCATTTTTTGCTGTTTTAGCATTCGGTGTTTTTTTTGCTCATCTGTGCTTTTTTGGGGCACACTAAAGCATGATTATTCTAATCCTGTGATCTGTAAACAGTTTATCCAGACGTGTCGAATAATTGCGCAGTGTAACTTTTATGAATGGTAACAATATGAAATACAAGAGCTTAATACTTTCCTCAATTCTGTTGATGCTGGGGCAGTTTGCGCATGCAGAACAGGTGGGTTCCGTCGATACCGTATTTAAAATGTTTGGGCCTGACCATAAAATCGTCGTCGAAGCGTTTGACGATCCCGACGTCAAAAATGTGACGTGCTATGTAAGTCGGGCGAAAACGGGGGGGATTAAAGGCGGTCTGGGACTGGCTGAAGATACCTCCGACGCGGCGATCTCCTGTCAGCAGGTAGGGCCGATTGAGCTGAGCGATAAAATTAAGAACGGGAAAGCGCAAGGGGATGTCGTTTTCCAGAAACGCACGTCGCTGGTGTTTAAAAAATTACAGGTCGTGCGTTTTTATGATGCCAAACGCAATACGCTGGCGTATCTGGCCTATTCTGACAAGGTCGTTGAAGGGTCGCCAAAAAATGCCATAAGCGCGGTGCCCGTTATGCCGTGGCGGTAACGTTCCTGACGCGTCATCTGGAAGTGATTCCCGTTATGGTCGGATAAGTCATTGACAGACAATAAAAAACGGCGCGTTTTGCGCCGTTTTTGCTGCCGGTGGTAACCGATTAGTCCTGTAGATCACCGCAGAAACGGTAACCTTCACCGTGAATGGTCGCGATGATTTCCGGGGTATCCGGCGTGGATTCGAAATGCTTACGAATACGACGGATAGTCACGTCAACAGTACGGTCATGCGGCTTCAGCTCGCGACCGGTCATTTTCTTCAGCAGTTCTGCACGAGACTGGATCTTGCCCGGGTTCTCGCAGAAGTGAAGCATGGCGCGGAATTCGCTGCGTGGCAGTTTGTACTGCTCACCATCTGGGCCGATCAAAGAACGGCTGTTGATGTCGAGTTCCCAACCGTTGAACTTGTAGCTTTCGACGCTACGGCGCTCTTCACTGACCGTACCCAGATTCATGGTACGGGACAGCAGGTTGCGCGCACGGATAGTCAGTTCGCGTGGGTTAAACGGCTTGGTGATGTAATCGTCTGCGCCGATTTCGAGGCCGAGGATTTTATCGACTTCGTTATCGCGGCCAGTCAGGAACATCAACGCAACGTTAGCCTGTTCGCGCAGTTCACGCGCTAACAGAAGACCGTTTTTCCCTGGCAGGTTGATATCCATGATCACCAGGTTGATGTCATATTCAGAGAGGATCTGATGCATTTCCGCGCCATCTGTCGCTTCGAATACATCATAGCCTTCCGCTTCGAAAATACTTTTCAACGTGTTGCGTGTTACCAACTCGTCTTCAACGATAAGAATGTGCGGGGTCTGCATGTTTGCTACCTAAATTGCCAACTAAATCGAAACAGGAAGTACAAAAGTCCCTGACCTGCCTGATGCATGTCGCAAATTAACATGATCGGCGTAACATGACTAAAGTACGTAATTGCGTTCTTGATGCACTTTCCATCAACGTCAACAACATCATTAGCTTGGTCGTGGGTACTTTCCCTTTGGACCCGACAGTGTCAAAAACGGCTGTCATCCTAACCATTTTAACAGCAACATAACAGGCTAAGACGTACCGGACACCCAATAAAACTACGCTTCGTTGACATATATCAAGTTCAATTGTAGCACGTTAACAGTTTGATGAAATCATCGTATCCAAATGCTAGCGTTCATCACAAATTTGCAATAATCCAACTAGTTGCGCATGCCAACTAATAAATGTAATGAATCCAATAGGTGTGATTCATTCTAAATTAAATTATCCTAAATAAACAGAAGGATATGTAGTATTTCTTAACATAAAACGCAATAGTAAAGATAAGAAATAGTTTAGTGCCTTTTACTGAATGTGAAATGGTTTTTCAACGATTTTCGTTAAAAAATTGTAAATTCGTGCTGCGTAATATGTTGACATTGGTCACATTATTGCCAGCGGCTGGTCAAAAAGAGAATCGAAATGCGTGTAACAATTATTCTGGTCGCGCCTGCCAGAGCGGAAAATATTGGCGCGGCGGCACGGGCAATGAAGACGATGGGTTTTGGCGATATGCGTATTGTCGACAGCCAGGCGCACCTGGAGCCGGCGACCCGTTGGGTCGCACATGGTTCCGCTGATATTATTGATAATATTAGTGTTTATCCAACGCTGGCGGAAGCGCTGCACGATGTTGATTTCACTGTCGCCACCACGGCCCGCAGTCGCGCGAAGTTCCACTACTACGCAACGCCCGCAGAACTGCTGCCGCTGTTGCAGGAAAAATCGCAGTGGATGAACCATGCGGCGCTGGTTTTTGGCCGGGAAGATTCGGGCCTGACGAACGAAGAACTGGCGCTGGCGGACGTTTTAACCGGCGTGCCAATGGTTGCTGATTATCCTTCACTCAATTTAGGGCAGGCGGTAATGGTGTATTGCTATCAATTAGCAGGCTTAATGCAACAACCGGCGAAACAAACAGAGGCGACTGACGCGCCGCAATTGCAGGCGTTACGCACACGCGTTTCGCAGTTACTGGCGACGCTGGATGTTGCTGATGACATCAAACTGGCGGACTGGCTGCAACAACGACTGGGGCTGTCAGGGCAGCGCGACACGGCCATGCTGCACCGTTTATTGCATGATATTGAGAAAAATATAACAAAATAAAATCTTGTTAAATTACTTAATGTAAGATTTTAAATCTGGTTTCAAGAGGTTACTTCATTCCGTATTGGTTGAAAATAAATGCGCAAGCAGCAGCTCGTGAACATGTTGCGGAATGTGATCAAATTAAAAATTTATTGACTTAGGTCACGAGATACTTTAACCCTTTAAAGATACAAGACAGACAGATAATAATTACAGAGTACACAACATCCATGAATCGCATCAGCACCACCATTACCACAACCATCACCATTACCACAGGTAACGGTGCGGGCTGACGCGTACAGGAAACACAGAAAAAAGCCCGCACCTGAACAGTGCGGGCTTTTTTTTCGACCAAAGGTAACGAGGTAACAACCATGCGAGTGTTGAAGTTCGGCGGTACATCAGTGGCAAATGCAGAGCGCTTTCTGCGTGTTGCCGATATTCTGGAAAGCAATGCCAGGCAGGGGCAGGTAGCGACTGTTCTCTCTGCCCCCGCCAAAATTACTAACCATCTGGTGGCGATGATTGAAAAGACCATCAGCGGTCAGGATGCTTTACCGAATATCAGCGATGCCGAACGTATTTTTTCCGAACTTCTTACGGGTCTTGCAGCCGCTCAGCCGGGGTTCCCGCTGGCGCAGTTGAAAGTTTTCGTTGAGCAAGAATTTGCGCAAATCAAACATATCCTGCACGGAATCAGCCTGCTGGGCCAGTGCCCGGATAGCATCAATGCTGCGCTGATCTGCCGTGGCGAGAAGATGTCGATCGCGATCATGGCTGGCCTGCTGGAAGCGCGCGGTCATGGCGTGACGGTTATCGATCCGGTCGAAAAATTATTGGCGGTCGGGCATTACCTCGAATCGACCGTTGATATCGCCGAATCTACGCGCCGTATCGCGGCGGGCCGCATTCCGGCTGACCACATGGTGCTGATGGCAGGTTTCACCGCCGGTAACGAAAAAGGCGAGCTGGTCGTGCTGGGCCGCAACGGTTCTGATTACTCCGCTGCGGTGTTGGCTGCCTGCTTACGCGCCGACTGTTGTGAGATCTGGACTGACGTTGACGGCGTGTATACCTGTGACCCGCGCCAGGTGCCGGACGCCAGGTTGCTGAAGTCGATGTCCTATCAGGAGGCGATGGAGCTTTCTTACTTCGGCGCCAAAGTCCTTCATCCTCGCACCATCACCCCCATTGCTCAGTTCCAAATCCCATGCCTGATTAAAAACACCGGAAACCCGCAAGCCCCTGGTACGCTGATCGGCGCCAGCGTGGATGAAGACGAACTGCCGGTGAAAGGGATCTCGAACCTGAACAATATGGCGATGTTCAGCGTTTCCGGCCCAGGAATGAAAGGGATGATCGGGATGGCGGCGCGCGTCTTCGCGGCAATGTCCCGCGCGGGGATCTCCGTGGTGCTGATCACGCAATCCTCTTCTGAATACAGCATCAGTTTCTGCGTACCGCAGGGCGACTGCGCGCGGGCCCAGCGTGCAATGCAGGATGAGTTCTACCTGGAACTGAAAGAAGGGTTGCTGGAGCCGCTGGCGGTGACTGAACGTCTGGCGATCATCTCGGTGGTTGGCGACGGTATGCGCACGCTGCGCGGCATCTCGGCGAAGTTCTTTGCGGCGCTGGCGCGCGCGAATATCAATATTGTCGCGATTGCGCAGGGCTCGTCCGAACGATCGATTTCGGTGGTCGTGAATAACGATGACGTCACAACGGGCGTGCGTGTTACCCACCAGATGCTGTTCAATACCGATCAGGTGATTGAAGTGTTCGTTATCGGCGTTGGCGGCGTTGGCGGCGCGTTACTTGAGCAGCTGAAACGCCAGCAGTCCTGGCTGAAAAACAAGCATATCGACCTGCGCGTCTGCGGCGTGGCGAATTCGAAAGCGCTGTTGACCAATGTGCATGGCCTGAACCTGGATAACTGGCAGGCGGAACTGGCGGAAGCGAAAGAACCGTTTAATTTAGGGCGCTTAATTCGCCTGGTGAAAGAGTATCACCTGCTTAACCCGGTTATTGTTGACTGTACCTCCAGCCAGGCGGTGGCGGATCAATACGCCGACTTCCTGCGTGAAGGCTTCCATGTGGTAACGCCGAACAAAAAAGCCAACACGTCGTCGATGGATTACTACCATCAACTGCGTTTTGCCGCAGCGAAATCCCGACGTAAGTTCCTGTACGACACCAACGTAGGCGCGGGCTTGCCGGTTATCGAGAACCTGCAAAACCTGCTGAACGCGGGTGACGAACTGCAACACTTCTCCGGCATCCTGTCTGGATCGCTCTCTTTTATTTTCGGCAAGCTGGATGAAGGCATGAGCCTTTCGGCCGCGACCACGATGGCGCGCGAGTTGGGCTATACCGAACCCGATCCGCGTGACGATCTTTCCGGGATGGATGTGGCGCGCAAATTGCTGATCCTCGCTCGTGAAACGGGACGTGAGCTGGAACTGTCCGATATCGTGATTGAGCCGGTGCTGCCGGAAGGTTTCGACGATTCCGGCGATGTCGCCACGTTTATGACCAATCTGCCGCAGCTTGACGACGCGTTTGCCGCCCGCGTGGCGAAAGCCCGTGATGAAGGCAAAGTATTGCGCTATGTTGGCAACATTGAAGACGACGGCGTGTGTCGCGTGAAGATCGCCGAGGTTGACGGCAACGATCCGCTGTTTAAAGTGAAAAACGGGGAGAACGCGCTGGCGTTTTACAGTCACTATTATCAACCGCTGCCGCTGGTTCTGCGCGGTTACGGTGCGGGGAACGATGTGACGGCGGCGGGTGTTTTTGCCGATCTGCTGCGCACCCTTTCATGGAAGTTAGGAGTCTAAAATGGTGAAAGTCTATGCTCCGGCTTCCAGTGCCAATATGAGCGTCGGATTTGATGTGCTTGGGGCGGCCGTCACGCCGGTTGATGGCTCACTGCTGGGCGATGTGGTCTCGGTGGATGCGGCAGAAAGCTTCACGCTGAATAATTTAGGGCGTTTTGCCGACAAGCTGCCGTCAGCGCCGCGTGAAAATATCGTTTATCAGTGCTGGGAGCGTTTTTGCCAGGAGTTGGGTAAACAGATACCGGTGGCGATGACGCTGGAAAAGAACATGCCGATTGGTTCCGGGTTAGGGTCCAGCGCCTGTTCCGTAGTCGCCGCGCTGGTGGCGATGAATGAGTTCTGTGGCAAACCGCTGAACGACACGCGTCTGCTGGCGATCATGGGGGAACTGGAAGGGCGTATCTCTGGCAGCATTCATTACGATAACGTCGCGCCGTGCTTTCTCGGCGGCATGCAGTTGATGATCGAAGAAAACGGCATTATCAGCCAGCAGGTGCCAGGATTTGATGAGTGGCTGTGGGTACTGGCCTATCCGGGGATTAAAGTTTCGACGGCTGAAGCGCGGGCGATTTTACCCGCGCAGTATCGCCGTCAGGACTGTATCGCCCACGGGCGGCATCTGGCCGGGTTTATTCATGCCTGCTATTCCCGTCAGCCGCAGCTTGCTGCGAAGCTGATGAAGGATGTGATTGCCGAACCGTACCGCGCTCGTCTGCTGCCGGGCTTCAGCCAGGCGCGTCAGGCGGTGGCGGAAATTGGCGCGCTGGCCAGCGGTATTTCCGGGTCCGGGCCGACGCTTTTCGCGCTCTGTGATAAGCCGGATACGGCGCAGCGTGTAGCAGGCTGGCTGGGTAAAAATTACCTGCAAAATCAGGAAGGCTTTGTTCATATTTGTCAGCTGGATACGGCGGGCGCACGAGTACTGGGATAAACAATGAAACTCTACAATCTGAAAGATCATAATGAGCAGGTCAGCTTTGCGCAGGCCGTTACGCAGGGGCTTGGCAAGAATCAGGGGCTCTTTTTCCCGCACGACCTGCCGGAATTTAGCCTGACTGAAGTTGATGAGATGCTGAATCAGGACTTTGTGAGTCGTAGCGCAAAGATCCTTTCCGCGTTTATCGGGGATGAGATCCCGCAGGAAATCTTAGAAGAGCGCGTCCGCGAGGCATTCGCTTTTCCGGCGCCGGTGCGTCAGGTGGAAGGCGATGTCGGGTGCCTGGAGTTGTTCCACGGCCCGACGCTGGCCTTTAAGGATTTTGGCGGTCGCTTTATGGCGCAAATGCTGACGCACATCAGCGGCGACAAACCGGTGACTATCCTGACGGCGACCTCTGGCGATACCGGCGCGGCAGTTGCTCACGCATTCTACGGTCTGAAAAATGTACGCGTCGTGATCCTCTACCCACGCGGCAAGATCAGCCCGTTGCAGGAAAAACTGTTCTGTACGCTGGGCGGCAACATCGAAACGGTTGCGATTGACGGTGATTTCGATGCCTGCCAGGCGCTGGTAAAACAGGCGTTTGATGATGAAGAACTGAAGGCGGCGCTGGGGCTGAATTCGGCGAACTCCATCAACATCAGCCGTCTGCTGGCGCAGATTTGCTATTACTTTGAAGCGGTCGCTCAACTGCCGCAGGACGCGCGTAATCAGTTAGTGATCTCCGTGCCCAGCGGTAACTTTGGCGACCTGACGGCGGGGCTGCTGGCGAAGTCGCTCGGCCTGCCGGTGAAACGCTTTATCGCCGCCACTAACGTCAACGATACGGTGCCGCGCTTCCTGAAAGAGGGGCAGTGGTCGCCGAAAGCGACGCAGGCTACCTTGTCGAACGCGATGGATGTCAGCCAGCCCAATAACTGGCCGCGCGTGGAAGAGCTGTTCCGCCGTAAAATCTGGCGTCTGACGGAGCTGGGCTACGCTGCGGTTGACGATGAGACGACGCAGGAGACCATGCGCGAACTGAAAGCGGCAGGTTATACCTCTGAACCGCACGCTGCCGTGGCGTACCGCGCGCTGCGTGATCAGCTGCATCCGGGGGAGTATGGCTTGTTCCTCGGGACCGCGCATCCGGCGAAATTCAAAGAGAGTGTGGAGGCGATTCTTGGTGAAACATTGGATCTGCCAAAAGAGCTGGCGGATCGTGCCGATCTGCCGCTGCTCTCGCATAATCTGCCTGCCGATTTTGCCGAATTGCGTAAGCTGATGATGACACGCGGCTAACGGTTGTGCCCGGTGGCGCTTCGGGGCTATTGTAGCTATTGTAGGCCGGATAAGGCGTTAGCCGCCATCCGGCTTTTTTATGGAGAAAATAAGGAGAAATTTAGCAGGTAAAAAGGAGTAATTCTCAATAAATGCGGTAACTTAGAGATTAGGATTGCAGAGAATAACAACCCGCGTTCTCATCAAGTAATCTCCTTTCATCGACCCAAATCGGGCAATGGTAAAAAGGAGTACCTCATGAACAAGTTGAAACCCGTGCTTCTTGCACTTTCCATGATGCTGGTGGCTCCCCTCGCAGCACAGGCTGCCGAAATTACTCTCGTACCGGCAGTTAAACTTCAGATTGGCGATCGCGATAACCACGGCAACTACTGGGATGGCGGTCACTGGCGCGACCACGGCTGGTGGCAGAAGCATTATGAGTGGCGAGAAAACCGCTGGCAGCCGCATGGACCACGTCCGCAACCGCATCATAATAAGCATGACGAGCATCGTCATGATGATCGCCGCGACGACCACCGCCATTAAGTACGCAAGCCTGATAAGCATAGCGCTATCAGGCAGTTATGCGATTTTAGCGCCGGATAGCGACAAAAGGCGTCTTATTCGGCCTGCGCTTCAGGGCATCAGTTTTGCTCGTGGCGTTTAAACACCAGTTCGCCTTTTCCTGACGCTGGCTCATCATAGAAATAGCCTTCGCTGTTAAATGCGGTGAGCTGTTCCGGCTTCGTCAGCCGGTTTTCAATGATGTAACGGCTCATCAGGCCGCGCGCTTTTTTGGCGTAGAAGCTGATAACTTTGAATTTGCCGTTTTTCTCGTCAAGGAACACGGGCTTGATAACCTCCGCATTCAGCTGCTTCGGCTTCACGGATTTATAATATTCATCCGAGGCCAGGTTGATGACGATTTTATCGCCTTGCGCAGCCAGCGCTTCGTTCAGCTTATCGGTAATCACATCGCCCCAGAACTGATAAAGGTCTTTCCCTTTGGCGTTCTCAAGGCGAATGCCCATCTCCAGACGGTAAGGCTGCATCAGATCCAGCGGACGCAGGACGCCGTACAACCCGGAAAGCATACGCAAATGCTGCTGCGCGAAATCAAAATCGGCTTCGCTGAACGTTTCCGCCTGTAGTCCGGTATAGACGTCGCCTTTAAACGCCAGAATCGCCTGGCGGGCGTTTTCAGGGGAGAAGTCAGGCTGCCAGTCATGAAAACGGGTGGCATTCAGATCGGCCAGTTTGTCGCTAATGCCCATTAGCTTGCCAATCTGCGGCGCCGAGAGCTTGCGCGCCTCGCGGATCAACTGCTGGGAGTAATCCAGCAGTTCAGGCCGCGTATAGCGCGTCGTGGCCAGCGGGCTTTGGTAATCGAGCGTTTTTGCAGGTGAAATCAGAATCAGCATATCCAGTCCTTGCAGGAAATTTACCGCGACTTTAGCAAAAAAACCGACCGATTTGATCGATGGTTGTGATTGCCGCGCTAGTGACGCGGCAACTCATCCCATGTATCCGGCGCCAGTTGCTGCTCAATTTCAGGGTAGCGGAACGGGTCGAATACGGGTTGTACGCCGAGCTTACGCTGTCGCAGATAGTCGCTGGCGATCGTATGCACCACTGGCGAGAGCAGCAGAATCGCCGTCAGGTTGGTGATGGCCATACAGGCCATAATAATGTCGGCCAACTGCCAGACGAGCGGAAAGCTGAGTAACGTGCCCGCCACGACCATCCCGACGGTGACAATACGCAGCGCCCAGCGCATTCGCAGACTGTCCAGACGCAGAAAAATCAGGTTATTTTCGGCGTAAACGTAGTTGGCGACAATCGAGCTGAAGGCGAACAACACCACAATAAACGCGACAAGGCTTGCGCCCCATTCGCCGGTCAGTGAAATCATTGCCTGTTGCACCAGCTGGATGCCTTCTGTTGGCATATGCGAGGCGCCATTGCCTGCCAGCAGAATAATCATCGCGCTGGCGGTGCAGATAATAATGGTATCGGTAAAGACGCCGATCATCTGCACAATTCCCTGCGCGGCAGGGTGCGGCGGCCAGGATGAAGCGGCGGCCGCAATGTTAGGCGCAGAACCCATTCCCGCTTCGTTGGAGAACATGCCGCGCTGGAAACCGCTGGTAATCGCCTGGCTGAGCGTATACCCAGCCGCCCCGGCAGTGGCTTCCTGCCAGCCGAATGCGCTTTTCACAATCGACGCGATAATGTCGGGCAGCTGTTCGATGTGCCAGAGGCAAATCACTAAACCGGTGAGCGTCCACAGAAGGGCCATCGCAGGGACGAACCATTGCATGAGTTTTGCGACATCTTTAATGCCGCGAACGATGACAAAAAAGGCCGCCAGCGCCAGCACGATACCGGAGATAATGGGCGGTATGTCAAAGGCAAAAGCGAGCGCCCGCGAGACGGAGTTCGCCTGTACGCTATTAAAAATCAGACCATACGCAATGAGTAAGAAAATCGCGAAGAGAACGCCCATCCAGCGCATACCCAGACCACGCGCCATATACCATGCCGGGCCGCCGCGATACTGTCCTGTGCTGTCGCGCTCTTTGTAGAGCTGGGCCAGAGAGCATTCGGCAAACGAGGTCGCCATGCCGATAAGCGCAGATACCCACATCCAGAATACGGCGCCTGGCCCGCCTGCGGCGATGGCCAACGCAACGCCTGCCAGGTTGCCGCTGCCAATACGCGCGGCAAGGCTGGTACACAGCGCCTGAAATGACGTAAGCCCGCCCGGCTGGGGATGTATGCTGTTTTTAAGACTTTTGCCAAACTGGCGGATATAGCGAAACTGAACGAATCCGGTACGGTAAGTAAACCAAAAACCTGCGCCAAGCAGGAGGTAGATCATTACCGAACCCCAGAGTATTTCATTAATAAAGGCGAAGAAATCAGGCATTAACATCCCTCTTGTTGATGCCGGTACGCTTTTGGGTTCCAGTGTAAGCGTTACCAATTCACGAACAGTATAGACCCTGTCAGGCTATTGAATGGGGGGAGTCTACCATACTATATGGCAATATCCTTTAATTGCGCGCAGCCGTGGCGAGGGGCTGAAAAGGGGCAAACAAAGAGGGGAGAGGGATAACCGCATTGTCTGCGGTTGCGCTGTGAGTGCGTCGTGTTATCATCAAGGCAGACCGGTTACATCCCCCTAACAAGCTGTTTAAAGAGAAACACTATCATGACGGACAAATTGACCTCCCTTCGTCAGTTCACCACCGTGGTGGCCGACACCGGAGACATCGCGGCAATGAAGCTGTACCAGCCGCAGGATGCCACAACCAACCCTTCTCTCATTCTTAACGCAGCACAGATCCCGGAATACCGTAAGCTGATTGACGATGCCGTTGCCTGGGCGAAACAGCAGAGCAGCGATCGCGCGCAGCAGATTGTTGACGCGGCCGACAAGCTGGCGGTGAACATTGGTCTGGAGATCCTGAAACTGGTTCCGGGCCGTATCTCCACCGAAGTTGACGCTCGTCTGTCTTACGACACCGACGCGTCTATCGCCAAAGCAAAACGCATCATCAAGCTCTACAACGACGCGGGCATCAGCAACGATCGCATCCTGATCAAACTGGCGTCTACCTGGCAGGGGATTCGTGCTGCTGAACAGCTGGAAAAGGAAGGTATCAACTGTAACCTGACTCTGCTGTTCTCCTTCGCGCAGGCGCGTGCTTGTGCGGAAGCGGGCGTATACCTGATCTCTCCGTTCGTGGGCCGTATTCTTGACTGGTACAAAGCCAATACCGACAAGAAAGAGTACGCTCCGGCAGAAGATCCGGGCGTGGTTTCCGTTACGGAAATCTACGAATACTACAAACAGCACGGTTATGAGACAGTGGTGATGGGCGCGAGCTTCCGCAACGTCGGTGAAATTCTGGAGCTGGCGGGTTGCGATCGTCTGACTATCGCTCCGGCGCTGCTGAAAGAGCTGGCGGAAAGCGAAGGCGCTATCGAACGTAAACTGTCCTTCTCTGGCGAAGTGAAAGCGCGTCCAGAACGCATCACCGAGTCTGAGTTCCTGTGGCAGCACAACCAGGACCCGATGGCGGTAGACAAACTGGCGGACGGTATCCGTAAGTTTGCTATTGACCAGGAAAAACTGGAAAAAATGATCGGCGATCTGCTGTAATCATTCGGCGTGACCAGACAGGTTTCTGGTCACGCTACCTCTTCTGAAACCTGTCTGTCCTTTCCTTTGCAGTGTATCATTCTGTTTAACGAGACTGTTTAGACGGAATAATCATGAACACCTTACGTATTGGTTTAGTTTCCATTTCTGACCGCGCGTCCAGCGGCGTATACCAGGATAAAGGCATTCCTGCTCTTGAAGAGTGGCTGGCCTCCGCGCTGACCACCCCTTTTGACGTACAAACCCGACTGATCCCGGATGAGCAGGCGATCATTGAGCAAACGCTGTGTGAGCTGGTGGATGAAATGAGCTGTCACCTGGTACTGACGACGGGCGGTACGGGGCCAGCGCGTCGTGATGTCACGCCTGACGCGACTCTGGCCGTCGCCGACAGAGAAATGCCCGGCTTTGGCGAGCAGATGCGCCAGATCAGCCTGCACTTTGTTCCTACGGCGATCCTTTCCCGCCAGGTTGGCGTGATCCGTAAGCAGGCGCTGATCCTGAACTTACCGGGGCAGCCAAAATCCATCAAAGAGACCCTGGAAGGGGTGAAAGATGCCGAGGGTAAGGTTGTTGTGCCGGGAATTTTCGCAAGCGTACCGTATTGTGTACAGTTGCTTGAAGGGCCTTATGTGGAAACCGCAGCGGAAGTGGTAGCATCTTTCCGCCCGAAAAATGCCAGACGCGACATAAACGCCTGAAGTTGGCCTTTCTGTGACATAAATTACGCAGGTGGTGGAGTATTGAATTGTTTACGATATAGTAATTTTTGATTTACACATATCGATAAGCGCCCTCAATAACTCCACTGACTCATGGTTTGCTATGTCACAACACACACGACCTCTGAATCGCCAGGATTATAAGACTCTTTCACTTGCCGCTCTCGGCGGCGCGCTCGAGTTTTACGACTTCATCATCTTTGTTTTCTTCGCAGCGGTTGTGGGCGAACTGTTTTTCCCCGCTGATATTCCTGAGTGGCTTCGTCAGGTTCAGACGTTTGGGATCTTCGCCGCCGGTTATCTGGCGCGCCCGCTGGGCGGCATTATCATGGCGCACTTTGGCGATCTGGTAGGGCGCAAGAAGATGTTCACCCTGAGTATTCTATTGATGGCTGTTCCAACGCTGGCGATTGGCCTGCTGCCGACTTACGCCTCAATGGGCATCCTTGCGCCGTTGTTATTGCTGCTGATGCGTATTTTGCAAGGCGCAGCGATTGGCGGCGAAGTGCCGGGAGCGTGGGTGTTTGTGGCTGAACATGTGCCGGAGCGCCGTATCGGCATCGCCTGCGGCACGCTGACTGCGGGACTGACGGTCGGTATCCTGCTTGGCTCTGTCGTGGCGACGCTGGTGAATACCAGTATGACCCAGCAGGCGGTGCATGATTATGGCTGGCGTATTCCCTTCCTGCTCGGCGGCGTATTTGGTCTGATTGCGATGTATTTACGTCGTTGGTTGCAGGAAACGCCCATCTTCCTTGAAATGCAGCAGCGCAAAACGCTCGCGCAGGAATTGCCCGTCAAAGCGGTAGTGGTGAAACATAAAAAAGCGGTGGCGATTTCGATGCTGCTGACCTGGTTGTTATCGGCCGGCATTGTCGTCGTGATTTTGATGTCGCCGGTCTGGTTGCAAAAGCAGTACGGGTTTGCGCCCGCGTTAACTTTACAGGCAAATAGCGTGGCGACCATTATGCTGTGCGTGGGATGCCTGCTGGCAGGGTTCATTGTCGATCGGGTTGGCGCCAGCAAAACCTTTATTGTAGGCAGTTTTCTGCTGGCCTGCTCAAGCTGGATCTTCTATCACCTGTCTGGCGCGCATCCCGAGCAGTTGTTTTTATTATACGGGCTGGTGGGGCTGTGTGTTGGTGTTGTTGGCGCGGTGCCGTACGTAATGGTGCGAGCCTTCCCGGCGGAAGTGCGTTTCACCGGCATCTCTTTTTCTTACAACGTCTCGTATGCCATTTTTGGTGGCCTGACGCCAATTGCGGTCACCATGTTGATGGGCGTGTCGCCAATGGCGCCGGCCTGGTATGTGCTGGCGTTGTCACTGGTGGGGCTGGGGTTGGGCATCTGGTTGCGACAGGATATTTATTATCGCGATGCGGATGTGCAGGCAGAATTACAACAGCTGTAAAAATTATCCCCCCGGTCGGGGGGATAACGGAAGATTAGTGCGCTTCACCGATTGGCAGGATGGTGCGGCCAAACTGTTCGTTCAGCACTTCGCCCATCGCCAGGTAAATGGCGCTGGCGCCACACACTAAGCCAATCCAACCCGCAACGTGGATCACCGCTTCGTTACCCGCGATGTTGCCGAAGGCCAGCAGGGCGAACAGTACGGTCAGGCTCAGGAAGACAAACTGTAGCGCGCGAGCGGCTTTCAGCGTGCCAAAGAACATGAACAGTGTGAACACGCCCCACAGCCCCAGGTAGGCGCCCAGGAACTGCGCGTTCGGCGCTTCTGTCAGACCCATTTTCGGCATTAACAGGATCGCGACCAGCGTCAGCCAGAAAGAACCGTAAGAGGTAAATGCGGTTAAGCCGAAGGTGTTGCCTTTTTTATATTCCAGCAGGCCAGCAAAAATTTGCGCGATACCGCCGTAGAAAATGCCCATCGCCAGAATAATGCCGTCTAAAGCGAAGAAACCCGCGTTGTGCAGGTTAAGCAGAATGGTGGTCATGCCGAAGCCCATCAGGCCCAGCGGAGCCGGGTTAGCCAACTTAGTGTTGCCCATAATTCCTCAAAATCATCATTAATCGAATGGTGAAATAGTTTCCCCGAACAACCGATACCGTATTCGGGGCGCGGCATGATAATCAGGGGAATAGAGGCTGTCTATGATCTAATAGGGGGAAAATGAAATATTTCCCCTTGTGATGACGATCACGGAAGAAAAAGGCTTAACCGTTGCGCCGGCAGAGGTGTTTTCCATATGCCCGGTGAAGAAAATTATCGTTTTTCGCAAAAAAAATTTTTCATGCCCCCCTTGATGACGTGGGTTACGACCCCATCTTGTAGTCAACCGCAGTGAGTGAGTCTGAAAAAAAACGATTCAGGGTAGTTGAAACCGCACGTTTCGCCCTTATTACAGATTCACAACCACATGATGACCGAATTTTTAGTGGAGACGTTTAGATGGGTAAAATTATTGGTATCGACCTGGGTACTACCAACTCTTGTGTAGCGATTATGGATGGCACAACTGCACGTGTGCTGGAGAACGCCGAGGGCGATCGCACCACGCCTTCTATCATTGCTTATACCCAGGATGGTGAAACTCTGGTTGGTCAGCCGGCTAAACGTCAGGCAGTGACAAACCCGCAAAACACCCTGTTTGCGATTAAACGCCTGATTGGCCGCCGCTTCCAGGACGAAGAAGTTCAGCGTGACGTTTCCATCATGCCGTACAAAATCATCGGCGCTGATAACGGCGACGCATGGCTTGATGTGAAAGGTCAGAAAATGGCACCGCCGCAGATCTCTGCTGAAGTGCTGAAAAAAATGAAGAAAACCGCAGAAGATTACCTGGGCGAACCGGTAACTGAAGCTGTTATCACCGTACCTGCTTACTTCAACGATGCTCAGCGTCAGGCAACGAAAGATGCCGGTCGTATCGCAGGTCTGGAAGTAAAACGTATCATCAACGAACCGACCGCCGCCGCGCTGGCTTATGGTCTGGATAAAGAAGTCGGCAACCGTACTATCGCGGTTTACGACCTCGGTGGTGGTACTTTCGATATCTCTATTATCGAAATCGACGAAGTTGACGGCGAAAAAACCTTCGAAGTTCTGGCAACCAACGGTGATACTCACCTGGGTGGTGAAGACTTCGACAGCCGTATGATCAACTACCTGGTTGAAGAATTTAAGAAAGATCAGGGCATTGACCTGCGTAACGACCCGCTGGCGATGCAGCGTCTGAAAGAAGCGGCAGAGAAAGCGAAAATTGAGCTTTCTTCCGCACAGCAGACCGACGTGAACCTGCCGTACATCACCGCAGATGCTACCGGTCCGAAACACATGAACATCAAAGTGACTCGCGCGAAACTGGAAAGCCTGGTCGAAGACCTGGTGAACCGTTCCATCGAGCCGCTGAAAGTCGCGTTGCAGGATGCTGGCCTGTCCGTATCTGATATCAACGACGTTATCCTCGTTGGTGGTCAGACGCGTATGCCGATGGTGCAGAAAAAAGTGGCGGAGTTCTTTGGTAAAGAACCGCGTAAAGACGTTAACCCGGACGAAGCTGTTGCTATCGGCGCAGCGGTGCAGGGCGGCGTACTGACCGGTGATGTGAAAGACGTTCTGCTGCTGGACGTTACCCCGCTGTCTCTGGGTATCGAAACCATGGGCGGCGTAATGACGGCGCTGATCAGCAAAAACACCACTATCCCGACCAAACACAGCCAGGTGTTCTCTACCGCTGAAGACAACCAATCTGCGGTAACCATCCATGTGTTGCAGGGTGAGCGTAAACGCGCGTCTGATAACAAATCTCTGGGTCAGTTCAACCTGGATGGCATCAACCCGGCGCCGCGCGGTATGCCGCAGATCGAAGTCACCTTTGATATCGATGCTGACGGTATCCTGCACGTTTCCGCGAAAGACAAAAACAGCGGTAAAGAGCAGAAGATCACCATCAAGGCTTCTTCTGGTCTGAACGAGGACGAAATTCAGAAAATGGTTCGCGATGCTGAAGCGAACGCAGAATCTGACCGTAAGTTCGAAGAGCTGGTTCAGACGCGCAACCAGGGCGACCATCTGCTGCACAGCACGCGTAAGCAGGTTGAGGAAGCGGGCGATCAGTTACCGGCAGACGACAAAACGGCTATCGAGTCTGCACTGAGCGCGCTGGAAACGGCGCTGAAAGGTGAAGACAAAGCGGCTATCGAAGCGAAAATGCAGGAACTGGCGCAGGCTTCCCAGAAACTGATGGAAATCGCTCAGCAGCAGCATGCACAGCAGCAGGCTGGCGGCGCTGACGCTTCTGCAAACAACGCGAAAGATGACGATGTTGTCGACGCTGAGTTTGAAGAAGTGAAAGACAAAAAATAATCGCCCTTTGAACGGGTAAAATACTGGCACGGGCGAAGAGGGTTCCTCTCCGCCCGTGCACGCATGTTAGGGGCAGATAAAAACAAGATGGCTAAGCAAGACTATTACGAGATTTTAGGCGTTTCCAAAACAGCGGAAGAGCGTGAAATCAAAAAGGCGTACAAGCGCCTGGCCATGAAATATCACCCGGACCGTAACCAGGGTGATAAAGAGGCCGAGGCCAAGTTCAAAGAGATCAAGGAAGCCTACGAAGTTCTGACCGATGCGCAAAAACGTGCGGCATACGATCAGTACGGGCACGCCGCGTTTGAACAGGGCGGTGGTGGATTTGGCGGCGGCTTCGGCGGCGGCGCTGACTTCAGCGATATCTTTGGTGACGTTTTCGGCGATATCTTTGGCGGCGGACGTGGTCGTCAGCGCGCAGCGCGTGGTGCTGATTTACGTTACAACATGGATCTCACCCTGGAAGAAGCCGTACGTGGCGTGACCAAAGAGATCCGTATTCCGACGCTGGAAGAGTGCGACGTTTGCCACGGCAGCGGTGCGAAAGCAGGTACTCAGCCGCAGACCTGTCCAACCTGTCATGGTTCCGGCCAGGTGCAGATGCGTCAGGGCTTCTTCGCCGTGCAGCAAACCTGCCCGCACTGTCAGGGGCGCGGTACGCTGATTAAAGATCCGTGCAACAAATGCCACGGTCATGGCCGCGTAGAGAAAACCAAAACCCTGTCGGTTAAAATCCCGGCGGGTGTGGACACCGGCGATCGTATTCGTCTCTCCGGCGAAGGTGAAGCGGGCGAGCATGGTGCGCCAGCGGGCGATCTGTACGTTCAGGTGCAGGTGAAGCAGCACCCGATCTTCGAGCGTGAAGGCAACAACCTGTATTGCGAAGTGCCGATTAACTTTGCAATGGCAGCGCTGGGTGGCGAGATTGAAGTCCCGACGCTGGATGGCCGTGTGAAGTTGAAAGTGCCGCACGAAACGCAAACTGGCAAGCTGTTCCGTATGCGCGGAAGAGGCGTGAAATCCGTACGCGGCGGCGCGCAGGGCGATCTGCTGTGCCGTGTTGTGGTCGAAACGCCGGTAGGTCTGAACGAGAAGCAGAAGCAGTTGCTGAAAGATCTGCAAGAAAGCTTCGGTGGCCCGACAGGCGAGAAAAACAGCCCGCGTTCGAAGAGTTTCTTCGACGGCGTGAAGAAGTTTTTCGATGATTTGACGCGTTAATCACCGCTGTTACATTGCATAAAAAGCCCGGGATTGCACAATCCCGGGCTTTTTTGTTTGTCGGCGGTGATGATTTTATTTCGTAAAAACCGAACATTTCACCATAAATAATCTAATTTTAACGATAGATCATGCGAGGTAAGATAGACGCCACGAGGTTTGATTATATTGAGAGAATAAAAAGTGAAACACCTGCATCGTTTTTTTAGCAGTGATGCCTCCGGGGGCATCATTCTCATTATCGCCGCCGTGCTGGCTATGCTGATGGCGAACAGCGGATTCACCAGCGGATGGTATCACGCCTTTCTGGAGACGCCCGTTCAGCTGCGGGTTGGGGCGCTTGAGATCAACAAAAATATGCTGCTGTGGATCAACGACGCGCTAATGGCGGTATTTTTCCTGCTGATTGGTCTGGAGGTCAAGCGCGAGCTTATGCAGGGCTCGCTTGCCAGTTTACGTCAGGCGGCGTTTCCGGTGATTGCCGCCATTGGCGGCATGATTGTTCCGGCGCTGCTCTATCTGGCTTTTAACTATTCCGACCCGATTACGCGTGAAGGCTGGGCGATCCCGGCGGCAACGGATATTGCTTTTGCGCTGGGCGTATTGGCCTTGCTGGGCAGCAGGGTGCCGCTGGCGTTGAAGATATTCCTGATGGCGCTGGCTATTATTGACGACCTGGGCGCGATTGTGATCATTGCGCTGTTCTACACCAGCGATCTTTCGATGGTCTCGCTGGGAGTTGCGGCATTTGCGATTGTGCTTCTGGCCGTGCTGAACCTGTGTGATGTCAGACGAACAGGGGTTTATATCCTGGTCGGCGTGGTGCTGTGGACTGCCGTATTGAAATCTGGCGTCCATGCCACTCTTGCCGGGGTGATCGTCGGTTTCTTTATCCCATTGAAGGAGAAGCATGGTCGTTCTCCGGCGAAGCGTCTGGAACATGTGCTGCACCCGTGGGTGGCGTATCTGATTCTGCCGCTGTTCGCCTTCGCCAATGCGGGCGTCTCGCTACAGGGGGTGACGCTTGACGGGCTGACCTCAATACTCCCGCTGGGAATCATTGCCGGGTTGCTGATCGGTAAACCGCTGGGGATTAGCCTGTTTTGCTGGCTGGCGCTGCGTCTCAAACTGGCGAAGCTGCCGGAAGGAACACGTTTTCAGCAAATAATGGCGGTCGGTATTCTGTGCGGGATCGGTTTTACGATGTCGATTTTCATCGCCAGTCTGGCGTTTGGTAGTGTAGATCCGGCACTGATTAACTGGGCGAAGCTGGGGATTTTGATTGGTTCTCTGCTTTCGGCAGTGATCGGCTACAGCTGGTTACGTACACGTTTAAGCCCGGTGGTCTGAGTGGGGACAGAGGGTTGGGGGGGGCTGATGTGGCCCCCTTGCGACACAGATCAGGGAGAGGAGTGAGCATGTCTCATATTAACTACAACCACCTTTATTACTTTTGGCATGTGTATAAAGAAGGTTCCGTTGTCGGGGCGGCAGAAGCGCTTTACCTGACGCCGCAAACCATCACCGGTCAGATCAAAGCCCTTGAGGAGCGCTTGCAGGGAAAATTATTCAAGCGTAAAGGGCGTGGGCTGGAGCCCAGTGAATTAGGGGAACTGGTGTTTCGCTATGCGGACAAAATGTTTACCTTAAGCCAGGAAATGCTGGATATCGTTAACTACCGCAAAGAGTCTAACCTGCTGTTTGATGTCGGCGTGGCGGATGCGTTGTCAAAACGTCTGGTCAGCAATGTGCTGGACGCGGCCGTGGTTGACGACGAACAAATTCATTTGCGCTGTTTTGAATCCACCCATGAGATGCTGCTTGAGCAGCTTAGCCAGCATAAGCTGGATATGATTATCTCGGATTGCCCAATCGACTCTACCCAGCAGGAAGGGCTGTTTTCGGTGAAGATAGGTGAATGCAGCGTGAGCTTCTGGTGTACGAAACCACTGCCTGCAAAACCCTTCCCGGCGTGTCTGGAAGAGCGTCGGCTGCTGATCCCTGGCCGTCGCTCTATGCTCGGTCGCAAATTATTAAACTGGTTTAATTCGCAGGGCTTAAATGTCGAAATCCTCGGCGAGTTTGATGATGCGGCGCTGATGAAAGCGTTTGGCGCTACCCACAATGCGATTTTCGTCGCGCCGACGCTCTATGCGCATGACTTTTACGCCGATGAGTCGATCGTTGAGATTGGCCGTGTGGAAAACGTCATGGAAGAGTATCACGCCATTTTTGCCGAGAGGATGATTCAGCACCCGGCCGTACAGCGTATTTGTCACGCGGATTATTCGGCGCTATTTAGCCACAAAGGGTAAGCGCTACAGGCCGGATAAGGCGTTTGCCCGCCATCCGGCAGACATAAAAAAACCCGCTTGCGCGGGCTTTTTTACAAAGCTGATAACAAGCGGGCGATTAAGCCAGTTTGTTGATCTGTGCAGTCAGGTTTGCTTTATGACGTGCAGCTTTGTTTTTGTGGATCAGACCTTTAGCAGCCTGACGGTCCACGATCGGTTGCATTTCGTTAAATGCTTTCAGTGCAGCAGCTTTGTCGCCAGCTTCGATAGCTGCGTATACTTTCTTGATGAAAGTACGCATCATAGAGCGACGGCTTGCGTTGTGCTTACGAGCCTTTTCAGACTGAACGGCGCGCTTCTTAGCTGATTTGATATTAGCCAAGGTCCAACTCCCAAATGTGTTCTATATGGACAATTCAAAGGCCGAGGAATATGCCCTTTTAGCCTTCTTTTGTCAATGGATTTGTGCAAATAAGCGCCGTTAATATGGCGGCACTCGTTACGTAGTGATGGCGCAGGATTCTACCAGCTTGCGGGTCGTGAATACAGCTTTTCCACGATAAAAATTACATTGAATGGGCAGTTTCTTGTTCTGATTTGCCCCATAACAATGAAAACAATCTTCTTTATGTTTCACAGGGGCAATCGTCGGTTAACCTTGACCGCTGTACAAGGTATACTCTGACGATTTTCACTGTTTTGAGCCAGACATGAAGCTGATACGCGGCATACATAATCTCAGTCAGGCCCCGCATGGGTGTGTGCTGACTATTGGTAATTTCGACGGTGTGCATCGTGGCCATCGTGCATTGCTGCAGGGCTTGCGGGAAGAAGGGCGCAAGCGGGGTTTACCAGTGATGGTAATGATTTTCGAACCGCAGCCGCTGGAACTCTTCGCTACGGAAAAGGCCCCTGCGCGCCTGACCCGCCTGCGGGAAAAACTGCGTTACCTGGCGGAATGCGGCGTGGACTACGTGCTGTGCGTACGCTTCGATCGCCGCTTTGCCGCCCTGACCGCACAAAACTTTATCAGCGATCTGCTGGTGAAGCGTCTCGGCGTGCGGTTCCTCGCTGTCGGTGATGATTTCCGTTTTGGCGCTGGTCGCGAAGGCGATTTCTTGTTATTACAGAAAGCCGGAGCGGAGTACGGTTTTGACATCACCAACACGCAGACCTTTTGCGAAGGTGGCGTACGCATCAGCAGTACGGCCGTGCGTCAGGCGCTGGCGGAGGACAACCTGCCGCTGGCTGAAAGTTTGCTGGGGCATCCGTTTACCATCTCCGGGCGTGTCGTCCACGGCGATGAGTTAGGGCGCACCATTGGTTTCCCGACGGCGAATTTACCGCTGCGTCGTCAGGTCTCCCCGGTAAAAGGGGTTTATGCGGTGGAAGTGATGGGGCTGGGTGATAAACCCATGCCTGGCGTTGCCAATATCGGCACGCGTCCGACAGTGGCAGGCGTACGCCAACAGTTAGAAGTGCATCTGCTGGACGTTGTAATGGACCTCTATGGTCGCCATATAGATGTAATACTGCGTAAAAAAATACGCAACGAACAGCGATTCGCGTCGCTGGATGAACTAAAAGCGCAGATTGCGCGTGATGAGTTAACTGCCCGCGATTTTTTTGGGCTATCAAAACCGGCTTAATGCCTATACGAGTTTTAAATACGGAACCGAGAATCTGATGAGTGACTATAAATCAACCCTGAATTTGCCGGAAACAGGGTTCCCGATGCGCGGCGATCTCGCCAAGCGTGAACCGGGAATGCTGGCGCGTTGGACCGATGATGACCTGTACGGCATCATTCGTGCGGCCAAAAAAGGCAAAAAAACCTTCATTCTGCATGATGGCCCTCCTTATGCGAATGGCAGCATTCATATTGGTCACTCGGTTAACAAGATTCTGAAAGACATTATCGTGAAGTCCAAAGGACTCGCGGGATTTGACTCGCCTTACGTTCCGGGCTGGGACTGCCACGGTCTGCCGATCGAGCTGAAAGTCGAGCAGGAATACGGTAAGCCGGGCGAAAAATTCACGGCTGCGGAATTCCGTGCGAAGTGTCGCGAATACGCCGCCACCCAGGTTGACGGCCAGCGTAAAGACTTCATCCGTCTGGGCGTGCTGGGCGACTGGTCGCATCCGTATTTGACGATGGACTTCAAAACTGAAGCCAACATCATTCGCGCGCTGGGTAAAATCATCGGCAACGGCCATCTGCATAAAGGCGCGAAGCCGGTGCACTGGTGCGTGGACTGCCGTTCCGCGCTGGCGGAAGCGGAAGTTGAATATTATGACAAAACATCTCCGTCTATCGACGTGGCGTTCCACGCCGCTGACCAGGATGCGGTGAAAGCGACGTTTGGCGTTTCCAGCGTCAATGGCCCGATCTCGCTGGTTATCTGGACCACCACCCCGTGGACGTTACCTGCGAACCGCGCGATCTCTCTGGCGCCGGATTTTGATTATGCGCTGGTACAAATTGATGGCCAGGCGCTGATTCTGGCGAAAGACCTGGTGGAAAGCGTGATGCAGCGCCTTGGCGCGGCTGACTATACCGTCCTCGGCACCGTAAAAGGCGCGGAGCTGGAGCTGTTGCGCTTTACCCATCCGTTTATGGACTTCGACGTTCCGGCGATCCTCGGCGATCACGTCACGCTGGATGCCGGTACGGGGGCGGTGCATACCGCGCCTGGTCATGGCCCGGACGACTATGTCATCGGTCAAAAATACGGTCTGGAAACCGCTAACCCGGTCGGACCGGACGGCGCTTACCTGCCAGGCACGTATCCGACGCTCGATGGTGTGAACGTTTTCAAAGCGAACGATATCGTCGTTGCGCTGCTGCGTGAAAAAGGCGCGCTGCTGCACGTTGAGAAGCTGCAACACAGCTATCCGTGCTGCTGGCGTCACAAAACGCCGATCATCTTCCGTGCGACGCCGCAGTGGTTCGTCAGCATGGATCAGAAAGGCCTGCGCGAGCAGTCGCTGAAAGAGATCAAAGGCGTACAGTGGATCCCGGACTGGGGTCAGGCACGTATTGAATCAATGGTTGCGAACCGTCCTGACTGGTGTATTTCCCGTCAGCGTACCTGGGGCGTGCCGATGTCTCTGTTCGTACATAAAGACACCGAAGAGCTGCACCCGCGCGCCATCGAACTGATGGAAGAAGTGGCGAAGCGCGTTGAAGTGGACGGCATTCAGGCATGGTGGGACCTCGATCCGAAAGAGATCCTCGGCGACGACGCTGACCAGTACGTAAAAGTGCCGGATACGCTGGACGTCTGGTTTGACTCCGGTTCGACGCACGCTTCTGTGGTCGATGTGCGTCCTGAGTTTGCCGGTCATGCGGCGGATATGTATCTGGAAGGTTCCGACCAGCATCGCGGCTGGTTCATGTCCTCCCTGATGATCTCCACTGCGATGAAGGGCAAAGCGCCGTACCGTCAGGTACTGACCCACGGCTTCACCGTGGATGGTCAGGGCCGCAAAATGTCCAAATCCATCGGTAACACCGTTTCTCCGCAGGATGTGATGAACAAACTGGGCGCGGATATTCTGCGTCTGTGGGTGGCGTCTACCGACTACACCGGCGAAATGGCCGTTTCCGACGAGATCCTGAAACGCGCTGCCGACAGCTATCGTCGTATCCGTAACACCGCGCGCTTCCTGCTGGCGAACCTGAACGGGTTTGATCCGGTAAAAGATATGGTGAAACCGGAAGAGATGGTGGTGCTGGATCGCTGGGCGGTGGGCTGCGCGAAAGCGGCGCAGGACGATATCCTGAAAGCCTACGAAGCCTATGATTTCCACGAAGTGGTACAGCGTCTGATGCGCTTCTGCTCCGTTGAGATGGGCTCGTTCTACCTCGACATCATCAAAGACCGCCAGTACACCGCGAAAGCCGACAGCGTGGCGCGTCGTAGTTGCCAGAGTGCGCTGTACCATATCGCAGAAGCGCTGGTGCGCTGGATGGCGCCGATCATGTCCTTCACCGCAGATGAAATCTGGGGTTATCTGCCAGGCGATCGTGAGAAGTACGTCTTTACCGGTGAGTGGTATGAAGGTCTGTTTGGCTTAGGCGAAACCGAAGCGATGAATGACGCTTACTGGGACGAGCTGCTGAAAGTGCGTGGCGAAGTGAACAAGGTTATCGAGCAGGCGCGTGCGGACAAGAAAGTCGGTGGTTCTCTCGAAGCGGCTGTCACCCTGTACGCTGAACCGGAACTGGCGGCGAAGCTGACTGCACTGGGCGATGAATTACGATTTGTCCTGTTGACCTCTGGCGCGAAAGTCGCTGACTATGCGGAGGCTTCTGCTGATGCGCAGCAGAGCGAACTGCTCAAAGGGCTGAAAGTCGCGTTGAGTAAAGCCGAAGGTGAGAAGTGCCCACGCTGCTGGCACTACACCACGGATGTCGGCAAGGTAGCGGAACACGCAGAGATCTGCGGCCGCTGTGTCAGCAACATCGCCGGTGATGGCGAAAAACGTAAGTTTGCCTGATGAGTAAGCCTCTTTGTTCAACAGGACTGCGCTGGCTGTGGCTGGTGGTGGTCGTGCTGATTATCGATTTAGGCAGCAAGTACCTGATCCTCCAGAACTTTGCTCTGGGGGATACGGTGTCGCTGTTCCCGTCGCTTAATCTGCACTACGCGCGTAACTATGGTGCGGCGTTTAGCTTCTTAGCCGACAGCGGCGGCTGGCAGCGCTGGTTCTTTGCCGGTATCGCCATCGGTATTTGCGTTATCCTGATGGTGATGATGTATCGCTCGAAGGCGACGCAAAAGCTGAACAACATCGCTTATGCGTTAATCATTGGCGGTGCGCTGGGCAATTTGTTCGACCGTCTGTGGCACGGCTTCGTTGTCGATATGATCGACTTCTATGTCGGCGACTGGCATTTCGCCACCTTTAACCTGGCCGATAGCGCGATTTGTATCGGTGCGGCGTTGATTGTGCTGGAGGGTTTCCTGCCGAAAAAGCAGGCGTAATAAAATGCCGGATGGCGGCGTAAGCGCCTTATCCGGCCTACAAAATAGCGCGATTCTTGTAGGCCCGGTAAACGTAGCGCCACCGGGCAAACAGGTGACCCAAAACAAGTGAGCAAACCTGCATGTCTAAATCAGTACAGAGTAACAGTGCGGTGCTGGTGCACTTCACCTTAAAGCTTGACGATGGCTCTACCGCTGAGTCAACGCGTAACAATGGTAAGCCAGCGCTATTCCGCCTGGGTGACGGCTCCCTGTCCGAAGGGCTGGAGCAGCATCTTCTGGGACTGAAAGACGGCGACAAAACCACGTTTTCTCTGGAGCCGGATGCCGCGTTTGGCGTACCGAGCCCGGACCTGGTTCAATACTTCTCTCGCCGCGAGTTTATGGACGCGGGCGAGCCTGAAGTGGGGGCAATTATGCTCTTTACCGCAATGGACGGCAGTGAGATGCCTGGCGTGATCCGCGAAATTAACGGTGACTCGATTACCGTCGATTTCAACCATCCGCTGGCCGGGCATACCGTTCATTTTGATATTGAAGTGCTGGAAATCGATCCGGCACTGGAGGCGTAAAATGCAGATCCTGTTGGCCAACCCGCGCGGCTTTTGCGCAGGTGTAGACCGCGCTATCAGCATTGTAGAAAACGCGCTGGCTATTTACGGCGCGCCAATTTATGTCCGTCACGAAGTGGTGCACAACCGCTACGTGGTGGATAGCCTGCGTGAGCGCGGGGCGATTTTCATCGAGCAGATCAGTGAAGTGCCGGACGGCGCGATCCTGATTTTCTCCGCACACGGGGTTTCCCAGGCGGTACGTAACGAGGCGAAAAGCCGCGATCTCACCGTTTTTGACGCCACCTGTCCGCTGGTAACAAAAGTGCATATGGAAGTGGCGCGCGCCAGCCGTCGCGGCGAAGAGTCAATCCTGATCGGTCATGCCGGGCACCCGGAAGTGGAAGGGACGATGGGGCAGTACAGCAACCCGGAAGGGGGCATGTATCTGGTCGAGTCGCCGGACGACGTTTTGTCGCTTGATGTCAAAAACGAAGGCAAACTCTCATTTATGACCCAGACGACGCTCTCCGTCGATGACACGTCTGATGTGATTGACGCGCTGCGTCAACGCTTCCCGAAAATTGTCGGGCCGCGTAAAGATGACATTTGCTACGCCACGACGAACCGCCAGGAAGCGGTGCGCGCGCTGGCGGAACAGGCCGATGTTGTGCTGGTGGTCGGTTCGAAAAACTCCTCCAACTCCAACCGTCTGGCTGAACTGGCGCAGCGTATGGGGAAAGCGGCGTTTCTGATCGACGATGCCACCGACATCCAGGAAGCCTGGGTGAAAGAGGCGAAGTGCGTTGGCGTGACCGCTGGCGCTTCCGCACCGGATATTCTG
Source organism: Citrobacter sp. CK195 (assembly GCF_030333365.1). Taxonomy (NCBI): domain Bacteria; kingdom Pseudomonadati; phylum Pseudomonadota; class Gammaproteobacteria; order Enterobacterales; family Enterobacteriaceae; genus Citrobacter; species Citrobacter sp. CK195. The sequence goes on from NZ_JAOWGB010000024.1 coordinate 463,479, forward strand.
GTGCAGAACGTGATCGCTCGCCTGCAAGAGCTTGGCGGCGGCGAAGCCATTCCGCTGGAAGGCCGCGAAGAGAACATCGTTTTCGAAGTGCCGAAAGAACTGCGTGTGGATGTTCGTGAAGTAGAGTAATTACGCTTTGACGCCGGTCTGCTATCCGACCGGCATCTTTTATGCCATTACGTTTCGCTCAGGCGATACATCCTGCGCGGATGTCCTGGCTTGCCATACAGCATCTCGACGCGAAGAAACCCCGTCTCGACACCGTGTTCAACATAGCGGCGTGCCGTGGTTTTACTTAACCCCGTTCCGGCAACCACATCGTCAACGGAGAAGCTGCGTGTGCTGTTTTCTGTAAAAAGCTTCTGCACCAGCGCCAGCGTGATTTCTTCAATCCCCTTACTGCCATTCTCCTGACGGTAATTTTTCGCCTGTAACAGGTAGAGTGAATCGACGTTTTGCTGATCGACAATTTTCCATACCCGCTGCTGTTCGGCAAACTGGACAAAACGTTCCAGCGACTGGCTGAGCCGTTTCCACGAGATTGGCTTCAGGATGTAGTCAAACGCGCCGTTGCGAATCGCCAGGCTACAGGTATCCATATCACTGGCGGCAGTAATAAAGATCACTGAGCAATTCGTGTTCATGACTAACGGATCGCTGATGAGCGTAATACCCTTACCATCCGGTAGATAGTTGTCCAGCAGCAGTAGCTGAGGCCGCAGCTGGTTGAGTTTTTGCCGGGCATCGGCAAGCGTGGAGGCAATGCCTGCCAGTCGGAGTCTCGGATGTTTGTCGATCAGTTCAGCGTGCAGCTGCGCCAGTTCGTTCTCGTCCTCAACGATCAGGACATCGATAAGTTCAGGTTGCATAATCGGTACCTTCCAGTTCCTGTACGGGACTGCGGGAAATTCCCGTAGCGGGAATAAACAACGTAAATATGGCGCCGCGCGGCGAATTATCAGCGACTTCTATCACCCCTCCCGCCTGAGTGACATAACTTTCAATCAGATACAATCCAATGCCATGATCGCCCCGGGTTTTCGTGGTGACGCCACGTTCGAAAATATGCTCGCGAATCTCCGGTTTAATACCGACTCCCTGATCGGCCACTTCGATAATCAACTCATGCTCGTTGAGTCTGATCAGCACGTCCACTGGCGCATGCGGTAATGTCGATCGCTGCGTTGCTTCGATCGCGTTATCGAGTAAATTGCCCAGGATCGAAATCAGTTCTGATTCTGCAAGTGGCGGAAAAGGCCCATCCATCCGGCAGCTGGGATCGAAATTCAGTTCCACCCCTTTTTCACCCGCTCTTGCCGCTTTACCTAACAGCAGGCCGCACAACGTCGGTGAACTGAAGCGCGATGAGATAAAGTCCAGCAGCTCCTGGGCATGTTCTGACTGGGCCTGAATATAATCAATGGCTTCATTGTAACGACCCATATGCAGTAAACCAGAAAGGGTCGTCATGCAATTGAGCTGCTCGTGGCGCATGATGCGCAAATTATCTACGTAACGTTTTACCTGGCTTAGCTGAGCGCTCAAACTGTCTATTTCATTGCGATCGCGGAAGGTTATCACCCATCCCTGAAGCGAGTTCTCCAGCATGATGCGCACCCGGCTGGCGATAACCGTCAATTCATTGAAACGGCAGATTTCATCATGAGTGTCATTCTTCAGCATTACCTCTTTAAGGAAGAAGGGGGATGGCGTAATCACTTCGGTAATGTGTTGACCGCGTATCGCCTGCGCAGGCTGGCCTAAACCCAGCAGCTCGCGGGCAGCCTGATTGATCACCTCAATGTGCAAATTATTATCAATGGCGATTACCCCTTCATAAATCGATTCCATCATCGCTTTTTGCTGACGAACCAGCAGGCCTATCTCTCGCGGCTCCAGTGAAAAAATCTGTTTTTTAATACTGCGGGTGAAGAACCAGGAAAAGACAAAAAGGGATATCAGCAGCAGGATGGCGGCAACCAGGATACTGACGGCTTTATTCACCGTAATGGTGTTGAGGTAACTGGTGAGGTATCCAACGGAGACGATACCAATAACCTCGCCCTGATCGTCAACAATGGGCGCTTTACTGCGCAGGGAGATGCCCAGGCCGCCACGGCGAATTGTCGTGGTGCTCTTTCCGTGAAGCACTTCAGTGTTATCGTCACCAACCAGCTTTTTTCCTACTCTGTCGGCATAAACAGAATGAAACAGATGGATACCTTCTTTATCTCCGATAACAATAAAACTGGCGTCGCTATGCGCGGCTATTTTTTGCATAAATTGATGAATCGCCGTGGTATCTCTTTCCACGACTTCTTTTCGCAAATTCGGAATAAGCGCAATTTCTTCCGCCTGTATTTTCGCCCTGGCTCCCATCTCCTGATAAAGCTGCTTTTCTACGTGCATATAATAGTATCCACCCAGTAAGGCAAATAATATGGAGAAAAAAGCAATCAGCGATATAAACAGTTTGATCTGAAATGAAACTTTCATAATGTTCAGGCATCGTCATCAGGGATACGTCACTGTATCATCTTTTGGCCTGAATGAAGCGATTTTGCCAGAAACCTGTGATCTTTTGCACAGCAGAATATATTGCGGTAGGCAGCGCGCAGGCGCAACGATGTTACCAAACGTTGCTTTAAATACGCGCTGAAAAGAAACCATAAAAACCACGGCGTTAAATAAGAGATAAATCACATAAAATAATAGAAACCATTAAAACTATAGAGACCATTAAAACTTCTTTTTGAATTCGTCAGCACTCACACAAAGTAAATATTGAAGCCCATAAACTAACCCTGAAAAATAACCGAGGGCTTAATAATGAGCACGACTGATGATTCTTTCTCTGTTACTCATGAACCGTTAAACATTCAGCGCTTGTCACTTAAAGAGCGCTGGTGGCACATTATGGATACATGGAAAATCGGTATTATTCCATTACCGATGTTTTTGTTGGCCGGCGCATTAATCGCGATTGATTGCCTGGGCGGGAAGCTGCCGAGCGATATTGTCGTGATGGTCGCCACGCTGGCTTTTTTTGGCTTTGCCTGCGGAGAGTTTGGGAAGCGTTTGCCCATCGTCGGCAAACTGGGGGCTGCCGCAATTTGCGCGACCTTTATTCCTTCCGCGTTAGTTTACTATGGCCTGCTGCCGGATGTGGTGGTGGAGTCGACGACCAAATTCTATAAATCTACCAACATCCTGTATCTCTATATCTGCTGCATTATCGTCGGCAGTATTATGAGTATGAATCGCACCGTGCTGATTCAGGGTTTCCTGCGTATTTTCTTCCCAATGTTATGCGGTGAAATCGTCGGCATGGTTGTTGGTATGGGCGTCGGCCTGGCGCTTGGCCTCGAACCCTTTCAGATTTTCTTCTTTATTATTTTACCCATCATGGCCGGCGGCGTTGGCGAAGGCGCCATTCCGCTTTCAATCGGCTATGCGACCCTGTTACACATGGATCAAGGGGTGGCGCTCGGTCGTATCTTACCGATGGTGATGCTGGGCAGTCTGACCGCCATTATCATCTCCGGCTGCCTGAACCAACTGGGCAAGCGCTTCCCGCATCTGACCGGCGAAGGTCAATTGATGCCAAACCGTGCGAATGCCGATGAACAATCGCCGTCACTGGCGGAAGGCGTCTCTGGCAAAACGGATGTGACCACGATTGCCGCAGGCGCGCTGCTGGCGATACTGCTCTATATGCTGGGTATGTTAGGGCACAAGCTGATTGGCTTGCCCGCACCGGTTGGCATGTTGTTTGTGGCAGTGCTGGTCAAGTTAGTTAACGGCGTATCGCCCCGCGTTCTTGAAGGCTCGCAGGTGGTGTACAAATTCTTCCAGACTTCAGTGACTTATCCCATTCTGTTCGCGGTTGGCGTCGCCATTACGCCGTGGGAGGAGCTGGTGAACGCCTTCACCCTGACCAATCTTCTGGTCATTATCAGTACCGTTGCTGCGCTGGTCGCGACAGGATTCTTCGTTGGTAAAAAAATCGGTATGCATCCTATTGATGTCGCCATTGTCTCCTGCTGCCAGAGTGGGCAAGGCGGTACGGGCGACGTAGCGATTTTAACCGCAGGCAACCGCATGAGCCTGATGCCATTCGCACAAATTGCGACGCGTATCGGTGGGGCGATAAATGTTTCCATTTCGCTGCTGGTGCTGGGTAACTTTCTTATTTAATTGAAGTATGCAGGATTGATAATTATGAAACTCGCAAGCTTTCTTTATCAGGGCACTCGCAGCTATGGCATCGTCACTGCCGGAGGCGTTATTGATTTGGGGAACCGCATCGGCGACCAGTATCGGGACCTGAAGGCGCTATTGCAGGGGGATGGTCTGGAGCAGGCGCGGCGCTTTGCGCAGGCGCCGGTCGATCTAAAAATGGATGCAATCACTTTTTTACCGGTGATAGAGCGACCGGAAAAAATACTCTGTGTCGGCATGAACTACGCCGAAAAGCGCCAGGAGTTCGATCAGCATGACCCCGCGCCGACGCTGTTTGTTCGTTTTGCGGATTCGCAAACCGGGCACAACATGCCGGTACTCAAGCCACGCCATTCGCATGAGTTTGATTACGAGGGGGAGCTGGCGGTGATCATCGGTAACGGTGGCGAGAATATCTCCCGCGACCATGCGCTTGACCATGTCGCCGGATACAGCTGCTATATGGATGGCTCCGCACGCGACTGGCAGCACAGCTGGTTTACTGCGGGGAAAAACTGGCGGCAGACCGGCGCTTTTGGCCCGTGGATGGTCACTGCCGATGAAATTCCCGACCCGCATCAGCTGGCGATCCGCACCTGGCTCAACGGCCGCATGGTACAGGAAGATAACACCAGCAGTATGATCCATAAAGTTGCTGAATTAATTGAGTATATAAGCACTTTCACCCGTCTTAATTCCGGGGACGTCATCATTACGGGCTCGCCGGGCGGCGTAGGGAAAAAGAGGAATCCGCCGTTATTCATGCAGGAAGGCGATCGTATTGAAGTGGAGATTGAGCACATTGGCCATCTGAGTAATGTCATCATGGAAGCCCCGCTACAGGCCTTTGCGGCGGCGCATTAATACGATGAGCCAACACGTTTTGGCGTATGGGATTAATGACAAATTTTGTTTCGTCTCCTTTTGTCGGTCGGTCGCTTGCCAACCGGCAAAAGGTTTGCCAATAATCGGATGCCAACCCTGGAGCTTGTCATCTTTTTATGGAGGAAACATGCGCCTGCCCATTATTCTGGATACCGATCCGGGTATCGACGATGCCGCCGCCATCGCCGCCGCCCTGTTTGCCCCGCAGCTTGACCTGCAACTGATGACCACCGTCGCGGGGAATGTCTCCGTAGAGAAAACCACCCGCAACGCGCTGCAACTGCTGCATTTCTGGAACGTGGATATCCCGCTGGCGCAGGGGGCCGCCACGCCGCTGTTGCGCCCGTTGCGCGATGCTGCTTACGTCCACGGCGAGTCGGGCATGGAAGGCTATGACTTTGTCGCCCATGATTGCCAGCCACTGGCAAAACCGGCCTTTATCGCCATTCGGGATGCCCTGATGAGCGCCCCGGAACCCGTCACGCTGGTCGCGATCGGCCCGTTGACCAATATTGCGCTGCTGCTGACTCACTACCCGGAATGCGCTTTTAACATTCGTCGTCTGGTGATCATGGGCGGCTCTGCGGGGCGGGGGAACTTTACGCCGAACGCCGAATTCAATATTGCCGTCGACCCGGAAGCCGCTTCCCGCGTTTTCCAGAGTGGGGTAGAGATTGTGATGTGCGGGCTGGATGTGACCAACCAGGCCCTGCTGGCGCCGGATTATCTGGCAAAACTGCCCGAACTTAACCGGACGGGAAAAATGCTGCATGCGTTGTTTAGCCACTACCGCAGCGGCAGCATGAACACCGGGCTGCGTATGCACGATCTCTGCGCCATCGCCTGGCTGGTTCGCCCGGATCTGTTCACCGTTAAACCCTGTTTTGTCGCGGTAGAGACGCAGGGGGAATACACCGCAGGCACAACGGTTGTTGATATTGAAGGCCGGCTGGGTAAAAGCCCTAACGTGCAGGTGGCGCTGGAGATAGATGTGGCTGGCTTCCAGCAGTGGGTCGCCGACGTGCTGGCGCTGGCGCCCTAGGCTAGGATTTTAGTTGTTGGCTAAGGTAATCAATCATGGCCCGTATTTTGAGAGGCATATGCTTGTTTCCAGCCCACAAAAGCCATAGCTCGCCGGAGTAGTTGCTGATAAACGTCCACTCCGGCAACACCTGCATGATTTCGCCGTCTTGTAACGCTTCTCTGGCCGTGAATGCAGGGAGACTGCCAATTCCCAGATGGCGCTTTACTGCGTCCAGTCTTACACCCGTATGATTAGCCGCATAGCGCCCCGTTGTTTGAACGACTTCTGTCTTGCCTTGTTTACGAAATTTCCAGCGTGAGTCCGTTGGCGTCTCTCCGAGGCTAATGCAACTGTGCTGACGTAAATCTTCCGGGTGCGTCGGTGTCCCCTGCTTTTGCAGATACTCTGGTGTGGCGCAGAGGATGTGGGTGATTGGCATTAACGGCTTGCCATGCAACCCGGGCGAGGGGGTATTGGTGATTTGCAGCGCCAGATCGACACCATCATCAATGAGATCCATATAGCGGTCTTCGAGCCTCAGGCAAACATCAACCAGGGGAAAACGTTCAAGAAATTGCGGGATCAGTGGATGAATAACGAAGCGTCCGACGGCTTTGGGTACGCTGAGCGTAATCTTTCCCTGAGGAACGTGTTGTACGCTTCCCCCGGAATCAATGGCCTGTCGCGCTGCTTCCAGCATCATTTTTGCATGTTCATACACCATCTTTCCTGTTTCACTTAATGCCAGCTTACGTGTTGAACGATGCAACAACTGGCTGCCCGTTTCGCGTTCAAGGCGTGAAACGCTGCGGCTCATGGCTGATGGGGTCACACCTGCTGCGCGCGCTGCGGCAGAAAAGCTACCGTGATCAACAATCAACACAAAAGTGGCCAGATCGGGAAGGAGTGTCAAATTCATTTGTGTTTCTCAGGCAAAGATTCATTGCCGGGCAGGCGGATTATCTGCTCCGGGATAAATAATATACTGCCCTTCACGACAGGAGGACATATGACAGAACGTCTTTATTACAACACCGATGATACAGAAGGCATGGTATGTGTGACGGGGTGCTCTCCACAAATGGATGGCCTGTATGCCGTTACGCTCGATAAAACATTATTCCACCCTCAGGGAGGTGGACAACCCGCAGACAAAGGCTGGATTGCGGATATTCCAGTTTGCGGAATCATGTTACGTGATAATCAAATTATACATATTCTGCCGCAACCCGTTGCAGCGGGAGTGGTGCAGCTAAAAGTCGATGCACAGACACGTTTGCTCAACTCTCGTCTGCATTCAGCAGGCCATCTTATCGGGTGTGCGGGAGAAACATGGGGTTGGTCGCCAGTGAAAGCGCACCACTGGCCGGGTGAGGGGCGCATTACCTTTTCAGCAGGTGAACATGCTCGTCTTCCTGATGCTGAAAATCTGCTGGCGTGTATTGAGCAGTGGCAGGCGAAGGATTATGCCCGTCGAATTGAGTTTGACGGTGAGCGACGTAAAGTGGGGTTTGGCGAACTTCCGATGTACTTCTGTGGAGGAACACATGTCACTTCGCTCGGCCAACTTGGTCGTATAATGATCGGTGGGATCAAAATGAAGAAAGGGCAGCTCATCATTAACTATTCCATTGAATAGCGTCCATTTGCTCTTGATCGCAGGCCGAGTTGCCTGCGGCGTCCCGCTTTTCCCGCATATAGCTTTTACTGATATCTCTCCCTGTTTATCATTAAATTCTAATTATCGACGTTTTTGGCTAGCGGCGCGGCGTGGCGCTGGTTAATCTGAAAACGATTTACGCAAAATTAACAAAAGAGAATAGCTATGCATGATGCACAAATCCGCGTTGCCATCGCGGGAGCCGGGGGACGCATGGGACGTCAGCTGATTCAGGCCGCCCTGGGGATGGACGGCGTTCAACTCGGCGCGGCGCTGGAGCGGGAAGGTTCTTCATTACTGGGCAGCGATGCCGGTGAATTAGCAGGCGCAGGGAAAACGGGCGTCACCGTGCAAAGTAGCCTCGAAGCGGTAAAAGATGATTTTGACATCTTTATCGATTTCACTCGCCCGGAAGGGACGCTGGCGCACCTGGCGTTTTGCCGTCAGCACGGTAGAGGCATCGTCATTGGCACGACGGGATTTGATGACGCAGGCAAGCAGGCCATTCGCGATGCCGCGCAGGATATCGGCATTGTGTTCGCCGCCAACTTTAGCGTCGGTGTTAACGTCATGCTGAAGCTACTTGAGAAAGCGGCGAAAGTGATGGGCGACTATACCGATATTGAAATTATCGAAGCGCACCATCGCCATAAAGTGGATGCGCCGTCAGGCACCGCACTGGCGATGGGGGAAGCGATCGCCCACGCGCTGGACAAAGATCTGAAAGCGTGCGCGATATACAGTCGTGAAGGTTATACCGGCGAACGCGTGCCGGGCACCATCGGTTTTGCGACGGTTCGTGCCGGCGACATTGTGGGTGAACATACTGCGATGTTTGCTGATATTGGTGAACGTATTGAAATCACGCATAAGGCCTCCAGCCGTATGACGTTTGCGAATGGCGCGGTCAGATCGGCTATCTGGCTAAAATCAAAGCCAAATGGTCTTTTTGATATGCGAGATGTGCTGGATTTAAACAATTTATAGCTGGTTTTTACCCTTCGTGATGTGGTTATGGTAATCATAATTTGTTGATTACATAGGGCAATAATTTATTGCCCTATTATTTTTAGCATTATCTTTCTGTTTTTTATTTAAACTCGTGAATTTATCTGTTTTCTTCTGTTTATTTGTTGCTTTTATGTGAATTTTGACCAAATGGTCCACTTTTTCCTTCTCACTGGTTTCATAATGCATTCTTTCAGCCACGCAAGCGTTTTCCAGGACAAGTTAGCTGATCTTTTTGCCTGTTAAATCAGAACATCCTTGCCTGAGTCGTAAAACAATACAAAAAATACCGCCTTTAAGTTGACTTTTACCCGCCTTATCTTCAGAATGCCGCCGTTTGCCAGAAATCCACGGGTAAGCAGATTTGCATTGATTCAGGTTATACAAATGAATTAATATGCAAATAAAGTGAGTGAATATTCTCTGGAGGGTGTTTTGATTAAGTCAGCGCTATTGGTTCTGGAAGACGGAACCCAGTTTCACGGTCGGGCCATAGGGGCAACAGGTTCGGCGGTTGGGGAAGTCGTTTTCAATACTTCAATGACCGGTTATCAAGAAATCCTCACTGATCCTTCCTATTCCCGCCAAATTGTCACTCTTACTTATCCTCATATCGGTAATGTCGGCACCAATGAAGCCGATGAAGAATCCTCTCAGGTTCATGCGCAAGGTCTGGTCATTCGCGATCTGCCGCTGATTGCCAGCAACTTCCGCAATACTGAAGACCTCTCTTCTTACCTGAAACGCCATAACATCGTGGCGATTGCCGATATTGATACCCGTAAGCTGACGCGCCTGCTGCGTGAGAAGGGCGCACAGAACGGCTGCATTATTGCGGGTGATAACCCGGATGCGGCACTGGCGCTGGAGAAAGCGAAAGCCTTCCCGGGCCTCAACGGAATGGATCTGGCGAAAGAAGTGACCACCGCTGAATCCTATAGCTGGACGCAGGGAAGCTGGACGCTTGCAGACGACCTGCCGGAAGCCAAATCAGAAACTGACCTGCCGTTCCACGTTGTGGCTTACGACTACGGCGCGAAACGCAACATCCTGCGTATGCTGGTGGACAGAGGCTGCCGCCTGACGGTGGTTCCGGCGAAGACCTCCGCCGAAGAGGTGCTGAAGATGAACCCGGACGGTATCTTCCTCTCTAACGGCCCTGGCGATCCGGCGCCGTGCGACTACGCTATCGAGGCGATTCAGGCATTCCTCGAAACCGATATTCCGGTTTTCGGCATCTGCCTCGGCCATCAGCTGCTGGCGCTGGCGAGCGGCGCGAAAACCATCAAGATGAAGTTCGGCCACCACGGCGGTAACCATCCGGTAAAAGATATCGATAACAATACCGTGATGATTACGGCGCAGAACCACGGTTTTGCGGTGGATGAGGCTTCTATGCCTGCAAATCTGCGAGTGACGCACAAATCGCTGTTCGACGGCACTCTGCAAGGGATTCATCGTACCGATAAACCGGCGTTCAGCTTCCAGGGGCACCCTGAGGCGAGCCCTGGCCCGCATGATGCCGCGCCATTGTTCGACCACTTTATCGAGTTAATTGAGCAGTACCGTCAGTCCGCGAAATAATCAGGAGTAAACAGAGCCATGCCAAAACGTACAGACATAAAAAGTATCCTGATTCTGGGTGCGGGCCCGATTGTTATCGGCCAGGCGTGTGAGTTTGACTACTCTGGCGCCCAGGCGTGTAAAGCGCTGCGTGAAGAAGGTTATCGCGTCATCCTGGTGAACTCTAACCCCGCGACCATCATGACCGACCCGGAAATGGCCGATGCGACCTACATCGAGCCGATTCACTGGGAAGTGGTGCGTAAAATTATTGAGAAAGAGCGCCCGGATGCGGTGCTGCCGACGATGGGCGGCCAGACGGCGCTGAACTGCGCGCTGGAGCTGGAGCGTCAGGGCGTGCTGGCTGAGTTCGGCGTGACCATGATTGGCGCCACTGCCGATGCGATTGATAAAGCCGAAGACCGCCGCCGTTTCGACGTGGCGATGAAGAAAATCGGCCTCGACACTGCCCGCTCCGGTATTGCGCATACGATGGAAGAGGCGCTGGCTGTTGCTGCTGACGTCGGTTATCCGTGCATTATCCGTCCATCCTTTACGATGGGCGGCACCGGCGGCGGTATTGCCTACAACCGCGAAGAGTTCGAAGAAATTTGCGCGCGCGGTCTGGATCTCTCCCCAACCAACGAACTGCTGATAGATGAGTCGCTGATTGGCTGGAAAGAGTACGAAATGGAAGTGGTGCGTGATAAGAACGACAACTGCATTATCGTCTGCTCCATTGAGAACTTTGACGCGATGGGCATCCACACCGGTGATTCCATCACGGTGGCTCCGGCGCAAACGCTGACGGACAAAGAGTACCAAATCATGCGTAACGCCTCGATGGCGGTACTGCGTGAAATCGGCGTGGAAACCGGCGGTTCCAACGTTCAGTTTGCGGTGAACCCGAAAAACGGTCGTCTGATTGTTATCGAAATGAACCCGCGCGTCTCCCGCTCTTCGGCGCTGGCGTCAAAAGCCACCGGCTTCCCGATTGCTAAAGTGGCGGCAAAACTGGCGGTGGGTTACACCCTCGACGAACTGATGAACGACATCACCGGTGGCCGTACCCCGGCATCGTTCGAACCGTCCATCGACTACGTTGTCACCAAAATTCCTCGCTTCAACTTTGAAAAATTCGCGGGCAGCAACGACCGTCTCACCACCCAGATGAAATCCGTCGGCGAAGTGATGGCGATTGGCCGCACTCAGCAGGAATCCTTACAGAAAGCGCTGCGCGGTCTGGAAGTAGGCGCCGCCGGTTTTGACCCGAAAGTCAGTCTGGATGACCCGGAAGCGCTGACCAAAATTCGTCGCGAGCTGAAAGATGCGGGCGCCGAGCGTATCTGGTACATCGCTGATGCGTTCCGCGCGGGGCTGTCTGTCGATGGCGTCTTTAACCTGACCAACATCGACCGCTGGTTCCTGGTGCAGATTGAGGAACTGGTTCGTCTGGAAGAGAAAGTGGCAGAGCTTGGCATCACCGGTCTTGACGCTGACTTCCTGCGGATGCTGAAGCGCAAAGGCTTTGCCGATGCGCGTCTGGCTAAACTGGCGGGCGTGCGCGAAGCGGAAGTGCGCAAATTGCGCGACCAGTTCAACCTGCACCCGGTTTACAAGCGCGTGGATACCTGTGCAGCGGAATTTGCTACCGACACCGCCTACATGTACTCCACTTATGAAGATGAGTGCGAAGCGAATCCGAACCAGGACCGCGACAAAATCATGGTGCTCGGCGGCGGCCCGAACCGTATCGGCCAGGGGATTGAATTTGACTACTGCTGCGTACACGCCTCGCTGGCGCTGCGCGAAGACGGTTACGAGACCATTATGGTCAACTGTAACCCGGAAACGGTCTCCACCGACTACGACACTTCCGACCGCCTGTACTTCGAGCCGGTCACGCTGGAAGATGTGCTGGAAATCGTGCGCGTCGAGAAACCGAAAGGCGTCATCGTACAGTACGGCGGCCAGACTCCGCTGAAACTGGCGCGCGCGCTGGAAGCGGCAGGCGTGCCGGTTATCGGCACCAGCCCGGATGCGATTGACCGCGCGGAAGACCGTGAGCGCTTCCAGCAGGCGGTTGACCGTCTGAAACTGAAACAGCCTGCTAACGCCACCGTGACGGCGATTGAACAGGCCGTTGAGAAGGCAAAAGAGATTGGCTATCCGCTGGTGGTTCGCCCGTCCTACGTGCTGGGCGGCCGCGCGATGGAAATCGTTTACGACGAAGCTGACCTGCGTCGTTACTTCCAGACCGCAGTCAGCGTCTCTAACGATGCGCCGGTACTGCTGGACCGCTTCCTTGATGACGCGGTGGAAGTGGATGTGGATGCTATCTGCGACGGCGAAATGGTGCTGATTGGCGGCATCATGGAACACATCGAACAGGCGGGCGTGCACTCCGGTGACTCCGCATGTTCTCTGCCGGCCTACACGTTAAGCAAAGAGATTCAGGACGTGATGCGCCAGCAGGTGCAGAAGCTGGCCTTTGAGTTGCAGGTGCGTGGTCTGATGAACGTGCAGTTCGCGGTGAAAGACAACGAAGTCTACCTGATTGAAGTGAACCCGCGTGCGGCGCGTACCGTACCGTTCGTCTCCAAAGCGACCGGCTTACCGCTGGCGAAAGTGGCGGCGCGCGTGATGGCGGGCAAATCGCTGACCGAGCAGGGCGTGACGAAAGAAATCATCCCGCCGTACTACTCGGTGAAAGAAGTGGTGCTGCCGTTCAACAAATTCCCGGGCGTTGACCCGCTGTTAGGGCCAGAAATGCGCTCTACCGGGGAAGTGATGGGCGTTGGCCGCACCTTCGCTGAAGCGTTCGCCAAAGCGCAGCTTGGCAGCAGCTCGACGATGAAGAAATCGGGCCGTGCGCTGCTCTCCGTTCGTGAAGGCGACAAAGAACGTGTGGTGGACCTGGCGGCGAAGCTGCTGAAACAGGGCTTCGAACTGGATGCGACTCACGGTACGGCGATTGTGCTGGGTGAGGCGGGTATCAATCCGCGTCTGGTCAACAAGGTGCACGAAGGTCGTCCGCACATTCAGGACCGTATCAAGAATGGCGAATACACCTACATCATCAACACCACCGCAGGTCGTCAGGCGATTGAGGACTCTAAACTGATTCGCCGCAGCGCGTTGCAGTATAAAGTGCATTACGACACGACCCTGAACGGCGGCTTCGCCACGACGATGGCGCTGAACGCCGATGCGACTGAAAAGGTGATCTCCGTACAGGAAATGCACGCGCAAATTACGAAGTAAGCGGCAGACGCATTTATCTGGTGATATAAAAAGGTTCCTGCAAAGGAACCTTTTTTTACGCCATAAGGTCATTCCTGGTCACATACGCTTCTTTGATGTGGTTTTCAATGTAACAAGCACGATTTCGCTCACACTAATCAACAATTAAGTCGCATACTATCCCCTATATCCACAATTTATTTATGGTTAATGGCATTATTTATATTCAGGCCATAACGAACCGTAGCAAGATTTTTAATTTGTAAAATGGTGTGCTTATGAGTGAAAAATATGTTGAGAAACCACTTTATTTGTTAATTGCTGATTGGGTAATGGCAGAAAACCGGTGGGTGAGCGCCAAAGAGATCGCGAAGCAATTTAATATGGATTATTGCAAAGCGATTAATACAGTTTCATATATTCTTTCTGAAGTGGGGGAAATAGAGTGCGAGACCAGGACGATCCCTAATCAGCTGGAAGGGCGAGGATGCCAGTGCCAGCGTCTGGTGCGTATTAAGCGTATTGACGCGCAGCTCTATGCGCGTTTGGGTCATAGCGCGCAGGAGAAGATGGTAAAAGCGGAGAGAACCCCGCGAATGCCGGTTCCGCCCGCAGAGCTAAACCGCGAGCAGAAATGGCAGATGATGCTATCAAAAAGTATGCGTCGGTAATGTCGGTGTGCCGGATGACGGCGTAATGCCTTATCCGGCCTGCAACGGCGTGTTGACCCGTAGGCCGGATAAGCGTTAGCGCCATCCGGCACAAAGCGCTACGCCGATTTTGGCTTCACCTCCGTCGTGCCTTTCAGGCGCGGCCGGTTCTTTTCGACCTGGGCTAAGGGTTGCGTTTCACATAGCGATGCCCGACAGCGTACCGCGAGATCCTGATATTCCTGCGTGTTGAGCCGTTTCCAGTGCAGCTCTTCATCCGTGATATCACGTTTGACGCGTGCAGGCGCGCCAACCAGCAGCTGCCTGGGCGCGCCGACAAAACCTGCTTTTACAAAACTCATGGCGGCAACGATACTCTCTTCGCCGATGATTGCGCCATCCATGATTACGCTGTTCATGCCCACCAACGCATCACGACCAATCACGCAGCCGTGAAGGATTGCGCCGTGCCCGATATGCCCGTTTTCATGCACGATGGTGTCGGTATCGCAATAACCGTGCATGATGCAGCCATCCTGAAGGTTAGCGCCCGCCTCAAGAATCAGACGCCCATAGTCGCCGCGCAGCGATGCAAGCGGGCCGATATAGACGCCGGCACCGACGATGACATCGCCAATCAACACGGCGCTGGGATGCACGTACGCCTCTGGATGTACTACCGGAATCAGGCCTTCAAAGGCGTAATAGCTCATGGTTATTCCTCCGTGATTGTTGTCGGATGGCGGCTGCGCCTTATCCGACCTACGGCAGTAGGCGGATAAGCGTTAGTGTCATCCGGCAGAGCGGCGCTAGCGGCCTTTCCAGACCGGATCGCGTTTTTCGGCAAACGCCTGCGGGCCTTCGATCGCATCTTCAGAGTGCAGTACCGACGGGTAGTGCTTCAATGCGCCGCTGCGAATGTAGCGATAACCTTCTTCCACCGGCATTTCGCTGGTTGCGCGGTAGATCTCTTTGAGGGCGGCGATCGCCAACGGCGCGCTGTTCACCAGCTGTTGCGCCAGTTCGCGGGCGCTGTCCATTAACGCTTGCTGGCTGACAACCCGGTTCACAATTCCCCAGCGCAAGGCTTCTTCTGCGTCCATTCGTCTGCCGGTCATCAGCATTTCGTTGACGATAGCAGGCGGCAACAGCTTAGGCAGGCGCAGCACGCCGCCGCTGTCAGGCACAATGCCGAGCTTTGCTTCAGGCAGCGCGAAACTGGCGTTATCGGCGCAGACGATAAAATCCGCCGCCAGCGCCAGTTCGAACCCGCCGCCGAAGGCATAGCCGTTAACGGCGGCAATCACCGGTTTATCCAGGTCAAAGATCTCGGTTAAACCGGCAAACCCGCCGGGGCCAAAATCGGCGTCCGGGGCTTCGCCTTCGGCCGCCGCTTTTAAATCCCAGCCTGCGGAGAAGAATTTTTCGCCGCCACCGGTGATGATCGCCACACGCAATTCGGGATCGTCACGGAAATTGAGAAAAACTTCGCCCATCTCAAAACTGGTTTTTGCGTCTATTGCATTCGCTTTCGGGCGATCCAGCGTAATTTCCAGAATCGGGCCGTGACGGGTCAAATGTAATGATTCACTCATATCTTCACTCCATTATTTAAAATCGGACGGGTAAGAATGCTTATTTCAGGTTCTTTTTAATTATTTTTCCTGAACAGTTTCGGGGCAGATCATTTCTTATCTCAAGAAAAGAGGGGACTTTGAATTTCGCCATATTCTGTTCACAGAAAGCGAAAAACTCCTCTTCCGTTAATGTTTCACCTTCATTAAGCACCACAAAGGCTTTAATGGCTTCATCGCGGATCGAATCGTGAATACCAATAACGACGATGTCCTGAATTTTGGGATGAGCCGAAATAATGTTTTCCAGTTCGACGCAGGAGACATTTTCGCCGCCGCGCTTAATCATGTTGCAACGCCTGTCAACGAAATAGAAAAATCCCTCCTCATCCCGATAGCCGGAATCACCGGTATGCAGCCAGCCGTTGGCTTCCAGCGCTTTGGCGGTGGCTTCCGGCCTGGCGTAATACTCTTTAAAGAGGGTTTTTCCCGGCACGCCTTTAATACAGATTTCACCGATTTCTCCGGCGGGCAGCGAGCGGTTCTGCTCATCGCGGATGTCCGCCTCATAGCAAAATCCAGGGCGACCAATAGATGGCCAGCGCCGTTTATCGCCGGGACGATCGCCAATAATGCCGACAATGGTTTCCGTCATCCCGTAAGAGGTCAGCAGTCGGACGCCGAAACGTGCAATAAAAGCGTCTTTTTCCTGCACGGAAAGGTTGAGATAGAACATCACTTCGCGCAGACAATGCTGCCTCTCTTCCGGGGAAGCGGGCTGCACCATCAGCGTCCTGATCATCATCGGAATACATTCCGTGACGGTGGCACGATACTTTCGTACCTGTCCCCAGAACGCGCGGGCGCTGTATTTTTCGATCAGCACAAAGGTGCTGCCTGCGGAGAATGCCGCCATTGCCGCAGTACACTGACAGTCAATATGAAAGGCGGGCATCACCGTCAGATAGACGTCATCTTCACGCAGCGCACACTGCCAGGAGGAGTAGTAACCCGCAAAACGCAGGTTGTAATGGGTAATGACCACGCCTTTGGGCCGCGAGGTGGTGCCAGAAGTAAACAGAATCTCCGCCGTGTCGTCAGTGGATAACGGCGGCGCATAGCACAATGTAGCAGGCTGCTGGTCTTTCAATTGAGAAAAATGGCTAACGTTATCTTCAACGGGCGCATTTTCGCCAATCAGACAGATATGATTGAGCAGGGTATCGTCCTCAAGCAGTATCTGGCGATACATCGGATAAAATTCAGCGCTGGTGACGATGAGCTGCGCGCGGCTGTTTTGTAAAATCCAGGCGCTCTCTTCGCGCAGGAGCCTGGCATTGATCGGCACCATGATGGCGCCAATTTTGGCCAGACCAAACCAGCAGAAAAAGAACTCCGGGCAGTTATCCAGATGCAGCGCGACGTTATCGCCTTTCTGAATGCCTGAGGCGAGGAAAAGGTTCGCCGTGCGGTTGATCTCCTCATTCAGCGACGCGTAGCTGAATTGCCGGACAACGCCTTCGCTGGATTCAAAAATAAGCGCCGTTTTATTTCCGTATACCTCGGCCAGGTCGTCCCACATCTGACGTAAGTTTTGTCCGCCAACGATATCCATTGCACTGTTATCCGTTCGAAAATAGGCATGCGCGCTAACCGGATAAACCGGTTAGCGCTTTGCGTTTAATCCTCAACTTTGGCCAGACCCTTGCTGACCAGTTCCTGTATATCTGCTTCGTTGTAACCGATGTTTTTTAGAATGGCGGCGGTGTCCATGCCATGCGACGGCATGCCACGCCAGATTTTCCCTGGGTTGTTTTTGAATTTCGGCATGATGTTTGGCCCTTTACAGGTGCGGCCATCCATCGTGTGCCACTCGGTAATGGATTCGCGGGCGACGTACTGCGGGTTGCTTTCCAGTTCTGGAATGGTCAGCACTTTCGCGCAGGCGATATTCAGCTCGGCGAAACGCGCCTGCACGTCGGCGATGGAACGGGTCGCCAGCCACGCATCCAGTTTTTCCTCGACTAACGGCCCGTAAGGGCACTCAACGCGATGGATAAGCTGGGTGCCTTCCGGCACCTCTGGCGTACCCAGAATGTGCGCCAGGCCGATATCCTTAAAGCACTCGTTGATCTGCGTAATGCCGACCAGCTCCATCACGATGTAACCGTCTGCGCATTTATACAGCCCGCATCCGGCGTAGTAGGGGTCTTTGCCTTTGGTCATGCGCGGGCAAATTTCGCCGCCGTTGAAGTAATCCATCATGAAGTACTGACCCATGCGCAGCATTACTTCATACATCGCCACATCAATGCTTTCGCCTTTGCCGGTTTCACGCACTCTGTGCAAAGCCGCCAGCGCGGCGGTGGTGGCGGTCATCCCGGAAAAATAGTCCGCCGTATACGGGAATGCGGGCATGGGTTGATCGACATCGCCGTTCTGAATCAGGTAACCGCTAAAGGCCTGGGCGATGGTGTTGTAAGCCGGGAGGTTGGTGTACTCCTCCGTGCCGTACTGACCGAAACCGGAAAGGTGGGCGATCACCAGTTTGGGGTTGTGTTCCCACAGCACGTCATCGGTAATTCCGCGACGGGCAAACGCCGGGCCTTTGCTGGCTTCGATGAAGATGTCAGTGGTTTCCATGAGTTTCAGAAACGCTTCCCGACCTTCATCTTTGAAGATGTTAAGGGAGAGAGCATGCAAGTTTCGGCGTGAAAGCTGCGGATAGTTCGGCTGGACGCGAATGGTATCGGCCCAGGCGACGTTTTCAATCCAGATCACTTCCGCGCCCCATTCTGCGAACATTTGTCCGGCGAACGGCCCGGCGATTTCAATCCCGGAGAACACGACCCGCAATCCGGCGAGCGGCCCGAAAGTGGGCATCGGTAAACGGTTCATAAATAAATTCCTGCATTTTTTGTAGGCCCGGTAAGCGCAGCGCCACCGGGCAATGTTTAACGGTATTGCTTCAGCACGGCGCGGCCGAGTGTCAGGATCTGCATTTCGTCAGAGCCGCCGGAGACGCGGTCAACGCGCAGGTCACGCCAGAAACGCGTAATGCGGTGGTTGCCCGCAATCCCGACGCCGCCCAATACCTGCATGGCGCTGTCTACCACGTCAAACGCGGCGTTGGCGCAGAAGTATTTACACATCGCGGCATCGCCCGAGGTGATGGTGCCGTTATCCGCTTTCCACGCGGCTTCCAGAAGCATGTTTTTCATGGAGTTTAATTTGATCGCCATATGCGCGAACTTCTCCTGAATCAGCTGGAAGCGGCCGATCGTCTCGCCAAACTGCACGCGCTGATTGGCGTAACGCGCAGCGTCTTCGAACGCGCACATCGCCGTACCGTAGTTGGTTAAAGCCACCAGGAAACGTTCGTGGTCGAACTCTTCTTTTACGCGGTTAAAGCCATTACCTTCCCGGCCGAACATGTCTTTTTCGTCCAGCTCAACATCGTCAAAATTGATTTCACAGCAGCTGTCCATGCGCAGGCCGAGCTTCTCAAGTTTGTTAACCTTGATGCCGGGTTTGCTCATATCGACAAACCATTCGGTATAAATCGGTTTGTCCGGGGAGGCGCCGTCCCGTGCCATCACCACGATGTAGGGGGTGTAGGCGCTACTGGTGATGAAACACTTGCTGCCGTTAAGATAAACCTTACCATTTTTACGGGTATAGGTAGTTTTTAAACTGCCAACATCCGATCCCGCTCCCGGTTCGGTGATCGCCGAGTTCCACATCTGCTTGCCGGTCCCCTGGAACGCCATGATTTTATCAATTTGCTCCTGGGTCCCTTCACGCAGGAAAGTGTTAAAACCTCCCGGCAATTGGTACAACACGTAAGTTGGCGCGCCCAGACGCCCCAGTTCCATCCATACGGCGGCAACGGTGACGAAACCGGCTTCCAGGCCGCCGTGTTCTTCCGGGATCAACAGGCTGTCGATGCCCATATCCGCCAGCGCTTTCACAAAACGTTCCGGGTAGACGCTGTCGCGATCGCACTCGGCAAAGTAGGCTTCCCAGTTCTCACTGGCCATCAGTTCACGAATACCGGCGACAAACAGTTCCTGCTCGTCATTCAAATTAAAATCCATCTTCCAGCCTCATTTGTAAGGAGTTTATTGAGTTTATTTATCTTTCCAGTGCACTTTGGCGTCTTTGATAAAGGAGAGCGTTACCATGATGTTGACGAAGAACAGCGGGCATCCTCCGGCGATAATCGCGGTTTGAATGGGTTTTAACCCGCCGAGCGCTAACAGGACGATGCCGATAACGCCAACCAGCACCGACCAGCCGATACGTACCAGCAGCGGCGGCTCTTCACCGTCGCGCACTTCGCGGCAGGTGGACATGGCCAGCGTGTAGGAGCAGGCGTTAATCAGCGTGACGGTAGCGATAAAGCAGAGGATGAAGAATCCCCACATCGTAGCCGTGCTGAATGGCAGTGCGGCCCAGGTTTCGATGATGGCGCGCGCCACGCCGTGCTGTTCGATAAGTTGTGGAATATTGAGGATATTTTTATCCATCAGCAGCAGGGTGTTGCTGCCAAGAACGGTCCACAGAATCCAGGTGGAGGCGGTCAGGCCGAGCACCATCCCAAAGCACAGTTCGCGCACGGTACGGCCGCGGGAAATACGCGCGAGGAAGATACTCATCTGGATGGCGTAAATGACCCACCATGCCCAGTAGAAAACGGTCCAGCCCTGCGGGAAGCCGCCTTTGCCGATCGCATCGGTGTAGAACAACATGCGTGGCAGATACATCAACAGCATACCGACGGAATCGGTGAAGTAGTTCATGATGAAGCTGGCGCCGCTGACGATAAACACCCAGCCGAGCATCAGGAAGCTGAGATAGCTACGCACGTCACTGGCGATTTTCACCCCTTTTTGCAGGCCGCAGGCCACGCAAATGGCGTTCAGAACGATCCAGCAGGTAATGATGATGGCGTCCAGTTCCAGCGTATGAGGGATGCCGAACAGATACTGCATACACTCTGTCACCAGCGGCGTCGCCAGACCGAGGCTGGTGCCCATCGCGAAGATCAGCGCCACCAGATAGAAGTTATCGACAATAGTACCGAATAACCCTTTCGCGTGTTTCTCGCCCACTAAAGGCACCAGCGTCGAGCTGGGACGAATCACGTCCATTTTGCGAACAAAAAAGAAGTAGGCGAACGCGACGGAGAGGAAGCTGTAAGTCGCCCACGGTAACGGCCCCCAGTGAAACAGGCTGTAGGCGAGGCCGATCTCTTTGGCGCCGTTGGAGCCAGGTGCCAGAGCAAAGGGCGGCGTCGAGATGTAATAATAAATTTCGATTGAGCCCCAGAACAGCACGGCGGCGGAAGTGCAGGAGGCGAACATCATGAAAATCCAGCTGGCGGTGCTGAATTCCGGCGGTTCATCACCTAATCTTTTTTTAGCGTAAGGGCCGAAGACCAGCCAGAACCAGCCAAAAAGCATCACCACCATGTACCATTCAAATGCCCAACCCCAGATATTTGTGACATAACTGAAGACGGCATTAATAACAATATTCGCAGCGTCGAGATCTCTGACGGTTAGCCAACAAAGTATCCCTACAATTATTAACGGCGGGAAAAAAACCTTAGGTTCAATCCCGGACTTTCTCTTTTCATTTTTCATGAGTCAATTCCAGTGTCAAAACGAAATTTATGTTACGTTCCCGTTTGTTATATTTTGTTTATTTTTCTTAGTAATAATCTGATGACAGTTAGACCTCAGAGTCGCTTTGGCGAGTAACTCATAATGGGTATTCATTTTGCGGTAATCCGTTATATGGATCACACTTTTTTGTCTGATGTTTTTGACCCTGATTTTCAAATAAAATAAATGTAAAACAATTAGATGCGTTGTATTTTGGTCAAATTGCGCGCATCTCTCATTCAATATTGGTGATCCATCAAACAATATTGAAAATTTTTATGTTCTACGGGTGCTGTTCAATATTAGTGAGGTGCTTAACAATATTGAAAGTTGTAAATATCAGCGTGTGACATTTTCAATATTGGTGATTAAAGTTTTATTTCCGAATTAAAGAGCGTGATATCTGTATTTAACACCGCCGATATGGATGACGTTTCCCTCATGATTTCTGGAGATGCAATGAAGATAATTACTTGTTACAAGTGCGTGCCTGATGAACAGGATATTGCGATCAATAATGCCGATGGTTCATTAGATATCAGCAAAGCGGATGCCAAAATCAGTCAGTACGATCTGAATGCGATTGAAGCTGCCTGCCAGTTAAAGCAGCAGGCAAGCGATGCCCAGGTGATTGCCATGAGCGTAGGCGGCAAGGCGCTGACCAACGCCAAAGGGCGTAAAGATGTGCTTTCCCGTGGGCCAGATGAACTGGTCGTGGTGATAGACGACCAGTTTGAACAGGCTTTGCCGCAACGCACCGCCGCAGCGCTTGCCGCCGCCGCGCAAAAATCGGGCTTTGATCTGATCGTTTGCGGCGACGGTTCCTCCGACCTTTATGCCCAGCAGGTCAGCCTGCTGGTGGGTGAAACGCTGAACATTCCGGCCATCAACGGCGTGAGCAAAATCCTCTCCCTGACGGAAAGTGCGCTTACCGTTGAGCGTGAACTGGAAGATGAAATTGAAACCCTGAGTATTCCCCTGCCTGCGGTGGTGGCGGTCTCCACAGACATTAACGCTCCGCAGATCCCGTCGATGAAAGCGATTCTGGGCGCGGCGAAAAAACCGGTGCAGGTCTGGTCTGCGGCGGATATTGGTTTCAGTGCGCCAGACGCGTACTCCGTCCAGAAGGTCGCCGCACCGAAACAACGTGAGCGTCAGCGCATCGTTATTGAAGGCGATGGTGAAGAACAGATCGCCGCGTTCGCCGAACATCTGCGCAAAATCATTTAATTACCGGGGGATATTATGAACACGTTTTCTCATGTCTGGGTATTCAGCGATACCCCTTCTCGTCTGCCGGAACTGATGAGCGGCGCACTGGCTTCAGGCGAGCAGATTCATGCGTTTGTGCAGCACGACGCCGAGGGCGAGACGGCACGCCAGCTGGGGGCGAATCACATCTGGCATTTACGCGGTAAACCGGACGACCGCATGGTGGAAGATTACGCCGGGGTGATGGCGCAGACGATTCGCCAGCAGGGGGATTCGGGTCTGGTGCTGCTGCCTAATACTCGCCGTGGCAAACTGCTGGCGGCAAAGCTGGGATTTCGTCTCGCGGCGGCCGTCTCTAACGACGCCAGTGCGGTAACGCAGCAGGAGGGCCATGCGACCGTCCGGCATATGGTCTACGGCGGGCTGGCGATTGGCGAAGAGACCATCACATCACCGTATGCGGTGATCACCGTCGGCAGCGGCACGTTCGAGGCGCAACAGGCGGACGCGTCCCGCCACGGCGAGTCGCATGACGTGCAGTGGCAGTCGCCAGATGTCGTCGTAACGCGCACCGCAACGCAGGCGCGCCAGAGCAACACGGTCGATCTTGATAAAGCGCGACTGGTGGTTAGCGTCGGGCGCGGCATCGGCAGCAAAGAGAATATCTCGCTGGCCCAGGCGCTGTGTCAGGCCATTGGCGCGGAACTGGCGTGTTCTCGTCCGGTGGCGGAAAACGAAAAATGGATGGAGCACGAGCGTTATGTCGGCATCTCCAACCTGATGCTTAAACCAGAGCTTTACCTCGCGGTGGGCATTTCCGGGCAGATCCAGCACATGGTGGGTGCGAACGGTTCACAAACCATCTGCGCCATCAACAAAGATAAAAATGCGCCGATATTTCAATACGCTGATTACGGCATTGTCGGCGATGTGATGAAGATTCTGCCTGCGCTTACGAGCGCTTTAGCACGCTGATCCACTCGGGCAGGGCTTGTGGGTATCGGCCCTGCCGCTGACAGGTAAATCTGGAGTTCTTATGTCCGAAGATATCTTTGATGCCATCATCGTGGGGGCCGGGCTGGCGGGTTCCGTCGCGGCGCTGGTGCTCGCCCGTGAAGGGGCGCAGGTGCTGGTTATTGAGCGCGGCAATTCCGCTGGCGCGAAGAATGTCACCGGCGGGCGCATCTACGCGCACAGTCTGGAGCGCATTATCCCCGGTTTTGCTGAGCATGCCCCGGTTGAACGCGTGATAACCCATGAAAAACTCGCTTTTATGACCGAAAAAGGGGCGATGGCGGTGGATTACGTCAATGGCGAGGATGCCGCGCCTTCGCAGGTCTCTTATTCCGTATTGCGCAGTAAATTTGACGCCTGGCTGATGGAACAGGCTGAAGAGGCGGGCGCGCAGCTGATAACCGGCATCCGCGTGGATAATCTTGTTCAGCGCGACGGCAAAGTGGTGGGCGTTGAGGCGGATGGCGACGTTATTGAAGCGAAAACGGTCATTCTCGCTGATGGCGTGAACTCGCTGTTGGCGGAAAAACTGGGAATGGCGAAACGTGTAGATGCCGCCCATGTCGCGGTAGGCGTAAAAGAGTTAATTGAGTTGCCTGAATCGGTCATTGTGGATCGCTTCGGATTACAGGGAAATGAAGGCGCGGCCTGTCTGTTTGCCGGTTCTCCGACCGACGGTCTGATGGGCGGCGGCTTCCTCTATACCAATAAAACGACCCTCTCTTTGGGGCTGGTTTGCGGTCTGCATCATCTGAAAGAGGCGAAAAAGTCGGTTCCACAAATGCTGGAAGATTTTAAACAGCATCCGGCGGTGGCGCCGCTGATTGCGGGCGGAAAACTGCTGGAGTACGCCGCGCACGTCGTCCCGGAAGCGGGAATGAATATGCAGCCGGAGCTGGTGGGCGACGGCGTGCTGATTGCCGGTGACGCCGCCGGTATGTGTATGAACCTCGGTTTTACGATTCGCGGTATGGACCTGGCCGTCGCGGCAGGGGAAGCGGCGGCGAAGACCGTACTTTCGGCCATGCAGAGCAACGATTTCAGCCGACAGGGGCTGGCGGAATATCGACAGCATCTCGACAACGGGCCGATGCGGGATATGCGTATGTACCAGCGCTTACCGGCGTTTCTGGACAACCCGCGTATGTTCACGCGCTACCCTGAAATGGCGGTGGGCATTGCCCGCGATCTGTTTACCGTCGATGGCAGCGCTCCCGTCCCTGTGCGTAAAAAAATCCTGCGCCACGCGAAGAAAGTGGGCTTCATCAATCTGATGAAGGATGGCATCAAAGGAGTGACCGTATTATGACTTCTCCCGTCAATGTGGACGTCAAACTGGGCGTCAATAAATTCAATGTGGATGAAGACAATCCGCACATCATCCTGAAAACCGAACCGGATAAGCAGGCGCTGGAGGTGCTGATCAAGGCGTGTCCGGCCGGGTTGTATAAAAAGCAGGACGACGGCAGCGTGCGTTTTGATTACGCCGGGTGCCTGGAGTGCGGCACCTGTCGAATTCTCGGGTTGGGGACGGCGCTGGAGAAATGGGAATACCCGCGCGGCACCTTTGGCGTGGAATTTCGCTACGGCTGAGGTTGATGCCGGATGGCGTCGCTGATGCGTCTTATCCGGCCTACAAAATACGTGATTCGTAGGCCTGATAAGCGTAGCGCCATCAGGCATCAAGTGAAAACAAAACAGGACGCGGCTATGCAGCAGCCCAGGAACTTTGACGACATTAAATTCTCCTCTATTCACCGCAGAATTATGCTGTGGGGAAGCGGCGGGCCGTTCCTGGACGGTTACGTACTGGTCATGATTGGCGTGGCGCTGGAGCAGCTCACGCCTGCGCTGAAGCTGGATGCGCAGTGGCTGGGATTGCTGGGGGCAGGCACGCTGGCCGGGCTGTTTGTCGGTACGTCGCTGTTCGGCTATATCTCAGACAAAGTGGGGCGACGTAAAATGTTCCTCATCGATATCATCGCCATTGGGGTGATATCGGTAGCGACGATGTTTGTCTCATCGCCGATGGAGTTGCTCGTCATGCGCGTGCTGATTGGGGTGGTGATTGGCGCGGATTATCCTATCGCCACCTCGATGATCACCGAGTTTTCCAACACCCGCCAGCGCGCCTTCTCGATCAGTTTTATTGCCGCGATGTGGTATGTCGGCGCCACCTGCGCCGATCTGGTCGGCTACTGGTTGTACGATGTGGCGGGCGGATGGCGCTGGATGCTGGGGAGCGCGGCAATTCCCTGCATTATGATCCTGATCGGGCGCTTCGATCTTCCCGAATCACCGCGCTGGCTGTTGCGTAAGGGGCGGGTGAAAGAGTGCGAGGAGATGATGATTAAACTGTTTGGCGAGCCGGTGGCGTTCGATGAAGAACCGCCCCAGGAGACGCGCTTCTTACAGCTGTTTAATCGCCGTCACTTCCCGTTTGTTTTGTTTGTCGCCGCCATCTGGACCTGCCAGGTCATCCCGATGTTCGCCATCTATACCTTTGGCCCGCAGATTGTCGGCCTGCTGGGGCTGGGCGTCGGGAAAAGCGCGGCGCTGGGTAATGTGGTGATCAGTTTGTTCTTTATGCTGGGCTGTATTCCGCCGATGTACTGGCTGAACAGCATAGGGCGACGGCCATTGCTGATCGGCAGCTTTGTTATGATGACGCTGGCGCTGGCTGTGCTGGGGTTGATCCCAGAAATGGGGATCTGGCTGGTGGTTGCGGCCTTTGCGGTGTACGCCTTTTTCTCCGGCGGCCCGGGGAACCTTCAGTGGCTCTACCCGAATGAGCTGTTCCCGACGGATATTCGCGCGTCTGCCGTGGGCGTCATTATGTCCCTGAGTCGAATTGGCACCATCCTTTCAACGTGGGCGCTGCCGATCTTCATCACCAGATATGGGATCAGCTACGTCATGCTGATGGGGGCGGGAATTTCACTTATCGGTCTGCTTATTTCCATCGCCTTTGCGCCGGAGACGCGTGGACTGACGCTTGCCCAGACGAGCAGTATGACGATTCGCAACAAGCCTCTGTGCTAGGGGATATCTTCAGAGTGTTCTGTATTTTCTTTTAAGGTCAGTCAGTTAGTCTATAGTTAATGGGTATACCACTGAAAATGACTGAAAAGCAGGGAGAACACCATGCAAAAACAACTTCTTATTGCGTCTCTTTTTGCCGCTGCGACGGTATTTACCGTAGCGGGCTGTTCATCAAACCAGGCCATAAAAACCACCGACGGCAAAACGATCGTCACTGATGGTAAACCACAGGTCGATGATGATACCGGACTGGTGTCCTACAAAAACGCAGAAACCGGTAAAACGGAACAGATCAACCGCGATCAGGTGAAGAACATGAGCGAACTGGATAATTAATTCAGTTTTATCCATTTAGCTGCTCAATAATATTCACTATTAGCCTGTTAAATTACTGACTACACTCTGTGGTAAAACAGAGATGTAAAATAACAGGCTACTTCATGATCCTCATTATTTATGCCCATCCGTATCCGCAGCACTCGCATGCGAATAAACGGATGCTGGAACAGGCAAGGACGCTGGATGGCGTCGAAATTCGCTCGCTCTATCAACTTTACCCTGACTTCAATATTGATGTTGCCGCCGAGCAGCAGGCGCTGGCGCGCGCGCGTCTTATCATCTGGCAGCATCCAATGCAGTGGTACAGCGTTCCCCCTTTACTCAAACTCTGGATGGACAAAGTCCTCGCGCATGGCTGGGCCTACGGGCATGGCGGCACGGCGCTCCGGGACAAAGATCTGATGTGGGCCGTGACGACTGGCGGAGGCGAAAGCCACTTCGCTATTGGCGCCTATCCGGGCTTTGATGTGCTCTCGCAGCCGTTACAGGCTACCGCGCTCTATTGTGGGCTCAACTGGCTGCCGCCTTTCGCGATGCACTGTACGTTTGTCTGTGATGACGAAACGCTCCAGGCGCAGGCGCGCCACTACAAGCAACGTTTGCTGGCGTGGCAGGAGGCAAATCATGGATAGCCATACGCTGATACAGGCGCTGATTTACCTGGGATCGGCCGCGCTGATTGTGCCGATTGCCGTCCGGCTGGGCTTAGGGTCGGTGCTGGGCTACCTTATTGCCGGGTGTATTATCGGCCCGTGGGGGCTGCGTCTGGTGACGGACGCTGAAGCTATTCTTCATTTCGCCGAAATTGGCGTGGTGCTGATGCTGTTTGTGATTGGGCTGGAGCTGGACCCGCAGCGTTTGTGGAAACTGCGTGCGTCGGTTTTTGGCGGCGGCGCGTTGCAGATGGTGGTATGCGGTGGGTTGATTGGCCTGTTCTGTATGTTCCTCGGTCTGCGCTGGCAGGTGGCGGAGCTGATCGGCATGACGCTGGCGCTCTCTTCCACGGCGATTGCGATGCAGGCGATGGATGAGCGTAACCTGACCGTCTCGCAAATGGGCCGTAGCACATTCGCCGTGCTGCTGTTTCAGGATATTGCCGCTATTCCACTGGTGGCGATGATCCCCTTGCTGGCCGCCAGCAGCGCCTCAACGACGCTGGGCGTCTTTGCGCTGTCTGCGTTAAAAGTGGCAGGGGCGCTGGCGCTGGTGGTGCTGTTAGGGCGCTATGTCACGCGCCCGGCGTTGCGTTTCGTCGCGCGTTCCGGTTTGCGTGAAGTGTTCAGCGCCGTGGCCCTGTTTCTGGTCTTTGGCTTCGGCTTGCTGCTGGAAGAAGTGGGGCTGTCGATGGCGATGGGGGCGTTTCTGGCGGGCGTGTTGCTGGCAAGCTCGGAATACCGGCATGCGCTGGAAAGCGACATAGAACCGTTTAAAGGGCTGCTGCTGGGGCTGTTCTTTATCGGCGTCGGCATGTCTATCGACTTTGGCACGCTGATCGATAATCCGTTACGCATTCTTATCCTGCTGGTCGGTTTCCTGGTCATTAAAACGGTAATGCTGTGGCTTGTCGCCAGGCCGCTACGGGTGCCGAATAAGCAACGTCTCTGGTTTGCCGTATTATTAGGACAGGGGAGTGAGTTTGCCTTTGTGGTATTCGGCGCGGCGCAAATGGCCAGTGTACTCGACCCGGAATGGGCGAAGGCGTTGACGCTCACCGTTGCGCTCTCAATGGCGGCGACGCCCATTTTTCTGGTGCTCCTGAGCCGTCTGGAAAAATCCGCAATCGGTGAAGCGCGTGAAGCGGATGAGATCGATGCGGAGCAACCGCGCGTGATCATCGCCGGATTTGGCCGTTTTGGGCAGATTACGGGGCGTTTGCTGCTGTCGAGCGGGGTAAAAATGGTGGTTCTCGACCATGACCCGGATCATATTGAAACGCTGCGCAAATTTGGCATGAAGGTCTTTTACGGTGACGCGACGCGCATGGATCTGCTGGAGTCCGCCGGTGCGGCGAAAGCGGAAGTGCTGATCAACGCGATTGACGATCCGCAAACCAGTTTACAACTGACAGAAATGGTAAAAGCCCATTTCCCCGACCTGCAAATTATTGCCCGCGCCCGCGATGTCGATCACTACATCCGTCTGCGACAGGCCGGTGTTGAGATGCCGGAGCGTGAAACGTTTGAAGGCGCGTTAAAAACAGGGCGTCAGGCGCTGGAAAAATTAGGGCTGGGACGCTACGAGGCGCGCGAGCGTGCCGATCTGTTCCGTCGTTTTAATACGCAGATGGTGGAAGAGATGGCGAAAGGGGAAAACGATCCAACGTCCCGCGCGGCTGTCTATAAACGCACCAGCGCTATGTTGAGCGAGATTATTACTGAAGACCGTGAACATTTATCGTTAATTCAACGCCACGGCTGGCAAGGCACGGATGAAGGTAAACATACGGGTGACGCAGATGATGAGCCGGAAGTGAAACCGTCAACGTAGGCCGGATAAGGCGTTTACGCCGCCATCCGGCAATTTGCCCGGTGGCGCTGCGCTTACCGGGCCTACAAACCATCGTAGGCCGGATGGCGCGTCTGATTGCCTGATGGCGGCCTGCGAGCTGACACCGCTTTAAATAAGTCGGGTTGCCAGCAGAACGGAAAATTTTCGTGCTATTCCTCTTTTCGTTAGTCGACGAAAGATTGCTCTTTCCGTATAGTGGCGACAATTTTTTGTATCCAGGAAATATTCAATGATCAGTCTGATTGCGGCGTTAGCGGTAGATCGCGTTATCGGCATGGAAAACGCCATGCCGTGGAACCTGCCTGCCGATCTCGCCTGGTTTAAACGTAACACCTTAAACAAGCCTGTGGTTATGGGGCGCCATACCTGGGAATCCATCGGGCGACCGCTGCCGGGGCGTAAAAACATCGTCATCAGCAGCCAGCCTGGCACTGACGATCGCGTGCAGTGGGTGAAATCGGTCGATGAAGCGATTGCCGCCTGCGGCGATGCGCCAGAGATTATGGTGATTGGCGGCGGACGCGTGTACGAACAGTTCTTGCCGAAAGCGCAGAAACTGTATCTGACGCATATTGATGCCGAAGTGGAAGGGGACACCCATTTCCCGGACTACGAACCGGATGACTGGGAATCGGTCTTCAGCGAGTTCCACGACGCCGATGAGCAGAATTCTCACAGCTACTGCTTCGAGATTCTGGAACGTCGTTAATCCGGCATGTTGTAATGCGGATTTGTAGGCCTGATAAGCGAAGCGCCATCAGGCAATAATGTGGCGTGAATGCCGGATAGCGGCGTAAACGCCTTATCCGGCCTACAAAATAACGCTCAGGCGTTTACCGCCTCGCCTTTGCCTGAATCAAGATGACGATTCGACGGCTGCACGAAGTAGCGCTTATCTTCCCAACGCAGGCAGGTTAAATCCCCGCCCCAGCAGCAGCCGGTATCCAGACCATAAATGCCTTCCGGCGTCCCTTTACCTTCCAGCGACGCCCAGTGACCAAAGACAATGCTGTATGCTTCGCTAACCGGCCCCGGAATGGCGAACCAGGGTTTCAGTGGCGCAGGGGCGTTTTCCGGCGACTCTTTGCTGTACATATCCAGTTGGCCGTTCGGGAAACAGTAACGCATACGGGTGAAGGCATTCGTGATAAAACGCAGCCGCGCCAGACCCGTTAGCTCCGGCGTCCAGTTGTTCGGCATATCGCCGTACATCGCGTCGAGGAAGAAGGGATAGGAGTCGCTCGACAGCACGGCTTCAACATCGCGCGCGCAGTCTTTCGCTGTCTGTAAATCCCACTGCGGCGTAATGCCCGCATGCGCCATCACCAGCTTCTTCTCTTCGTCGACCTGCAACAGCGGCTGACGGCGCAGCCAGTTGAGCAGTTCGTCGGCGTCTGGCGCTTCCAGCAGCGGAGTCAGCCTGTCTTTCGGCTTATTGCGGCTAATGCCCGCAAAGACGGCCAACAGATGTAAATCGTGATTGCCAAGCACCAGGCGCACGCAGTCGCCCAGTGATTTCACGTAGCGGAGCACTTCCAGAGAACCAGGGCCGCGAGCGACCAGATCGCCGGTAAGCCACAGGGTGTCTGATCCGGGGGTAAATTCTACCTGGTGTAACAATGCGATCAGTTCGTCGTAGCAACCGTGAACGTCGCCAATGAGGTATGTTGCCATTGCTTTAGTTTTAATGAATAAGTGTTGGAACGGCGAGTCGGAACACGGGAATATCGATAGTAAAGGCGACGCCTTTTTCATCGATCATTTCGTAGTGACCCTGCATGGTGCCCAGCGGCGTTTCAATAACGGCGCCGCTGGTGTACTGGTACTCTTCTCCGGGCGCGATGTGCGGCTGCACGCCAACCACACCTTCGCCCTGTACTTCGGTTTCGCGGCCATGACCATTGGTTATCAGCCAATAACGCCCCAACAACTGCACTGGCGCTCGCCCCAAATTGCGGATGGTTACCGTGTATGCGAATACGTAACGTTCATCATCAGGTGAAGATTGCGCTTCAATGTAGACGCTCTGAACCTGAATACACACTCGGGGCGAATTGATCATGCTTAACTCTCCTTCGAAGGCGCGTTTTCTGACAGATAGTTCGCCATCTGGCAATATTGCGCGACAGAGATATTTTCCGCTCGCAATGCCGGGTCAATGCCCAGTTCCGTCAGCACCTCGACGCTGAACAGATTGCCGAGGCTGTTGCGAATCGTTTTACGACGCTGGTTAAACGCCTCGGTGGTGATGCGGCTCAACACGCGTATGTCTTTCACCGGATACGGCATCGTCGCGTGAGGCACCAGACGCACAACGGCGGAATCGACTTTAGGCGGCGGCGTGAAGGCGGATGGTGGCACTTCCAGCACCGGGATCACCTGGCAATAATATTGCGCCATGACGCTTAATCGACCATACGCCTTACTGTTCGGCCCTGCAACCAGACGATTGACCACTTCTTTTTGCAACATAAAGTGCATGTCGGCAATGGCATCAGTATAGCTAAAGAGGTGGAACATCAACGGGGTGGAGATGTTGTAGGGCAAGTTGCCGAATACGCGCAGCGGCTGACCTATCTTCTCAGACAGCTCACCGAAGTTCATGGTCATGGCATCTTGCTGATAAATCGTCAGTTTCGGCCCCAAAAACGGGTGCGTTTGCAGGCGCGCGGCCAGATCGCGGTCAAGTTCGATCACCGTGAGCTGGTCCAGACGTTCGCCGACAGGCTCCGTCAGCGCTGCCAGACCGGGGCCGATTTCGACCATTGCCTGACCCTTTTGCGGGTTAATGGCGGAGACAATACTGTCGATCACAAACTGATCGTTGAGAAAGTTTTGCCCGAAACGTTTACGGGCTAAGTGGCCCTGATGGACTCGATTATTCATTGGGTATTAACAATCATTTTGATGGCGAGATTAAGCGCCGTAATAAAACTGCCGACATCCGCTTGCCCCCGACCCGCCAGTTCAAGCGCGGTGCCGTGGTCTACGGATGTTCGAATAAAAGGCAGGCCCAGCGTGATATTCACGCCGCGACCAAATCCCTGGTATTTTAGCACGGGGAGACCCTGATCGTGGTACATCGCCAGCACGGCATCGGCATGATCGAGATATTTAGGCTGGAAAAGCGTGTCGGCGGGCAAAGGGCCGCTTAAGCGCATCCCCTGAGCGCGCAGATCATCCAGTACCGGAACGATCGTGTCGATCTCTTCGGTTCCCATATGGCCGCCTTCACCCGCATGCGGATTTAGCCCGCACACCAGAATATGCGGATCGGCAAGGCCGAATTTCGTGCGTAAATCATGATGCAGAATGCCGATCACCTCATGCAGCAAAGCGGGCGTAATGGCGTCGGCAACCGCTCTTAACGGCAGGTGCGTTGTCGCCAGCGCGACCCGCAGCTCCTCGGTGGCCAGCATCATCACCACTTTCTTCGCCTGCGAACGCGCTTCAAAAAACTCCGTGTGTCCGGTAAACGGTACGCCAGCGTCATTGATGACGCCTTTGTGAACCGGCCCGGTGATCAGCGCCGCAAATTCCCCTTGCAGACAACCGTCGCAGGCGCGCGCCAGCGTATCCACCACATACTGCCCATTCTCAACGCTGAGTTGACCCGGGGTGACAGGAGCGCGAAGCGCTGTCGGCAACAGGGTCAGCGTGCCGGCGGATTGCGGTTTTGCAGGGTGATTTGGCGAGTAGGGAAGAAGCGAGAGGGGCAAACCGAGCAACGCGGCCCGGTCGGTTAACAGACGGGCATCTGCACAGACGACGAGTTCGACTGGCCACTCACGCTGTGCGAGCTGAACGACTAAGTCAGGACCAATCCCGGCGGGTTCGCCGGGAGTGATAACAACGCGTTGAACCGTAGTCATTAATTGCTCAGGATTTTAACGTAAGCGCTGGCGCGTTGTTCCTGCATCCAGGTCGCCGCTTCTTCCGAGAACTTACGGTTCATCAGCATACGGTAAGCTCTGTCTTTCTGCGCCGCGTCGGTTTTATCAACGTTACGCGTATCCAGCAGTTCGATCAGGTGCCAGCCAAAGGAGGAGTGCACCGGGGCGCTCATCTGGCCTTTGTTGAGGCGGGTCAGCGCGTCGCGGAAGGCAGGATCGAAAATATCCGCTGCCGCCCAGCCCAGATCGCCGCCCTGGTTGGCAGAACCTGGGTCCTGTGAAAACTCTTTCGCTGCGGCAGCAAAGGTCGTTTTGCCGCTCTTAATGTCTGCTGCGATCTCTTCCAGTTTCAGGCGCGCCTGTTGATCGGTCATGATCGGCGAGGGTTTCAGCAGAATATGGCGGGCATGAACTTCAGTGACGGAGATGCTCTGGCTCTGGCCACGCAGATCGTTCACTTTCAGAATGTGGAAGCCAACGCCGGAACGAATCGGGCCAACGATGTCGCCTTTTTTCGCCGTGCTCAGCGCTTGCGCGAAAATGCCCGGCAGCTCCTGAATACGTCCCCAGCCCATCTGGCCGCCTTTCAGCGCCTGCTGGTCGGCGGAGTAGGTGATCGCCAGTTTGCCGAAATCACTGCCGTTACGCGCTTCATCAACAATCGAACGCGCCTGGGCTTCCGCTTCGCTTACCTGATCCGACGTCGGGTTTTCCGGCAGCGGGATCAGAATGTGGCTCAGGTTCAGCTCTGTGCTGGCATCGTTCTGGTTACCGACCTGTTGGGCCAGCGCATCCACTTCCTGCGGCAGGATGGTGACGCGACGACGCACTTCGTTGTTACGCACTTCGGAGATGATCATCTCTTTGCGGATCTGGCTACGGTAGGTCGAGTAGCTCAGACCATCGTAAGCCAGACGGCTGCGCATCTGGTCCAGCGTCATGTTGTTCTGTTTAGCGATATTGGCGATAGCCTGATCCAGCTGTTCATCAGAGATTTTCACCCCCATCTTCTGACCCATCTGGAGAACGATTTGATCCATGATCAAACGTTCCAGGATCTGATGACGTAGCGTGGCATCATCAGGAAGCTGCTGACCAGCCTGACCCGCATTAAGTTTTACTGATTGCATTAAGCCATCAACGTCGCTTTCCAGCACGACGCCGTTATTGACGACGGCTGCGACTTTATCGACCACCTGCGGGGCAGCGAAACTGGTATTCGCGATCATGGCGATACCGAGAAGCAGCGTTTTCCAGTTCTTCATACTTTTTCCATTTCAATTAACCGCAATGCGGATTACGTGGTAAATCAATCAAATCACAGAGAGCTTTGATACGGCAAAATGTTCGAACGCAACATCTCTTTGGTGCCGAGACCGTAGTTGGAGCTCAGACCACGCAATTCAATGTTAAAGCCGATCACGTTGTCATAAACAGCGTGTTCTTTATCGTTATCCCAACCGTTCAGCTTACGCTCATAACCGAAGCGAATCGCATAGCAGCAGGAGTTGTACTGCACGCCGAGCATCTGGTCGGCAGGCTTATTCACATTGGTATCAAAGTAGTAAGCGCCTACGATAGACCAACGATCGGCAATCGGCCAACTGGCAACGCCCCCGACCTGGGAAATCC
This sequence comes from Citrobacter sp. CK195, assembly GCF_030333365.1. Taxonomy (NCBI): domain Bacteria; kingdom Pseudomonadati; phylum Pseudomonadota; class Gammaproteobacteria; order Enterobacterales; family Enterobacteriaceae; genus Citrobacter; species Citrobacter sp. CK195. Next base: position 498,616 of record NZ_JAOWGB010000024.1, read on the forward strand.
CGTTTTTATACTGCTCCGCAGTGGAATAAGACGGCAGCGTAGCCTGAATATATTCCGCGCTGGCATAACGGTAGTTCAACTGTAAGAGACGATTTTCATCGCGACGGTATTCGATCGTACTGCTGCTGGTCGCGACGCTGTCCAGACGCGTGTCGTACTGAATGCCGCTACGCAGTCCCCAGCGGTCGGAGATACGCCAGTAGGTGTCGCCCGCCCAAACCAGTGAGCCCGTTTTGTCGTCATTCTCCCAGGTTATGTTGTCATCGCCGGTGCGAGACTCCGTGAAATAGTAGATTTGACCCACGGAAACATTAAAACGTTCAATTGCGGCATCATCATAAATACGCGATGTGACGCCGGTCGTGACCTGGTTTGCGGAGGCGATACGGTCCAGACCGCCATATGTGCGGTCGCGGAACAGGCCGCTGTAGTCGGACTGCAATAATGAGGAGTCGTAGTTATTGATGCTGCTCTGGTTACGATAGGGAACGTACAGATACTGCGCGCGCGGCTCTAGCGTCTGGGTGTAACCAGGTGCCAACGTCGTCATATCGCGTTCAAACACCATCCTGCCATCGACTTTGAACTGCGGCATTACGCGGTTAACCGACTCATCGAGTTTATTGACGTTTCGCGAATTGTTGTTGTACGAGTCCAGATTGGTTTGCTGGTAGTGCGTCGCCAGCAGCTTCGCTTCAGTATTGATGCTGCCCCACTGATTCGATAACGGCAGATTGATGGTTGGCTCCAGGTGAACGCGAGTCGCTTCCGGCATGTTGTCTCGGGTGTTCACAAACTTCACGGCCTGGCCGTAAATACGCGTATCGAATGGACCAACGTCATTCTGGTAGAAGTTAACGTCTAACTGCGGCTCAGCGGAGTAACTGCTGGTATTCTGATCGCTGAATACCTGGAACTGTTTGGTTGACACCGTGGCATCAAAGTTCTGCACGGCATAGCCGACGCTGAATTTCTGCGTGGCGTAACCGTCGGTACTGGAACCGTACTTATTGTCAAAGTCATTGAAGTAGCTGGAGTCGCTGACCTTGGTATAGTCGACATTAAAGCGCCATACCTGATCCATCACGCCGCCATGACGCCAGTAGAACAACCAGCGACGGGAGTTGCTGTCGTTCGGATGCTCATCGTCGTAAACGCGATCGGAATTCAGATAGTCGAACTCCATTAAACCCGCGCCCGCCTGGCTGAGGTAGCGGAACTCATTCTCCCACATGACACCGCCACGACGGTGCATATAATGCGGCGTAATGGTGGCGTCCATATTGGGCGCGATGTTCCAGTAATACGGCAGGTAGAACTCAAAATAGTTCTTGGTGGTGTACTTCGCGTTTGGGATCAGGAAACCGGAGCGGCGTTTGTCACCGACCGGCAGCTGTAAATAAGGGCTGTAAAAGACGGGAACCGGACCCAGTTTAAAACGGGCGTTCCAGATTTCCGCTACCTGCTCTTCACGATCGTGAATCACTTCGCTGCCCACAACGCTCCAGGTATCGGAGCCTGGCAGACAGGAGGTAAAGCTGCCATTTTCCAGAATGGTATAGCGGTTTTCGCCACGCTGCTTCATCAGATCCGCTTTCCCGCGCCCCTGACGGCCGACCATCTGGTAGTCGCCTTCCCACACGTTTGTGTCTTTGGTGTTCAGGTTCGCCCAGCCTTTCGGCCCCTTCAGAATAACCTGATTGTCGTCATAATGGACGTTGCCGAGCGCATCGACGGTACGCACCGGTTCCGGCTGGCCTGGCGCCTCTTTTTGATGGAGTTGCACCTCGTCAGCTTGCAGGCGACTGTTACCCTGGTTGATATCGACATTACCGGTGAATACCGCGTCGTCCGGGTAGTTCCCTTTCGCGTGATCGGCGTTGATCGTCACGGGTAATTCGTTCGTCTCGCCTTTCACCAGAGGACGGTCGTAGCTTGGCACACCCAACATGCACTGCGAGGCAAGGTCGGCGGCCAGTCCCTGCTGACTATAAAGGGCGCTGGCGATCATGGTGGCCAGGAAAGTGGGAATACGTTTTTTCATACGTTGTATTTATTGTTCCATCATCAGTAGCGTTGCGCGTGACAAACGGTCAGAGACTAACGTACTCATCTTCACTACGCTAGTGTTAATCCTGTCCCTTTTCTACCCGTCGTCTTTCAGGTTGCGCTTTCGTGGACGTTATTCGCATGCCCCCGGCGACTTGCCTGGATAAGCGTCTGGCGGCTGTGCGGCGGTCTTGCTGCAACGTGAAATCCAATGGGTATGTGTCTGTGGTGTTAGGCACGGCATTGAATGACAGGTATGATAATGCAAATTATAGGCGATGTCCCACAATTGACCGCAGCCTTCATTCCAGGAAAAGCACTCTATATTGTGGGACATAGCCTCACTGTCAGCGTAAAGATTTGGGGAGTCTATGCAGTACTGGGGAAAGATTGTAGGTGTCGCAGTGGCGCTGATGATGGGAGGCGGCTTCTGGGGCGTGGTATTAGGTCTGCTGATAGGCCACATGTTCGACAAAGCCCGCAGCCGCAAAATGGCATGGTTCGCCAATCAGCGTGAACGGCAGGCACTGTTTTTCGCCACCACTTTTGAGGTCATGGGGCATTTAACCAAATCGAAAGGGCGCGTGACGGAAGCGGATATCCATATTGCCAGCCAGTTGATGGACCGGATGAACTTACACGGCGAATCACGTACCGCCGCCCAACACGCGTTTCGCGTGGGAAAATCGGATAATTACCCGTTACGTGAAAAAATGCGCCAGTTTCGCAGCGTCTGCTTTGGGCGGTTTGATCTGATACGGATGTTTCTGGAAATTCAGATTCAGGCGGCGTTTGCGGATGGAACGCTGCATCCGAACGAGCGGGAAGTGCTGTACGTTATCGCCGAGGAGCTGGGGATTTCCCGCGCTCAGTTTGATCAGTTCTTACGCATGATGCAGGGCGGGGCGCAGTTTGGCGGCGGTTATCAGCAACAGCAGTCCGGTGGCGGCTGGCAGCAGGCGCAGCGTGGCCCTACGCTGGAAGATGCCTGCAATGTGCTGGGGGTTAAGCCGACAGATGATGCGACAACCATTAAACGCGCGTACCGCAGACTGATGAGCGAGCACCACCCGGACAAACTGGTCGCAAAAGGGTTGCCGCCGGAGATGATGGAGATGGCGAAGCAAAAAGCGCAGGAAATTCAGAAAGCGTATGAAATGATTAAAGAGCAGAAAGGTTTTAAATAATGGTTTTGCCGGATGGCGACGTAAAGCGTCTTATCCGGCCTACGTTGAGAACGGTAGGCCGGGCAAGCGAAGCGCCCCCGGCAAAAATGGGTACAGAATTTAAAAATCTACCGGGGCTTTAAAGGTCATACTGTTGCCATACGCGGGATGGGTGATGGTTAGCGTTTCGGCATGCAGCAACAGACGCGGTGCCATCGCCAGCGCTTCTGGCGACGCGTAGAAGCGATCGCCGAGAATGGGGTGTCCCAACGCCAGCATATGCACACGTAGCTGATGAGAACGCCCGGTAATCGGTTTAAGCACCACCCGTGCGGTGTTATCCGCAGCGAAGTCCACCACCTCATACCCGGTTTGCGCAGGCTTACCTGTCTCATAGCACACTTTCTGTTTCGGCCTGTTCGGCCAGTCGCAGATCAGCGGTAAATCAACCAGCCCTTCGGCAGGGGCTGGATGCCCCCACACGCGCGCAACGTACTGTTTTTTCGGCTCACGCTCGCGGAACTGGCGTTTCAGTTCCCGTTCCGCCGCTTTGGTCAGCGCCACTACAATCACGCCGCTGGTCGCCATATCCAGACGATGCACCGACTCCGCCTGCGGATAATCGCGTTGAATACGCGTCATCACGCTATCTTTGTGCTCCTCAAGGCGGCCCGGCACGGACAACAAGCCGCTGGGCTTGTTGACCACCATAATGTGCTCATCCTGATACAGGATAATCAGCCAGGGCTCCTGCGGCGGATTGTAGTTTTCCATCCCCATTTTTTGCTCCGTTACTGATGCGTGACGACGATAAGACGCAAGGCATCCAGACGCCAGTTGGCCTGATCCAGGCTTTCCATTACCTGCTGACGGTTGCTGTCGATCGCCGCAAGTTCATCATCACGGATGTTCGGGTTAACGGCGCGCAGCGCTTCCAGACGCGACAGTTCGGCAGACAGTTTTTCATCCGCTTCGCTACGCGCGGCGTCGATCAGCGCCCGGGCCGATTTCTCCGCCTGCGCTTCGCCCAGTTGCAGAATCGCGTGTACGTCCTGTTGCACCGCGTTGACCAGCTTGCTGCCGGTATGACGGTTAACGGCGCTCAGCTGGCGGTTGAAGGTTTCAAACTCCACCTGCGCGGCCAGGTTATTGCCGTTTTTATCCAGCAGCATGCGCACCGGCGTCGGCGGCAGGAAACGGTTAAGCTGTAAATGTTTCGGCGCCTGCGCTTCAACGACATACACCAGTTCCACCAGCAGCGTTCCCACCGGCAACGCTTTGTTTTTCAACAGTGAAATCGTGCTGCTGCCGGTATCGCCAGACAGAATCAGATCCAGGCCGTTGCGAATCAGCGGATGTTCCCAGGTAACAAACTGCGCATCTTCACGCGACAGCGCCACATCACGCTCGAACGTAATGGTGCAGCCATCTTCCGGCAGGCCAGGGAAGTCCGGCACCAGCATATGATCGGAAGGCGTCAGCACAATCAGGTTTTCACCACGGTCATCCTGGTTAATCCCGACGATATCAAACAGGTTCATGGCGAAGGCGATCAGGCTGGTGTCGTCATCCTGTTCTTCAATGCTCTCTGCCAGTGCCTGCGCTTTCTCGCCGCCGTTAGAGTGGATCTCCAGCAGACGGTCGCGCCCTTGCTCCAGCTGCGCCTTCAGCGCTTCGTGCTGCTCGCGGCAGGTTTTGATCAGCGCGTCAAAACCGTCGGTGTTTTCAGGCGTCGCCAGGTAAGCGATCAGATCGTGATACACCGTATCGTAGATGGCGCGACCGGTTGGGCAGGTGTGCTCAAAGGCATCCAGCCCTTCGTGATACCAGCGAACCAGCACGGACTGCGCGGTTTTTTCCAGATACGGAACGTGGATCTGAATATCGTGCGCCTGACCGATACGGTCCAGACGGCCAATACGCTGCTCCAGCAAATCCGGGTTAAACGGCAGGTCAAACATCACCAGGTTGCTGGCGAACTGGAAGTTACGGCCTTCAGAACCGATTTCCGAGCACAGCAGAACCTGCGCGCCGCTGTCTTCTTCGCTAAACCACGCGGCGGCGCGGTCACGTTCAATAATGGACATGCCTTCATGGAATACGGCGGCGCGGATGCCTTCGCGCTCGCGCAGCACCTGCTCCAGTTGCAGCGCGGTGGCGGCTTTCACGCAGATCACCAGCACTTTCTGCGAGCGGTGGCTGGTCAGATGCCCCATCAGCCACTCCACGCGCGGGTCGAAGTTCCACCAGGTGCCGCTATCCCCTTCGAATTCCTGATAAATCTGCTCCGGGTAGAGCATATCGCGCGCTCTGTCCTCCGCGCTTTTACGCGCGCCCATAATGCCGGAGACTTTAATCGCCGTCTGATATTGCGTTGGCAGCGGCAGCTTGATGGTGTGCAGCTCGCGTTTCGGGAAGCCTTTGACGCCGTTACGGGTGTTGCGGAACAGTACGCGGCTGGTGCCGTGTCTGTCCATCAGCATGGAGACCAGTTCCTGGCGGGCATTCTGCGCGCCATCGCGGTCGCTGTTCGCCGTTTGCAGCAGCGGTTCGATGTCCTGCTCGCCAATCAGGTCGCCGAGCATGTTCAGCTCTTCGTTGCTCAGCTTGTTGCCTGCCAGCAGCATGGCGACGGCGTCGGCGACCGGGCGATAATTTTTTTGCTCTTCGACAAATTGTTCGAAGTCGTGGAAACGGCTCGGGTCGAGCAGACGCAGACGGGCGAAGTGGCTTTCCATGCCCAGCTGTTCCGGCGTTGCGGTCAGCAGCAGGACGCCAGGCACGCGTTCCGCCAGTTGTTCAATCGCCATATATTCGCGGCTTGGCGCGTCTTCGCTCCACACCAGGTGGTGAGCTTCATCGACGACTAGCAGGTCCCATTGTGCGTCGCACAGATGTTCCAGACGCTGTTTGTTGCGACGCGCGAAGTCCAGCGAGCAGATAACCAGTTGCTCGGTTTCAAACGGGTTGTAGGCATCGTGCTGGGCTTCGGTGTAACGCTCGTCGTCGAACAGCGCGAAGCGCAGGTTGAAGCGGCGCAGCATTTCAACCAGCCACTGATGTTGCAGGGTTTCCGGGACGATGATCAGCACGCGTTCCGCCGCGCCAGACAGCAGCTGTTGGTGCAGGATCATCCCGGCTTCGATGGTTTTTCCTAAGCCCACTTCATCCGCCAGCAGGACGCGCGGCGCGTGGCGGCGACCGACATCATGGGCAATGTTGAGCTGGTGGGGAATCAGGCTGGTGCGCTGACCGCGCAGGCCGCTCCACGGCATGCGGTACTGCTCGCTCTGAAATTTACGTGCGCGGTAGCGCAGGGCGAATCGGTCCATCCGGTCGATTTGCCCGGCGAACAGGCGATCCTGCGGTTTACTGAAAACCAGCTTGCTGTCGAGCAAGACTTCACGCAGCGTGACGGCGGTTTCTTCGGTATCAAGGCGGGTGCCAGTATAGGCAAGCAGGCCGTTTTCTTCTTTTACTTCATCGATTTGTAGCTGCCAGCCTTCATGGCTTGTAATCGTATCACCAGGGTTAAACATCACGCGGGTCACGGGGGAGTCACTGCGCGCATACAGACGGTTTTCACCTGTCGCCGGGAAAAGTAAGGTGACAGTTCGCGCATCCATCGCGACGACGGTTCCAAGTCCCAGTTCGCTTTCTGTATCGCTGATCCAGCGTTGACCAAGTGTAAAAGGCATATATGTTCGGCTCTATATCTTTAATTGCAGGCAATAATCACCCGCTACCAAAATAGAATGGCAGCAGTGTTAATTGGGTCCAGGAATGGAAAGGGCGCTATGGTAATGGATGGCGGCGCATTCGTCACGCGTCAAAATAACCCCAGTTGTCCTGTGAGTAGTGTAGCAAAATTATCATCGATGAAGGGAAGTATTCCCTCTGCGACTGGCTGTAGCTGGCGGGTTAAATAGTGCTCGTAATCCAGCGGTGAATGCCGGTAATCCAGCGGCTCAGGGCCGTTAGTCGTCCACACGTATTTGATCGTGCCTCGGTTCTGATACTGCGCCGGGCGCCCCAGTTTGATGTTTTGTTCATCGGCGAGCCGGGCGGCGCGAACGTGCGGCGGAACGTTACGCTGATATTCGCTCAACGGGCGGCGCAGTCGCTTGCGGTAAACCAACTGTTCATCCAGCTTGCCCGTCATCAGGTTATCGATGGTTTCCCGGACATACTCCTGATAGGGTTCCTGGCGGAAGATACGCAGGTAAAGCTCCTGCTGGAATCGTTGCGCCAGCGGCGTCCAGTCGGTGCGCACGGTCTCCAACCCTTTAAATACCATTCGCTGCTTCTCGCCTTCCTGAATCAGCCCGGCATAGCGCTTTTTGCTGCCGGTGTCCGCCCCGCGAATGGTCGGCATCAGAAAACGGCGGAAGTGGGTTTCAAACTCTAATTCCAGCGCGCTGGTCAGTTTTTGCTGTTGCAGGGATTGCGTCCACCAGTCATTCACATGACGCACCAGCTCGCGGCCAATCCTTGCCGCCTCGTCTTCAGAATGCGCGCCTTTCAGCCAGACGAAAGTGGAATCCGTATCGCCGTAGATCACGTCATAACCCTGCGCCTCGATCAGCGCTTTGGTCTGACGCATGATCGCGTGGCCGCGCATGGTGATCGACGAGGCCAGTCGGGGATCGAAAAAGCGGCAGGCCGTCGTCCCGAGCACGCCGTAAAACGCATTCATGATGATCTTCAGCGCCTGGGACAGCGGTTTATTGCCGTGGCGTTTGGCCTCATCGCGCCCGTGCCAGATCTGCGTGACGATCTCCGGGAGACAGTGCGTTTCTCGCGAGAACCAGGCGTCAAGAAAGCCTTCGGTGCTGTGTGTCGGGTCCGGTTGCGCCATCCCTTCCACCAGCCCAACCGGGTCGATCAGGAACGTGCGAATGATCGACGGGTACAGGCTCTTATAATCCAGCACCAGTACGGAGTCATACAGGCCAGGGCGCGAGTCCATCACGTAACCGCCAGGACTGGCATGCGGCGGGACTTCACCGAGATTCGGCGCAACGTAACCGGCGCGATGCATACGGGGAAAATAGAGATGACCGAAGGCGGCGACAGAACCGCCGTGGCGGTCAGCGGGCAGACCGTTAACGGTGGCGCGCTCCAGTAAAAACGGCATGATCTCCGTCTTATGAAAAATCTGCGTCACCAGCTCGCAGTCCTTGAGGTTATACGTGGCGAGCGCGGGCTTATCTTCGGCGAAACGGCGGTCAATTTCGTCCATTCTGTCCCAGGGATTATCGATCGATTTCCCTTCGCCAAGCAGCTCCTGGGCCACGGTTTCCAGTGAAAATGATGAGAAATTCCAGAACGCGGATTTGAGCGCCTCAATGCCGTCAATGATCAACCGCCCTTTGGCCTGGGCGAAAAACACGCCGTTCTTGAAACCGTGCTCGCGCCATTCCAGCTCGGTGTTGTCGCGCCCCAGACGTAAAGGGATACGATAGCGCTCGGCATGTTTTTGCAGGATGCGTAAATCAAACTGCACCACGTTCCAGCCGATGATCACATCGGGATCGTGCCGGGCAAACCAGTCGTTGAGTTTTTCCAGCAGCAGCGGGCGGCTCGCCGCATACTCAAGCTGGAAATCCAGCGCCGAGGCATCGCCATTCGCCGGGCCGAGCATAAAAACGACGCGTTGTCCGCAGCCTTGCAGGCCAATGCAGTACAGCTCGCCGTGTCGGGTGGTTTCAATATCCAGCGATACCCATTTCAGCGGGGGGCGGTAGTCTGGGTGCGGTTTCAGGCGGGCATTGACGATCGCGCCGTCTTTTGTGTCGCCCTCCAGCCAAACGGGAGCGGTGATAAACCGCTCCATCAGGTAACGTTCCGGCGGGCGCACATCGGCTTCATAGACCGTTATGCCCTGTTCTTTCAGCTGTTTTTCCAGACGCATCAGCTGTCGGTGCGAGCGGCAGTACAACCCCGAGATGGGCTGGCGATGAAAATCCTGCAAATTGAGCGGCGTCAGGCGATAGCCGTTTTCTGTGCTCAGCAGCGAGGTGACGCGGGCGGCCTGATACGTAGGGATAAACGCGACCGACTCCTGCGGCGCGAGCGTGACCTGCAAAGGACCGGTGTCCGTTGCCAGCCAGAATGAGACCTCTGTTCCTTGCGGGGTATCCCGCCAGTGCCGGGTTAAAATAAAACCTGCCTGCGCCACGCTGCGTACTCATTAAAAAACCAGGCATGATTATAGCCTGGTTCGGAACGTTTTGCTGTGGTTTTATACAGGTATGGTTGCGCCGTCGGGCTATCCGTTACTGCCCGTAATAGGCCTTCGCCCCGTGTTTGCGCAGGTAGTGCTTATCCAGCAACGTTTGCTGCATATCCGGCAACTGTGGCGCAAGCTGGCGGCAGAAGATGCCCATACAGGCGACCTCCTCCAGCACAATGGCGTTATGCACCGCGTCTTCGGCGTTTTTGCCCCAGGTGAACGGACCGTGTGAATGCACCAGCACGCCGGGCATCTGCGCGGCATCGATACCCTGTTTTTCAAAGGTTTCGACGATGACGTTGCCCGTTTCCCATTCATATTCGCCGTTGATCTCCGCATCGGTCATTTTGCGCGTGCAGGGGATCGTGCCGTAAAAATAGTCCGCATGGGTCGTCCCCGTCGCCGGAATGGATTGCCCGGCCTGCGCCCAGATGGTCGCGTGGCGCGAATGGGTGTGGACGATGCCGCCAATCGACGGGAAAGACTGATACAACAGACGGTGGGTCGGCGTATCGGAGGAGGGCTTTTTCGTTCCTTCCACCACTTCACCCGTGGCAATGCTGACCACCACCATATCCTCTGCGCTCATCACGCTGTAGTCGACGCCGGAAGGTTTAATGATGAAGACGCCGCGCTCGCGATCGATGGCGCTGACGTTCCCCCAGGTGAGAGTCACCAGATTGTGTTTTGGCAGCGCCAGATTGGCTTCCAGCACCTGACGTTTGAGATCTTCTAACATAGCTGTCTCCACGCCGGATGGCGCTGCGCTTATCCGGCCTACAAGGTTGGTGCGACCTGTAGGCCGGATAAGGCATTTACGCCGCCATCCGGCAACTGTTAACGTTTGAAACCGTAATAAACTTCGTTCCAGCGCAGCGCGTCTTTAAAGGCGGGCAGGCGGGTATCGTTATCGATGACGGTGATTTCAATATCGTGCATCTCTGCGAACTGGCGCATATCGTTCAGATCCAGCGCATGGCTGAAGACGGTGTGATGCGCGCCACCGGCGAGAATCCACGCTTCGGATGCGGTGGTCAGATCCGGCTGGGCTTTCCACAGCGCGTTGGCGACCGGCAGCTTCGGCAGGTCATGCGGCGTTTTTACGGTGTCGATGCAGTTGACCAGCAGACGATAGCGATCGCCGAGGTCGATCAGGCTGGCGACGATCGCCGGGCCGGTTTGGGTGTTGAAGATCAGACGTGCGGGCGCGTCTTTACCCCCGATGCCGAGGTGCTGCACGTCGAGGATCGGTTTTTCTTCCACCGCGATAGACGGGCATACTTCCAGCATGTGCGAGCCGAGCACCAGATCGTTGCCCTTCTCAAAGTGGTAGGTGTAATCCTCCATAAATGAGGTGCCGCCCGGCAAACCGCCAGACATCACTTTCATGATGCGAAGCAGCGCGGCGGTTTTCCAGTCGCCTTCGCCAGCGAAACCGTAGCCCTGTTGCATCAGGCGCTGTACGGCCAGTCCTGGAAGCTGCTTCAGGCCGTGCAAATCTTCAAACGTCGTGGTGAACGCGTGGAAGCCGCCCTGTTCCAGAAAGCGCTTCATGCCCAGTTCAATACGCGCGGCTTCCAGCACGTTCTGCCGCTTGTCGCCGTGAATTTGCGTCGCGGGCGTCAGGGTATAGCGGCTTTCGTATTCATCCACCAGCGCGTTAATGTCGCCGTCGCTAACCGCATTCACGACCTGTACCAGGTCGCCCACCGCCCAGGTATTCACCGAGAAGCCGAACTTGATCTGCGCCGCCACTTTATCGCCGTCGGTCACGGCCACTTCACGCATGTTGTCGCCAAAGCGGCACACTTTCAGGTGGCGGGTGTCCTGTCTGGAGACCGCCTGGCGCATCCATGAGCCGATACGCGCGTGCGCGTGTTTGTCCTGCCAGTGACCGGTCACTACCGCGTGCTGCTGACGCATACGCGCGCCGATAAAACCAAACTCGCGTCCGCCGTGCGCGGTCTGATTCAGGTTCATAAAGTCCATGTCGATGCTGTCCCACGGCAGGGCGGCATTGAACTGGGTGTGGAACTGCAACAGCGGCTTGTTGAGAATACTCAGCCCGTTAATCCACATTTTCGCGGGCGAGAAGGTGTGCAGCCAGACCACCAGGCCCGCACAGCGATCGTCATAATTGGCATCACGACAAATCGCGGTGATCTCGTCAGGCGACGTCCCCAGCGGCTTCAGCACCAGTTTGCAGGGCAGTTTCGCTTCGGTATTCAGCGCCTTTACCACATGTTCGGCATGCTGAGTAACCTGGCGCAGCGTTTCAGAGCCATACAAATGCTGGCTGCCAATCACAAACCACACTTCATAGTTGTCAAAAATCGTCATTGTCGTGTCCTTAATGGGTCAGGGTTGCCTGGCTGACCGGGGTTTTTGGCGCCGGGGCGGCAGTCGGAAGATAGTGTTGTTCAGCGCTGACCGCCCACTGCCGGTAGCGCTGATAAAGCTGTTCGAAGCGTTGAGCCTGTTCCGGGCGCGGTTGCAGGGTGTTCTCTACGGCGCTGGCCATTTTTTGTTGTGCGGCAGGGATATCGACATGCGCTTTTGCGGCGACGGCGGCAAAAATGGCGGCGCCTAACGCGCAGCACTGGTCTGAGGCGACAATCTGTAGCGGGCGGTTGAGCACGTCGCAGCAGGCCTGCATGATCACCTGATTCTTACGGGCTATGCCGCCCAGCGCCATCACGTTGTTGACGGCAATGCCCTGTTCGGTAAAGCATTCCTGAATGGCGCGTGCGCCGAAGGCGGTGGCGGCGATCAGCCCGCCAAACAGCGCTGGCGCATCGGTGGCGAGATTCAGATCGCTAATCACCCCTTTCAGACGCTGGTTAGCGTTCGGCGTGCGGCGACCGTTAAACCAGTCGAGTACCACGGGCAGATGATCCAGCGATGGATTCTTCGCCCACGCCTCGGTCAGCGCCGGGAGTAGCTGCTTTTGGCTGATGGCGATTTGGTCTTTCAGTTCAGGATGCTGCGCCGCAAGCTGCTCCAGCGGCCAGCCGAGAATGCGGCCAAACCAGGCATAGATATCGCCGAACGCCGATTGTCCCGCTTCCAGGCCAATAAAATCAGGCACGACGCTGCCGTCTACCTGGCCGCAAATGCCTTTCACCGCACGGTCGCCGACGCTCTGCTTGTCGGCAATCAGAATGTCGCAGGTCGATGTGCCGATCACTTTCACCAGCGCATTCGGCTGCGCGCCCGCGCCAACCGCGCCCATATGGCAGTCAAACGCGCCGCCAGAGATGACCACGCTTTCCGGCAGGCCGAGGCGTTGCGCCCACTCCGCGCACAGCGTGCCAACCGGCAGATCGGCAGTGAAGGTATCGGTAAACAGCGGCCAGGCGAGGTGGCGGTTGATGATGGGATCGAGGTCATCGAAGAAACTGGCGGGCGGCAAACCGCCCCAGCTCTCATGCCACAGCGATTTATGTCCGGCGCTACAGCGACCACGGCGAATATCCTGCGGGCGCGTGGTGCCGGAGAGCAGGGCTGGCACCCAGTCGCACAGCTCAATCCAGGAGGCGGCGGCCTGCGCGACGGCGCTGTCCTGACGCGTAACGTGCAGAATTTTCGCCCAAAACCATTCGCTGGAGTAAATACCGCCGATGTAGCGGGAATAATCGGTTTTGCCCGGCGTATGGCACAGGCGGGTGATGGCTTCCGCTTCTTCGACCGAGGTGTGATCTTTCCACAGGACGAACATCGCATTCGGGTTTTCGGCGAACTCAGGACGCAGCGCCAGTACGTGGCCGTCGGCATCAATGGGGGCGGGGGTGGAGCCGGTGCTGTCGACGCCGATGCCGACCACCTCGCCACGCTGTGACGCGCTCAGGGTCGCGAGAACGTTTTTCAACGCAGCTTCCATTGACTCTATGTAGTCGCGTGGATGATGGCGGAACTGGTTGTTCGGGGCGTCGCAATAGCGCCCTTCCTGCCAGCGGGGATACCACTCTACGCAGGTGGCGATCTCTTCCCCGGTGGCGCAATCCACCGCCAGAGCACGAACTGAATCACTGCCAAAATCGAGGCCAATTGCAATCGCCATCGTCTTACTCCATCGAAAAAAACAGGTATGGAGAAACAGTAGATAGCGGGGATAAAAACCGTCAGGCAGGATCCGCTAATCTTATGGATTAAAATGCTATGGCATTGCAAAGTGTGACGCCGTGCAAATATTCAATGTGGACATTTCTGTCGTAGTTATAGACACTTTTGTTACCCGTTTTTATCGCCTTCGCAATCGGCCTTTGTTACAAATCTCTTTTCGCAAGCGGGGTTGATGGTCCGTAATCGCAATGACGGCGGGGCGCAGAGGGGAAGGTGAAGATGTCTCACTCAATATGGACAATTGGTTTCTTCTCAGAACGCCGGGAGTATTGAATTTATGGCTGAAACGCAAAATGATCCCCTGCTGCCGGGTTATTCGTTTAATGCGCATCTGGTTGCCGGGCTGACGCCCATTGAGGCGAACGGCTATCTGGATTTTTTTATCGACCGCCCGCTGGGGATGAAGGGGTATATCCTTAATCTTACGATTCGCGGGGAAGGGGTGATCAATAACCACGGCAAACAGTTTGTCTGCCGTCCGGGGGATATTTTGCTGTTTCCGCCTGGCGAGGTACACCACTACGGTCGCCATCCCAACGCGAGCGAATGGTATCACCAGTGGGTGTACTTCCGACCGCGCGCCTACTGGCAGGAGTGGCTCACCTGGCCGACGATTTTTGCGCAGACCGGTTTTTTCCGCCCTGACGAAGCGCACCAGCCGCGCTTTAATGAGCTTTTTGGTCAAATCATCAATGCCGGGCAGGGGGAAGGGCGCTACTCTGAACTGCTGGCGATTAACCTGCTGGAGCAGCTTCTGCTGCGACGTATGGAGGCGATCAATGAATCGTTGCATCCGCCGATGGACAGCCGGGTGCGCGACGCCTGTCAGTACATCAGCGATCATCTGGCGGACAGCCAGTTTGATATTGCCAGCGTGGCGCAGCACGTCTGCCTGTCGCCGTCCCGCCTGTCGCACCTGTTCCGCCAACAGTTAGGCATTAGCGTACTGAGCTGGCGCGAGGATCAGCGCATCAGCCAGGCGAAGCTGCTGCTCAGCACGACGCGGATGCCGATAGCCACCGTCGGGCGCAATGTCGGGTTTGACGATCAGCTTTATTTCTCTCGCGTCTTTAAAAAATGTACCGGGGCCAGCCCGAGCGAGTTCCGCGCTGGTTGTGAATAAAAAGTGAATGATGTGTCTGCAAAGATGTCATAACGCGTAATCTATTCAGACAATTGGCGACTTGACGAAGCGGGTGAGGGTTAGCAGAATCGCTGCTTCGTAAATCTGACGGACACATTATGCAAGCATTGCTGGAACACTTTATTCTCCAATCCGCTCTGTACTCGCTAATTGCGGTGGCGCTGGTGGCCTTTCTGGAGTCGCTGGCGTTGGTCGGTCTGATTCTGCCCGGTACGGTGATGATGGCGGGGCTGGGGGCGCTTATCGGCAGCGGTGAGCTGAATTTCTGGCATGCGTGGCTGGCGGGCATTATCGGTTGCCTGCTGGGGGACTGGATCTCCTTCTGGTTGGGCTGGCGCTTCAAAAAGCCGCTGCATCGCTGGTCTTTTATGAAAAAGAACAAAGCGCTGCTGGACAAAACCGAACACGCGCTGCATCAACACAGCATGTTCACCATTCTGGTCGGGCGTTTTGTCGGCCCGACGCGGCCGCTGGTGCCGATGGTGGCGGGGATGCTGGATCTGCCCGTCGCGAAATTTATCGTGCCGAATATTATTGGTTGCGTGCTGTGGCCGCCGTTCTATTTCTTGCCGGGGATTCTGGCGGGCGCTGCGATCGACATTCCGGCCGATATGCAGAGCGGCTATTTCAAATGGCTGTTGTTGGCAACGGCGCTGCTGCTGTGGCTGGCGGCCTGGCTGTGCTGGCGGTTATGGCGTAGCGGTAAGGCCGCCGCCGATCGCTTAACGCCGTTTTTACCGCGAGGCCGCCTGTTATGGCTGGCGCCGGTGATGCTCGGCGCGGGCATTGTCGCGCTGGTGATGCTGCTTCGTCATCCGCTGATGCCGGTGTATATCGATATTCTGCGTAAAGTCGTGGGTTACTGAGGAATCTTTTGCCGGATGGCGCTGACGCTTATCCGGCCTACAACGGATGCCTGTCCGTAGGCCCGGTAAGCGCAGCGCCACCGGGCACCCCATTACGCTTTAATGCCCAGCAATGCCGAGGCGCTGGCCTGACCGCTTAATAACTCATCCGTTTTGCCCTGCCATGCGATACGCCCGTCGGCCACGACAATCGAGCGTGACGCAATGCGCGCGGCATCCTCCACACTATGTGACACCATCAGCAGGGTTAATTGCTGGTCGCGGCAGACGTCGCTGACCAGCGTCAGCATCTCCTGACGCAGGGCGGGGTCGAGAGCGGAAAACGGCTCGTCGAGCAGCAATACCGGCTGTTCGCGCACCAGGCAGCGCGCAAGCGCCACGCGTTGACGTTGCCCGCCGGAAAGCTCGCCCGGCAGGCGCTCCAGCAGATTTTCGATCCCCATCTGGCGTGCAATATGATGCAGCTTCTCCCGCTGAGCCGCGTTCAGCTTTAGCCCAGGGTTTAACCCCAGCCCGATGTTCTGCTGCACGTTGAGGTGGCTGAACAGATTATTTTCCTGAAACAGCATGGAAACGGGACGGCGGGAGGGCGGTGTCGTGGTGTGATCCTGACCTTCAATCATTATTGTGCCGCTGGCCGGTGTCAGAAACCCGGCGATTAAATTCAGCAACGTACTTTTCCCGGCGCCGCTTGGCCCGAGAACCGCCACCTGTTCACCGCGCGCCACCGACAGTGTGAAGCGCATGGGCAAATGGTGATAAAGCCAGGTGATATCAGTCAGTTTTAACATTTCGCCCCGGTAATTTTTCGATAACGGTAAACAGCATAAAGCAGAGCATCAGCAGTAATAATGCGGTAACCGCGCCGTCCTGGCTGCGATAGGAGCCAATTTGCTGATACAGATAAAACGGTAGCGTGCGGAAATCGTCGTTGCCAAACAGCGCCACCACGCCAAAATCACCGATGGAGAGCACGCAGGCAAAGGCCAGCGCCTGCGCCAGAGGGCGTTTCAGGGCGCGCAGTTCCACCACCTTCAGTCGCGACCATCCCTCAATGCCCAATGACTGACATAGCATGCTGTAGCGTGCGGTCACATCGCGCATGGGGTTTTCCAGCACTTTTAGCGCATAGGGAATCGCCATTAGCGCGTTGGTGAAAATCACAATACCGTCAGCCGACTCCGGTAGCCCAACGCTGTTGTTGAGCAGTAAAAAGAAGCCGGTCGCCAGCACGATGCCGGGCATGGCAAGGATCAACATCCCGCTCAGTTCCAGCGCCTGGCCTGCCAGCACCTGCTGGCGGGCGCGCAGTTCGCGGCTGCTCCATAAAAGCATCATCGTCAGGATGACGCACAGCACTCCCGCCGCCAGCGCAATGCGCAGAGAGGTCCACAGCGCCTGCCACAAAATGGGTTGCGCCAGCACGTCCAGCAGGCTGCGATTGACGCCATCAATAATAACCGCCAGCAGCGGCGGGAGAAGCAACAGCAGCGCCAGGGCGATCAGCAGGCTGTCCGTCAGGCGGCTGTGGAGCCGATCGTCAGGGTCGCGCCAGCCTTGCACCAGCGTGACGCCGGGGGCAATGGCTTTACTCAGCCGCTGGCTCAGCAGCACCAGCGCCAGACAACATATCATCTGGATCAGCGCCAGCATGGCCGCACGGGCAGGATCGTAGTCGTAGCTCAGCGCCTGATAGATGGCCAGCTCGATAGTGGTAGCCTGCGGGCCGCCGCCAAGTGACAACACGGTGGCGAAACTGGCGAAACAGAGCATAAAAATCAGCGCCGCCACCGGCGGGATTTGACGACGCAGCCACGGCCATTCAACAAAGCGGAAGAAGTGCCAGCCGCGCATGCCTAGCTGCGCGGCGAGCTGTCGCTGTTCGCCGGGAATGTTTTCCAGCGCCTGAAGCAGCAGGCGGCTTGCCATCGGCAGGTTAAAAAAGACGTGCGCCAGTAAAATCCCCTGCAAGCCGTAGGGCGAGAAATGCCACTCCAGCCCCAGCGTATGCCACAGCGAGGCCAGCCAGCCCTGACGACCGTAGACGCTGAGGATACCGAAAACGGCGACCAGCACCGGTAAAATCAGCGTCATGGCGCACAGGCGCAATAACGCCAGACGTCCGGGAAAACGGCGACGATAGAGCGCTCTGGCGAGGAAAATCGCCGGGATGACGGAGAGCAGCGCCGACAGGAACGCCTGCCAGAACGAGAAACGCACGACGTGCCACAGGTAGCTGTCCTGCCATAGCGACGACCATTCACCCTGCGGCGCGTTAAGCCATAGCGCCAGAAATGCCGCCAGAGCCACTGCCACCATCAGCGCGGCGGCAGAAAGCCCGGGTATCAGCCAGCCGGGAATTAGCGGCTGACGGCGCGTTGCCATTCGCTAATCCATGCCTGACGCTGGGATGCCACTTCCGCAGGCGTAAATTCCAGCGTGGTGGATGGCTTCGTCAGTTGTTCAAATCCTGCGGGCAGGGCGACGTCAGCGACCGGATACATCCAGTTGCCGGTAGGAATGGCGTTCTGGAATGCCGGTGAAACCATAAACTTGAGGAATTTTTCTGCCAGTTCCGGCTGTTTGCTGGCGGCAGTGCGCGCAGCCACTTCCACTTGCAGGTAATGACCTTCGCTGAAGCTGGCGGCGGCGTAGTTATCTTTTTTCTCTTCGATGATGTGATACGCCGGAGAGGTGGTGTAGCTCAGCACCAGATCGCTTTCGCCTTTCAGGAACAGGCCGTAGGATTCGCTCCAGCCTTTGGTGACGGTGACCGTTTTGGCCGCCAGTTTTTGCCAGGCTTCCGGCGCGTTATCGCCGTAGACTTTCTGCATCCACAGCAGCAGACCCAGCCCCGGTGTACTGGTGCGCGGGTCCTGATAAATCACGCGCCATTTCCGATCGCTCTCTACCAGTTCTTTCAGGCTTTTCGGTGGGTTTTTCAGTTTGTTTTTGTCATAGATGAAGGCGAAGTAGCCATAATCAAACGGCACGAATGTGTCGTTATGCCAGCCGCCTGGCACGTTAACCGCATCAGGTGCAATGCCGCTTTTTGCGAACAGGTGGGTTTGCGTGGCGGCTTCCAGCAGGTTGTTGTCCAGGCCAAGCACCACGTCGGCTTTGCTGTTTTTCCCTTCCATTCGCAGGCGGTTGAGCAGCGAAACGCCATCTTCCAGCGCCACCAGCTTCAGTTCGCAATCACAGTCAGATTCAAAGGCTTTTTTGATTGTTGGGCCAGGCCCCCAGTCGGCAGCGAAGGAGTCATAGGTATAGACGGTCAGAACAGGTTTGGCGAAGGCAGGCGCTGCGCACAGGAGTAGCAAGGGAAGACATTTTTTTAACACTTTGCACCTCATAAAGTGGGTGGCAAAGGACTTGAGAAGCAGTCTCAAATCCCTTCGCCGGCGTTATCCGGATCAGGTTCGACGGGTATTTTCTCAGCCCATACACTTCACGAATGGTTTTGCGTATGTTTATCAGCACCCCGTTGAGGACGGCGTTAGTGTAGTGATTTTGTTGCTAAGCGGCAATCATGGGTCGGGTGGCGCAAACCATGCCGATTTAAAGTCAAACCAGCCGAGGGTGTTCATACGTAGCCCGCGCATACTGCGCTGCCCCTGGATGATCAGCCAGTGGTGGATCAGCGGGACGATCGCTTTACTGGCGAGCAATTGCTGGCACCACACTGCCAGGTTCATCTCGCCGTTTCGCCACTGCGCGGCGTCGCCCTCCCAGTCCAGCGGGATGCAATGCTGCAACAGCGGGACTTCGCACAGGTGCGCAAACAGGGAAAAATCGAGCGGTAGCGTAAAGTTGGCGCTGTTGAGCCAGATGTCGCTTGTGACCTCCCCCGCATGCCATTGATCGTAGTCGATCTCATGGATATCCAGATGGACCTGATGTTCAGCCAGCAGCTGGCTCATGATCTGCGCGATCACCCGATGTTCGATGTGGTCGTGGTAGTAGGTCAGCGTGATTGTCTCCAGCCCGGCGGGTTTTTCGCCGTGTCCCGGGCGGGCATGGTGCCAGCGGGGCAGTAATCCGTAAGCCGGGAACCAGTGGCGCTGGTATTGCTCGTCGGCATAGAAGAGCAAATTGCTGGGGGAGAGCACGCGGCTTATCCACTCTCTGACTTCCTGATTCGCGCCGCGATTCGTCCGGGCGTCGAACAGCATATAGTAGCAGCCCTCTTCCAGCCGGCTTTCGATGGCTTTTTCATCTTCGGTCGGCCCTTTTAACGTCAGACCGCCGTTCGGTTCGTCGCCAATGTCCGGCAATACCCAGACGTTCACTTCATCAATCAGCGCCCGATAGCCGAAGAAATCATCAAAGGCGTGGATTTTTAACTGGTTGCGCGTATTACGCATCACCGCGTAAGGGCCGGTGCCGATCGGATGGCTGGAGAAATTATTCAGCGTTTCCCACTCCCGGGGCAGGATCATCGCCGGAACCTGACCCAGCAGCCACGGCAGCCAGCGATCCGGCTGCGACAGGTGAATATCCAGCGTCCAGGCGGTGGGGGAGACTATCTCGGTAATGTGCGAGTAGAGCGGCAGGGCGTTGATGCGCGTCAGTGAGGCAATGACATCCTCCATCTCCAGCTCACGTCCGTGATGGAAGTGAATCCCCGGACGAAGAAAAAAACGCCACTGCAAAGGGGAAATCTGTTGCCAGTGGTGAGCAATATCGGCTTCCAGTTCCCCATTTTCCTCATTTACGCGCGTCAGTGCGCTGAAAATTTGCCGGGCGATATGGGTTTCTGAACGACGCAATGCGGTGCCAGGCAGCAGGTTGTGCATTGGACGATAGTAGAGCACGCGCAGAATATGCCGCCCCTGGCGAAAGCTGCGCCCCAGGTGGGACACCAGCATTTGCCGCACGGCGGTTTTGTCGCCCACCAGCTGTACCAACTGGTCGATGCGATCTTGCTCCAGCAGGTCTTCCGCCCGCTGCTGCTGTAGCGCCAGCCCGGTATAGAGGAAGGTCAGACGGGAGCGTTTCCCGCGTCCGACCTCCGCCTCCCATGTCAACCAGCCACGTTCCTGCATGGTATTCAGCAGCGTACGCATATGGCGGCGGGAGCAGCTCAGCAGGTCCGCCAGCTCGTTGAGCGTGGTGTCTTGCGTTTTGCCGTCGCAGCATTGCCATAGACGGATGAACTGTTGTTGCAGACGACCTGAAGACATAAAAGGGGAACTCCTGCGCAAAACTCAGCAATTTTACTATCCCCATATTAGGTCAATAATGGATTCCGATGAAGCAATATGGAGAGGTCTTCGATGCGTCAGTTTTATTTGAAGTACTTTACCGCGACAGAAGGGTTGTCCTGGTTGGCTTGTCCGAGCGCGCCGCAGCGCTTAAAGATGCTTGAAGAACTGATGCAGTGGGAGGTGACTGCCTGACCTCGGATTTCCGAATTGCAGACATCATGTGTGACTGAGTATTGGTGTTTATCGCCGCGCCAGCAGATAATTCCTGCTGGCTTTTTTCGTTTCGGCTGCGTTTATCCATAAAAAGGGAAAGTATGCTCTGGTTAATGACGATGGGACGGCGCCTCAACGGTGTTTATGCCGCTTTTATGCTGGTTGCCTTTATGATGGGCGTGGCGGGAGCGTTACAGGCACCGACGCTGAGCCTGTTTTTGAGTCGTGAAGTCGGTGCGCAGCCGTTCTGGGTCGGCCTTTTTTACACGGTCAACGCGATTGCCGGGATTCTGGTCAGCCTTGCATTAGCAAAACGCTCGGACAGTAAAGGCGATCGCCGTAAGCTGATTATGTTCTGCTGCCTGATGGCGATTGGTAATGCGCTACTGTTCGCCTTCAATCGCCATTATCTCACCCTGATCACCTGCGGCGTGTTATTCGCGTCGCTGGCCAATACCGCCATGCCGCAGCTATTTGCGTTGGCGCGGGAATATGCCGATAACTCCGCGCGTGAAGTGGTGATGTTCAGCTCGGTAATGCGTGCGCAGCTTTCACTGGCATGGGTGATTGGCCCGCCGCTGGCTTTTATGCTGGCGCTGAACTATGGCTTCACGGCGATGTTTTCCATTGCCGCCGGCATATTCGCCATCAGCCTGGCGTTGATTGCTTTTATTCTGCCCTCGGTGGCGCGCGTTGAGCAGCCTGCCGATGTTCCGGTCACGGAAGCGGGCGGCTGGCAGGATAAAAACGTCCGCATGCTGTTTATCGCCTCCACGCTGATGTGGACCTGCAACACCATGTACATCATTGATATGCCGCTATGGATAAGCCTTGAGCTGGGTTTACCGGATAAACTGGCCGGAATATTGATGGGGACTGCGGCAGGTCTGGAGATCCCGGCGATGATTCTGGCTGGCTACTCGGTGAAGCGCTTCGGTAAGCGGCGGATGATGGTTATCGCCGTGGCTGCGGGGGTACTGTTTTATCTCGGCCTGATTTTCTTTCACAGCCAGACGGCGTTGCTTATCCTGCAACTGTTTAACGCGGTGTTTATCGGCATTGTGGCGGGGATTGGTATGCTGTGGTTTCAGGATTTAATGCCTGGCCGCGCCGGTTCAGCTACCACGCTGTTTACCAACAGTATCTCCACGGGAGTGATTCTGGCGGGGGTGATTCAGGGCGCGGTCGCGCAAAGCTACGGGCATTTCGCTGTTTACTGGGTGATAGCGGCGATTTCGCTGGTGGCGCTGGTGATGACCGGGCGGGTGAAGGATGTGTAAAAAATGCCGGATGACGGCTTCGCCTTATCTGGCCTACACAGAGTGGCAGGCCGGATAAACGAAGTGCTATCCGGCAGGTATGCTGAGAATCAGCGCATAAACGACGGTTGTTTCTCTTCGTATGCCGCAATTGCGCTTTCGTGTTGCAACGTCAGGCCGATGCTGTCCAGACCGTTCAACATGCAGTGACGGCGGAAGTCGTCGATTTTAAAGCTGTAGGACTTATCGCCCGCTTTTACTACCTGCGCTTCCAGATCCACTTCAAATTTAATCCCCGGATTGGCTTTCACCAGGGCGAACAGTTCATCGACCTCTTCATCGCTCAGTTTCACCGGCAGCAGCTGGTTGTTAAAGCTGTTGCCATAGAAGATATCCGCGAAGCTCGGCGCGATGACCACTTTAAAGCCGTAATCGGTCAGCGCCCACGGCGCGTGCTCGCGCGATGAACCGCAGCCGAAGTTTTCCCGCGCCAGCAGAATCGATGCGCCTTTATATTCCGGGAAGTTCAGCACGAACTCCGGGTTCGGCTGCTGACCCTTTTCATCCAGAAAACGCCAGTCATTGAACAGATGCGCGCCAAAACCGGTGCGGGTGACTTTCTGTAAAAACTGTTTCGGTATAATCGCGTCGGTATCGACGTTAGCAGCATCCAGCGGGACGACCAGGCCGGTGTGTTGGGTAAATTTCTCTGCCATGGTGTGCTCCTTATTTGATGCTGCGAATATCGGCGAAATGACCGGTGACGGCGGCAGCGGCAGCCATCGCCGGGCTAACCAGATGCGTGCGTCCGCCGCGCCCCTGACGACCTTCAAAGTTACGGTTGCTGGTGGAGGCGCAGCGCTCGCCCGGATTCAGACGGTCGTTGTTCATCGCCAGACACATGGAACAGCCTGGTAAACGCCATTCAAAACCGGCTTCGATAAAGATCTTATCCAGACCTTCCGCCTCTGCCTGCGCTTTTACCGGGCCGGAGCCGGGAACCACCAGAGCCTGAACGCCCGGTGCAACTTTACGCCCTTTGGCGATTTCCGCCGCCGCGCGTAAATCTTCAATACGCGAGTTGGTGCAGGAACCGATAAACACTTTGTCGATCGCCACGTCGGTTAACGGAATGCCCGGTTTCAGCCCCATATAGGCCAGCGCTTTTTCGGCGCTTGCGCGCTCGACAGGATCGGCAAACGAGGCCGGATCGGGGATATTGTCGTTGACGGAGATAACCTGACCCGGGTTGGTTCCCCAGGTAACCTGCGGCGCAATGTCTTCCGCTTGCAGGGTCACGACGGTATCGAACGTTGCGCCGTCGTCGGTTTTCAGGGTTTTCCAGTATGCGACGGCATCGTCAAAATCGCTGCCTTTCGGGGCGTGCAGACGCCCTTTTACGTAGTTGAAGGTGGTGTCATCCGGCGCGACCAGACCGGCTTTGGCACCCATCTCGATCGCCATGTTGCACAGGGTCATACGACCTTCCATGCTCAGATTGCGAATGGCTTCGCCGCAGAACTCGACCACATGGCCCGTACCGCCCGCGCTGCCGGTTTTACCGATAATCGCCAGCACGATGTCTTTCGCCGTAATACCCGGCGCAGCCGTGCCTTTCACCTCAATCTTCATGGTTTTTGCGCGGCCCTGTTTCAGGGTCTGCGTCGCCAGAACGTGTTCAACTTCGGAGGTGCCGATGCCAAACGCCAGCGCGCCGAATGCGCCGTGCGTGGCGGTATGGGAATCGCCGCAAACAATGGTCATCCCCGGTAAGGTCACGCCCTGTTCCGGCCCCATTACGTGGACGATCCCCTGATACGGGTGGTTCAGGTCATACAGCTCCACGCCGAACGCTTTGCAGTTTTTGATCAACTCCTGCATCTGAATCCGCGCCATCTCGCCAGAGGCGTTGATGTCTTTGGTTTGCGTAGAGACGTTATGATCCATCGTCGCGAAGGTTTTACCCGGCTGGCGAACCGAGCGACCGTGGGCGCGCAGACCGTCAAACGCCTGCGGGGAGGTCACTTCATGCACCAGATGCCTGTCGATGTACAGCAGCGGGGTTTCGTTCTGCGCCTCATAGACCACATGCGCATCGAACAATTTTTCATACAACGTTTTAGCCATGATTACACCCCTTCGGCGACATAACGGGCAATGATGTCGCCCATCTCATCAGTACTGACAGCGGCAGCGCCACGGGCTAAATCACCGGTGCGAATACCTTCTTCTAATGCGCGGTTAATGGCGCTTTCAATGGCGGTTGCCGCATCGTCAGCATCCAGGCTGTAACGCAGCAGCAACGCCAGCGACAGGATCTGCGCGATCGGGTTGGCGATGTTTTTCCCGGCGATATCCGGCGCAGAACCGCCCGCCGGTTCATACAGGCCGAAACCCTGTTCGTTCAGGCTGGCGGAAGGCAACATCCCCATTGAGCCGGTGATCATCGCGCATTCGTCAGACAGAATGTCGCCAAACAGGTTGGAGCACAGCAGCACGTCAAACTGAGAGGGATCTTTAATCAACTGCATCGTGGCATTGTCGATGTACATGTGCGCCAGTTCGACATCCGGGTACGCTTTGGCGACCTCATTGACGATCTCGCGCCACAGAATGGACGTTTGCAGGACGTTGGCTTTGTCGATCGACGTAACCTTACGGCGACGTTTACGCGCCGATTCGAAGGCGATGCGCGCAATACGTTCGATTTCAAAACGGTGATACACCTCGGTATCGAAGGCTTTTTCATGTTGCCCGCTACCTTCGCGGCCTTTCGGCTGACCAAAATAGATCCCGCCGGTCAATTCACGCACGCACAGGATGTCGAAACCGTTGGCCGCGATGTCGGCGCGCAGCGGACAGAAGGCTTCCAGCCCCTGGTACAGCTTTGCCGGACGCAGGTTGCTAAACAATTTGAAGTGTTTACGCAGCGGCAGCAATGCGCCGCGTTCCGGTTGGCTGTCCGGCGGCAGATTTTCCCATTTCGGGCCGCCGACGGAGCCAAACAGAATGGCATCCGCCTGTTCACAGCCTTCAACGGTCGCCTTCGGCAGCGGTTGACCGTGGTTGTCGATAGCGGCGCCGCCGACATCGTAATGGCTGGTGGTAATGCGCATGGCAAAACGACTGCGAACGGCTTCCAGGACTTTCAGGGCTTGCGCCATCACTTCCGGGCCAATACCGTCACCCGGCAAAACAGCAATATGGTAATTCTTCGACATCACACGGTTTCCTTATTGTTCTCTTTATTCTGAGCTTTGCGTTGCAATTCTTTTTCGACTTCGGCGGCGCGCCAGATGTTGTTCAGGACATGCACCATCGCTTTCGCGGAGGATTCGACGATATCGGTCGCCAGACCGACCCCGTGGAAACGACGGCCGTTATAGTTGGCGACGATATCCACCTGGCCCAGCGCATCTTTGCCGTGGCCTTTCGCCGACAGGCTGTATTTCACCAGTTCAATGTTGTAATCGGTGATGCGGTTGATGGCCTGGTAAATGGCATCGACCGGGCCGTTGCCGTTCGCGGCTTCCGCTTTGATGCCGTCGCCGCAGGCCAGTTTGACGGAGGCCGTGGCGATATCGTTAGAGCCGGACTGCACGCTGAAATAGTCCAGACGGAAATGCTCTGGCTCTTCCTGTTGTTTATTGATGAAGGCCAGCGCCTCCAGGTCGTAATCGAATACCTGACCTTTTTTATCCGCCAGCTTCAGGAAAGCGTCGTACAGGTTGTCCAGATTGTATTCACTCTCTTTATAGCCCATCTCGTCCATACGGTGTTTTACGGCCGCACGCCCGGAGCGAGAGGTCAGGTTCAACTGGATCTGGTTCAGGCCGATAGACTCTGGCGTCATGATTTCGTAGTTTTCACGGTTTTTCAGCACGCCGTCCTGGTGAATGCCGGAGGAGTGGGCGAACGCGCCGCTGCCGACAATCGCTTTGTTCGCCGGGATCGGCATGTTGCAGATCTGACTGACCAACTGGCTGGTGCGCCAGATCTCCTGGTGATTGATGCGGGTATGCACATTCAGAATGTCCTGGCGTACCTTGATCGCCATGATGACTTCTTCCAGCGAGCAGTTACCGGCACGTTCGCCGATACCGTTCATGGCGCCTTCAACCTGACGCGCGCCCGCGTGGACAGCCGCCAGCGCGTTGCCGACGCCCAGACCTAAATCATCATGGGTATGTACGGAGATGATGGCCTTGTCGATATTCGGTACGCGCTCATACAGCCCGGAAATAATACCGCCGAACTCGAAGGGCATGGTGTAGCCCACAGTATCGGGAATGTTGATTGTTTTCGCGCCCGCATTGATCGCCGCTTCCACGACGCGAGCGAGATCGTCAATCGGGGTACGGCCTGCGTCTTCACATGAGAACTCCACGTCATCAGTGTAATTACGCGCACGCTTAACCATATAGATAGCACGCTCAATCACTTCATCCAGCGTGCTGCGCAGCTTGGTGGCGATATGCATCGGCGAGGTGGCGATAAAGGTATGGATGCGGAAAGCGTCCGCGACCTTCAGTGATTCTGCCGCGACGTCGATGTCTTTTTCCACGCAGCGGGCTAACGCGCAAACGCGGCTGTTTTTGACCTGGCGGGCGATAGTCTGTACCGACTCAAAATCGCCAGGTGAAGAGACGGGAAAACCCACTTCCATCACATCGACGCCCATACGTTCAAGGGCCAGGGCAATTTGCAGCTTTTCTTTCACACTCAGGCTAGCCTGTAACGCCTGTTCACCGTCGCGTAAAGTGGTATCGAAAATAATGACTTGCTGGCTCATGGTTTAGGTCCTTGTCTCTTTAGGGCGCCTTGCTTCGAGCATAAAAAAACCCGCGCAACGGCGCGGGTTTTTAATCTTACTGATGCTGACTTAATGCTGAATGTCGCTCACCAGTCTACCGCGCAACGAAGATGCGTTTAGTAGTAGTAGACCGTTAAAGCGAGCGATACGAATCATTAAATCAACTCCAGATGAATGCGATATGCTTTTAGTGGTACTGGATACGCTGCGCGATGTCAACCCTGTTGCAGATAAACCCTCCCATGCAGAGGGGATCTTGCGTTCTGTACTTTAGCTAATTGTGCTGAACTTTCAGGCGAATGCAAAATAAATCGACAGGAGGTGCGTACATACTTTTCACTGTTTGACATATTTGAGCATGTTTATTTGCAACTACAGCAAGCTGAAAGGGGGGTAAAGGTATTGCAAAGGTCGTACTTATCTTTTTGATTTTATTTATTTTTATATCTTTCGTGAATAAATTAATGAATCCGTTGCACACGTTATTGATAAATTATTGTTAAGAGTAAAAGCACAACTAATATAAACAATTAATTAAAACTTAATTTATTATTCACCAAAAGCATGATTGTGTATTCGCCACGCTTATGTTTATATTGCTTTTGTAATTTAAACATTATGAATCATCGTGCTGTGGCCTCTGCCGTATTGTACTGGCATGGGCTTTCGCCTTTTCCTGAACGATGCCTTTATGTTTTCCTAATTTTTATGTTTTCTCTTTTTCTTATTTTATATGCATGATAAATCATATTTCCTGAGATTATTTCTGCATTTCGTCAAGAAAAAGGGAGTTTAGTGTGACAGTGGAGTTAACTATGCCAGAGATAGAAATAGATAAACCGCATCCGATAGAAATGGTTAAGCCTCAGCTTCGTATGGTTGATCTGAATTTACTGACCGTCTTTGACGCCGTGATGCAAGAGCAGAATATCACGCGGGCGGCCCACTCCCTGGGGATGTCGCAGCCCGCAGTCAGTAATGCGGTGGCGCGTCTGAAAGTCATGTTTAATGACGAGCTGTTTGTCCGGTACGGACGCGGTATCCAGCCAACGGCGCGCGCTTATCAGCTATTTGGTTCCGTTCGCCAGGCGTTACAGTTAGTGCAAAATGAGTTGCCCGGTTCAGGTTTTGAACCCGCCAGTAGCGAGCGTGTATTCCATCTTTGCGTGTGCAGCCCGCTGGATAATATTCTGACGTCGCTTATTTATAATCGCGTTGAAAAGATTGCGCCGAATATTCATGTCGTTTTTAAATCATCGTTAAATCAAAATACGGAACATCAGCTACGTTATCAGGAAACGGAATTTGTTATTGGGTATGAAGAGTTTCGCCGTCCTGAGTTTACCAGCGTATCGTTATTTAAAGATGAAATGGTGCTGGTCGCCAGCAGAAAACATCCGCGTATCAGCGGTCCGTTGCTGGAGAGCGATGTTTATAATGAACAACATGCGGTCGTTTCACTCGATCGTTATGCCTCATTTAGCCAGCCGTGGTATGACACGCCAGACAGACAAAGCTGCATTGCTTATCAGGGAATGGCGTTGATCAGCGTGCTTAATGTTGTCTCTCAAACGCAGCTGGTGGCAGTTGCGCCGCGTTGGTTAGCCGATGAATTTGCCGAGTCATTAGCGTTACAGATATTACCGTTGCCTTTAAAACTGAATAGCCGGACCTGTTATCTTTCCTGGCATGATGCCGCGGGTCGGGATAAGGGTCATCAATGGATGGAAGAGTTATTGGTTTCTGTCTGTCAAAAGTGAATACGGGTGGAATAAATCAGAGTGAAATATCTGGTTTATTCTGCTTTTTCGTCTGTGTGTGAAATTTTATACTGAATTGTGCATCCAGGCGCTTTACGCATATCGCAAAAAATGGCGATATTGCTGTAAGTCCCCATTTTTAAGCGATTATTTATCATCACATCTGCTTATCCTGGTGTAATTCGCCGTTTCTTCTGCGCTTTCATCTCATTTATTCTTATTTATCTTCGAACGACGACATCAGCCTGAATTGCCTGCGTCATGGTGAGCAGTTAATGTGTTAGCAAAAGGTAAATCATCATAATAGTGGAGCAAGCCATGGAGATGTTGTCTGGAGCCGAGATGGTCGTCCGATCGCTCATCGATCAGGGCGTGAAACAGGTATTCGGTTATCCCGGGGGCGCGGTCCTCGATATTTATGATGCGCTGCACACGGTCGGTGGTATCGATCATGTGCTTGTCCGTCATGAACAAGCGGCTGTGCATATGGCGGATGGTCTGGCGCGGGCAACAGGTGAAGTCGGGGTCGTTCTGGTCACTTCCGGGCCAGGCGCCACGAATGCGATCACCGGTATTGCCACGGCCTATATGGACTCCATTCCTCTGGTCATCCTTTCCGGGCAAGTGGCGACGTCGTTGATTGGCTATGACGCCTTTCAGGAATGCGACATGGTGGGGATCTCACGTCCGGTGGTGAAACACAGCTTCCTCGTTAAACAGACGGAAGACATCCCGCAGGTGCTGAAAAAAGCGTTCTGGCTGGCGGCAAGCGGGCGTCCTGGACCCGTGGTCGTGGACCTCCCGAAAGATATTCTGAATCCGGCGAAAAAGTTGCCTTACGTCTGGCCGGAGTCGGTCAGTATGCGCTCTTATAACCCGACCACGACAGGGCATAAAGGGCAGATTAAGCGCGCGCTGCAAACGCTGGCGGCGGCAAAAAAACCGGTGGTCTACGTCGGCGGCGGTGCAGTGAATGCGGGTTGTCATGAACAACTGCGGCAAACCATTGAAGCGCTCAACCTGCCGGTCGTCTCGTCGCTGATGGGGCTGGGCGCATTCCCGGCCACGCATCGTCAGTCGTTAGGGATGCTGGGGATGCACGGCACCTATGAAGCCAATATGACCATGCATCATTCCGATGTGATTTTTGCCGTCGGGGTGCGTTTTGACGATCGCACGACCAATAATCTGGCGAAATACTGCCCGAATGCGACCGTGCTGCATATCGATATCGATCCGACCTCTATCTCTAAAACCGTGACGGCGGATATTCCCATTGTGGGCGATGCGCGCCTGGTTCTGGAGCAAATGCTGGAATTACTGCCGCAGGAAGTCGCGCAGCAGCCGCTGGATGATATTCGCGACTGGTGGCAACACATTGAACGCTGGCGCGCCCGTCAGTGCCTGAAATATGACACCCAAAGCGAGAGCATTAAACCGCAGGCGGTGATCGAAGCTATCTGGCGTCTGACGAAAGGCGATGCGTATGTCACTTCTGATGTCGGCCAGCACCAGATGTTCGCCGCGCTCTACTACCCCTTTGATAAGCCGCGTCGCTGGATTAACTCCGGCGGTCTCGGCACGATGGGCTTTGGCCTGCCAGCGGCCCTGGGCGTGAAGATGGCGCTGCCGGATGAAACGGTGGTGTGCGTCACGGGAGATGGCAGCATTCAGATGAACATTCAGGAGCTGTCGACGGCGCTACAGTACGAACTGCCGGTGCTGGTGCTCAACCTTAACAACCGCTATCTCGGCATGGTCAAACAATGGCAGGACATGATCTACTCCGGGCGCCACTCCCAGTCTTACATGCAGTCGCTGCCCGATTTTGTACGCCTTGCCGAGGCTTATGGGCATATCGGTATCCAGATTAATCATCCAGATGAACTGGAGAGCAAGCTGGGCGAAGCGCTGGAACATGTGCGTAACCATCGTCTGGTGTTTGTCGATGTCACCGTCGATGGCAGTGAGCATGTCTACCCGATGCAGATTCGTGGGGGCGGGATGGATGAAATGTGGTTAAGCAAAACGGAGAGGACCTGATTATGCGCCGGATATTATCAGTATTGCTGGAAAACGAGTCGGGTGCATTGTCGCGTGTGATTGGCCTCTTCGCCCAGCGTGGATACAACATTGAAAGCCTTACCGTCGCGCCGACCGACGATCCGACGCTATCGCGTATGACCATCCAGACGGTTGGCGATGAGAAAGTTCTGGAGCAAATTGAAAAGCAACTGCACAAGCTGGTGGATGTTCTGCGCGTAAGCGAACTTGGGCAGGGCGCGCACGTTGAGCGAGAAATCATGCTGGTGAAGATTCAGGCCAGCGGATACGGAAGGGAAGAGGTGAAGCGCAACACGGAGATTTTCCGTGGGCAGATTATTGATGTCACGCCTTCTATTTATACCGTCCAGCTGGCAGGCACCAGCGATAAGCTGGACGCGTTTCTGGCGACGCTGCGTGAAGTGGCGAAAATTGTTGAAGTTGCCCGTTCCGGCGTCGTCGGGCTTTCGCGCGGCGACAAGATCATGCGTTAATCATTGTGTTGTATTTCAATTGTAGGCCTGATAAGCGAAGCGCCATCAGGCATTATTGTGGACATCATGCCGGATGATCCCGTTGGCTTTTTTGTAGGCCTGATAAGACGCGGTAGCGTCGCCATCAGGCCATTTACCCTGCCGGATGGCGCTAATGCTTATCCGGCCTACAGGTGACGTCTCAACCTCCGCCGACGCTACCCGTTGGCTTTTTTTTGCGAAATCAGTGGTAACCCGGAATAAAAGCGGTTGCCGCAGTCACTATTCTGCGCTTAGATGTTAAGAAATTTAACCCATGCCGTCACAATGGTTATGGTTTGTACATTTTACGCAAGGGGCAATTGTGAAACTGGATGAAATCGCTCGGCTGGCCGGTGTATCGCGAACGACTGCAAGCTACGTTATTAACGGAAAAGCAAAGCAATACCGCGTGAGCGACAAGACCGTCGAGAAAGTCATGGCGGTGGTGCGTGAGCATAATTACCACCCGAATGCTGTGGCCGCCGGGCTGCGTGCTGGACGCACACGTTCTATCGGACTGGTCATTCCCGATCTGGAGAACACGAGTTATACCCGTATCGCAAACTACCTGGAGCGCCAGGCGCGCCAGCGCGGTTATCAACTGCTGATTGCCTGCTCAGAAGATCAGCCGGATAACGAAATGCGGTGTATCGAACATCTTCTACAACGCCAGGTGGATGCGATCATTGTATCGACCTCGTTACCGCCGGAGCATCCGTTCTACCAGCGCTGGGCCAATGGTTCATTCCCCATCGTGGCGCTGGATCGCGCGCTGGATCGCGAACATTTCACCAGCGTTGTCGGGGCGGATCAGGATGATGCGGAAATGCTGGCGGCAGAGTTACGTAAATTCCCGGCGGAAACGGTGCTTTACCTGGGCGCGTTGCCGGAGCTGTCCGTCAGTTTCCTGCGCGAGCAGGGGTTCCGTACCGCATGGAAAGACGATCCGCGCGAAGTACACTATCTGTACGCCAACAGCTACGAGCGGGAAGCGGCGGCGCAGCTGTTCGAAAAATGGCTGGAAACTCACCCGATGCCGCAGGCGCTGTTTACCACATCGTTTGCGCTCTTGCAGGGCGTGATGGATGTAACGTTACGTCGTGACGGGAAGCTGCCTTCCAACCTGGCGATCGCCACCTTTGGCGATAATGAGCTGCTCGACTTCTTGCAGTGTCCGGTTCTGGCGGTCGCACAGCGTCATCGTGATGTTGCTGAACGCGTCCTGGAGATCGTCCTGGCCAGCCTGGATGAGCCGCGTAAACCGAAGCCAGGTTTAACGCGAATCAAACGTAATTTGTACCGTCGCGGTATTCTTAGCCGCAGTTAGTCCATTTCTGTCGGCCGGATAAGGCGGTTATGCCGCCATCTGGCAAATCGCCCGGCGCGTTGTCGCTGACCGGGCAAATATTCACCTGCCAACAATACTCACACCATAATTAAGATTATTCCTTAGAATTATCCGACTTATCTTTCAAATATGCTGATTTTAAACCTGTCGATACCGACTTCAGGTTTATTGAGACGTCGTATTGAACCCGTTTTGTATTATTTTGTTACATGCGGGCGACGAATTGCCGAATTAACAAACACTTTTTTTCGATGTGGCCTCTACGTCGCGGCTGGCTTGTCGGTGCGGGGCGTAGAGAGCGATAAACAGGTACTGTTATCTCGCTGCATATTGTCCTAAAATGCCGCTCGCGTCGCAAACTGACACTTTATATTTTTATCAGATGATATTGAGTCGTTTTAAACGGTGATGAGTTTTTGGATCTTTTTTCTTACAAATATTCATGACGTTAATTTGCTTCGCTCGTTGGACGGAATTTAATCAACGCTGATATTAGCCGTATACATTGGGTTTTTTACTCCGGTAAGCGTCCTGACTTGCTTGACAAGCTTTTCCTCCGCTCCGTAAACTCCTTTAAGTGGGAATTTGTGGGGCAAAGTGGTAATAAGGGGTGAGGCTGGCATGTTCCGGGGAGCAACGTTAGTCAATCTCGACAGTAAGGGGCGCTTATCTGTGCCCACCCGTTACCGGGATCAACTGATCGAGAACGCTACCGGTCAAATGGTTTGTACCATTGACATCCATCACCCGTGCCTGCTGCTTTACCCCCTGCCTGAATGGGAAATTATCGAGCAAAAATTATCGCGTCTGTCGAGCATGAACCCGGTTGAGCGCCGCGTGCAGCGTTTACTGTTGGGGCATGCCAGCGAATGTCAGATGGATAGCGCGGGTCGCTTATTGATCGCGCCGATTCTGCGGCAACATGCCGGGCTGACGAAAGAAGTGATGCTGGTTGGACAGTTCAATAAGTTTGAACTGTGGGATGAAACGACCTGGTATCAACAGGTCAAGGAAGATATCGACGCTGAGCAGTCAGTAACCGAAACCTTGTCGGAACGACTGCAGGACTTGTCTCTATAATGATGATGGAAAATTTTAAACACACTACGGTGCTGTTGGACGAGGCCGTAAACGGTCTGAACATTCGCCCTGACGGCATCTACATTGATGGGACATTTGGTCGCGGCGGCCACTCACGTCTGATCCTCTCCCGGCTTGGCGAAGAGGGACGTTTGCTGGCGATCGATCGCGATCCGCAGGCTATTGCCGAAGCCCAGGCCATCAATGATCCTCGCTTCTCCATCATTCATGGACCTTTCTCTGCGCTTGCTGATTATGTAAGTGAGCGCGAACTTATCGGCAAGATCGACGGGATTCTCCTTGATCTTGGCGTCTCTTCACCGCAACTCGATGATGCCGAACGTGGTTTTTCTTTTATGCGCGATGGCCCGCTGGATATGCGTATGGACCCAACGCGCGGTCAGTCTGCCGCAGAATGGCTGCAAACCGCGGAAGAAGCCGATATTGCCTGGGTGCTGAAAACCTTTGGCGAAGAGCGTTTTGCGAAACGTATTGCCCGCGCCATTGTGGAGCGCAACCGCGAACAGCCCATGACCCGCACCAAAGAACTGGCGGAAGTGGTCGCAGCGGCGACGCCGGTGAAGGACAAATTCAAACATCCCGCGACCCGTACCTTCCAGGCGGTGCGCATTTGGGTGAACAGTGAACTGGAGGAGATAGAGCAGGCGCTAAAAAGCTCGCTCAGCGTGCTGGCCCCGGGTGGGCGGCTTTCCATTATCAGTTTCCACTCGCTGGAAGACCGTATTGTGAAGCGCTTTATGCGTGAGCAAAGCCGCGGTCCACAGGTTCCAGCAGGGTTGCCGATGACGGAAGAGCAGCTCAAAAAACTGGGCGGTCGTGAGCTAAGAGCATTAGGCAAGTTGATGCCGGGCGAAGAAGAAGTGGCGGAAAATCCACGCGCCCGTAGTTCAGTTCTGCGTATTGCAGAGAGGACGAACGCATGATCAGCAGAGTGACAGAAGCCCTGAGCAAAGTGAAGGGATCGACGGGAATCACCAATCGCCATGCTTTGCCTGGCGTGATCGGTGACGATCTTTTGCGATTTGGGAAGCTGCCACTCTGCCTGTTCATTTGCATCATTTTAACGGCGGTCACCGTCGTGACAACGGCGCACCATACGCGCCTGTTAACCGCACAGCGCGAGCAACTGGTGCTGGAGCGTGATGCGCTGGATATCGAATGGCGCAACCTGATTCTTGAAGAAAACGCGCTCGGCGATCATAGCCGGGTAGAACGGATCGCAACGGAAAAGTTGCAGATGCAGCATGTCGATCCCTCACAAGAAAATATCGTAGTGCAAAAATAAGGATAAACGCGACGCATGAAAGCAGCGGCAAAGACGCTCAAACCAAAACGCCAGGAAGAACAAGCCAACTTTGTCAGTTGGCGTTTTGCGTTGCTGTGCGGCTGTATTCTGCTGGCGCTGGGTTTCCTGCTGGGGCGTGTGGCCTGGCTGCAAATTATTGCGCCTGACATGTTAGTGCGTCAGGGCGACATGCGCTCTTTGCGTGTACAGGAAGTCTCCACCTCTCGCGGCATGATCACCGACCGCTCTGGTCGCCCACTGGCGGTGAGCGTGCCGGTAAAAGCCATCTGGGCGGACCCGAAAGAGCTGCATGATGCAGGCGGGATCACGCTGGACAACCGCTGGAAAGCGCTGGCGGACGCGCTGAAAATGCCGCTCGACCAACTGGCGGCTCGCGTCAATGCGAACCCGAAAGGCCGCTTTATCTATCTGGCGCGTCAGGTTAACCCGGATCTCGGCGATTACATCAAAAAACTGAAGTTGCCAGGCATTCATCTGCGCGAAGAGTCCCGCCGTTACTATCCTTCCGGGGAAGTGACCGCTCACCTCATTGGCTTCACTAACGTCGATAGCCAGGGGATCGAAGGCGTCGAGAAGAGCTTCGATAAGTGGCTGACCGGCCAGCCTGGTGAACGTATTGTACGTAAAGACCGCTATGGCCGGGTTATTGAAGATATCTCTTCTACCGACAGCCAGGCCGCGCACAATCTGGCGCTGAGCATTGATGAGCGCCTGCAAGCGTTGGTCTATCGCGAACTGAACAACGCCGTGGCCTTCAACAAAGCGGAGTCAGGCAGCGCCGTGCTGGTGGATGTTAATACTGGCGAAGTGCTGGCAATGGCGAACAGCCCGTCCTACAACCCGAATAATCTGACCGGTACGCCGAAAGACGCTATGCGTAACCGTACCATCACGGACGTGTTTGAACCCGGTTCAACCGTCAAACCGATGGTGGTGATGACCGCGTTACAGCGCGGGGTCGTGCGTGAAAACACCGTGCTGAACACGGTGCCATATCGAATTAATGGTCACGAAATCAAAGACGTGGCGCGTTACAGCGAATTGACCCTGACCGGGGTTTTACAGAAGTCGAGTAACGTCGGCGTTTCTAAGCTGGCGTTAGCGATGCCGTCCTCAGCGTTAGTAGATACTTACTCACGTTTTGGGCTAGGAAAGGCGACCAATTTGGGGTTGGTCGGAGAACGCAGTGGCTTATATCCTCAAAAACAACGGTGGTCTGACATAGAGAGGGCCACCTTCTCTTTCGGCTATGGGCTAATGGTAACCCCGTTACAGTTAGCGCGAGTCTACGCAACGATTGGCAGCTACGGCGTTTATCGTCCGCTGTCGATTACCAAAGTTGATCCTCCTGTACCGGGCGAGCGCGTCTTCCCGGAAGCGACCGTTCGTACCGTCGTCCACATGATGGAAAGCGTGGCGCTGCCGGGCGGCGGCGGCGTGAAGGCGGCGATCAAAGGTTATCGCATCGCCATTAAAACCGGTACGGCGAAAAAAGTGGGGCCGGATGGCCGCTACATCAACAAATACATTGCTTATACCGCAGGCGTTGCGCCTGCGAGTCAGCCGCGCTTCGCGCTGGTGGTTGTTATCAACGATCCGCAGGCGGGTAAATACTACGGCGGCGCCGTTTCCGCGCCGGTATTCGGTGCCATTATGGGCGGCGTACTACGCACCATGAACATCGAACCGGATGCGCTGGCAACGGGCGAAAAAAGTGAATTTGTAATTAACCAAGGCGAGGGAACAGGTGGCAGATCGTAATTTGCGCGACCTTCTCGCTCCGTGGGTGCCAGGCGCACCGGAGCGAGCACTGCGGGAGATGACACTCGACAGCCGTGTGGCTGCATCGGGCGATCTCTTTGTGGCAGTGGTGGGTCATCAGGCGGACGGGCGTCGATATATCCCGCAGGCGATAGCGCAAGGTGTGGCTGCCATTATTGCAGAGGCCAAAGATGAGGCGACCGACGGGGAAATCCGTGAAATGCACGGTGTGCCGGTTATCTATCTGAGCCAGCTCAACGAGCGTTTATCTGCACTGGCGGGCCGCTTCTACCACGAGCCATCTGAACATATGCGTCTGGTCGGCGTGACCGGAACGAACGGAAAAACCACCACCACGCAACTGCTGGCGCAGTGGAGCCAACTACTTGGCGAAACCAGCGCGGTAATGGGAACGGTGGGTAATGGCCTGTTGGGCAAAGTGATCCCGACGGAGAACACAACCGGTTCCGCCGTTGACGTACAGCATGTGCTGGCCGGTCTGGTTGAGCAGGGCGCAACATTCGGTGCAATGGAAGTCTCTTCTCACGGCCTGGTGCAGCACCGGGTCGCCGCGCTGAAATTTGCCGCCTCTGTTTTCACGAATTTAAGCCGCGATCACCTTGATTATCACGGTGACATGGAACATTACGAAGCGGCGAAATGGATGCTCTATTCAACGCACCATTACGGCGAGGCTATTATCAATGCCGATGATGAAGTCGGACGCCGATGGCTGGTGAGGTTGCCGGATGCCGTTGCGGTCTCTATGGAGGATCATATCAACCCGAACTGCCACGGACGTTGGCTGAAAGCGGTTGAGGTGAAGTACCACGATAGCGGCGCGACGATCCGTTTCGACTCCAGTTGGGGCGAAGGCGAGATTGAAAGCCGTCTGATGGGCGCGTTTAACGTCAGCAACCTGCTGCTGGCGCTGGCAACGTTGCTGGCGCTTGGCTACCCCCTGGCGGATCTGCTGAAAACCGCCCCCCGACTGCAACCGGTTTGCGGGCGGATGGAGGTGTTCAGCGCGCCGGGCAAAACTACGGTGGTGGTCGATTACGCCCACACACCGGATGCGCTGGAAAAAGCGTTGCAGGCTGCGCGGTTGCACTGTACTGGTCAACTGTGGTGCGTCTTTGGCTGCGGCGGCGATCGCGATAAAGGTAAACGTCCGCTGATGGGGGCGATTGCCGAAGAGTTCGCGGACGTGGTGGTCGTGACGGACGATAACCCACGCACCGAAGAGCCGCGCGCGATCATCAACGACATTCTGGCGGGTATGCTGGATGCCGGGCACGCGAAAGTGATGGAAGGCCGCGCAGAGGCGGTGACCTGCGCCATTATGCAGGCGAAAGAAAACGACGTGGTTCTGGTCGCGGGTAAAGGGCATGAGGATTACCAGATTGTCGGTACTCAACGCCTTGATTACTCCGACCGCGTGACGGCTGCGCGTCTGCTGGGGGTGATCGCATGATTAGCGTAACGCTCAGCCAACTGGCCGGTATTCTGCACGGCGAATTACAGGGCGCCGACCTGACGATTGACGCGGTCACGACTGATACGCGTAAGGTGACGCCGGGCTGCCTGTTTGTGGCGCTGAAAGGCGAGCGTTTCGACGCCCACGATTTTGCGGATAACGCGAAAGCGGGCGGCGCCGGTGCGCTGCTGGTGAGTCGCCCGCTGGATTGCGATCTGCCGCAGCTGATTGTCAAAGATACGCGGCTGGCCTTCGGCGAACTGGCCGCATGGGTTCGGGCGCAGGTTCCCGCCCGCGTAGTGGCGTTAACCGGCTCCTCCGGCAAAACATCCGTTAAAGAGATGACCGCCGCCATTCTGAGTCAGTGTGGCAACACCTTATACACCGCGGGCAACCTGAATAACGATATCGGCGTACCGATGACGTTGCTGCGGTTAAACAACGATTATGACTATGCCGTCATTGAGTTAGGCGCCAATCACCAGGGCGAAATTGCCTGGACCGTCGGCCTGACGCGTCCTGAAGC
Organism: Citrobacter sp. CK195; assembly: GCF_030333365.1. Classification (NCBI taxonomy): domain Bacteria; kingdom Pseudomonadati; phylum Pseudomonadota; class Gammaproteobacteria; order Enterobacterales; family Enterobacteriaceae; genus Citrobacter; species Citrobacter sp. CK195. The sequence goes on from NZ_JAOWGB010000024.1 coordinate 537,530, forward strand.
GGCACTGGTTAATAATCTGGCGGCAGCGCACCTGGAAGGATTCGGTTCGCTGGCGGGCGTGGCGAAAGCGAAAGGCGAAATCTATACCGGCTTGCCGGTGAATGGGATCGCCATTATGAACGCCGATAACAACGACTGGCTGAACTGGCAGGGCATTATTGGCGATCGCAAAGTGTGGCGTTTTTCACCGAATGCCGCCAACAGCGATTTTACCGCGACCAATATCCATGTGACCTCGCACGGTACGGAATTCACGCTGCAAACGCCGACGGGCGACATTGACGTCCTGCTGCCGCTGCCTGGTCGTCACAATATTGCGAACGCGCTGGCGGCGACTGCGCTGTCGATGGCGGTAGGGGCGACCCTTGACGCCATTAAAACCGGTCTGGCGAACCTGAAAGCCGTGCCGGGGCGCCTGTTCCCCATCCAGTTGAATGACAACCAGCTGTTACTTGATGACTCCTATAACGCCAACGTCGGTTCGATGACCGCCGCTGTGCAGGTGCTGTCTGAAATGCCGGGCTACCGGGTGCTGGTGGTCGGCGATATGGCGGAGCTGGGCGCGGAAAGCGAAGCATGCCATGTTCAGGTCGGTGAAGCGGCAAAAGCGGCGGGTATCGACAGCGTGCTGAGTACAGGAAAACTGAGTCAGGCGATCGGCAATGCCAGCGGCGTTGGCGAACATTTTGCGGATAAATCGGCTCTGGTCGCGCGTCTTAACACGCTGATTGCGGAGCATCAGATTATTACCATTTTAGTGAAGGGTTCACGTAGTGCCGCCATGGAAGAGGTAGTACGCGCATTACAGGAGAATGGAACATGTTAGTTTGGCTGGCCGAACATTTGGTCAAATATTATTCCGGCTTTAACGTCTTTTCCTATCTGACGTTTCGCGCCATCGTCAGCCTGCTGACCGCGCTGTTCATCTCCTTGTGGATGGGCCCGCGTATGATTGCCCGCTTACAAAAATTGTCTTTTGGCCAGGTCGTGCGTAATGACGGCCCGGAATCGCACTTTAGCAAGCGCGGTACGCCAACAATGGGCGGCATTATGATTCTGACGGCGATTGTGGTCTCCGTCCTGCTGTGGGCTTACCCGTCTAACCCGTACGTCTGGTGCGTGCTGGTGGTGCTGGTGGGCTACGGCATTATTGGTTTTGTCGATGATTACCGCAAAGTGGTGCGTAAAGACACCAAAGGGCTGATCGCTCGCTGGAAATATTTCTGGATGTCGGTGATTGCGCTGGGCGTGGCGTTCGCGCTGTATCTGGCGGGGAAAGACACGCCGGCCACCGAACTGGTGGTGCCGTTCTTTAAAGACGTGATGCCGCAACTGGGTCTGTTCTACGTGCTGCTGGCGTACTTCGTGATCGTCGGAACGGGCAACGCGGTTAACCTGACCGATGGCCTGGACGGCCTGGCGATTATGCCGACCGTATTCGTCGCCGCCGGTTTTGCGCTGGTGGCGTGGGCAACCGGCAACATGAACTTCGCCAACTACCTGCATATTCCGTACTTACGCCATGCCGGTGAACTGGTGATTGTCTGTACGGCGATTGTCGGCGCGGGCTTAGGCTTCCTGTGGTTTAACACCTATCCGGCGCAGGTCTTTATGGGAGACGTCGGGTCGCTGGCGCTGGGCGGCGCGCTGGGCATCATCGCGGTGCTGCTGCGTCAGGAGTTTTTGCTGGTGATTATGGGCGGCGTGTTTGTCGTGGAAACCCTGTCAGTCATTTTGCAGGTCGGTTCCTTTAAATTGCGCGGGCAGCGCATCTTCCGCATGGCGCCGATTCATCATCACTATGAACTGAAAGGCTGGCCGGAACCGCGCGTTATCGTGCGCTTCTGGATTATTTCGCTGATGCTGGTCCTGATTGGCCTGGCAACGCTGAAGGTACGTTAATCATGGCTGATTACCAGGGTAAAAAAGTCGTCATTATTGGTCTGGGATTGACCGGACTTTCCTGCGTGGACTTTTTCCTGGCGCGCGGCGTAACGCCGCGCGTAATGGATACCCGTGCGACGCCGCCGGGTCTGGACAAATTACCGGAAGCGGTAGAGCGTCACGTCGGCAGCCTGAATGATGACTGGCTACTGGCGGCGGATCTGATCGTCGCCAGCCCTGGTATTGCTCTGGCGCACCCTTCACTGAGCGCTGCCGCCGATGCGGGTATTGAGATTGTCGGCGATATCGAACTGTTCTGTCGCGAAGCGCAGGCGCCGATCGTGGCGATCACCGGATCGAACGGTAAAAGCACCGTGACCACGCTGGTAGGCGAGATGGCGAAAGCGGCGGGCGTGAACGTGGGCGTTGGCGGTAACATCGGTCTGCCTGCGTTGATGCTGCTGGACGCCGCTCGCGAGCTGTACGTACTGGAGCTTTCCAGCTTCCAGCTGGAAACGACATCCAGCCTACAGGCCGTTGCCGCAACCATCCTGAACGTTACCGAAGACCATATGGACCGATATCCGTTTGGTCTGCAACAGTATCGCGCGGCAAAACTGCGCGTGTATGAGAATGCGAAAGTTTGCGTGGTGAATGCCGATGACGCGCTGACCATGCCGGTACGCGGCGCGGATGCGCGTTGCGTCAGTTTTGGCGTCAACATGGGGGATTATCACCTCAATCGCCAGCAGGGCGAGACCTGGCTGCGGGTGAAGGGGGAAAAAGTGTTGAACGTGAAAGAGATGAAGCTTTCCGGCCAGCACAACTACACCAATGCGCTGGCGGCGCTGGCGCTGGCCGATGCGGCGGGTTTACCGCGCGCCAGCAGCCTGAAAGCGTTGACGACCTTTACCGGCCTGGCGCATCGCTTCCAGCTGGCGCTGGAGCATAACGGCGTGCGCTGGATTAACGACTCCAAAGCCACCAACGTAGGCAGCACGGAAGCGGCGCTGAATGGCCTGCACGTAGACGGTACGCTGCACCTGCTGCTCGGCGGCGATGGTAAATCGGCGGATTTCTCTTCGCTCACCCGTTACCTGGGCGGCGATCGCGTTCGCCTGTACTGCTTTGGTCGTGATGGCGCGCAACTGGCGGCGCTGCGCCCGGAAATCGCAGAACAAACTGAGACGATGGAAGAGGCGATGCGTCTGCTGGCGCCGCGTTTGCAACCGGGCGATATGGTCCTGCTGTCTCCGGCCTGCGCCAGCCTCGATCAGTTTAAGAATTTTGAGCAACGGGGCGATGTCTTTACCCGTCTGGCGAAGGAGTTAGGTTGATGCGTTTATCTCTCCCTCGCCTGAGAATGCCGCGCCTGCCGGGATTTGGAATCCTGGTATGGGTCTTTACGGCGCTTAAAGGCTGGGTGATGGCGTCGCGCGATAAAGACGACGATAGCCTGATCATGTATGACCGCACGTTGCTCTGGCTGACATTTGGCCTGGCGGCGATCGGTTTCATCATGGTGACGTCGGCGTCAATGCCTGTCGGACAACGTCTGGCGAACGATCCTTTCCTGTTTGCCAAGCGTGACGCGCTGTACATACTCCTGGCGTTTTGCCTGGCGATGATCACGCTGCGTTTACCGATGGAGTTCTGGCAAAAGTACAGCACCACGATGCTGATCGCGTCGATCATCATGTTGTTGATCGTGCTGGTGGTGGGTAGCTCAGTTAACGGGGCATCGCGTTGGATTGCGCTGGGGCCGCTGCGTATTCAGCCTGCGGAATTTACCAAACTGTCGCTGTTCTGCTACCTCGCCAACTATCTGGTGCGCAAAGTTGATGAAGTGCGTAATAACCTGCGCGGCTTCTTAAAACCGATGGGCGTGATTCTGGTGCTGGCGATTTTGCTGCTGGCGCAGCCCGATCTCGGGACGGTGGTGGTGCTGTTCGTTACCACGCTGGCGATGCTGTTTCTCGCCGGGGCGAAGTTATGGCAGTTCATTGCCATCATCGGCATGGGGATATCGGCGGTGATCCTGCTGATCCTCGCCGAACCGTATCGTATTCGCCGTGTGACCTCTTTCTGGAACCCCTGGGAAGATCCGTTTGGCAGCGGCTACCAGCTGACGCAATCCCTGATGGCATTTGGCCGTGGTGAGATGTGGGGGCAGGGGCTGGGGAACTCGGTACAAAAACTGGAGTATCTGCCGGAAGCGCATACTGACTTCATCTTCGCCATTATTGGGGAAGAACTGGGTTATATCGGTGTGGTACTGGCGCTTTTAATGGTATTCTTCGTCGCTTTTCGCGCGATGTCGATTGGCCGTAAGGCGCTGGAGATTGATCACCGTTTTTCAGGGTTCCTGGCCTGCTCGATTGGAATCTGGTTCAGCTTCCAGGCGCTGGTCAACGTCGGCGCGGCGGCAGGCATGCTGCCAACGAAGGGTCTGACGCTGCCGCTGATCAGTTATGGTGGTTCCAGTTTGCTGATCATGTCGACGGCCATCATGTTTTTGTTACGTATTGATTATGAAACGCGTCTGGAAAAAGCGCAGGCGTTTACACGAGGTTCACGATGAGTGGTCAACCGAAGCGGTTAATGGTGATGGCGGGCGGTACTGGCGGACATGTGTTCCCAGGACTGGCCGTCGCGCACCATTTAATGGACCAGGGCTGGCAAGTACGCTGGCTCGGAACCGCCGATCGTATGGAAGCGGATTTAGTGCCGAAGCATGGCATTGAGATTGATTTCATTCGCATTTCCGGTTTGCGCGGAAAAGGCGTGAAAGCGCTGCTGGCGGCACCGCTGCGTATTTTTAACGCCTGGCGCCAGGCGCGGGCGATCATGAAGCAGTTTAAGCCTGATGTGGTGCTCGGCATGGGCGGCTATGTCTCTGGCCCCGGCGGTCTGGCGGCGTGGTCGCTGGGTATTCCGGTTGTGCTGCATGAGCAAAACGGCATTGCAGGGTTGACCAATAAGTGGCTGGCGAAAATCGCCACGACGGTGATGCAGGCTTTTCCCGGCGCGTTTCCGAAAGCGGACGTGGTCGGAAACCCGGTACGTACTGACGTACTGGCGCTTCCCTTGCCGCAAGAACGCCTGGCCGGACGTGAAGGGCCGATTCGCGTGCTGGTGGTGGGTGGCTCTCAGGGGGCGCGGGTATTAAACCAGACGCTGCCGCAAGTTGCGGCAAAACTGGGCGATACGGTCACTATCTGGCATCAAAGCGGTAAAGGCGCGCAGCAGACCGTAGAGCAGGCTTATGCCGGGGCGGGGCAACCGCAGCATAAGGTGACGGAATTTATTGATGACATGGCCGCAGCCTATGCGTGGGCGGATGTTGTCGTTTGCCGCTCTGGCGCGTTAACGGTGAGTGAAATCGCCGCCGCCGGTTTGCCCGCGCTGTTTGTGCCGTTTCAGCATAAAGACCGGCAGCAGTACTGGAATGCCCTGCCGCTGGAGAAAGCGGGGGCCGCCAAAATTTTTGAGCAGCCGCAGTTTACTGTGGATGCCGTCGCCAGCACCCTGTCCGGGTGGTCGCGAGAAACGTTATTAACCATGGCAGAACGTGCCCGCGCTGCATCTATTCCAGATGCCACCGAGCGTGTTGCAAATGAAGTGAGCCGGGCTGCCCGGGCGTAATTGTGGCGGTGCCTTTTGCACCGCATGAATTGAGAAGTGAATGGCGTAAAGAATGAATACACAACAACTGGCAAAACTGCGTTCCATCGTGCCCGAAATGCGTCGCGTTCGGCACATCCACTTTGTCGGCATCGGTGGTGCCGGTATGGGCGGTATTGCCGAAGTTCTGGCCAATGAAGGGTATCAGATCAGTGGTTCTGATTTAGCGCCGAATCCGGTTACGCAGCAACTGGCGAGCCTCGGCGCCACCATTTTCTTCAATCATCGCCCGGAAAACGTGCGCGATGCGAGTGTGGTGGTGGTTTCCAGCGCGATCTCTGCGGATAACCCGGAGATTGTCGCGGCGCATGAAGCACGTATTCCGGTGATCCGCCGCGCGGAGATGCTGGCAGAATTAATGCGTTTTCGTCACGGCATCGCCATTGCCGGGACGCACGGTAAAACAACGACCACCGCGATGGTCTCCAGCATTTACGCGGAAGCGGGACTGGACCCGACCTTCGTCAACGGTGGGCTGGTGAAAGCGGCGGGCGTGCATGCGCGTTTAGGCCACAGCCGTTATCTGATTGCGGAAGCGGATGAGAGCGATGCGTCGTTCCTGCATCTGCAACCGATGGTGGCGATTGTCACCAATATTGAAGCCGACCATATGGATACTTACCAGGGCGACTTCGAAAATTTGAAGCAGACCTTTATTAATTTCCTGCACAATTTGCCGTTTTATGGTCGTGCAGTGATGTGTGTTGACGATCCGGTGATCCGCGAGCTGCTGCCGCGCGTGGGCCGTCAGACCACAACGTATGGTTTTAGCGACGACGCTGACGTGCGTGTGGAAGAGTACCAGCAGGTTGGTCCGCAGGGGCATTTCACGCTGCTGCGTCAGGATAAACCTGCAATGCAGGTGACGCTGAATGCGCCGGGCCGCCACAATGCGCTGAACGCGGCTGCTGCCGTGGCGGTGGCGACCGAAGAGGGGATTGACGACGAGGCGATTCTGCGCGCGCTGGAAAGCTTCCAGGGTACCGGGCGTCGCTTCGATTTCCTCGGCGAATTCCCGCTTGAGCCGGTAAACGGTAAAGCAGGGACGGCGATGCTGGTCGATGATTACGGCCATCATCCAACGGAAGTCGACGCCACCATTAAGGCCGCGCGTGCAGGCTGGCCGGATAAAAATCTGGTGATGGTTTTCCAGCCGCACCGCTTCACGCGTACGCGCGATCTGTACGACGATTTCGCCAATGTGCTGACGCAGGTTGACGCGCTGTTAATGCTGGATGTTTACGCCGCAGGCGAAGCGCCAATTCCGGGAGCGGACAGCCGTTCGCTGTGCCGTACGATTCGCGGTCGCGGTAAAATTGACCCGATTCTGGTCTCCGATCCGGCGCAGGTTGCGCAAATGCTGGCGCCGGTATTAACCGGTAATGATTTGATTTTGGTGCAAGGCGCGGGAAATATCGGCAAAATTGCGCGCACCTTAGCTGAAATCAAACTGAAGCCGCAAGCCCAGGAGGAGGAGCAACATGGCTGATAAAATCGCGGTCCTGTTGGGTGGAACCTCCGCCGAACGTGATGTTTCGCTGAATTCCGGCGCGGCGGTGCTGGCCGGGTTACGCGAAGGCGGCGTGGATGCGCATCCGATCGATCCGAAAGAGGTTGATGTCACCCTGCTGAAATCAATGGGTTTTCAGAAGGTGTTTATTGCGTTGCATGGTCGCGGCGGCGAAGATGGCACGCTGCAAGGGATGCTGGATCTGATTGGCCTGCCCTATACCGGCAGCGGGGTGATGGCTTCAGCAATCTCAATGGATAAACTGCGCAGCAAATTGCTGTGGCAGGGCGCCGGATTACCGGTTGCGCCGTGGGTGGCATTGACGCGCGCTGAGTTTGAAAAAGGGCTTAGCGACGACGCGCTAACGCAAATTTCTGCGCTGGGTTTGCCGCTGATTGTGAAGCCGAGCCGTGAAGGTTCCAGCGTCGGCATGTCGAAAGTGGTAGAAGAAAATGCTTTGCAGGCAGCATTAGCATTGGCTTTTCAGCATGATGAAGAAGTACTGATTGAGAAATGGCTCAGTGGCCCGGAATTTACGGTTGCGATACTCGGTGAAGAAATTTTACCGTCAATTCGTATCCAACCCGCCGGAACCTTCTATGATTATGAGGCGAAGTATCTCTCTGATGAGACACAATATTTCTGCCCGGCAGGTCTGGAAGAGGAACAAGAGGCTATTTTGCAGACATTGGTCCTGAAAGCGTGGACCGCGTTGGGTTGCAAAGGATGGGGCCGCATCGACGTCATGCTGGACAGCGATGGCCAGTTTTATCTGCTGGAAGCGAATACCTCGCCGGGTATGACCAGCCACAGTCTGGTGCCGATGGCGGCGCGTCAGGCGGGCATGAGCTTCTCGCAGTTGGTGGTACGAATTCTGGAGTTGGCGGACTGATATGTCGCAGGCTGCGCTGAACACGCGAAACAGTGATGAAGAGGTGTCTTCTTCACGGCGCAATAATGGAACGCGTCTTGCAGGAATACTGTTCCTGCTGACGGTGCTCTGCACCGTGTTTGTCAGCGGCTGGGTTGTGTTGGGCTGGATGGAAGACGCGCAGCGTTTGCCGTTGTCGAAACTGGTGTTAACCGGCGAACGGCATTACACGCGCAATGATGACATCCGCCAGTCGATTCTGGCGTTGGGTGCGCCGGGTACTTTTATGACTCAGGATGTGAACATTATCCAGAGCCAGATAGAGCGTTTACCGTGGATTAAACAGGCCAGCGTCAGAAAGCAATGGCCTGATGAATTGAAGATTCATCTGGTTGAATATGTGCCGATTGCGCGTTGGAATGATCAGCATATGGTTGATGCCGAAGGCAATACCTTCAGCGTACCGGCAGAGCGAACCAGTAAACAGGTATTACCCATGTTGTATGGCCCGGAAGGCAGCGCGAGTGAAGTGTTGCAGGGGTATCGCGATATGGGGCAGGTGCTGGCTAAGGACAGATTCACCCTGAAGGAAGCGGCAATGACCGCGCGTCGTTCCTGGCAGTTGACGCTGAATAACGATATTAAGCTCAACCTCGGCAGGGGCGATACGATGAAACGTTTGGCTCGCTTTGTAGAACTTTATCCGGTTTTACAGCAGCAGGCGCAAACCGATGGCAAACGGATAAGCTACGTTGATTTGCGTTATGACTCGGGGGCGGCAGTAGGGTGGGCACCCTTACCTCCAGAGGAATCTAATCAGCAACAGAATCAGGCACAGGCAGAACAACAATGATCAAGGCGACGGACAGAAAACTGGTAGTAGGACTGGAGATTGGCACCGCGAAGGTTGCCGCTTTAGTAGGGGAAGTTCTGCCCGACGGTATGGTCAATATCATTGGCGTGGGCAGTTGCCCGTCGCGAGGTATGGATAAAGGCGGGGTGAATGACCTCGAGTCAGTGGTGAAGTGTGTACAGCGCGCCATTGACCAGGCGGAGCTGATGGCGGATTGCCAGATCTCCTCGGTGTATCTGGCGCTTTCTGGCAAGCACATTAGCTGTCAGAATGAAATTGGTATGGTGCCGATCTCCGAAGAAGAAGTGACGCAGGAAGATGTGGAAAACGTCGTGCATACCGCGAAGTCGGTGCGCGTGCGTGATGAGCATCGTGTACTGCATGTCATTCCGCAGGAATATGCGATCGATTACCAGGAAGGCATTAAGAATCCGGTTGGCCTTTCCGGTGTGCGTATGCAGGCAAAAGTGCACTTGATCACATGCCACAACGACATGGCGAAAAACATCGTTAAAGCGGTGGAACGTTGTGGCCTGAAAGTTGACCAACTCATATTTGCCGGGTTAGCGGCCAGTTACTCCGTTTTAACGGAAGATGAACGTGAACTGGGCGTCTGCGTGGTTGATATCGGTGGTGGTACAATGGATATCGCCGTTTATACTGGCGGGGCGTTGCGCCATACCAAGGTAATCCCTTACGCAGGGAATGTCGTGACCAGCGATATCGCGTATGCCTTCGGTACGCCGCCGAGCGATGCTGAAGCCATCAAAGTGCGTCACGGCTGCGCGCTGGGTTCTATCGTCGGCAAAGACGAAAGCGTTGAAGTGCCGAGCGTGGGCGGTCGTCCGCCGCGTAGTCTGCAACGTCAGACGCTTGCGGAGGTGATTGAGCCGCGTTACACCGAGCTGCTCAACCTGGTCAACGAAGAGATTTTGCAATTACAGGAACAGCTTCGCCAGCAGGGTGTGAAACATCATCTGGCGGCGGGGATTGTATTAACCGGCGGCGCGGCGCAAATTGAAGGTCTTGCTGCCTGTGCTCAGCGCGTGTTCCATACGCAAGTGCGTATTGGCGCGCCGCTGAATATTACCGGACTGACGGATTATGCCCAGGAGCCGTACTACTCAACGGCGGTGGGGCTGCTTCACTACGGGAAAGAGTCCCACTTAAGTGGCGAAGCGGAAGTGGAAAAACGTGTTACGGCATCAGTTGGCTCGTGGATCAAGCGACTTAATAGCTGGCTGCGAAAAGAGTTTTAATTTTTATGAGACCGGCGACTATTAACGGTCTCAGGCGACAGGCACAAAACGGAGAGAAACTATGTTTGAACCTATGGAACTGACCAACGACGCGGTGATTAAAGTCATCGGCGTCGGTGGCGGCGGCGGTAATGCCGTTGAACACATGGTGCGCGAGCGCATCGAAGGTGTTGAATTCTTCGCGGTGAATACCGACGCTCAGGCGTTGCGTAAGACTGCGGTTGGGCAGACCATTCAGATTGGTAGCGGCATCACCAAAGGTCTGGGCGCGGGTGCAAACCCGGAAGTCGGTCGCAATGCGGCGGACGAAGATCGTGAAGCACTGCGTGCAGCGCTTGACGGCGCAGACATGGTGTTTATCGCAGCAGGCATGGGCGGCGGTACCGGTACCGGTGCAGCGCCAGTGGTTGCGGAAGTGGCAAAAGATTTAGGTATCCTGACCGTTGCCGTGGTGACGAAGCCTTTCAACTTCGAAGGCAAGAAGCGCATGGCATTCGCGGAGCAGGGTATTACTGAGCTGTCCAAACATGTGGACTCGCTGATCACCATCCCGAACGACAAACTGCTGAAAGTGCTGGGGCGCGGTATCTCCCTGCTGGATGCGTTTGGCGCGGCGAACGACGTGCTGAAAGGCGCGGTTCAGGGTATCGCTGAGCTGATTACCCGCCCGGGTCTGATGAACGTCGACTTTGCAGACGTGCGCACCGTGATGTCCGAAATGGGCTACGCGATGATGGGCTCCGGCGTGGCAAGCGGTGAAGACCGTGCGGAAGAAGCGGCAGAAATGGCGATCTCTTCTCCGCTGCTGGAAGATATCGATCTGTCTGGCGCGCGCGGCGTGCTGGTTAACATCACTGCGGGCTTCGACCTGCGTCTGGATGAGTTCGAAACCGTTGGTAACACCATCCGTGCTTTTGCGTCGGATAACGCGACCGTGGTTATCGGTACTTCTCTGGACCCGGATATGAACGACGAACTGCGCGTCACCGTTGTGGCAACCGGTATTGGTATGGACAAGCGTCCTGAAATCACCCTGGTGACCAACAAACAGGTACAGCAGCCGGTGATGGATCGTTACCAGCAGCACGGCATGGCGCCGCTGACGCAAGAGCAGAAGCCGGTCGCAAAAGTGGTGAACGACAATACGCCGCAAACGGCAAAAGAACCGGATTATCTGGATATCCCTGCGTTCCTGCGTAAGCAAGCCGATTAAGAATTGGCTGGAATTTGGGATTCACGGCTCTTTGTGCTAAACTGGCCCACCGAATGTATAGTACACTTCGGTTGGATAGGTAATTTGGCGAGATTATACGATGATCAAACAAAGGACACTTAAACGTATCGTTCAGGCGACAGGTGTCGGTTTACATACCGGCAAGAAAGTCACCCTGACCTTACGCCCTGCGCCGGCCAACACCGGGGTCATCTATCGTCGCACCGACTTGAATCCACCGGTAGATTTCCCGGCCGATGCCAAATCTGTGCGTGATACCATGCTCTGTACGTGTCTGGTCAACGAGCATGATGTACGGATTTCAACCGTAGAGCACCTTAACGCTGCTCTGGCGGGTCTGGGTATCGATAATATCGTTATCGAAGTCGATGCGCCGGAAATCCCGATCATGGATGGCAGTGCTGCTCCGTTCGTCTATCTGCTGCTTGATGCGGGTATTGATGAGCTGAACTGCGCCAAAAAATTTGTACGCATCAAAGAGACGGTTCGCGTCGAAGATGGCGACAAGTGGGCTGAATTTAAGCCGTACAATGGTTTTACGTTGGATTTCACCATCGACTTTAACCATCCGGCGATTGATTCCAGCAGCCAGCGCTATGCGATGAACTTCTCTGCGGACGCGTTCATGCGCCAGATCAGCCGTGCGCGTACCTTCGGTTTCATGCGTGATATCGAATATTTGCAGTCCCGTGGCCTGTGCCTGGGCGGCAGCTTCGATTGTGCCATCGTTGTTGACGATTATCGCGTACTGAACGAAGACGGTCTGCGTTTTGAAGACGAATTTGTTCGTCACAAAATGCTCGACGCGATCGGTGATTTGTTCATGTGCGGTCACAACATTATTGGTGCGTTTACCGCGTATAAGTCCGGTCACGCATTGAATAACAAACTGTTGCAGGCTGTCCTGGCGAAACAGGAAGCTTGGGAATATGTGACCTTCCAGGACGACGCAGAACTGCCGTTGGCTTTCAAAGCGCCTTCGACTGTACTGGCATAATAGCTATACACAAAATCATTCAAGTTGCATCAAGACGGCAACTGAGCGAATTCCCAGGAACGTACGACCAGTACGTGACTGGGGTGAGAGAAGGCAGCCAACAAAGAGGCAGCTTGAAGGATGAAGTGTATACCTGTCGCATAAATTCGACTGGTTAATCTGGCACCCTCTCCGGCCAGGTAAGCCAGTCGTTTTTTTATCTCTTCCGTACGGCGTTTGCCTTCGCCTTTTTCTCTGCCGCTGAACCGAAATACAGTGCGTTCGCTGCTTTCTTAAGCATTTTTATCCTCAGCGCCATGTCATTACTGCTGTAGAGCGTACGCTTTAATGGTAAGATTTGTGCGCAAAAAACGTTTTGAATTCGTAAGCCCACATGCCGGGCATATCAGGGTGGCAATGACGTGAGTGGAATACTGACGCGCTGGCGACAGTTAGGTAGACGGTACTTCTGGCCGCATCTCTTATTGGGGATGGTCGCGGCTAGCTTTGGTCTGCCCGCTCTCAGTAACGCAGCCGAGCCTAATACGCCGGCGAAAGCGACCGCCAGTAACCACGATCAATCCGTTAAGGTTAACTTCAGCCAGCTCGCGCTGCTGGAGGCGAGTAACCGCCGCCCGAATTTTACCGTCGACTACTGGCATCAGCATGCGATTCGCACGGTTATCCGCCATCTCTCTTTTGCCATGGCGCCGCAAACGCTGCCGGTTGCTGAAGAGTCTTCGCCACTTCAGGCGCACCATATTGCGTTACTGAACACGCTCAGCGCGATGCTGACGCAGGAAGGCACACCGCCAACGATTGTACGTCGCGTCGCCCGTGCGCACTTTACGCCTCAGGCCTCATTTAGCGTTCCCGCCTGGATAAGTCAGGCGCAGGGAATCCGCGCTGGCCCTCAACGCCTCAGCTAAAAACAAAAAACCTTCAACTAATTATAGAGACCCGTATCGCGGGGCGTTTGAGATTTTATTATGCTAATCAAATTGTTAACCAAAGTATTCGGTAGTCGTAACGATCGTACCTTGCGTCGTATGCGTAAAGCGGTCGGCATCATCAATGCCATGGAACCGGAGATGGAAAAACTCTCCGATGATGAACTGAAAGGGAAAACGGCAGAGTTTCGCGCGCGTCTGGAGAAAGGCGAAAGCGTTGAAAGCCTGATCCCGGAAGCGTTCGCCGTGGTTCGTGAAGCGAGTAAGCGCGTATTCGGCATGCGTCACTTTGACGTCCAGTTGCTGGGCGGTATGGTGCTGAACGATCGCTGTATCGCGGAAATGCGTACCGGTGAAGGTAAAACCCTGACCGCAACGCTGCCTGCTTACCTGAACGCGTTAAGCGGTAAGGGCGTACACGTCGTCACAGTGAACGACTATCTGGCGCAACGTGATGCTGAAAACAACCGCCCGTTGTTTGAATTCCTCGGGATGAGCGTCGGTATTAACCTGCCGGGCATGCCTGCTCCAGCAAAACGTGAAGCTTACGCCGCCGACATCACTTACGGCACCAACAACGAATACGGCTTTGACTACCTGCGCGATAACATGGCGTTCAGCCCGGAAGAGCGCGTACAGCGTAAACTGCACTATGCGCTGGTGGATGAGGTCGACTCCATCCTGATCGATGAAGCGCGTACGCCGCTGATCATTTCCGGCCCGGCTGAAGACAGCTCGGAAATGTACAAGAAAGTAAACAAGATCATCCCGCATCTGATTCGCCAGGAAAAAGAAGACTCTGATACTTTCCAGGGTGAAGGCCACTTCTCCGTTGATGAGAAAGCGCGTCAGGTCAACCTGACGGAACGCGGTCTGGTGCTGATCGAAGAACTGCTGGTGAAAGAAGGCATTATGGATGAAGGCGAGTCCCTGTACTCTCCGGGCAACATCATGCTGATGCATCACGTAACCGCCGCGCTGCGCGCGCACGCGCTGTTTACCCGCGATGTGGATTACATCGTTAAAGATGGCGAAGTGATCATTGTTGACGAACACACCGGTCGTACCATGCAGGGTCGCCGCTGGTCCGACGGTCTGCACCAGGCTGTGGAAGCGAAAGAAGGCGTGGAAATCCAGAACGAGAACCAGACGCTGGCATCCATCACCTTCCAGAACTACTTCCGTCTGTATGAGAAACTGGCTGGTATGACCGGTACAGCGGATACCGAAGCGTTCGAATTCAGCTCTATCTATAAGCTGGATACCGTTGTGGTTCCGACCAACCGTCCGATGATCCGTAAGGATATGCCGGATCTGGTCTACATGACCGAAGCGGAAAAAATTCAGGCGATCATTGAAGACATCAAAGAGCGTACCGCGAACGGCCAGCCGGTACTGGTGGGTACGATCTCGATCGAAAAATCTGAAGTGGTCTCTAATGAGCTGACCAAAGCGGGCATCAAGCATAACGTTCTGAACGCCAAATTCCACGCCAACGAAGCGGCGATTGTTGCACAGGCGGGCTACCCGGCTGCGGTCACTATCGCCACCAACATGGCCGGTCGTGGTACGGACATCGTGCTGGGCGGTAGCTGGCAGGCTGAAGTGGCGGAGCTGGAAAACCCAACGCCAGAGCAGATCGCGCAGATCAAAGCGGACTGGCAGGTTCGTCATGAGGCGGTGCTGGCGTCTGGCGGTCTGCACATCATCGGTACTGAGCGTCACGAATCTCGCCGTATCGACAACCAGTTGCGTGGTCGTTCCGGTCGTCAGGGTGATGCGGGCTCTTCCCGTTTCTACCTGTCAATGGAAGATGCGCTGATGCGTATTTTTGCCTCTGACCGTGTGTCGGGCATGATGCGTAAACTGGGTATGAAACCAGGTGAAGCCATTGAGCACCCGTGGGTGACTAAAGCGATTGCCAATGCGCAGCGTAAAGTTGAAAGCCGTAACTTCGATATTCGTAAGCAACTGCTGGAATACGATGATGTCGCGAACGATCAGCGTCGCGCTATTTACACCCAGCGTAACGAACTGCTGGATGTCAGCGACGTCAGCGAAACCATCAACAGCATTCGTGAAGACGTCTTTAAAGTGACGATCGATGCGTACATTCCGCCGCAGTCGCTGGAAGAGATGTGGGATATTCCGGGTTTGCAGGAACGTCTGAAAAACGACTTCGATCTGGATATGCCAATTGCCGAGTGGCTGGATAAAGAGCCGGAGCTGCACGAAGAGACGCTGCGTGAGCGTATTCTGGCGCACTCAATCGAAGTGTATCAGCGTAAAGAAGAAGTGGTTGGCGCAGAGATGATGCGTCACTTCGAAAAAGGCGTCATGCTGCAAACTCTTGATTCGCTGTGGAAAGAGCACCTGGCGGCGATGGATTACCTGCGTCAGGGTATCCACCTGCGTGGCTATGCGCAGAAAGATCCGAAGCAGGAATACAAACGCGAGTCCTTCTCCATGTTTGCAGCAATGCTGGAATCGCTGAAGTATGAAGTGGTCAGTACGCTGAGCAAAGTTCAGGTTCGTATGCCTGAAGAAGTAGAAGCGATGGAACAACAGCGCCGCGAAGAAGCCGAGCGTTTAGCGCAGATGCAGCAGCTTAGTCATCAGGATGACGACAGCGCAGCGGCGGCCGCTCTGGCAGCGCAAACGGGCGATCGTAAAGTGGGTCGTAACGATCCTTGCCCTTGCGGTTCCGGTAAAAAATACAAACAGTGCCACGGCCGTCTGAGCTAAGGTCTGAATAAAGACAATGAGGCGCAGGTGACTGCGCCTTTTTTATGGATGTAACCATATGAAAAAACTGCAAATCGCTGTCGGGATTATTCGCAACCCGAACCACGAAATTTTTATTACCCAACGTGCGGCCGATGCTCATATGGCCAACAAACTGGAGTTTCCCGGCGGGAAAATCGAAGCGGGCGAAACGCCGGAGCAGGCGCTGATCCGGGAGTTGCAGGAAGAAGTGGGGATCACCCCGCGTGAAGCGACGCTATTTGAAAAGCTGGAATATCAGTTCCCGGACAGGCACATCACACTGTGGTTCTGGTTAGTTGATTACTGGGAAGGGGAGCCGTGGGGAAAAGAGGGGCAACCGGGGCGGTGGATTGCGCAAAATGCTCTGAATGCGGAAGATTTCCCGCCCGCGAATGCGCCAGTAATTGAAAAGCTGATTGCTGGCTAATGGTGTTTGTAGGCCGGATAAGGCAACGCCGCCATCCGGCAAATTATGGCGGGGGCGCTGCGCTTGCCCGCCCTACGTTTTAGTGGAATTACTTCTGCTCTTCACTCCAGTCGTCGCTTTCTGACAAGTCGCCAGAGCTTGGAATACGCTTCTCTTCAGCGGCCCACTCGCCGAGATCGATCAACTGGCAGCGTTTAGAACAAAATGGACGGAACGGACTCACTTCGCCCCAGACAACGGTTTTCCCGCAGGTTGGGCAGCTAACGGTGATAGTTTCTGACATCTTTACTCCTTAACAACATGCCAGTTCGAAATCGAGGCGCTCAGGCACCAGCCCATTTTCGCTATCCAGCGGCATAAAGCGAATCGCAAAGCGGCTCTTATGCCCGGAAATTTGTGGATAGAGCTGTGAATCAAGCGCCAGTTGCAAACGCAGCAGGTCGGCATCATCGCCATTGTCCTGATAAAAACCATTCAGGCTGGTTTGCTTACGGAACGGCGAGGAATTACGAATTAAATCCAGGATCAGCGTTAATGCCTGATTGAGCGGATTCAGGCTGGCGATCCAGGTTTCAACCTGCGCATCACGCTGTTCCTGCGGCAAATGCAGCCAGATATGCAGGGTCGGCAAATCAAAACTACAACAACCGCCAGGAATACTCAGGCGCTGACGAACCAGAGCAATCAGGCGATCTTCACGTAGTTGCTGCCCGATACGCGGAGCAGAAATCAGAATGCTGCCCGCCGTCTTCAATTGCTGGCGCAGAGCCTCAATTCGACTCTGGTCAACCCCCGGCACTTCAACCCAGGCCTGAAGTTTGCGCTGCTGACGCTCAAGCTCTTTTAGCAACTCGGTCCGCACTTCACCACGTTCGAACACATCCAGCAAATCCCCGATGTTACGGAAAAAATGCAGAGCGTCCGCATGATCTGCGAGGGGCAAATTGACGGAGAGTTGCTGAATCAGAAACTCAATGCGCAGCCATGTACGCATCTTCTCATTGAGAGGGTGTTCAAAAAGGACCTGGGTGTGCATTACGGTTTTTCCTGTGAGACAAACTGCGACGCAAGCTGTAAATAGCGCGCGTGCAGGCGGGCGACATCCGACGCGATAGCGTCCGGTGCGCCATTATTATCAATAACATCATCTGCCACGGCAAGGCGTGCTTCACGCGTTGCCTGGGCAGCCAGAATTTGTTCAGCATGTTCACGCGTCACATCATCGCGCTGCATGGTTCGCAAGAGCTGCGTTTCGGGCGTCACGTCGACCACCAGAACGCGATTGGCTTGTTTATACAGCGCATTTTCGACGAGCAGGGGCACAACCCATAGCACGTAAGGGGACGTTGCCTGCTGAAACTGACGCCGGGTTTCCTGCTGAATTAACGGATGGAGCAGGGCATTCAGCCAGGATTTCTCTTCAGGACTGGCAAAGATACGTTCGCGCAATATCCGACGTTGTAGCGAACCGTCTGGCGCGATAAGTGCAGAACCAAAATGTTCAGCGATCGCCATAAGGGCGGGTTGACCGGGTTCAACCACCTGACGCGCAATAATATCGGCGTCGATAACGTTTATTCCGAGGTCAGCGAATGCATTCGCAACGGTGCTTTTACCACTGCCAATGCCGCCGGTTAAGGCTACTGTATACCTCATAAGTCCAGATCCTGGGATTTAGGTTTGATAATCAAATGGTTAAAAGTTGAGCGCGCGAAGGCGATATTACTGTAGGCATTATCTACTATTCGCCAGGTAAATTTATGGGATTGTAGCGTAAAAAAAGAGAATTTCGCAGTCTTGCGCAAGCCTGATTAGTGCGTATGATAACGTCACTGGAGTTGTGAGTTTCGCTTTTTTGCCATTAACCCCAGGAATCCGCACATGCGTATCGAAGAAGATCTGAAATTAGGTTTCAAAGACGTTCTTATCCGCCCTAAACGCTCTACCCTCAAAAGTCGTTCTGATGTTGAACTGGAACGTCAATTCACCTTTAAACATTCAGGTCAGACCTGGTCCGGCGTGCCGGTTATCGCGGCCAATATGGACACCGTCGGGACTTTCGAGATGGCAAGCGCTCTGGCATCGTTCGACATTCTGACTGCCGTACATAAGCACTATTCCGTTGAGGACTGGAACGCTTTCACCAGTACCGCCTCTGAGGATGTTCTCAGGCATGTGATGGTTTCAACAGGCACCTCCGATGCTGATTTCGAAAAAACCAAACAGATTCTGGCGCAGAGCCCGGCACTGAACTTTGTTTGTATTGATGTGGCAAATGGTTACTCCGAACACTTCGTGCAGTTTGTTTCAAAGGCGCGTGAAGCATGGCCGACAAAAACCATTTGTGCCGGTAATGTGGTGACCGGTGAAATGTGTGAAGAGTTGGTTCTCTCCGGCGCGGATATTGTAAAAGTCGGGATTGGTCCTGGCTCCGTATGTACCACGCGTGTGAAAACTGGCGTGGGCTATCCGCAGCTTTCTGCGGTGATTGAATGCGCCGATGCCGCGCATGGTCTGGGCGGTATGATTGTCAGCGATGGCGGTTGCACCATGCCTGGCGATGTCGCAAAAGCGTTCGGCGGCGGCGCGGATTTCGTGATGCTGGGCGGCATGCTGGCAGGCCATGAAGAAAGCGGCGGTAAAATTGTTGAAGAGAATGGCGAGAAATTTATGCTGTTCTATGGCATGAGTTCTGAATCTGCTATGACCCGTCACGTTGGCGGCGTTGCGCAATATCGTGCAGCAGAAGGGAAAACCGTTAAGCTGCCGCTGCGTGGCCCGGTGGAATACACCGCGCGTGATATCCTCGGCGGCCTGCGTTCAGCCTGTACCTACGTTGGCGCCTCCCGTCTGAAAGAGCTGACGAAACGCACGACGTTTATTCGGGTACAGGAACAAGAAAACCGCGTTTTCAATAGTCTGTAATCCCCTGCGCTGGCGCAGCACAATGCGCCAGCATTATCCCATACCGCTCATCGCATCCCCCAAATGGAAAACGGGCAAATACATTGCCACGACCAACGTACCAATAATGACCCCTGTGATAACAAGCAAGGCGGGTTCCAGTAGCGCCGCCAGGTTATCCGCCAGCGATAGTGTATTCTCACCGTGGTGCCGGGCAAGGTTATGCAACATTGCATCCAGCGCGCCGGAAGTTTCACCGGTCATGACCAACTGTATGCACAATGGGCTGAACTCACCGGCATTTTTAAGCGCCTGCCAGACCGGCTTTCCGGCATGAATATCGCGATGAACCTGAGCTAAACGCTGAGACCAGTAAGGGCAATTCAGGGTTTCTGCGACACTTTCCAGCCCTTGTGAAAAGGGAATTCCGGCGCGTTGCGTTAATGCCAGGATGGTGAAAATCTGCGTGAGTTTTTGGCCTCTGACCAGGCGTGCAATAACGGGACAGCGCAGCAGAAGACGCTGGCGTTGAATCTGCCAGTACGGTTTTTTTATTATTAAACCGTAGATTACCCCCATTGCGACACCGGGCAGTGCCATCAGCCAGCCCCATTGGGCACTCCACTGCGCCAGTGTGATGATGCCCTGCGTCAGTGCCGGTAACGGCGTATTGAATGTCCGGTAAATAGCGGCAAACTCTGGCAGGACAAAGTGCAGCATGGCGAAAACAACCATCACGGCCATCGTCAGAATTATGATGGGATAACGCAGCGCTTTTTTGACTTTGTCAGCAAGCTGTTTTTGGGCATTTTGCTGACGTGCCAGCTCAAGGCAGCATTCATCGAGTTTTCCGGTAAGCTCCCCGGTACGGATCATCGCCTGATAGAGTGGAGGAAAGACCTGCGGCCATTGCGCCAGCGCGGAAGAAAGCGGGGCGCCTTGCTCCAGGTTATGGGCCAGTGTTTGCAGCAGCGCCTGCCATTGTCGACTGGGATGCTGCCCGGCAAGCAATGTCAGTCCTTCGGAAAGCGTAAGCCCCGCTTTGAGAAGCGTCGCCAGTTGGTGGACGATCTCCGCGCTTTGCTCTGCGCGCCAGTGTGCCGCTTTAATGCTCAAGCGTTTTGCGCGTATCGGCATGATGTGCTGATGCTCCAGAGCAACGAGCAGTGCGGCACGATCGTCAGCCCATAAGGCCCCCTCTTCCGAATGGCCCGTGGCGTTAATCCCTTGCCAGCGCCAAAGCTGTTTAGCTGACATGGGGTAGCCCCAGAACGCGCAGGAGTTCTTCAAAGGTCGTCAATCCTTGTTCAACCGCATGACAGCCGTTCTCAAAAAGCGTACTCATCCCTTCCTGTCGGGCGCAGGACTCCAGCGCCTCAACGGTTGCATTGTTGATTAGCAACTGTCGCAATGCGGGCGTAACAGGCAAAACCTCGAAGAGTGCGGTACGCCCATAAAATCCGTGGTAGCAACGTTCGCAACCGGGCGCTTGCCAGCGGGGAAGCGTGGTAGGCCATAGCGCGGCGGGAAGCGAGACAGGCTCTGCGGCAAGATGACGGCAGTACGGACATAATTTTCTGACCAGTCGCTGGGCGACGACCAGCGTCAGGGCGGATGAGATCATCCAACGCGCGACGCCCATCTGTTGTAAACGTATCAGCGTTTCACTGGTGGAGTTGGTATGCAGCGTGGACAGCACCAGGTGGCCGGTTTGCGCGGCTTTAATCGCAATTTCTGCCGTTTCGCCATCACGGATTTCGCCCACCATTATAATGTCGGGGTCCTGACGCAGCAGCGCGCGTAATACGCTCTGAAAGGTAAGTCCGGCGCGCGGATGAATTTGTGTCTGATTAAGGCCCTCGACAGGAATTTCGACCGGGTCCTCTACGCTACAGAGATTCACATCCTGGGTGTTGCGCGCCTGTAGCGCGCTGTAGAGCGTTACGGTTTTTCCACTGCCGGTAGGGCCTGTCACCAGAACCAGTCCCTGCGGTTGCCGTAGCGCCTGCATGAACAGGGCGAGTTGCGTATCAGGCATGCCTAACGCGTTGAGATCAAGCGCCTGCTCGACCTGGTGAAGTAACCGCAGTACCACTTTCTCACCGTCCCGGCAGGGGATGACCGCGACACGAAATGAAACCGCATTGCCCGCAATCGTCACGGTAAATTGCCCGTCTTGCGGGAGTCGATGTTCGGCAATATCCAGATTGCCCAGTACCTTTAACCTTGCCGTCAGTGCCGCGCCAGTGACGGATGACACGCCGGGCAAGGCATGAAGTACGCCATCCACGCGCAGCCTGATTCGGTAGTGGTTTTCCGCAGGTTCAATGTGGATGTCGGAAGCGTGTTTTGCCAGAGCGGATTCCAGCGTCTGCTGCAAAAGTTCCGCCGCCGTGCGGCTATCGTCGGCGATGACGGCCGGGAGCATTTTTCGGGGCTTATGCATATGGCCTTCCATTTGTTGACGAGTCCAGCAGACAATGTCGATCCGCTTTGTTGTGGCAAAGTGCAGGGCGTCCAGCAGTTCATGGGACGGTGAATCTACGACCGCGACGTGAACCACCTCGTTATCGGCATCGAGCAATATTCCCTGATGACGCAGGCACAGCGCCGTAAGTTGCGTGATGTTCATCGCGTTCTCCTTAGCTGGCGTCAAAGCGGAAAACATCTTCACAAGCCTGTTGCAGCGCGCTGTCGCTCTGGATGTTGCAACTGCGCGTCCAGCCGGTGATGCCGTTGGCGTTATCCCAGTTGGGCGTCATGGTGATGCTCAGGCCGTTGAGACTCTCCTGCCCGGTGAGCATTACCACGCCTTTTTCTATGCTCATGCCAGAGACATAGCGGGTGGTGGTCGGAGAGGGGATGCCGTTGCTGCTGGCGTCGCAGGTTGCAATACCGCCGTGTTCCAGCGCGCAGAGTTCGACGGCGG
This sequence comes from Citrobacter sp. CK195, assembly GCF_030333365.1. NCBI lineage: Bacteria > Pseudomonadati > Pseudomonadota > Gammaproteobacteria > Enterobacterales > Enterobacteriaceae > Citrobacter > Citrobacter sp. CK195. The sequence continues at coordinate 559,777 of NZ_JAOWGB010000024.1, forward strand.
TGCGGTAAGGAACGAATGTCTGCAACATATCCGTCAGTGCGGCTTTGCGCAGGTAGTTCTGGTAGGCCGGAATGCCGGTGGCGCTCAGGATGGCGATAATGCCGATCACCACCATCAGTTCGATAAGCGTAAATCCGCGTTGTTTGTCCATTGTCTGCTCCTTGAGTTAACAGGCGCTACTTTGGCAAACGTAGGGGATAATTCGCGAGCGGCAAAAATCGAAACGGGAAAGGGGATTCAGAAGATTGTTAGCGGGTTGCATAGCAGGGCAGCAGGTTTGCGAGGCCGCCCGAAAAAATGTGCCGGATGGCGGCGTAAACGCCTTATCCGGCCTACGGATTTACATCGTTTGTAGGCCCGATAAGCGAAGCGCCATCGGGCATTATCGGCAGGGCGTTGCATCGTTTGTAGGCCCTGATAAGCGGAGCGCCACCGGGCATTATCAGCCGGGATTTGCATCATTTGTCGGCCCGATAAGCAAAGCGCCATCGGGCATGACAATCCGGCGTTAGCGAAAACGCATGGAGAGATCGAGCGCTCTCACATGTTTGGTCAGCGCGCCAACGGAGATAAAATCCACACCGGTTTCGGCAAATTCGCGCAGGGTTTCATCAGTGACATTGCCGGAAACTTCCAGCCGCGCCTGTCCGTTGGTGCGTTTCACCGCTTCACGCATCTGATCCGTTTCGAAGTTATCCAGCATGATGATGTCTGCGCCCGCTTTCAGCGCGTCGTCCAGCTCATCCAGATTCTCAACTTCAACTTCAACCGGCACATCAGGATGCAGCCAGAAGGCTTTCTCGACCGCCTGGCGCACTGAGCCGGAAGCGATGATGTGGTTCTCTTTAATCAGAAAGGCGTCGGAAAGCCCCAGACGGTGATTCGCGCCGCCGCCGCACAATACGGCGTATTTTAATGCGGTTCGCAGACCCGGCAGGGTTTTGCGGGTGTCCAGCAGTTGCGTTTTTGTCCCCGCCAGTAAATCAACGTATTTACGGACTTCGCTTGCGACGCCGGAAAGCGTCTGAACAAAGTTCAACGCGGTGCGCTCGCCGGTCAGCAGGATGCGAGACGGGCCGTCCAGTTCAAACAGCGGCTGGTTGGCTTTAATGCTGTCGCCGTCCTGTACGCGCCAGGTGATGCTGACATCATCGCCGGCCAGTTGAATAAAGACCTCTTCTACCCAACGTTTTCCGCAGAATACGCCATCTTCACGGGTAATCACCGTGGCGTGAGAACGGGTGTTCTCCGGTAAAAGCTGCGCGGTAATATCGTTATTTGCGTCAACTTCTCCGCCTAAATCTTCACGCAGCGCCTGGGCGACAGCGGTGGGGATATCCAGATTTATGCGTTCCAACAGCGCGTCACGTCGGTAGTCGGGGTTGTAGCGGCGAGGCGGCATGATAAAACTCCAAATTGGTAACGAATCATAAGGTAGAAACATGCTACTCTGAACCGGATAACTGCACCATATAAAAGGAGGTTCTGTATGCTGTTAGACAAGGGCTGGCTGGCGGAGGCGCGACGCGTCCCCTCTCCCCATTTTGACTGCCGCCCGGATGACGAAACCCCTTCTTTGCTGGTGGTGCACAATATCAGCCTGCCGCCAGGCGAGTTTGGTGGTCCGTGGATTGATGCGCTATTCACCGGAACACTCGATCCCGCTGCCCATCCTTTTTTTGCCGAGATTGTCCATTTGCGCGTTTCGGCACATTGTCTGATTCGCCGTGATGGCGAAATTGTGCAGTATGTCCCTTTCGACAAGCGTGCCTGGCATGCGGGCGTGTCGAACTATCAGGGGCGTGAGCGCTGTAATGATTTTTCCATTGGTATCGAGCTGGAGGGAACGGACACGCTAGCTTATACCGATGCGCAGTATCAGCAACTGGCCGCCGTGACGCGCACGCTGATTGCGCTTTACCCGGCGATAGCCGACAACATGACCGGACACTGCAATATTGCGCCTGAGCGTAAAACCGATCCCGGTCCGTCTTTCGACTGGGCGAAGTTTCGCGCGCTGGTCACCGCCTCGTCACACAAGGAGATGACATGACGCTGTTTACGACATTACTGGTGCTGATTGTTGAGCGCCTGTTCAAGCTGGGTGAGCACTGGCACCTCGACCACCGACTGGAGGTCCTGTTCCGCCGGACGACGCATTTTTCGATGGTGCGTACGCTGGGGATGACGATTGTTGCGATGGCGGTGACGTTCCTGCTGCTGCGTGCGCTGGAAGGTTTACTGTTTAACGCTCCCACGCTGGTGGTCTGGATACTGATTGGTGTGTTGTGTATTGGCGCAGGGAAGGTTCGTCTACATTATCACGCGTACCTGAACGCGGCTTCCCGTAATGATGCCCATGCCCGTGAAGCGATGGCTAACGAACTGACGCTGATCCACGGCGTGCCGCCAGACTGCAACGAACGGGAGTTTTTGCGCGAGCTGCAAAATGCGCTGCTCTGGATAAATTTCCGCTTTTATCTGGCGCCGCTGTTCTGGTTTATTGTCGGCGGCCCGTGGGGGCCGGTGACGCTGGTCGGCTATGCGTTTCTGCGCGCCTGGCAGTCCTGGCTGGCGCGTTATCAAACGCCGCATCAACGTTTGCAGTCTGGCATTGACGCGATTCTTCATGTTCTGGACTGGATTCCGGTGCGTCTGGCTGGCGTGGTTTATGCGCTGCTGGGGCATGGCGAGAAGGCGCTGCCCGCCTGGTTTGTTTCGCTGGCGGATCTGCGCACGTCTCAGTACCAGGTGTTGACGCGTCTGGCACAGTTCTCGCTGGCCCGCGAGCCGCACACGGATAAGGTCGAAACGCCGAAAGCCGCTGTCTCAATGGCGAAGAAAACGTCTCTGGCGGTGGTGGTGGCGATCGCATTTCTGACCATTTACGGAGCGCTGGTGTAATGTCGTTTTGCCGGATGGCGCTGCGCTTATCCGGCCTACGTTTGCACGGACTGTAGGCCCGGCAAGCGTAGCGCCGCCGGGCAACGTGCTCAGACGGTATCCGCAGGCGGGATGCCAAAATCTGGCATCCCGTTGTCGTCCCAGCGAATTAACTTCAGGCGGGTATGACGGTTCGGATCGTACAGCGGATCGCCTTCAATCTCCGTATAATTTCGCGCATGGTAGACCAGTACATCATCGCCTTCCGGCGTTTGGGTAAAGCTGTTGTGCCCTGGCCCATACTGGCGGTTTTCATTGCTGGTGGTAAAGACCGGACGCGGTGATTTGTGCCAGTTTGCCGGGTTTTGCGGATCGGCATGCATATCAATCCACAGCAGACCCATACAGTAGTTTTCGTCGGTGGCGCTGGCGGAATAGCTGATAAACAGCTTATCGCCGTGCGTGATAACCGCAGGCCCTTCATTGACGCGAAAACCCCGGCACTCCCAGTCGTATTTCGGCTTGCTGAGCATCACCGGCGCGCCTTTGATCGTCCACGGATTTTCCAGCCCGGCAAGATAGATATTGGAATTTCCGGCGATATCCGGCGCTTTCTGCGCCCACAAATACCACTGTTTTCCCTGATGGCTAAAAGTCGTGGCATCCAGCGCGAAGGTATCAAATGGTGTTTTGACCTGACCTTTTTCTTCCCAGACGCCGCTGAGTGGGTCGGCATCTGTACACTCCAGGACAAACATACGGTGCTGGAACATTCCCAGTTTGTCGAGCGCCTGGGTATGCGCGGCGGCGAAATAGATGTACCACTTGCCGTCGATGCGGTGAATCTCTGGCGCCCAGATAAGCTCGCACATCGGGCCGCTTTCAGGTTTACGCCAGACGACGACAGGGGAGGCGGTGCGTAAGTTTTCCAGCGAGTTTGCCCGACGGATCTCCAGCCGGTCATACTCCGGCACCGAGGCGATAAAGTAATAATGGTTGCCGTCGCGAAGGATAAACGGATCGGCGCGTTGTTCAATAAACGGGTTGGGCCAGTTTTGCATCAGGCTTTCCTTACTGTTTCAGCGACGTTAAATTGCGGGTCATCGTTGAGCTCGCGGTAGCTGGCGCGGCGTTTTTCCAGGTCCTTCTGAATCTGTTTCATCAGTTCGCGATCCACTTTCAGCAGGCGAACCACGCCGGCGGTGATCAGATAGCCGACGCCGGGGATCACCGTGAAGAGCAGAACAATACCGCCGATTGCCGTGTCGCTCTGCGCTTTAGCGCCAGCGTCGTAGCCATACCAGGATAACAGGAAACCGACCATTGCTCCGGCAATCGCCAGGCCCAGTTTCAGGAAGAACAGGTTGCCGGAAAAACTGATGCCGGTGATGCGCTTGCCGGTTTTCCATTCGCCGTAGTCATCGACGTCTGCCATCAGCGACCAGTGCAGCGGGGAAGGGATCTGATGCAGGATGTTAAGCAGGAAGTAGAGCACCACGATAAGCGTAGTGGCTTTTGGATCGAAGAAGTAAAAAGCGCAGGAGAACAGCGCCAGCGCGATATTGGTCCAGAAGAAGACCTTCAGTTTGCACCAGCGGTCGGTCAGCACTTTCGCCAGCATACTGCCGATCATCATTCCCACCACGCCGAGGCTAATGAAAAGGGTGGCGAAGTGAGTGCTTTGCCCCATTACCCAGGTCACGTAATACATGGTTGCCGCCATGCGGATAAACCCCGGACAGACGTTGCACAATGTCAGCAGCAGGATGCGCACCCATTGATCGTTTTTCCATACGTCTTTGAAATCGTTCTTCATGTCATCATGGGTAGGAACGGCAGGACGAATGCGTTCACGAACGGTGGCGAAGCAGAACAGGAACATGCACATGCCGATAATCGCCAGTACGGTCATCGCCATCTGGTAGCCTTTGGCTTTATTGTCGCCGCCAAACCACTCCACCATCGGCAGCAGCGTTAATGACAACAGCAGAGTGGCAATCCCGACCAGCACAAAACGGTATGACTGGCAGGCCACGCGCTCTTGCGGATCGTTGGTGATGACGCCGCCTAATGAGCAGTAGGGAATATTGATGGCGGTGTAGGTAATCGACAGCAGGAAATAGGTGACAAACGCATAGATAACCTTGCTGTTATATGTCCATTCCGGGGTGGTGAACATCAGGATGCTGAACAGCGCATAAGGGAAGGCAATCCACAGTAGCCAGGGACGAAATCGCCCGTATTTGCTTTGGGTACGATCGGCGATTGCGCCCATAATCGGGTCGGTAACGGCATCAATCACGCGAACGGAGAGGAGTAATACGCCGACCAGAGCGGGAGCCAGCCCAAAAATATCTGTATAAAAATAGTTAACAAACAGCATTATGGCGCCAAAGATGATGTTGCATCCGGCGTCACCCATGCCATAGCCGATTTTTTCTTTTATCGACAGCTTACCCTTTTCCATTGAAACGTCTCCCATCAGATGATGTAGAGAATTATTCTGCGCAAGCGAAGTAATTGCGTTGCAGGATAACGCCGCTGATATGGATAAAATGGCTATACAGAGGAAAATGTGAGGCAGGTTGCAACCCTCACTCTTGCAAGTGAGGGCTGTGGGATTAATGCGCTTTAACGGTTTTTGCGGTTTTCTGTTTACACAGATAGCCTACGCCCAGAATGACAATCCACACCGGAATCAGGTAAACCGAGATGGCCATGCCCGGCGTCATCAGCATAATGACCAGCACCGCCGCCATGAACAGCAGGCAGACCCAGTTACCCAGCGGGTAGAACAGCGCCGGGAAGCGAGTTTTCACTCCCTGCTGCTGTTTGGCGCGACGGAACTTTATGTGCGCGAGGCTGATCATTGCCCAGTTGATCACCAGAGCAGAGACCACCAGCGCCATCAGCAAGCCGAATGCCGAGTCCGGCGCCATATAGTTAATCAGCACGCAGAGCGCGGTAACCAGTGCGGAAACCAGAATGGTGTTCACCGGCACGCCGCGTTTATCCACGCTTAAAAACACTTTCGGCGCGTTGCCCTGCTGAGCCAGGCCGAACAGCATACGGCTGTTGCAGTATACGCAGCTGTTATAGACGGACAGCGCCGCGGTCAGTACCACGATATTCAGCGCGTTGGCTACGAGGGTATCGCCCAGTTCGTGGAAGATCAGGACGAACGGGCTGGTATCAGCCGTTACGCGCGTCCACGGCAGCAGAGAAAGCAGCACCGCCAGCGAACCAATATAGAAAATCAAAATACGGTAGATAACCTGGTTCGTCGCTTTCGGAATGCTTTGCTCTGGGTTGTCCGCTTCCGCCGCCGTGATCCCGACCAGCTCCAGTCCGCCGAAGGAGAACATGATAATCGCCATCATCATGACCAGCCCGGTGAAACCATGCGGCAGGAAGCCGCCCTGTTCCCACAGGTTACGCACGGTTGCCTGCGGGCCGCCGTTGCCGCTAAACAGCAGCCAGCCGCCGAAGAGGATCATCGCCACCACTGCGATAACTTTAATGATGGCAAACCAGAACTCCATCTCACCAAACACTTTCACGTTGGTCAGGTTGATGGCGTTGATGAGCACAAAGAAGGCCGCAGCGGAGACCCAGGTGGGGATTTCAGGCCACCAGAACTGAATGTATTTCCCGACCGCCGTCAGTTCCGCCATCGCAACCAGCACATACAGCACCCAATAGTTCCAGCCGGAAGCGAAGCCTGCAAATCCGCCCCAGTATTTATAGGCGAAGTGGCTGAACGAACCGGCAACCGGCTCTTCAACCACCATTTCACCTAACTGACGCATGATCAGAAAAGCGATAAAGCCCGCGATGGCATAACCCAGAATAATCCCTGGCCCTGCTGACTGGATAACGGATGCGCTGCCCAGAAACAGCCCGGTACCGATTGCGCCCCCCAGGGCGATTAGCTGGATATGGCGGTTTTTAAGACCGCGCTTTAGCTGCTCGCCATGCTGTTGACCTTCCATCATGAAACCTCGTGTGTGGTTATTTTTGAACTACGCAGTGACGCGTGTGTAAGTTTGCAATTCCATTTGTTGTATTAATATGTTTACGCTGATAACAATCTTAATTGTTACCGAAAGTCTTTCGTCGGCTAAAGAATAATGGTATGCGGGCGTTAATGCACCTGCTTTATGAAGGGACGATGACGAGTTGAATAAAAAGAAACCATTTGTAAATACCACCTCTCCCACCTCAAATTTTAGCCGATAAATATTTATTCATTATTTGTGAATATAAAAGCATTAAATAAGCGGTTGAATCGGTTCAGATAAAATTTTTCTTCGTTTCAATTACGTTAAATCTACTCCCAGGGGAGTAAATTTAACATTTGTGCATAGTTACATCTTTGAAACGTTATTTCTGTAATCTTGTTAAAATGTGCGTGGTTTACTGATTTCAATCAAAACCTGTATGGACAGAAGGTGAATACTTTGTTACTTTAGCGTCACGAACGTGAAATTGGTAAGACCAATTGACTCCGGGCAAATGGCTTAAGACAGGAAATCATGGCCTACAGCAAAATCCGCCAACCAAAACTATCCGATGTGATTGAGCAGCAGCTGGAGTTTTTAATTCTTGAGGGGACTTTGCGCCCCGGCGAAAAACTCCCACCGGAACGTGAACTGGCTAAACAGTTCGACGTCTCCCGCCCCTCTTTACGCGAGGCGATCCAACGTCTCGAAGCGAAGGGTTTGCTGCTTCGTCGCCAGGGCGGCGGAACTTTTGTGCAGAGCAGTCTGTGGCAGAGCTTTAGCGACCCACTGGTAGAACTGCTCTCCGATCATCCTGAATCCCAATTTGACCTGCTTGAGACGCGCCATGCGCTGGAAGGCATTGCCGCTTATTACGCGGCATTGCGTAGCACGGATGAAGACAAAACCCGCATTCGTGAACTCCATCATGCCATCGAGCTTGCACAACAGTCCGGCGATCTGGATGCCGAATCCGACGCGGTTCTCCAGTATCAAATCGCTGTCACCGAAGCGGCGCACAATGTGGTGCTGCTCCATCTGCTAAGGTGTATGGAGCCGATGCTGGCGCAAAACGTTCGTCAGAACTTTGAATTGCTGTATGCGCGCCGGGAGATGCTTCCGCTGGTGAGCAGTCATCGTACCCGTATTTTTGAAGCGATCATCGCCGGTAATCCGATCGATGCGCGTGAAGCGTCGCATCGTCACCTGGCGTTTATCGAAGAGATTCTCCTGGACAGAAGCCGTGAGGAAAGCCGTCGTGAACGCGCCTTACGCCGTCTGGAGCAACGAAAGAATTAGTGATTTTTCTGGCAGAACGTTAACCAGAAGATGTTGTAAATCAAGCGCAAATTATAGCGCGCGGCAACTAAACGCAGAACCTGTCTTATTGCGCTTTCTGGCGAAAGCTCAATGGGACAGGTTCCAGACAAATCAACGTATTAGATAGATAAGGAATACCCCCATGTCAGAACGTTTCCCAAATGACGTGGATCCGATCGAAACTCGCGACTGGCTACAGGCGATCGAATCGGTCATCCGTGAAGAAGGTGTTGAGCGTGCTCAGTATCTGATTGACCAGCTTCTTTCTGAAGCCCGCAAAGGCGGCGTGAAAGTAGCGGCAGGTGCAGGGGCTAGCAACTATGTAAACACTATTGCCGTTGAAGATGAACCGGAATACCCGGGCAATCTGGAACTGGAGCGTCGTATCCGTTCAGCTATCCGCTGGAACGCCATCATGACCGTACTGCGTGCGTCTAAAAAAGACCTCGAACTGGGTGGCCACATGGCTTCCTTCCAGTCTTCCGCAACCGTTTATGATGTTTGCTTCAACCACTTCTTCCGCGCACGCAATGAGCAGGATGGCGGCGACCTGGTATACTTCCAGGGCCACATCTCCCCGGGCGTGTATGCACGCGCATTCCTGGAAGGCCGTCTGACTGAAGAGCAGATGGACAACTTCCGTCAGGAAGTTCATGGCAAAGGCCTCTCTTCCTACCCGCACCCGAAACTGATGCCGGAATTCTGGCAGTTCCCGACCGTATCTATGGGTCTGGGGCCAATTGGTGCGATCTACCAGGCTAAATTCCTGAAATATCTGGAACACCGTGGTCTGAAAGACACGTCCAAACAGACCGTTTACGCTTTCCTGGGCGACGGCGAGATGGACGAGCCGGAATCCAAAGGGGCTATCACCATCGCCACCCGTGAGAAACTGGACAACCTGGTCTTCATCATCAACTGTAACCTGCAACGTCTGGACGGCCCGGTAACCGGTAACGGCAAGATCGTTAACGAACTGGAAGGCATCTTTGACGGCGCTGGCTGGAACGTGATCAAAGTGATGTGGGGCGGTCGTTGGGATGAGCTGCTGCGTAAAGACACCAGCGGTAAACTGATCCAGCTGATGAACGAAACCGTTGACGGCGACTACCAGACCTTCAAATCCAAAGATGGCGCTTACGTACGTGAGCACTTCTTCGGTAAATATCCAGAAACCGCAGCCCTGGTTGCTGACTGGACTGATGAGCAGATCTGGGCACTGAACCGTGGTGGTCACGATCCGAAGAAAGTCTACGCTGCACTGAAAAAAGCGCAGGAAACCAAAGGCAAAGCAACGGTAATCCTGGCCCATACCATCAAAGGTTATGGCATGGGTGACACTGCCGAAGGTAAAAACATCGCGCACCAGGTTAAGAAAATGAACATGGACGGCGTTCGTTACGTCCGCGATCGTTTCAACGTGCCGGTATCCGATGCTGACATCGAAAAACTGCCGTACATTACCTTCCCGGAAGGTTCTGAAGAGCACACTTATCTGCACGCACAGCGTCAGAAACTGCACGGCTACCTGCCGAGCCGCCAGCCGAACTTCACTGAGAAGCTGGAACTGCCGACCCTGGAAGACTTCGGCGCGCTGCTGGAAGAGCAGAACAAAGAGATCTCCACCACTATCGCTTTCGTTCGTGCCCTGAACGTGATGCTGAAAAACAAGTCGATCAAAGATCGTCTGGTTCCGATCATCGCCGACGAAGCGCGTACTTTCGGTATGGAAGGTCTGTTCCGTCAGATCGGTATTTACAGCCCGAACGGCCAGCAGTACACCCCGCAGGACCGTGAGCAGGTTGCTTACTACAAAGAAGACGAGAAAGGTCAGATTTTGCAAGAAGGCATCAACGAGCTGGGCGCAGGTTCTTCCTGGCTGGCCGCTGCGACCTCTTACAGCACCAACAACCTGCCGATGATCCCGTTCTACATCTACTACTCCATGTTCGGGTTCCAGCGTATCGGCGACCTGTGCTGGGCAGCAGGTGACCAACAGGCGCGCGGCTTCCTGATCGGTGGTACTTCCGGTCGTACGACGCTGAACGGCGAAGGTTTGCAGCACGAAGATGGTCACAGCCACATTCAGTCTCTGACTATCCCGAACTGTATCTCTTACGATCCGTCTTACGCGTACGAAGTTGCGGTCATCATGCACGATGGTCTGGAGCGTATGTACGGTGAGAAACAAGAGAACGTTTACTACTACATCACCACGCTGAACGAAAACTACCACATGCCAGCCATGCCGGAAGGTGCTGAGGAAGGTATCCGTAAAGGTATCTACAAACTCGAAACCCTCGAAGGTAAGAAAGGTAAAGTTCAGCTGCTGGGCTCCGGTTCTATCCTGCGTCACGTTCGTGAAGCAGCAGAGATCCTGGCGAAAGATTACGGCGTAGGTTCTGACGTTTACAGCGTCACCTCCTTCACTGAACTGGCGCGTGATGGCCAGGATTGTGAGCGCTGGAACATGCTGCACCCGCTGGAAACTCCACGCGTTCCGTACATTGCTCAGGTAATGAACGACGCGCCGGCAGTGGCATCGACTGACTATATGAAACTGTTCGCCGAGCAGGTTCGTACTTATGTACCGGCTGATGATTACCGCGTACTGGGTACTGACGGTTTCGGCCGCTCTGACAGCCGTGAGAACCTGCGTCACCACTTCGAAGTGGATGCATCTTATGTGGTTGTTGCGGCTCTGGGCGAGCTGGCTAAACGTGGCGAAATCGATAAGAAAGTGGTAGCGGAAGCCATCACCAAATTCAACATCGATGCAGATAAAGTTAACCCGCGTCTGGCGTAAGAGGTAAAAGAATAATGGCTATCGAAATCAACGTACCGGACATCGGGGCTGATGAAGTTGAAATCACCGAGATCCTGGTCAAAGTGGGCGACAAAGTTGAAGCTGAACAGTCGCTGATCACCGTAGAAGGCGACAAGGCCTCTATGGAAGTTCCATCGCCGCAGGCGGGCGTCGTTAAAGAGATTAAAATCTCTGTTGGCGACAAAACCGCGACGGGCGCACTTATCATGATTTTCGATTCCGCCGACGGTGCAGCTGACGCTGCGCCTGCTCCGGCAGAAGAGAAGAAAGAAGCCGCTCCGGCAGCCGCTCCTGCTGCTGCGGCAGCGAAAGACGTACACGTACCGGATATCGGCGGCGACGAAGTTGAAGTCACCGAGATCCTGGTGAAAGTGGGCGACACCGTTGCGGCTGAGCAGTCGCTGATCACCGTAGAAGGCGACAAAGCCTCTATGGAAGTGCCGGCGCCGTTCGCGGGTACGGTTAAAGAGATCAAAGTCAACGCTGGCGATAAAGTGTCTACCGGCTCTCTGATCATGGTCTTCGAAGTGGCGGGCGCTGCGCCTGCTGCTGCGCCAGCTCAGGCGGCAGCACCAGCAGCGGCGGCTCCGGCAGCAGCGGCTGGCGCGAAAGACGTTAACGTACCGGACATCGGCGGCGACGAAGTTGAAGTCACCGAAGTGATGGTTAAAGTCGGCGATAAAGTTGAAGCCGAACAGTCGCTGATCACCGTAGAAGGCGACAAAGCCTCTATGGAAGTGCCGGCGCCGTTCGCGGGCGTGGTTAAAGAGCTGAAAGTTAACGTTGGCGACAAAGTGTCTACCGGCTCTCTGATTATGGTCTTCGAAGTGGAAGGCGCTGCCCCTGCCGCGGCTCCGGCTGCTGCTGCTCCGGCACCTGCCGCTGCACCTGCTCAGGCCGCTAAACCGGCTGCTGCGCCTGCGGCAAAAGCGGAAGGCAAATCTGAGTTTGCTGAAAATGACGCTTACGTTCACGCGACCCCGCTGATTCGCCGCCTGGCGCGCGAGTTCGGCGTTAACCTGGCGAAAGTGAAGGGTACTGGCCGTAAAGGTCGTATCCTGCGCGAAGACGTTCAGGCTTACGTGAAAGACGCTATCAAGCGCGCTGAATCCGCGCCAGCGGGCGCAACCGGCGGTTCTCTGCCAGGTCTGCTGCCGTGGCCGAAAGTGGACTTCAGCAAGTTTGGTGAAGTGGAAGAAGTTGAACTGGGCCGCATCCAGAAAATCTCTGGTGCTAACCTGAGCCGTAACTGGGTGATGATCCCGCACGTTACGCACTTCGACAAAACGGATATCACCGATCTGGAAGCGTTCCGTAAGCAGCAGAATGCGGAAGCTGAAAAACGTAAGCTGGACGTGAAATTCACGCCAGTGGTCTTCATCATGAAAGCCGTTGCCGCTGCTCTGGAACAGATGCCGCGCTTCAACAGCTCTCTGTCTGAAGACGGTCAGCGCCTGACGTTGAAGAAGTACATCAACATTGGTGTCGCGGTCGACACGCCGAACGGTCTGGTTGTTCCGGTGTTCAAAGATGTGAACAAGAAGAGCATTACTGAGCTGTCCCGTGAACTGACGACCATCTCTAAGAAAGCGCGTGATGGTAAGCTGACCGCTGGCGAAATGCAGGGCGGTTGCTTTACTATCTCCAGCATCGGCGGCCTGGGCACCACCCACTTCGCGCCGATTGTGAACGCGCCGGAAGTGGCTATCCTCGGCGTTTCTAAGTCCGCAATGGAACCGGTGTGGAATGGTAAAGAGTTTACTCCGCGTCTGATGATGCCGATTTCTCTCTCCTTCGACCACCGCGTGATTGACGGTGCTGATGGTGCTCGCTTTATCACCATCATCAACAACACGCTGTCTGACATTCGCCGTCTGGTGATGTAAGCAAGCAAAAAAGTCGGCCTGACGGCCGGCTTTTTTCTGGTAATCTCATGAAGTGAGTGAGGTTATCGTGCGAAAGACAAATCGGTTGCCGTTTGTTGTTTCAAAATTGTTAACAATTTTGTAAAATACGGGCGGATAGAACGACCCGGTGGATGATGGGCGACAAGACCAGGGATCGCCGGGAATAAATTAAGAGGTCATAGATGAGTACTGAAATCAAAACTCAGGTCGTGGTACTTGGGGCAGGCCCGGCAGGTTACTCTGCTGCCTTCCGTTGCGCTGATTTAGGTCTGGAAACCGTAATCGTAGAACGTTACAACACCCTTGGCGGTGTTTGTCTGAACGTCGGCTGTATCCCTTCTAAAGCTCTTCTGCACGTAGCAAAAGTTATCGAAGAAGCCAAAGCACTGGCTGAACACGGTATCGTTTTTGGCGAGCCGAAAACCGATATCGACAAAATTCGTACCTGGAAAGAGAAAGTTATCACTCAGCTGACCGGCGGTCTGGCTGGTATGGCGAAAGGCCGTAAAGTGAAAGTGGTAAACGGTCTGGGTAAATTCACCGGGGCCAACACCCTGGAAGTGGAAGGCGAGAACGGCAAAACCGTGATCAACTTCGACAACGCGATTATTGCAGCAGGTTCCCGTCCGATCCAACTGCCGTTTATTCCGCACGAAGATCCGCGCGTCTGGGACTCCACCGACGCACTGGAACTGAAATCCGTACCGAAACGTCTGCTGGTTATGGGCGGCGGTATCATCGGTCTGGAAATGGGTACGGTGTACCATGCGCTGGGTTCAGAGATCGACGTGGTTGAAATGTTCGACCAGGTTATCCCGGCGGCAGACAAAGACATCGTTAAGGTCTTCACTAAACGCATCGGCAAGAAATTCAACCTGATGCTGGAAACCAAAGTGACTGCCGTTGAAGCGAAAGAAGACGGTATTTACGTTTCTATGGAAGGCAAAAAAGCACCAGCAGAAGCACAGCGTTACGATGCGGTGCTGGTGGCTATCGGCCGTGTGCCGAACGGTAAAAACCTCGATGCTGGCAAGGCTGGCGTAGAAGTTGACGACCGTGGCTTCATCCGCGTAGACAAACAGCTGCGCACTAACGTACCGCACATCTTTGCTATCGGCGATATCGTCGGTCAGCCGATGCTGGCGCACAAGGGTGTTCACGAAGGTCACGTTGCCGCTGAAGTTATCGCTGGTAAGAAACACTACTTCGATCCGAAAGTTATTCCGTCCATCGCTTACACTGAGCCAGAAGTTGCATGGGTAGGTCTGACGGAGAAAGAAGCGAAAGAGAAAGGCATCAGCTACGAAACCGCCACCTTCCCGTGGGCTGCATCTGGCCGTGCTATCGCTTCTGACTGCGCAGACGGTATGACCAAGCTGATTTTCGACAAAGAATCTCACCGTGTTATCGGTGGTGCGATTGTCGGCACCAACGGCGGCGAGCTGCTGGGCGAAATCGGTCTGGCGATCGAGATGGGCTGTGATGCTGAAGACATCGCGCTGACTATCCACGCTCACCCGACTCTGCACGAGTCCGTTGGCCTGGCAGCCGAAGTGTTCGAAGGCAGCATCACCGACCTGCCGAACCCGAAAGCGAAGAAGAAATAATCTTCTGAGTGGATAAAGAAAAAGCGGCTTAGCGGCCGCTTTTTTATTGGGGCAAATCCTGCCCCGGGTTTTGCCGGATGGCGGCATCAACGCCTTATCCGGCCTTTAATCTTTGATAACCGCTTTTACTCAACGGTCTGCCAGTGGGCATCGGCATTGAATTTATTGATTTTCGCGACGTTCTTCTCCGTCTCTCTTCCCAGGTTCGCCTGATACACCTTATCGTCCTGATTCACCATAAAGCTCATGACGCCCGTCTTCCCCCAAATTACCGGCCAGGCCAGTAGGGCGAAACCGTCCTTTTCGCTATCGGGAATAATGCGGAAATGGTAGCCGTGATAACCCTCACCGGGTGCCGAAGGACTGAATGCCGGGCCTAACGGGCTGGGCATCTCGCCGGGTTGTGCCGGCCAGTACAGTCCATCCTGCTGACCTTTGCTACTGATGAGTTTTGTCGCGAACCTCTGTTTGCGTTGCCAGTAATCGTATTGGGCATCCACATAGGCGCGCATCGCTTCTATCGCCGACAGTTCATTGCGGCCGATGGCGCGGGTGAGGATCTCGTCCTGAGCGGCCGCCATATCAAAATGCCAGCCATCAGCATCTTTCATCATCGGTACAGGCAGTTGCCACCCGTCGCGCCCGACGTTCAGGTGCGCGGTATCGCCTTGCTGCACGATACGGTGGCTGATTTTCCAGTCGCGGTTAAAGCGGGCAACGGCTTCGGGATCGGCGCCTTCCTGCGGCAGAAACTGTCGCCAGTTGTCGCCCAATAGCGCGGTCAACTGCGCCTCGTTTTGCGTGGCGACTGCGGTCGCGAACGCCGTTGCCGCGTCGTCAGGCGAAGGGAAGCGTTGTTGCGCGTAGCTCAACAACGGCAGCGACAGCAGCAGGGTGCTTAACAGGATTTTTTTCATCATCGACTCCGGTTAACGACGGCGAAATTCATGGCGCTCGGAAAGGTGTTCACGCGCAGCGGCACGCTGTTCAGTATTGAGATTGCCGACGTGACGACTCTGCTGGCCGCGCTGCTGCTGAGATTGCCAGGAGGGCGAACGGCTGTCGTTACCGCTGAACACATTGGCATGGTTCTGCCGGAAGGTCTGACGCTGCTGCGGCGTGGCGGATGCGACGCGCTGGTGAACGGTCTCCCGTTGCTGCTGTGACAGTGAATGTGACTGAACCGACTCCCTGTGAACGCTGTCTTGCCGGGTGTCGTAGCCGCGATAGTTATTCCGCTGGGCAATCTGGTTTAGCTGCTGCGAGGCCGCTTTGCGCTGGGCATCGCGGGACGTCGTGGCAGGCGGTTGGGTTCGCGTGGCGGGAGACGCGTGGCTGTGCTGCTGGAATTGCGCCATCGCCGCCTGACGCTGGCTGTCGCGGGAGGCTGGCGTCTGTTGAGTGGCGCTTAACCCGCCGCTGACATCGGTTTGATGAAAACGTTGGGACACCGCGTTGTTCTGATAGGGCACGCCGTTGCGATACGCCGGGTTGTGCTGCCAGGCCATTGTCTGCCCTTTGAGATTTTGCCCGGTAATGTGATTGAAGTTATTCACATTGATATTGATGTTATCCCCGTTGTGCTGGTAGCCATTGCCGCCGTGATGGTCGTTATCATCGTGGTGGTGATGGTCATCGTCGTGGTGATGATGATCGTCGTCCCAGTCGATGCTGCTGAACAACGCGTAGGTGGTGGCGACGCCGAGGCTATAACCAAAGCCTTTCACGAAACTGTCGGCGAATTGCTGTCCGGGAGGCGGCGGTAGATACACGGGCGGGTAAGCGGTGTTCGGCCAGGCGCCGTAAACGGTCGCGGGATTATAGTTGGGAACATAGACGACCTGTGGATCGGCGGGCTCAATTTTGATCACCGTCGGCGTCGTGCTCTGTACGTTAGCGGCGGCGCTCTGCTTCGGCGTGCTGCTGACCGTTTGCTGCGGCGTGGATTTCAGCGAGCCGGTTTGCTGCGCCAGTAAACGCAACCGTTGCACCGCGTCCATGACGTCCTGCGGCTGGGCCAGAAAAGCGTCACCAAGGTTTTGCACCCACGTTGGGTTTTCGCCCATCAGCGCCATCAACTGGGGAAACGCCACCAGTGATTTCACGCTCGGGTCCCAGGGCTGACCGGAGACGGCCTGTATTGCCGCATCGCCTTGCAGGGTTGGGTTGTCATGCGACCACTGCACTGCCTGAACCACGTTCGCCGGATAGGTGGCGGCCATCAGCACCTGAGAAAGCAGCGAGTCAGGGTAGAGCGCTATCGGGGCGACCCATTGATCGATTTGCGCTGCGGTAAACGCGGCTTTTGCTTCAGGTTCCGCGGCGGCGGTCGGCTGCGGCTGCACGGCGACGGGCGCGGGTTGAAGCGGGGCTTCGGGCGTGCGGCTTTTTACATACAACACACCCGAAGCGGCAAATAACCCTGCGCTGCATACCAGCGCAATTACATGGGGCTTAAAGGGCAACGTCATTTTATCTCTCCCGATTCCTGAAGAATCGTCATGGTCATTATGCCTGCCGCCAGCGGGTGCGGTGTTGCGTGAGTATAGGGCGGCGGGAGTTTAATTTTTGACTAATATTGGGATCGCTACCGTCAGGTGATGATTAGCGTTCGAAATAATGTGAGCAAACGTTGCAGGGGAAAATGTCTCTTTCCTGAAAAGGCGAAGGGCAATAGACCATGCGTAACGATTCAGCCACTTTTTTATGTTGCTTTTTTGTAAACAGATTAACACCCCACTAAAATCCTGCTATTCTGCCCGTTGCGGTATCGGGCATTTACCCTACAAACTGCTGTCTCACAGGAGCGTGAAGAGAATCGCCCATATACAAAAGCGCCGCACTATGACAATGAGAGCGAGGAGAACCGTCGTGCTAGAAGAATACCGTAAGCACGTAGCTGAGCGTGCCGCCCTTGGGATTGTGCCCAAACCCTTAGATGCAACCCAAATGGCCGCACTTGTCGAGCTGCTGAAGACCCCGCCTGTGGGCGAAGAAGAATTCCTGTTAGACCTGTTAATCAACCGCGTTCCCCCTGGCGTCGATGAAGCCGCCTATGTAAAAGCGGGCTTTCTCGCTGCCGTCGCGAAAGGCGACACCACCTCCCCGCTGGTTACTCCAGAAAAAGCCATTGAACTGCTGGGCACCATGCAGGGTGGTTACAACATTCATCCGTTGATCGACGCGCTGGACGATGCCAAACTGGCGCCGATTGCCGCCAAAGCGCTGTCCCATACCCTGCTGATGTTCGACAACTTCTATGACGTTGAAGAAAAAGCCAAAGCGGGCAACGAATACGCGA
Source organism: Citrobacter sp. CK195 (assembly GCF_030333365.1). Classification (NCBI taxonomy): domain Bacteria; kingdom Pseudomonadati; phylum Pseudomonadota; class Gammaproteobacteria; order Enterobacterales; family Enterobacteriaceae; genus Citrobacter; species Citrobacter sp. CK195. Next base: position 577,623 of record NZ_JAOWGB010000024.1, read on the forward strand.
AGCAGGTGATGCAGTCCTGGGCCGATGCCGAATGGTTCCTGAACCGTCCTGCTCTGGCTGAAAAAATCACCGTTACCGTCTTTAAAGTGACCGGTGAAACCAACACCGACGACCTCTCTCCGGCGCCAGATGCCTGGTCCCGCCCGGACATTCCGCTGCACGCGCTGGCGATGCTGAAAAACGCCCGTGAAGGCATTGAGCCGGATCAGCCTGGCGTGGTGGGGCCGATCAAACAGATCGAAGCGTTGCAGCAAAAAGGCTATCCGTTAGCCTACGTGGGCGACGTTGTCGGCACCGGTTCTTCGCGTAAATCCGCTACCAACTCCGTGTTGTGGTTCATGGGCGATGACATCCCGAATGTGCCGAACAAACGCGGCGGCGGTCTGTGTCTTGGCGGCAAAATTGCGCCTATCTTCTTTAACACGATGGAAGATGCGGGCGCGCTGCCCATTGAAGTGGACGTGAATAACCTGAACATGGGCGATGTGATTGACGTTTACCCGTACAAAGGTGAAGTCCGCCATCACGAAACCGGCGAACTGCTGGCGAGCTTTGAACTGAAAACCGACGTGCTGATCGACGAAGTGCGCGCGGGCGGTCGTATTCCGCTGATCATCGGTCGCGGCCTGACCACCAAAGCGCGCGAAGCGCTGGGTCTGCCGCACAGCGATGTGTTCCGTCAGGCGAAAGACGTGGCGGAAAGCGCTCGCGGCTACTCGCTGGCGCAGAAGATGGTGGGCCGCGCCTGCGGCGTTGCCGGTATCCGTCCGGGCGCTTACTGCGAACCAAAAATGACCTCCGTAGGCTCTCAGGATACCACTGGCCCAATGACCCGTGACGAACTGAAAGACCTGGCGTGCCTGGGCTTCTCGTCTGACCTGGTGATGCAGTCTTTCTGCCATACCGCGGCGTATCCGAAACCGGTTGACGTAACTACGCACCACACGCTGCCGGATTTCATCATGAACCGTGGCGGCGTCTCTCTGCGTCCGGGCGATGGCGTAATTCACTCCTGGCTGAACCGTATGCTGCTGCCGGATACCGTTGGTACCGGCGGCGACTCCCATACCCGTTTCCCGATTGGCATCTCCTTCCCGGCGGGTTCTGGCCTGGTGGCATTTGCGGCGGCGACCGGCGTCATGCCGCTGGATATGCCGGAATCAGTGCTGGTGCGCTTTAAAGGCAAAATGCAGCCGGGTATCACCCTGCGCGATCTGGTACACGCGATCCCACTGTACGCGATCAAACAGGGTCTGCTGACCGTTGAGAAGAAAGGTAAGAAAAACATCTTCTCTGGCCGTATTCTGGAAATCGAAGGGCTGCCGGACCTGAAAGTGGAACAGGCGTTTGAGCTGACCGATGCCTCTGCGGAGCGTTCTGCGGCAGGCTGTACCATTAAGCTCAACAAAGAGCCGATCATCGAGTACCTGAACTCCAACATTGTTCTGCTGAAGTGGATGATCGCGGAAGGTTACGGCGATCGCCGCACCCTGGAGCGCCGTATTCAGGGCATGGAAAAATGGCTGGCGGACCCGCAGTTGCTGGAAGCGGATGCGGATGCCGATTATGCGGCGGTGATCGAGATCGATCTGGCTGATATCAAAGAGCCGATCCTCTGCGCGCCGAACGATCCTGACGATGCGCGTCTGCTGTCTGATGTGCAGGGTGAGAAGATTGACGAAGTCTTTATCGGTTCCTGTATGACCAACATCGGTCACTTCCGTGCGGCAGGTAAACTGCTGGATGCGCACAAAGGCCAGCTGCCGACCCGCCTGTGGGTGGCGCCGCCAACCCGTATGGATGCCGCGCAGTTGACCGAAGAGGGCTACTATAGCGTCTTTGGTAAGAGCGGCGCGCGGATTGAAATTCCAGGCTGTTCACTGTGCATGGGGAATCAGGCGCGTGTGGCTGACGGGGCGACGGTTGTTTCTACCTCAACCCGTAACTTCCCGAACCGTCTGGGAACCGGGGCGAACGTCTATCTGGCTTCTGCGGAACTGGCGGCGGTTGCGGCGCTGATCGGCAAACTGCCGACGCCGGAAGAGTACCAGACCTACGTTGCGCAGGTGGATAAAACCGCCGTGGATACCTACCGTTATCTGAACTTCGATCAGCTTTCCCAGTACACCGAGAAAGCCGACGGCGTGATTTTCCAGACCGCGGTGTAACGGCTCCGACCTGTTCTGCGTAAAAACGCATCAATGCCCGGTGAACCTTGCGTCACCGGGCATTTTTATTTCTATTCCTTCCGCCCGTTCCGCTTTTTTTCTTCCGTTGTGCTGCGATAATTACAGCATGGGCGCAATGCGGTAATGGCGCATTGCCGGGAGCAGAGGAACACATTATGGATTACGAATTTCTGCGCGATATTACCGGAGTGGTAAAAGTGCGAATGTCCATGGGCCACGAGGTGGTGGGGCACTGGTTTAACGAAGAAGTGAAAGAGAACCTGGCCTTGCTTGATGAAGTGGAACAAGCGGCGCGTGCGCTAAAGGGCAGTGAGCGTTCCTGGCAACGGGCGGGACATGAATATACGCTCTGGATGGATGGCGAAGAGGTGATGGTTCGCGCTAATCAACTGGAGTTTACCGGCGACGAAATGGAAGAGGGGATGAACTACTACGACGAAGAGAGCTTATCGTTCTGCGGCGTGGAGGACTTTCTTCAGGTTGTTGCGGCTTACCGTCATTTCATTCAACAACGCTAAATACGGTGGAGCCTCCGTGCTCCGCCGTTACGCTTATACCGCAGGGATATTGCGGCCGTAGTAAATCTCGCGCATCTCTTTCCACAGCGCAGCGGTAATCTCTTTGCGCTCGGTTTCCGTCAGATCTTCCGGTTTAGTGTGGAACATGTAGTGCTTAAGATCGAACTCTTTAAGCAGCATCTTGGTATGGAAGATATTTTCCTGATACACGTTCACATCCACCATGTCATACAGCGACTTCATGTCGTCGGACATAAAGTTCTGAATGGAGTTAATCTCATGATCGATAAAGTGTTTCATGCCGTTGACGTCGCGGGTAAACCCACGCACGCGGTAGTCGATGGTGACGATATCGGACTCTAACTGGTGGATCAGGTAATTCAGTGCCTTCAGCGGGGAAATCACGCCGCAGGTCGAAACTTCAATGTCGGCGCGGAAGGTGCACAATCCGCCTTCCGGGTGGCTTTCCGGGTAGGTATGCACGCAGATATGGCTCTTATCCAGATGGGCGACGACGGCCTCGGGCAGCGGGCCGGGATGCTCTGTTTTGTCGATAAGCTGCGGGTCGACCGGCTCTTCGCTTACCAGAATAGTGACGCTGGCGCCCTGGGGTTCATAATCCTGGCGGGCGATATTCAGGATATTCGCGCCGATGATGGAGCACGTCTCTGACAGAATTTCCGTCAGGCGATTGGCGTTATAGAGTTCATCGATATAGGCAATGTAACCATCGCGCTCTTCTGCGGTTTTGGCATAGCAGATATCGTAAATACAAAAACTCAGACTTTTGGTCAGATTATTAAAGCCATGCAGTTTCAGTTTTTTCAATTTCTTATCTTCTCCTTAGGACGACGGTGTTGCGAGCGCGTCTTGCAAATACTGAGGTAAGGCAAAAGCTGCCGTGTGAACAGACGGATTGTAGTAACGGCATTTCAGGCCGGAGGTATGGAAACGCGCCTGAATAATCTCGGTCGACAGGTGGCGCAGCGCGTCATTGTCCGTCGCCCATGCGAAGGTCATAATGCCGCCGTAGTAGGTCGGAATGGCTGCCTGGTAGAAGCTGACATCGCCAAAGTAATGGCTGAGCTTGCGGTGGCTGTCAATGGCTTCATCCTGTTGCAGGAAGCAGACGCCGTTCTGTGCGACAAAGATCCCGCCAGGATTCAGACAGCGCTTGCAACCTTCATAGAAGGTTGAGGTGAACAGACTCTCGCCGGGGCCGATCGGATCGGTACAGTCGGAGATGATCACATCAAAGGTCTGGCTGGTCTGATTCACGAAGTTAACGCCATCGTCGATCACAAGATTAAAACGCGGATCGTCATAGCTGCCTGCGTTGTGATTCGGCAGATACTGACGGCAGAAAGAGACCACGCCTGCGTCGATCTCCACCATCGTGATGGTTTCGACATTTTTATGCCGTGTCACTTCACGCAGCATTGCGCCGTCGCCGCCGCCGATGATCAGCACATGTTTCGCGTGGCCGTGCGCCAGCAGCGGAACGTGGGTCATCATCTCGTGATAGATAAACTCATCGCGCTCGGTGGTTTGCACCACGCCGTCCAGCGCCATTACGCGGCCAAACGCGGCGTTCTCGAAAATAATCAGATCCTGGTGATCGGTTTTCTCGTGATACAGCACGTTGTCCACGGCAAAGTACTGACCAAACTGGTCGTGTAGCGTTTCATGCCACTTCGTATTTTCGGCCATTGGCTGATACCTCCATTGTTAACACCCGTAAAAAATGGGCGCAACATAATAGCTAACAATGACCGATGATGCACGGTCATTATTTCAGCAATAAGGTATCCGTTGGGTATAACGCGAGTTATTTTACGTAGGCCAGCAAACTCAGGGAATCGCGCGCCAGCGCTTTGCATTTTTTGGCGACGGGAATACCGATGCCGCTCAGATCGCGGTAGCTGTCTTCACCGAGGGATTTCATGTCGAAGGAGTCGTAATTGCTGAGGTCCCACTGGTTTTGCTGGGCAAAAAAGACCAGTGCGCGACGAATCTGACCGTTCGGGAGATTCTGGTAGCCGCAGTCATTTTTCAGAAAGACGAACACCGCCGTTAAATCTGCCATATCTTCGGCTTCAGATTCACTGAGCGCATAGCTGTTTGCGCATACGGCCATCAGGCTGCCGAACAACACTGTTCTGAAAAACGTCTTCATTGCTTCTACCACTGCATCACGGAAATTAAACGTTAGCACACTGCGGGCGAGGCGACGACATTTATTATTGTATCCGACGGGCGTCTGTGACTTGACCTTCCCGTAAGGGGAGGGTCTATGCTCAAAGGTCAGACTGCTTCCCGCCGGTTGAAAATAAGGAAGTGATTATGCAACGTCGTGATTTCTTAAAATATTCTGTGGCGCTTGGGGTCGCATCGGCACTGCCGTTGTGGAGCCGCGCCGTGTTTGCTGCGGAACGTCCCGCGTTACCCATTCCCGATCTTTTAACCGCCGACGCGCGCAATCACATTTCGCTGATTGTCAAAGCCGGACAGTCGACCTTCGCGGGTAAAACGGCAACGACCTGGGGCTACAACGGCACGCTACTCGGGCCGGCGCTTAAGCTGCGCAAAGGTCAGCGTATTACCGTGGATATTCATAACCAGCTTGCCGAGGAGACGACGCTGCACTGGCATGGGCTGGAAGTTCCCGGCGAGGTGGACGGCGGCCCGCAGGGGGTGATTGCGGCGGGCGGCAAGCGCTCCGTCACCTTCACGCCTGAACAGCGTGCGGCAACCTGCTGGTTCCACCCTCATCAGCATGGGAAAACCGGTCGTCAGGTGGCGATGGGACTGGCGGGCCTGGTACTGATTGAAGATGAAGACATTGGCAAACTGCTCCTGCCGAAACAGTGGGGGATAGACGATGTGCCGGTGATTATTCAGGACAAACAGTTTTCCCCTGACGGACAAATCAATTATCAGCTGGATATGATGACCGCCGCCGTCGGGTGGTTTGGCGACACGCTGCTGACCAACGGGGCGATTTATCCGCAACATGCTGCGCCAAAAGGCTGGCTGCGTCTGCGCCTGCTGAATGGCTGCAACGCGCGTTCATTGAACATCGCCACCAGCGACAACCGCCCGCTGTATGTTATCGCCAGCGATGGCGGCCTGCTGGCGGAGCCGGTGAAGGTAAACGCACTGCCCATATTAATGGGGGAGCGTTTCGAAGTGCTTATCGACATCAGCGACGGCAAAGCGTTTGAGTTGATGACGCTGCCCGTCAGCCAGATGGGGATGACGATCGCGCCGTTTGATAAACCGCACCCGGTTATGCATATTCAGCCGCTGGCGGTCACGGCCTCCGGCACCTTGCCGGATACGCTGACCACGATGCCTGCATTGCCTTCTCTTGATGGCCTGACGCAGCGAAAACTGCAACTGTCGATGGACCCGATGCTCGACATGATGGGTATGCAGATGCTGATGCAAAAGTATGGCGATCGGGCGATGGCGGGAATGGATCATGGGCAGATGATGGGGCATATGAATCACGGTAGTGGTGGACATATGAACCACGGCGGGAAGTTCGATTTCCACAATGCCAATAAGATCAACGGCCAGGCGTTTGATATGACGACATCGATGTTTGCCGCCGCCAAAGGGCAGTATGAGCGCTGGGTTATTTCCGGCGAAGGCGACATGATGCTGCATCCGTTCCATATTCATGGTACGCAGTTCCGCATCCTGTCGGAAAACGGCAGCGCTCCGGCGGCGCATCGCGCAGGCTGGAAGGATACGGTGAGGGTTGAAGGCGGGATCAGCGAGGTGCTGGTGAAGTTTGATCACGAGGCATCGCAAGAACATGCTTACATGGCGCACTGCCATCTGCTGGAGCATGAAGATACAGGCATGATGCTTGGCTTTACGGTATAAACATGCCGGATGGCGCTGGTGCTTATCCGGCCTACAGTAAAATGAGCATCCTGTAGGCCGGATAAGGCGAAGCCGCCATCCGGCATAAACGTTACTGCGCGTCGTCAGGCAGAGCGTACGCGACAATATAGTCGCCCATCTTCGTCCCGAACGAACCGTGACCCCCGGCGGAAATCACGACGTACTGCTTACCGTTGACTTCATACGTCATCGGCGTTGCCTGACCGCCTGCGGGCAGACGGCCTTCCCACAGTTTTTCACCATTGCTCATGTTGTAAGCGCGCAGGTAGTTATCTGCGGTCGCGGCAATAAACAGCACGTTGCCAGCGGTAGAGATTGGGCCGCCCAGCATTGGCATTCCCATATTGAACGGCACCTTAAACGGCATCGGGAACGGCATGCTGTCCTGCGGCGTACCAATACGTTTTTTCCAGACAACTTCGTTGGTTTTCAGATCCAGCGCGGAGATGTAACCCCAGGCAGGCTGTTTACACGGCAGACCAAACGGCGACAGGAACGGATTCAGCGTCACGCCATACGGTACGCCATACTGCGGCTGAATACCCGATTCCGAACCGGTGCCTTTGGCATCTTCCGGCGGCTCCATCGGATTACCTGGGCCGCGTGGGATCAGTTTAGAGACAAACGGCAGCGCCATCGGGTTGGCAATCGCCACCTGACGGTTCGGATCGACGGAAATGCCGCCCCATTCGAACATACCGAGGTTGCCCGGGAAGACCAGCGTGCCTTTTTCTGATGGCGGGGTAAAGATCCCTTCATAACGCATCTGATGGAACATCACGCGGCACACCAGCTGATCGAACATGGTGGCGCCCCACATATCCGCACCGGTCAGGTCTTTCGTCGGACGGAAGCTCAAATCAGAGAACGGCTGCGTTTTGGTGACGTAATCCCCTTTGGCCGCGCCCTGCGGCACCGGTTTTTCCGGGGCAGGCACCACAAGCTGACCATTGCGACGGTCCAGCACGAAAATATTACCGGTTTTTGCCGGGGCGTAGATGACCGGAACGGTTTGCCCTTTCACGGTGATATCCGCCAGCGTCGGCTGGGACGGCATATCCATATCCCACAGATCGTGATGAACGGTCTGATAGCTCCAGGCCAGTTTACCGGTCGTTGCATTGAGCGCCAGGATCGAGCTGGCATAGCGCTCCTGCTCTGGCGTACGGTTGCCGCCCCAGATATCCGGGGTGGTGACGCCCATCGGCAGATAGACCAGATCCAGCTTCGCGTCATACGCGGCTGGCGCCCAGGAGTTTGGCGAGTTTGGTGTGAAGTGGTGCTCATCCGACGGGATCGCGTTCGGGTCTTTCGCACCGGGATCGAATGCCCATAGCAATTTACCGCTGTTCACGTCAAAGCCGCGAATAACCCCGGACGGCTCGCGGGTAGAGAAGTTATCGGTGACGGCGCCTGCAATGACGATCACCTTGTCGGTCACGACCGGCGGTGATGTGGGTTCATACATGCCCGGCGTAGTGACCGGCATATTGGTTTGCAGGTTCAGAATGCCGTTGTTGGCAAAGGATTCGCACAGCTTGCCGTTGTCCGCGTTGAGGGCGAAAATACGGCCATCGTTCACCGGCAGAATAATGCGGCGCGGGCAGTCTGAAACGACATCCGGCGAGGCGTTATCGGCCGTGGCTTCATGATAGGAGACGCCACGGCAGGTAACATGCTGGAAGCTGGGATCGGTATTGAGCTGCGGGTCGAAATGCCACTTCTCTTTCCCGCTCGCCGCGTCCAGCGCGAACAGACGCTGGTGGGCGGTACACAGATACAGCGTATCGCCGACTTTAATCGGGGTCACTTCGTTGGTGATTTCACCCGGATCGTTCGGCTGCTTCAGATCGCCGGTACGGAACACCCACGCCTCTTTCAGGTTGTGGACGTTATCAGCCGTGATCTGCTTCAGCGGAGAGTAGCGCTGCCCTTCCTGATTGCGGCCATAGGCAGGCCAGTCCTGGTCCGCAACCGGAGAGATCGGTTCGGCAGGCACCGCGTCCGCGCTTAGCGTACCGTTGATCTCTTGCGGGTCGTTGAAGCCAGCCCAGGTGAGGATGCCGCCGCTTATCAGCAGGGCAACCACCAGTGCGCTGACAGCGCCGCTGGAAGGGACGCTCAGGCGATGCCAGACAAACGGTAAAATCAGCCAGATGCCGAAGAAGACCAGAATGTCGCTACGCGGGGTCAGCGCCCAGAAGTCGAAGCCGACTTCCCACACGCCCCAGATCATGGTGGCGAGGAGCAGGGCGGCATACAGCCACAGCGCGGAACGCTTGCTGCGCCATAATAGCCCGGCGACGCCAAGCATGACGATGCCCGCAATTGGGTAGTACCAGGAGCCGCCGATGGCGACCAGCCAGCCGCCGCCGATCAGCAGATACAGCCCGCAGAGTGCAGCGAAGAGGGCTGTCAGCGTCACGAGAAGCCGTGGCGCTTTTGCGTTGTTATTTGCCATAAAAAGATACCATCTCAATTTGTTAATTTTTTAGTAGCAATTAATTATAGGATTTAACAAGTGTGATCGTCATCACAAAATGAGCTTTATTAACAGATGCCGCGAATAAATACTTTTGCTGGTATACTGCGTGCCTTGCGCTTCGATGCTGTCTTATCAAGAGCAGGCATGAAGTGATTTGTTTTTAAATCATATGGTTAGAGATATGAAACATACTGTAGAAGTAATGATCCCCGAAGCGGAGATCAAAGCGCGCATTGCCGAACTGGGTCGTCAGATTACTGAACGTTATAAAGACAGCGGCAGTGACATGGTGCTGGTAGGTCTGCTGCGTGGCTCATTTATGTTTATGGCGGATCTGTGCCGCGAGGTACAGGTGTCTCATGAAGTCGATTTTATGACCGCCTCCAGCTACGGTAGCGGCATGTCCACCACTCGCGATGTGAAAATTCTCAAGGACCTGGATGAAGATATCCGTGGCAAGGATGTGCTGATTGTCGAAGATATTATCGATTCCGGGAATACGCTGTCGAAAGTGCGGGAAATCCTGAGCCTGCGTGAGCCAAAGTCCCTGGCGATTTGTACGCTGCTGGATAAGCCGTCTCGCCGTGAGGTTGACGTCCCGGTTGAGTTTATCGGTTTCTCGATCCCGGATGAGTTCGTTGTGGGTTACGGCATCGACTATGCTCAGCGTTATCGCCATCTGCCGTATGTTGGTAAAGTGGTGCTGCTGGACGAGTAAGAACGTTGTGCCGGATGGCGCTACAGGTACTATGTCCGTAGAAATGCAGGCCGGGTAAGGCGTAGCCGCCACCCGGCAATACACGTTTACTTGTGGTTAATATGCTTTTTGCTGAGGTTTGAAACCCCCCGACGATAGCGCTGTTCCAGCGTTTCACGGTTGGTCGCCGTGACTTCCAGATCGCGCAGCAGGCCGTCGTGAATACCGTAGGCCCAGCCGTGAATCGTCACTTTCTGACCGCGTTTCCACGCGGACTGCATGATGGTTGAGTGGCCCAGGTTGTATACCTGTTCCATCACGTTCAGCTCGCACAGGGTATCGATTCGACGCTCCTGCGGCATTTCTCCGAGTAATGAGCTATGTTTGAACCAGATATCGCGAATGTGCAGCAACCAGTTGTTAATTAACCCCAGTTCCGGGTTTTCAACAGCCGCCTGGACGCCGCCACAACCGTAGTGACCACAAATAATAATGTGTTCAACTTCCAGTACATCGACGGCATACTGCACCACGGAGAGGCAGTTGAGATCGGTGTGAATGACCAGGTTGGCAACATTGCGGTGAACAAATAATTCGCCCGGCTCAAGGCCGGTTAAACGTTCTGCGGGAACGCGGCTGTCGGAACATCCAATCCATAGAAAGCGCGGTTTTTGCGCTTGCGCCAGTTTCTCAAAAAATCCGGGATCCTCTTCCACCAGCATTTTTGACCATAGTGCATTGTTGCTGATGAGTGTATCTATGTCTTTCATGGAGGTTAACGACCTGTAACCAAATAAGTGCGTTGGGCTAATATAGGGCAACTCCGGGATTATTTAAACCATATACTCGTCATTCTTCACGTTGCAGGTGCGTTGGCTTCCTCGCTCACCCCGGTCACTTACTGGTGTAAGCTTCCGGGGATTCACTGCGTTGCCGCCTTCCTGCAACTCGAATTATTTAGAGTGTAAATAAAGTGTAAGAACGTAAGGTAAGTAAAAATTCATGACCATTGCACTGGAACTTCAGCAACTTAAAAAAACGTATCCGGGCGGCGTCCAGGCGCTCCGTGGGATCGATTTACAGGTTGAAGCGGGTGATTTTTATGCGCTTCTGGGGCCAAACGGAGCGGGGAAATCAACCACCATTGGCATTATCAGCTCGCTGGTTAACAAAACCTCCGGGCGCGTCTGCGTCTTTGGTTACGACCTTGAAAAAGATGTGGTCAACGCCAAACGCCAGCTTGGCCTGGTGCCGCAGGAATTTAACTTCAACCCGTTTGAAACCGTCCAGCAGATCGTCGTCAATCAGGCGGGGTACTACGGCGTTGAGCGTAAAGAAGCCGTTGCGCGCAGCGAAAAGTATCTGAAACAACTCGATCTGTGGGAAAAACGTAACGAACGTGCGCGTATGCTCTCCGGCGGGATGAAGCGTCGTTTGATGATCGCCCGGGCGCTGATGCATGAGCCGAAACTGTTGATTCTGGATGAACCCACCGCAGGGGTGGATATTGAACTTCGCCGCTCAATGTGGGGCTTTTTGAAGGATTTAAACGACAAAGGCACCACGATTATCCTGACGACGCACTATCTTGAAGAAGCGGAAATGCTGTGTCGCAACATCGGTATCATTCAGCACGGCGCGCTGGTGGAAAACACCTCGATGAAAAATCTGCTCTCTAAGTTGAAATCCGAGACGTTTATTCTCGATCTGGCGGCGAAAAGCCCGCTGCCGAGGCTGGAAGGCTATCAGTACCGTCTGGTGGATACCTCGACGCTGGAGGTCGAAGTATTGCGGGAACAGGGCATCAATAGCGTCTTTTCGCAACTGAGCAGCCAGGGCGTTCAGGTTCTCAGTATGCGTAACAAGGCAAACCGCCTGGAAGAACTGTTTGTCTCTCTGGTGCATGATAAAAAAGGAGCTCGCGGATGATGCAGCTGTATTGGGTCGCGCTGAAAAGCATCTGGGCGAAAGAGATTAACCGCTTTATGCGTATCTGGGTGCAGACGCTGGTGCCGCCGGTCATCACCATGACGCTCTATTTTATTATCTTCGGTAATCTGATCGGCTCACGCATTGGCGAGATGCACGGTTTTAGCTATATGCAGTTTATCGTGCCGGGCTTAATCATGATGGCGGTGATCACCAACGCGTATGCCAATGTGGCCTCATCCTTCTTTAGCGCCAAATTCCAGCGCAACATTGAAGAGCTGCTGGTGGCGCCTGTCCCGACGCACGTCATTATCGTCGGATATATTGGCGGCGGCGTGGCGCGCGGGCTGTGCGTAGGGATTCTGGTTACGGTGATTTCGCTGTTCTTTGTGCCGTTCCAGGTACACTCCTGGGTGTTCGTGGCGTTAACGCTGGTACTGACGGCGGTGCTGTTTTCGCTGGCGGGGCTGCTGAACTCGGTCTTTGCGAAAACCTTTGATGATATCAGCCTGATCCCGACGTTCGTGCTGACGCCGCTCACCTACCTGGGTGGGGTGTTTTATTCCCTGACGCTGCTACCGCCGTTCTGGCAAGGATTGTCGCATCTGAACCCGATTGTCTACATGATCAGCGGCTTCCGCTATGGTTTCCTGGGCATTCACGACGTACCTCTGGTCACTACGTTCGGCGTGTTGGCCGTGTTTATCCTGGCGTTTTACCTGCTGTGCTGGTACTTAATCCAGCGCGGACGCGGCTTGCGCACGTAATGTTTTTCCTCTCCTCCGCCGGGGGAGGGGCAGACTTTGACGTTTATCACCCTTACTCATTTATCACACTGATAAACTACTTGCTTGCTAAGGAGGTAGGCTATGTTGGGTTGGGTGATTACCTGTCATGACGATCGCGCGCAGGAGCTACAGGATCGTCTGGAAGAAAAACATGGCCCGCTGGCGCAGTGCCGGGCGGTGAACTTCTGGCGCGGCCTGAGTACCAATATGCTCAGCCGTATGATGTGTGAAGCATTACACCAGGCGGATTCCGGCGATGGGGTGATCTTTTTAACGGACACGTCTGGCGCCGCGCCTTATCGTGTGGCGTCGCTGATGAGCCATAAACATTCCGGCTGCGAAGTGATTGCCGGTGTGACGTATTCATTGCTTGAAGAAATGCTTGCCGCGCGGGAATCCATGAGCAGCGCGGCGTTCCGTGACACCATTGTTTCCCTCGGCGCGCCCGATGTCACCAGTCTCTGGCATCAACAGCAAAAAAATCCGCCTTTTGTGCTGAAGCATGATTTGTACGCGTACTGACGGTCAATTCGTGGAGGCGATGATGCGGCTGACAGGCAGTCAGCCGCAGGGAACGTTATTCGTAGCTGAGGGTGAAAGTACCGACGGTTTCAAAAGTGCCGGCTTTAATTGTACCGATTTTGATTAACTGCCCGGTGAAATCCAGACCAATAGATTCATGATACCACTCACGATTTCCGCTGTAGGTGATACCGACACGCTCCGAACCGTCTACCTTCATTGTTTGTGTGTTGTTATTGATAATGGAACGAATTTTTACGCCCACGCCCTCTGCGCTCCCTGAAGAGTTGGTGAGAATCGTATTGTCTGCGCCATGATTGCCGGTCAGGGTGACGGTAACGGTCGTCAATGAGCAGCGGAATAAGTTAAACGTAAACGGCTTTTCTACCGACTCGCCCGTTTTTTCGAAATCGGAACGGTAAAAGTCGCCAAAATCCACGTCCCGATCGTATTCGTCATTATTTATCCCCATCCCCTGGCAGGTCGGCTCCATGACGGAAAACGCCATCGATGCTCCACTCATCATAAGGTCGAGATCGTTTTGCCCAGCATCTCCTATGTGCAGAGTACCTATTTTCCCTGGCAGCGCGTTCCCGTCCGTCTGACCATTTCGGGGGTGGTAGTCTGGCGTCTGATACATCGTGACGAAGATATCCCAGTTGCGTGTTGCGCTAGGCCCCGTCCAGGGGGCATCGCCATGGCTTGGGAAGGTTGACGTTCCTCCGGGCAGCGGCAGGTTTAAATCCAGATCGTTAGTGTTGTTGCCGTTGTGGCAGTTCCCGATACACCTCACGGAATAGGTGTAAACAATGCCGGGAATCGAGGTTTTGAGCAGCCCGGTAGGGCCATCTGACCCCTGAGTGGTATATTGATCCCACAAATTGGCGTCGGTAGGGCCGGTCAACGTTACGGCATTGCTCCCATTACCTCCGCATGTGATGGGCGCCGCTCCCTGGAATAAAGGGAAATCACCCTCCATAGACTGAGGGTTCATAATGATGAGCGGCGTATCGATGCCTCCGATGGGGCCGATGAGCGTTCTGGCAGTCCAGAAAGCAGGTATACTGGCCTGCTGTGTCGTAAAATGACATGCGGTGTCTGCTAACGCTTGCCTGGCGAAAATGGAGAGCACGCAAAATAATAGCGGCAGTAAATAGCGTAATTTCATCATAAATCCCTTTACTGATAGGTTACATTGACCACCACATTGCTGGTCACCAGTCCGTTGCCGACATCGCCCGTGTTCTGGTAGCGGGCGTAAAACACATAATCTGCTGGAAAGAGCGGTGCCGCTTGCCCGCTAAGGTCATACGCTACGTCGGAACTGCCATCGCTATTCAATACGTTCGTGTGGTGTGTGGCGGAAAAAACAACCACACCGACATTTCTGGCCTGATCGCTGACCGCGTTATTGATAAATACCTGGCTGTTGTCGGGGTTTATACCGAATTGCGGTTCAAATCGAAAATGAAGCTGCTGGCTTCCTTCGCTTCCTGCTGGCGGCACGTCGCAGTTGACAACCTGAATGGTAAACGTTGTACCGCCAGCGTCCGTTTCCGGCCGCAGGCGATCGCTGTTGTCCGTATTGTAAAACCAACTGCGCGTGACGGTTGGCAACTCGACATTACCGCCATTTTCCAGGCTTACTTGGCAGGTATTGGCCAGAATCTTCGCCTTAAAATTGACGTCCATTCCGCTGTCGTCAGCCTGACTGACGACAGGCCACAGTCCTGCCAGGCCCACCAGCAGGGCGAAAGTAAATCGCATAAAAAATAGTGTCTGTCGCATAGTTGCCCGCTGGCTACATTACTGGTAGGTGACTAAAAAGGTGATAAGCGACGTCGCTTCACCTGTTGTGATATCAGCGGCTGTTTTACCATTCGCAACGACCCAGCGAGCCACCAGAGGATAGGTGTAGCTCTGGTTCATATTCTTCGAACCAAACGAATGCGTCAGTACATTCGAAGGGTTGCCCGTCTGGCAGGCTAACTGGGTGCCTGAGTCTGCGGCGGTTTCCCAGATCTCAACGGCGGTATTCGTGGCGCCTGTTGTCGCGTAGGAGTCGCCGGAACAGGTATTGCCCGCCCCTGGCTGAGCCGCCACGGTTGTGGTTAACACGCCCGCGCATTCGGTCAGTGCGATATTAAAGGATTCGGTACGCGTACCGACTTCGTTCTTATACAGATCGCCGAAGTCAATCGTGCTGGTCGGGCCATCTGCATCCGTCACCTGGGTGTTACAGGTGCCAGGGAGGATCTCAGTGGTAAAGATAGCCTGCAACTGATTGGTGCCTGTCACCGGGGCGGCGTGGGTCAGGCCGCTGAATAATCCACCAGCTACCGCCAGCGCGAGAAAAAGAGAATTAGATTTCATTATGATGCTCCGTTATATCGCAGGAATTATTCATAGCTAAAGTTAAAGGTTGCTGTTGCCTGGAAGGCGCCAACCGCCGGGGTTGTACCGGAGATCCTTGTCGTCACCAGACGCGCCACAAGGTCGACCTGTTTGCTGTCTATTTCAGCAGGACTCCATTTAATCACCTCGGCATCGTTATCTGAGGTCTCCGTTTCGTTGGCAAAAATAGCAAAATAGCTGGTTGGTGCACTGACACGAGAGAATTTCAGGCCAACCCCGGTGGGGCCTGTCTCACCCGTACCGGGGAGGAGGATGGTTTTCGGCGTACCGCCGTCGTAACCGGAGGTCGTGCCGCTGATGGAGGCTTTAATTCCGGTTACGGATTCCGGGCAGTTTTTAATTTTCAGGGCGAATTGCGCCATCGTTGGTCCTGACGCTGTCTCGCTGGTCTGGTATTTAATGATATCGCCCAGCGACACTTTGCCGTCGGCGCCGATGATGATGGTGGAGCTACTGTCCGAGTCATTAATCGTCATATCACAGGTTGTGTCCCGGATATTGGCTCGGAAGGTAATGTCGATGCTGTCGCCGTTGTCTGCATGAACGGATGAACACACCGCCAGCGCTAACATAGCGACAGGTAAACTGCGGAGATATTTATTACTTTTTAAAGTCATTAAGGGAACTCCCTGTAGAAAAATAACTTATTGCATATGACAGAGTTGATTGTTCAGGATTGTGGTTAATCCTGCCTTTTGTGCGCTGTCGGTAATGTGATAATTCACCGTACAGGCGCTACCTGCTTCTTTACCCCAGACAACTCGCAGGGTGCCCTGATCTTCTACGCCGCGCACATAAGCCTGCCCGGCCTGACCGACGGCGCCGACCAGCTCGCCTTTATCGGTCAGGACGTCTGCGCCGAGTGGAATAAAGCCTTTATCGTTGCGTAGAAGTTCAAGGATGAGAGAACGACCTTCGTCGGTTTCGAAGTTGACCAGCACCACGGCGCCATCACGCGGGACGATGGTTTCACTGGTGTTTTTGACCTCGACGTCGGCGTCCAGAGAACTGATATTCAGCCCAACGCGGTTCTCACGGTAAGCCGAGGCATACGGCATAATCGCGTATCCTGAACGACCTATTTCACCTTTGCCGTAACCGAGCTGCGCGCCTTTTGCGCCGCTGGCATGAACCAGAATGATGGGGCCGGTGTCACTTAACGTTCCTGGCGCCATCGTCAGGCCGCCAGTGTGAACCACCATGCCGCCGCTATAGTTGGCGGAATATTGTTTGCTGCTGTCATCGCTAAAAGAGGTAGAGACTGACAGGGGGCCATACGGACTGCTCCACGAGCCGTAACCGCTGATCTGATTCAAATCGCCATAATCACCGGTATTGCTTGCCGTACTGATGGAGTAGTTAATCTTACCGTCTTCAGTATTACCGCTGGCGGTGTTGTTAAAGTTGGCGCTGCCTTCCATATCCGTACGCGCGCTCATATTGACGTTGTTAAAACCGGCAATATTTTTACGTTCACTGGAGAACGTGCTTAACGGAATGCTGACGTTGAGATAAACGCTGTCATCTTTTTCGCCATCTTCATCATAGGTACGCTGGAGCGAGATGCTGTAGCTGCCATAGCGGAAGTCATTGCTGTAACCTGCGCTGTAGTTTGAGGTGGAACCACTCTCATTCCAGTAGTCTTCCCAGGTGCCGGTGACATAGAGCGAGCCGTAGTTTTCACCATTGAACGCCAGCGGTTGACTGACGCTAATCTGAAACTGGTTTTTCATACGCTGATAGTCAGAATAGAGTTCGTCGCTGGACTCATATGACTGATTCTTATAGCTGCCGTATTTCACGTCGTCGTGCAGCGCGGCGGCGTCCCGTAAGCTGAGGTAGTCCTCCGTCGAGAAACGGTATGCCGCCACATTGAATGAGGTGTCGGTGGTTTCGATGACCTTGCTGTACGTCAGGCGATAGCTTTGGCCGGTCAGCGTTCCCAGCTCGTCAATTTGTGCATGTGACTGCGTGACGTCTAACGCGAAGGCGCCGATCGCGGTGTTCATCGCCACGCCAAGCAAACCGGCGTAAAAATCCATGTCGCTGTACTGCACGCCCGCGTAGCCGGTAAAGGTGTTGTTGAGACCGTAATACCAGGTGGCGTAACCAATGTTCGGTCTGTCATGCAGCGAATCGTCGTTCAGTTCGCCCGCGCCAAACTCCCAGCGTGAGGTTCCCGGACGCATCATCTGCGTAACCGAGGAAAAAGGAACCGTGAAGGTTCTCTTGCTGCCGTCAGACTCTTCTACAGTCACCTGTAGATCGTTACCGTAGCCGGTGGTGCTGAGATCGCTCAGTTCAAACGGGCCTGGCGGTACGGTGGTTTCATAAATTTTGCTGCCGCTTTGCATGACGGTGACTTTGGCGTTGCTGTTAGCGACGCCACGAATGACCGGTGAGTAGTTGGTACGGCCTTCCGGGCGCATGCGATCGTCGCTGTACAGGCGCATCCCGCGCAGGCTGACGGAGTCGAAGGTATCGCCGTTGGTGTAGGTTTCGCCCGCCACAACCTGCGCGGTTAACGCCGGAATGTCGCGCTGGAGGTAAATGTCCTGGCTGGAGTAATCCGAACCGTTGTCTTTATCCCAGTTGTAGGTGCCACGGGAGCGCAGCCGCCATGCGCCCAAATTCAGCCCATATTGCAGACCGGCGTAAGCCGTGTCGGAATTATTGCCATCGCTTTCGCTATGCCAGGCGTTGAGGTTGTACGACAGCAACGCCGCCGGAATACCTGCATCCCATAATGATGGATCGACATATCCCGCCGGGCGCTTGAGAACGTAAAGCTGCGGCATCGTCAATTCCAGGGTAAGTTTTGAGGTATCGAAATTCACCGACGAGTGGGGATAATATTTTTTGATATCAATACAGGTTGTATCATCGTCGGAAATAGTATTCCCCAGCACGCTGCTATCAACGCCCGCTTGTTTCAGCAACAATGCGGTAATACACGGTGTGGCGCGTGGCGTTCCGTTATCTTTAAATTCGATGTTTTGCGTCGATTTATTTTCACCGTTCAGGCTTATTTTCGCCCGGTAGGTTCCCGGTAATATTGGATTACCCTGAGCATAACGGCTTACATCGACTGCACTCCCCATATTCAGCAGGAATTGATCGTTAAACTCTACCATTTCCTCTGAGTCGGGAGCAGAGGACTGTGCAGGCGTATTTCCCGTCGCATGAACAGAGAACGGCAATGCCGCACTAATGGCGAGACATAATAGAGATCGTCGAAAAATCATAACAAGTCCAGTCGATTAAAGCGGGTTGCCGTTATATAAGAAGAAAAAATATATTTTTAATTTATTAATTAACGTTGGCGGTGAGTTTTTCCGTTCCGCCAAAATCATTGATAGCGATATACACCACTTCTCCGCTGGCGCTATTCGTTAATCCTTTAACCGTCATGGTTTCGCTGGAGAACGGCTTAATCGACTTACTGTCAATTTCATACTCTTTGGCGCCGACCTTAAACGTTGCGCTGGAGAGTGAAACGTTATAGGGCGAGTCGTTACGGCCAACTAAAGACAGGGTGTTGCCCTGGCGCGTTTGCGACCATTTAACCTGCTTCATCGCCTCACCCGGGGTGCCTTTTAAGCCGTCCGGGCGGAAAAATAGCTTAATACGGGTACGGAAAGCGAGTTGTAGTTGGTTCTGGCTTTCGCCGTCTTTCGCCGTTGCTTTTTTGGGAATTTCCAGCACGTTAAACCAGAATAAGGATTCCCGATCCTGCGGCAGCGGCTGCTGTAAATATGTCACACGCACAGACTGGCCTTTCCCTGGATCGATGCGTGAAATGGGCGGGGTAATGACAAAAGGCAGTTTTAATTCCTGCGGGTTAACGTTCGGGCTCCCGTCATCCAGCCAGATCTGAAGTAACAGCGGGTTTTTGCCTCGGTTATCCAGGTTCACAATCACATCTTTCATGGATTGTTGATATACGATGCGTGTGCCGGAGATAACCACGTCGGCGCATGCCTGAAAAGAGGCGATGCCGATCATGGCGGCGGTGAGGGTTTTTAATCCGGTTTTTAACGTCAGGCTGAACATAATGCTACCCACTCCCTGTTGGATGTAACGAAAACATCCTCTGGCTTAAGCCAGAGGATGAAGAACAACAGTCCTGTTGCTTATTGGTAGTTCATGGTGAAGGCAACCTGTGCCTGCACGGAACCGCTGGTTACGCCAGTAGCCGGACCCATATAAGCGACGGTGTAGTTCAGTTCGCCTTTGCCATCAGTCAGCGTGGTTGACTGAGTGTTGTTAGGATGATCGATTTTGATCAGATCGGTCTTCGTGTTGCCATCGTTGTGCAGAACCAGGCTTACGTTGGTTGCTGAACCTTGCAGGCCAGTTGGTGGAACCAGCGCGCCTTCGTTGTTTGCGGAAGAACCGCCCCAGGAATCAAACTGCGCATCAGCAGACTGCAACTCAGTATCCGCACAGGAAATAGACAGCGCGAACTTAGCCTGGCCCAGGGTGCTGTTAACGTCGGCAGCAGTACCTGGGGTGAAGTCTTCTACTGACACGGTCGGCAGAGTGACGTTGAAGTCTTTAGTTGTCTGGGAGCTCAGTGGATCATCTTTCAGCGTGATGTTACAGGTATTCGGGGTGACCAGGCCGTGGAAGGTGATGGTGCCACGATCCGCGTCTGCTGCGAATGCTGAACTGGAAATAGTTGCCAGAACTGCCGCAGCTAATGCGTATTTTTTCAATGCCATTTTGATAAACATCCGTATTAGATAATAAGTGTACTTTACGTTTTTAGAAAAAGTACTTCGTCTGTTAAGCGTAAAGGCCGGCCGGGGAATTACATTAACTTTGCGGAGTATAGGAAAATATTTATTGATAATTGTAATTATCTTTACTTAAATGGTGTTTAAGTAAACTTAACTGATGGTTATTTTGTTGAAAGGTAAGTGTTTTTATTTTTGGTTATTCACCTGATGAATTTGTGAGGAAAAGAATTTAATGATATAAATAAATATAACGATGGATTGTTGAACGTTTGTTTAAATTTTCTGATAACGCCTCAACTAATATTATTAGTTGTCCTGATAAGAAAGGCCGAAATTATTTAAAATAAAAGGAGCTGAAGTTTTTCGGCTCCTTTTATTAATATAATAATATATTTGGGAAATATCAGGCAACCTGTACCGGGATCGCTTTCGCGGTGCGCTTCATTTCATTATCGCCTTCAAAATAGGCGACGTTGGGCTGCCAGCGACGCGCTTCTTCGTCTGACATGGTAACGAAACTTGCGATGATCACGATATCGCCCACCGCAGCGCAGTGCGCCGCTGCGCCGTTCACGGAGATGATTCTGGAACCACGCTCGGCGGCAATCGCATAGGTTGAGAAGCGCTTGCCGTTAGTCACGTTCCAGATATCAATGGCTTCATTTTCAAGAATACCGGCTGCGTCCAGAAAATCTTGATCAATGGCGCAGGAACCTTCGTAGTGCAGGTCCGCCTGAGTCACTTTCACGCGGTGGAGTTTGCCCTGCAGCATAGTGCGAATCATAACTTCTACCTTTAAATCTTAGCGATAACGAAGCAGGCGTCGCCTGCTTTGAGGAAATTCTCAGGCAGTATTGCCTGATTTTTAACCCCTGTCTACTGGGTTAATGTAACGGACTGATTGTCGATCAGGCGAGCCTGACCCAGCCATGCCGCCATCAGGATCACCGCGCGTTTGCTGCTATCGGTGAGTTCCAGCAGCGTGTCCGCGTCGCGAATCTGAATGTCATCCGCGCGGAAGCCTTTTTCATTCAGCTCCTGCTCGGCGACGGCGATCATCTCTTCCAGATCGCGATTACCCGCCAGCAATTTCTCGGCGACGCTGTTCATCACCTTATTTAAGCCAGGAGCAATTTTGCGCTGTTCGGCGGTCAGGTAACCGTTACGCGAGCTCAGCGCTAAACCATCTTTGGCGCGAATAATCGGTACGCCGACGATCTCGATGTCGTAGCCCATATCGGCCACCATCTTGCGGATTAAAGCCAGTTGCTGGAAGTCCTTTTCGCCAAAGCAGGCGATGTCCGGCTGGACGAGATTGAAGAGTTTGCTGACGATGGTGGAAACACCACGGAAATGGCCCGGACGGCTGGCGCCTTCCAGCATGGTGGACAGCCCAGGAACATCAACGTAAGTCTGGCCGTCGGTGCCTTGCGGGTAAATTTCCGCTGGCGCCGGCGCGAACACGAAATCCACTTTGCGTTTGTTCAGCTTTTCGCAATCTTCCTGCAACGTTCGTGGGTAGCGTACCAGATCGTCCGGGCGGTCAAACTGCATTGGGTTCACGAAAATACTGACCACCACGACGTCAGCGCGCGCTTTCGCTTCCTCAACCAGTTTCATATGACCATCGTGCAGGTTGCCCATCGTTGGCACCAGCGCAATGCGTTTACCGTCCTGGCGCAGGCGGCGAATATGCTGTCGCAGCAGCGGCAGGGTTTCAATAATTAGCACAACAAGACTCCTTAAGTTGCCTGATGGACCGTGGTTTGTAGGCCTGATAAGCGTAGCGCCATCAGGCATTTTGCCGGATGGCGACGCAGGGCGTTTTATCCGGCCTACAAGCACCCCATTAATGGAAGCTGTGTTCTTCGCCCGGATAGACGCTGGACTCAACCTCGGCAATATACTGCCGCACGGCGGCGCGCATGTCGCCTGCTTCCGCCAGGAAATTTTTAGCAAATTTCGGAATGTGGCCGCCGGTAATGCCGAAGGCGTCGTGCATCACCAGGATCTGACCGTCGGTTACGTTGCCTGCGCCAATGCCGATGACCGGAATAGAGAGCGCTTCGGTGACGCGTTTAGCAAGCTCAACCGGCACGCATTCCAGCACCAGCAACTGCGCGCCTGCCGCTTCCAGCGCCAGCGCATCATCCAGCAGTACCTGCCCCGCATCGCCGCGCCCCTGGATCTTATAGCCGCCAAAGATATTGACGGACTGCGGCGTCAGTCCCAGATGGCCGCACACCGGCACCGCGCGTTCGGTGAGCATTTTTACCGTATCGACCAGCCAGGCGCCGCCTTCGATTTTGACCATATTCGCCCCTGCGCGCATCACCACGGCGGCGTTTTCAAACGCCTGCTCCGGGGTGGCATAGGCCATAAACGGCAGGTCGGAGAGCAGGAGACAGTTAGGCGCGCCACGGCGCACCGCACGCGTGTGGTAAGCGATATCTTCTACGGTAACAGGCAGGGTGGAATCGTGTCCCTGAACCGTCATGCCCAGCGAGTCGCCTACCAGCATCACGTTGATACCCTCGTCAGCGAAGAGTCTGGCAAAGCTGTAATCGTAGGCGGTGATAGTCGCGAAGCGCTTTTTCTCTTGCTTACATTTTTGCAGCAAGGCGATAGTCGTCGGTTTCATAACGTTTCCTGATGGTGGAGGTCATATTAACCGGCATTTTAACAGCAGCATTGATGGGGGCAATGGATTTAAGCAATCGATTAACCCGAAAGCAGTAAACGCTAAAGAGGGGCGGGAAATTTACCAGTAGGCAGGTTTTTCTGCTGCGAGGCGTGTGAGGTAATGATGCAGCGTGACGCCGTCCGGGAACACCAGGTCGGGGGCGATTTCAAAGAGCGGCCACAGCATAAAACCGCGATTTTTCATGTCGTAGTGCGGTATCGTCAGGCGGGGCGTGTTTATTACGTCATCACCAAACAGCATGATGTCGAGATCGAGCGTGCGCGGCCCCCAGCGTTCGGCTTTGCGAACGCGACCCTGTTGTAACTCAATACGCTGCGTGTGGTTGAGCAGTTCTTCCGGCGCCAGTTGGGTTTCCAGCGCAACGGCGGCGTTCAGGTAGTCGGGCTGATCCTGCGGGCCTAGCGGGGGAGTGCGGTAAAACGAGGAAACGGCAACAATGCGGCTGTCCGGGATGTCGCCGATAGCCTTCACGGCAGCATTAACCTGCTCCAGCGGAGAGGCTAAGTTGCTGCCGAGCGCGATATAGGCAACCGTCACGCGGTTCCCTCGCGGCGTGGCGCGCGTTTACGCGGACGACGATGGCGGCGGCGCGGCGCGGGGTCTTCATCCAGCTCATTCAGCATGCCTTTCTGATCGGGCGGCGCTGAAACCTGGAACTCGCCCCACCACTGCGCCAGACGTTGCAGTTCAGCGTTGTTTTCCACCTCGGCGCGCAACGCCAGCAGATCGTATGCGGCGCGGAATTTCGGGTGCTCCAGCAGCTTCCAGGCGCGTTTGCCCTGGCGGCGGGACATCCGCAACTGGAGTTGCCAGATATCACGGGTTAACGTTGTGAGGCGTTTCGGGATCGCCAGCGAACGGCACGCTTCGTCCAGCACCTCGTTCATGGCCAGCGCAAAGGCGTCGTAATAGGCCAGGCCGCTCTCCTGAGCGATTTTCTGCGCCATTTCCAGCAACGGATACCAGAACATGGCGGCAAACAAGAACGCCGGGTTAACGCGCATGTCGTTATGAATGCGGTTATCGGTATTTTTCAGCACCTGCGCAATGATGCGCTCCATCGCGCTGTCGCCGTTTTCGGTGAAATAACGCGTAATGGTGGGGAACAGGGGCTGGAACAGGCTGTATTCACGCAGCTTTTTGTAGGTTTCGAAACCATAGCCCGCTTGCAGAAGCTTCAGGGACTCTTCAAACAGACGCGCTGGCGGAATATCGTTGAGTAAGGTCGCCAGGCGCGGAATCGGCTCTGCGGTTTCCGGGCTGATGCGCATATCGAGTTTTGCGGCGAAACGGACTGCACGCAGCATTCGCACCGGATCTTCGCGGTAACGCGTTTCAGGGTTGCCGATCAGGCGAATCACGCCGTCTTTCAGATCCTGCATACCGCCGACGTAATCGCGCACGGTGAAATCCGCCACGCTGTAATAGAGACTGTTAATGGTGAAGTCGCGACGCTGGGCGTCTTCTTCAATGGAGCCGAAGATGTTATCGCGCAGCAGCATGCCGTTTTGCCCGCGCTGGGAGGTGGCGCGGTCGCTGTCGTTGCCTTCATGGTGACCACGAAATGTCGCCACTTCGATAATCTCCGGGCCGAACATGACGTGCGCCAGACGGAAACGGCGACCCACCAGACGACAGTTACGGAACAACTTCCGCACCTGATCCGGCGTTGCGTTGGTGGTGACATCGAAATCTTTCGGTTTTTTGCCGAGCAGAAGATCGCGCACGCCGCCGCCAACCAGCCAGGCCTCATATCCCGCTTTATTGAGCCTGTACATTACTTTCAGAGCATTTTCACTGATATCTTTGCGGGAAATAGCGTGCTGCTCACGCGGGATTACCGTCATATGTGGACGGGCGACGGCCAGCTCAGCCTCGCTCTCCTCGCGGTTTAGCACCTTGCGGCAAAAATTAGCGACTCGGGTAAAAATAGTGCACCTCGGTAGTGTCAAACATCAATCAGGACAAGTTACTGCGTAAAAATAGCGGCTAATCATAGCTCAGCAAGACGCATTTGAGAATGCTGGATTTACACTTGCCGATTCCGGCACCGTCGTAAGCGTCCAGTTATCCACCGCATACTGCAATAATTCGTCGGTATGCATATCCTGCCATTGCGCCGTGGCGTTCTGGCCCAGAAAGCGCAGCG
Organism: Citrobacter sp. CK195; assembly: GCF_030333365.1. Classification (NCBI taxonomy): domain Bacteria; kingdom Pseudomonadati; phylum Pseudomonadota; class Gammaproteobacteria; order Enterobacterales; family Enterobacteriaceae; genus Citrobacter; species Citrobacter sp. CK195. The sequence continues at coordinate 602,676 of NZ_JAOWGB010000024.1, forward strand.
CGGCAATGAGTACGGGGCGTGGATCGCCCTCCGGCAAGGCTGGGGCATGATTCTGTTTGGAAAGTTTAGCGCCTTGTTCGTTGAGCGCCAACGGCAGATGAATATAGTCCGGCGCGCGCCAGCCGAACTGCTGGTACAACGAAATTTGCCGTACCGTGGGTTCGATTAAATCCGCGCCGCGCACGATTTCCGTGACGCCCTGAAAATGATCGTCCACGACCACCGCCAGGTTATAGGCGAACAGACCATCGCGGCGATGAATAATAAAATCCTCGCGCGCCAGCAGCGGGTCGGCCTGGATATCGCCGCGCAGCACGTCATGAAATTGCATCACCGGGCTGAACTGTTTAATCCGCACGGCGGCATTTTCCGGCCCATGCTGCAAGGTTCGGCAATGGCCGTCGTAAACGCCGCCGATGCGTTGAATGCGCGCGCGCGGGCAGGTGCAGTAGTAGCTTAAATTCTGCTGGCGCAGCCAGGCGAGCGCGTCGCGGTAGGCGTCATGGCGTTGAGACTGCCACAATATATCGCCATCCCAGTGCAGGCCGTAATGTTCCAGCTGACGCAGAATTGTCTCTGCGGCACCGGGAACTTCACGAGGGGGATCGATATCTTCAATGCGTACTCGCCAGATCCCATGCTGAGAGCGGGCTCGCAGGTAACTACCGAGGGCGGCGATCAGTGAACCAAAGTGCAGCTCGCCAGAGGGGGACGGGGCGAAGCGGCCAATATAGTGTGCGTTGGTCATACCGGTGGACAATATAAAAGAATAAGGCGGGAGATAACCCCGCCCGGATTTTGCCGGATGGCGGCGCAAACCCTTCATCCGGCCTATGAATTGTTGCCAGGCAGGATAAGCGTAGCGCCATCCGGCGTTCTACGGTCTGACGGGATTAGCCCGCCATTTGTTTTTCGCGGATCTCAGCCAGCGTTTTGCAGTCGATGCACAGATCGGCTGTTGGACGCGCTTCCAGACGGCGAATACCAATTTCGACACCGCAGGATTCGCAGTAGCCAAAATCTTCGTCTTCCACTTTCTTCAGCGTTTTCTCGATCTTTTTGATCAGTTTGCGCTCACGGTCGCGGTTACGCAGCTCAAGGCTAAATTCTTCTTCCTGCGCGGCACGGTCAACCGGATCAGGGAAGTTAGCCGCTTCGTCCTGCATATGAGTCACAGTGCGATCGACTTCATCCCTGAGTTGATTACGCCATGCTTCAAGAATACGCTTGAAGTGCGACAGCTGGGCTTCGTTCATATACTCTTCGCCCGGTTTCTCCTGGTACGGCTCCACCCCAGCGATGGCGAGAATACTCAGGGACGATGTTTTACGGTTTTGCCCTTCTTGCATGTTGCTTCTCCTTAACACGCACTATCGATCCCCATTGTCGGGGGAAAAATCAGGTCGCTATAAATAGCAGATGCTTTTCAGGATAGCAATTATCTAAACGTAACACTTGACAACCCTGTGAGGAAAAGCGTATTTGCGTACGCGACCAGAATACTAATTAACCGATTGTTTACGCCATTATAAAGTCATGGGTAACGGTTCTTTTAGAGTCATACCTTCGGCAGAAAGTTCGGCTTTATAAACCAGAATTTCTACCCCCTTTAGCTGTGCTTCAATCAATAGTTGCGCATATTTTGCATCGATATGCCGCGCGGGTGAAAACCGTGTAATGGCTGAATGCAGCACCGCGAATAACACCACGGCGCGATGGCCTTCAGCCGCTACGCTCATCAGTTCCCGAAGGTGTTTTTGCCCCCGTAAGGTGACTGCATCGGGAAAATAACCATACTCTTGTTCTGCTAATGTGACCGATTTCACTTCAATATAGCAGTCGGGTCGGGAATCTGCCTGTAACATGAAATCAATACGGCTGCGTTCCGCGCCGTATTTTACTTCGCTTTTTAACAGGCTGTAGCCTGAAAGTTCTGAAAGCTGCTCATTCTGAATCGCTTCCTTCGTTAATCTGTTTGCCCACAGGGTGTTAACGCAGATAAGTGCGCCTGTCCGGGTTTGCGTTAATTCCCAGGTGTGCGGATATTTGCGTTTAGTATTTTCTGATGTCGAATACCAGACGGTATCGCCCGGCGTGGCGCATCCGGTCATCGCACCGGTATTTGGGCAGTGTAACGTTAATTCCGTGCCGTCCGGCGTAATGACATCGGCTAAAAAACGTTTGTAGCGCTGAATTAAGGTGGCGCGCTGCAATGGCGGAGAGAACTGCATGTGATTTCCTTAAAGCCTGCTTTTGCAGACTATTTTATTCGGCAAGCGTCCAGCGCTGTAGTTGTGTGTAACGTGTGCGGCCGCGTTCGAACGACGAGGCATAAAGCGCAAATTCATTGACCGGAAACGACCAGCAAAAACCCGGCGCTGGAATGGCGACCGCATGGCTGGCGTCGCGCAGCAGCGTAATATGCGGATGAAAAGGCTGCGGGCTTTGATAACAACCGCTGCGCGCCGCCTGGGCACGTAACATGTTCGCCAGTTGCAGCAGCCCGCGCGGCGGCTGTCGCATCCCCAGCCAGACGACCCGCGAACGTAGCCACTGGCCCGCGTCATCCAGCCTGAGCGTAAAGCCCGGCTGACGGATGCGTCCGGCAAGCTGTGATAATGCCTGTTGCTTGCTCGCGCTCACCTCGCCTAAAAACGCCAGCGTCAGGTGCAAATTTGCTGCGGCGACCGGCCTGCCGTCGTCCGGGGAAAAATGACCGGCGCGCCAGGCGATGATCTGCTCACGAACCTCGTCGGGCAATTCAATGGCAAAGAACAGCCTTTTCGGCTCAGACATGATGGGTACTCGGTTATGAATTAACGCGATGCTACAATGCAGCGCGAAGAATGTTAACCCTCTGGAGCCATTTGTGACGTCGTTGCCCGTTGCCGCCGTACTGCCCGAATTACTTGCCGCGCTTGAAAGCGCGCCCCAGGTTTTGCTCACCGCCCCAACCGGCGCGGGGAAATCGACCTGGCTGCCGTTGCAGTTTCTGACGCATAAAGGCATTCAGGGGCGGATTATCCTGCTGGAGCCGCGCCGCCTGGCGGCACGCAATGTGGCGCAGCGGCTGGCGGAACTCCTGAACGAGAAGCCCGGCGAGACGGTCGGTTATCGGATGCGCGCGCAAAGCTGTGTTGGCCCGCAGACGCGGCTTGAAGTAGTGACGGAAGGGGTGCTGACAAGAATGATTCAGCGCGATCCCGAGCTGAACGGCATCGGGCTGGTGATCCTCGATGAATTTCATGAGCGTAGTTTGCAGGCGGATCTGGCGCTGGCCCTGCTGCTGGACGTGCAGCAAGGGCTGCGTGACGATCTGAAACTGCTGATCATGTCTGCGACGCTGGACAACGGGAAGCTGCAACAGCGCCTTCCTGATGCGCCGCAGGTGGTGTCTGAGGGGCGTGCCTGGCCCGTTGAGCGTCGCTACCAGTCACTTCCGGCCCAACTGCGTTTTGATGAGGCGGTGGCCATCGCCACGGCAGATTTGCTGCGTCACGAAACCGGCTCTCTGCTGCTGTTTTTACCGGGCGTTGGGGAAATCCTGCGCGTACAGGAACACCTGGCCGCGCGCGTGGCGGATGATGTGCTGTTATGCCCGCTGTATGGCGCGTTGTCTCTGGAGGCGCAGCGTAAAGCGATACTGCCTGCGCCGCGCGGGATGCGCAAAGTCGTGCTGGCGACCAATATTGCCGAAACCAGTTTAACCATCGAGGGTATCCGTCTGGTGGTGGACAGCGCGCAGGAGCGCGTGGCGCGCTATGACGTGCGAACCGGCCTGACGCGGCTGATTACCCAGCGCGTCAGTCAGGCCTCCATGACGCAGCGAGCCGGACGCGCCGGGCGTCTGGAACCGGGAGTGTGTGTTCACCTGCTGGCGAAAGAGCAGGCGGAAAGGGTGGCGGCGCAAAGCGAGCCGGAGATTTTACAAAGCGATCTGTCCGGTTTATTGCTGGAGCTGTTGCAATGGGGATGCAGCGATCCCGCGCAGCTCAACTGGCTGGACCTTCCCCCGGCCGCCAGCGTGCAGGCCGCCCGGCGGCTGTTGCAGATGCTGAATGCGCTGGATGGCGAGCGGCTGAGCGCGACGGGGCAGAAAATGGCGCGGCTTGGCAACGACCCCCGTCTGGCGGCGATGCTGGTCAGCGCCGGTAATGACAGCGAAAAGGCGACAGCGGCGAAACTGGCGGCGATTCTGGAGGAACCGCCGCGCGCGGGCAATACCGACCTCAGCGTGGCGTTTTCGCGCCAGCAACCGGGCTGGCAGCAGCGTAGCCAGCAGCTCCTGAAACGGCTCAACGGGCGAGGCGGCGAAGTGGACGGCACGATGCTGGCGCCGCTGCTTGCGCAGGCGTTTGCCGATCGTATCGCGCGTCGACGCGGTCAGGAAGGGCGCTATCAACTGGCGAATGGCATGGGCGCGGTGCTCGACGCCGATGACGCGCTGGGTCGCCATGAGTGGCTTATCGCACCGTTGCTGTTGCAGGGGAGCGCGTCGCCGGATGCCCGTATTCTGCTGGCTTTACCGCTGGATATTGAGGCGCTTATTCAGGCATGTCCGGCGCTGTTGCAGCAGTCCGACACGGTAGAGTGGGACGACGCGCAGGGAACGTTAAAGGCGCTGCGCCGAATGCGCATCGGGCAACTGACGGTAAAAGTTCAGCCGCTGGCTAAGCCTTCGGAAGAGGAACTGCACCAGGCGATGCTCAATGGCATTCGCGATAAAGGGCTAAGTGTGCTCAACTGGACGCCGGAGGCTGAACAGTTCCGCCTGCGTCTGCTGTGCGCGGCGCAATGGTTGCCGGAGTACGACTGGCCCGCCGTTGATGACGCTTCTCTTCTGGCGACGCTGGAAAGCTGGCTGCTGCCGCACATGACGGGCGTTCATACGCTGCGCGCCCTGAAAGCCCTGAATATTACCCAGGCGTTACGTGGCCTGCTGGACTGGTCTATGCTGCAACGTCTGGATAGTGAGCTGCCCGCGCATTACACTGTGCCGACGGGAAGCCGGATAGCCATTCGTTATCACGAAGATAACCCGCCAGCGCTGGCGGTCAGAATGCAGGAGATGTTTGGCGAAGCGAATACGCCTGCTATCGCGCAGGGGCGCGTGCCGCTGGTGCTGGAGTTGCTCTCACCGGCTCAACGCCCGCTACAGATTACGCGCGATTTAAGCGCGTTCTGGCAGGGAGCGTACCGCGAGGTACAAAAAGAGATGAAAGGGCGTTATCCCAAACATGTCTGGCCGGACGATCCGGCGAATACCGCGCCAACGCGGCGCACGAAGAAGTATTCATGACTGCCGGATGGCGCTGTGCTTATCAGGCCTGCTCGCTCAAATGTAGGCCGGATAAGGCGAAGCCGCCATCCGGCATAAACATGGCAGAAAATTGAGAGATTTCTTCTTCTGTCGACTGACGGAAGAACAGAGAATCGGGCCTTTGCGCCTGTATGTTGCGGAGAAAAAGCATGGCCGGGAATGACCGCGAGCCAATTGGACGCAAAGGGAAACCACCGCGTCCGGTGAAACAAAAGGTAAGCCGTCGTCGACTCAGAGATGAAGAGTACGACGACGATTATGATGATGACTATGAGGATGAAGAACCGATGCCGCGTAACGGTAAGGGCAAAGGGCGTAAGCCTCGTGGCAAGCGTGGCTGGCTCTGGCTACTGCTAAAACTGTCGATTGTTTTTGTCGTGCTGATTGCGATCTACGGCGTCTATCTGGATCAAAAAATCCGTAGCCGTATTGATGGCAAAGTCTGGCAGCTTCCTGCGGCGGTATATGGCCGGATGGTTAACCTTGAGCCGGAAATGCCCGTCAGCAAGAATGAAATGGTGAAATTGCTGGAGGCCACCCAGTACCGTCAGGTGACGAAAATGACGCGTCCCGGCGAGTTTACCGTGCAGGCGAACAGCATCGAGATGATCCGCCGTCCGTTTGACTTCCCGGACAGCAAAGAAGGGCAGGTGCGTGCGCGTCTGACCTTTGACGGCGGCCACCTGGATACGATCGTGAATATGGATAACAACCGCCAGTTTGGTTTCTTCCGTCTCGATCCGCGCCTGATCACCATGCTCTCTTCGCCGAATGGCGAACAGCGCCTGTTCGTGCCGCGCAGCGGTTTCCCGGATCTGCTGGTGGATACGCTGCTGGCGACGGAAGACCGTCATTTCTATGAGCACGATGGCGTTAGCCTGTATTCCATCGGTCGTGCGGTGCTGGCGAACCTTACCGCCGGGCGCACGGTTCAGGGGGCGAGTACGCTGACGCAACAGCTGGTGAAAAACCTGTTCCTCACCAGCGAACGCTCCTACTGGCGTAAAGCGAACGAAGCTTACATGGCGCTGCTGATGGATGCGCGCTACAGCAAGGACAGGATCCTTGAGTTGTACATGAACGAAGTCTATCTCGGCCAGAGCGGCGATAACGAGATTCGCGGCTTCCCGCTGGCGAGCCTGTACTACTTTGGCCGCCCGGTCGAAGAGTTGAGCCTCGATCAGCAGGCGCTGCTGGTGGGGATGGTGAAAGGGGCGTCAATCTACAACCCGTGGCGTAACCCGAAACTGGCGCTGGAGCGTCGTAATCTGGTACTGCGTCTGCTGCAACAACAGCAGGTAATCGACCAGGAACTGTACGACATGCTGAGCGCGCGTCCGCTGGGCGTGCAGCCGCGCGGCGGGGTGATCTCGCCACAGCCAGCCTTTATGCAGATGGTGCGTCAGGAGTTGCAGGCGAAGCTCGGCGACAAAGTGAAAGACCTTTCTGGCGTGAAGATCTTCACCACTTTTGATTCCGTGGCGCAGGATGCGGCTGAAAAAGCGGCCGTTGAGGGCATTCCGGCGCTGAAGAAACAGCGTAATCTGAGCGATCTGGAAACCGCGATTGTGGTGGTAGACCGCTTCAGCGGCGAGGTGCGTGCGATGGTCGGCGGGGCGGAGCCGCAGTTCGCCGGGTACAACCGTGCGATGCAGGCGCGCCGTTCTATCGGCTCTCTGGCAAAACCGGCGACCTATCTGACGGCGTTAAGCCAGCCGAAGCTGTATCGTCTGAACACCTGGATTGCCGACGCGCCGATCGCGCTTCGTCAGCCGAACGGGCAGGTCTGGTCTCCGCAGAACGATGACCGTCGTTACAGCGAAAGTGGCAAAGTGATGCTGGTGGACGCGCTGACGCGCTCCATGAACGTGCCGACGGTGAATCTGGGGATGGCGCTGGGACTTCCTGCCGTCACCGATACCTGGATGAAGCTGGGCGTGCCGAAAGATCAGCTGCATCCGGTTCCGGCCATGCTGCTGGGGGCGCTGAACCTGACGCCAATCGAAGTGGCGCAAGCGTTCCAGACCATCGCCAGCGGCGGCAACCGGGCGCCGTTGTCAGCATTGCGTTCGGTGATTGCGGAAGACGGTACGGTGCTGTATCAGAGCTTCCCGCAGGCTGAGCGCGCGGTTCCGGCGCAGGCGGCGTATATGACGTTGTGGACGATGCAGCAGGTTGTGCAGCGCGGCACCGGGCGTCAACTGGGCGCGAAATATCCGGGCCTGCATCTGGCGGGTAAAACCGGAACCACCAACAACAACGTCGATACCTGGTTTGCAGGGATTGATGGCAGCCAGGTGACGATTACCTGGGTGGGTCGCGATAATAACCAGCCGACGAAACTGTACGGCGCCAGCGGCGCGATGTCGATTTATCAGCGTTATCTGGCGAACCAAACGCCAACGCCGCTGACGCTGACGCCGCCGGAAGATGTGGTGGATATGGGCGTTGATTACGACGGTAATTTCGTCTGTAGCGGTGGAATGCGTGCGCTGCCGGTCTGGACGACCGACCCGGACGCGCTGTGCCAGCAGGGCGAAATGATGCAACAGCAGCAGCCGACCGGGAATCCGTTCGATCAGTCTTCTTCGCAGCAACAGCAGCCTCAACAGCAGCAACCGGCGCAGCAGGAGAAGAAAGACAGCGACGGCGTGGCGGGGTGGATCAAGGATATGTTTGGTAGTAACTAACCGTTGTGCCTGATGGCGCTGCGCTTATCAGGCCTACAGAACCAATAAACGCATTGGATCTTGTAGGCCGGATAAGGCGCGCCAGCGCCGCCATCCGGCAAGATGGCAAAAACAGGCGCGAACCGTAGGCCGGATAAGGCGCGTCAGCGCCGCCATCCGGCAAATTTCCGCAGAATAACATTCCAGCCTAAATCATTAACCCTTCCTTTTCATCTGGTTATTTCTTAACCCCTTAGTTTTGATAGGGGCGCGTATTGCTTGCTATCGCGCCAACGTTTCGAATATTATGCTGCGGTCATAAGAATAATTCTCGTTTACGTTATCATTCACTTTTCATTAGAGATATACCAATGGCGCGTCTTAAAACTGCTCAGCCAAACTCTTCGCTGCGTAAAATCGCAGTCGTAGTAGCCACAGCGGTTAGCGGCATGTCTGTCTATGCACAGGCGGCGGTTGAACCGAAAGAAGAAACTATCACCGTAACCGCTGCACCTGCCCAGCAGGAAAGTGCCTGGGGGCCGGCGGCGACCATCGCGGCCAGACAATCCGCCACAGCGACCAAAACGGATACCCCCATTCAAAAGGTGCCACAGTCTATTTCTGTGGTAACTGCCGAGGAGATGGCGCTGCATCAGCCTAAATCTGTGAAAGAGGCGCTCAGCTACACTCCTGGTGTTGCCGTGGGCACCCGTGGCGCGTCTAACACTTATGATTACCTGATCATCCGCGGTTTCGCCGCTGACGGCCAAAGTCAGAACAACTATCTGAATGGCCTGAAGATGCAGGGTAACTTTTACAATGATGCGGTGATTGACCCTTATATGCTGGAGCGCGCTGAAGTCATGCGCGGCCCGGTTTCCGTTCTCTACGGAAAAAGCAACCCTGGTGGTTTGTTGAACATGGTCAGCAAGCGTCCAACCACGGAACCGCTGAAAGAAGTTCAGTTCAAGATGGGCACCGACAGCCTGTTCCAGACCGGTTTTGACTTTAGTGATGCTCTGGATGACGATGGTGTTTACTCTTATCGCTTAACCGGCCTTGCGCGTTCTGCGAATGCCCAGCAGCAAGGTGCGGAAGAGCAGCGTTATGCCATCGCGCCATCTTTCAGCTGGCGTCCGAATGATAAAACCAACTTTACCTTCTTGTCTTATTTCCAGAATGAACCGGAAACAGGTTATTACGGCTGGCTGCCGAAAGAAGGGACAGTGACTAAGTTACCGAACGGTAAGCGTCTCTCTACCGATTTCAACGAAGGTGCGAACAACAATACCTATTCTCGTAACGAGAAGATGGTGGGCTACAGCTTCGACCACGAATTTAACGACACCTTTACCGTGCGTCAGAATCTGCGTTACGCGCAAAATAAAGTCTCGCAGAATAGCGTGTATGGCTACGGTATGTGCTCCGATCCGCTCTATACAAAGGATCCGGCTAATAGTCCTTGCGCCAGCGTTCCTCAGTCAGATTGGGGTCATACGCTGACTCGTCAGTACGTTATCGATAATGAGAAATTGCAGAACTTCGCTGTCGATACCCAACTGCAAAGCAAGTTTGCAACGGCCGATGTGGATCACACGCTGCTGACCGGCGTTGACTTTATGCGTATGCGTAACGATATTGACTCCTGGTTTGGCTATGCTGGTTCTGTAACGCCGTCCGACATCTATAACCTTGATCGCAGTGACTTCGATTTTGGCTCACATCCTGGCCCTTCAGGCCCTTACAAAGTGCTGAATAAGCAGAAGCAAACTGGCTTGTACGTGCAGGATCAGATGCAATGGGATAAGGTGCTGGTTACTCTGGGTGGTCGTTATGACTGGGCTGACCAGGAGTCCTTCAACCGTGTTTACGGTACTACCGATAAGCGCGACGACAAACAGTTCACCTGGCGTGGCGGTGTTAACTACCTGTTCGACAATGGCGTGACCCCGTATTTCAGCTATAGCGAGTCGTTTGAACCGGCTTCGCAGACGGGGGAAAGCGGTAATATCTTTGCTCCATCCAAAGGTAAGCAGTACGAAGCTGGCGTGAAATACGTGCCGAGCGATCGTCCGATCGTGATTACCGGTGCAGTGTATCAGCTCACCAAAACCAACAATCTGATGGCCGACCCGAATGGATCGTTCTGGTCAGTTGAAGGCGGTGAAATTCGTTCACGTGGTGTGGAAATTGAAGCGAAAGCCGCGCTGTCTGCAAGCGTCAACGTGGTTGGTTCTTATACCTATACCGATGCGGAATACACTACCGACACCAACTACAAAGGCAACACGCCTGCTCAGGTGCCTAAACATATGGCATCATTGTGGGGTGATTACACCCTCTATGACGGCGCGCTTTCCGGGCTGACGTTGGGTACGGGTGTTCGTTATACTGGCTCCAGCTATGGCGACCCGGCAAACTCCTTCAAAGTGGGGAGCTATACGCTGGTGGATGCGTTAGTACGTTACGATCTGGCGCGCGTTGGTATGGCTGGGTCTAACGTGGCGCTGCATGTGAACAACTTGTTTGACCGTGAGTACGTCGCAAGCTGCTTTAACACCTATGGCTGCTTCTGGGGCGCGGAGCGTCAGGTCGTTGCAACCGCAACCTTCCGTTTCTAATTTCTCTTTGGGCACGGTTCGCCGTGCCCGCTTTACAAGTTGGCCGCTATGCAGGAAAACATAACCCGTCCCGACACGACTTTCGCCCTACGTAATGTCTCCTTTCGTGTGCCTGGCCGCACGCTTCTGCATCCTCTTTCGCTGACCTTTCCGGTGGGTAAAGTTACCGGGCTTATTGGTCACAACGGTTCAGGTAAATCAACCTTACTGAAAATGCTGGGGCGGCATCAACCGCCGTCGGAAGGCGACGTGTTGCTCGACGATCAGCCGTTGAACAGCTGGAACAGTAAAGCGTTTGCCCGCAAGGTCGCCTATCTGCCGCAGCAACTTCCGCAGGCGGAAGGGATGACGGTGCGCGAGCTGGTGGCGATTGGGCGTTATCCGTGGCACGGCGCGCTGGGTCGTTTTGGCGTAACCGACAGAGAAAAAGTGGAAGAGGCGATTACGCTGGTGGGACTAAAACCACTGGCGCACCGTCTGGTAGACAGCCTCTCCGGCGGGGAGCGTCAGCGGGCGTGGATCGCCATGCTGGTGGCCCAGGATAGCCGCTGCCTGCTACTCGACGAACCCACCTCCGCGCTGGATATCGCGCATCAGGTTGATGTGCTGGCGCTGGTGCACCGCTTAAGCCAGCAGCGTGGGCTGACGGTGATTGCTGTTTTGCACGACATCAACATGGCGGCCCGCTACTGTGATTATCTGGTGGCGCTGCGCGGTGGCGAAATGATTGCCCAGGGAACGCCAGCAGAGTTGATGCGTGGTGAAACGCTGGAGCTGATTTATGGCATCCCGATGGGCATTTTGCCGCATCCGGCTGGCGCCGCACCCGTGAGTTTTGTCTATTAATGAGCGGTTTACATTTTATTACCCGACGTCGATTGTTAACGGCGATGGCGCTTTCTCCTCTGCTCTGGCAAATGGGGCAAGCCCGGGCCGCAACCGTCGATCCTCATCGTATTGTCGCCCTGGAGTGGTTGCCGGTAGAGCTGCTGTTAGCGCTCGGCATCATGCCTTACGGCGTGGCGGATATTCCCAATTATCGCCTGTGGGTTAACGAGCCGGCATTGCCGGAGTCGGTCATTGACGTTGGGCTGCGTACCGAACCTAATCTGGAACTGCTGACCGAAATGAAGCCCTCATTTATGGTCTGGTCGGCAGGCTATGGCCCTTCGCCTGAAAAGCTGGCGCGTATCGCGCCGGGGCGCGGCTTTAGCTTCAGCGACGGCAAAAAGCCGTTAGCGGTAGCGCGTCAGTCGTTAATTGAAATGGCGCAACTGCTTAATCTTGAGTCTGCGGCCAGCCGCCATCTGGCGGAATACGATAGCTTTATCGACAGCCAGAAACCGCGCTTTGCCCGGCGTGGCGACCGGCCTCTGCTGCTGATGACGTTGCTCGATCCGCGCCATATGCTGGTTTTCGGCCCGAACTGCTTATTCCAGGAGACGCTGGACGCGTTCGGCATTCGCAATGCCTGGCAGGGGGAAACCAATTTCTGGGGCAGCACTGCGGTTGGTATCGACCGGCTGGCGGCCTATAAAGACGCTGACGTCCTCTGTTTTGATCACGGCAATAACCCGGATATGGCTGCGCTGATGGCGACGCCGCTGTGGCAGGCGATGCCGTTTGTGCGCGCCGGACGTTTTCAGCGCGTGCCTGCCGTCTGGTTTTATGGCGCGACGCTGTCGAGCATGCGTTTCGTGCGCATTCTGGATAATGCGCTGGGAGGTAAAGCGTGAGTCGACGTATTGCGCTATTTCCGGCGTTGCTGCTGGCGGTGTTATTTATCGCCGCCTGGTTGACCTGGTTTAACTTCTCCATCGCATTGCCGCGCAGCCAGTGGCAGCAAGCGTTCTGGTCGCCGGATATCGACAGCATTGAGCAAATGATTTTCCACTATAGCCTGCTGCCACGCCTGGCGATCGCCTTGCTGGTCGGGGCCGGACTTGGGCTGGTGGGCGTATTGTTCCAGCAGGTGCTGCGTAACCCGCTGGCGGAGCCAACGACGCTCGGCGTGGCGACAGGGGCGCAGCTCGGGATTACGCTAACGACGCTATGGGCGATTCCCGGCGCGATGGCCACGCAATTTGCGGCGCTGGCAGGCGCGTGCGTGGTGGGGGCGCTGGTGTTTGGCGTCGCCTGGGGAAAACGCCTGTCACCGGTTACGCTGATTCTCGCCGGTCTGGTGGTGAGCCTGTATTGCGGGGCGATTAACCAGCTGATGGTGATTTTCCACCACGACCAGTTGCAAAGCATGTTCCTGTGGAGCACCGGAACGCTGACGCAAACCGACTGGAGCGGGGTGCAGAGGCTGTGGCCGCAGTTGCTGGGCGGCGTGATGCTCACCTTGCTATTGCTGCGTCCGATGACCCTGATGGGGCTGGATGACGGCGTAGCGCGCAATCTGGGGCTGGCCTTGTCGCTGGCGCGTCTGGCGGCTTTATCGCTGGCGATCGTGCTCAGCGCGATGCTGGTTAACGCCGTTGGGATTATCGGCTTTATCGGCCTGTTCGCCCCGCTGTTGGCGAAAATGCTTGGGGCGCGTCGCTTACTGGCGCGCCTGATGCTGGCGCCGCTGATTGGCGCGCTGATCCTCTGGCTTTCCGATCAGACCATTTTGTGGCTGACCCGCGTCTGGATGGAGGTCTCCACGGGTTCCGTGACGGCGCTGATTGGCGCGCCGCTGTTGCTGTGGCTGCTGCCGCGTCTGCGCAGCATGAGCGCGCCGGCAATGAACGCCAGTGACCGCGTAGCGGCGGAACGCCAGCATGTGTTGAGTTTTGCGCTGGCAGGCGGTGTCGTGCTGCTGTTAGCGGTGTTCGTGGCGCTCTCTTTTGGCCGTGACGCGCACGGCTGGAACTGGGCGAGCGGCGCGCTGCTGGATGAACTGATGCCCTGGCGCTGGCCGCGTATTCTGGCGGCATTAATTGCGGGCGTGATGCTGGCGGTGGCGGGGGGCATTATTCAACGCCTGACCGGAAACCCGATGGCCAGCCCGGAAGTGCTGGGTATCAGCTCCGGCGCGGCGTTCGGCGTGGTGCTGATGCTGTTCCTGGTGCCGGGTAACGCCTTTGGCTGGTTGCTGCCTGCCGGGAGCATCGGCGCGGCGGCGACGTTGCTGATCATCATGGTCGCGGCAGGACGCGGGGGCTTTTCTCCGCACCGTATGCTGCTGGCGGGGATGGCGCTCAGTACGGCGTTTACGATGCTGTTGATGATGTTACAGGCGAGCGGCGATCCGCGCATGGCGGGAGTGCTGACCTGGATCTCCGGTTCGACCTACAACGCATCGGAAGAACAGGTGGTACGCACCGGCATTGTGATGGTGATTCTGTTGGCGATTACGCCGCTGTGTCGTCGCTGGTTAACCATTTTACCGCTGGGCGGCGAGACGGCGCGGGCGGTGGGTATCGCGTTGACGCCATCGCGTGTTGGGCTGTTGTTGCTGGCGGCCTGTCTGACGGCGACCGCGACGATGACCATTGGGCCGCTGAGCTTCGTTGGGCTGATGGCACCGCATATCGCGCGGATGCTCGGTTTTCGCCGCACGATGCCGCATGTGATTATGTCGGCGCTGGCGGGGGGAATACTGCTGGTTTTCGCCGACTGGTGCGGCAGAATGGTGTTGTTCCCGTATCAGATCCCGGCGGGATTGCTCTCGACGTTTATCGGCGCGCCGTATTTTATTTATCTGTTACGTAAGCAGAGCCGGTAATGGTGCTTTATCCGGCCTACGGCGCCATATGTAGGCCGGGTAAGCGTAAGCGCCACCCGGCAATGACGATTTACAGTTTCGCAAATACCCGACGTGCGGCATCAATGGTGTTGTTGATATCGTCCATGCTGTGCGCCACGGACATAAAGCCTGCCTCGAAGGCGGACGGCGCCAGGTAAACGCCTTCATCCAGCATCATGTGGAAGAAACGTTTGAAGCGCTCAACGTCGCATGCCATTACATCCTGATAGCAGTTTACGGATTCCGCGTCGGTAAAGAAGATGCCGAACATACCGCCGACGTGATTCACCACCAGTGGAATATCGGCTTCCTGCGCGGCGTCCAGCAGGCCTTCTGCCAGTCGGGTCGTCAGTTCGTCCAGCGTCTCGTGAATCCCCGGCTGGGCGACTTCGGTCAGGCAGGCGAAACCCGCCGCCATGGCAATCGGGTTGCCGGAAAGCGTTCCCGCCTGGTAAACCGGGCCAGTCGGCGCCAGTGCGTCCATCACATCGCGGCGTCCGCCAAATGCGCCTACTGGCATACCGCCGCCGATGATTTTGCCCAGACAGGTCAGATCCGGCACTACGCCGTAATAATCCTGTGCGCCCGCCAGCGCCACGCGGAAACCGGTCATCACTTCGTCGATGATCAGCAGCGCGCCGAATTCGTCGCACAGAGCGCGCAGGCCCGGCAGGAATTCCGGCAGCGGAGGGATGCAGTTCATATTGCCCGCCACCGGCTCGACGATAATACAGGCAATCTCTTGCGGATATTGCTCGAACGCCGCGCGTACAGAAGCCAGATCGTTATAGGTGCAGGTCAGGGTATGTCTGGCGAAATCAGCCGGAACGCCCGGTGAGTTCGGCTGGCCCAGCGTCAGTGCGCCGGAACCCGCTTTCACCAGCAGGCAGTCGGCGTGGCCGTGGTAGCAGCCTTCAAATTTGATGATCTTGTCGCGACCGGTGAAGCCGCGCGCCAGGCGAATCGCACTCATTGTGGCTTCGGTGCCGGAGTTCACCATCCGCACCATGTCCATAGTCGGCACCAGTTCGGTGACCAGCTCCGCCATTTTAACTTCCATCTCGGTCGGCGCGCCGAAGCTCAGCCCGCGCGCAGCGGCTTCAATCACTGCATTACGGATGGCGGGGTGGTTATGGCCCAGCACCATCGGACCCCAGGAGCCGACGTAATCGATGTACGCTTTGCCATCGACATCATACAGATACGCGCCGTCTGCTTTTTCGATAAACAGCGGGGTGCCGCCCACGCCAGTGAAGGCGCGAACAGGGGAGTTGACGCCGCCGGGGATAAGCTCGCGCGCTGCGCTGTAGAGGTTTTCAGACTTGCTCATGGATGGGGTTCCTGGTTCGTAGAAAAAGTGAATGCCCTTTATTCTAAGTTATTCACAGAAGGTTATGAACATTTTGCGCATTTGAAACATGACGATTTACAGGGGATTTTCCCGAAACAGGCGGGTACAATGCCGCTTTTGTATTTGTATTACCAATTAATGATCATCTGATGAACACAGACACTCCCACTTTCGAAGCACAGCAAGTTGTGCGCTTACGGCGCGGGGATCTGATCCGCAGACTACTTCAGCGGGATAAAACGCCGCTGGCCATCTTATTAACGGCGGCGGTGGTCGGCACCGTCACGGGTCTTATTGGCGTCGCGTTTGAGAAAGCCGTGACCTGGGTGCAGAACTTACGCATCGGCGCGCTCGTTCAGACGGCCGATTACGCGATTCTGGTCTGGCCGCTGGCCTTTATCCTCTCTGCGCTGCTGGCGATGGTCGGTTATTTTCTGGTGCGTAAGTTTGCGCCGGAAGCCGGTGGGTCGGGCATCCCGGAAATAGAAGGCGCGCTGGAAGAGTTGCGTCCTGTTCGCTGGTGGCGCGTGCTGCCGGTGAAATTTGTGGGCGGTATGGGAACGCTGGGCGCTGGCATGGTGCTGGGGCGGGAAGGGCCGACGGTACAAATCGGGGGCAATATTGGGCGAATGGTGCTGGACCTCTTCCGTATGCGTAGCGCCGAGGCGCGTCACACCTTACTGGCAACCGGCGCGGCCGCAGGGTTATCGGCAGCCTTTAACGCGCCGCTGGCGGGGATCTTATTTATCATCGAAGAGATGCGCCCGCAGTTTCGCTACAATTTAATTTCGATCAAAGCCGTGTTTACGGGCGTGATTATGTCGAGCATTGTGTTTCGTATTTTTAACGGTGAAGCGCCGATTATTGAGGTCGGGAAGCTCTCAAACGCACCGGTTAATACGCTATGGTTATATTTAATTCTCGGTATGATTTTTGGCTGCGTCGGGCCGCTGTTCAATCACCTGGTATTGCGCACTCAGGATATGTTCCAGCGTTTTCACGGCGGCGAAATCAAAAAGTGGGTTCTGATGGGCGGCGCGATCGGCGGCCTGTGCGGTATTCTCGGCTTAATTGAGCCGGAAGCGGCGGGTGGTGGATTTAATTTGATCCCCATTGCGGCGGCGGGGAATTACAGCGTAGGCCTGCTGCTGTTTATTTTTATCGCCCGCGTCCTTACCACGCTGCTTTGTTTCTCATCCGGTGCGCCCGGCGGAATTTTTGCGCCAATGCTGGCGCTGGGGACGTTGCTCGGCACCGCATTTGGTATGGCGGCTGCGGCGTGTTTTCCGCAGTACCATCTGGAGGCCGGAACATTCGCGATTGCCGGAATGGGCGCGTTGCTGGCGGCGTCGGTGCGTGCGCCTTTAACGGGAATCGTGTTAGTGCTGGAGATGACCGATAACTATCAGCTCATTTTGCCAATGATTATTACCTGTCTTGGCGCAACACTATTAGCACAATTTATGGGCGGAAAACCGCTATACTCCACCATCCTTGCGCGCACGCTGGCGAAACAGGATGCGGAGCAGGCGGCAAAAAGCCAGCGGTCGGCCGCTGGTGAGAATACTTGAATGAAATACCAGGGTATTAGATAATGCCATAACGATTGGGTTATAATTTGCCCAATTGCCAATGTCGTTTGGAGCAAAAAATGAGTGATGACGTAGCGCTGCCACTGCAATTTACTGAAGCAGCAGCCAAGAAAGTAAAAAGCCTGATCGCTGACGAAGATAACCCGAATCTGAAACTGCGTGTGTATATCACCGGCGGTGGTTGCAGCGGTTTCCAGTACGGTTTTACCTTTGATGATCAGGTGAACGAAGGTGATATGACCATCGAGAAGCAGGGTGTTGGCCTGGTGGTTGACCCGATGAGCCTGCAATATCTGGTAGGCGGCGCTGTCGATTACACCGAAGGTCTGGAAGGTTCCCGCTTTGTGGTTACCAACCCGAATGCGAAAAGCACCTGCGGGTGTGGTTCGTCCTTTAGTATCTGATGTATTGCCGGATGGCGACGCAGGGCGTCTTATCCGGCCTACGGTGCGTGTTGCTGCGTTCCTGAATGTAGGCCCGATAAGCGTCAGCGCCATCGGGCAGTGAAATCAACGCCCGTTCTCATCCAGAGCAAACGTCGGTAATTTTAAATGCCAACGAATTGCGGCCAGACGAATCATTAACGTCACAACCATCCCCATCATACTGGCGCTTTCCAGCGGCACGGAAAAGGTATAAAACGCCGTCGCATGCACGATGCCGCCGATAATACAGGCCGTGGCATAAATCTCCGTGCGCAAGATCATCGGCACTTCACGCGCCAGCACGTCGCGGATAATCCCGCCGCCGACGCCGGTAATCACGCCCATACAGATGGCGACCAGCGGGCCTGTTTCGGCAAGGAACGCCTTATTGACGCCGATACCGACGAACACCGCGAGGCCGACGGCATCCAGCACGGGAAGCATCCATTTAGGCAATCGTCTCGGTTGGCGCACCAGCAAAATAGTGAGCATGCTGGTGACCATCGCCACCACCAGGTCGGTCGGATCTTTGACCCAAAAGACGGGCCCGTTATCCAGCGCCATATCGCGGATCGTCCCGCCGCCCACTGCGGTCACGACGCCCAATACCAGTACGCCAAACGGGTCCATACGCAACTTTCCGGCCAGCAATACGCCAGAGATAGCAAAGACAGCTGTGCCTACAATATCCAGCCAATAGACGAGCATTATCGAATCCCCACTGAGAACCTGACTGCGCAGGTTCTATTCTACTTGTGAAAGCGCATTACAGAGTTGTTTTGCGGCGAGGATGATACGCGGGCTCGCGCGTTCAAACCAGTCACCATTCAGCGGTATAACCGGGATTTTTAGCTGATTTTGCCAGTATTGTTCTATTTTAGGAATTTCGCCCGCATCGCCGGTAACGACAATCGCCTGCGGATGTCGGGCCAGCACCTGCTCGCGGCTGACCTGCGGCCAGGGGACGCGACTGCCCGCAAAAATATTTTCTCCGCCGCAGACCTCCAGAACCTGGTGCTGGATGGAGCCTTTTCCGCTGGTGAATAACGGATTCGCGCCAAACTGGAGAAAAACGCGTTTTTTCGGTTTATCAGCGTACTGCGACTTTAGCGCGGCATACTCGTCCAGCAGCGTTTGCGCCGCGCGTCTGGCTTTTTCTGGCTCAGGACTCCATGCGGCAAGCTGGCGCAGTGCGTCGGCGACCTGCTCAATGGTTACGGCATCCACCCACATGATTTTAATGCCCAGGGACGCCAGCTGGTTAACCTGCCGTTCAGCATTGCCCCCTCGCCAGGCGATAACCTGGTCGGGTTTGAGCGCCACAATACGTTCCAGATTCATCCCTTGCCAGGTGGAGACTTCTTCGATGTTTTTCGCTTGCGGGGGATAGTCGGAATAACTGCTGACGCCAACGGGCGTGATCCCTGCGGCAAAGGCAAGTTCGGTGTTGGAAGGGGAGAGGGAAACGACGCGCGGTGCGGCGCAAAGCCACAGCGGAAGGGCTAAAAGCAGGGCGGCCAGCGCCCTGGAGAATAATTTAGCCATGCGCCAGTTTCTGCACCAGCGTTTCAACCATTAGGCTGGACTGCTTCGCGGCTACGGCCAGGAATTCGTCAAAACTGAGGTGGGATTGCTGATCGGCCACATCAGAGATGGCGCGAACCACCACGAAAGGCACGTTGAAGTTATGGCAGACATGCGCGATCGCGGTCGCTTCCATTTCCACGGCAATCGCCTGCGGGAAATTGTGGCGGATTTTCGCCAGGCCCACGGAACCGTTAATGAAAGCGTCGCCGCTGACGATCAGTCCGCGAACCGCATTCAGGTTGAGTTTTGCGATGCAGGATTCCGCCGCCGCGATCAGCGCGTCGTCGGCTTTAAAACCTGCCGGGCAGCCAGGGAGCTGACCAAATTCATAACCAAACGCGGTAACGTCGGCATCGTGATAACGCGCTTCATCGGAAACGACGATATCGCCGACTGTCAGCGTCGGGGCCAGACCGCCAGCGGAACCGGTATTAATAATGACATCCGGCTTGCAACGTTCCAGCAGCAACGTTGCGCCCAGCGCCGCCGCGACTTTACCGATGCCGGATTTCAGCAGCGCAATCTCGGTCCCGTTCAGTTGGCCGGTGTAAATTTCACAACCGCCCAGGGTGATCGTCTGACGGTTTTCGATTTTGTCACGCAGCAGCGTAACTTCTTCTTCCATTGCACCAATGATGCCGATTTTCATAGATTTACTCGCGATAAGCCAGATTTGAGGGCATAGTCTATCATGCGCTTAAGGGGAAGCGCATTTCTCAGGCGGGAGAGGACATGGCACAGATCGATTTCCGAAATAAAATTAACTGGCATCGTCGTTATCGTTCACCGCAGGGGGTGAAGACCGAACATGAGATCCTGCGGATCTTTGAAAGCGATCGTGGACGCATCATCAATTCCCCGGCGATCCGTCGGCTTCAGCAAAAAACGCAGGTCTTTCCACTGGAACGTAACGCCGCCGTTCGGACGCGGTTGACGCATTCTATGGAGGTGCAGCAGGTCGGGCGTTATATCGCGAAAGAGATCCTGAGCCGGTTAAAAGAGTTAAAGCTGCTGGAACAATACGGTCTGGATGAACTGACCGGCCCCTTTGAGAGCATTGTGGAAATGTCCTGCCTGATGCATGACATTGGCAATCCGCCGTTTGGTCATTTCGGCGAGGCGGCGATCAATGACTGGTTTCGCCAGCGCCTGCACCCGGCGGATGCGGAAAGCCAGCCGCTTAGCGACGATCGCTGCGCGGTGGCGGCGTTGCGTCTGCGTGAAGGCGAGGAGTCTTTGAATGATATTCGTCGCAAGGTGCGCCAGGATTTATGTCATTTCGAGGGCAACGCGCAGGGCATCCGCCTGGTGCATACATTAATGCGCATGAATCTGACCTGGGCGCAGGTGGGCGGCATTTTAAAATACACTCGCCCGGCATGGTGGCGAGGAGAAACGCCCGCGACGCACCGTTATTTAATGAAAAAGCCGGGGTATTATCTCTCTGAAGCGCCGTATATTGAGAGGTTACGTAAAGAACTTGCGTTAGCGCCTTACAGCCGTTTCCCATTAACATGGATTATGGAGGCCGCCGATGATATCTCTTATTGCGTGGCCGATCTGGAAGATGCCGTCGAGAAAAGAATCTTCAGCGTTGAGCAGTTATATCACCATCTTTACGAAGCATGGGGCCACCATGAAAAAGGGTCGCTGTTTACTCAGGTTGTTGAGAATGCCTGGGAAAAGTCTCGCTCAAATTCGCTAAGTCGCAGTACGGAAGATCAGTTCTTTATGTATTTACGCGTGAATACGCTAAATAAACTGGTGCCCTACGCGGCTCAGCGTTTTATTGATAACCTGCCGCAAATCTTTGACGGCAGTTTCAATCATGCGCTGCTGGAAGACGCCAGCAGCTTCAGCCAGTTGCTTGAGTTATATAAAAATGTGGCGATAAAACATGTGTTTAGCCACCCGGATGTTGAACAACTGGAATTACAGGGCTATCGTGTCATCAGCGGGTTATTAGAAATTTACCAACCGTTATTACGTATGTCCCTGGTCGATTTCAGGGAACTGGTTGAAAAAGAGCGGGTGAAGCGTTTTCCAATAGAATCTCGTTTATTCCAGAAGCTCTCTACGCGCCATCGCCTGGCTTACGTGGAGGCCGTCAGTAAATTATCGCCGGAGGCGCCGGAGTACCCCACGCTGGAATATTATTATCGCTGCCGTTTGATCCAGGATTATATCAGCGGGATGACGGATCTGTACGCCTGGGATGAATACCGGCGTCTGATGGCGGTTGAATAATAAATACGCTTTTGTAAAGATGGACAATAAATTTTTACTTTTTCCAGAAACTTTATTCTGGAACTTCGCGCTATAAAACGAATCTGACGTACACAGCAATTTTGCGTTATCTGTTAATCGAGATTGAAACACATGAAAAAAACCACATTAGCAATGAGTGCACTGGCTCTGAGTTTAGGTTTGGCGCTGTCTCCCCTGTCTGCAACGGCGGCTGAGACGGCGTCTTCGGCAACGACTGCCCAGCAGATGCCAAGTCTGGCACCGATGCTCGAAAAAGTGATGCCATCGGTGGTGAGTATCAACGTGGAAGGTAGCACAACCGTCAACACGCCGCGCATGCCGCGTAATTTCCAGCAGTTCTTTGGCGATGATTCGCCATTCTGCCAGGACGGTTCGCCGTTCCAGAGTTCTCCGTTCTGCCAGGGCGGGGGTCAGGGCGGCGGTCAGCAACAGAAATTTATGGCGCTGGGCTCCGGCGTCATTATTGATGCCGCAAAAGGTTATGTCGTCACCAACAACCATGTGGTGGATAACGCGACGGTCATCAAAGTTCAGCTGAGTGATGGCCGTAAATTTGACGCTAAGGTCGTCGGTAAAGATCCGCGCTCTGATATCGCGCTGGTTCAAATTCAGGACCCGAAAAATCTGACGGCCATTAAGCTGGCGGATTCCGATGCGCTGCGCGTGGGGGATTATACCGTCGCTATCGGCAACCCGTTTGGTCTGGGCGAAACGGTGACTTCCGGTATCGTCTCCGCACTGGGCCGTAGCGGTCTGAACGCGGAAAACTACGAAAACTTTATCCAGACGGATGCCGCCATCAACCGTGGTAACTCCGGTGGCGCGCTGGTGAACCTGAACGGCGAGCTGATCGGGATTAACACCGCGATTCTTGCGCCGGACGGCGGCAACATCGGTATTGGTTTTGCTATCCCCAGCAACATGGTGAAAAACCTGACCTCCCAGATGGTGGAGTATGGCCAGGTTAAACGCGGTGAGTTGGGTATCATGGGGACGGAGCTAAACTCTGAACTGGCGAAAGCGATGAAAGTCGATGCCCAGCGCGGCGCGTTTGTCAGCCAGGTGATGGCGAACTCTTCTGCGGCGAAAGCCGGTATTAAAGCCGGGGATGTGATCACGTCCCTGAACGGTAAGCCGATCAGCAGCTTTGCCGCGCTGCGCGCCCAGGTGGGTACGATGCCGGTAGGCAGCAAAATCAGCCTTGGTCTGCTGCGTGATGGCAAGCCGGTGACCGTCAACCTGGAACTGCAACAGAGCAGCCAGAATCAGGTTGATTCCAGCTCCATCTTCAATGGTATTGAAGGCGCGGAAATGAGCAACAAAGGCCAGGATAAAGGCGTTGTCGTCAGCAACGTGAAGCCGAATACGCCGGCTGCGCAGATTGGCCTGAAGAAAGGGGATGTGATTGTGGGAGCCAACCAGCAGGCGATTAAGAACATCGCTGAGCTGCGTAAAATCCTCGACAGCAAACCTTCTGTTCTGGCGCTGAATATTCAGCGCGGCGATAGCACCATCTATCTGCTGATGCAGTAATTTCCTCTCTTGCCCTTTTCCTGTCCGGGAAAAGGGCATTTCTCACATTCTGTGAGGCCCCCCACAACTCCATACTTCTCTGCTTTAGTTTGTGCAGATGCACAATGATGCAGGTTAGCATCTTCCCTATGCTTGAGCTCTGCTCACAGGAGGGGATTATGGCTGGCTGGCATCTTGATACCAAAATGGCACAGGATATTGTGGCGCGCACAATGCGCATCATCGATACCAATATCAACGTAATGGATGCCCGTGGGCGTATTATCGGTAGCGGCGATCGGGAGCGCATTGGTGAATTGCACGAAGGCGCGCTGTTGGTGCTGTCGCAGGGGCGCGTGGTCGATATTGATGATGCGGTGGCGCGGCATCTCCACGGCGTGCGCCAGGGGATCAACCTGCCGTTGCGCCTGGAAGGGGAGATCGTCGGCGTTATTGGTTTAACCGGTGAGCCACAATACCTGCGAAAATACGGTGAGCTGGTCTGTATGACGGCCGAAATGATGCTGGAGCAGTCGCGGCTGATGCATCTGCTGGCTCAGGACAGCCGTCTGCGTGAAGAACTGGTGATGAACCTGATTCAGGCCGAGGAAAATACGCCAGCGTTGACGGAGTGGGCGCAGCGGCTGGGTATCGACCTGAACCAACCGCGTGTGGCTGCCGTGGTCGAAGTGGACAGTGGGCAGCTTGGCGTTGACAGCGCGATGGAGGAGTTGCAGCAGCTGCAAAATGCGTTAACGACGCCTGAACGCAACAATTTGATTGCTATCGTTTCTTTGACGGAAATGGTGGTGCTGAAACCGGCGCTGAATCAGTTTGGGCGCTGGGATGCGGACGACCATCGCAAGCGTATTGAGCAGTTGATTGCCCGGATGAAAGAGAACGGGCAATTGCGCTTTCGGGTCGCACTGGGGAACTATTTTACCGGCCCGGGCAGTATCGCCCGCTCCTGGCGCACTGCGCGTACTACCATGATGGTGGGCAAGCAGCGTATGCCGGAGCAACGCAGCTACTTTTACCAGGATTTGATGCTGCCAGTGCTGCTGGACAGCCTGCGTGGCGGCTGGCAGGCCAATGAGCTGGCGCGCCCGCTCTCAAAGCTGAAAGCGATGGATAATAACGGGCTGTTACGCCGGACGCTGGCCGCGTGGTTTCGCCATAACGTGCAGCCGCTGGCAACGTCGAAGGCGCTCTTTATTCACCGTAATACGCTGGAATACCGTCTGAACCGCATCTCTGAGTTGACGGGGCTGGATTTGGGCAATTTTGACGATCGGCTGTTGCTGTATGTCGCGTTGCAACTGGACGAGCAGCATTGATTGCCTGATGGCGCGACGCTTATCAGGCCTACCGGGAGTTACCTGTAGGCCGGATAAGGCGTAACACGCCGCCATCCGGCAACACACAGCTTACTTACGCGTTAGTTTTTCCAGATCCGCTTCGATTTCGTTGATCTTGTTGGCGACTACGCTTTCCAGATGACGTAAATCATCCAGGATCTTACGTTTGAGATCGACTTCCGTGCGATCGCGCTGGCAGATCTGATCCAGTTCATCGATCACATAGCGCAGGTTAGGACTGATCTCCTGCACCTCTTTGTAACCTTGTCCGATACCATCGGTGACGACGGTTTTACGCTGGCGGGGATATTTGAACTTTACGCTTTTGGCAAAGAACTCGCCTCTATCCTTCTGGAAATAGATTTTCAGGATATCGTTGTTGGCTTCTTGCCGCAGGCTGTAACGATCGATTTCTTCAGGATTGGTAATGCCCAGACTTTTCAGATTGTCATACATAGCGGTACCCTTCATCTCAACATAACCTATGAATAATTAACGAAAAGTTCTCTTTCCGCCAGCCACAGATGTAAAAAAAGCGGGCTCAGCCCGCTTTTTCAAATCATTGTTAGTCGATGGTACGTAACAGCTCGTTGATCCCGACTTTGCCGCGCGTCTTCGCGTCAACTTTTTTCACGATGACCGCACAGTACAGGCTGTATTTGCCGTCTTTCGACGGCAGGTTGCCGGAAACCACAACGGAGCCTGCCGGTACGCGGCCATAATGGATTTCGCCCGTTTCGCGATCGTAAATACGGGTGCTTTGACCGATGTACACGCCCATAGAGATCACGGAACCTTCCTCAACGATCACCCCTTCAACCACTTCAGAACGCGCGCCGATGAAGCAGTTATCTTCGATGATTGTCGGGTTTGCCTGTAGCGGTTCCAGTACGCCGCCAATGCCGACGCCGCCGGACAGGTGTACGTTTTTACCAATCTGCGCGCAGGAACCTACGGTCGCCCAGGTATCTACCATCGTGCCTTCATCAACGAATGCGCCGATGTTTACGTAGGATGGCATCAGCACAGTGTTGCGTGCGATAAACGCGCCCTGACGCACAGCGGCAGGCGGCACTACGCGGAAGCCTTCTTTCTGGAAGCGCGCTTCGTCATAGTCGGCGAATTTCATCGGTACTTTATCGAAGTAGCGGCTTTCCGCACCGTCGATAACCTGGTTATCGTTAATACGGAAAGAGAGCAGAACCGCTTTCTTCAGCCACTGGTGAGTCACCCACTGGCCATCAATCTTTTCTGCCACACGCAGCGCACCGGAATCCAGCAGAGAAATGACCTGGTTAACCGCTTCGCGGGTCACGGTATCTACATTCGCCGGAGTGATGTCGGCACGGCGCTCGAAAGCGGACTCAATAACGTTCTGTAACTGCTGCATTGTTAAACTCTTTCCATATGAATAAACACACTACCCTTTATCGTTTGGATTGAGGGCCGCTGTCAACCGTTGATGCACTTCCTGCTGTAGCTCATTATTAAGGGCACGCCGGTCGGCTGTCGCGATTATGAATAAATCTTCTACTCGCTCGCCAATGGTTGTAATTCGGGCGCCATGAAGCGAAATTCCCAGATCGGCAAAAATTTGCCCGACCCGCGCCAGCAGGCCCGGCTGATCGAGAGCGATAAGTTCAAGGAACGATTTTCTGTCGGTGTGAGTAGGCAGAAAAGTGACCTCGGTATCGACGGTAAAGTGGCGCAGTTTGGCCGGCTGGCGACGCGGCTGCGGAGGCTGCCAGCTGCTCTGGGTAATTGCCTGCTCCAGTCCAAAACGGATGGCTTCGTGACGGTCGGCGGAGAGAGGGCTGCCGTCCGGCTCCAGCACAATAAAGGTATCCATCGCCATGCCGTCGCGGGTGGTGAAGATTTGCGCGTCATGAACGCTCAGATTGCGCCTGTCCAGCTCTGCGCAAACGGCGGCAAACAGATAAGGGCGATCAGGACTCCAGATGAAGATCTCCGTTCCGCCGCGCGTGGCCTGCGGGCTGACCAGAATCAGCGGTCGGGTCAGATCGTGCTGTAACAGATGACGCGCATGCCAGGCCAGCTGATTCGGACTATGGCGCACGAAATAGTTAGCGCGGCAGCGTGTCCAGATTTGATGCAGCGCCTCTTCGTTTATATTGTCCATTCGCAGCAGCGCCAGCGCCTGAAGCTGATGATGGCGCACGCGTTCGCGCATATCCGGCGTGTTTTGCATGCCGCGACGTAGCTGTTTTTCGGTGGCGAAGTACAGTTCGCGCAACAGGCTTTGCTTCCAGCTGTTCCACAGCGTTTCGTTAGTGGCGCAAATGTCAGCGACCGTCAGGCATACCAGGAAACGCAGGCGGTGTTCCGTTTGCACCTCTTCGGCGAACTGTTTGATGACCTCAGGGTCCTGGATATCGCGCCGCTGGGCGGTAACCGACATCAGCAGGTGCTGGCGTACCAGCCAGGCGACCAGTTGCGTTTCGCGTGAGTTCAGGCCGTGCAGTTCGGCAAATTTGAGCACGTCCTGCGCGCCGAGTACCGAGTGGTCGCCGCCGCGCCCTTTGGCAATATCATGGAACAGCGCCGCGATCAGGATCAGTTCCGGTTGCCGCAGGCGCGGCCAGAGATCGACGCACAGCGGATGGCGCTGGCGGGTCTCTTCTTTGGCGAAACTTTCCAGCTTCAGCATCACGCGAATGGTGTGCTCATCCACCGTGTAGGCATGGAACAGGTCGAACTGCATTTGGCCGACGATATGCGACCATTGCGGCATGTAAGCCCAAAGCACGCTGTGGCGATGCATTGGCAGCAAACCGCGGCTGACGGCGCCCGGATGACGCAGCATACTGAGAAACAGAGAGCGCGCTTCCGGGATGTAGCACAGCGGCTGGGTCAGGTGGCGGCGGGCATGGCGCAGATGGCGCAGCGTGGTGGAATAGATGCCAGTGATGGTGCTATTGCGCACCATCATATAAAACATCCGCAGGATCGCTTCCGGCGAACGGATAAACAGATCGTCATCGCGCAGGTCGATCAGCGTGCCGCGCAGTTGAAAATCGTCATCAATCGGGCGAGGTTTTTCATCGGCGGGTAGGGCGAGGATTGCTTCATCAAACAGCTGCAATAGCATCTGGTTCAGTTCGCTCACCCGACGCGTGACCCGGAAATAGTCTTTCATCATGTGCTCAACCGGCTCGTTGCCTTCGCCAGTGTAGTTGAGCCGCTGGGCAACGCTGAGCTGCCTGTCGAACAGCAGGCGGTTGTCGTAACGGCTGACCACCAGGTGCAACGCGAAGCGAATGCGCCACAAAATATGCAGGCATTCGTTTAGCTCGGCGCGTTCTGCCTGGGTTAAGAAGCCGAAGCCGACCATCTCATTGAGAGACGTTGCGCCGAAGTGGCGGCGGGCCACCCATTGCAGGGTGTGGATATCACGCAGGCCGCCGGGGCTGCTTTTAATATCGGGTTCAAGGTTATAGCTGGTGCCGTGATAGCGCTGGTGGCGCTGGTTTTGCTCTTCGACTTTGGCAGCGAAAAATTTCTCCGACGGCCAGAAACCTTCACTGAAAATATGCTTTTGCAGCTCCAGAAAAAGCGCCACGTCGCCGATCAGCAGACGTGTTTCAATCAGATTGGTGGCGACGGTTAAGTCTGACAGCCCTTCCAGCAGACACTCTTCCAGTGTGCGCACGCTATGCCCGACTTCCAGCTTCACATCCCACAGCAAGGTCAGCAGTTCCCCGACTTTTTGCGCCTGAGCGTCGGGCAGCTTTTTACGGCTCAGGATGAGCAGGTCAATGTCGGAAAGCGGATGCAGCTCGCCCCGGCCATAGCCGCCGACGGCCACCAGGGCCAGATCGGCAATTTGCCCGAATCCGGCATCGATCCACAGTCGTTGCAACAACTGGTCGATAAATTCGGTGCGGGCTTCAATCAATTGCTCTGCGGAAATCCCGCTGTCAAAAGCGTCTCCCAGCCACTGCTGGAAAATATCAATGTGGGCTTTAATTCCGCTGACGGTAAGCTCGTCACGCGACCAGGCTCCCGGATTTTGCGGTTGGCCGGGTAGGGTGGGGAGAGCCGTATTCGCGTGCTGTTCAGGAAGAGTATTCATTATGCGCCACCCATTAAAAAGCCGGATGCGGCGTTAACGCCTTATCCGGCCTACGGGTAAACGCTGATTGTAGGCCTGATAAGCGGTAGCGCCATCAGGCAAAAGTTTATGCGTCGTGCGTGGTAATCGCCGGGATGGTGTCATCCTTGCGTAACGTCAGAATTTCACAGCCGTTTTCGGTTACCACAATAGTATGCTCGTACTGTGCAGACAAGCTTCTGTCTTTGGTTTTTACCGTCCAGCCGTCTTTCATGGTGCGGATGCGGTAATCACCGGCGTTCAGCATCGGTTCAACGGTGAACGTCATTCCCGGTTGCAGAACCACGCCGCCGTCGTCCGCATCGTAGTGCAGAACCTGCGGTTCTTCATGGAAGCCGCGACCAATCCCGTGACCGCAATATTCGCGAACGACAGAGAAGCCTTCGCCTTCCGCGTATTTCTGAATGGCCGCGCCCAGCGTGCGCAGACGGATGCCCGGCTTGACCATTCGCAGCGCCAGATACAGGCTTTCCTGGGTTACACGGCACAGGCGCTCGCCCAGAATCGTCGGTTTGCCGACGATAAACATTTTCGACGTATCGCCGTGGTATTCATCTTTAATTACGGTTACGTCGATATTGACGATATCGCCGTCTTTCAGCAATTTTCCGTCGTCCGGGATACCGTGGCACACCACTTCATTAATGGAGATACAAACGGATTTCGGATAACCGTGGTAGCCGAGGCAAGCGGAGATCGCGTGTTGTTCATTGACGATGTAGTCGTTGCAGATGCGATCCAGTTCCCCGGTGCTGACGCCCGGTTTGATATACGGTTCGATCATCTCCAGCACTTCAGCGGCCAGGCGGCCAGCGACGCGCATTTTTTCGATTTCTTCAGGGGTCTTGATTGAGATAGCCATGAATTCTGTCCATCGGTGTCGATTATTTCGACAATAATTGTGTAAGTGCTGTCAATGGTATCAGTCCAAAGCGTAGCCTGCCAAATTGAGAATCATTAACAGCACATCGAGCCAACAATTATTGGTGTCTGCGGCGTATTTGTGGTATAAAGCGCGCCGGACTTCCGTTCCATTCGAAGACTACACAAGATGGACTGAAGCGACAAATCTCACTTTGTGTAACAACACACACGTATCGGCACATATTCCGGGGTGCCCTTTGGGGTCGGTAATATGGGATACGTGGAGGCATAACCCCAACTTTTATATATAGAGGTTTTAATCATGGCAACTGTTTCCATGCGCGACATGCTCAAGGCTGGTGTTCACTTCGGTCACCAGACCCGTTACTGGAACCCGAAAATGAAGCCGTTCATCTTCGGTGCGCGTAACAAAGTTCACATCATCAACCTTGAGAAAACTGTACCGATGTTCAACGAAGCGCTGGCTGAACTGAACAAGATTGCTTCTCGCAAAGGTAAAATCCTTTTCGTTGGTACTAAACGTGCTGCAAGCGAAGCGGTGAAAGACGCTGCTAACAGCTGCGACCAGTTCTTCGTGAACCATCGCTGGCTGGGCGGTATGCTGACTAACTGGAAAACCGTTCGTCAGTCCATCAAACGTCTGAAAGACCTGGAAACTCAGTCTCAGGACGGTACTTTCGAAAAGCTGACCAAAAAAGAAGCGCTGATGCGCACTCGTGAGCTTGAGAAACTGGAAAACAGCCTGGGCGGTATCAAAGACATGGGCGGCCTGCCGGACGCACTGTTCGTTATCGATGCTGACCACGAGCACATTGCTATCAAAGAAGCAAACAACCTGGGTATCCCGGTATTTGCTATCGTTGATACCAACTCTGATCCGGACGGTGTTGACTTCGTTATCCCGGGTAACGACGACGCAATCCGTGCTGTTAGCCTGTACCTGGGCGCTGTAGCTGCAACCGTTCGTGAAGGCCGTTCTCAGGATCTGGCTTCTCAGGCGGAAGAAAGCTTCGTAGAAGCTGAATAATAAGGCACGCTCGTTCGAGCCCCCTTATAAACCAGGTAGTATCACGTTTGGTTAGGGGCCCTTTAGGCCCCTTTTTCACTTTTAAATCTGTGCGGTTTGATGCCGGGCAGATCAAATCTTCCGAGGATTTTAGAATGGCTGAAATTACCGCATCCCTGGTAAAAGAGCTGCGTGAGCGTACTGGCGCAGGCATGATGGATTGCAAAAAAGCACTGACTGAAGCGAATGGCGACATCGAGCTGGCAATCGAAAACATGCGTAAATCCGGTGCGATCAAAGCAGCAAAAAAAGCAGGCAACGTTGCTGCTGACGGCGTGATCAAAACCAAAATCGACGGCAACTACGGCATCATTCTGGAAGTTAACTGCCAGACTGACTTCGTTGCTAAAGATGCTGGTTTCCAGGCATTTGCTGACAAAGTGCTGGACGCCGCTGTTGCTGGCAAAATCACTGACGTTGACGTGCTGAAAGCACAGTTCGAAGAAGAGCGCGTTGCTCTGGTGGCAAAAATCGGTGAAAACATCAACATTCGCCGTGTTGCTTCCCTGGAAGGCGACGTTCTGGGTTCTTACCAGCACGGTGCGCGCATCGGTGTTCTGGTTGCGGCTAAAGGCGCTGACGAAGAGCTGGTTAAACAGCTGGCAATGCACGTTGCTGCAAGCAAGCCTGAGTTCGTTAAGCCGGAAGACGTGTCTGCTGAAGTGGTAGAGAAAGAATACCAGGTACAGCTGGACATCGCGATGCAGTCTGGTAAGCCGAAAGAAATCGCAGAGAAAATGGTTGAAGGCCGCATGAAGAAATTCACCGGTGAAGTTTCTCTGACCGGTCAGCCTTTCGTTATGGAACCGAGCAAATCTGTTGGTCAGCTGCTGAAAGAGCACAACGCCGACGTAACTGGTTTCATCCGCTTTGAAGTGGGCGAAGGCATCGAGAAAGTTGAGACTGACTTTGCAGCAGAAGTTGCTGCGATGTCCAAGCAGTCTTAATTGTCGAAAAGGAGCCGCCTGAGGGCGGCTTCTTTTTGCGTCCATCTTGTAAATTCAGCCAACCCCTATAGTGGCTGCGCTGAAAAGCGACATACAATGTCGCCGGAATTAACTCATCTCAATCGTTGACAGTCTCAGGAAAGAAACATGGCTACCAATGCAAAACCCGTCTATAAACGTATTCTGCTTAAATTGAGTGGCGAAGCTCTGCAGGGTTCGGAAGGCTTCGGTATTGATGCAAGCATACTGGATCGTATGGCTCAGGAAATCAAAGAACTGGTGGAACTGGGCATTCAGGTTGGTGTGGTGATTGGTGGCGGTAACCTGTTCCGTGGTGCTGGTCTGGCGAAAGCGGGTATGAACCGCGTTGTGGGCGACCACATGGGCATGCTGGCCACCGTGATGAACGGTCTGGCGATGCGCGATGCGCTCCACCGCGCCTATGTGAACGCCCGCCTGATGTCCGCTATTCCGCTGAATGGCGTGTGTGACAACTACAGCTGGGCAGAAGCCATTAGTCTGCTGCGTAATAACCGTGTGGTTATCCTGTCTGCGGGCACCGGCAACCCCTTCTTCACCACCGACTCTGCGGCTTGCCTGCGCGGTATCGAAATTGAAGCGGATGTGGTGCTGAAAGCCACGAAAGTCGATGGCGTATTTACTGCGGACCCGGCCAAAGATCCGTCCGCCACGATGTATGAGCAACTCACCTACGGCGAAGTGCTGGATAAAGAGCTGAAAGTGATGGATCTGGCCGCGTTCACGCTGGCTCGTGACCACAAATTGCCAATTCGTGTTTTCAATATGAACAAGCCGGGCGCGCTGCGTCGCGTCGTGATGGGCGAAAAAGAAGGGACTTTAATCACGGAATAATTCCCGTGATGGCCAATTCCGGGTAAGATTCGCCTTTACCCGGCAGGATTTATATATCCTGTGGCATGAATTAAACGAGACTATACTGAGCATACTCTGTATACACGAAATCATTCATGCTGCATCACGGCGGCAAGAGCATGAATCCCGAGGCCCGTACACTGGTACGTGACAGGGAAGAACGTTCGCAGCCAACGCAGAGGCAGCCTGAAGGATGAAGTGTATTGTGTGATTGTCTGGTCGACTGAGACTAGTTTTCAAGGATTCGTAACGTGATTAGCGATATCAGAAAAGATGCTGAAGTACGCATGGAAAAATGCGTTGAAGCGTTTAAAAACCAAATCAGCAAAATTCGCACGGGTCGTGCTTCTCCCAGCCTGCTGGATGGCATTGTCGTGGAATATTACGGCACGCCGACTCCGCTGCGTCAGCTGGCGAGCGTAACGGTAGAAGACTCCCGCACGCTGAAAATCAACGTGTTCGATCGCTCCATGAGCCCGGCGGTTGAGAAAGCGATTATGGCTTCTGACCTCGGCCTGAACCCGAGTTCTGCGGGTAGCGATATCCGTGTTCCGCTGCCGCCGCTGACTGAAGAACGTCGTAAAGACCTGACCAAAATCGTTCGTGGCGAAGCAGAGCAGGCGCGTGTTGCCGTGCGTAACGTACGCCGTGATGCGAACGACAAAGTAAAAGCGCTGCTGAAAGATAAAGAGATCAGCGAAGATGACGATCGCCGTTCTCAGGACGAAGTACAGAAACTGACTGACGCTGCCATCAAGAAAGTTGATGCGGCGCTGACGGAAAAAGAAGCGGAACTGATGCAGTTCTGATTTTCCTGTACGACTAAAACGCCGCTGGTTGACCCTGACGGGTCTTCCGGGCGGCGTTTTGCTTTCTATCCTGTCTCAATTCTTCTGGACGTTTCATGAAGCAACTAACCATTCTGGGCTCGACCGGCTCTATTGGTTGCAGCACGCTGGATGTGGTGCGCCATAATCCTGAAAGCTTCCGTGTTGTCGCGCTGGTTGCGGGTAAAAATGTCACCCGTATGGTAGAGCAGTGCCTGGAGTTTTCGCCGCGTTATGCGGTGATGGACGATGAACAGAGCGCTCAACGGCTGAAAACTGCGCTTCTGGAACATGGAAGCCGCACTGACGTCCTGAGCGGACAACAGGCCGCCTGCGATATGGCTGCGCTGGATGAGGTCGATCAGGTGATGGCGGCTATCGTGGGCGCGGCAGGTCTGCTGCCTACGCTTGCGGCGATTCGCGCCGGTAAAACCATCCTGCTTGCCAATAAAGAGTCGCTGATTACCTGCGGGCGTCTGTTTATGGACGAGGTGAAACGCAGTAAAGCCCGGCTTTTACCGGTAGATAGCGAACATAACGCGATTTTTCAGAGTATGCCCCAACCTATTCAAAACGATCTGGGATACGCTGAGCTGGAGCAAAATGGCGTGATGTCGATTTTGCTTACCGGGTCTGGTGGCCCTTTTCGTGAAACGCCATTGTGCGATCTGGCGACCATGACGCCCGATCAGGCATGTCGTCATCCGAACTGGTCTATGGGACGAAAAATTTCCGTCGATTCCGCCACCATGATGAATAAAGGTCTGGAATACATTGAAGCGCGTTGGTTGTTTAACGCCAGCGCAAGCCAGATGGACGTGTTGATTCACCCGCAGTCGGTTATTCACTCAATGGTGCGTTATCAGGACGGCAGCGTTCTGGCGCAACTGGGGGAGCCGGATATGCGTACGCCAATCGCGCATACGATGGCGTGGCCGAATCGCGTGAACTCTGGCGTGAAGCCGCTCGATTTTTGCAAGCTCAGTGCGTTGACGTTCTCTGCGCCGGATTATCAGCGCTATCCGTGCCTGAAACTGGCGATGGACGCGTTTGAGCAAGGTCAGGCCGCGACAACCGCGCTGAATGCGGCGAATGAAATCACCGTCGCCGCATTTCTGGCTGAAGAGATTCGCTTTACAGATATTGCTGAGCTCAATTTATCTGTGCTGGAGAAAATGGATTTGCAGGAACCGGGAAGCGTTGACGACGTTCTCAGGGTTGATGCCGTCGCGCGTGACGTCGCCAGAAAACAGGTGATGCGACTCGCAAGCTGATGATAATCCCTCTACACAGGATCGTGCTATTTGTTAGCGTTGGGCTTCAGTGATATAGTCTGCGCCACCCGATCGCAGATATTTGGCTTTATGCGGTCAGGTAAGCCGTGGTTTGACACGGCTTTTTTGTGGATGCACAAAATCATTCAGGTTGCATCATTCATAGCCAACGAAGAGGCAGCCTGAAGGATGAAGCGCAAAAGGCTTCAGTATTCCTGAGTACCGTTAAATCCTTTCAGGGACTAAAAACGCGTTATGTTGTCTGCAACTCAACCACTAAGCGAAAATTTGCCAGCACATGGCTGTCGCCATGTAGCAATCATTATGGATGGCAATGGCCGCTGGGCGAAAAAGCAAGGGAAGATTCGCGCCTTTGGGCATAAGGCCGGAGCAAAATCCGTCCGTCGGGCCGTATCTTTCGCTGCCAACAACGGTATTGATGCGTTAACGCTGTATGCCTTTAGCAGTGAGAACTGGAACCGACCAGCGCAGGAAGTGAGTGCGTTAATGGAGCTGTTCGTGTGGGCGCTGGATAGCGAAGTAAAAAGCCTGCATCGCCATAACGTTCGCCTGCGCATTATTGGCGACACCAGTCGATTTAACTCGCGTTTGCAAGACCGTATTCGCAAGTCTGAAGCGCTTACCGCCCAGAATACCGGGCTGACGCTGAATATCGCGGCGAATTATGGCGGACGTTGGGATATTGTCCAGGGAGTCAGGCAACTGGCAGAACAGGTGCAGGAAGGACTGCTGCGCCCTGATCAGATTGACGAAGAGATGCTAAACCAGAAAATCTGTATGCATGAACTGGCTCCTGTAGATTTAGTAATTAGGACTGGGGGAGAGCATCGCATTAGTAACTTTTTGCTTTGGCAAATTGCCTATGCCGAACTTTACTTTACTGATGTTCTTTGGCCCGATTTCGATGAACAAGACTTTGAAGGGGCGCTGCATGCCTTTGCTAATCGAGAGCGTCGTTTCGGCGGCACCGAGCCCGGTGATGAAAAAGCCTGATGGGGGTCGCTTTTGCTGAAGTATCGCCTGATTTCTGCTTTTGTTTTAATACCCGTTGTCATCGCGGCGCTTTTTTTACTCCCGCCGGTGGGGTTCGCCATTGTCACGCTGGTCGTTTGTATGCTGGCCGCCTGGGAATGGGGACAGTTAAGCGGTTTTACCACGCGTACTCAGCGGGTCTGGCTGGCGGTGCTGTGCGGGTTATTGCTGGCGCTGATGCTGTTTTTGCTGCCTGAATATCACCGCAACATTCATCAACCGCTTGTTGAGGTTTCGCTTTGGGCGTCGTTGGGCTGGTGGGTCGTTGCATTATTACTGGTGTTATTTTATCCCGGTTCGGCGGCGATCTGGCGTAATTCAAAGACATTACGCGTAATTTTCGGGGTGTTAACCATCATTCCTTTTTTTTGGGGAATGCTGGCGCTGCGCGCCTGGCACTATGATGAGAATCATTACAGTGGCGCCATATGGCTGCTCTATGTCATGATCCTCGTCTGGGGGGCAGACTCCGGGGCATATATGTTTGGCAAACTGTTCGGCAAACATAAACTTGCGCCAAAGGTTTCTCCTGGTAAAACCTGGCAGGGCTTTATTGGCGGACTCGCGACTGCCGCCGTGATTTCATGGGGTTACGGCATGTGGGCGAATCTGGATGTTGCGCCTTCAACCTTACTGATTTGTTCTGTCATCGCGGCCCTGGCGTCAGTGCTGGGCGATCTGACTGAGAGCATGTTTAAGCGTGAAGCAGGAATTAAGGATAGTGGTCACTTGATCCCAGGGCATGGTGGTATTCTGGATCGTATTGATAGCCTGACGGCGGCAGTACCGGTCTTTGCTTGCCTGTTGTTACTGGTATTCAGGACACTCTAACGGAAGGTTTTATGCTGAGTATTCTCTGGAATCTGGCTGCATTCATCGTCGCACTGGGTGTGCTTATCACCGTGCATGAATTTGGTCATTTCTGGGTTGCCCGGCGCTGCGGTGTTCGTGTCGAGCGCTTTTCTATCGGTTTTGGGAAAGCGCTTTGGCGGCGTACCGATCGATACGGTACGGAATATGTGATCGCCATGATTCCCCTCGGCGGTTACGTCAAAATGCTGGATGAGCGCGCTGAGCCGGTTGTGCCGGAACTGCGCCACCACGCTTTCAACAATAAAACCGTGGGACAGCGGGCGGCGATTATCGCCGCAGGTCCGATTGCAAATTTTCTTTTCGCTATTTTTGCCTACTGGCTGGTTTTTATCATCGGCGTCCCTGGCGTTCGTCCGGTGGTTGGTGAAATAACACCCAACTCGATTGCCGCCCAGGCGCAAATTCTTCCTGGTACGGAACTTAAAGCCATTGATGGCATCGAAACCCCTGATTGGGATGCGGTGCGCTTACAGCTGGTGTCCAAAATCGGCGATGAGCGTACGACAATCAGCGTGGCGCCGTTCGGCAGTAATCAGCGCCAGGATAAAACGTTAGATTTGCGCCACTGGGCATTTGAGCCAGACAAAGAAGATCCTGTATCTTCTTTAGGGATTCGGCCGCGTGGTCCACAGATCGAACCGGTGCTGTCAGAAGTGCAGGCGAACTTCGCTGCAAGTAAGGCGGGTTTGCAAGCAGGCGACAGGATCGTTAAAGTCGATGGTCAGTCGTTAACGCAATGGATGACGTTTGTGACGCTTGTGCGCAACAATCCAGATAAGCCGTTAGCGCTGGAAATTGAAAGGCAGGGGAGTTCCTTGTCTTTGACGTTAATCCCGGATACAAAGCCGGTTAACGGAAAGGCAGAAGGTTTTGCGGGTGTTGTGCCTAAAATTATTCCTCTGCCGGATGAGTACAAGACTGTACGCCAGTATGGGCCATTCAGCGCCATCCTCGAAGCCACGGACAAGACGTGGCAGTTGATGAAGCTGACGGTCAGTATGCTGGGAAAATTGATAACCGGTGATGTGAAACTGAACAACCTCAGTGGGCCGATTTCTATCGCTCAGGGGGCTGGGATGTCAGCGGAATTTGGGGGCATTTATTACCTGATGTTTCTTGCGCTTATCAGCGTGAACTTAGGGATAATCAACCTGTTTCCGCTGCCCGTTCTTGACGGGGGGCATCTGCTGTTCCTGGCGATTGAAAAGCTGAAGGGCGGGCCGGTATCCGAGCGGGTTCAAGACTTTAGTTACCGCATTGGCGCGATTTTGCTGGTGTTGTTAATGGGGCTTGCACTTTTCAATGATTTCTCTCGGTTGTAAGAGAGTTAGTTAGGAAGAACGCATAATAACGATGGCGATGAAAAAGTTGCTCATAGCGTCGCTGCTGTTTAGCAGCGCCACCGTATACGGTGCTGAAGGGTTCGTGGTGAAGGACATTCATTTCGAAGGCCTACAGCGAGTCGCCGTTGGTGCGGCCCTCCTCAGTATGCCGGTGCGCACAGGCGACACGGTTAATGATGAAGATATCAGTAATACCATTCGTGCTCTGTTCGCCACTGGCAACTTCGAGGATGTCCGCGTCCTGCGCGATGGTGATACGCTTCTGGTTCAGGTAAAAGAACGTCCGACGATTGCCAGTATCACTTTCTCCGGTAACAAATCGGTGAAAGATGACATGCTGAAGCAGAACCTTGAGGCGTCTGGCGTGCGTGTTGGCGAATCACTGGATCGCACCACGCTCTCTGATATCGAAAAAGGACTGGAAGACTTCTACTACAGCGTTGGTAAATACAGCGCCAGCGTAAAAGCGGTCGTCACGCCGTTGCCGCGTAACCGTGTGGACCTCAAACTGGTGTTCCAGGAGGGTGTATCGGCGAAGATCCAACAGATCAATATCGTCGGCAACCATGCCTTCAGCACTGACGAACTCATTTCTCACTTCCAACTGCGCGACGAAGTGCCGTGGTGGAACGTCGTGGGCGATCGTAAATACCAGAAACAGAAACTGGCTGGCGACCTTGAGACGCTGCGCAGCTACTATCTGGATCGCGGTTATGCCCGTTTCAACATCGATTCGACGCAGGTCAGCCTGACGCCGGATAAGAAAGGCATCTACATCACCGTTAATATCACCGAAGGCGATCAGTACAAGCTTTCCGGTGTGCAGGTGAGCGGTAACCTGGCTGGACACTCCGCCGAGATTGAGAACCTGACGAAGATCGAACCAGGTGAACTCTATAACGGCACCAAAGTGACCAAAATGGAAGACGACATCAAGAAACTTCTTGGTCGTTATGGCTATGCCTACCCGCGCGTGCAGTCGCAGCCTGAAATCAACGATGCCGACAAAACCGTTAAATTACGTGTGAACGTTGATGCGGGTAACCGTTTCTACGTGCGTAAGATCCGTTTTGAAGGCAACGACACCTCGAAAGATTCCGTCCTGCGCCGCGAAATGCGCCAGATGGAAGGGGCATGGTTAGGCAGCGATCTGGTCGATCAGGGTAAAGAGCGTCTGAACCGTCTGGGTTACTTCGAAACCGTCGATACCGACACGCAGCGCGTTCCGGGCAGCCCGGACCAGGTTGACGTCGTCTATAAAGTGAAAGAGCGTAACACCGGTAGCTTTAACTTCGGTATTGGTTACGGCACAGAAAGCGGCGTGAGCTTCCAGGCGGGCGTTCAGCAGGACAACTGGTTAGGTACGGGTTATTCCGTGGGTATTAACGGAACCAAAAACGACTACCAGACCTATACTGAACTGTCTGTCACTAACCCATACTTCACCGTTGATGGCGTCAGCCTCGGCGGCCGTATCTTCTATAATGACTTCCAGGCAGATGATGCGGACCTGTCCGACTATACCAACAAAAGTTATGGTACGGACGTTACGCTGGGCTTCCCGATTAACGAGTACAACACGCTGCGTGCAGGTTTAGGTTATGTACATAACTCCCTGTCCAACATGCAGCCGCAGGTTGCCATGTGGCGTTACCTGAACTCGATGGGTGAATATCCGTCCGATACGAATGACCGCAACTCATTCAGCGCTAACGACTTCACCTTCAACTACGGTTGGACTTATAACAAGCTGGACCGTGGCTTCTTCCCGACGGAAGGTACGCGTGTCAACCTGAATGGTAAAGTGACCATCCCGGGCTCTGATAACGAATACTACAAAGCGACGCTGGATACCGCGACCTATGTGCCGATCGATGACGATCACAAATGGGTGGTTCTGGGTCGTACTCGTTGGGGTTATGGTGACGGTATTGGCGGCAAAGAGATGCCGTTCTATGAGAACTTCTATGCCGGTGGCTCAAGCACCGTGCGTGGCTTCCAGTCCAATACTATCGGTCCAAAAGCGGTGTACTACCCGGCGAGCAGCCGTCATGACGGCGATGACGACTACGATAACGATTGTAAGAGCACTGAAACTGCGCCATGTAAGTCTGATGACGCAGTAGGCGGTAACGCTATGGCTGTCGCCAGCCTCGAATTCATCACCCCGACGCCGTTTATTAGCGACAAGTACGCTAACTCGGTTCGTACCTCCTTCTTCTGGGACGTAGGTACTGTCTGGGATACGAACTGGGATTCGAACGCGTATGCCGGTTACCCGGACTACAGCGATCCGAGTAATATCCGTATGTCTGCTGGT
Organism: Citrobacter sp. CK195; assembly: GCF_030333365.1. Taxonomy (NCBI): domain Bacteria; kingdom Pseudomonadati; phylum Pseudomonadota; class Gammaproteobacteria; order Enterobacterales; family Enterobacteriaceae; genus Citrobacter; species Citrobacter sp. CK195. The sequence continues at coordinate 642,726 of NZ_JAOWGB010000024.1, forward strand.
ATCGCATTACAATGGATGTCCCCATTGGGGCCGTTGGTCTTCTCCTACGCCCAGCCGTTCAAAAAGTACGATGGAGACAAATCGGAACAGTTCCAGTTTAACATTGGTAAGACCTGGTAATTGTTCTGTGCAAAGGAATGTAATGGTAGTGTAGCGATGACTTTTGGCGATCTCGTCTGAGATCGCCTGGCCACGCAAAGAACTGTGCCTGCGGGCACAAATGGGATGGTAAGGAGTTTATTGTGAAAAAGTGGTTATTAGCTGCAGGTCTCGGTTTAGCGATGGTAACGTCCGCACAGGCTGCTGACAAAATTGCGATCGTTAATATGGGTAGCCTGTTCCAACAGGTCGCACAGAAGACGGGTGTTTCTAACACGCTGGAAAACGAGTTCAAAGGCCGTGCCAGCGAATTGCAGCGTATGGAAACCGATCTGCAATCTAAAATGCAGCGTTTGCAGTCCATGAAAGCAGGTAGCGAACGTACTAAGCTGGAAAAAGACGTGATGGCTCAACGCCAGACTTTCTCTCAGAAAGCCCAGGCTTTTGAACAGGATCGCGCGCGTCGTTCCAACGAAGAACGTGGCAAACTGGTTACCCGTATCCAGACTGCTGTGAAATCCGTTGCTAACAGCCAGAGCATCGATCTGGTCGTTGATGCCAACACCGTTGCTTATAACAGCAGCGACGTGAAAGACATCACTGCTGACGTACTGAAACAGGTTAAATAAGTAATGCCTTCAATTCGACTGGCTGATTTAGCAGAGCAGTTGGATGCAGAATTACACGGTGATGGCGATATCGTCATCACCGGCGTTGCGTCCATGCAATCTGCGCAAACAGGCCACATCACGTTCATGGTGAATCCTAAATACCGTGAACACTTAGGCGTATGCCAGGCTTCTGCCGTTGTCATGACGCAGGACGATCTTCCTTTTGCTAAGAGTGCTGCGCTGGTAGTGAAGAACCCCTACCTGACGTATGCGCGAATGGCGCAAATTTTAGATACCACGCCGCAGCCTGCGCAGAATATTGCACCGAGTGCAGCGATCGATGCGACAGCGACGCTGGGTAACAATGTTTCAGTTGGCGCGAATGCGGTAATTGAGTCTGGCGTAGAACTGGGCGATAACGTGATTATCGGCGCAGGTTGCTTCGTCGGGAAAAACACAAAAATCGGTGCAGGTTCGCGTCTGTGGGCGAATGTAACGATTTACCACGACATTCAGATCGGTGAGAATTGCCTGATCCAGTCGAGCACTGTCGTCGGCGCAGACGGTTTTGGTTACGCTAACGATCGGGGTAACTGGGTGAAGATCCCGCAGCTTGGTCGCGTCATTATTGGCGATCGTGTTGAGATCGGCGCCTGTACGACGATTGACCGTGGCGCGCTGGATGACACTGTGATCGGCAACGGCGTTATCATTGATAACCAGTGCCAGATTGCACATAACGTTGTGATTGGCGACAATACGGCGGTTGCCGGTGGCGTCATTATGGCGGGCAGCCTGAAGATTGGCCGTTACTGCATGATTGGCGGGGCCAGCGTGATTAACGGGCATATGGAAATATGCGATAAAGTCACGGTGACGGGTATGGGGATGGTCATGCGTCCTATCACTGAGCCTGGCGTCTATTCTTCAGGCATTCCGTTGCAGCCTAACAAAGTATGGCGTAAAACCGCTGCACTGGTGATGAACATTGATGATATGAGCAAGCGTCTCAAAGCGATTGAGCGCAAGGTTAATCAACAAGGCTAGCGTTCCACCTGTAGTGCCATCCTTTTACGGCCTGTCACATTCATATGATTGCGGCAGGCCGTGTTATTATTGCCTTTTAGTATATTTGGACAGGAAGAGTATTTTGACTACTAACACTCATACTCTGCATATTGAAGAGATTTTAGAACTTCTGCCGCACCGTTTTCCGTTTTTGCTGGTTGACCGTGTGCTGGACTTTGAAGAAGGTCGTTTTCTGCGCGCAGTGAAGAATGTCTCCGTAAATGAGCCTTTCTTCCAGGGCCATTTCCCGGGTAAACCGATTTTTCCGGGTGTGCTGATTCTGGAAGCGATGGCGCAGGCAACAGGGATTCTGGCGTTTAAAAGCGTTGGAAAACTGGAGCCGGGTGAACTGTATTACTTCGCGGGTATTGACGAAGCGCGCTTTAAGCGTCCTGTCGTGCCTGGCGATCAGATGATCATGGAAGTGACTTTCGAGAAAACGCGCCGTGGCCTGACCCGCTTTAAAGGGGTTGCTCTGGTCGATGGCAAAGTTGTGTGCGAAGCAACCATGATGTGTGCTCGTAGCCGGGAGGCCTGATACGTGATTGATAAATCCGCCTTTATTCATCCAACTGCCATTGTGGAAGACGGCGCCTGTATTGGCGCTAATGTTCATATTGGTCCTTTTTGTATTGTTGGACCCCATGTCGAAATTGGTGAGGGTACCGTACTGAAGTCTCACGTTGTCGTGAATGGCCATACAAAAATTGGTCGCGATAACGAGATTTATCAGTTCGCCTCCATCGGTGAAGTAAACCAGGATCTGAAATATGCTGGCGAACCGACCCGTGTGGAAATTGGCGATCGTAACCGCATTCGCGAAAGCGTCACCATTCATCGTGGCACAGTGCAGGGTGGTGGGTTGACGAAGGTGGGCAGCGATAACTTACTGATGATCAATGCCCATGTGGCGCACGATTGTACAGTAGGCAACCGCTGTATTCTGGCCAATAACGCTACGCTTGCGGGCCACGTTTCGCTGGATGATTTTGTCATCATCGGCGGCATGACCGCAGTGCACCAGTTCTGCACCATTGGCGCGCATGTGATGGTTGGCGGCTGTTCTGGCGTTGCCCAGGACGTTCCGCCGTACGTTATTGCTCAGGGCAATCACGCGACGCCGTTTGGCGTCAACATCGAAGGGCTGAAGCGTCGCGGTTTCACCCGCGAAGCGATCACCGCGATCCGCAACGCTTACAAAGCGTTGTACCGCAGCGGCAAAACGCTGGATGAAGCTAAACCGGAAATTGCCGAACTGGCGAAGCAGTACCCGGAAGTGCAACTCTTTAGCGATTTCTTTGCCCGCTCAACGCGCGGTCTGATTCGTTAATGGCGGAACAGCGTCCCTTAACGATAGCCCTGGTCGCCGGAGAAACCTCCGGCGATATTCTTGGTGCAGGCTTAATTCGCGCGCTGAAGACGCGTGTGCCCAACGCGCGTTTCGTCGGCGTGGCGGGGCCGCGTATGCAGGCTGAGGGCTGCGAAGCCTGGTATGAGATGGAGGAGCTGGCGGTAATGGGCATTGTTGAAGTGCTTGGTCGCCTGCGTCGCTTATTGCATATTCGTGCCGATTTGACCCGCCGCTTTACCGAGCTTCAGCCGGATGTTTTTGTCGGCATTGATGCGCCGGACTTCAATATCACCCTTGAAGGCAACCTGAAAAAGCAGGGCATAAAAACCATCCATTATGTCAGTCCGTCCGTCTGGGCGTGGCGACAGAAACGCGTTTTCAAAATAGGCAGATCCACCAATATGGTGCTGGCTTTTCTGCCTTTCGAAAAAGCGTTTTACGACAAGTTTAACGTGCCATGCCGTTTTATCGGGCATACGATGGCGGACGCTATGCCGCTGGACCCGGATAAAAACGCCGCGCGTGATGTGCTGGGAATCTCGCATGATGCACACTGCCTGGCGCTACTGCCCGGTAGCCGTGGCGCGGAAGTGGAGATGCTCAGCGCGGATTTCCTGAGAACCGCGCAGCTGCTGCGTCAGACCTATCCTGACCTTGAAGTTGTCGTACCGCTGGTGAACGCCAAACGCCGCGAGCAGTTTGAGCGCATTAAAGCTGAGGTTGCGCCGGAGCTTTCCGTGCATCTGCTCGACGGAATGGGACGTGAAGCGATGGTGGCCAGCGACGCCGCATTGCTGGCGTCTGGTACGGCGGCGCTGGAGTGTATGCTGGCGAAATGCCCGATGGTGGTGGGGTATCGGATGAAACCCTTTACCTTCTGGCTGGCGAAGCGCCTGGTAAAGACCGATTATGTTTCGCTGCCTAATCTGCTGGCGGGAAGAGAATTAGTCAAAGAGCTGTTGCAGGAAGAGTGTGAGCCGCATGCGCTTGCAGAGGCCTTGCTGCCGCTGCTGGCGAATGGCAAAACCAGCCATGCGATGCATGACACCTTCCGCGAGTTGCACCAGCAAATCCGTTGCAATGCCGATGAGCAAGCGGCGGACGCTGTCCTGGAGTTAGCACAATGATCGAATTTGTTTATCCGCATACGCAGTTGGTCGCGGGTGTGGATGAAGTTGGACGCGGCCCGCTGGTCGGCGCGGTGGTGACGGCCGCTGTGATCCTCGATCCGGCTCGCCCAATCGTGGGTCTCAATGATTCCAAGAAGCTCTCAGAAAAGCGCCGTCTGGCGCTGTATGATGAAATCAAAGAAAAAGCGTTAAGCTGGAGTCTGGGACGCGCGGAACCTCATGAAATTGATGAGCTAAATATTTTGCACGCCACGATGCTGGCGATGCAGCGCGCCGTTGCCGGTTTGCATATTGCGCCGGAATATGTGCTGATTGACGGCAACCGCTGTCCGGCACTGCCCGTGCCCTCTATGGCGGTGGTGAAAGGCGACAGCCGTGTGGCCGAGATCAGCGCGGCATCTATTATTGCGAAAGTGACGCGCGATGCCGAAATGGCGGCGCTGGACGGTATTTTCCCACAGTATGGTTTTGCCCAGCACAAAGGGTATCCGACCGCTTTTCATCTGGCGGCGCTTGCTGAACATGGTGCGACGGAGCATCATCGACGTAGTTTTGCTCCTGTCAAACGCGCCCTGGGACTTGCGTCCTGATTCTTGTGTCGAGATTAAGTAAACGGGAATCTGAAGATGTCTGAACCACGTTTCGTCCACCTGCGGGTGCACAGCGACTACTCCATGATCGATGGGCTGGCGAAAACCGGGCCGCTGGTAAAAAAGGCGGCCGCGTTAGGCATGCCTGCGCTGGCGATCACCGACTTTACCAACCTTTGCGGTCTGGTGAAGTTCTACGGAACGGGCCACGGCGCAGGGATTAAGCCCATTGTCGGCGCTGATTTCCATGTTCGCGGCACCCCGCTGGGAGATGAACTCTGCCAGTTGACCGTGCTGGCGGCAAATAATACGGGCTATCAGAATCTTACTCTGTTGATCTCAAAAGCCTATCAGCGTGGCTACGGCGCAGAAGGGCCGGTGATCGACAGGGAATGGCTGACTGAATTAAAAGACGGTCTGATTTTGCTTTCCGGTGGCCGGATGGGCGATGTGGGCCGCAGTTTGTTGCGCGGCAACAGTGCGCTGGTGGACGAATGCGTCGCCTTCTATGAAGAACATTTCTCCGACCGCTACTATCTGGAGCTGATCCGCACGGGTCGGCAGGATGAGGAAACGTATCTGCATGCGGCGGTTGAGCTGGCGGAAACGCGTGGCTTGCCGGTTGTCGCAACGAATGATGTCCGCTTTATTAACAGCGAGGACTTTGACGCGCACGAAATCCGCGTGGCTATTCACGATGGTTTTACGCTCGACGATCCTAAACGCCCGCGTAACTATTCGCCACAGCAATATATGCGTAGCGAAGACGAGATGTGCGAGCTGTTCTCCGACATCCCGGAAGCGCTGGAAAACAGCGTTGAGATTGCCAAACGCTGTAACGTGACCGTCCGTCTGGGAGAATACTTCCTGCCGCAGTTTCCGACGGGTGATATGACCACCGAAGACTTCCTGGTCAAGAAATCGAAAGAGGGTCTGGAAGAACGTCTCGAATTCTTGTTCCCTGACGAAGCGGTGCGTAAAGAGAAGCGTCCCCCCTATGACGAACGTCTGGACATTGAACTTCAGGTTATTAACCAGATGGGGTTCCCAGGCTACTTCCTCATCGTGATGGAGTTTATCCAGTGGTCGAAAGATAACGGCGTACCGGTAGGGCCGGGGCGCGGTTCCGGTGCGGGGTCGCTGGTGGCCTATGCGCTGAAAATTACCGACCTTGATCCGCTGGAATTCGACCTGCTGTTCGAACGTTTCCTTAACCCGGAACGTGTCTCCATGCCTGACTTCGACGTTGACTTCTGTATGGAGAAACGCGACCAGGTTATCGAACACGTAGCGGATATGTACGGCCGCGATGCGGTATCTCAGATTATTACCTTCGGTACGATGGCGGCGAAAGCGGTTATCCGCGATGTGGGGCGCGTGCTGGGGCACCCATATGGTTTCGTGGATCGTATCTCGAAACTGGTGCCGCCTGACCCGGGCATGACGCTGGCGAAAGCGTTTGAGGCGGAACCGCAACTGCCGGAAATTTACGAGGCGGATGAGGAAGTTAAAGCGCTGATCGATATGGCGCGCAAGCTGGAAGGCGTCACGCGTAACGCCGGTAAGCACGCCGGTGGCGTGGTTATCGCGCCGACCAAAATCACCGATTTTGCGCCGCTGTACTGTGATGAGGCCGGTCAGCACCCGGTAACGCAGTTTGATAAAAACGACGTGGAATACGCCGGGCTGGTCAAATTCGACTTCCTGGGGCTGCGCACGCTCACCATCATTAACTGGGCGCTGGAGATGATCAACGCCCGCCGCGAGAAGAATGGCGAACCGCCGTTGGATATCGCGGCAATCCCGCTGGATGACAAGAAAAGCTTCGACATGCTGCAACGCTCGGAAACCACGGCGGTCTTCCAGCTTGAATCCCGTGGCATGAAAGATCTGATTAAGCGTCTGCAACCTGACTGCTTCGAAGATATGATCGCGCTGGTGGCGTTGTTCCGCCCCGGCCCGTTGCAGTCGGGCATGGTGGATAACTTCATCGACCGTAAGCATGGCCGTGAAGAGATTTCCTATCCAGACGTGCAATGGCAGCATGAAAGCCTGAAACCCGTACTGGAGCCGACCTACGGCATCATCCTGTACCAGGAACAGGTTATGCAGATTGCCCAGGTGCTTTCCGGTTATACCCTTGGCGGCGCGGACATGCTGCGTCGTGCGATGGGTAAGAAAAAGCCGGAAGAGATGGCGAAACAGCGTTCCGTCTTTGAAGAGGGCGCCAGAAAGAACGGCATCGACGGCGAACTGGCGATAAAAATCTTCGACCTGGTGGAAAAGTTCGCCGGGTACGGGTTTAACAAATCGCACTCCGCCGCCTATGCGCTGGTGTCTTACCAGACGCTATGGCTGAAAGCGCACTACCCGGCAGAGTTTATGGCGGCGGTAATGACCGCCGATATGGACAACACCGAAAAAGTGGTCGGTCTGGTGGATGAATGCTGGCGCATGGGGCTTAAAATCCTGCCGCCGGATATCAACTCAGGACTGTATCACTTCCACGTTAACGACGACGGCGAAATTGTTTACGGCATCGGTGCGATCAAAGGCGTGGGTGAAGGCCCGATTGAAGCTATCATCGAGGCGCGCAATAAAGACGGTTACTTCCGCGAACTGTTTGATTTATGCGCTCGTACGGACACGAAAAAGCTCAACCGCCGGGTACTGGAAAAACTGATTATGTCCGGGGCGTTTGACCGCCTTGGGCCGCACCGCGCCGCGCTGATGAACTCGCTGGGCGACGCGCTGAAAGCCGCCGATCAGCATGCCAAAGCGGAAGCGATCGGGCAGGCGGATATGTTTGGCGTACTGGCGGAAGAGCCGGAACAAATTGAACAATCCTATGCCAGCTGCCAGCCGTGGCCGGAACAGGTGGTGCTGGACGGGGAACGTGAAACGTTGGGGCTTTACCTGACGGGGCACCCTATCAATCAGTATTTAAAAGAAATTGAGCGCTATGTCGGAGGCTACCGGCTGAAAGACATGCATCCGACAGAACGTGGTAAAGTCACCACGGCTGCGGGGCTCGTGATTGCTGCAAGGGTTATGGTCACCAAGCGCGGCAATCGTATCGGCATCTGTACGCTGGATGACCGCTCTGGACGTCTGGAAGTTATGCTGTTTACCGACGCTCTGGATAAATATCAGCAATTGCTGGAAAAAGACCGCATACTTATCGTCAGCGGACAGGTCAGCTTTGATGACTTCAGCGGCGGGCTTAAAATGATGGCCCGTGAAGTCATGGATATTGACGAAGCCCGGGAAAAATATGCTCGCGGGCTTGCTATCTCGCTGACGGACAGGCAAATTGATGACCAGCTTTTAAACCGACTCCGTCAGTCTCTGGAACCCCACCGCTCGGGGACAATTCCAGTACATCTCTACTATCAGAGGGCGGATGCACGCGCGCGGTTGCGTTTTGGCGCGACGTGGCGTGTCTCTCCGAGCGATCGTTTGCTAAACGATCTCCGTGGCCTCATTGGTTCGGAGCAGGTGGAACTGGAGTTTGACTAATACAGGAATACTATGAGTCTGAATTTCCTTGATTTTGAACAGCCGATTGCAGAGCTGGAAGCGAAAATCGATTCTCTGACAGCGGTAAGCCGCCAGGACGAGAAACTGGATATTAATATCGATGAAGAAGTGCATCGTCTGCGTGAAAAAAGCGTAGAACTGACGCGCAAAATCTTTGCCGATCTTGGCGCATGGCAGGTTGCTCAACTGGCGCGCCATCCGCAACGTCCATACACCCTGGATTATGTTCGCCTGGCGTTTGATGAATTTGACGAACTGGCGGGCGATCGCGCCTATGCGGATGATAAAGCTATCGTCGGCGGTATCGCGCGTCTGGATGGTCGTCCAGTGATGATTATTGGTCATCAGAAAGGCCGTGAAACGAAAGAGAAAATCCGTCGTAACTTCGGCATGCCGGCACCTGAAGGGTATCGCAAAGCGCTGCGTCTGATGGAAATGGCTGAGCGTTTCAACATGCCGATCATTACCTTTATCGACACCCCTGGCGCTTACCCTGGCGTGGGCGCGGAAGAACGCGGTCAGTCTGAAGCGATCGCACGTAACCTGCGTGAAATGTCACGCCTGAGCGTACCGGTGATTTGTACCGTTATCGGCGAAGGGGGTTCCGGCGGCGCGCTGGCGATTGGCGTGGGCGATAAAGTGAATATGTTGCAGTACAGCACCTATTCCGTTATCTCCCCGGAAGGCTGTGCGTCCATTCTGTGGAAAAGCGCGGACAAAGCGCCGCTGGCTGCCGAAGCGATGGGTATTATTGCGCCGCGCCTGAAGGAGCTGAAGCTGATTGATTCTATCATTCAGGAACCGCTGGGTGGCGCGCACCGTAACCCGGAAGCGATGGCGGCTTCTCTGAAAGCGCAACTGCTGGCCGATCTCGCCGATCTCGACGTGTTGAGCAAAGACGATTTGAAAAACCGTCGTTATCAGCGCCTGATGAGCTACGGCTACGCGTAAACATCATCAATGCCTGATGGCGCTTGCGCTTATCGGACATGGAGTAAAAAGGGTCACATTTTGTGGCCCTTTTTTTTACCTGCGGTTTGACCAGGCTATGATTAGCTAAGGTTTTTCCAGGAGGAACGCATGAATATCATTGCCATCATGGGGCCGCATGGCGTTTTTTATAAAGACGAACCCATCAAGGAACTTGAGCTTGCCCTACAGTCGCAGGGGTTTCAGATTATCTGGCCGCAAAATAGCGTCGACCTGCTGAAATTCATTGAACACAATCCGCGAATCTGTGGCGTCATTTTTGACTGGGATGAGTACAGCCTCGATTTGTGTAGCGATATCAACCAGCTAAATGAATACCTGCCGTTGTATGCGTTTATCAATACGCATTCGACGATGGATGTCAGCGTGCATGATATGCGTATGGCTCTGTGGTTTTTTGAATACGCGCTCGGCCAGTCAGAAGATATTGCGACGCGCATCCGCCAGTATACGAATGAATACCTTGATAATATCACGCCGCCGTTCACCCGGGCGCTGTTTACCTATGTGAAGGAAGGGAAGTATACCTTCTGTACGCCGGGACATATGGCGGGAACCGCTTACCAGAAAAGCCCGATTGGCTGTCTGTTTTATGACTTCTTCGGAGGGAATACGCTAAAAGCGGATGTGTCTATTTCCGTGACCGAACTGGGGTCGCTGCTGGACCATACCGGGCCGCACCTGGAGGCGGAAGAGTATATTGCCCGCACCTTCGGCGCCGAGCAGAGTTATATGGTGACCAACGGCACCTCTACATCGAACAAAATTGTCGGCATGTACGCGGCGCCGTCGGGCAGCACGCTGCTGATTGACCGTAACTGCCATAAATCTCTCGCGCACCTGTTGATGATGAGCGATGTGGTGCCCCTCTGGCTGAAACCCACGCGCAACGCACTCGGTATTCTGGGGGGCATTCCTAAGCGTGAATTTACGCGTGAGAGTATTGAACATAAGGTTTCGGAGACGGCGCAGGCGCAGTGGCCGGTACATGCGGTTATCACCAACTCGACCTATGACGGCCTGCTGTACAACACGAACTGGATTAAACAAACGCTGGATGTCCCTTCGATCCATTTCGACTCGGCCTGGGTGCCCTATACCCATTTTCACCCGATTTATCAGGGGAAAAGCGGGATGAGCGGCGAGCGGGTGCCGGGAAAAGTCATCTTCGAAACGCAGTCGACGCATAAAATGCTGGCGGCGCTGTCTCAGGCATCGCTTATTCACATTAAAGGGGATTACGATGAAGATACCTTTAATGAAGCGTTTATGATGCACACCTCAACATCGCCAAGCTACCCCATCGTGGCGTCGATTGAGACGGCTGCGGCAATGCTGCGCGGCAATCCGGGTAAACGATTGATCAATCGCTCCGTGGAGCGGGCGCTTCATTTTCGCAAAGAGGTACAGCGGCTGCGCGAAGAGTCGGAAGGCTGGTTCTTTGATATCTGGCAACCGGAAGAGGTGGATGAAGCGGAATGCTGGCCCGTTGCGCCCGGCGAGGAGTGGCACGGTTTTACCGATGCGGATGCCGACCATATGTTTCTCGATCCGGTGAAAGTCACCATTTTGACGCCCGGTATGGATGAGCAGGGCAACATGAGCGAGGAGGGGATTCCCGCCGCGCTGGTGGCGAAGTTCCTTGATGAGCGCGGCGTAGTGGTAGAAAAAACCGGGCCTTATAACCTGCTGTTCCTGTTCAGTATTGGTATTGATAAAACCCGGGCGATGGGGTTGCTGCGCGGCCTGACGGAGTTTAAACGCGCTTACGATCTTAATCTGCGCATTAAAAATATGCTGCCGGATCTGTACGCCGAAGATCCAGATTTTTATCGTAATATGCGGATTCAGGATCTGGCGCAGGGTATCCATAAACTGATCCGCCAGCACGATCTTTCCGGGTTGATGTTACGGGCGTTCGACACATTGCCCGAAATGAAAATGACGCCGCATCAGGCCTGGCAGAGGCAGATAAAAGGCGAAGTGGAGACCATCGCGATTGATCAACTGGTGGGGCGTATTTCCGCCAGTATGGTGCTGCCGTATCCGCCTGGCGTGCCGTTGCTGATGCCGGGGGAGATGATCACCGAAGCGAGCCGTGCGGTACTCGATTTTCTGCTGATGCTGTGTTCCATCGGCCACCATTACCCTGGCTTTGAGACCGATATTCATGGCGCAAAACAGGATGAGGATGGCGTTTACCGAGTGAGAGTCTTAAAAACGGCATGATGGCTTGCCTGAGCGACTGCAAGGCGGGTAACGTGCTGATAACACATTAAGGAGACGCTATGCTGGGATTAAAACAGGTTCACCATATTGCGATTATCGCGACGGATTATGCGGTGAGCAAAACGTTTTATTGTGACGTACTGGGCTTCACGCTGTTGAGTGAAGCGTACCGGGAAGAACGTGATTCCTGGAAAGGCGACCTGGCGTTAAACGGGCAATATGTGATTGAGCTTTTTTCTTTTCCCTTCCCGCCTGTGCGACCGAGCCGACCGGAGGCCTGCGGTCTGCGGCATCTGGCGTTCAGCGTGGAAGACGTAGACAAAGCGGTAGCGCATCTGGAGGCGAACAACGTTAAATGCGAGTCGGTTCGCGTTGACCCGTTTACGAATAAACGTTTTACCTTTTTCAACGATCCAGACGGACTGCCGCTCGAACTGTATGAGCAGTAAAACTTGTCATCACGGTTTCTGCCCGGTAACGTGCCGGGCAGTGCCACAGTTAAGCAATGATCATGACAACACTCACCCTGAACGCCTCACTCCTGCCATACCGCCAGATTCTGGTGGCCTTTAGCGGCGGGCTGGATTCTACCGTACTGCTGCATCAACTGGTGCAATGGCGAGAACAGCAGCCTGATGTCACGCTGCGCGCCATCCATATTCATCATGGGTTAAGCTCTCATGCCGATAGCTGGGTGACGCATTGCGAGGCTGTGTGCCAGCAGTGGCAGGTGCCGCTGGTTGTCCGACGAGTGCAGCTTCAGGATGAGGGGTTGGGGATTGAGGCTCAGGCGCGCCAGGCGCGATACGCGGCCTTTGCGCAGGCGCTGCATCCCGGTGAAGTCCTGGTCACGGCCCAGCATCTTGACGATCAATGTGAAACGTTTTTGCTGGCGTTGAAGCGCGGCAGCGGCCCGGCGGGATTGTCCGCTATGGGGGAACGCTCGTCGTTTGCCGGAACGCAGCTGATCCGCCCGCTACTTGGGGAAACCCGTGCGGCGCTGGAGCAGTGGGCAAAACGCTATGCGCTGCGCTGGATTGAGGATGAAAGCAATCAGGATGATGCCTACGATCGTAATTTCCTGCGCCTTAGGGTGCTGCCGCTGCTGCAACAACGCTGGCCACATTTTGCTGAAGCGACTGCCCGTAGCGCCGCGCTTTGCGCAGAACAGGAGCGCCTGCTGGATGAGCTTCTGGCAGAGGATTTAGCGGGCTGTATCACCGCTGATGGAGCATTGCAGTTAGCGCCGTTAATGGCGATGAGCGGCCCGCGACGTGCTGCGCTATTGCGCCGCTGGCTGGCCGCGAAGCATGCGCCGATGCCTTCCCGCGACGGGCTGGAACGTATCTGGCAGGAGGTGGCGCTGGCGCGTGAGGACGCCGCTCCCTGTTTGCGCTTTGGCGAGTACGACATTCGCCGTTATCAGTCACAGCTATGGTGGATAAAATCCGTTACCGGCCAAAGCGCGACGGTGATCCCGTGGTCATCGTGGCAAACACCGTTATCGCTGCCCGTTGGACTTGGGACGGTGCGGCTCGTTCCAGGAGGCGACCTGCGCATGCCGCGTGCCGACGAGCCAGTTAGCATACGCTTTAAGGCATCTGGGTTACTGCATATTATCGGGCGCAATGGCGGGCGTAAGCTAAAGAAAATCTGGCAGGAGCTGGGCGTACCGCCCTGGCGGCGGGATACCACGCCGCTGCTGTTTTATGGCGAGACGTTGATTGCTGCCGCAGGTATTTTTGTTACCTGTGATGGTCTGGCGGAGGAGGGAGCGGGCGTCAGGCTGGAATGGAAGGAAGAGACGTCGTCATCGCGTAATGCCTGATGGCGCTGCGCTTATCAGGCCTACGTATCGCATGGAAAGTAGGCCGGATAAGGTGCTTGCACCGCCATCCGGCAACAAAAGAATCAGGATTCGCTGACGATTACAGTACCGATTTGTGGATGACTGAAGCTGGTAATTTTGTCCAGACGCAGCTCGCGTGTTTCACCGGCGACATCCGCGATCAGATATTCCACGTTTTTGCGCGACACCAGATCGTTGGCTTTCGCCTGTAAAACTTCTCCATCCTTAAGTTCCAGCGTCAGTAACAGATGATGCTGGCAGGCGAGCTCAAGATTATCGTAATCATCGCAGTTGATGGGTTGATACGTTTCATTCATTGACATAATCGCTCACCAGTAAGTTCGCGGCAGCATATGCCGCCTTTTCCCTGACCGACTCTGAAAGGGCATCGTCTGCTGCCACTTCATTAAGCACTTTCAATACACAACCCAGCGCATCCGGGACATACCCTAAGTCTCCGCTGGCGATTTCCGCATACCGCTTGCGTATTAACTCACAATATTTTTCCACATGCCCTCCTGTCAGCACTCTGACTTAACCGTGGATGCAAGTCTAAGCCTACGAAGATAAACTCTGTTTAGCAAGGTGACTATAACATACCCATCCAGGCAATATCAGCAGGTTGACGGCGCAGGTATACGACATCCGTTAACAGCCTTTTGACGCAGATTTCGCTACAATGTGTCCCTGATTCGAAAGGAGTTCTCTCATGGCGCTTAAAGCGACGATTTATAAAGCCGTAGTCAATGTGGCGGATCTTGACCGCAACCAGTTTCTTGACGCGGCATTGACGCTGGCTCGTCACCCTTCTGAAACGCAGGAGCGCATGATGTTGCGCCTGCTGGCCTGGATTAAATATGCCGATGAGCGCCTACAGTTCACGCGTGGTCTGAGCGCAGAAGATGAGCCTGAAGCATGGCTGCATAACGACCATCTGGGGATTGATTTATGGGTTGAGCTGGGGCTGCCGGATGAGCGCCGCATTAAGAAAGCCTGTACTCAGGCTGCGGAGGTTGCGCTGTTTGCCTATAATAGTCGTGCCGCGCAAATCTGGTGGCAGCAGAACCAGAGTAAATGCGCGCAGTACGCTAACCTGTCCGTGTGGTATCTGGATGATGAGCAACTGGCGAAACTGAGTGATTTTGCCGGCCGAACCATGACGTTGCAGGCAACGATTCAGGATGGCGCCATCTGGCTGTCGGATTCTCAGAATAATCTGGAAATTCATCTGGCTGCATGGCAACAGCCTTCATGATTGTCATCTCCCGAAATGTCTCGATTCCCGACAATGAGCTGGAAATCACAGCCATTCGTGCGCAGGGATCGGGTGGACAGCACGTTAATAAGACCTCAACGGCTATCCATTTGCGCTTTGACATTCGGGCCTCTGGCCTGCCAGAGTATTATAAGGAACGTTTGTTGGCTGCCAGCCATCATCTTATTAGCAGCGATGGCGTCATTATTATCAAGGCGCAGGAGTATCGCAGCCAGGAGCTCAACCGGGAGGCGGCTATCGCCCGGCTGGTGGCAGTCATCAAAGAATTAACCGCAGTGCAAAAAAGCCGACGGGCAACCCGCCCTACGCGCGCGTCGAAAGAACGCAGGTTGTCATCGAAGGCACAAAAATCCACAGTGAAGGCGCTTCGCGGTAGAGTTCGTCGTCCTCAGGAGTGACGAGCGGGGATAACATTTCATAAGGAATTTATGGTGAAAACAGCGATATTGTCAGTAGCGGCAGCATGTACGCTCTTTGCCTTGATCGGATGTAATAATCGTACTGAAGTGGAGGCGTTACAGCCGACGCAGACGGCAGAATTAAAACCGATGCAGCAAAGCTGGCGTGGCGTATTGCCTTGCGCAGACTGTGAAGGGATCGAAACCTCTTTGTTCCTGGAAAAAGATGGAACATGGGTGATGAATGAACGTTATCAGGGCGTTCGTGAAGAACCCTCTTCGTTTGCCTCGTATGGCACCTGGGCGCGTACAGCCGATAAACTGGTATTGACCGACAGCAAAGGCGAGAAGTCTTACTATCGTGCGAAAGGCGACGCTCTGGAAATGCTTGATCGTGAAGGTAATCCGATTGAGTCGCAGTTTAATTACACGCTTGAGTCGGTGTCTGCCAGTTTGCCCGTAACGCCAATGCCGGTGCGCGGCATGTATTTCTATATGGCGGATGCGGCGACCTTTACCGATTGCGCTACCGGGAAACGCATGCCGGTGGCGAACAATGCTCAGCTGGAACGTGATTATCTGGCGGCACGAGGCGCTGCGGAAAAACCGGTATTATTAACGGTGGAAGGTCACTTTACGCAGGAAGCCAACCCGGATACGGGCGCGCAGGTAAAAACGCTGGTGGCCGATAAAGAGATTAAATTCGTTCCTGGACAGGATTGTTCCAGCAAGTAATTGCGGTATCGACCCCGTCTGGACATTAAAAAACCCCGCATTAGCGGGGTTTTTTGTGTTTAGCCTTTGATGGCTTTCACCAGGAAATCGACGATCTCGCCAGTTTTAATCAACTGCTTCTCGCCGTTACGACGGTATTTGTATTCAATATCGTCGTTGTCCAGGTTACGGTCGCCCAGCACGATAGTGTGCGGGATGCCGATCAGTTCCATATCCGCGAACATGACGCCCGGACGCTCTTTACGGTCATCCATCAGCACTTCGATGCCTTGTGCGCGCAGTTCACCGTACAGTTTTTCCGCCAGTTCCTGCACCCGGAAGGACTTGTGCATATTCATCGGCAGAATGGCAACCTGGAATGGCGCGATGGCGTCAGGCCATACAATACCGCGTTCGTCGTAGTTCTGCTCAATCGCCGCCGCCACCACGCGCGTTACCCCGATACCGTAGCAACCCATCGTCAGGATCTGGTTACGACCATCTTCACCCTGTACGGAGGCTTTCAGCGCTTCGGAATACTTGGTGCCCAACTGGAAGATATGACCTACTTCGATGCCGCGTTTAATCAGCAGCGTGCCCTGGCCGTCCGGGCTTGGATCGCCTGCCACGACGTTACGGATATCGGCGACTTCTGGCGTCGCGACATCGCGATCCCAGTTGATGCCGAAGTAGTGCTTACCGTCGATGTTGGCGCCTGCCGCGAAATCGCTCATTACTGCAACGGTACGGTCGATCACCACCGGAACCGGCATATTTACCGGGCCGAGAGAACCCGGGCCGGCTTTCACCAGCGCACGAATCTCTTCTTCTGTGGCGAAGGTCAGCGGGCTGGCAACCTGCGGCAGTTTTTCCGCTTTCACTTCGTTCAGTTCGTGATCGCCACGTACCAGCAGAGCAACCAGCGGGTAGCTGCTTCCTTCAACCGCTTTCACCAGCAGCGTTTTGACGGTTTTCTCAATCGGCAGATTGAACTGCTCAACCAGCTCCGCGATGGTTTTCGCGTTTGGCGTATCAACCAGCGTCATCTCCTGGCTGGCAGCCGCGCGCGGCGCTTTCGGCGCAACGGCTTCGGCGAACTCAATGTTAGCCGCGTAGTCAGAAGAATCAGAGAAGATCACATCATCTTCACCGCTTTGCGCCAGTACCTGGAACTCGTGGGATGCGTTACCGCCGATAGACCCCGTGTCTGCCTGTACCGCGCGGAAATCCAGGCCCATACGGCTGAAGATTTTGCTGTAAGCGGCATACATCGCGTCGTAAGTTTCCTGTAGCGATTCCTGAGAGGTATGGAAAGAGTAGGCGTCTTTCATCAGGAACTCGCGGGAACGCATTACGCCGAAACGCGGACGTACTTCGTCACGGAATTTGGTCTGGATCTGGAAGAAGTTCAGCGGCAGCTGTTTGTAAGAGCTGAGTTCGTTACGAATCAGGTCGGTGATAACTTCTTCGTGAGTCGGGCCGAGTACGAACGGACGCTCGCCACGGTCAACAAAACGCAGCAGTTCCGGGCCGTACTGTTCCCAACGACCACTCTCTTGCCACAGGTCAGCAGGCTGAACCACTGGCATTGACACCTCGATGGCACCGGCGTTATTCATCTCTTCACGCACGATGTTTTCGACTTTTTTCAGGACGCGCAGGCCAGTCGGCAGCCAGGTATATAACCCGGAGGCGAGCTTGCGGATCATCCCGGCGCGCAGCATCAGCTGATGGCTGATAACCTCGGCGTCGGCAGGTGTCTCCTTCAGAGTGGAGAGCAGATATTGGCTAGTACGCATGTTGTTACGGTTCCAGTTGGACGATCGAACAGGCTCAACGCGAGCCTGACACAAAAAAAGTGATTTAGTTTACCAGCGAGAAAGGGATGTCAAAAGAGAAGGGCGTGAAATTAGCGGGGTTCCAGCGCAAAGACTTCAAAACCCTCTTCGGTGACGCGCCAGCGCACGTTGAAATCGTGCAGCCAGACGGCGTACGTTTTACCGGTCTCTTCACCTTTACGATAGGCAGGACGCGGATCTTGCGCCAGCACTTCGCCGATAAATGTTTTCAGTTGCGGGTAACGTTGTTCAAGCCGTGAAAGCTGTTGGTCAATGTCGGCCGTGAAGCTGACGTGCATCTCTGCCACAGGCGCCTGTTGCGCGTAGCTGGCCGTTGCGCCCGGTAATGACTCGGCAAACGGCAGGTAGGGTTTGATATCAATAACCGGCGTACCATCAACCAGATCCAGGCTGCCCAGCTTCAGGATGACTTTCTCTTTCTGACAGACAATCTCTTTCAACTCAACCAGCGACATGCCGACAGGGTTAGGGCGAAAGGTGGAGCGGGTCGCGAAGACGCCCATCCGGGCATTGCCGCCGAGACGGGGAGGGCGAACCGTCGGGCGCCATCCGCCAGCCATCGTCTGATGAAAGACGAAGATCACCCACAAATGGCTGAACGCTTCCAGACCGCGAACGGCATCGGCCTGATTATAGGGCGCAACAAGATGCAGTTCGCCGTCGGCGCTTTTTACCAGACCAGGCTGGCGCGGGACGGCGAACTTTTCTTTATAGGGGGAGCGAATAACGCCTATTTGCTCGAACTGAAAACTGCTCATTTAGCCGAGATGTTAAGGGCGGAACCGATGCAAACAGCCTGACGGTAGCAGCCTGGCGTTCCACTGGTGACTTCGCAGCTGTGCAGCAGTACAGCATTCGCCTTCATTTTAGAGGCGTTAATCTGCATGCGTTTACGTGCCGTCGGGATGCTCGGCGGGGAATCCTGATTAGATGCCTGGCAGGAGTCACCGCTGACTTCGCCAAGATCGCGGAACGGTTTACCCACTAACTCTTCGGCGTTGGTGTAAATTCGGACCGGTGCGGCACGCGGCGCTTTCGGTTTTTCCGACTCCGCTTTTGGCGGGGTTGCGGTGCTTTGAACGGGTTCAACAGGGGATCTGCTTAGCATGGAACAACCGCCCAGCATGAGTGCCAATAAACAGATCGGTAAAGCACGCATAATATTTCCTCAATGAATGATCTAATCGTCAGATATTGAATCAGGAGCTTGCATAAATGACAAGACGGGCAAGCGCCCGTCCTGAATGATATTACAGATTGTGGAAACCGCCTAAAAATTACCAGCCTTTAACAGCACCGCCGTTGAAGACTTTATTCGCGGCTTCGTAGACTTCGTCAGACTGATAAGCCTGAACGAATTTCTTCACGTTCTCTGCGTCTTTATTGTCTTCACGCGTTACGATCAGGTTAACGTACGGGGAATCTTTATCTTCCACGAAGATACCGTCTTTTGCCGGCGTCAGGTCAATCTGGCTGGCGTAAGTGGTGTTAATCACGGCCAGGGCAATTTGCGCATCGTCCAGAGAGCGCGGCAGTTGCGGTGCTTCCAGCTCAACAATTTTCAGGTTCTTCGGGTTTTCGGTCACGTCCAGAACGGTCGGCAGCAGGCCAACGCCATCTTTCAGTTTGATTAATCCTACTTTCTGCAACAGCAGCAGTGAACGACCAAGGTTAGTCGGATCGTTTGGTACGGCTACCTGAGAACCATCCTGTAGCTCATCAAGTGATTTGATTTTTTTGGAATAACCGGCAATCGGATAAACAAAGGTATTGCCAACGGCAACCAGCTTATAACCGCGATCTTTGATCTGCTGATCCAGGTACGGCTTGTGCTGGAAAGCGTTCGCGTCGATATCGCCTTTGCTTAACGCTTCGTTCGGTAATACGTAGTCGTTGAACGTCACCAGCTCAACATCCAGACCGTATTTTTCTTTCGCTACTTTTTGCGCGACTTCCGCAACCTGCTGTTCAGCGCCGACAATCACGCCCACTTTGATGTGGTTCGGATCTTTTTCATCCTGGCCGCAACCCACAAGTGCCAGAGAACCAATCAGGGCTCCCACTGCCGCAAAGGTTTTAAATTTGAACGCCATGCTTATTTCCTTAATGAGTCATTTGTGTTGTGTTTAATGTTACTTGTGCGTCACTGCCCGAACGATGCGATCGCCGGATAACTGAATTAAATAAACCAGAACGACCAGTAATACCAGCACCGTATTCATCACGGTAGCATTGTAGCCAATGTAACCATACTGATAGCCAATCTGACCGAGTCCGCCAGCGCCAACGGCGCCGCCCATAGCAGAGTAGCCCACCAGAGTGATCAGGGTAATGGTTGCGGCATTGACCAGACCCGGTAATGCTTCCGGCAGCAGCACCTTACGCACGATTTGCAGCGGCGTGGCCCCCATCGCACGTGAGGCTTCGATCAATCCGGTTGGGATTTCCAGCAATGCGTTTTCCACCATGCGGGCGATAAACGGCGCGGCGCCGACGGTTAACGGCACAATCGCCGCCTGCAAACCGATGGAGGTGCCGACAATCACACGGGTAAACGGAATCATCCATACCAGTAAGATAATGAACGGGATTGAACGGAAGATATTGACGACCGCAGAGAGTGTGCGGTAGAGCTTCGCGTTTTCAATAATTTGCCCTGGACGCGTAACGTACAGCAGTACGCCAACCGGCAGACCAATAACAAAACCAAAAAAGCCGGATACAAAAGTCATCGCCAGCGTTTCCCAGACGCCGCGCGCCAGTAACCACATCATCGCCTCAGACATAACCCAGTACCTCTACTTTCACATGGTGTTCCTGCAACCAGGCAATTGCGGCTTGCGTCTCTTCTTGCGTGCCGTGCATTTCCGTCAGCATGATGCCGAACTTCACGCCGCCTGCGTAATCCATCTGCGCGCTAATAATGTTATTGTTCACATTGAAGCGGCGGGCCGTCTCAGACAGCAGCGGGGCGTCTACGGATTGTCCGGTAAATTCCATACGCAGCATGGGGACGCTGTCCGCATACGGCTCCGCTTTTAAACGTTCCAGATAATCTTCCGGGATATCCAGATGCAATGTGGACTGGATAAACTTCTGCGCCAGCGGCGTCTTTGGATGGGAGAACACTTCGCTGACCGTATCCTGCTCAATCAGTTCTCCGTTACTGATAACTGCGACACAATCGCAAATGCGCTTAACCACATCCATCTCATGAGTAATAAGAAGAATGGTCAGGCCAAGGCGACGGTTAATATCTTTCAGCAGTTCCAGAATCGAACGGGTCGTTGCCGGATCGAGTGCGCTGGTGGCCTCGTCGCACAGCAGGACTTTGGGATTGCTGGCTAATGCGCGAGCAATCGCCACACGCTGTTTCTGACCGCCGGAAAGGTTGGCCGGGTAGCTGTCGTGCTTATCGCCGAGCCCTACCAGATCCAACAGCTCTGTGACGCGGCGTTTAATCTCGTCTTTCGGCGTATTGTCCAGTTCCAGCGGCAACGCCACGTTGCCAAAAACGGTACGTGAAGATAACAGGTTAAAATGCTGGAAAATCATGCCAATCTGGCGACGGGCTTTCGTCAACTCAGATTCAGAAAGGGTGGTCAGCTCCTGGCCGCCAACCAATACGCTCCCTTCCGTGGGACGTTCCAGCAGATTCACACAGCGAATGAGTGTGCTTTTACCGGCGCCGGAGGCGCCAATAACGCCATAAATTTGTCCGGCAGGGACATGCAGGCTGACGTTGTTCAGCGCCTGAATGGTGCGAGTCCCCTGTTGGAACACTTTGGTGATATTCGAAAGTTTAATCATTGATTATTTATTATCGTAATTAAGTTAGCCGTGGCATTTTCTTCTGCCTGATACGGTCGAAGCCGTCAACAAAATGGATGTTAAGGCATCCAGACGTCTAAATCAATCAGGCTTTCGATGATGAGCACTTTCTTGCTCGCTGAAACATGCGATACTAACGGCACATGCCTTATTCAGGAGCTATAAAAGGTGGCAAAGTCCGTACCCGCAATTTTCCTCGACCGTGATGGCACTATTAATGTGGATCATGGTTACGTACATGAAATCGATGAGTTCGAGTTTATTGAAGGCGTCATTGACGCGATGCGTGAACTGAAAAAGATGGGCTTTGCGCTTGTCGTTGTTACCAATCAGTCTGGTATTGCGCGCGGTAAATTTACGGAAGCGCAGTTCGAGACGCTGACCGAATGGATGGATTGGTCGCTGGCGGACCGCGATGTCGATCTGGATGGCATCTATTATTGTCCGCATCATCCGCAGGGCAGCGTAGAAGAGTTCCGTCAGGCGTGTGATTGTCGTAAACCGCATCCGGGGATGCTTATCTCTGCGCGTGATTTTCTGCACATTGATATGGCCGCGTCTTATATGGTGGGTGACAAAATAGAAGATATGCAGGCGGCGGCAGCTGTAAATGTTGGTACGAAAGTATTGGTACGCACCGGTAAGCCCGTTACGCCCGAAGCAGAAAATGCGGCAGATTGGGTGTTAAATAGCCTTGCTGACCTGCCATCGGCGATAAGAAAGCAGCAAAAATAAGCGTTATGATTAAAAGATGAGCGGTTGAGATAAAAATGCATTTTTCCGCTTGTCTTCCTGAGACGACCCCCTATAATGCGCCTCCATCGACACGGCGGATGTGAATCACTTCACACAAACAGCCGGTTGATTAAAGAGAAAAATCCTG
>NZ_JAOWGB010000025.1:0-562652 GCF_030333365.1 Citrobacter sp. CK195
CCATGCCGAACTCAGAAGTGAAACGCCGTAGCGCCGATGGTAGTGTGGGGTCTCCCCATGCGAGAGTAGGGAACTGCCAGACATCAAATCAAGCGAAGGGCCCGGTCGAAAGACCGGGCCTTTTTGCGTTTACGCGCCCTGAGAACTGCCGGATGGCGGCGGTGCCTTATCCGGCTCACGTTCCACCAGATAAGCGCAGCGCCACCAGGCAGTTAGTGAATGACTTGCGACAAGAACGCCCGGGTACGCTCTGATTTAGGATGGGCAAAAAACTCTTCCGGTGGCGCCTGCTCAACAATTTCACCACGATCCATAAAGATCACCCTGTCTGCTACCGTTCGGGCAAAGCCCATTTCGTGGGTGACGCAAAGCATTGTCATCCCGGACTGTGCCAGACCAATCATGGTATCCAGCACCTCTTTCACCATCTCAGGATCCAGCGCGGAGGTCGGCTCATCAAACAGCATAATTTTGGGCTTCATGCATAGCGAACGTGCAATAGCCACGCGCTGCTGTTGCCCGCCGGAAATCTGCCCTGGAAACTTATGGGCGTGCTCAGCGATGCGCACACGTTCCAGGTAATGCATCGCCAGTGCTTCAGCTTCTTTCTTTGGCATCTTCCGCACCCAAATCGGCGCCAGAGTACAGTTTTGCAGTACCGTCAGATGTGGGAAGAGGTTGAAGTGCTGGAACACCATACCGACTTCCTGTCTTACCCGCTCGATATTGCGAATGTCTTCATTGAGTTCAATACCGTCTACCACAATCCGTCCTTGTTGATGTTCCTCCAGATGATTAATACAGCGAATGGTCGTGGATTTACCCGAGCCGGAAGGGCCACACAACACGATACGCTCCCCCTGTTTCACGTTCAGATTAATGTCTTTCAGAACATGAAACTGACCGTACCATTTATTGACGTTTTCCAGCGTGATCATCGCGTCGGCAGGTTGAATTAATAATTGGCTCATAAAATCCTCAGTGCGGCGTACGCCCGGTGTTAAAACGTTTCTCCAGATGCTGGCTGTAACGCGACATGCTGAAGCAGAAAATCCAGTAAATCAGTGCGGCAAAAACATACCCTTCGGTCGACATCCCCAGCCATGCAGGGTCAACAGTTGCCTGCTGAACGCTACTGAAAAGGTCAAATAAACCGATAATGATCACCAGGCTGGTATCTTTAAACAGGGCGATAATGGTGTTCACCAGACCCGGTATTACCAGCTTCAACGCCTGGGGTAGAATGACCAGTCCCTGGGTTTTCCAGTACCCGAGCGCCAGAGATTCCGCGGCCTCATACTGCCCTTTCGGTAATGCCTGTAACCCTCCGCGTACGACCTCTGCGACGTAGGCAGACTGAAAAAGGATCACCCCGACCAGCGCCCGGATAAGTTTGTCGATACTGGTTCCTTCCGACATAAACAGCGGCAACATGACCGAAGACATAAACAGCACGGTGATTAACGGTACGCCTCGCCAGAACTCGATAAAGATAACGGAGAGCATCCGAACGATCGGCATATGAGAGCGACGGCCCAGCGCCAGCAAAATTCCCAGAGGAAGGGCACCCGCAATACCGACGGAAGCGATGATCAACGTGAGTGTTAATCCTCCCCATTGCCGCGTTTCTACCCGCTCCAGCCCGAAGAAACCGCCATACATCAGCCACCAGACAACAATGGGATAGATAACCGCCCATGCGGCGATATAGCGCCCGCGACGGGGCATTGCTTTCCAGAACATCGGCACAATGGAGGCCAGACCAACGAGTAATGCCAGGTTGATGCGCCAGCGTTGGTCATGTGGATAAAGCCCATACATAAACTGACCAAAACGTTCGTGGATAAATACCCAGCATGCACCCGCCTTCGTGCAATCAGCACGCGTCGAACCCACCCAGTTAGCCTGTAGAAACGCCCAGTTCAGCAAGGGGGGAATGAGTATCCACATGAGCCACAGACAAAAAAGGGTTAGCAGGCTATTGGACCAACTGGAAAAGAGATTTTTACGTACCCACAAAATTATGCGACCTGCGCCGTTATTGGCCGGGCGCATGGGATGAGACAGAAGAGCTTTTGTCATCATGGTTCCTTAGCGCTCAATCAGGGCGATACGGCGGTTATAAATATTCATCAGCAGGGAAATACTGAGGCTGATGATCAGATAAACCGACATGGTGATGGCGATGGTTTCAATGGCCTGACCCGTCTGGTTCAGTACCGTTCCGGCAAACAGGGAAACCATATCCGGGTAGCCGATAGCGGCGGCAAGCGATGAGTTCTTCACGATATTCAGATACTGGCTGGTCAATGGAGGAATGATCACGCGCAGTGCCTGGGGAATGATGACCTGACGCAGCGTTACCGGATTAGGGAGGCCCAGTGAACGCGCGGCTTCATGCTGGCCGTGGGGAACCGCCTGGATACCGGAACGGATGATCTCAGCAATAAATGCCGAGGTGTATACCGAAAGCGCCAGCGTCAACGCAGCCAGTTCTGGAATTAATGCCATTCCTCCCCGGAAGTTAAACCCGCGTAACTCAGGCACATCCCAGTGTAGCGCCGCGCCAAATAGCCACTGAGCGACAGCCGGCAATAGCACGATGAGCACCAACGCCGTAGGCCATGTTCGGCGCAATTGCCCCGTCTTAATCTGGTGCGTTTTATTGAAGCGAAAGAGCCCAGTGGAGATGACGATCGCCAGAAGGATTGCCACACAAAAAGCGATAACGCCTTCACCCAGCTGTGGTGCCGGAATATAAAGTCCCCGATTACTCAGAAAAACCAAATCCAGCGCGTTGACCGCCTGCCGTGGCCCGGGTAAATTACGCAGGACGGCAAAGTACCAGAAGAAGATTTGCAGCAATGGCGGAATATTGCGAAAGGTTTCGATGTAAATGGTCGATAACTTACGCAACAACCAGTTATCCGACAGGCGTGCAAGGCCGAGGAAAAAACCTAAAAATGACGCAAAAACAATACACAGTGCGGAGACCAGCAGGGTATTGAGCAAGCCGACCAGAAAGACGCGGCCATATGTATCCCCTTGCTCGTAGTCGATCAGGTGCTGAACAATACCGAACCCGGCGCTGCGATCGAGAAACGCGAATCCTGAGGTAATCCCCCGGCTGCTCAGATTGTTAATCGTATTATGAATTAAATAGACCGCAACACTGACAACCGCAATAACGGCGAGTATTTGAAATAACCAGGCGCGGACCGCAGGGTTAGAAAAGGAGAGCATTCCTTTCACGGTTGAGCGGCGATGGGACATAAGAAAACCTCGGTAACCATAACTCTGGGCTGAGCGCCGCAGGTGCGGCGCCCGTTACATCACAACGGCTTAGCGTACGGGTGGTGCGTACTGAATGCCGCCGTTATTCCAGAGATTGTTCTGGCCTCGTTTGATCTTCAGCGGGCTTTCCGATCCCACGTTACGTTCAAAGATCTCCGCGTAGTTACCAACCTGTTTAATGATGTTGTAGGCCCATTTGTTATCCAGTTTCAGATCCTTACCATAATCCCCTTCTTTGCCCAACAAATGCGCCATGTCCGGTGTTGCCGGATTCGCCGCTTTCTCATCTACGTTCTGCGAGTTAATCCCCATTTCTTCAGCATTCAGCATAGCGAACAGCGTCCAGCGGACGACGGAGAACCACTCATCATCACCACGGCGCACAACGGGGCCCAGAGGCTCTTTTGAGATGACTTCAGGCAAGACGATCCATTCGGCAGGGTCGCTCAGCTTGATTCGCAGGGCATATAACTGAGACTGGTCAGAAGCCAGCGTGTCACAGCGGCCCGATTCCAGCGCTTTGGCTGACTCATCAGAGCGATCAAAAGTGACCGGGGTGTATTTCATTTTGTTGGCTTTAAAGTAATCGGCCACGTTCAGTTCGGTATCCGTGCCAGCCTGTATACAGACGGTGGCGCCGTCCAGCTCTTTAGCGCTTTTTAACCCCGCTTTGTTATGCGTCAGGAAACCAATCCCGTCGTAATACGTCACGCCAGTGAATGACATGCCCATACCTGCGTCGCGTGAAGAGGTCCAGGTTGTATTACGGGATAACAGATCGACTTCGCCGGATTGCAAGGCGGTGAAGCGTTCCTTTGCAGTGAGTGGGGTATATTTTACTTTTGTATCATCGCCAAATACGGCTGCGGCAACGCCACGACAAACATCGACGTCAATACCCGTGAATTTACCGCTTGCATCTGCATAAGAAAAACCAGGCAGGCCGTCACTGATCCCACATTGTACGAATCCTTTTTTCTTTACGGCATCCAGTGTTGCGCCAGCATACGCCTGATTTGCAACAGCAAGCAGCACGCCGACCGCAGCCAGGCTGGCTATCATCATCTTTTTCATAATGCATCCTGTGTGGAGAAATTATCGTTATAGAGAGACGTTCTGGAACGTCTTTACCTGTCTGTGGCTTTGGCCATACTCTTTTAAGCAAAGGTAGTGCCAGGTTTTGCGAACGAATGCTCGACGCAATATGCAGAGTGTAGACAGGAAAAAATAAATGCAGCGCCCTGAAATGGTGCGAAAATGAAACGTAAGCCACATTTTGGAGCAAAATATTTAAATTTACGGGCGCTGTGCGGAATAACGATTTCGCCCGTTAATATCGGCAGGATAAGTATGATAAATGCAGTTTCACTAAGACAGAATAATGAAAAGCGCCAATCTTATAGAGTAGATATGTGAGAGAAATCTATAATTAATGATTAATAATAAGTCGATTATCCAGAGCTTTGCCTTATATTAAAAGCGCGGGTTGCCGCGCTTTTAATAAAACCTATTTCGTCAGGGCAACAATCCCCAGCGTCAGGCCTGCGACAGCGGTTGCACCACCGGCAATCGCCCCCGCTGTTTCCCAGTTATCCTGCGTGGTGCCCTTCATACAGGTATTGGTATGAACCAGACGACCCTGGTCGTCATAAACCGGAACGCAAGGAGAGTCATGCGCACACCCCGCCAGCAAGGTTGTGAGCAATGCAACAGGAATTAATCTTTTCATGGTGTTACCTCAAAAATAAACGTTTCGCTACATCCAGCAAAGTCGAATGCTCCGCTAGCTGCGAACCCGGCGCTATTTTATCACGTCTTAAAAAGACACCCGCATATGGAATAATTTCAATTCATGTGGATTGTAAAAATAATGGAGAAAAGGATGGCTAAGCGGTGCATGTCTGGCAAATAGCAGGGAAAATAAATGACTATCTTTTTAATACATAAATGGATAATTATTTTGGAAAAAGGCGCCCGAGGGCGCCGTAATTTTAGTGGTTAATCATGATGCCGGTTAAAACGACGTCTCACGACCACAAAGAAGACCGGAACGAAGAAGATTGCCAGCAATGTCGCCGTCAGCATTCCTCCCATAACCCCTGTTCCCACCGCATTTTGTGCGCCACTGCCTGCGCCATGACTGATAACCAGCGGCATAACGCCGAGGATGAACGCCAGAGATGTCATCAGGATTGGGCGTAAACGCATACGCGACGCTTCAAGCGTTGCCTCAATCAACCCTCGTCCCTCTTTCTCCATCAGATCTTTGGCAAACTCCACAATCAGGATGGCGTTTTTAGCAGAAAGACCAATGGTTGTGAGCAGGCCAACCTGGAAGTAAACGTCGTTATTCAGTCCGCGAAGCGAGGCGGCCAGCAATGCGCCGACCACACCGAGCGGTACGACGAGCATAACGGAGAACGGAATGGACCAGCTTTCATACAATGCAGCCAGGCAAAGGAAGACCACAATCAGTGAGATTGCATACAACGCCGGAGCCTGGTTGCCGGAGAGGCGCTCCTGATACGACATGCCTGTCCAGTCATGACCAATACCGTTCGGTAATTTTGCCGCCAGGCTTTCCATTAATGCCATCGCTTCCCCGGTACTTCTGCCGGGCGCCGCTTCACCCAACAGCTCCATTGAAGGCATACCGTTGTAGCGTTCCAGACGTGGTGAGCCGTAAATCCACCGTGCCGAACTGAAGGTGGAGAACGGAACCATTTCACCGTTTGCACTACGGACATACAGATTGTTGATGTCACCGGGCAACATGCGGAACGGCGCATCCGCCTGGACATAGACTTTCTTCACTCGTCCATGATCGATGAAATCATTCACGTACGTGCCGCCAAGCGCGGTGGAAATCGTCTGGTTGATGTCTGACAGGCTGACTCCCAGAGCCTGTGCTTTTTCCTGATCGACATCCAGCTTGAACTGTGGCGTATCTTCCAGTCCGTTAGGGCGTACGCGAACCAGCAGGTCAGGATGCTCTTTTATCATACTCAGCAACTGGTTCCGGGCTTTGGTGAGCTCCGTGTGACCCAGGTTCGCCTGATCGATCAGTTCAAAGTCAAACCCCGTTGCCGTACCCAGCTCAATAATCGCGGGCAGGTTGAACGGGAAGACAAGACCATCTTTTATCTGGCTGAATGCCCTGGTTGCGCGGGCAACGATCGCTTCTACGCCATTTTCTTCGCCGGGGCGTTCTTCCCAGGGCTTCAGGCTAATAAAGACGATACCGGAGTTCTGCCCCTGTCCGCTAAAGCTAAAACCATTCACGGTAAAGACGGATTCAACGTTGGCTTTTTCCTGGTTCAGATAGTAGTTCTGAATCTGATCCAGCACCTGCTGCGTACGCGTCTGCGTCGCGCCAGCCGGTAACTGCACCATCGTCATGAATACGCCCTGATCTTCTTCTGGCAGGAAGGAGGTGGGTAAGCGCAGGAACAAAATGGCCATGCCGCCGACGATAAGGACATACAGCAGCAAATAACGCCCGGTCTTGCGCAAAATACCGCTGACGCTGTTACTGTAGTGCCCGACGCTTTTATCAAACAGCGTGTTAAACCACCCGAAGAAGCCACCTTTCTTTTCATGGTGATCGGCAGACACTGGCTTAAGCAGCGTGGCGCAAAGCGCAGGCGTCAGGATGAGCGCAACCAGTACAGAAAGCGCCATTGCAGAAACGATAGTCAGCGAGAACTGGCGGTAAATCGCGCCGGTTGAGCCGCCAAAGAAGGCCATCGGCACAAATACGGCGGAAAGCACCATCGCGATCCCCACCAGCGCGCCCTGAATCTGCGACATTGATTTCTGGGTCGCTTCTTTGGGCGGTAGCTTTTCTTCCACCATCACGCGTTCGACGTTTTCCACGACGACGATAGCGTCATCGACCAGCAAGCCGATGGCGAGCACCATCCCGAACATTGTTAACGTATTAATAGAGAAACCGAACGCCGCCAGGATGGCGAATGTACCCAGCAGTACAACCGGCACAGCAATGGTCGGTATCAACGTCGCGCGTATGTTTTGCAGGAAAAGATACATGACCAGGAAAACGAGGATGATCGCTTCAAACAGCGTTTTCACTACTTCATGAATCGATATTTTCACAAACGGCGTGGTGTCATACGGGTAGACCACTTTCAACCCTTGCGGGAAGAAGGGCTGTAGTTCCGCAAGCTTCGCTTTAATGGCCGCCGCCGTGTCCAGCGCGTTCGCGCCGGTTGCCAGCTTAATACCCAGGCCTGTCGCCGCCTGGCCATTAATCTTCGTCACCATGTTGTAGTTTTCGCCGCCAAGTTCGATGCGGGCCACATCTTTAAGATGGACCATCGAACCATCCTGATTCACTTTCAGCGTGATGCGGCCAAACTCTTCAGGCGTTTTCAGTCGTGTTTGCGCGATGATAGAGGCGTTAAGCTGCTGTCCCGGGATGGAAGGCGTCCCGCCCAGTTGGCCTGCGGCAATCTGGTTGTTCTGCGTTTTCAGCTGGTTAATAACATCTAACGGCGTCAGTTGGTATTTGTTTAACGCATTGCTGTCGAGCCAGATACGCATCGCGTACTGTGCGCCAAACAGTTGGACGTCGCCGACGCCGGATGTCCGGCTGATGGTATCTTTAACGTTAGACGCCACATAATCGGAAATATCATCCTGCGTCAGGTTCTTATTGTCGGAAACAAAACCGGCCACCAGAAGGAAGCTACTGCTTGATTTCTCGACGCTGATACCTTGCTGCTGTACTTCCTGCGGCAACAAAGGCATGGCCAGTTGCAGTTTATTTTGTACCTGAACCTGCGCGATATCCGGGTCGGTGCCGGACTGGAACGTCAACGTAATAGTTACGCTACCGGACGAGTCGCTGGTGGACGACATATACATCAGGTTATCGATACCGTTCATATTCTGTTCGATAACCTGCGTTACGGTATCCTGCACCGTTTGCGCGTCCGCTCCCGGGTAGGTTGCGGAAATCGCAACGGCGGGCGGCGCGATGGTCGGGTACTGCGCAACGGGCAGCTGCATGATCGCCAGGGCGCCAGCCATCATGAGAATGATGGCCAGAACCCAGGCAAAAATCGGGCGATTAATAAAAAAGTTTGCCATGTCCGGTTACCTTATTGCGCTGCATTCGCCGCAGGGGCATCGGTGGTGGCTTTAACCTGTTCGCCCGGGCGGGCTTTCTGCAAGCCGCTGACGATAACTTTGTCGCCCGGTTGCAACCCTTTGCTGATTAACCATTTATCGCCGATCGCCTGAGTAGCGATAACGTCGCGCGCTTCAACCTGATCTTTATCATTGACGATCATCACCATCGCATCGCCACGCGGCGTACGCGTTACGCCCTGCTGTGGAACGAGAATGGCATTGGGCTGAATGCCTTCATCAATTCGCGCGCGGACAAACATACCGGGAAGCAGGGTGTGCTGAGGATTGGGGAAAACAGCCCGAAGGGTGATAGAACCGGTACTTTCATCTACCGTAACGTCGGAAAATTGCAGCGTGCCTTTCAGCGGGTACGCCTGACCATTTTCCATTACCAACTCGACGTTGCTGCGGGTGTTGTCTTTGTGCAGGCTACCCTGCTCGACGGACTGCCTGAGACGCATAAAATCGCTGCTGGACTGCGTCACATCAACGTAAATAGGATCAAGCTGTTGCACGGTCGCCAGTTCGGTTGCCTGACCATTGGTTACCAGCGCGCCTTCGGTGACACTGGATTTACCAATGCGGCCGCTGATCGGCGAAGTCACTTTGGTGTAGGCGAGGTTGATGCGCGCGCTTTCTACTGCGGCTTTTGCGGCGATAACGGCGGCATCGGCCTGACGAGCATCGGCGATGGCCTGGTCGTACTCTTGTTGGCTAATGTATTTTGTGCCAACCAGCGGAACGTAGCGTTTAACCGTTAAGTGTGCAATGGCGGCGGCAGCTTCGCTTTTTGCCAGCTCGCCTTTGGCGCTGTCGTAATCAGCCTGATAAGTCGCCGGGTCAATCTGATAAAGCGACTGGCCTGCTTCGATATCGCTACCTTCGGTGAAATTCCTTTTCAGTACAATGCCGCTGACCTGAGGCCGGACTTCCGCAATACGAAATGGCGTCGTGCGCCCCGGCAGCTCGGTCGTCACCGCTAAGGGGGCCGATTCGACTACGTGGACGGTGACTTGCGGCTCAGCAGGGTGAGCTTGCGTATCTCCCTGATCGTTACAACCGGCGAGTAACGCAGCGGAGATTATGATGAATGAGGGCAGGAGTGCAAACCTGGCATGTTTCGTCATTACTGTTCCTTAGAAAACCGAAGCTCGTTATTTACCGGATAACGGTAAGGCGTTAACGCGCACAAATAAAATAGCAGTTGGCTATCCTACAAATTATCAGCTCGTGATGTAAGCAATACTTATTTCCGGTCGTCATGCACGGCACGTAAAAGCAAAAAAAGATTAATATCCTGTCGTTTCATAATGCGGTGGAAAAGTAAAACCCTGTCTTTCATTAACACAAATAGAAATATACATTCTTTTGGTGAATAGTTTTATTTGATTCATTTGTATTTATTATTTATTTGGATGTATTGTGCGTAATAATACACGAGGGATCTCGTTTAAATAAAAATGAAGTGATACATTTGCGCGTTATCCCTGAACAGTATTTACTGTCATCCTTCGGTTTCAGACACACTTCATTATGGCCAGGAAAACAAAAGCGGACGCCCTCAGAACCCGACAACACTTGATTGAAACAGCGATCGTACAGTTCGCCTTGCACGGGGTCGGCAGCACCACGCTAAACGACATTGCAGACGCCGCGAATGTTACGCGGGGCGCTATCTATTGGCATTTTGAGAACAAGACGCAGTTGTTTAATGAGGTATGGGGTCAGCAACCGCCGCTACGCGATCTCATTCAGGACAGGTTAACAACGTGTGGGGGCGATAATCCGCTACAGAATTTGCGTGAAAAACTGATTGCTGCTTTGCAATATATTGCTGAGGTGCCCCGACAACAGGCATTAATGCAGATTTTATATCATAAATGTGAATTTCATAATGATATGATATCAGAGCAGGATATTCGGGAAAAAATAGGCTTCAGTTATCAGGTAATGCGTGAAGCATTACAGCAATGTATGAATAAAGGACTGATTGCGACCGGTCTTGATGTCGAAGTTAATTTAATTGTGCTTCATGGCAGTTTTAGCGGGATCGTAAAGAACTGGTTAATGAATCCTTCCAGTTATGATCTCTATAAGCAGGCGCCGCAATTAGTGGATAATGTATTAAAAATGTTAGTTCCGAATGGCAATGTGATGGTACTAACGCAGAATAATAACCCGGTCGGGGAAGCGTAACGGTTATCCCCAACTGTGCGTCAGCATAATTTGCATAGAACTGGCTGGCGTACTACTCAAGGTCGGCGCAGTTGACGAGTTTGAGCGGGTTAACCGAATTCATGTTGCGGCATTTATCGTATTCCGTTGTCATCAGTTCGATCCACTGCATGAGTAATGCGTCAAAAAGGAAAACGGAGACTGCGAAAACAACCAGCCACCAATACTTACGAATCATTGCCAAATCCTGTGTATTCATGCCCAAGCGTGCAAGGAATATACACGAAACAACGCGGCAGAAAAGCAGACTTACAATGCTTTTACTTCACCTGAGACGCATCCGTCATTTCGGCCATACGGCTCTTTTTGGACAGGTTTGTTGTCTTGCGCTTTTTCACCTTTGCCAGTTCGTTTTCCGCATAGTGAGAGGTGACGTTCAGCCTTCTGATGCCCATTTTTACGTATTCATTGTTGATTTCGATGCCGACAAATTTTCGCCCGGTTTCCACGGCTACGGCGCCCGTCGTGAAGCTTCCGGCGAAGGGATCTAACACCGTGTCGCCCGGGTTTGAGGAGGCCAGGATGATCCGGCTCAACAGCGCTCTGGGTTTTTGCGTGGGATGGTTCTCATACTCATCCATTAAGTAGCGGACGCGGGGAAAATCCCAGACGTTTCCGGGGACTTTTTGCGTGTTGTAGGGCTGGGGTGGATTTTTGCGGTAATCGATCAACGCTCTTTTTGCGCCGGTTTTGGTTTCAACCAGGATGTCATCACGATTAAACGTATAGTTCTTCGCATCTTTTACCATCATCAGGATGGGTTCATACATTGAGCCAAAATACTTTTTGGCCTGCACGCCTGAGCTGTCGTACGACCATATGATGCGGCTTTTGATATCGAACAGTTTCCTGCATTTGAGGTCGAGATAGGGCATGTTCTCTGTGCTGTTCATGATGTACATCGTGCCGTGTTTTTTCAGCACCCGATGGCACTCATCAATGCATTCAAACAGCCAGGTCAAAAAGGTCTCTTCGTCCCAGGACTCTACCAGACCGTCAAAATTTTTTCCGATGTTGTAGGGCGGGTCGGCAAAAATTAAATCGGCACTTTCCGGGGGCAGTTTTTTCAATTCTGAAAGCGCATCACCGTGAATGATCTTCTTCGATTCATCGCCAAAATATTGCGGCTCAAATCCGACATTCATGAACAAACTCCTGTCTGACGCGAATAAAAAAGGCGCTTCCCCATGCCGAGTAGCGCCTTTTTAAACAAGCAATTAGCTAATCGAAATTAGTTCATGCCGTATTTTTTCAATTTTTTACGCAGCGTACCACGGTTGATGCCCATCATCAGGGCAGCACGGGTCTGGTTACCACGGGTGTATTGCATCACCATGTCCAACAGGGGCTGTTCTACTTCAGCCAGTACCAGCTCATAGAGGTCATTAACATCCTGACCGTTCAGTTGAGCAAAATAGTTCTTCAGTGCCTGTTTAACCGAGTCACGCAGGGGCTTTTGAGTCACCTGATCCTGAGAGTTAACGGTAGAAACGGTCAGTACGTCAGAATTTACGCGTTGTTCGAACATAGTTCTGTCAGCTCTTTATTTCATTACGCAAAATTTTCGAAGTATGCCTCCAACGCCTCCAGCTGTTCGCTGGCATCCTCAATGGCGTTGAATGTGCGCCGAAACTGGTCATTTGGAGCGTGCTCCTGGAGATACCAGGAGACGTGTTTACGTGCAATTCGGTACCCTTTTGCCTGGCCATAAAAGTCATGCAGTTCCCGAACATGCGCGCAAAGCAAGCGCTTAACCTCTGCCAAAGGCAGGGGGGGTAGCAACTCCCCAGTGTCCAGATAATGCTGGATTTCCCGAAAGATCCAGGGTCTTCCCTGAGCTGCGCGGCCTATCATCAGGGCATCCGCCCCCGTATAGTTGAGCACAGCTCTGGCTTTATGCGGGTCAGTAATGTCGCCATTCGCGATAATCGGAATGGAAACTTTCTGCTTAACTGCCCGAATACTGTCGTATTCAGCATCTCCATTGAACAAACAGGCGCGGGTGCGTCCATGAATGGTCAGAGCCTGAATGCCACAGTCTTCAGCCAGTTGGGCAATCTCTACGCAGTTACGGTGTTCCGGGGCCCAGCCGGTGCGAATCTTCAGGGTGACAGGAACGTCCACTGCACTCACGACCTCGGTTAGTATCGACTTCACTAAATCCGGGTACTGCAAGAGGGCTGAACCTGCGAGCTTGCGATTCACTTTTTTAGCCGGACACCCCATATTGATATCAATAATCTGGGCGCCGCTTTCCACGTTAATACGTGCGGCATCGGCCATCTCAACAGGGTCGCTACCGGCGATTTGCACCGTGCGAACGCCTGGCTCATCAACGTGCACCATCCGTAAACGAGATTTGTCGCTTTCCCAAACCTGCGGGTTAGAAGACATCATCTCGGATACCGTCAATCCTGCTCCCATCTCATAGCACAGCGTCCGAAAAGGTCTGTCAGTAATGCCAGCCATGGGCGCTGCGATCAGGCGATTTCTAAGCTGGTATTGTCCGATGCGCATGAGTTAAGAAATGACCATACTGTGACTGCAAGGCGGCGTATATTACGCATTTTTTGCACGAGATGAAAGGCCAAACTTTGACCAATCCTCTGAGGTGGATCAAAGAATCGCAGTTAAGATGAACGATGAGAATTAATTAACTTTATAAATCATTGCGTTATAAAATGAGGCCGAATTTTTATACGCTTACAATTTTGCGTAACTTCTCATTTTTTCTTCTATGGCTGACGGCTGGACAACATAATCTGCTGATTTAACCAGCAGATTATCGTTTCATAGTGTGATCGCCGCCTCATTTCAGGACAGGATCGCGAAGCGTCGGTATCGACCATTCGTTAATGACGCGGCCATTCAAAGGCTGGACAGGGCGATTGTTGGCAGGGTGTATCGTATGGCGAAATTTTTCCAGTTGACCGGCAGAAAGCGTCATAGGCTGTTTCAGGACAATCCAGGTTACGCCTTCGCTACAGGGAGGCGTCGTTAATGAGCCGCTAAAACGCCAGTAGGTTCTGTCTTCCGGCAACAGCAGATTGATATCGACAGGGGAAAGCAGCGGTATGCTGTCGCCCGGAGTTGCCGGGATGGATTGCCATAAACGTTCAATTGCCTCATTTGGCTCACCGATATCAAACATGACGGCAACAACGGCAATCTCACCTTCCTGGTTTTTGTGCGTCAGGTGCAACTCCATCGCATAGTGTTTACCATTGATGGTATTTTCACTTGGGGCATGAAAATGAAATTCTGCTAAAGCATAAGGCTGATCGTCAATCTGAGCGAAAGCAGAAGAATAGGGGTTCATTGTTGCCTGAAGAGTGTGGTTAACGTTCAGGAGCATGTCGGCGCGATCGATGTACTGTACGTTAAGCGGCGGGAGCTGGATTTCATTCGTGGTGAGAATATCAACAGGGGACTGGCTCATCCCGGTCTGGCACAGTTTGTATGCTTTATTGATTTCACCCCAGTGCGCGGGAGAGGTGTCGCCTTCATAGCTCCAGTCAGTTGCCGAAACGGAAACGGGCATCATACAGATTGCCAGAAAGGCAGTGGTCAAAGAAATTAACTTCATGCATTTACCCGATGAATTGAAAACAACATAACATTATGTAAATCAATCAATTATAAAGAATATTGTATCGGTGACGAGCAGGAGAGGAAAGTGAATCGTGTGAAAAAGGCGTGGCCAGATGACCACGCCGGAAAGGACTGATTATTTTTTACGACCGGTAATGCGGCACCACTCTTCTTTCTCTACCACCGGGTCGAGCGTAAAGAGTTCGGTATAGGCTTCGCATACGCTTTCCGCCTGGCTGGCCAGGATGCCGGAAAGCCCCAGTAAACCGCCCTCAACGGGCAGTACGCTGATTAACGGGGCCAGTTCACGTAATGGGCCAGCCAGGATGTTAGCGACCACCACATCGGCTTTCATGGCTTCTGGCTGGTCTTTGGGGAGATAGAGCTCCAGACGCTCAGATACGCCGTTGCGCTCTGCGTTATCACGGCTGGCCTGGATCGCCTGCGGATCGATATCGATCCCGATAGCTTTCGCTGCGCCCAGTTTTAATGCGGCAATCGCCAGGATGCCGGAACCGCAGCCAAAGTCGATCACCGTCTTACCGTTCAGATCAAGCCCGTCGAGCCATTGCAGGCAGAGGGATGTGGTGGGATGCGTGCCGGTACCGAAGGCCAGACCCGGGTCCAGCATGACGTTGACGGCGTTCTCATCCGGTACATCGCGCCAGCTCGGGCAAATCCACAGACGCTCGCCAAAGCGCATCGGGTGAAAGTTGTCCATCCATTCGCGTTCCCAGTCTTTATCTTCCAGTTGCTCAATCTTATGCGCGAAACCCGCGCCCAGCAGCGGATGATGCTCAAGGATTGCCACCACCTCTTTCATGTCGGTTTCGGCATCGAACAGGCCGATAACGTCGGTATCGCCCCACAGACGCGTTTCACCTGGCAGCGGCTCAAATACCGGCGTGTCGTGCGTGTCCTGGAAGGTCACAGAGACCGCGCCGGTTTCCACCAGCGCATCGCTAAGTTCTTCGGCGTTCGTACCGGTCGTATTCAGTTTCAGTTGGATCCACGGCATGGCAAAACTCTTTATTTATCAGTAGTCAATAAGGTGGCTTGCTGGGCAGATGAACCAAAACGGTTTCCGGCCAGAAAAGCCAATAAACTGAGCAGTAGCGAGGGCACGATGGGGTGAAAGCCCAGGTACTGAACGTTAAAGGTGGCGAGCACGGCATACAACACGCCGCCAATGATCATGGCGCTTAGCGCGCCTGTCGCGTTTGCACGCTCCCAGTACAGGCCCAGCACCAGCGGCCATAAGAACACCGCTTCCAGGCCGCCGAAAGCCAGCAGGTTAAGCCAGATAATCATTTCCGGCGGTTTCCAGGCCGCGAGCAGCAGCAACGCGCCTAACAGCAGCGTGATGATGGCTGACATCCGCTTCAGGCGAGTTTCGTTATGCATTTGCTCCGGGCGAATATTCAGATAGAGATCTTTAATGATCGTAGCGGAACTTTGCAGCAACTGGGCATTGATTGTCGACATAATGGCCGCCATCGGCGCGGCGAGAAAGATGCCGGCGGCAATCGGCGGCAGAACCTTAACCATCAGCGTTGGAATGACCAGATCCGGTACGGTCAGGTCAGGAATCACCGCCCGCCCCAGCGCGCCCGCCAGGTGCATACCGAACATCAGGATCGCCACCACAATCGTGCCGATGATAATGCCGCGATGCACCGCTTTACTGTCTTTATAGGAGATGCAACGCACGGCAGTATGCGGCAGGCCGATCACGCCAAAGCACACCAGCACCCAGAATGAGGTCATAAAGGTCGGTGACAGAATGTCATCCGCGCCCTGCGGCGTCACCAGTTTCGGGTCGATCGTTTGCAGGGTTTCGACCGCGTGTCCGAGGCCGCCTGCCGCATGAACCACGCCGACCAACAGGACGATGGTGCCAATCAGCATGACCATGCCCTGCATCGTATCGTTGAGCACGCTGGCGCGAAAACCGCCAAATGCGGTATACAACGCGATGCTGACGCCAAAGATTAACAGCCCTGTTTCGTAGGGGATGCCCGCTGCGGTCTCAAGCAGGCGCGCGCCGCCAATAAACTGTACGGTCATCGCCCCGACGAAAGCCACCAGCAGGCTGAGGCTTGCCAGCCAGACCAGCAGACGGCTTTGATAGCGGGCAAACAGCATATCGTTAAGGGTGACGGCGTTGTAGCGCCGTGCCAGGATAGCGAATTTCTTACCCAGAATACCCAGCGAGAGCCAGACGGCGGGTAGCTGGATCATCGCCAGCAATACCCAGCCCAGGCCGTATTTATAGGCCGCGCCCGGGCCGCCGATAAATGAGCTGGCGCTAATGTAGGTGGCGGTCAGCGTCATCGCCAATACAATTCCGCCCATCGAACGGCTACCGAGGAAATACTCATTCAGGAAGGTGCCCGTCGTCCTTTTTCGCATGGCATAGACCGACAGACCAAACACCACCAGCAGATAGGCGATAAGCGGCAGAATGACTTCAAGCTGCATCATCGTCCTCCAGAGGAATGTCGCGATAGATAAATTTCACCATAGCCCAGCACAGTAAAATGAAAACAAGCGGCGTCAGCAGGCAGGCCATTTCAAACCAGTGCGGAAGGCCCGTTATGCCGGGTGCCGCGCCTGGTAAGTAAGCAGTCACCAACCACGCAGCCAGATACAGAAGGGTCAGCCACAGCGCCCAACGCGCCTCTTTGTTGGCCTGAACAAAACGCGTGTCCATTTTTTGTCCCTTGTGGATGAAGAAAGCGGGGATTGTACCTTATGGGATGTACCGGAGGGAAAAAAACAAAAGGCCGGAAAACCGGCCTTTTTCAATTAACGCACGCTTATTTTTCCTGAAGACCGAGTTTCTTCTCCAGATAGTGGATGTTGGTGCCACCGTGCTGGAAGTGCTCGTCGTTCATGATGCGGGTTTGCAGGTCAATGTTGGTTTTGATGCCATCAATGATCAGTTCCTGCAATGCGTTTTTCATACGGGCAATCGCCACGTCACGGTTTTCACCGTAGCAGATCAGCTTGCCGATCATGGAGTCATAGTACGGCGGTACGGTGTAACCCGCGTAGATATGGGACTCCCAGCGTACGCCAAAGCCGCCCGGCGCGTGGAAACGCGTGATTTTACCCGGGCTTGGCAGGAAGGTGTTCGGGTCTTCGGCGTTGATACGGCATTCTACCGCATGGCCTTTCACCACAACTTCTTCCTGCTTGATGGACAGCGGCTGGCCCGCAGCGATACGCAGCTGTTCTTTGATCAGGTCAACGCCGGTGATCATTTCAGTAACCGGGTGTTCTACCTGAATACGGGTGTTCATTTCGATGAAATAGAACTCGCCGTTTTCGAACAGGAACTCAAACGTACCTGCTCCGCGATAGCCGATATCGACACACGCTTTGGAGCAACGCTCGCCGATGTAACGACGCAGTTCCGGGGTAATGCCCGGCGCTGGCGCTTCTTCGACCACTTTCTGGTGACGACGCTGCATGGAGCAGTCACGTTCTGCCAGATAGATAGCGTTACCCTGGCCGTCAGCCAACACCTGAATTTCGATGTGGCGTGGGTTTTCCAGGTATTTTTCCATGTACACCATGTCATTGCTGAAAGCTGCTTTCGCTTCCGCTTTGGTCATGGAAATGGATTGCGCCAGTTCGGCATCGCCGCGCACAACGCGCATGCCGCGACCGCCGCCGCCGCCGGACGCTTTGATAATAACCGGGTAGCCGATGCGTTTTGCAATGGCGCGGTTTTTATCCATATCGTCGCCCAACGGGCCGTCAGAACCCGGTACGCATGGAACGCCAGCCTGTTTCATTGCGCTGATTGCGGACACTTTATCGCCCATCAGGCGGATGGTGTCGGCCTTCGGGCCAATGAAGATAAAGCCGGAGCGTTCAACCTGCTCAGCGAAGTTGGCGTTCTCAGACAAGAAGCCGTAACCCGGATGGATTGCCACCGCGCCGGTGATTTCAGCGGCGCTGATGATAGCCGGGATGTTCAGATAGCTTTTTACGGACGGAGCCGGGCCAATACAGACCGTCTCATCCGCCAGCAATACGTGTTTTAAATCGCGATCCGCGCTTGAGTGCACAGCCACGGTCTTGATACCCAGTTCTTTACAGGCACGAAGAATACGCAGTGCAATCTCGCCACGGTTGGCGATGACAATTTTATCCAGCATGTTCGCCTCGTTATTCGATGACGACCAGCGGCTCGTCAAATTCTACCGGCTGACCACTTTCGACCAGAATTGCTTTCACCACGCCGGATTTATCGGCTTCGATCTGGTTCATCATTTTCATGGCTTCAACGATGCACAGGGTATCGCCCGCGTTAACTTTCTGACCGACTTCGACGAATGCTTTCGCATCCGGGCTCGGGGTGCGGTAGAAAGTACCAACCATTGGGGAACGTACGATGTGACCACTGATTTCCGCTGATGCAGCAGGCGCTTCCATTGCTGGAACAGCCGCCGGAGCGACAGCGTTAGACAGAGCTGGCTGCTGCATTGGCGCAGCATAAGCTTGTTGCATCACTGGAAAACCTGCGTTTGGCGCGGTGCGGCTGATGCGCACAGACTCTTCGCCTTCAGAAATTTCCAGTTCGGAGATGCCTGATTCTTCAACCAGCTCGATCAGTTTTTTAATCTTACGAATATCCATGAGTGGGTTCCGTACTCTTTGTTTAGTGTGATTGTGACAGGCGTTTTACCGCCGTCTGTAAAGCGTATGAGTAACCGTCAGCGCCGAATCCGCAAATAACGCCAGCCGCAATATCGGAAAGATACGAATGCTGGCGAAACGGTTCCCGCGCATGTACGTTGCTCAGGTGAATCTCGATAAACGGGATGCTCACCGCGAGCAGCGCATCGCGAATCGCAACACTGGTGTGCGTAAACGCGGCCGGATTAATCAGGATATAGTCCACAGTGTCTTTAGCCTGATGAATACGGTCGATGAGTGCGTACTCCGCGTTAGACTGCAAATGATCCAGCGTCACATTCAGCGCGTCGGCTTCTGCATTCAAACGGTTAACAATTTCCGTTAATGTCAGGGTGCCGTACTTATCAGGTTCACGGGTGCCGAGCATATTAAGGTTCGGACCGTTTAAAAGCAAAATGTGTAATTTGTCGGCCATCGTGCAGCTATCTCCTGCGATTCTCCGGTAAAAAACAAAATATACCTTTGATGCGCGATTGTCACCCTTTCAGCGGCTTAAAAACCCTGTCCGGGAAACCAAGGTCGCACATTATAACGATTTCGTAGCATTTGGCAGCTAAATACTGGTCTTATCAGGGAAGATTATCAACTGCTAACACGCAAAGACCCAAGGCGAGTCCTGGTTTTGCAACAAACCGCACATAACGGAGGCGTTACAGCATTTTGCCCGCAAACGACCGCCACCACTGGCGAAATGTCTTGTAGCGCCAGGCTAAAAGCGCCAGCGCCAGCAGGACATAAATGACTGGCTGCGGCGATAAAATTTTTACCGACCACAGATAATGAATGGGAGCCAGAATCGCGACAAGATAAACGAAGTTATGCAAACGTTGCCAGCGTTTCCCCAGTTTTCGTTGCGCCGCCTGCGTGGAGGTCAACGTAAGGGCGAATAAAATGAACCAACTGATAATGCCCAACGTTAAATAAGGACGAGTGATTAACTCCTGGCCCAGCAGCGCCAGATTATTTATGCCCAGTTCAAGTAGCGCATAGCTGGTTAAATGCAGCGTGGCCCAGGAGAAGCACCATAACCCTAACAAGCGGCGAGTGCGGATCAATAATGGTTGTTTAGCGTAGCGCGCCAGCGGTGAAACCAGCAAGGTGGCGAGCAAAAATTTCAGCGCTGTCCTACCGGTAAAGTGTTGAATATCTTTGACCGGATCGGCGCTGAGCCCTCCCTGATTCACCGCCCAGACGAGCCAGAGAAACGGTAATAATCCGGCAAGATGCAGCAGTACTTTTAGCCAGACGATCTGTTTTTGTGTCAGACGCACTTAGAAATTCTCCCGCAGATCCAGACCGCGATATAAAGACGCCACTTCACTGGCATAGCCGTTAAACAGCAGCGTCGGCTGTCTTTGTACATCCAGAATGCCGCCCGCGCCAATAAAACGCTCGGTCGCCTGTGACCAGCGCGGATGATCAACGTGCGGATTCACGTTGGCGTAAAATCCGTATTCGTTTGGCGCGGCCAGATTCCAGGTGGTCGGCGGGCGTTCGCGGGTCAGTTTAATACTGACGATCGACTTAATCCCCTTGAACCCGTATTTCCACGGCACTGTCAGACGGATGGGCGCGCCGTTTTGCGGCGGCAGCGCTTTACCATAGACGCCGACAGTCAGCAGCGTGAGCGGGTGCATTGCCTCGTCCAGACGCAATCCTTCGACGTAAGGGTATTTTAGCCCGCCGCCGATAAAGCGGTCTTTTTGTCCCGGCATATCATCGGGCGCGTAGATCGTTTCGAACGCCACATAGTTGGCATTGCTGGTGGGTTCGACCAGTGCGAGCAGTTTATGTAAGGGGAAGCCAATCCAGGGAACCACCATCGACCATGCTTCAACGCAGCGCATACGATAGATTCGCTCTTCCAGCGGGAAACGCGTCGTGAGCGCATCGTGATCGAGCGTTAGGGGTT
The DNA here is from genome assembly GCF_030333365.1 of Citrobacter sp. CK195. NCBI lineage: Bacteria > Pseudomonadati > Pseudomonadota > Gammaproteobacteria > Enterobacterales > Enterobacteriaceae > Citrobacter > Citrobacter sp. CK195. The sequence goes on from NZ_JAOWGB010000025.1 coordinate 20,897, forward strand.
TCGCCACTTCGCCGCTAATTTTCAACGTCCAGGGATCGGTTTTCAGGCTACCCGCGTTGGCGGCCGGGTCTGCTTTATCGAGGCCGAATTCATAGAAATTATTATAACCGGTGACTTTGTTTTCCGGCGTTAACGGGAGGTCGTTTTGCCAGGCGGCGGGTTTGCTGAAATCAAGCGGCTTACCGGCAGGCGCAGGGGGACGATCGTTGCCTTTAAACCAGCTCAGCAGGTCGGCCTGGGCGGTGGCGGGCAGAGAAAGGGCGGCCGCGCTGATACCTAAAGCTTTCAGTACCTGGCGGCGCTGCAACATAAAAACGGACTCCGCGGTTACGTCGGCTTCCGTCAGTTTTTTCATTTTCATAGCATCCTCCGTCATGCGTTTTTTTAAGCATGACGGAGGCGAAACGTTAACGCGAATATGTCACGAAAATTTGAAGATTAGGCAATCTTCACCAGCGTACGGCCCTGCGCCTGGTTATTGATGATGGCATCGGCGAATTTCGGCGCGTCTGCCAGCGTGATTTCTGTTGCAGCCTGCGCATAGAAAGAGGCTGGCAGGTCGTTGACCAGGCGTTTCCAGGCTTCTGCGCGGCGGGCAGGCGGGGTCATCACGGAATCCACGCCCTGCAAGCGGACATTACGCAGAATAAACGGCATGACCGTGGTGGGGAGTGCGAAGCCGCCCGCCAGACCACAGGCCGCAACGCAGCCGCCGTAGTTCATCTGCGCCAGCACTTTCGCCAGCACTTTATCGCCAACGGTGTCGATGGCCCCGGCCCAGAGTTGTTTTTCCAGCGGGCGGGATTCGGCAAACTCATCGCGCCCCAGAATGCGGTTGGCGCCCAGGCTACGCAGGTAGTCGTGGGTGCTTTCGCGTCCTGACACGGCCACAACCTGGTAGCCCAGCTTATGCAGCAACGCAACGGCAGTGCTGCCCACGCCGCCGCTGGCGCCGGTCACGACAATCTCGCCATCTTCAGGGCGAATGCCCGCGTCTTCCAGCGCCATCACGCACAGCATGGCGGTAAAACCGGCGGTGCCGATAATCATCGCATTTCGGCTATCAAGGCCTTTCGGGAGAGCAACCAGCCAGTCGCCTTTTACGCGGGCGCGCTCAGCCAGACCGCCCCAGTGGTTTTCGCCCACGCCCCAGCCGGTCAGTAAAACCTCCTGACCGGCATGGAAGCGGGGATCTTCACTGGCGCGTACGGTTCCGGCGAAATCGATGCCAGGAATCATCGGAAAGTTACGGATGATTTTCCCTTTCCCGGTGATGGCCAGAGCATCTTTATAGTTCAGGCTGGACCAGTGGATATCTACCGTTACATCCCCTTCCGGTAGCCGACTTTCTTCAAGGGTCTGAACGGAGGCAAGGGTTTTACCGTCCTGCTGTTCTAAGATCAAAGCCTGCATAACCTGTCCTCAATTTGCATAGTGGATTGGAAAAATATTTATGAAGACTATACTCGCTAATCAAAACGTGATGCCGATTCAACGCAATAAATTGCCAGATAGACCTGATTTGGTAGTATGCCCGCTTAGCTGTGCAATTTAACGGACTTCGCGTTCAGAGTTGCTCTTTCATGTCGTTTATAACTGTCGGAGTTAACACACGGATGCGATTAACGACGAAATTCTCAGCCTTTGTCACGCTGCTTACCGGGTTAACGATCTTCGTTACGCTCATCGGCTGCTCGCTGAGTTTTTACAATGCCATCGAGAATAAATTCACCAGCCGCATTCAGGCGGTCGCCACCGCTATTGACACGCATCTTGTCTCCTCTGATTTTGTCACGCTAACGCCGCAGATTAATGAACTGATGGTATCGGTCGATATCGTGCGCGTCGATTTGTTGCAGGATGGCCGCCAGGTGTATAGCCATTCGCGCAACAGCAGCTATCGGCCGGCGGGAAGCAACAACCTGTATCGTGAGCTGACGATTCCGCTGGTAAAGCATCCCGGCACCTCGCTGCATGTGGTGTTTCAGGACCCGATGGGCAACTATTTTCACTCGCTCGTGACCACCGCGCCGCTCACGCTGGCGATCGGCTTTATCGTTCTCATCTTGTTCTTATCGGTACGCTGGCTACAGCGCCAGCTGTCCGGGCAGGAGCTGCTGGAAATTCGTGCAACGCGTATTCTGAACGGCGAACGCGGGCCGAATGCGCGAGGGTCGGTCTATGAATGGCCCGCGCGCACCAGTAGCGCGTTGGATATGCTGCTGTCTGAAATTCAGTTTGCCAGCGAACAGCGCAGCCGTCTGGATACGCTTATCCGTTCTTATGCGGCGCAGGATGTCAAAACCGGGCTGGGCAATCGCCTGTTTTTTGATAACCAACTGGCGACGCTGCTGGAAGATCAGGAAAAAGTGGGATCGCATGGCGTGGTGATGATGATCCGCCTGCCAGACTTTAACCTGCTTCACGACAGCTGGGGGCGCGATCTCGCGGAAGAACAGCTGTTTGCGCTGATTAATCTGCTGTCGACATTTATTATGCGCTACCCGGGTTCGCTGCTGGCGCGCTACCACCGCAGCGACTTTGCCGTCCTGTTGCCGCACCGCACATTGAAAGAAGCGGAGAGCATCGCCGGGCAGTTATTAAAAGCGGTAGATGCATTACCGGTTAATAAAAAGCTCGATCGTGACGATATGGTACATATCGGCATTTGCGCATGGCGTAGCGGTCAGTCAACGGAGCAGGTGATGGAACATGCCGAAGCCGCGACCCGAAATGCCGTGTTGCAGGGAGGGAACAGTTGGGCGGTGTATGACGATTCGCTGCCGGAAAAAGGCCGTGGCAACGTACGCTGGCGCACTCTTATTGAGCAGATGCTCAGCCGGGGCGGGCCGCGGATTTATCAGAAACCGGCGGTAATGCGTGAAGGACGCGTACACCACCGGGAGCTGATGTGCCGTATCTTTGACGGCGCCGAAGAGGTGATTTCGGCGGAATACATGCCGATGGTATTGCAGTTCGGTTTATCGGAAGAGTATGACCGCTTGCAAATTAGCCGTTTGATCCCGCTGCTGAAATACTGGCCGGAGGAAAATCTGGCGATGCAGGTAACGGTAGAATCGTTGATCCGCCCACGGTTTCAGCGCTGGCTGCGTGATACGTTGATGCAGTGCGAAAAATCGCAGCGAAAACGTATTATTTTTGAACTTGCCGAGGCAGATGTTTGTCAACACATCAGTCGGTTACAGCCTGTTATTCGTTTAATGAATGCGCTTGGCGTTCGGATCGCGGTGACACAGGCGGGTTTGACGCTGGTGAGTACCAGCTGGATTAAAGAACTTAATGTGGAATTACTGAAACTTCATCCGAGTCTGGTAAGAAACATTGAGAAACGAACGGAAAACCAGTTGCTGGTACAGAGCCTGGTGGAAGCCTGCACGGGAACGCATACGCAGGTTTACGCGACAGGCGTCCGTTCGCGTAGCGAGTGGCATACGCTGACGGGGCGCGGAGTGGCGGGCGGACAGGGGGATTTTTTTGCCTCCTCCCAACCACTTGACACCAACGTGAAAAAATATTCGCAAAGATACTCGGTTTAACCTGCCGTTTAATTTGTTTTCACGTAGAATAACGCGCGCTGTGCCTCATGGGGGTGTGCTTGTCTGCTCGCCAGATTGTTGCAGCAAATATGCAGGTAAACGACCTTTTACAGGTTGCAAATGAAGGCCAGGATTGCTGCTGATGTATTCAGTTCTGATGGACCCAGACAGAGATTTGTAACAAAGGAAACGTACTGCGCTAATTTTCACCGTAGCAGATGATTTTTGCGCCTTGTCGCTGCTGCGTGTGGTTGGTAAAGTAAGCGGATTTTGTTTTCCGCCCCAGCTTTCAGGATTATCCCTTAGTATGTTGAAAAAATTTCGTGGCATGTTTTCCAATGACCTGTCCATTGACCTGGGTACTGCGAATACCCTCATTTACGTAAAAGGACAAGGCATCGTATTGAATGAGCCTTCCGTTGTGGCCATTCGTCAGGATCGTGCCGGTTCACCGAAAAGCGTGGCCGCAGTAGGTCATGATGCGAAGCAGATGCTGGGTCGTACGCCGGGCAATATCGCTGCTATTCGCCCGATGAAAGACGGCGTTATCGCTGACTTCTTCGTGACTGAAAAAATGCTCCAGCACTTCATCAAACAAGTGCACAGCAACAGCTTTATGCGTCCAAGCCCTCGTGTGCTGGTGTGTGTACCGGTAGGAGCGACCCAGGTAGAGCGTCGTGCGATTCGTGAATCCGCACAGGGCGCTGGCGCTCGTGAAGTGTTCCTGATCGAAGAACCGATGGCTGCGGCAATCGGCGCCGGTCTGCCGGTGTCTGAAGCAACCGGTTCAATGGTTGTCGATATCGGTGGCGGTACGACGGAAGTGGCCGTTATCTCTCTGAACGGCGTGGTTTACTCTTCTTCTGTGCGTATTGGCGGCGACCGCTTCGACGAAGCGATCATCAATTATGTGCGCCGTAACTACGGTTCTCTGATCGGCGAAGCGACCGCAGAACGTATCAAACACGAAATCGGTTCTGCGTATCCGGGCGACGAAGTGCGTGAAATCGAAGTTCGCGGGCGTAACCTGGCGGAAGGCGTTCCACGCGGCTTTACCCTGAACTCCAACGAGATTCTGGAAGCGTTGCAGGAGCCGCTGACCGGTATCGTGAGCGCGGTGATGGTTGCGCTGGAACAGTGCCCGCCGGAACTGGCGTCTGATATCTCCGAGCGCGGTATGGTGCTCACGGGCGGCGGCGCGCTGCTGCGTAACCTTGATCGTCTGTTAATGGAAGAAACCGGCATTCCTGTCGTTGTTGCTGAAGATCCGCTGACCTGCGTGGCGCGCGGCGGCGGCAAGGCGCTGGAAATGATCGATATGCACGGCGGCGACCTGTTCAGCGAAGAGTAATCGGATACCGGCAGGGTGATGGTTTGATTACCCTGCCGACTCTGATACGAGAATACGCAAACTTATGAAGCCAATTTTTAGCCGTGGCCCGTCGCTACAGATTCGCCTTATTCTGGCGGTGCTGGTGGCGCTCGGCGTGATTATAGCCGACAGCCGCCTGGGGACGTTCAGCCAAATCCGCACGTACATGGATACCGCCGTCAGCCCTTTCTACTTTATTTCCAATGGTCCCCGTGAATTACTCGACGGCGTGTCGCAAACGCTGGCTTCGCGTGACCAACTCGAACTTGAAAACCGGGCGCTGCGCCAGGAACTGTTGCTGAAAAACAGCGAATTGCTGATGCTGGGGCAATACAAACAGGAGAACGCGCGTTTGCGCGAGCTGCTGGGTTCGCCGCTGCGTCAGGACGAACAAAAAATGGTGACTCAGGTCATCTCCACGGTTAACGATCCTTACAGCGATCAGGTGGTGATCGACAAAGGAAGCGTGAACGGGGTCTATGAGGGGCAACCGGTCATCAGCGACAAAGGCGTAGTGGGCCAGGTCGTTGCGGTGGCGAAACTGACCAGCCGCGTTCTGCTTATTTGCGATGCGACACATGCGTTGCCGATTCAGGTGCTGCGTAACGATATCCGCGTCATTGCCGCCGGTAACGGCTGCACGGACGATTTACAGCTTGAGCATTTGCCGGCAAACACCGACATTCGCGTTGGCGATGTGCTGGTAACGTCGGGTCTGGGCGGCCGTTTCCCGGAAGGGTATCCGGTGGGCGTGGTTTCGTCCGTCAAGCTGGACACCCAACGTGCTTACACCGTGATTCAGGCGCGTCCGACTGCGGGTTTACAGCGTTTGCGTTATCTGCTGCTGCTGTGGGGAGCCGATCGCAACGGCGCTAATCCGATGACGCCGGAAGATGTGCATCGCGTCGCTAACGAACGACTGATGCAGATGATGCCGCAGGTTCTGCCTTCGCCAGATGCGATGGGGCCGCCAGCGCCAATGCCGGACCCTGCCACGGGGATTAGCCCGGCGCCTGCCGCGCCTCAACAACCGGCGGCTACGCGCGCAACGGGGGGGCAATAGTGGCAAGTTATCGTAGCCAGGGTCGCTGGGTTATCTGGCTCTCGTTTCTTATTGCGCTATTGCTGCAAATCATGCCCTGGCCGGATGACATCATCGTTTTCCGGCCAAACTGGGTGCTCCTTATCTTGCTGTACTGGATCCTCGCACTGCCGCACCGCGTAAATGTGGGTACAGGTTTTGTGATGGGTGCCATACTGGATCTGATCAGCGGCTCCACGCTTGGCGTGCGGGCCTTGTCGATGAGTATCATTGCTTATCTGGTTGCACTGAAATTCCAGCTATTCCGTAACCTGGCGCTCTGGCAACAGGCGCTGGTGGTGATATTGCTCTCACTGGTCGTGGACATTATTGTTTTCTGGGCCGAGTTTTTAGTGATCAACGTCTCTTTCAGACCGGAAGTATTCTGGAGTAGTGTAGTAAACGGTGTGCTCTGGCCCTGGCTTTTCCTGCTGATGCGCAAAGTGCGCCAGCAGTTTGCTGTGCAGTAAAGGTTTCTATGACTGACGTTTATCTTGCTTCCGGTTCACCTCGCCGCCAGGAGCTGCTTGCGCAGCTGGGCGTCTCTTTTGTACGTATCGTTACGGGAATTGAAGAAACGCGTGGCGAAGGCGAAAGCGCGCAACAGTATGTCTCCCGTCTGGCGCGGGAAAAGGCGCAGGCAGGCGTGGCGCAAACGGCGCGCGACTTGCCGGTGCTGGGCGCCGATACTATCGTGATTCTTAACGGTGAAGTGCTGGAAAAACCGCGCGATGCAGAACACGCGGCGCATATGCTGCGCAAACTGTCGGGGCAGACGCATCAGGTGATGACGGCCGTCGCGCTGGCGGACAGCCAGTACGTGCTGGATTGTCTGGTGGTGACGGAGGTGACGTTCAGAACACTGAGTGATGAGGACATCGCGGGCTATGTTGCCAGCGGTGAGCCTATGGATAAAGCTGGAGCATACGGTATTCAGGGGCAGGGTGGCTGTTTTGTCAGGAAGATAAACGGCAGCTATCACGCCGTGGTCGGCTTACCGCTGGTTGAAACGTATGAGTTGCTGAGCAATTTTAACGCACTGCGTGAGAAAAGAGATAAACATGACGGCTGAATTGTTGGTAAACGTAACGCCATCGGAAACACGCGTGGCGTACATTGATGGCGGTATTCTTCAGGAAATTCATATTGAGCGTGAAGCGCGACGAGGCATCGTAGGCAATATCTACAAAGGCCGTGTAAGCCGTGTACTTCCGGGTATGCAGGCGGCTTTTGTAGATATTGGACTGGAGAAAGCCGCGTTTCTTCATGCTTCAGACATTATGCCGCATACCGAATGCGTGGCGGGTGAAGAGCAAAAGAACTTCACCGTACGCGACATCTCTGAGCTGGTGCGTCAGGGGCAGGATCTGATGGTGCAGGTGGTAAAGGATCCGCTTGGCACCAAAGGCGCGCGCCTGACGACGGACATCACGCTGCCTTCCCGCTACCTCGTCTTTATGCCCGGCGCGTCGCACGTTGGCGTTTCTCAGCGTATTGAAAGCGAAACCGAACGTGAACGCCTGAAGAAGGTGGTGGCGGAGTATTGCGACGAGCAGGGCGGATTTATCATCCGTACGGCGGCGGAAGGGGTGTGCGAAGAGGATCTGGCGTCGGATGCCGCTTACCTCAAACGCGTCTGGACGAAAGTCATGGAGCGTAAAAAGCGGCCGCAAACGCGCTATCAGATGTACGGCGAACTGGCGCTGGCGCAGCGCGTACTGCGTGATTTTGCCGATGCCGAGCTGGACAGAATCCGCGTGGATTCGCGTCTGACGTACGAGGCATTGCTGGAATTTACTGCGGAATATATCCCTGAGATGACCAGCAAGCTCGAACACTACAGCGGTCATCAGCCGATTTTCGATCTCTTTGATGTTGAAAATGAGATTCAGCGCGCGCTGGAACGCAAGGTGGAACTGAAATCCGGCGGTTATCTGATTATCGATCAAACCGAAGCCATGACCACCGTTGATATCAATACCGGGGCGTTTGTCGGGCACCGTAATCTCGATGACACGATCTTCAATACCAATATTGAGGCGACGCAGGCGATTGCGCGGCAGCTGCGTCTGCGCAATCTGGGCGGTATCATCATCATCGATTTTATCGACATGAATAATGAAGATCATCGCCGTCGGGTACTGCATTCTCTGGAGCAGGCGCTGAGCAAAGATCGCGTGAAAACCAGCATCAACGGCTTTTCGCAACTGGGTCTGGTAGAGATGACCCGCAAGCGTACCCGCGAAAGCGTGGAACATGTGCTATGCAATGAATGTCCAACGTGTCATGGACGCGGTACGGTGAAAACGGTGGAAACCGTCTGCTATGAAATTATGCGTGAAATCGTGCGTGTGCATCATGCCTACGACTCCGATCGTTTCCTCGTTTATGCCTCTCCGGCGGTGGCGGAAACGTTAAAAGGCGAAGAGTCGCACGCGCTGGCAGAGGTGGAAATTTTTGTCGGCAAGCAAGTTAAAGTCCAGATTGAACCGCTCTATAACCAGGAGCAATTTGACGTCGTAATGATGTAAAAGACCGCCGTTTCCAGGCCGGATAACGGGTTTGTGAGTCACATTTTTGGCAGACAAGGAGAGACGCGTGAGGCGATTGCCGGGGATATTACTGCTCACTGGAGCCGCGCTCGTCGTCGTCGTTGCGCTGCTGATCAGTGGATTGCGCCTTGCGCTCCCCCATCTGGATAGCTGGCGCCCGGCGATCCTCAGCAAAATTGAATCTGCCACGGGTATTCCTGTTGCCGCCAGCCAGTTGCATGCGAACTGGCAAACCTTTGGCCCCACGCTTGAAGCCCGGGACATCCATGCCAGTTTGAAAGATGGCGGCGAGCTTTCAGTAAAGCGCGTCACGCTGGCGCTGGATGTCTGGCAAAGCCTGTTGCACATGCGCTGGCAGTTTCGCGATCTCACCTTCTGGCAACTGCACATCCGCACCAATACGCCGATCCAACGCAGCGACAGCGACGAAGGCATTGAAACCAACCGTATTAGCGATCTTTTCCTGCGTCAGTTTGATCACTTCGATCTCCGGGACAGCCAAATTAGCTTTCTGACCTTATCAGGCCAGCGAGCCGAACTGGCGATCCCGCAGCTTACCTGGTTGAACGGCAAAGACAGGCACCGCGCGGAAGGTCAGGTCAGCCTCTCCAGCCTGACCGGGCAGCATGGCGTGATGCAGGTTCGTATGGATCTGCGTGACGACGACGGGCTGCTGAACAACGGTCGGGTCTGGCTACAGGCCGACGATATTGACGTGAAGCCGTGGCTGGGCAAATGGATGCAGGATAACGTGGCGCTGCAAACCGCGCGCTTTAGTCTGGAAGGCTGGATGACGCTCACGAAAGGCGAAGTCTCCAGCGGCGATATCTGGCTTAAGCAGGGCGGCGCGAGCTGGCAGGGCGATAATCATTCGCACACGCTTTCCGTTGATAACCTGACCGCGCACATTACGCGCGAACAGCCGGGCTGGCAGTTTTATATTCCTGACACGCGTATCACGCTGGATAGCAAACCCTGGCCGCGCGGCGCGTTAACGCTGGCCTGGGTGCCGGAACAAGAAGTTGGCGGTCAGAACAACATACGCAGCGATGAATTGCGTATTCGCGCCAGCAACCTTGAACTGGCCGATATGGACGGGCTGCGTCCGGTGGCGGCGAAACTCTCGCCTGCGCTGGGCGACATCTGGCAGGCCACACAGCCACGCGGAAAAATAGACACTCTCGCGCTGGATATCCCGCTACAGGCGACGGAGAAAACGCGTTTCCAGGCGTCGTGGGATAACCTCGCCTGGAAGCAGTGGAAGCTCTTACCGGGCGCGGAACACTTCTCCGGCACCTTGTCCGGCAGCGTGGAAAACGGCGCGCTGACCGCCTCGATGCAGCAGGCCGAAATGCCGTATGAAACCGTCTTTCGCGCACCGCTGGAAATTGAAAGCGGCGTGGCGACGCTCACCTGGCTGAAGAATGACAAAGGGTTTCAGCTGGACGGGCGCAACATCGACGTGAAAGCGAAAGCCGTACATGCGCGCGGCGGTTTTCGTTATCTGCAACCCGCCGGAGAGGAGCCCTGGCTGGGGATTCTGGCGGGGATCAGCACCGATGACGGTTCACAGGCCTGGCGTTATTTCCCGGAAAACCTGATGGGCAAAGAGCTGGTTGATTACCTTAGCGGCGCGATTCAGGGCGGCGAAGCGGATAACGCTACGCTGGTGTATGGCGGCAATCCACATCTTTTCCCCTACAAACATAATGAAGGTCAGTTTGAAGTGCTGGTGCCGCTGCGTAACGCGAAGTTTGCTTTCCAGCCTGACTGGCCCGCGCTGACCGACCTCAACATTGAGCTGGACTTCCTGAACGATGGCCTGTGGATGAAGGCGGATAGCGTCAATCTGGGCGGTGTTAAGGCCAGCAATCTGACCGCGATCATCCCGGACTATGCCAAAGAAAAGCTGCTGATTGATGCCGATATCAATGGGCCGGGTAAAGCGGTCGGCCCGTATTTTGACGACACGCCGCTGAAAGATTCTCTCGGTGCCACGCTGGAGCAGCTCCAGATTGACGGCGATGTGAATGCTCGCTTACATCTTGATATTCCGCTGGATGGCGAGCTGGTCACCGCCAAAGGGGATGTCTTGCTGCGTAATAATAGTTTGTTCATTAAGCCGCTCGACAGCACGCTGAAGAACCTGAGCGGTAAGTTCAGCTTCAACAACGGCAATCTTAAGAGCGAACCGTTAACGGCAAACTGGTTTAATCAGCCGTTGAACGTGGATTTCTCCACCAATGAAGGGGAAAAGGCCTATCAGGTCGACGTCAACCTTAACGGCAACTGGCAGCCGGGCCGTATGGGCGTGCTACCTGCGCAGGTGAACGATGCTATAAGCGGCGGTATGGCGTGGAACGGTAAAGTGGGCATTGCGCTTCCTTATCACTCTGGTGCGACATACAACGTAGAACTGAAAGGCGACCTGAAGAATGTGAGCAGTCACTTACCGTCACCGCTCGACAAGCAGGCCGGGGAATCCTTGCCGGTGAGCATTAAGGCTGACGGTAACTTGCGTGGCTTCGCGCTGACCGGCAGCGCCGGGAAAAATAATCACTTTAACAGCCGCTGGCTGCTGAATCAGAAACTGACGCTGGATCGGGCGATCTGGACAACGGATAGCCGCACCACGCCGACATTGCCTGACCGACAAGGCGTTGAGCTTAATCTTCCGGCAATGGATGGCGCAGAGTGGCTGGCGCTGTTCCAGAAAGGCGCGGCGGATAACGTTGGCGCAAAGACCAGTTTGCCGCAGCGCGTGACGCTACGAACGCCTTCGCTGTCGCTGGGCGGGCAACAGTGGAATAACCTGAGCATTGTCTCTGAGCCGTCGCTGAATGGTCAGAAGATCGAAGCGCAGGGGCGCGAGGTTAACGCCACGCTGGCGATACGCAATAATGCCCCGTGGCAGGCGAACATCAAATACCTGTATTACAACCCGAGCGCGGCGAAGCGTACAGACGGCGCGCAGGCGACCTCGCCGTTCTCCTCCCTTGAGCGAGTCAGTTTCCGCGGCTGGCCTGATGTGCAGTTACGCTGCGTCGAATGCTGGCTGTGGGGGCAAAAATATGGGCGTATTGACGGCGACGTCGCGATTCAGGGAAATACGCTGACCCTGAGTAACGGGCTGCTGGATACGGGCTTCTCCCGGCTGACGGCTGAGGGTGTCTGGGTGAACACGCCGGGTAGCGAGCGCACGTCGCTGAAGGGGAAACTGCGCGGCCATAAAATTGATGCCGCAGCGGGATTCTTTGGCGTTTCGACCCCCATCCGCAACGCCTCGTTTAACGTGGACTATGACTTACACTGGCGTAACCTGCCCTGGCAGCCGGATGAGGCTTCCCTTAATGGCATTTTACGTACCCGCCTGGGGAAAGGTGAAATTACCGAGCTGAGCACCGGTCATGCGGGGCAGCTTCTGCGTTTGCTGAGCTTTGACGCACTGCTGCGTAAGCTGCGTTTTGATTTTAGCGATACGTTCAGCGACGGTTTCTACTTTGACTCTATTCGCAGTACGGCGTGGATCAAAGACGGTGTGATGCACACTGACGATACGCTGGTGGATGGGCTGGAGGCCGACATCGCCATGAAAGGTTCTGTCAATCTGGTGCGTCGGGAACTCGATATTGAAGCCGTCGTCGCACCGGAAATCTCCGCCACGGTAGGGGTTGCCGCCGCGTTTGCGGTGAACCCGATTGTCGGGGCGGCGGTATTTGCCGCGAGTAAAGTGTTGGGGCCGTTGTGGAGCAAAGTCTCCATTCTGCGCTATCGCATCACGGGCCCGGTAGACAAACCGCAGATTAACGAAGTCCTGCGCCAGCCGCGTAAAGAAAGCCAGCAATGATTTGACGGGGGCGAGTAATTGCCCCAATCTCAGTAAATAGAAATGAATGACGAACTGCAAAAGCCGGATGGCGCTGCGCTTATCCGGCCTACATAACTTCTACCGCAGTCCGGCATTGAAGCGCCTGATGGCGACGCAGGCGCGTCTTATCAGGCCTACAACAGTAACTAACGAGTAGCAAAACGATGAGTCTGAACCTGGTAAGTGAACAATTGCTAGCGGCGAACGGCCTGAACCATCAGGATTTGTTTGCCATTCTGGGCCAACTGGCCGAACGCCGTCTCGATTACGGCGATCTCTATTTTCAGTCGAGCTATCACGAATCCTGGGTTTTAGAAGATCGCATCATCAAAGATGGTTCTTACAATATCGATCAGGGCGTTGGCGTGCGCGCTATCAACGGTGAAAAAACAGGGTTTGCCTATGCCGATCAGATCAGCCTGCAAGCGCTGGAGCAGAGCGCGCAGGCCGCGCGTACCATCGTACGCGACAGCGGCGACGGCAAAGTAAAAACACTGGGCGCGGTAGAGCACCCGATGCTTTATACCGCTATTGACCCGCTACAGAGCATGAGCCGCGAAGAGAAACTCGACATTCTGCGTCGCGTGGACAAGGCGGCGCGTGAAGCCGACAAGCGCGTACAGGAAGTGACGGCCAGCCTGACCGGCGTGTATGAGCTGATTCTGGTGGCAGCGACCGACGGTACGCTGGCGGCGGATGTGCGCCCGCTGGTGCGTCTGTCTGTCAGCGTGCAGGTAGAGGAAGACGGTAAACGCGAGCGTGGCTCCAGCGGCGGCGGCGGTCGTTTTGGTTATGACTTTTTCTTAAGCGATTTGGACGGTGAAGTACGCGCCGATGCCTGGGCGAAAGAGGCGGTGCGCATGGCGCTGGTGAATCTGTCGGCGGTTGCCGCTCCGGCGGGAACATTACCCGTTGTGCTGGGCGCGGGCTGGCCTGGCGTGCTGCTGCACGAAGCGGTAGGCCACGGACTGGAAGGGGATTTCAACCGTCGCGGTACGTCGGTGTTCAGCGGCCATATCGGTGAACTGGTCGCATCTGAGCTGTGTACCGTGGTTGATGACGGCACGATCGCCGATCGCCGTGGTTCGGTCGCTATTGATGATGAAGGTACGCCGGGCCAGTACAACGTGTTGATTGAAAACGGCATCCTGAAAGGGTACATGCAGGATAAACTCAACGCGCGTCTGATGGGCGTTGCGCCGACCGGTAACGGACGTCGTGAATCATATGCGCATCTGCCGATGCCGCGTATGACTAACACCTATATGCTGGCCGGGAAATCCACGCCGCAGGAGATTATCGAGTCTGTGGAATACGGTATCTATGCGCCTAACTTTGGCGGCGGGCAGGTGGATATCACCTCCGGGAAGTTTGTGTTCTCGACTTCAGAAGCGTACCTGATCGAAAACGGTAAGGTGACGAAACCCGTGAAAGGGGCGACGCTGATTGGTTCTGGTATCGAAGCGATGCAGCAGATCTCTATGGTCGGGAACGATCTGAAACTGGATAACGGCGTTGGCGTCTGCGGTAAAGAAGGGCAGAGTCTGCCGGTAGGCGTGGGCCAGCCGACGTTAAAAGTGGATAACCTGACCGTGGGCGGCACCGCGTAAAGTCGTTTTGTCGGCCCGATACGCCATTGCGTTATCGGGCATTTTGCCGGGCGCGGCGTGAACGCCTTATCCGGCCTGCCTGTTCTGTAGTCGGGCCGTTGATCACTTCTCTTTCCCTCGACCGTACATTCCCTGAAATAACTGCGCGACATCGACAAAATAGTCTGTCAGATAGTTAATCACCACCTGCACCTTCAGCGGCAACTTATCTTTTTCGGTATACAGCGCGTAAACCGGGCGTGGATCGGACTGGTAGCGGGGCAGCAGGATCTCCAGCTCTCCGCTGTTGATCTCATTGATCACCCACATCAACGGAACGTAGGCGATCCCGGCGCCTGCGGTCAGCCAGCGGCTGAGCGTCATCGGATCGTTGGTGACGAAGCGCCCTTGTGGGATCAGCCGGGTGGAGATCCCTTCCGGCGCAATCAACTCAAACTCGTTATCCGGGCGCACGCTGTATTCCAGCCATGAGTGATTGCTGAGGTCGGCGGGTTTTTCCGGCACGCCAAATTGCGCGAGATAGCTTTTGGCGGCGCACACCACCATCGGCATTGCCCCCAGACGGCGTGAAAACAGGCTGGAGTCCTGCAACGCACCGACGCGGATCACCACGTCCAGACCATCGGCGATCAGGTCCGGCGCCGGGATGCCGGTCACCAGGTTAACCGTCAGGCCAGGGTACTCTTTCAGCATTTTGGCCGTTAACCCGGCGAGGACATTTTGTGCCATGGTTGAAGAACAACCAATTCGCAAGGTGCCGATAGGCGTGTTGTTGAAGGCATAAAGCTGCTCATGGACATCCTGCACTTCGTGCAGCATCCGACGGCAACCCTGATAATAAATTTTACCGGCTTCGGTCAGCCCAATGCTGCGCGTACTGCGGTTTAGCAGCTTAACCTGTAGCTCATCTTCCAGTTTTGCCACGGTCTGGCTGATAGAGGAAACGCTCATTTGTAGCTGTCTGGCAGCAGCGGTAAAGGAGCCAAATTCAACGACTTTGGCGAACACCGACATGCGTTTTAATCTTTCCATTATTCACTCTGGCTTAAAAGTGATTTAGATCACATATTATAGATAACAGCATAACAGTTACGTTAATATATTATTATTCAAATAACCGCTATGCCGCTCTCGCCTGGCTTTCCACGCCCTTCCCTGCGGTGGCATTGGCTGAAAACTGTATCGCCTGCACTCTCTTTATAAATCAAGGTCAACATGAGTCTGTTTCCCGTTATCGTGGTGTTTGGTCTCTCCTTCCCACCGATATTTTTCGAATTGCTTTTGTCACTGGCGATTTTCTGGCTGGTGCGCCGGATGCTGGTTCCAACCGGCATTTATGACTTCGTCTGGCATCCGGCTCTGTTTAATACCGCGCTGTATTGCTGCCTGTTCTATTTAATATCGCGCTTGTTCGTTTGAGGTAGAAGTGAAAACACTAACAAGAAAACTCTCTCGTACGGCCATCACGCTCGTACTGGTCATTCTGGCCTTCATCGCAATTTTCCGTGCCTGGGTCTATTACACCGAGTCGCCGTGGACGCGTGACGCGCGCTTCAGCGCCGACGTGGTTGCCATTGCGCCAGACGTCGCGGGCCTTATCACCAACGTGAGTGTGCATGATAACCAGCTGGTGAAGAAAGACCAGATACTGTTCACCATCGATCAGCCGCGCTATAAAAAAGCCCTCGAAGAAGCGGAAGCTGATGTTGCCTACTACCAGGTGCTGGCACAGGAAAAACGTCAGGAGGCTGGCCGCCGTAACCGCCTTGGCGTCCAGGCGATGTCGCGTGAAGAGATCGATCAGGCCAATAACGTTCTGCAAACCGTATTACATCAGCTTGCCAAAGCGCAGGCGACGCGCGATCTGGCAAAATTAGACCTCGAACGTACCGTGATTCGCGCCCCTGCTGACGGTTGGGTCACCAACCTGAACGTCTACACCGGCGAGTTTATTACCCGTGGCTCAACGGCGGTTGCGTTGGTGAAACAGCACTCTTTCTACGTGCTGGCCTATATGGAAGAGACCAAACTGGAAGGCGTCCGTCCAGGCTATCGCGCAGAGATAACGCCGCTTGGCAGTAACAAAGTGTTGAAAGGCACCGTTGACAGCGTGGCGGCTGGGGTCACTAACGCCAGCAGCACGCGTGACGCCAAAGGGATGGCGACCATCGACTCTAATCTGGAGTGGGTACGTCTGGCGCAGCGTGTTCCGGTACGTATCCGTCTGGACGATCAGCAGGACAACCTGTGGCCTGCCGGGACAACCGCAACCGTTGTGATTACCGGCAAGCAGGATCGAGATGAAACACAGGACTCCTTCTTCCGTAAAATGGCGCACCGTCTGCGCGAGTTTGGTTAATCACCATGGGTATTTTCTCCATTGCCAACCAGCATATCCGCTTTGCGGTAAAACTGGCATGCGCCATCGTCCTGGCGCTGTTCGTTGGCTTTCACTTTCAGCTTGAGACGCCGCGCTGGGCGGTGCTGACCGCCGCGATTGTCGCCGCAGGTCCGGCATTCGCTGCCGGTGGGGAACCCTATTCCGGCGCGATTCGCTATCGCGGGATGCTGCGTATCATCGGGACATTTATTGGCTGTATCGCCGCGCTGACCATTATCATCACCATGATTCGCGCGCCGTTATTAATGATTCTGGTGTGCTGTATCTGGGCGGGATTTTGTACCTGGATCTCCTCGCTGGTACGGGTTGAAAACTCCTATGCATGGGGGCTGTCCGGGTATACGGCGCTGATCATCGTCATTACCATTCAGGCGGAGCCACTACTGACGCCGCAGTTCGCGGTTGAACGTTGCAGCGAGATCGTGATTGGTATCGTCTGCGCCATTATGGCGGATCTGCTCTTTTCGCCGCGTTCAGTGAAACAGGAAGTGGATCGTGAAGTCGACGGCCTGCTGGTGGCGCAATACCAGCTGATGCAGCTGTGTATTAAGCACGGCGACAGTGAGGAAGTGGACAAAGCCTGGGGCGATCTGGTGCGGCGGACGGCGGCGCTGGAAGGCATGCGCAGCAATCTCAATATGGAGTCATCGCGCTGGGGGCGCGCCAACCGCCGCCTGAAAGCGCTGAATACGCTCTCGTTGACGCTGATCACCCAGTCCTGTGAAACATACCTGATTCAGAACACTCACCCGGAGTTGATCACCGATACCTTCCGCGAGCTGTTCGAAACGCCCGTCGAAACCGCGCAGGACGTACATAAACAGCTTAAGCGGATGCGCCGCATCATCGCCTGGACAGGCGAACGTGAAACGCCCGTAACCCTTTACACCTGGGCCGGTGCGGCGACGCGCTATCTGCTGCTAAAGCGCGGCGTGATTGGCAACGCCAAAATCAGCGTGACGGAAGAGGAAGTGTTGCAGGGCGAGCCCGTCGTGAAGGTGGAATCTGCCGAGCGCCATCACGCGATGGTTAACTTCTGGCGTACCACGCTGTCCTGTGTGCTGGGCACCTTATTCTGGCTGTGGACGGGCTGGACGTCGGGAAGCGGCGCGATGGTGATGATTGCGGTCGTCACGTCGCTGGCGATGCGCTTACCCAACCCGCGCATGGTCGCAATCGACTTTATTTACGGGACGCTGGCGGCGCTGCCGTTGGGTCTGCTCTATTTTTTAGTGATCATCCCGAATACGCAGCAAAGCATGTTGCTGCTGTGTCTGAGCCTGGCGGTGCTGGGATTCTTCCTCGGGATCGAAGTCCAGAAACGGCGGTTGGGTTCGATGGGGGCGCTGGCCAGTACCATTAACATCATCGTGCTGGACAACCCGATGACCTTCCACTTCAGCCAGTTCCTTGACAGCGCGCTCGGGCAGATTGTGGGGTGCATGATGGCGTTTATCGTCATTCTGTTAGTTCGTGATAATTCACGCGACAGAACCGGACGTGTGCTGCTTAACCAGTTCGTTTCCGCAGCGGTGTCTGCGATGACCACCAACGTTGTGCGCCGTAAAGAGAACCACCTTCCGGCGCTGTATCAGCAGTTGTTCTTGTTAATGAACAAATTCCCGGGCGACCTGCCGAAGTTTCGTCTGGCGCTGACGATGATCATTGCGCACCAACGTCTGCGTGATGCGCCCATCCCGGTCAATCATGATTTATCTGCTTTTCACCGCCAGCTCCGGCGTACGGCCGATCATGTGATTTCAGCCGGAAATGACGATAAGCGTCGGCGCTACTTTGGACAACTGCTGGATGAGCTTGATGTCTATCAGGAAAAATTGCGAGTCTGGGAAGCGCCGCCGCGGGTGACGGAGCCGGTAAAACGGCTATCCGGCATGTTGCACAAATATCAGCACGCCTTGACGGATAACTAACACTCAGGAGCCGACGCCAAAAGCGTCGGTTTTTTTGTGGCTATACTTATCTGACGTGCGGAAAACATGACATCAGGAGGAGAAAGAACCATGCAAACGCTCCAGGACAACGAACTTTTTCAGACGGGATATCTGGTTGATGGACTTTGGAAAACGCTGGATAACACCTTTGATGTTCTTAATCCGGCAACCGGTGAAACGATAGCCGCGGTTGCCAAAGCCGGTAAAAAAGAGACCGAAGAGGCGATTGCGGCGGCGGCAAAAGCCTTCCCTGCCTGGCGGGCCAAAACGGCAAAAGAGCGCTCGGCCATTCTGTATCGCTGGTATGAACTGATCATTGAGCATAAATCCTGGCTGGGCCGTCTGATGACCACTGAGCAGGGGAAGCCGTTGAAAGAGGCGGAAGGCGAAGTGGAGTACGCCGCCAGTTTCATCCAGTGGTTTGCTGAACAGGCGAAGCGGGCAAATGGCGAAATAATCCCGCCGATCAAACCCGGATCGCGGATCTTTGCCACCCGTGAACCGATTGGCGTCGTGGCGGCGATTACGCCGTGGAACTTCCCGATGGCAATGTTGACCCGTAAATTAGGCCCGGCGCTGGCGGCAGGCTGTACGGGGGTCATTAAACCGGCGAATAACACGCCGCTTAGCGCATTCGCCCTACTGACGCTGGCGAAGAAAGCTGGCGTACCTGACGGCGTGTTGAACGCCGTCGCGGGCAATACCCCAGAGATCAGCGACGCCATTATGGCCAGCCACGAGGTGCGCAAAATCTCCTTTACCGGATCGACCGCCGTTGGGAAAACGCTGGTGCGTAATGCGGCTGACACGATGAAGAAAGTCTCGATGGAACTGGGGGGCAATGCGCCGTATATCGTGTTTGACGATGCGGATATTGACGCTGCGGTACAGGGGGCGATCGCCAATAAATTCCGCAACGCGGGGCAGGTGTGCGTCAGCGTTAACCGTTTCTATATCCATGAGTCGGTCTATGACGAATTTACCCGCAAGCTGGCGGATGCCGTACAAAAACTGAAGGTCGGAAATGGTCTGGAGGAGGGCGTGATCGTCGGCCCGCTGATTGAACCGGCGGCCGTCGATAAAGTGCGTGAGCATGTTGAGGACGCTATCGCAAAAGGGGCGAAGGTGCTGGCAGGCGCTAAAGTGCATTCGTTAGGCGGGAATTTCTGGCAGCCCACCGTACTGGGCGACTGTAGCGATGGGATGAAACTGGCCAGTGAAGAGACCTTCGGGCCGGTCGCGGCCTGCTTTCGTTTTACCAGTGAAGACGAGGTCATTCAGCGCGCCAACAATACGCCGTTTGGCCTGGCGGCTTACTTCTACACGCAAAATTTACAACGCGTATTCCGTGTTTCCCAGGCGATTGAAAGCGGCATGATTGGGATTAATGAATGCGCCGTATCAACCGAGTTGGGGCCATTTGGCGGGGTGAAAGAGTCGGGTCTGGGGCGTGAAGGATCGGTGCTGGGGCTTGAAGAGTTTCTGGAAGTGAAGACCCTGCACATCGGCGGCCTGTAATGTGACTGCGTCGGGGATGGTGGCTGGCTATGAACATCTATACCTTTGATTTTGATGAAATAGAAGACCAGAACGATTTTTACCGCGAGTTTACGCGGATGTTTGGCCTTGCCAGAGAGAAAGTCGGCGATCTTGATTCTCTATGGGATACTCTCATGAGCGAGGTGCTGCCATTGCCGCTGGAGATTGAGTTTGTTCATCTGCCGGAAAAACTGCGCAGGCGCTACGGCGCGCTGATTTTGCTGTTTGATGAAGCAGAAGAGGAACTGGAAGGACAGCTGCGGTTTAATGTTCGCCATTCGTGACGACAAACATAAAAAAGCCCCCGGCAGTCGGGGGCAAGTCGTCGGACTAGACGACGAGGGTTTATTTGTAAAGTTCTGCCGTAGCGTGCCAGTTGTCGCCGCTACGTGCTTCAGTAATCTGATAGGCGGATGCGCCGTTCGCTTCTGCTTTTTTGTTCAGCATTTCATGCATATCCATCGGGGAAGAACCGATAGCGCTTACGGAAACAGAGCCGATAGCCTGACGGCCTTGCGCTTGTTCTGCGTTGATGGATTCGGCTGCGAATGCGCCAAAAGAGAGAACAGACAGAACGCTTAATGCTGCAACAGTAGTTTTGATTTTCATGATTTTTACCTCGTCGAATTCTTTTATTAGGGTCTGTGTTTCGTGACCCTCATCACAAAATCAAGTATACACTAATCACGCGATTAATTAATACCACGCTAATGGTTTCATGGGTTATTGTGTGTTAACGATTTGTTTTTTTATAACCGTATGGAATTAAAAACGTGTTAAAAAGCGTGTGATTAAGATTAAATGTAATAAAATCATAAGGATATGAAATTTTGCAATTTGTGCGTTTTTTCCATTGCACATTCACCATGTAAATGATTTTTGACGGTTAAACGCACTATTTGTTAAGTGACAGACAGTGAAAAATGACGGCGGAAGAGGTGACGGCAGTTTTTTTCCCCGTCGCGCTTAACGACGGGGAGAAGGGATTACAGCTCTTGTTCGAACAGTTCCAGAATGGCTTCGTACAGATCTTTCACCGTAAAGCCATTCGCGGGAGTGGTGAAAATGGTGTCGTCACCGGCAATGGTCCCGAGGATGCCTTCCGCTTTCCCCAGCGAGTCCAGCAGACGCGCAATCAGCTGTGCGGCGCCAGGACTGGTATGGATCACCACAACAGCATCGTTGTAGTCGATATCTAACACCAGATTCTTTAAAGGGCTGGAGGTGGTTGGCACGCCTAGCTCAGCCGGGAGACAGTAGACCATCTCCATTTTTGCGTTGCGAGTACGCACCGCGCCGAACTTGGTCAGCATGCGCGAGACCTTGGACTGGTTGATGTTATCAAAGCCCTGATCCTGTAACGCGAGGACGATTTCGCCCTGTGAACTGAATTTTTCTTCTTTGAGTAGCGCTTTGAACGCCTTGACTAATTCTTCTTGTTTAGCCGAGCTTCGCATAAGTCACCCGTAATATGAGGATGGAAACAACATTATTATGCATACAGATGAATTTTTATGCAAACAGTCTGCCTCACCGGAGGCTGAAATAATGTTATGAAAGAGCGGAATTCTATCAAATTCCGTTATCAAGAAACATGCCTGCGTCACGGCGCGCAAATAAGCTTAAAAGTAAATTAAATGTTATCAAATTGATGTTGTTTTGGAGAGGCAGTAGAGTATATTGTCAGCACCTGTTGGAAAGTTGTTCTGTGGTTCAGGCGCTTTTGAATTACGTAAATTAGCTTTTCTATTACGTAAGTTAAATGCATAAAAGCCAAATTTGCGTGACTACGCATTCTTGACGCGTGGTGGTTGTATTCATTGGATTTGTGAATTATGGTCGCCGCCGCGGAGCAACAAACACTTAGCTTATCAATATAATAAGGAGTTTAGGATGAAAGTCGCAGTCCTCGGCGCTGCCGGCGGTATCGGCCAGGCGCTTGCACTACTGTTAAAAACCCAACTGCCTTCAGGTTCAGAACTCTCCCTGTACGACATCGCTCCAGTGACCCCAGGTGTGGCCGTTGACTTGAGCCATATCCCTACAGCAGTAAAAATCAAAGGTTTCTCCGGCGAAGACGCGACCCCGGCGCTTGAAGGCGCAGACGTCGTACTGATCTCGGCTGGCGTGGCGCGTAAACCGGGTATGGATCGTTCCGACCTGTTTAACGTCAACGCAGGTATCGTGAAGAACCTGGTACAACAGATCGCAACGACCTGTCCGAAAGCCTGTGTGGGCATCATCACCAACCCGGTGAACACTACCGTCGCTATCGCTGCTGAAGTGCTGAAAAAAGCAGGCGTTTACGACAAGAACAAACTGTTTGGCGTGACCACGCTGGACATCATCCGCTCCAACACCTTTGTCGCGGAACTGAAAGGCAAACTGCCGACCGACGTTGAAGTTCCGGTTATCGGCGGTCACTCTGGCGTGACCATTCTGCCGCTGCTGTCGCAGATCCCGGGCGTCAGCTTCACCGAGCAGGAAGTGGCTGACCTGACCAAACGTATCCAGAATGCGGGTACGGAAGTGGTTGAAGCGAAGGCTGGCGGCGGATCGGCAACCCTGTCTATGGGTCAGGCTGCTGCGCGCTTTGGTCTTTCTCTGGTGCGCGCGCTGCAAGGCGAGAAGGACGTGGTGGAATGTGCCTACGTTGAAGGTGACGGCCAGTATGCGCGCTTCTTCTCTCAGCCGCTGCTGCTGGGTAAAAACGGCGTGGAAGAGCGCAAGTCTATCGGCAAACTGAGCGCGTTTGAACAGAATGCGCTGGAAGGTATGCTGGATACGCTGAAAAAAGATATCGCCCTGGGCGAAGAGTTCGTTAACAAGTAAGCGCTTTTGTGCAGGCCGGATAAGACGCGTTTGCGTCGCCGTCAGGCCTGGCGATAATGCCGGATGGCGGTGTAAACACCTTATCCGGCCTACAAGTTAACCGAGACACAGTAAAAAACCGGAGATGACTCCGGTTTTTTTATTACGTTAATTTGTCGCCGGGTATTCCTGAATGGTGACCTGGAGCGTCAGCTTTTTATCGTCACGCATCACAATCACCGGGATCACCGAACCTGGACGTATTTCAGCAACCTGATCCATGGTCTCCAGAGCGGAAACGGCAGGTTTGTTGTTGACTGAAATGATCACATCATTGACCTGAATACCCGCCTGCGCAGCCGGGCCATCCGGCGACACTTCATTGACCACAATCCCCTGGATTTGATCCATCCCGGCGCCCTGCGCATGCAGCGGCGCGATTTCCCGCCCACCGATGCCGATATAACCGCGAATCACGCGACCATCGCGGATCAGCTTATCCATAATCTTGGTCGCTAACTGGAACGGGATTGCAAAACCGATCCCTTCCGGCGTCTCGCCGTCGTTACTCTTATCAAATGACAGGGTGTTAATGCCCATCAGTTCGCCCAGCGAGTTAACCAGCGCTCCGCCGGAGTTACCGTGGTTGATGGAGGCGTCCGTTTGCAGGAAGTTTTGTCGTCCGGTCGGGTTCAGACCGATACGCCCGGTGGCGCTGATGATCCCCTGAGTAATGGTCTGCCCCAGGTTATACGGGTTGCCAATGGCCAGAACCACATCACCAATATGCGGTGAGCGTTTCGTGTTGATCGGGATTGTCGGCAGACCGCCCGTGGCATTAATCTTTAACACCGCCAGGTCCGTCAGCGTATCCGAACCAACCAGCAGCGCTTCAAACACGCGTCCATCCTGTAGGGCGACGATGATCTGATCCGCATCGTTGATCACATGCTTATTGGTGATGATGTAACCGCGCTGATCCATGATCACGCCCGATCCCAGCGTGCGGATCTCAAGCTGATTATGCGTGGTGCTGTTCATACTGCGGTTATAAACGTTGACGACGGCAGGCGCGGCGCGGCGAACCGCCGAATTATAGCTGGCTGGCGTCTCATCCGCGCTGTCGAATTGCGGTGTGGTCAGGGTATTTATTTTGCGCAGCGAGGGCATGGCCGCCAACAGAATGGCACCCACAATAAGACCAATTGCGACCGAACGTAAGATCTTCACAAACATGATGGAGGCGTCATTAAAAAAGGGAACGGCAGCAGCATACCACGAGTTAACCGGACATCGCACGTGGGGCTGATGTCCGGTTAACGATGACTTAACGCAGGAGCAGGTAAATGTTCTCGTTACCGCGTACGACCTGTAGCGCAATAATCGACGGTTTCGCTTCCAGCACTTTGCGCATTTCCGCAATCGAGTGCACGCGATCGCGGTTAACGCTAATGATCACGTCATCTTTGTGCAAACCGGCCTGGGCGGCGGGACTGCTTTTTTCAACGTTATCAATTTTGATGCCTTTATTGCCGTCTTTTAACTGACCATCGCTCAGCGTTGCGCCCTGCAATGCCGGGGCGATCATCTCCGCGCTGGCGGAGGATGACGTGCTGGTGTCGAGGGTGACTTCGATTTCCAGCGGTTTGCCGTCGCGTAACAGACCGAGCTTCACTTTCGTGCCGGGTTCCGTCGTTGCGATGCGTGAGCGCAGTTCGGCAAAGCTGCTCAGCGGCTTGCCGTTGAGACTGGTGATCACGTCGCCGGATTTCACACCCGCTTTCGCGGAACCTGAACCCGGGAGCACTTCGCTGATGAACGCCCCGCGCTGTACATCCAGCTTGAAGGCTTTGGCGATATCGGCGGTCAATTCCATGCCTTTAATTCCCAGCAGGCCGCGTTTAATTTCACCAAACTGAATCAGCTGTTGCGCCAGCGTGCGCGCCATATTACTCGGAATCGCAAACCCAATGCCGATGCTACCGCCGCCAGGTGCCAGAATAGCGGTGTTGATGCCGATCAGCTCGCCGTTGAGATTCAGCAGCGCGCCGCCGGAGTTGCCACGGTTAATCGAGGCGTCGGTTTGAATAAAGTTTTCCAGTCCTTCCAGATTCAGCCCGCTCCGGCCAAGCGCGGAGACAATGCCGGAGGTGGCGGTTTGCCCCAGACCAAACGGGTTGCCTACCGCGACGGCAAAGTCGCCGACGCGCAGTTTGTCGGAGTCGGCGATGGCGATTTGCGTCAGGTTGCTGGCGTTCTGGATTTGCAGCAGCGCGATGTCGCTCTGGTCGTCGCTGCCGATCAGTTTAGCGTCAAACTCGCGTCCGTCATTTAACTGAACGCTGATCTTCTGTGCCTGATTAATGACATGGTTATTGGTCAGAACGTAGCCTTTGGCGGCGTCAATGATGACGCCCGATCCCAGCCCTTCGAACGGCTGAGAGGGTTGATCAGGCAACTCGTCGCCAAAAAACTTTTTAAACTCTTCTGGAACCTTCTGACTTTGGGTCGCGGTTCCCTCAACCTTCACGCTAATCACGGCCGGCAGCACTTTTTCCAGCATTGGCGCGAGACTAGGGAGCGCCGCCTGACCGGGAATCTGCGCGGGTATCGATGCGACGGCCTGAAACGGTGCCGAGAGCGTTAATCCGACACTTAACGCTAATGCACTTAACAACGGGGTTTGTTTTTTCATGGAGCCTGCTCTCGTACCTTGAGTGAACGGAAAGACGATTCAAAACAGTTTGATGTTATTGAATTTTCGGCCTGGTAACAATGAGGTTAATGACTAAATAATAGCTGGGACAGGAGAGAAGAGACGGGCGCAATCGCTGCGCCCGAAAAATTTCTTAACGATGTGCGATTAGTCGCGTTTTGCGCCACTACGCAGCAGGCCGGAAGCGCCTTCGGAATAGTCACGCGGCATCTGAACCGGCGCCTGATCGTTACTGGCTTCAGACTCCGCCAGACGGTTACGGAACGGGTTCGATTCCGCAGACAGTTCCGGCAGCAGGCTGCTGGAGCTTTTCGCCATGTGCTGATACAGCTGACGATAATCATGCGCCATGGTATCCAGCAGCTCGGCGCTGCGGGCAAAGTGGCTGACCAGCTCTTCACGATACTCTTCCAGCTCAGCTTTATTCTTTTCCAGTTCGTACTGCAATGCCTGCTGTTGGCGTAATTTACGATTACCAAAACGCATGGCTACGGCACCAATGATGATACCGACGACTAACCCAATTAGCGCATATTCCCAGGTCATGAACATCTCCCGTTGTCTTTTGTTTCCGTAGGGTGTTGGCTTTAGGCTCCATGCCTGCGCCTGATTATGCCACTATAACCGCTAATCCCGTAGAAGTGGAATCCCGTGTTTATATCACGTAATGTAGAACGGCCTTTTTTTCGTCAGCCGTGAACGTCGGCACATCGATTTTCAAGGAATAACAATAACATCATGCAAAGCATTTCCCCCACATCGCGTTACCTTCAGGCCCTCAACGATGGCAGCCATCAACCCGACGACGTGCAAAAAGATGCGGTCAACCGACTGGAGTCGATTTACCAGGCGCTGATCGCTAAAACGCCTCCGGCGCCGCAAACCGGCGGACTGATGGCCCGTTTCGGTAAACTGCTTGGCAAACGTGAACCGTCAGCGAATGCGCCGGTGCGTGGCCTGTATATGTGGGGCGGGGTCGGGCGAGGGAAAACCTGGCTGATGGATCTCTTCTATCATAGTCTGCCGGGCGAGCGGAAACAGCGTCTGCATTTCCACCGCTTTATGCTGCGTGTGCATGAGGAGCTAACGGCGCTACAGGGGCAGACCGACCCGCTGGAGATTATTGCCGATCGTTTCAAAGCCGAAACGGATGTGCTCTGCTTTGATGAGTTTTTTGTTTCCGACATCACCGACGCGATGCTGCTTGGCGGCTTAATGAAAGCGCTGTTTGTCCGCGGCATTACCCTGGTGGCGACCTCGAACATCCCGCCGGATGAGCTGTACCGCAATGGCCTGCAACGTACCCGCTTCCTTCCGGCTATCGACGCTATCAAAGCGCATTGCGACATCATGAATGTGGATGCCGGGGTGGATTATCGTCTGCGCACGCTGACGCAGGCGCATCTGTGGCTTTCGCCGCGTAATAACGAAACGCAGCAACAGATGGATAAACTCTGGCTGGCGCTGGCCGGTGCGAAACGTGAGAATGCGCCAACGCTGGAGGTGAATCATCGTCCGCTACCGACGATGGGGGTGGAAAACCAGACGCTGGCGGTCTCCTTCATCACCTTATGCGTGGACGCTCGCAGCCAGCATGACTATATTGCGCTGTCGCGCCTGTTCCACACGGTTCTGCTGTTTGATGTACCGGTCATGACGCCGCTGATGGAAAGCGAAGCGCGCCGTTTTATCGCGCTGGTGGATGAATTCTACGAGCGCCATGTGAAGCTGGTGGTGAGCGCCGACGCGCCTTTATATGAGATCTATCAGGGCGAACGCCTGAAGTTTGAGTTCCAGCGCTGTTTGTCGCGTTTGCAGGAGATGCAGAGCGAGGAGTATCTGAAACGCTCGCATATGCCGTAGGCCGGATAAGGCGTTTCGCCGCCATCCGGCGCAGGTTGCCTGGTGGCGCTTCGCTTATCAGACCGGCAGAAATGCCCTGCACAAAACCCATTGCAAATCACAAAAAGGGGTCGATCTTTGCCCCTGACTTCTCTATAATCCTGCGACCCCACGTTACAAGAAAGTTTTTTTCCCAAAACTTTTTGTGTGCTGGCATTGGCTATTCGAAGGGGTAGGTTTGCCGGACTTTGTCGTGTGAACCTCAACAATTGAAAACGTTTGGGTGTTCACCAACGTGTAACTATCTATTGGGTAAGCTTTTAATGAAAACTTTTACAGCTAAACCAGAAACCGTAAAACGCGACTGGTACGTTGTTGACGCGACCGGTAAAACTCTGGGCCGTCTGGCTACTGAACTGGCTCTTCGCCTGCGCGGTAAGCACAAAGCGGAATACACTCCGCACGTCGATACCGGTGATTACATCATCGTTCTGAACGCTGACAAAGTTGCTGTAACCGGCAACAAGCGTACTGACAAAGTGTACTATCACCACACCGGTCACATCGGTGGTATCAAACAAGCGACCTTTGAAGAGATGATTGCTCGCCGTCCTGAGCGTGTGATTGAAATCGCGGTTAAAGGCATGCTGCCAAAAGGCCCGCTGGGTCGTGCTATGTTCCGTAAACTGAAAGTTTACGCTGGCAACGAGCACAACCACGCGGCACAGCAACCGCAAGTTCTTGACATCTAATCGGGATTATAGGCAATGGCTGAAAATCAATACTACGGCACTGGTCGCCGCAAAAGTTCCGCAGCTCGCGTGTTCATCAAACCGGGCAACGGCAAAATCGTTATCAACCAACGTTCTCTGGAACAGTACTTCGGTCGTGAAACTGCCCGCATGGTAGTTCGTCAGCCGCTGGAACTGGTCGACATGGTTGAGAAACTGGATCTGTACATCACTGTTAAAGGTGGTGGTATCTCTGGTCAGGCTGGTGCGATCCGTCACGGTATCACCCGCGCTCTGATGGAGTACGACGAGTCTCTGCGTTCTGAACTGCGTAAAGCTGGCTTCGTTACTCGTGACGCTCGTCAGGTTGAACGTAAGAAAGTCGGTCTGCGTAAAGCACGTCGTCGTCCGCAGTTCTCCAAACGTTAATGGGTTTCTGCTCCGGCAGATTACCATTGGCGAAAAAACCCGCTTCGGCGGGTTTTTTTATGGAAAAAATGCGCGTGTGTCCAAAGTAATCCTCTGATTGCCACCTCTTTTTCCCCATTTCCAGAATCGACTCACCACAAAGGTCACAAAATCTGGTAAACTATCATCCAATTTTCTGCCCAAATAACGGGTATTGTTCATTTTTTGTTTGCTTTTTGAACAATGATGACTTTTCCGCAGGCGGGTGACATAACTTCTGGCTGGCCACGCGGTGGCTGGTAGCAGTAAAAATTCTGAATATACCTGGAGGTTTTCATGGCTGTCGCTGCCAACAAACGTTCGGTAATGACGCTGTTTTCTGGTCCTACTGACATCTATAGCCATCAGGTCCGCATTGTGCTGGCGGAGAAAGGTGTTAGTTTCGAGATCGAGCATGTGGAGAAGGATAACCCACCTCAGGATCTGATTGACCTCAACCCGAGTCAGAGCGTACCGACCCTGGTGGATCGTGAGCTGACCCTGTGGGAATCTCGCATCATTATGGAATACCTGGATGAGCGTTTCCCTCATCCGCCGCTGATGCCGGTTTACCCGGTTGCGCGTGGCGAAAGCCGCCTGTACATGCACCGTATCGAAAAAGACTGGTACACGCTGATGAACGTCATCGTGAACGGGTCCGCTTCTGAAGCTGACGTTGCGCGTAAACAACTGCGTGAAGAGTTGCAGGCGATCGCGCCTGTGTTTGGTCAAAAACCGTATTTCCTGAGCGATGAGTTCAGCCTGGTTGATTGCTATCTGGCGCCGCTGCTGTGGCGTTTGCCGCAACTGGGTATTGAGTTCAGCGGTGCGGGCGCTAAAGAGCTGAAAGGCTATATGACCCGCGTCTTTGAACGTGACTCGTTCCTCGCTTCTTTAACTGAAGCTGAACGTGAAATGCGCCTCGGTCGGGGTTAATCAGTATGGATTTGTCACAGCTATCCCCACGCCGTCCATATTTGCTGCGTGCATTCTATGAATGGTTGCTGGATAACCAGCTCACGCCGCACCTGGTGGTGGATGTGACGCTGCCTGGCGTGCATGTCCCTATGGAATATGCGCGCGACGGGCAAATTGTTCTGAACATTGCTCCCCGTGCGGTTGGCAATCTGGAGTTGGCCAACGACGAAGTGCGTTTCAACGCGCGCTTTGGCGGCGTCCCGCGTCAGGTCTCCGTGCCGCTGGCTGCGGTACTGGCGATCTATGCGCGTGAAAACGGCGCAGGCACAATGTTTGAACCTGAAGCCGCTTACGATGAAGACGTCGCCAGCTTAAATGATGACGATGTAACGCCGGGCGCGGAGAGCGAAACGGTCATGTCCGTGATTGATGGTGATAAGCCCGATCATGATGATGACAACAATCCTGATGACGATCCGCCGCCGCCGCGTGGTGGTCGACCCGCATTACGCGTAGTGAAGTAACCAAGACAGACAGGCCCTGAGGGCCTGTTTTTTTTCACGCCTGCCACGATTTCACCCCACTTTCGATCCTGTGATAGGATGGCCTTAGTTGCTGTTTTCCTCGACGATTTACATAATGGACGCTATGAACGCATTTGATTCGCAAGCAGAAAATTCTCCGCCAACCATCGGCCGTAGTTTGCGCAGCCGTCCGCTGGCGCGTAAAAAACTGTCGGAAATGGTAGAAGAAGAGCTGGAGCAGATGATTCGTCGCGGTGAATTCGGCGAAGGGGAGCAGCTGCCGTCTGAGCGGGAGTTGATGACCTTCTTCAACGTGGGCCGCCCGTCGGTGCGTGAAGCGCTTGCCGCGCTCAAGCGTAAAGGTCTGGTGCAAATCAATAACGGTGAACGCGCCCGCGTGTCGCGGCCTTCTGCTGATACCATCATCAGCGAACTTTCCGGCATGGCGAAAGATTTCCTCTCGCATCCCGGCGGTATCGCCCACTTTGAGCAACTGCGCCTGTTCTTTGAATCAAGCCTTGTGCGCTATGCGGCGGAACACGCGACGGATGAGCAAATTGATCTGCTGGCGAAAGCCCTGGAGATCAATAGCCAGTCGCTGGACGATAACGCGCTCTTCATTCGTTCCGACGTCGAGTTTCACCGCGTGCTGGCGGAAATCCCCGGCAATCCGATCTTCATGGCGATTCATGTCGCGCTGCTGGACTGGCTGATCGCTGCGCGTCCTGCGGTCTCCGGGCAGGAGTTACATGAGCATAATAGCGTGAGCTATCAAGAGCATATCGCTATTGTCGATGCTATTCGTCGGCGCGATCCAGATGAAGCTGACCGCGCGCTGCAAACCCACCTCAATAGCGTATCCGCCACCTGGCACGCCTTCGATCAAAAGAAAAAATTGCGTTAGCGATCGCGATCCTGACGATCGTTTAGTGAAGTAGATCGCACTCTGTGCGTTCTGTACTGGGGTGCTGCTTATTTGATCTGGTATAACAGGTATAAAGGTATGTAGTCAGATAACACTAATCATCGACAGAGGTCGTTATGGCAAAAGATTTACGAGGCGTAATGCCAGCGTTGTTAACTCCTTTTGATAACCAGCAGAAACTGGATATTGAGAGCCTGCGCCGTCTGGTGCGTTTCAACATTGCGCAGGGCATTGATGGGCTGTACGTCGGTGGCTCGACCGGGGAAGCGTTCGTTCAGAGCCGCGCAGAAAGAGAGCAGGTCCTGGAAATTGTGGCGGAAGAGGCGAAGGGCAAGGTGACGCTGATTGCCCATGTCGGTACGGTCAGTACCGAAGAGAGCCAGCAACTGGCCAGCGCGGCGCATCGTTACGGTTTTGATGCCGTTTCCGCCGTGACGCCGTTTTATTATCCGTTTAGCTTTGAAGAGCATTGCGATCACTACCGCGCCATTATCGATTCCGCTGAAGGATTACCAATGGTGGTGTACAACATTCCTGCGCTGAGCGGCGTGAAGCTGACGCTGGATCAAATCAACACGCTGGTCACGCTGCCCGGCGTTGGCGCGCTGAAACAAACCTCCGGCGATCTCTATCAGATGGAGCAGATCCGCCGTGCGCATCCTGATCTGGTGCTCTACAACGGTTATGACGAAATCTTCGCTTCCGGTCTGCTGGCAGGCGCAGACGGGGGAATCGGCAGCACTTACAACATTATGGGCTGGCGTTATCAGGGGATTGTTAAGGCCTTGCAGGAAGGCGATGTAGCGAAAGCGCAGCATCTGCAAACCGAGTGCAATAAGGTCATCGATCTGCTCATTAAAACCGGCGTGTTCCGTGGGCTGAAAACGGTGCTGCACTACATGGACGTGGTCTCCGTACCGCTGTGCCGTAAGCCGTTTTCGCCGGTTGATGAGAAGTATCTGCCTGAACTGAAAGCGCTGGCGCAGCAGTTAATGCAGGAACGCGGTTGACCGGTTGCCGGATAGCGCTAACGCTTATCCGGCCTACAAAATATGAAACGTAGGCCGGGTAAGGCGAGGCGAAGCCGCCATCCGGCAAAGCGACAATAAAAATCGTCGGGAGAATGAAAAATGAGTACTTCTACCCAGAATATCCCGTGGTATCGCCATCTCAACCGGGCGCAGTGGCGGGCATTTTCCGCCGCCTGGCTGGGATATTTGCTTGATGGTTTTGATTTTGTGTTGATTGCTCTTGTTCTGACGGAAGTGCAGGGCGAGTTTGGGTTAACGACGGTTCAGGCGGCCAGCCTGATCTCGGCGGCGTTTATTTCCCGCTGGTTTGGCGGGCTGATGTTAGGCGCAATGGGTGACCGCTATGGCCGACGTCTGGCGATGGTCACCAGTATCATTCTTTTCTCTATGGGGACGCTGGCCTGCGGTTTTGCGCCCGGCTATACCACCATGTTTATCGCCCGTCTGGTGATCGGTATGGGAATGGCGGGCGAATATGGCTCCAGCGCCACCTATGTCATTGAAAGCTGGCCGAAGCACTTACGTAATAAAGCCAGTGGATTCCTGATTTCCGGTTTCTCCGTCGGGGCGGTCGTGGCGGCGCAGGTTTACAGCCTGGTGGTTCCGGTCTGGGGCTGGCGCGCGCTGTTCTTCATTGGCATTCTGCCGATCATTTTCGCGCTCTGGCTGCGTAAAAACATCCCTGAAGCGGAAGACTGGAAAGAGAAACACGAAGGCAAAGCGCCGGTGCGCACGATGGTGGATATTCTCTACCGGGGCGAACATCGCGTCGTCAATGTGCTGATGACGATCGCCGCCGCAACCGCGCTGTGGTTCTGCTTTGCGGGCGACCTGCAAAACGCGGCGATTGTGGCGGTGTTAGGGTTACTGTGCGCCGTTATCTTCATCAGTTTTATGGTGCAAAGCAGCGGCAAGCGCTGGCCAACGGGCGTGATGCTGATGATCGTGGTGCTCTTTGCTTTCCTCTATTCATGGCCGATTCAGGCGCTGCTGCCAACGTATCTGAAAACTGAACTGGCTTACGATCCTCACACCGTTGCGCAGGTGCTTTTCTTTAGCGGCTTTGGGGCGGCAGTCGGCTGCTGCGTGGGCGGTTTCCTCGGCGACTGGCTGGGTACGCGTAAAGCCTACGTTTGCAGTTTGCTGGCTTCCCAGGTGCTGATCATTCCGGTATTTGCGATTGGCGGCGCAAACGTCTGGGTACTGGGTCTGCTACTGTTTTTCCAGCAGATGCTGGGGCAGGGGATCTCCGGGATCTTACCGAAACTCATTGGCGGTTATTTTGATACCGACCAACGAGCGGCAGGTCTGGGCTTTACCTATAACGTCGGCGCACTGGGCGGCGCGCTGGCCCCTATCCTCGGGGCGCTGATCGCACAGCGTCTGGATCTGGGCACCGCGCTGGGATCGCTCTCCTTCAGCCTGACCTTTGTGGTGATCCTGTTGATTGGGCTGGATATGCCGTCCCGCGTACAGCGATGGCTGCGTCCTGAAGCATTGCGTATGCATGATGCTATCGACGGAAAACCGTTCAGCGGGGCCGTGCCGTTTGGCGGCGACAAAAGCGCCTTTGTAAAAACCAAAAGCTGATGAGGTTTGCCCGGCCAGTTTGCCGGGCGACCTGCGTAAGGAAGTGGATATGTCGTTACTTGAACAACTGGATAAAAACATTGCCGCCAATGGCGGGTTGATTGTCTCCTGCCAGCCGGTTCCTGGCAGCCCGCTCGATAAACCGGACATCGTGGCTGCGATGGCGCTGGCGGCGGAGCAGGCTGGTGCCGTCGCGCTACGCATTGAAGGCGTGGACAATTTGCAGGCGACCCGTGCGCTGGTCTCCGTACCGATTATCGGTATTCTCAAGCGTGACCTTGACGACTCCCCGGTACGCATCACGCCATTCCTTGAGGATGTGGATGCGCTGGCACAGGCCGGGGCGGATATTATTGCGGTTGACGGTACTGACCGTGTACGTCCGGCGACCGTCGATGCGCTGCTGGCGCGTATTCATCAGCACCAGTTGCTGGCGATGACCGACTGCTCGTCACTGGAGGATGGATTAGCCTGTCAGCGACGTGGCGCGGAAATTATCGGCACGACGCTGTCGGGATACACCACGCCGGACACGCCGGACGAACCTGACCTCGCGCTGGTCAAAGTCCTGCATGATGCCGGATGCCGGGTGATTGCCGAGGGGCGTTACAACACGCCGGCACAGGCCGCTGAAGCCATGCGTCACGGCGCGTGGGCGGTGACGGTGGGATCTGCCATTACGCGGCTGGAACATATTTGTCAGTGGTACAACACGGCATTGAAAAAGGCGACGTCATGAGCACGCTGGCGATCGATATTGGCGGCACCAAGCTGGCTGCCGCGCGGGTGGATGATGATTTACGCATCCGCGAACGACGTGAATTGCCGACCCCCGCCAGCAAAACGCCGGATGCGCTGCGAGAGGCGCTAAAAGTGCTGGTTGAACCGCTGCAAACGACCGCGCAGCGGGTGGCGATAGCCTCTACCGGCATTATCAGAGAAGGCGCGCTACTGGCGATAAATCCGCATAACCTGGGTGGTCTGCTGCATTTTCCGTTGGTGCCGACGTTAGAAGATCTTACCGGTCTGCCGACGCTGGCGGTGAATGACGCGCAGGCGGCGGCATGGGCGGAATACCATGCCCTTACGTCTGATGTCCGCGATATGGTGTTTATTACCGTGTCGACCGGCGTTGGCGGCGGCGTGGTGAGCGACGGCAGATTGCTCACCGGGATGAGCGGTCTGGCCGGGCATCTGGGGCATACGCTGGCCGATCCGCAGGGGCCGGTTTGCGGTTGCGGACGACGCGGCTGTGTGGAGGCTATCGCCTCAGGACGCGGCATCGCGGCAGCGGCGCAGGGTTCCCTGGCCGGGTGCGACGCCAGAACTGTCTTCGCACATGCGGCGGCCGGGAACGAACAGGCCGTGCGTCTGGTTCAGCACTCCGCGCAGGTTGTCGCGCGGTTAATTGCCGATGTTAAAGCGACAACGGATTGCCAGCAGGTGGTTATTGGCGGCAGCGTAGGGTTAGCTGAGGGATATCTGGCGCAGGTACGCCACTTTCTGGCGCAGGAGCCGGCGGTTTATCAGGTGGCGTTGAGCGCAGCGCATTACCGACATGACGCGGGGCTACTGGGCGCCGCGTTGTTAGCTCAGGGAGATAAATGATGTTGATGGGAGAAATTCAGTCGTTACCGTCTGCCGGGCTGCATCCGGTATTGCTGGATGCGTTAACCCTGGCGCTGGCGGCAAGGCCGCAGGAGAAAACGCCCGGGCGCTACGAATTGCAGGGCGACGATGTGTTTATGAATGTGATGCAGTTTGCCACGCAGTCGCCGCAGGAGAAAAAAGCGGAGCTGCATGTGCAGTACATCGACATTCAGCTGTTATTGACGGGTGAGGAGCGCATTCTGTTCGGCGTAGTCGGGTCAGCGCGCGAATGCGAGGAGCTGCATGGTGAAGAGGATTACCAGCTTTGCCGTCACATCCATGAACAGCAGTCCATTACGCTGACACCGGGGATGTTCTCCGTGTTTATGCCGGGGGAACCCCATAAGCCCGGGTGTATGGCTGGCGAGCCAGGGGAGATTAAGAAAGCTGTGGTGAAGGTGCGCGCCAGCTTATTAGAGGTATGAAAATACCGGATGGTTTATAGCCATCCGGTGTAACGTTTTATATCTTCCGATAGTGCATAATCCCGTCAGTCGAGTTGTTGAAAATTCAGCTCGTGACGCAGTGCTTTTCCTGATGTGCAAAGTAAATTGGTTATTCAGTTGATTCAACTTGCTGTGCAGTCAGTGCTATTTGTGAACGAATGAGCTCATCTGCCAGTAGTTTTTCGTCAGGCAACTGCACTTTATACTCGCTCGCCATGATGGTATTCGGCAGGCTGTTTAGCGCGTAATGCGCTTCCCCCGCGCCTTTTCCTGCGCACAAAACCAACCCGACTGGCGGGTTTTCTCCCGGGATTGTCCAGTGCTCTTTGGCATAGTTCAGGTACATATTCATCTGCCCGGCATCCGCATAACTGAATTTGCCGACCTTCAGGTCAACGAGCAACAGGCAACGCAAGCGGCGATGGAAGAACAACAGATCGACGCGGAACCAGCTATCGTCTATGCGTAATCGGCGCTGGCGGCCGACAAAAGCAAAATCGTCACCAAGTTCCAGCATAAAGTCCATCAGGTGACTGAGCAGCGCCTCTTCGAGATCCGACTCGGAATACTCGTCCTTCAGGTTAAGAAATTCCAGAATGAACGGGTCGCGTATGGCTCGCTCCGGCAAGACTGTTGGCTCGGCGGGCGCAGGCTGCTGCAACATGGCGGATTTGTCATGGGACAGTAGCGTCCGTTCGTAGAACTGGGTGGAGATTTGCCGATCGAGTTGCCGCACAGACCAGCCGTTACGTAGCGTCTCTTTCTCGTAAAAAGTGCGGGCATCGGGATTTTTTACCGATAGTAAACGCACGTAAGCTGACCAGGGAAGCGGAAAAACTTTAGCGAGTTGTATCAAATGTGAAGATTCCGCAGACACTGTCTGCGGAATTTCAATATACTGAAAACATAGATAAAATGTTCTCATTTGCCACAGATTCCTGGTGGAAAATCCACGCTTATAGCGCTGGCTTAAATCTGCGGATAACCGCTCAATGAGTTGAATACCATAAGCCGCTCGTGCTTCGCCGCCTTGTTCAAACTCGACAATTCTCCTGCCGATTTCCCAGTAGGTTGCCGTCATCAAAGCATTAATACTGCGGACGGCCTCGGTATGGGCATTGTCCACTAATCGAATAATACCGTCATGGATTTGCTGATAATCGTCAGCGTGTTGAAGTGGTGTTGGTACAGTCATGTCATCCCTGGCGCGATAGTTGCGAAATGAAAAATATATCGCTACCAATACGCTTCAGGCATATCCCGGTCAATCCAGGAGAGGCGTATTACATTGAGTTACAGCCGTATTTGCGAGCGGCTTTCGAAGAACGAATTCGCATATATTTAGCAGAGAAATATTGGCTCCCCATCCATCAGCGTCAGGCTGTGGCAGGGGAGCCAGAAGTATTACACTTCCAGGTAGTTCAGGATACCGTCTGCCGCTTTACGACCTTCGGCAATTGCCGTGACCACCAGATCCGAGCCGCGCACGATGTCGCCACCGGCGAAGATTTTCGGGTTGCTGGTCTGGAAGGCGTTTTCATTGCCTTCCGGCGCGATAATCCGCCCCTGAGAGTCCAGCTCCACGCTGTGTTTCGCCAGCCACGCCATGCTGTGCGGGCGGAAACCAAACGCCATTACCACAGCATCTGCCGGGATCACATGCTCGGAACCGGCGACGATTTCCGCACGACGACGGCCTTTCGCGTCCGGCGCGCCCATTTCGGTACGCACCATCTTCACGCCGCTTACTTTACCGTTGGCATTCACTTCTACGCCCAGCGGCTGCACGTTGAACTGGAATTCGACCCCTTCTTCGCGCGCGTTTTTCACTTCGCGTCTGGAGCCTGGCATGTTCTCTTCGTCACGACGATAGGCGCAGGTGACGTGCGTTGCGCCCTGGCGAACCGAGGTACGCACGCAGTCCATCGCGGTGTCGCCGCCGCCCAGTACCACGACGCGTTTGCCTTCCATACTGACGAACGGTTCGTCAGTGGTTTCGCCAAAGCCCATGATCTGTTTGGTGTTGGCAATCAGGAACGGCAGGGCATCGAACACGCCGTCGGCATCTTCGTTTTCCAGCCCGCCGCGCATTGATTGATAGGTGCCAACGCCGAGGAACACCGCATCGTACTCTGCCAGCAAGTCGTCCAGCTGCACGTCGCGACCCACTTCGGTATTCAGTTTGAACTCAATGCCCATGCCGGTGAAGATCTCACGACGGCGGGTCATCACCTCTTTTTCCAGCTTGAAAGCCGGGATACCGAACGTCAGCAAACCGCCGATTTCCGGGTGACGGTCAAAGACCACCGCCTTCACGCCGTTACGGGTGAGTACGTCGGCACAGGCCAGCCCTGCCGGGCCCGCGCCGATAATCGCCACGCGTTTGTCGGTCTGACGCACGCCAGTCATGTCCGGGCGCCAGCCCATTTCGAACGCTTTATCGTTGATATAACGCTCGATGTTGCCGATAGTCACTGCGCCGAACTCGTCGTTGAGCGTACAGGAGCCCTCGCACAAACGATCCTGCGGGCAGACGCGGCCGCACACTTCCGGCAGCGTGTTGGTCTGGTGAGACAACTCCGCCGCTTCGAAAATACGTCCTTCGTTCGCCAGCTTCAGCCAGTTCGGGATGTAGTTATGTACCGGACACTTCCACTCGCAGTACGGGTTGCCGCAGGAGAGGCAGCGATCCGCCTGCGCTTTGGCCTGGCCTTCGGAAAACGGTTCGTAAATTTCAACAAACTCGATTTTGCGGATCTTCAGCGCCTTCTTCGGTGGATCAACACGTTGCAGGTCGATAAATTGGTATACGTTCTGACTCATTGCTCTACCCCTTACTGCGCCTGCACACGCAGCTCAGCTGCGCTACGACTACGGTGACCCAACAGTGCTTTCACATCACTGGACTTCGGCTTAACCAGCGCGAATTTGGTTGAGAATACTGACCAGTTAGCCAGGATCTCTTCACCGCGCTGGGAACCGGTATGCTGCACATGCTCGGTAATCAGACCGCGCAGATGTTCTTCGTGGATGGCCAGGTCATCGACGTTCAGCACTTCCACCAGCTCCGGGTTCACGCGTTTGCGGAACTCGCCGTCTTCATCCAGCACGTAGGCGAAGCCGCCCGTCATGCCAGCACCGAAGTTAACGCCCGTTTTGCCCAGTACACAGACAATACCGCCCGTCATGTATTCACAGCCGTTGTCGCCAATGCCTTCTACCACGGTGATGGCCCCGGAGTTACGTACTGCGAAACGTTCGCCCGCGCGGCCCGCCGCATACAGACGACCGCCGGTCGCGCCGTACAGACAGGTATTGCCGATGATGCTGGCCTCATGACTGCGAAACGCTGAACCCACCGGAGGACGCACCGCCAGCAGACCGCCTGCCATGCCTTTACCGACGTAGTCGTTGGCATCGCCCGTCAAATACAGCTCCACGCCGCCCGCGTTCCAGACGCCGAAGCTCTGACCTGCGGTGCCGCTGAAGTGCGCCTTGATCGGGTCAGAGGCCAGCCCCTGATCGCCATGCGTCTGAGCGATATAGCCAGAGAGCGACGCGCCCACGGAGCGGTCGGTGTTGCGAATGTCGAACCAGAAGGTTTTGCTCTGGCGCTCATCGACGAACGGTTTCGCCTGTTGCAGCAGTTGCGCGTTCAGCACGCCGTTATCGAACGGCGGGTTATGTTCGGTGCAGTACAGCGCTTTACCCGGATGAGGCTCAGCGGTTTCCAGCAGTCGGGACAGTTCCAGCTTCTGCTGCTTAGCGGTAAACCCTTCCAGCTCTTTCAGCAGGTCGGTACGGCCAATCAGATCCACCAGACGCTTCACGCCAAGCTGCGCCATCAGCTCGCGGGTTTCGCGGGCGATAAACTCAAAGTAGTTGGTCACTTTGAACGGCAGGCCGTGGTAGTGGTTCTTACGCAATTTGTCATCCTGAGTCGCCACGCCCGTCGCGCAGTTGTTCAGGTGGCAAATACGCAGGTATTTACAGCCCAGCGCCACCATCGGGCCGGTGCCGAAGCCAAAGCTTTCCGCGCCGAGAATCGCCGCTTTGATGATGTCGAGGCCGGTTTTCAGGCCGCCGTCCACCTGCAAACGGATCTTGTGACGCAGACCGTTAGCCACCAGCGCCTGCTGGGTTTCCACCAGGCCCAGCTCCCACGGACAGCCCGCATATTTCACGGAGGAGAGCGGGCTGGCGCCGGTGCCGCCGTCATATCCGGCGATAGTGATCAGATCCGCATAGGCTTTCGCCACGCCGGTAGCGATGGTGCCGACGCCCGGTTCAGAAACCAGCTTCACGGAGATCATCGCTTTCGGGTTGACCTGTTTCAGGTCGAAAATCAGCTGCGCCAGATCCTCGATAGAGTAGATATCGTGGTGCGGCGGCGGAGAAATCAGCGTCACGCCCGGTACGGAATAGCGCAGTTTGGCGATGTACGGGGTCACTTTGTCACCCGGCAACTGGCCGCCTTCGCCCGGCTTCGCGCCCTGAGCGACTTTAATCTGAATGACGTCAGCATTAACCAGATACGCTGGCGTTACGCCGAAGCGGCCGGAAGCGACCTGTTTGATGCGCGACACTTTGTTGGTGCCGTAGCGCGCCGGGTCTTCGCCGCCTTCGCCGGAGTTGGAGTTACCGCCGATGCTGTTCATCGCTTCCGCCAGCGCTTCGTGCGCTTCCGGGCTCAGCGCGCCGATGGACATCGCCGCGGTATCGAAGCGTTTAAACAGCTCATTCGCCGGTTCAACATCGTTGATGCTGATGGCGTTATCGCCAGGATTGAGCGCCAGCAGATCGCGCAGCGTTGCCGCCGGACGTTCGTTAACAAGCGCGGCATATGCCTGGTAATCGCGGTACTCGCCGCTCTGCACCGCCTGTTGCAGGGTGCGCACCACATCCGGGTTATAGGCGTGGTATTCGCCGCCGTGCACGTATTTCAGCAGGCCGCCCTGATCCAGCGGTTTACGCGCCAGCCAGGCACGTTTCGAGAGGTTCAGCAGATCCTGCTGGAAGTCGGCAAAACCGGCGCCGCCAATGCGGCTGACTACACCCTGGAAGCAGTGGCTCACCACGTCGTCATGCAGACCGACCGCTTCAAACAGTTTGGAGCAGCGGTATGAGGCGATGGTCGAAATGCCCATTTTGGACATGATCTTGTACAGACCTTTATTGATGCCGTTACGGTAGTTCAGCATCACGGTACGGTAGTCTTTGGCGATGGCCTGGGTGTCGATCAGACGGCCCAGCGTTTCATAGGCGAGATACGGATAGATCGCCGTGGCGCCAAAGCCCAGCAGTACGGCAAAGTGGTGCGGGTCGCGCGCGCTTGCGGTTTCTACGATGATGTTGGCATCGCAGCGCAGGCTCTTATCCACCAGACGAGTCTGTACCGCCCCGACAGCCATCGGCGCCGGAACCGGCAAACGGTTTTTGGCGATGTTACGGTCAGAGAGCACCAGCAAGACGGTGCCGTTACGCACCATCTGTTCAGCCTTATCGCACAGCGCTTTCACCGTTTCTTCGAGCGAGGTTTCCGTCACATCGAAGGTGATATCCAGCGTATCGGCGCGATAGTGCTCCTCTTTCATGGTAGTGAGCTGTTTGAAATCGGAGTACAGCAGAATTGGCGATTTAAAGCTCAGACGGTGCGCCTGTCCTTCCGCTTCGCAAAAGACGTTCATCTCGCGGCCAATGCTGGTGGCCAGCGACATGACGTGCGCTTCACGCAGCGGGTCGATTGGCGGGTTGGTCACCTGCGCAAACTGCTGGCGGAAGTAGTCGTAAATAATGCGCGGCTGGCTGGAAAGCACGGCGAAGGGGGTGTCATCACCCATTGAACCGACCGCTTCCTGGCCGTTTTCGCCCAGTACGCGGATGACGGAATCCAGCTCTTCGGCGCTGTAGTTAAACTGTTTCTGATAGCTGGCGAGCATGTCGTCGTCCAGCTCGCGGTTTCCGACCTGATCGTCGGCCAGATCTTCAAACGGCACCAGGCGGCGGACGTTCTTCTCCATCCACTCTTTATACGGATGGCGGCTTTTCAGATCGTCATCGGTTTCCGCAGAGTGCAGGATGCGCCCGCCACGGGTGTCGATCACCATCAGTTCACCGGGGCCGACGCGGCCCTTTTCCACGACTTCGTCAGGCTGGTAGTCCCAGATTCCCACCTCAGAGGCGCAGGTGATCAGTTTATCTTTGGTGATGACGTAGCGCGCCGGACGCAGACCGTTACGGTCGAGATTACAGGCAGCGAAGCGACCGTCGGACATCACGATGCCCGCCGGGCCATCCCACGGCTCCATGTGCATGGAGTTAAAGTCAAAGAAGGCGCGCAGGTCCGGGTCCATATCCGGGTTGTTCTGCCATGCGGGCGGCACCAGCAGGCGCATGGCGCGCACGATGTCCATCCCGCCTGCCAGCAGCAGTTCCAGCATATTATCCAGCGAGCTGGAGTCGGAACCGGTCTCGTTGACGAACGGCGCGGCGGATTGTAAATCCGGGATCAGCGGCGTCTGGAATTTATAAGTACGGGCGCGCGCCCACTGACGGTTGCCGGTAATGGTGTTGATTTCGCCGTTGTGCGCCAGGTAGCGGAACGGCTGCGCCAGCGGCCAGCGCGGCACGGTATTGGTGGAGAAGCGCTGGTGGAACAGGCAAATGGCCGATTCCAGACGCAAATCCGCCAGGTCCAGGTAGAAGCGCGGCAGATCCGCCGGCATACACAGACCTTTATAGATGTTCACCAGGTTCGACAGGCTACAAACGTAGAAGTCTTTATCGTCCTGAAGGCGTTTCTCAATGCGGCGGCGGGCGATAAACAGGCGGCGTTCCATATCCCGGGGACGCCAGCCCGCAGGCGCGTTAACAAAAATTTGCTCAATACGTGGCAGGGAGGAGAGGGCGATTTCACCGAGGACACCTTCGTTGGTCGGCACATCGCGCCAGCCCACAATCGATAGGGTTTCCCGTTGTAATTCTTCTTCGACGATACGACGTGATGCCGCCGCCAGCTCAGAGTCCTTATTCAGGAAGAGCATACCGACAGCGTAGTTTTTGGCTAAACGCCAGCCGCGCTCTTCTGCAACGATGCGAAAAAAGCGATCGGGTTTTTGCAGCAGCAAACCGCAACCGTCGCCGGTTTTACCGTCAGCGAGGATCGCGCCACGGTGCTGCATACGGGCCAGTGCGTGTATGGCGGTACGCACTACCTTGTGGCTAGGTTCGCCTTCTATGTGGGCGATCAGGCCGAAACCACAGTTATCCCTCTCAAGGGATTTATCGTACAACATATCAGTGAACCTCCCCAGGCTCTGCGGGACTCCCATCCGATACCGATTGCGCACGGGCACAGAAAGAGCGTGGCGACGGGGGTTGCGTATCATACGCTTACCTCGCATTCGCCCTCTTTTATCCTTTTCGCATCGGTAAATACGTTTAAGAGGGAATCTCAATTACTGCATAAATATGATGAGCAGGCTGCTCATCCAGAAAGCTTCCAGCGGATTTCCAACTTATCGGGAATCCACACACAGGTCAAATGGCAATCTTATTTATGCAAAAATGTGCTATAGGTCGATTAACTTTATGAATGTATTGAAAATAATGACTTTTTTACATTGATTTGATGCGGCATAAGCGCGGGGGAGAGTGTGATCTGTCTCACTATCATAACGGCCTGTTAACCCTTATCTCACCTTGATTATCCGTAATGCTTAGCATTTTATGCTGGTTTAAGCGGCGCAGGCATTTCATGATACTGTTTTTTAGCCAGTGTCATCAGAAGATAAAAAAAGTGTGCAGTTATAAGGAAAAGTAATTAGCTATGGAGTGAATGAAATCGCGGTAATTTTGCTTGATTATGCAATAAATAAAAGCCTGCCGGAGCGATTGATCCAGGTCATCGCCGACAAAGGCTAAAAATGGCAGGCTTTGGCCTCTTTTCAAGGCGCGGTCTATCAGATTATGCAGTTACAGAAATTAGTCAATATGTTTGGTGGGGATCTTTCTCGTCGTTATGGGCAAAAAGTTCATAAACTGACGTTGCACGGCGGATTTAGCTGTCCAAACCGCGATGGCACCATCGGACGTGGCGGGTGTACTTTCTGTAATGTCGCCTCTTTCGCCGATGAGGCGCAGCAGTATCGCTCTATTGCCGAACAACTGGCGCATCAGGCGCATCTGGTCAATCGCGCCAAACGTTATCTGGCCTATTTCCAGGCGTACACCAGTACCTTTGCCGAAGTGCAGGTGCTGCGTTCTATGTATCAGCAGGCGGTAAGCCAGGCCAGCATTGTCGGGCTGTGTGTCGGGACGCGCCCCGACTGTGTGCCGGATGCGGTGCTCGATCTGCTCTGCGAATATAAAGACCAGGGCTATGAAGTGTGGCTGGAACTGGGATTGCAAACCGCGCATGACAAAACGCTGCGCCGTATTAATCGAGGCCATGATTTTGCCTGTTATCAGCGAACCACCCAACTGGCGCGTGAGCGTGGGCTGAAAGTGTGCTCGCATCTGATTGTGGGTTTACCCGGCGAAGGGCAGACGGAATGCCTGCAAACGCTGGAGCGCGTGGTGGAAACGGGCGTGGATGGCATTAAGCTGCACCCGCTGCATATTGTAAAAGGCAGCATTATGGCGAAAGCCTGGGAGGCGGGACGCCTGAACGGCATTGCGCTGGAGGCGTATACGCTGACGGCGGGGGAGATGATCCGCCATACGCCGCCGGAGGTTATTTATCATCGCATTTCCGCCAGCGCCCGTCGTCCGACGTTGCTCGCCCCGCTATGGTGTGAGAATCGCTGGACGGGCATGGTGGAACTGGACCGCTATCTTAACGAACATGGTGCGCAAGGCTCCGCGCTTGGCACTCCGTGGATTCAGCCGGGGAGCTAACCATCCGTAGGCGTGTATGCCTTATCCGGCCTACCGCCTACCCGGTCATTTCACCGATAACCTCCGCATTTATTGCACAATTTTCAACGTACTGCTCAGAATTGAGTATTATTGTGCGAAGTTGTCGTGAAGGAATCCCCTATGAAGCAAATTCGTATGCTGGCGCAATACTATGTCGACCTGATGATGAAGCTGGGTCTGGTGCGCTTTTCGATGCTGTTGGCATTAGCGCTGGTGGTGCTGGCGATAGTGGTGCAGATGGCGGTCACCATGGTGTTGCATGGTCAGGTCGAAAGTATTGATGTCATCCGCTCCATCTTTTTTGGCCTGTTAATCACGCCCTGGGCTGTCTATTTCTTGTCGGTGGTGGTGGAGCAACTGGAGGAGTCCAGGCAGCGCCTGTCACGGCTGGTACAAAAGCTGGAAGAGATGCGCGAGCGCGATCTCAAACTCACGGTACAACTGAAAGACAATATTGCTCAGCTTAATCAGGAAATTGCCG
This sequence comes from Citrobacter sp. CK195, assembly GCF_030333365.1. Taxonomy (NCBI): domain Bacteria; kingdom Pseudomonadati; phylum Pseudomonadota; class Gammaproteobacteria; order Enterobacterales; family Enterobacteriaceae; genus Citrobacter; species Citrobacter sp. CK195. Next base: position 65,860 of record NZ_JAOWGB010000025.1, read on the forward strand.
ATCGCGAAAAAGCGGAGGCTGAGCGCCAGTCGACCTTCGAACAGCTAAAAGTGGAAATCAAGGAGCGTGAAGAGACGCAGATTCAGCTTGAACAGCAATCCTCTTTCTTACGCTCTTTCCTCGATGCGTCGCCGGATTTGGTTTTTTATCGCAATGAGGATAAAGAGTTTTCCGGCTGTAACCGCGCGATGGAACTGCTGACCGGCAAGAGTGAAAAACAGCTCGTCCATTTAAAACCGGCTGACGTCTATTCTCCCGAAGCGGCGGAAAAAGTGATTGAGACCGACGAAAAAGTCTTCCGCCATAACGTCTCGCTGACCTATGAACAGTGGCTCGATTACCCGGACGGGCGCAAAGCGTGCTTTGAAATTCGCAAGGTGCCCTATTACGACCGCGTTGGTAAACGTCATGGCCTGATGGGCTTTGGGCGCGATATTACGGAACGTAAGCGTTATCAGGACGCGCTTGAACGCGCCAGCCGCGACAAGACCACGTTTATCTCTACGATCAGCCACGAGCTGCGTACGCCGCTGAACGGCATTGTCGGCTTAAGCCGCATTCTGCTGGATACCGACCTTACCAGCGAGCAGGAAAAATACCTGAAAACCATCCATGTCTCTGCGGTCACGTTGGGGAATATTTTCAACGATATCATTGATATGGATAAGATGGAGCGGCGTAAAGTCCAACTGGATAACCAGCCGGTAGATTTCACCAGTTTCATGGCGGATCTGGAGAATCTCTCCGGTCTGCAGGCGCAGCAAAAAGGGCTACGCTTTGTGCTCGATCCGACGTTGCCGCTGCCGCATAAGGTGATCACCGACGGCACGCGTTTGCGCCAAATTCTGTGGAACCTGATCAGCAACGCCGTGAAGTTTACCCAGCAAGGGCAGGTGACGGTGCGCGTACGCTATGACGAAGGCGATGTGCTGCATTTTGACGTGGAAGATTCCGGCATCGGTATTCCGCAGGATGAGCAGGATAAAATATTCGCCATGTATTATCAGGTGAAAGACAGTCATGGCGGTAAACCCGCGACGGGGACCGGGATTGGCCTGGCGGTATCGCGCCGTCTGGCAAAAAATATGGGCGGCGACATCACCGTTTCCAGCCAGCCGGGTAAAGGTTCCGTCTTTACGTTAACCGTACATGCGCCCGCCGTGGCGGAAGAGGTCGAGGACACGCTGGAAGAGAATGACATGCCGCTGCCTGCGCTGCATGTGCTGCTGGTCGAGGACATTGAGCTGAACGTCATTGTGGCGCGTTCAGTGCTGGAAAAACTGGGCAACAGCGTTGACGTGGCGATGACCGGGAAAGCCGCGCTGGAAATGTTCACCCCGGGTGAATACGATCTGCTGCTGCTGGATATTCAACTGCCGGATATGACGGGCCTGGATATCTCCAGAGAACTTACCCGCCGCTATGCGCGGGAAGAATTGCCGCCGCTGGTCGCACTCACTGCTAACGTCCTGAAAGACAAGAAAGAGTATCTGGACGCGGGAATGGACGATGTGTTGAGCAAGCCGCTGTCGGTTCCGGCGTTAACCGCCATGATTAAAAAATACTGGGATACCCGTAACGAAGAGGAGAGCACTGTGACATCTGAAGAGAGCAGTAAATCGCAAGCGTTGTTAGATATCCCGATGTTAGAGCAGTATATCGAACTGGTCGGCCCGAAATTAATTACGGATGGACTGGCGGTGTTCGAAAAAATGATGCCGGGTTACTTAAGCATTCTGGAGTCCAACCTGACGGCGCGAGATACCAAAGGCGTTGTTGAAGAAGGGCACAAAATTAAAGGCGCGGCGGGCTCCGTCGGGTTGCGTCATCTACAGCAACTGGGTCAGCAAATTCAGTCGCCGGATCTTCCTGCCTGGGAAGATAATGTGGGGGAATGGGTTGAAGAGATGAAGCAGGAGTGGCAGCACGACGTCGCGGTGCTGAAAGCCTGGGTGGCAAACGCGGAAAAAAAATGACCCCGGATTGACCGGGGTGCGCGAATACTGCGCCAACACCAGGGAAATCGTGGCTGCGCCGTAAGTTATGATTGTTTTTTACACAGGCGCAGCTCTGCTTTTCAGGCCGCACGCAGTTAAGATAGCAAATCTTAAATGTTTTGTTACATGAATCAGTTAAATGTGTGAAGCGCAGCATTTTAATCAGAATTATTAATACGCTTCAGTAAGTTGCGAAAAGGATCATCACGATGAAAAAAATTGGCGTAGTGCTCAGTGGATGTGGCGTATACGACGGCGCCGAGATTCATGAAGCCGTTCTGACCCTTCTGGCGATTGCCCGCAGCGGCGCGCAGGCCATCTGCTTTGCGCCGGATAAACAGCAGGCTGATGTGATTAATCACCTGACGGGCGAAGCGATGGCGGAGACGCGAAATGTCCTGATCGAAGCCGCGCGCATTACGCGAGGGGAAATTCGTCCACTCGCCCAGGCGGTCTCCAGCGATTTGGACGCACTGATTGTTCCGGGTGGATTTGGCGCGGCGAAAAACCTGAGTAATTTTGCCAGCCAGGGCAGCGAGTGCCGGGTAGATAGCGACCTGGCCGCGCTGGCAATCGCCATGCACCAGTCGGGTAAGCCGTTAGGGTTTATGTGCATTGCCCCGGCAATGCTGCCCAGGATTTTTGGTTTCCCGCTTCGTCTGACGATTGGCACCGATATCGATACGGCGGAAGTGCTGGAAGATATGGGGGCCGAGCATGTGCCATGTCCGGTTGACGATATTGTGGTGGATGAAGATAACAAAATTGTCACCACGCCTGCTTACATGCTGGCGCAGGATATTGCACAGGCGGCGACCGGCATTGAAAAACTGGTGTCTCGCGTACTGGTTCTGGCTGAATGAGTAAAGGGCGTTTCACTCCGCTGGCGTCCCTGCGCCGTTTGCTCCTGCGCATCCTTGTGGTGCTGGCGGTTTTTTGGGGCGGCGGCATCGCGCTGTTCAGCGTCGTTCCGGTGCCTTTTTCCGCAGTGATGGTGGAACGGCAGATTAGCGCGTGGCTGCAAGGCGATTTCGGCTATGTTGCGCATTCCGACTGGGCTGGCATGGATGCGATCTCGCCGTGGATGGGGCTGGCGGTGATTGCGGCGGAAGACCAGAAATTCCCGGAACACTGGGGATTTGATGTTTCGGCCATTGAGAAGGCGCTGGCGCACAATGAGCGCAATGAAAACCGAATTCGTGGGGCGTCCACGCTTTCTCAGCAAACGGCGAAGAATCTCTTTTTATGGGATGGCCGCAGTTGGCTGCGCAAAGGGCTGGAGGCCGGGCTCACCGTCGGGCTGGAAACCGTCTGGAGTAAAAAACGCATTCTGACCGTCTACCTGAATATTGCGGAGTTTGGCGATGGCGTGTTTGGCGTGGAAGCGGCGTCGCAGCGCTATTTTAATAAACCTGCCAGCCGGTTAAGTATGTCAGAAGCCGCGCTATTGGCGGCGGTGCTGCCGAACCCTTTACGCTTTAAAGCGAACGCGCCTTCAGGCTACGTGCGTAGCCGTCAGGCGTGGATTTTGCGTCAAATGCGCCAGTTGGGCGGCGAATCGTTTATGACGCGTAACCATCTGTATTAAGATTGTGCTGACGCGCGGCCTCAAGAGAGGGGAGCGGCAGCGCGCTTTTGTCTTCTTCCTGGCGGTTCATCTTCAGCGCCGCCACCAGACCCGGTTGGGCGATCAACCGTTCCCACTGTCTTTCCTGTTTGCGATGGCAAAACCAGGCTGACCAGCTTGCCAGCGGGATCAGCGTACTCTCGCCGATGTTGTCGCAGATCACCGGGATCGCTTCGGATTCGCTAATGCGGTGACACAGAATATTTTGCGGCTTCAGGGTCATGGTGACGATGCGGTTATCGTAGATATAACGCTTGAGCGTTTTCAGCAACTGGCGCAGGACGGCGGCATCTTCGTCATTGCGGCACTGCGCCACAAATTCAGTCAGCGTGACGGACGGTTTGCCATCGAAATCGGTTATCACATCGTAGACGTAGCCCGTACCACAATCGGTCTCTACCGTACCGTGATAGCGCGGAATGCCGCTCCAGTCTTGCAGGTAACGTGACAGATGCGCGTAGTATTTCAGCTCGCGGCGGATCTCTTTCTTGCCGCTGCGGTCGGCATTGTAAATGATCTTAATGCAGCGTTGGGCATCGCCCGGATGCGCATAACATTTACGATGGCGTCCGGTGCCCAGGGGATTTTGTTCAGATAAAAGTATCATGAGATCTCCTGGTAATGTTGCTAATAGAACCAGTATGAACGCTCAACTTAAATAGAACGTAAACAACACTTCTTAAGGTTTTCTTAAGGTTTAATCAGGACGGAAAAGCGCACGGAATGTACAATATCGACGCAGGCAGAAAGGCGAGGGAATAAAAAAACGCCGGGTGGCGTTTTCTGGGGGAAAGGAGGAGACGAAAGCGAAATGGCCTAATCTTCGTCGAATCCTGAATTGAACAGCGCGATCACCGCCGCCAGCGCTTCGACCTCCTGCGGGCCGGTAGCTTCAATTTCTATCTGGCGACCTTTAGCAGAGTCCAGCATCAGCAGGGCAATGACGCTATTGGCTTCGGCTTCGGTGCCTTCATCATTGCGTAACAGCACTTCGGCCTCAAAACCCTGCATTAATTCAAACAGTTTCATGGCAGGCCGGGCATGCATACCCAGCTTGTTCGTGACTTCTACAGTCTGCTTCACGGTCATGTTTTGCGTTTTTCCAGCGTTCTATGGCGTGACTGCACGTTCTTACCGCGTGAGCGGAAGTAGTCTGCCAGCTGTTCTGCAATATACACCGAACGGTGTTTCCCGCCGGTACAGCCGATGGCTACGGTGAGATAGCTACGGTTGTTTGTCTCCAGCATGGGTAACCATAACTCAAGATAGCTGCGAGTCTGGTAGATAAAATTGTGTACTTCTGTGTGCCTGTCGAGGAATGCCGCAACCGGTTTATCGAGGCCGGTCATTGGACGCAGTTTCGGGTCCCAGTGCGGGTTAGGCAGGAAGCGCACGTCAAAAACATAATCGGCATCGATTGGAATACCGTGCTTGAAGCCGAAGGACTCGAACACCATTGTCAGCTCGCGTTCGCGCTTACCCAGCAGACGGGTACGCAGCATTTCCGCCAGTTCATGCACGGACATTTCAGAGGTATCGACAATCAGATCGGCGCGGGAGCGCAGCGGTTCCAGCAGATCGCTTTCCTGGTCGATGGCGCTCTCCAGGGAGAGATTTTTGCTGGAAAGCGGATGCAGACGGCGCGTATCGCTGTAACGGCGAATCAGCGTGTTGCGATCGGCATCAAGGAACAGAAGCTGTGGTGAAAACGCATCGGGCAGGTTGTTCATCGCCTGCTCGAAAATTTCAGGGGACTCAGGCATGTTACGCACGTCAATGCTGACGGCCGCAGAAATCTGGCGATCGGCCAGCGTACGAGCCAGATCGGGCAACAGCACCACGGGGAGGTTGTCCACGCAGTAAAAACCCATATCTTCCAGCGCACGCAGGGCGACAGATTTCCCTGACCCTGAACGACCGCTGACGATCATCAGTACCATGTACCGTTTCTCCTCACAACAGATGCCATTGGGTGGTTATGCCTCATCCTTTCCACCTTCGGTGTCAGTGATGATTTGATACAGCTCTTCGTCACTCTGCGCGGCGCGCAGACGGCGGCAGATGGTTTTATCCGCCAGACGTTTAGCGACCAGCGACAGTGTATGCAGATGCGTTTTGGTCTGATCTGCGGGCACCAGCAGGGCGAAAAGCAGATCGACCGGTTGATTATCAATGGCATCGAAAGCGATAGGCGTTTCGAGTTGGACGAACACGCCGACGGCGCGCAGCGTATCTTCTTCCAGCTTGCCGTGTGGGATGGCGATACCATTGCCAATGCCGGTACTGCCCATTTTCTCACGCGTCAGGATTGCTTCAAATACCACCTGCGGAGGCAGGCTGAGCTGTTTTGCCGCCAGTTCACTGATAATCTCCAGCGCACGTTTTTTGCTCTGGCAGTGAACGCCGCTGCGCGTACATTCCTGGTTAAGTACGCTGCTCAGTTGTAGAGTCGTATCGTTATTTGTCATAATTTCACCTAAGAACCTGTTCCATCAGAATGATTCCTGATGAAGCAGATTCGGAGCGCTAACTGTACAAATGGCCTGTTGTGCGTCACAACAGGCCGTCCTGCACTCGCTAACTGCCCGGACAATTAGTGTTGTTTCAGTTTATCTTTGTGTTTCGTTAGCTGCCTTGCCAGTTTATCGATCAAACCGTCAATGGCGGCATACATATCCTGACCTTCCGCACTGGCGTGAATTTCGCCACCGTTTACATGCAGTGTCGCATCCGAGATGTGTGTTACCTTCTCCACTTTCAAAACAACGTAGACCTGATTAATCCTGTCAAAATACTGCTCAAGTTTGGCGAATTTGGTTGAGACAAAGTCGCGCAGGGCTTCAGTAATTTCGACGTTATTTCCAGTGATGTTGAGCTGCATAGTGTCTTCCTTATCGGTTGGTTCAAACCAGCTGTTTGCGCTGATTGGACGGCGGAATGGATAAAGACTCTCGGTACTTCGCAACGGTGCGGCGCGCCACCATGATACCCTGATCCGACAACATAGAGGTTAACTTGCTGTCGCTCAGCGGCTTCGCGGGGTTCTCCGCAGCAATTAATTTCTTCACCAGCGCACGTATCGCCGTGGAAGAGGCTTCGCCTCCGCCTTCGGTATTCACATGGCTGGAAAAGAAATACTTCAGTTCAAAAATGCCGCGTGGACTGTGCAGATACTTCTGCGTGGTCACACGGGAAATCGTCGATTCGTGCATCTCGACGGCCTGGGCGATGTCCGCCAGCACCATCGGTTTCATAAACTCTTCACCTTGCTCGAAGAAGGCCTGCTGCTGCTCAACAATACAGCGGCTCACGCGTAACAGGGTGTCGTTGCGGCTTTCCAGACTTTTGATCAGCCACTTCGCATCCTGAAGGTTGCTGCGAATGAACTGGCTGTCGGCATCATTACGCGCGCCGTTGCACAGGGCGGCATAATGTTGATTGATCTGTAGACGGGGAATGCTGTCGCCGTTCAGCTCCACCATCCAGTAACCGTTATGCTTACGCACCAGCACATCCGGGATCACATATTCAGGTTCGCCGGTCTGGATAGACTGACCCGGTCTGGGATCGAGCGACTGGATAAGATTGACCGCCTCTTTCAGCACCTCTTCTTTCAGCCGCGTAACGCGCATCAGGGTGCGGAAGTCATGATTGGCCAGCAGATCGAGGTGATCGCTGATGATCAACCGGGCGTCTTCCAGCCAGGGCGTGGATTTATCGAACTGTGAGAGCTGGATCAGCAGGCAGTCACGGAGATCTTTCGCCGCCACGCCGATGGGATCGAAGCGCTGAACGCGTTTGAGTACCGCTTCTATTTCATCGAGGCCGATCTCTTCATCGCCGATGCTTTCGAGAATGTCATCCAGCGAAATGGTGAGATAGCCGGTATCATCAACGGCATCGACAATTGAGGTGGCAATCGCGCGATCGGTATCCGAGAACGGAGTCAGCCCGACTTGCCACATCAGGTAGTCCTGGAGGGACTGCGTGGTTTCGCCCTGGTACACCGGCAGCTCGTCGTCGATGTAGTCGCCGCTGGTGCCGGACGGCGTACCTGCGGTGTAAATCTCATCCCAGCTGGCGTCAAGCGGCAGCTCTTCGGGCATCTCTTTCTGTTCGAGCGCGTCTGCGGTATCCAGGGCTTCGTTGTCCTGGGTTTCGCGCGTGTCGATTTCATCGTGAAGATCGGTTTGCTCAAGCAGCGGATTACTCTCCAGCGCTTGCTGAAGTTCCTGCTGAAGTTCCAGCGTAGACAACTGCAACAGACGGATGGCCTGTTGTAGCTGGGGCGTCATCGCCAGTTGTTGGCTGAGCCTGAGTTGCAAACCTTGCTTCATGTTCAGAGTCGTTTTCTCCCGCTGTGACGTCGCAGTCTTCTACCCTATCAGAGTCTGAAGTCTTCCCCAAGGTATACGCGCTTAACGTGCTCGTCTTGCAGGATTTCTGTCGGTGTGCCGTGTGCGATCAGATGCCCCTGGCTGACAATATACGCGCGTTCACACACCGCCAGCGTCTCACGAACGTTGTGGTCGGTAATCAGGACGCCGAGGCCGCTGTCGCGCAGGTGCTCGATAATGCGTTTGATGTCGATGACGGAAATCGGGTCAACGCCTGCAAACGGTTCATCCAGCAGGATAAATTTCGGATTTGCGGCCAGCGCGCGGGCAATCTCCACACGGCGGCGTTCACCGCCGGACAACGCTTGTCCGAGGCTGTCGCGCAGATGCTCGATGTGGAACTCTTCCATCAGTTCATTGGCGCGGTCTTCACGCTGTTCGGTCGTGAGATCGTCGCGAATTTGCAGCACCGCCATCAGGTTATCAAACACGCTCAGACGGCGGAAAATGGAGGCTTCCTGCGGTAAATAGCCAATACCGCGACGCGCGCGGGCATGCAGCGGCAGCAGGCTGATGTCTTCATCGTCAATAATAATGTTGCCAGCGTCGCGCGGCACAATGCCCACCACCATGTAGAAGGTAGTGGTTTTGCCTGCGCCGTTCGGCCCGAGCAGACCGACGATCTCCCCGGAATTCACGGTCAGGCTGACATCTTCCACCACGCGACGGCCTTTATAGGCTTTCGCAAGATTCTTTGCAGTTAATGTTGCCATAACGAATTAGTTACCCTTCTTCTGTGCCGGGGTCTGGTCTTTGTTTTTGTCCTGCAACTGCGACGGCACCAGAACCGTCGTTACACGTTTGCCTTTTTCGCTGAACGCCTGCATTTTCTGCTCTTTCACCAGGTAAGTGATCTTATCGCCGGTGATGTTGCTGTCGAGCTGCTCCAGGTAGGCGTTACCGGTCAGGACGACGAAATCTTTCGCCAGCTCATAATGCATTTTTTGGGCGTGGCCTTTTACCGGCTTGCCGTTGTCCTGCATCTGATAAAACGTCGCCGGGTTGCCGAAGCCGTCGATCACCTCTTTGCCTTGCTCGCCGCCCGGACGGGTGACGACCACTTTGTCGGCATTGATTTTGATGGTGCCCTGAGTCACGACGACATTTCCGGTAAACGTCACCACGTTACCCTGCATATCCAGTGACTGCTGGTCCGATTCAATATGAATCGGTTGTTCGGTATCGCCGGTGACCGCGAACGCCGGAAGACTGGCGGCCAGAAGTGTGCTGGCAAGCACAAGATTAAGGCTGAGTTTGTTTGTTTTGAATTTCATAGGAGGTTCTAACCTTTTCAATCAGCTCGGCGTTCTTGCTGCGTAAGTTGCCGCGCATTTTCAGTCCGCTGGAGTTAAATGTTGTTCCGTATAACGTGACCAGATCTTCAGAGGTGACATCCTGCGTCACCAGGTTGATCGTCGCGTTATCCGTCGTGATTCTGCGTAGTTGAGCGTCAGGCGCCAGCGCATTGACTTCAACGTGACCATACAGATAGAGCATCCGGTCTTCGGTCAATTTCGCCTTATCCGCTTTAATCGACCATGTCGGGACTTTATCTTTATCAAAGGTGGTTAATACCGGTTGGGTAAACCACGAAAGCGCCTGTTCTGAATAATATTCAACGTGCTGCGCAATAAGACGATAGTTCAACGCGCCTTCCGGGCTATAGACGACCGTATCGGTATGCTCGCTCTTATAAGTCGGATCGCTGGTGTTCACCACAACCTGAGCAGGATCGTCTTTATCCGCCAGATTAATTCCGATCAACACCAGTACGGCCAACGACAGTAGAATGATAACCCAACGTCTGGTTTTACTCATATCGATTGCCCTTTGGCCTCATCAAGCTTACCCTGCGCCAGCAAGAGTAGATCGCACACTTCCCGCACCGCGCCGCGTCCACCGGCGATATGCGTCACATAGTCGGCGCGAGGGATCAGGAGCGGATGCGCATCAGCGACCGCAACGCTCAGACCCACTTTTTCCATCACCGGCCAGTCGATAAGATCGTCACCGACGTAAGCCACATTTTCAGGCGCAACGCCCAGCTTATCGAGCAGGTCGCCAAACGCGATAAGTTTGTCCGACTGCCCCTGATAGAGATGCGTGATCCCCAGGGTGGCACAGCGATCTTCTACAAGTTTAGCCTTTCGTCCGGTAATAATAGCGACCTCAATCCCGGAAGTGAGCGCACAGCGAATGCCGTAGCCATCACGGACGTTAAAGGCCTTCAGCTCTTCACCGTTGTTGCCCATATAAATCAGACCATCAGACAGTACGCCATCCACATCGAGGATGAGCAGACGGATGTTTTCCGCCTGGGCGATAACCTGTGTACTGACGGGGCCATAACAGGTCGCAAGCGACGCACCTGCTTTACTCATTTCTTTTATCCTTGAGTTTCTACACTACGCCTGCACGCAGTAAATCATGCATATGTAACACACCCAGTAACTGGTCGCCATCAGCAACCAAAACGGAGGTGATATGACGGGACTGCATTAAGTTCAGGGCGTTAACGGCGAGAATACCGGGGCGAACGCGAATTCCCCCAGGCGTCATGACGTCGGCAATCCCTAACTGGCGAACATCCACACCCATATCGAAAACACGACGCAAGTCGCCATCGGTAAAGATGCCGTCAATCTTCATTGTGTCATCACAAATGACGGTCATGCCGAGATTTTTACGCGTAATTTCCAGCAGGGCATCACGCAGGCTGGCGTTTTTATTCACATGCGGGATTTCATCGCCGGTGTGCATGATATCGTTAACGCGCAGCAGAAGTTTACGGCCAAGTGCGCCGCCCGGATGCGACAACGCAAAATCTTCGGCGGTAAAGCCGCGGGCTTTTAATAACGCGACCGCGAGCGCATCGCCCATGACCAGCGTAGCCGTAGTGCTGCTGGTCGGCGCCAGACCCAACGGGCAGGCTTCTTTCGGCACTTTAACACACAGATGCACATCCGCCGCACGCGCCATGCTGCTTTCTGGCCGCCCGGTGATACAAATCAGCGGCACCTGCAAGCGTTTAAGAACCGGGATTAATGCGGCAATCTCATTGGATTCGCCAGAGTTGGAAATCGCGATCACCACATCCTGCGAGGTGACCATGCCGAGATCGCCATGCGCGGCCTCGCCCGGGTGAACAAAAAAGGCGGAAGTGCCGGTGCTGGCAAAGGTGGCGGCCATTTTCCGCCCGATATGACCTGATTTTCCCATCCCCATGACAACGACTTTGCCTGTGCATGAGAAGATTTTTTCACAGGCGAGCGTGAAGTTCTGGTCGATGTATTGATCAAGCTCCGCCAGGCCTTCACGTTCAATCTCCAGGACGTCTTTGCCTGCTTTCTGAAAGTCAAAACCCGGTTGTAACGCTAAGTGCGACATAGTCCGTTTTCCCGTTATCCAATAAGAAGCGGCGATAGCCAGTACAGCATCGCCAGCCATACGATAAAACCGCCGGTCAGCAGCACGCCTGCGCCCCGACCAATCTGGCGCGGACGCCGCCAGCACAGCAATGCCAAAACAATGCTCACTAACAGCATCACGCTATAGTCACGCCCAAACGCCAGTGGGTTGACGTCGCCTGGCGTAATCAATGCAGGCAGCCCCAGTACGATGGCGATATTGGAAATATTGGCGCCGATAATGTTGCCAATGGCGATATCATTTTCACCTTTGCGGATGCCCGCGATCGCCGTCGCCAGCTCCGGCAGGCTGGTGCCAATCGCAATCACCGTCAGGCCGATAGTCAGTTCGCTCATGGCGAAGTAGTTCGCCAGTACGGTGGCGTTATCAACCACCATCCGCGTCGCCATCGGCATAATAATCAGCGCGATACCCAGCCACAAAAACGCGACGGGTAAGCCGCCTTCGCGCGGCAGCTCCGCCACCTGCTCCCGGGTGAGGCTGTCATTTCCCTGCCGCTCCGCCAGGCGCGCGATCTTAACAATGAACAGCAGCCATAGCACGGCCAGCAGCAGAAGAAAGATTCCGTCGCTACGGCTCAGCTCGCCATCGTGCAGGACGGAGCCCGCCAGCACACTGACAAATAACATTAGCGGCAATTCGCGGCGCAAAACATCAGAATGCACGGTAAAAGGGTGAAACAGCGCCGCCAGGCCCAGAATCAGCAAGATATTGATGATGTTGGAGCCGAGCGCGGTGCCTACGGCTAAATCCAGTTGCCCGTGAAGCGACGCGGCAACTGAGACAATTATCTCCGGTAATGATGTTCCGATACTGACGACCGTCATCCCGATAATGAGCGGAGGAATCCCCACTGCCCGGCACAAAATCGATGCGGCAAACACCAGACGATCGGCGCTGTAGACCACCAGAAGTAAACCAATAATTAACAGCGCCGTAGCTAAAAGCATCTAAAGTCCTTTCTTCAGGTATACTCGCCGGTCCACTGGAGGGATCTTCTGGAAGCCGTAACGAAGTCTTAATTTTGACTTTATGCGGCTAAAAAGTAAAACAAATGCCAGCTTTAGCTAACCAGGGCAGGTAATATTCTGTAAATATGTTGGGTTCATGGCTAAATTCAGCGCCATGCTTAGATCAACAAGGCGATACAAAGGATGAATCAATGGGTCAGTCTGTGGCGAATTTAGTCGATATGCGCGACGTCAGCTTTTCGCGTGGCGACCGCTGCATTTTCGATAATATTTCCCTGACCGTGCCACGCGGGAAGATCACGGCGATCATGGGGCCATCGGGGATCGGTAAAACCACGCTGTTACGACTGATTGGCGGACAGATCCCGCCGGATAGCGGGGAAATACTGTTTGATGGCGAAAACGTACCTGCTATGTCTCGCTCGCGGTTGTACACGGTACGAAAACGGATGAGCATGCTGTTTCAGTCGGGGGCGCTGTTCACCGACATGAACGTGTTTGATAACGTAGCCTACCCGCTGCGGGAGCACACGAATTTACCCGCGCCGCTGTTGAAAAGCACGGTGATGATGAAACTGGAAGCCGTTGGCCTGCGCGGCGCGGCAAAGCTCATGCCTTCTGAACTGTCCGGGGGGATGGCGCGGCGTGCGGCATTAGCCCGTGCTATTGCGCTGGAACCCGACCTCATTATGTTCGATGAGCCGTTTGTAGGTCAGGACCCGATTACGATGGGCGTACTGGTGAAGCTGATTTCAGAACTGAACAGCACGCTGGGCGTAACCTGCGTTGTCGTGTCCCACGATGTGCCGGAGGTGCTGAGCATCGCCGATCACGCCTGGATTATGGCGGACAAAAAAATCGTGGCGCACGGTAGCGCGAAGGAACTGCAAGAAAATGCCGACCCGCGCGTCCGCCAGTTCCTGGACGGTATTGCCGACGGGCCGGTTCCGTTCCGCTATCCGGCGGGCGATTATCACTCCGATTTACTCGAAACAGGGAGTTAAGCCACTCATGCTGTTAAATGCGCTGGCATCGCTTGGACACCGGGGGATCAAAACCCTCAGAACGTTCGGGCGTGCCGGGTTAATGTTATTCAATGCGGTGATTGGTAAGCCGGAATTTCGCAAGCATGCGCCGTTGCTGGTGCGTCAGCTCTATAATGTGGGCGTCCTGTCGATGCTCATTATTATTGTCTCTGGCGTTTTTATCGGCATGGTGCTCGGGTTGCAGGGCTATCTGGTTCTGACGACCTACAGCGCGGAAACCAGCCTGGGTATGCTGGTGGCGCTTTCATTGCTGCGTGAACTGGGGCCGGTTGTCGCGGCGTTGCTGTTTGCCGGGCGCGCAGGGTCTGCGCTGACTGCGGAAATTGGTCTTATGCGAGCGACTGAGCAGCTCTCCAGTATGGAAATGATGGCCGTCGATCCGCTGCGCCGGGTGATCTCTCCGCGCCTGTGGGCGGGGGTGATTTCGCTGCCGCTGCTGACGATTATCTTCGTGGCCGTTGGCATCTGGGGAGGATCGCTGGTTGGCGTTAGCTGGAAGGGGATCGATGCCGGTTTCTTCTGGTCGGCGATGCAGGATGCCGTCGACTGGCGTCTGGATCTCGTGAACTGTTTGATTAAGAGCGTGGTGTTCGCCATCACGGTAACGTGGATTGCGCTGTTCAATGGGTATGACGCGATTCCGACCTCTGCCGGGATTAGCCGCGCAACCACGCGCACCGTTGTGCACTCGTCTTTGGCCGTTCTGGGTCTGGATTTTGTGTTGACCGCACTGATGTTTGGGAATTGAGTTCATGCAAACGAAAAAAAGTGAAATTTGGGTAGGGATCTTCTTGCTGGTTGCGTTGCTGGCGGCGCTGTTTGTTTGCCTGAAAGCGGCCAATGTCACCTCAATGCGCACGGAACCGACCTACACGATTTATGCGACCTTCGACAATATTGGCGGCCTGAAAGCGCGCTCTCCGGTGCGCATTGGCGGGGTGGTTGTCGGCCGGGTTGCGGATATCTCGCTGGATCCGAAAACCTACCTGCCGCGCGTCACGCTGGATATTGAAGAGCGCTATAACCACATTCCTGATACCAGTTCGCTGAGTATCCGCACCTCTGGCCTGCTGGGGGAGCAATATCTGGCGTTAAACGTTGGGTTTGAAGATCCTGAACTGGGAACGTCTATCCTCAAAGATGGCGACACTATTCAGGACACCAAGTCCGCGATGGTGCTTGAAGACATGATTGGTCAGTTCCTTTACAACAGTAAAGGGGACGACAATAAGAATTCTGGCGATGCGCCAGCGCCAACTGAAGGCAATAATGAAGCGACACCGCCTGCGGGCGCAACAAATTAATCACAGGAGAATCGATGTATGTTTAAGCGATTAATGATGGTAGCGCTGCTGGTCATTGCACCGTTGAGCGCGGCAACCGCGGCGGACCAGACTAACCCGTATAAATTGATGAATGAGGCGGCGCAGAAAACCTTCGATCGTCTGAAAAACGAACAGCCGAAAATCCGTGCCAACCCGGATTACCTGCGCGACGTCGTTGACCAGGAACTGCTGCCGTATGTGCAGGTGAAATACGCGGGCGCGCTGGTACTGGGTCGTTACTACCGGGAGGCGACGCCGGCGCAGCGCGACGCCTATTTCGCGGCGTTCCGTGAATACCTGAAACAAGCTTATGGTCAGGCGCTGGCGATGTACCACGGCCAGACTTACCAGATTGCGCCGGAACAACCGCTGGGCAATGCGACCATCGTGCCGATCCGCGTGACGATCATCGATCCGAATGGCCGTCCTCCGGTTCGACTGGATTTCCAGTGGCGTAAAAACACCCAGACCGGTAACTGGCAGGCTTATGACATGATCGCGGAAGGCGTCAGTATGATCACCACAAAACAGAATGAGTGGAGCGATCTGCTGCGTACCAAAGGCATCGACGGCCTGACCGCGCAGTTGCAGTCAATTTCTCGTCAGAAAATTTCGCTGGAAGAGAAAAAATAATGACGCAGTCACTTAGCTGGACGCGCGAAGGTGACACGCTGGCATTAGCGGGGGAGCTGGACCAGGACGTGCTGAACCCGCTGTGGGATGCGCGCGTTGATGCGATGAAAGGCGTAACCTGCATCGATCTGAGCCAGGTCTCCCGGGTGGATAGCGGTGGTCTGGCGTTACTGGTGCATCTTGTCGATCAGGCGAAGCGACAGGGCAACAGCGTTTCGCTGCAAGGGGTAAACGAGAAGGTTTACACGCTGGCGAAGCTCTATAATTTGCCTGCTGACGTGCTTCCACGTTAATTTTTGTAGGCCGGATAAGGCCTTGTGCCGCCATCCGGCAAAACCCCTAAGGGGGATTTGCCACCAAAGCCTTGCCTGATTTATCAGCTGGGCTTTTTGCTTATTTATGACAGCGCCACTTTGCTCTAAGATGTTGGGCTGTTTTCCCTATTTGACGAATGAAGAGCCCATGGAAAATCATGAAATTCAGAGCGTGCTGATGAGCGCACTCTCCCTCCAGGAAGTCCACGTCTCTGGCGATGGCAGTCACTTTCAGGTTATCGCCGTGGGTGAGATGTTTGACGGCATGAGCCGGGTCAAGAAGCAGCAGTCTGTTTACGGCCCGTTGATGGAGTTTATTGCGGATAACCGTATCCATGCCGTATCGATCAAAGCGTATACCCCAGCGGAATGGGAACGCGATCGCAAACTTAACGGTTTTTGAGCGACGGGCGACACGCCGGTAGCAGATATGAATTCTTAACAGAGAACAGAATAATGGATAAATTTCGTGTACAGGGGCCGACAACGCTCCAGGGCGAAGTCACAATTTCAGGCGCTAAAAATGCCGCATTGCCGATCCTTTTCGCGGCGCTGCTGGCAGAAGAGCCGGTAGAGATCCAGAACGTTCCAAAGCTGAAAGACATCGATACGACGATGAAACTGCTCAGCCAGCTTGGAACGAAAGTGGAACGTAACGGTTCTGTCTGGATCGACGCCAGCCAGGTCAACATTTTCTGCGCGCCTTATGAACTGGTAAAAACCATGCGCGCGTCGATTTGGGCGCTGGGGCCGCTGGTGGCGCGTTTTGGTCAGGGGCAGGTTTCTCTGCCAGGCGGCTGCGCCATCGGCGCGCGTCCGGTCGATCTGCACATCACCGGCCTGGAACAACTGGGCGCTGAGATCAAGCTGGAAGAAGGCTATGTGAAGGCGTCTGTTAATGGTCGTCTGAAAGGCGCGCATATCGTGATGGACAAAGTCAGCGTCGGTGCGACGGTGACCATCATGTCTGCGGCAACGCTGGCCGAAGGGACCACCGTGATTGAAAACGCCGCGCGTGAGCCGGAGATCGTCGATACCGCGAACTTCCTGGTGACGTTGGGAGCGAAGATCAGCGGTCAGGGCACCGATCGTATTACCATTGAGGGCGTTGAGCGTCTGGGCGGCGGCGTATACCGTGTTCTGCCCGATCGCATTGAAACCGGCACCTTCCTGGTCGCGGCGGCGATTTCCGGCGGTAAAATCGTCTGCCGTAACGCGCAGCCGGATACGCTGGATGCCGTACTGGCTAAACTGCGTGACGCCGGAGCGGATATTGAAACCGGTGAAGACTGGATCAGCCTGGACATGCATGGCCAACGTCCGAAAGCTGTGAATGTGCGCACCGCGCCGCACCCGGCTTTCCCGACCGATATGCAGGCGCAGTTCACGCTGCTGAACCTTGTCGCGGAAGGGACGGGTTTCATCACGGAAACCATTTTCGAAAACCGCTTTATGCATGTGCCTGAACTGATCCGTATGGGCGCGCACGCGGAAATCGAGAGCAACACCGTGATTTGCCACGGCGTTGAAAAACTCTCCGGGGCGCAGGTGATGGCGACCGACTTGCGTGCGTCTGCGAGCCTGGTGCTGGCGGGATGCATTGCAGAAGGCACGACGCTGGTCGATCGTATTTATCACATCGATCGTGGCTATGAGCGCATTGAAGACAAACTGCGCGCGCTGGGCGCGAATATTGAGCGTGTGAAAGGCGAGTAATTTTTTCCGCATGCACTGGTAGCCCCTGTTCGGGGGCTACCGTTCGGAGCGTTATCCGTTCCTTACTTCTCTATTTCCCTTTTCGAGCCCGCATCAGACGCGTTCTGTCAATGAACTCATGGGTTTCTGGGTCATGATAGCGCGACGGCCAGATCACCCAGGGTTCTGTACCCAGCGCCTTCGCAATGATGAGCTCTCCTTTCGGCCACGGTCGGGTCAGGGCGTTTGCCAGCGTCGAGGAACTTAATCCATTCTTGCGCGATTCCGCCGCCATAGATGTCCCTTTTTTACGTAATCCGGCAATGATGTCTGCGGGATGCCAGTCAATGAGTTTATTTTCCATTATTCCCTCACTCCTTCGGTCAGTCAGTCGCTTGCGGCCTGGATAATCAGCCTGTGAGAAATACTATACGCCAGGTGATAGTATTGCTCTAATATGTTCCTGTAAAGAGTATGCATATTCATAAAATGTGACGGCATACGTGCGATGGGTAAAGGGTTGGGAAAGAAACGAACAACTGGAATTTACTGGAACTTAAAGATTCATCCCGCGCAGAGCACGGGATGAGAAGGGAGGGTTAACGATCGCGTTGTACGGCGATGTGCGCCAGACCGATCAGGGCTTCGCGCCACGGCGTATCAGGCAGAATCTGTAGGGCGGCGATGGCTTTATCGGCCTCGTCTTCTGCACGCTGACGCGTCCATTCCAGTGAACCGCAGGCGGTCATGGCTTCCAGAACGGGTTCCAGAAGGTGGCGCCCATTGCCTTGTTCAATGGCGGTACGGATCATTTGCGCCTGCTCTGGCGTACCGTTACGCATAGCGTGCAGCAGCGGCAGCGTTGGTTTTCCTTCGTTGAGGTCATCGCCGACATTTTTACCTAACTGCTCGCCATCAGCGCTGTAATCGAGTAAATCGTCAATCAGCTGAAAGGCCGTACCGAGATAACGACCATAATCCTGCAACCCTTTTTCCTGCTCAGGAGTGCAGCCAGCAAGAAGACCGGAACACTGCGCCGCAGCTTCAAACAGGCGCGCCGTTTTGCTGTAAATCACGCGCATGTAATTTTCTTCGGTGATGTCCGGGTCGTTGACGTTCATCAGTTGCAGCACTTCGCCTTCGGCGATGACGTTCACCGCTTCTGACATTACCTCCAGCACTTTCAGCGAGCCAAGGCTGGTCATCATCTGGAACGCGCGGGTGTAGATAAAATCACCGACCAGGACGCTGGCGGCGTTGCCAAATGCTGCATTCGCCGTTGCCTTCCCACGACGCATATCGGATTCATCCACAACATCGTCGTGCAGCAGGGTGGCGGTGTGGATAAACTCGATTAAGGCAGCGATCGTGACGTGCGCATTTTCCTGATAACCAACGGCGCGTGCAGCGAGTACGGCAATCATCGGGCGGATACGTTTTCCGCCGCCGCTAACGATGTAATACCCTAACTGATTGATCAGTTGGACGTCGGAATTGAGCTGTTCAAGGATTGTCGCATTGACACCCGCCATATCTTGCGCGGTTAACTCATTGATTTTTTCTAAATTCATCGCAAAAGCCGGGCTTATCGCCCCGATTAACTCATCATGGGATGAGATAACTAAGGGTTTAGGGTTAGGAATATATGCTGATTGTACTGAAAAAACGGCGCAGATAAACGTTACCGTACACGTTGTGTTTTTTTTCTTCATGTATTGACGGTAGCACTTGTCAAAGGCTCGCGTTTTGCGTAATATTCGCGCCCTATTGTGAATATTTATAGCGCACTCTGAATCATTGAAAAGGCGTGCGCGGAAGCGGAGTTTTTTATGTACGCGGTTTTCCAAAGTGGTGGTAAACAACACCGAGTAAGCGAAGGTCAGACCGTTCGCCTGGAAAAGCTGGACATCGCAACTGGCGAAACTATTGAGTTCGCTGAAGTTCTGATGATCGCAAACGGTGAAGAAGTCAAAATCGGCGTTCCTTTCGTTGATGGCGGCGTAATCAAAGCTGAAGTTGTTGCTCACGGTCGTGGCGAGAAAGTTAAAATCGTTAAGTTTCGTCGTCGTAAACACTATCGTAAGCAGCAAGGCCACCGTCAGTGGTTCACTGATGTGAAAATTACTGGCATCAGCGCCTAAGACCTGAGGAGAGATTTAAATGGCACATAAAAAGGCTGGCGGCTCAACTCGTAACGGTCGCGATTCAGAAGCTAAACGCCTGGGCGTTAAGCGTTTCGGTGGCGAAACCGTTCTGGCGGGTAGCATCATCGTTCGTCAACGTGGCACCAAATTCCACGCTGGCACTAACGTAGGTTGCGGTCGTGACCACACTCTGTTTGCTAAAGCAGACGGTAAAGTGAAATTCGAAGTTAAAGGCCCGAACAACCGTAAATACATCAGCATCGTTGCTGAGTAAGTTCTTCGTGGTCCGGTAACGGATTAAAGCCCCGCAACGTGTTGCGGGGCTTTTTACATTGAAAACCCGGAAAATTTTCTTGTAGGGAAAACGGGCATGAAGCAGCAGGCTGGCATTGGCATCCTTTTAGCACTCACCACTGCAATGTGTTGGGGCGCTTTGCCAATTGCAATGAAGCAGGTGCTGGAGGTGATGGAACCTCCAACCATTGTCTTCTATCGCTTTTTAATGGCGAGTATCGGCCTCGGCGCGATCCTGGCAGTTAAAAGAAAGCTCCCGCCATTGCGTATTTTTCGCAAACCGCGCTGGCTGGTGTTGCTGGCGATTGCAACAGGTGGACTTTTCGGGAATTTCATCCTGTTCAGCTCTTCCCTGCAATATTTGAGTCCGACGGCATCGCAGGTTATCGGTCAGCTGTCACCGGTTGGCATGATGGTCGCCAGCGTCTTTATTTTGAAAGAAAAGATGCGCGGCACGCAGGTGATTGGCGCGCTCATGCTGCTTTGTGGGCTGGTGATGTTCTTTAATACCAGTCTGGTCGAGATTTTTACCAAACTGACCGATTACACCTGGGGTGTGATCTTTGGGGTCGGTGCGGCGACGGTCTGGGTGAGTTATGGCGTCGCACAAAAGGTGTTATTGCGTCGTCTGGCCTCACAGCAGATCCTGTTTTTACTGTACACTTTATGTACGATTGCGTTATTGCCGCTGGCGAAGCCGGGGGTTATCTCGCAGTTAAGCGACTGGCAGCTCGCGTGTTTGATTTTCTGTGGGCTGAATACGCTGGTAGGATATGGCGCCCTGGCGGAAGCGATGGCGCGTTGGCAGGCAGCGCAGGTAAGTGCGTTAATCACGCTCACTCCGCTGTTTACGCTGTTATTTTCAGATCTATTATCTATGGCCTGGCCCGATTTCTTCGCCAGACCGATGTTAAACCTTTTAGGTTATCTCGGTGCGTTTGTCGTGGTTGCGGGCGCGATGTATTCCGCCATTGGTCATCGTATTTGGGGCGGTTTACGCAAGCATGAAACGGTGGTTTCGCAACCCCGCTCAGGCGAATGATTTACGGAGAGTAAAATGAAGTTTGTTGATGAAGCATCGATTCTGGTCGTTGCTGGCGATGGCGGCAATGGTTGCGTGAGCTTCCGCCGCGAAAAATACATCCCGAAAGGCGGCCCGGATGGCGGTGATGGCGGCGATGGTGGCGACGTCTGGCTGGAAGCCGACGAAAACCTGAACACGCTGATCGATTACCGCTTTGAAAAATCGTTCCGCGCTGAACGTGGTCAGAATGGCGCAAGCCGTGACTGCACCGGTAAACGTGGGAAAGATGTCACGATCAAAGTGCCTGTCGGTACGCGTGTTATCGATCAGGGCACCGGCGAAACCATGGGCGATATGACCAAACACGGTCAGCGTCTGATGGTTGCCAAAGGCGGCTGGCACGGCCTGGGCAATACCCGCTTTAAGTCCTCTGTTAACCGTACTCCGCGTCAGAAAACGATGGGTACGCCGGGCGATAAGCGCGATTTGATGCTGGAGCTGATGCTGCTGGCGGACGTGGGTATGCTGGGTATGCCAAACGCCGGTAAATCAACCTTTATCCGCGCGGTATCTGCGGCAAAACCGAAAGTGGCGGACTATCCGTTTACCACTCTGGTGCCGAGCCTTGGCGTTGTGCGTATGGACAACGAAAAGAGCTTTGTGGTTGCCGATATTCCGGGGCTGATTGAAGGTGCGGCGGAAGGCGCGGGTCTGGGGATTCGCTTCCTGAAGCACCTGGAACGTTGCCGCGTACTGCTGCACCTTATTGATATCGATCCGATCGACGGTTCCGATCCGGTGGAAAACGCCCGTATCATTATCGGCGAACTGGAAAAATACAGTCAGGATCTGGCTGCTAAGCCGCGCTGGTTAGTGTTCAACAAAATTGATTTGCTGGACCAGGCCGAAGCGGAAGAAAAAGCGAAAGCTATCGCGCAGGCGCTGGGCTGGGAAGATAAGTACTACATGATTTCCGCTGCCAGCCAGACTGGCGTGAAAGATCTTTGCTGGGATGTGATGACCTTTATCATTGAGAACCCCATCGTTCAGGCTGATGAAGCGAAGCAGCCGGAGAAAGTGGAGTTCATGTGGGACGATTATCACCGTCAGCAGCTCGCTGAAGTCGAAGATGAAGCGGAAGATGACTGGGATGACGACTGGGACGAAGACGACGAAGAAGGCGTCGAGTTCATCTACAAGCGTTAATATGGTTCAAATGCCCGGTGGTGCTTACGCTTACCGGGCTTACGGATAGTAGGCCGGATAAGGCGCAAAGCGCCGCCATCCGGCAATTAAATGACCCATCTAGTGTGTAGGCCGGATAAGCGTAAGCGCCATCCGGCACTATCCTCACCTAGTTGTTCTGATAAAGATCTTTGTACAACCGGCTTTCAAAACGTACTAACGGAATACGACGATTGCGCTGGTCAGCTGGCGTAACGGCATACCCGGAAAGATACTGAACAAACGCCATCCGTTGCCCACTTGCCGTTGTAATAAATCCCGCCAGATTATAGACCCCTTGCAGCGAGCCTGTTTTCGCCGAAACTTTACCATCGACCCCAGCCTGATGCAGACCCGCACGGTATTGCAGAGAGCCGTCATATCCCGCCAGCGGCAGCATGGAGATAAAGTTCAGCTCGTTGTCGTGTTGGGCGATGTATTGCAGCACCTGCATCATGGTGGCCGGGGCAATCAGGTTGTGGCGAGAGAGGCCCGAACCGTCAGCAATGATGGTATTGCCAATATCAACGCCAGCCTGTTGACGCAGGATCTGGCGTACGGCATCAGATCCCGCCCGCCATGTGCCGGGAACGTTGAAGCGTGCGTGGCCGATCATGC
Source organism: Citrobacter sp. CK195 (assembly GCF_030333365.1). NCBI lineage: Bacteria > Pseudomonadati > Pseudomonadota > Gammaproteobacteria > Enterobacterales > Enterobacteriaceae > Citrobacter > Citrobacter sp. CK195. The sequence goes on from NZ_JAOWGB010000025.1 coordinate 88,598, forward strand.
GAAAGACGGTATCGGCAATCATGTTGTCCGATTTTTTCAGCATAATCTTAAGCAAATCATGCAGCGGCGCAGACTGCTTGCTGGCAACCACCGTTCCGGGTTCGTTGGCCTGCGTCTGGCGTAACAGCGTACCGCTGTAGGTAATACCTGCTTGTTTTAACTCGTCTTTCAGGATTGCTCCGGCATAGCTGGCGCCGTCCTGAATGGCGAAGGCCAGCGGTAACGGTTCGGCGCGCTGCGGCAGACAGCCTGTCAGCGTGAAGCGGTTTAAATCCCCAGGAACGACATCCAGCTCACAGTATTGCGCTTCCGCAGAGCCGCGTGGGAGGGTGCGAACCTGACTGAACATAGTCACCGGGTAATAGGACGCCACGCGAATATACGCTAAGTCATTCGGTTTTTGCGCGCTGTAGAGGGAGATGGAAAAGCAGTTGCGATCGACAATGGCGGCTGCGGGTGGTGCGCTAAAACATTGCGTCATGTCATTCCAGGGCCAGCCTGGCGCTTTATCATGGCTGGCGAAAATGGAGGTGTCGATGAGCACATTTCCCGCAATTTGCGTCACGCCGGATTTTTTCAGCGTTGCGACCATATTGCGAATATCCTGGCGTTTTAGCGTCGGATCGGCACCAAATCGCGCCACTAAGTCCCCTTTTAAGACGCCATTGTCCACGTTGCCTTTTGTCTCCAGCGTGGTGGTAAAACGAAAATCGGGGCCGAGCTGAATCAATGCCGCGAGGGCCGTGATCACTTTTTGCGTACTGGCGGGCAGCGCCATCTGCTGGCTATGGTAATCAATCGCGGGCGTGGACGCGCCGACCTTCTGAGCCATGAAAGCAAGGTTGGCCCCATCAGGGAGCTGATTGATGTATTCATCAACATTCGCGGCCTGGACGCTGAACGCTATACTGGTGGTCAATCCGATGATAAATCTGGAAAATCGCATAATCTCGCGCTAACAACCTGGAAACAAGCCGTCATACTACGGCGCAATGCCCTGGAAAGTAAACGATGACCCATAGGGAACTCCAGGGTAAAATACGTATCAAATTGAGAATTGTAGCTGACCTGGGGCTTTGTACCCGGGTCGGTATTTTTTTGCTTCTGGCTTTGGTAGAACGCATACCGGAGCAGGCTTAGCAGCCGAGGTGGGGTCAATCACCCCCTACAGGAATGTTCAAGAGGTATAACAAATGCAAGCTATTCCGATGACTTTACGTGGTGCCGAAAAACTGCGCGAAGAGCTGGATTTTCTGAAATCTGTGCGCCGTCCTGAAATCATCGCCGCTATCGCGGAAGCGCGTGAGCATGGCGACCTGAAAGAGAACGCCGAGTATCACGCTGCGCGTGAACAGCAGGGTTTCTGCGAAGGACGTATCAAGGATATCGAGGCGAAGCTGTCGAATGCGCAGGTGATCGACGTGACGAAGATGCCGAACAACGGACGTGTTGTTTTCGGCGCAACGGTAACTGTTCTGAATCTCGATAACGATGAAGAGCAGACCTGGCGTATTGTCGGCGATGACGAAGCGGATTTTAAACAGAACCTGATTTCCGTGAATTCACCTATCGCGCGCGGCCTGGTTGGCAAAGAGCAGGATGACGTCGTGACCATCAAAACGCCTGGCGGCGAAGTGGAATACGAAGTGATTAAGGTGGAATACCTGTAAGAATTACCCAATACTCAAGATGTTGATGTATTGTAAAGAAAGGAAAAAGGCCGCTATGCGGCCTTTTATCAACGAAGAGAGCGTGGCATTTTGCTCTCCTGCTTGCGGAAAACCCCTCGTTTTACACAGATTTTGTGTTCGACTTTAGGATATTCTTAGCGTGGCAGCGAGATTTTACGTTCTTTAGTTGGGCGATAAAGTACCAGCGTTTTACCGATGACCTGTACGTTACAGGCGCCGGTTTCGCGTACGATAGCTTCCACGATCAAGGTTTTGGTTTCGCGATCTTCCGAGGCGATCTTCACCTTGATAAGTTCATGGTGCTCTAACGCTTGTTCAATCTCGGCCAGTACCCCTTCGGTCAAACCATTGTTGCCAAGCATAACTACCGGCTTGAGCGGATGTGCCAGACCTTTCAGGTGCTGTTTTTGTTTAGTACTCAGATTCATCGTATATTTTTGCTTACGTTGGGATTGAAAACGGGTCATTCTACCGCCATCTCCCATATATCACCAAATGAGCGCGTAAAAATTTACGCTACGGGTAACGATGAATTGCCCCGATGGGAAAGTTAAATGACAGGTAAAAAGCGTTCTGCCAGCTCGAGTCGCTGGCTTCAGGAACACTTTAGCGATAAATATGTTCAACAGGCGCAGAAAAAGGGGTTACGTTCCCGTGCCTGGTTTAAACTTGATGAAATACAGCAAAGTGACAAACTTTTTAAGCCGGGGATGACGGTTGTCGACCTCGGTGCTGCGCCGGGAGGCTGGTCACAGTATGTGGTCACGCAGATTGGCGGCAAAGGCCGTATCATCGCTTGCGATCTTTTACCTATGGATCCTATCGTTGGTGTGGACTTTCTTCAGGGCGATTTTCGTGATGAACTTGTTATGAAAGCGCTGCTGGAACGCGTGGGTGACAGTAAAGTACAAGTTGTCATGTCAGATATGGCACCAAACATGAGCGGAACACCGGCGGTGGATATCCCCCGCGCCATGTATCTGGTGGAACTGGCGTTAGAAATGTGTCGTGATGTGCTGGCGCCAGGTGGAAGTTTTGTAGTGAAGGTGTTCCAGGGCGAAGGTTTCGATGAGTACCTAAGGGAAATTCGCTCCCTGTTTACGAAGGTTAAAGTTCGTAAGCCGGACTCTTCGCGTGCGCGTTCACGCGAAGTGTATATTGTAGCGACCGGGCGAAAACCATAACCGGGGGATTTCAGACGAAAGTTTGAAAGAAGCTGGATATAGAGTATCCTGACGCTGTTTTTAACACAGTTGTAATAAGAGGTTAATCCCTTGAGTGACATGGCGAAAAACCTAATACTCTGGCTGGTCATTGCCGTTGTGCTGATGTCAGTATTCCAGAGCTTTGGGCCCAGCGAGTCTAATGGCCGTAAGGTGGATTACTCTACCTTCCTGCAAGAGGTCAACCAGGACCAGGTTCGTGAAGCGCGTATCAACGGACGTGAGATCAACGTTACCAAGAAAGATAGTAACCGTTACACGACCTACATTCCGGTTAACGATCCGAAGCTGCTTGATAACCTGCTGACCAAAAACGTCAAGGTTGTTGGCGAACCACCTGAAGAGCCGAGCCTGCTGGCTTCAATCTTTATTTCCTGGTTCCCGATGCTGTTGCTGATCGGCGTCTGGATCTTCTTCATGCGTCAGATGCAGGGCGGCGGTGGCAAAGGCGCCATGTCGTTCGGTAAGAGTAAAGCGCGCATGCTGACGGAAGATCAGATCAAAACCACTTTTGCCGATGTCGCAGGTTGTGACGAAGCGAAAGAAGAAGTGGCTGAGCTGGTCGAGTATCTGCGTGAACCAAGCCGCTTCCAGAAGCTGGGCGGTAAAATCCCGAAAGGCGTCCTGATGGTCGGCCCTCCGGGTACGGGTAAAACCCTGCTGGCGAAAGCTATCGCAGGCGAAGCGAAAGTCCCGTTCTTTACGATTTCCGGTTCTGACTTTGTCGAAATGTTCGTCGGTGTTGGCGCATCTCGTGTGCGTGACATGTTCGAGCAGGCTAAGAAAGCGGCGCCGTGCATTATCTTCATCGATGAAATCGACGCCGTAGGCCGCCAGCGTGGCGCGGGTCTGGGCGGCGGTCATGATGAACGTGAACAGACATTGAACCAGATGCTGGTTGAAATGGACGGCTTCGAAGGTAACGAAGGTATCATCGTTATCGCGGCGACTAACCGTCCAGACGTACTTGACCCTGCGCTGCTGCGTCCTGGCCGTTTCGACCGTCAGGTCGTGGTAGGTCTGCCAGACGTGCGTGGTCGTGAGCAGATCCTGAAAGTGCATATGCGTCGCGTACCGCTGGCGCCGGATATCGATGCGGCAATCATCGCACGCGGCACGCCGGGCTTCTCTGGCGCCGATCTGGCGAACCTTGTGAACGAAGCGGCGCTGTTTGCTGCCCGTGGCAACAAGCGTGTGGTCTCCATGGTTGAGTTCGAGAAAGCGAAAGACAAAATCATGATGGGTGCGGAACGCCGCTCCATGGTGATGACGGAAGCGCAGAAAGAATCTACCGCTTACCACGAAGCAGGCCATGCGATTATTGGTCGCCTTGTTCCTGAGCACGATCCGGTGCATAAAGTGACGATTATTCCGCGCGGTCGTGCGCTGGGTGTGACCTTCTTCCTGCCTGAAGGCGACGCGATTAGCGCCAGCCGTCAGAAACTGGAAAGCCAGATCTCCACGTTGTACGGCGGTCGTCTGGCGGAAGAGATCATCTATGGCGTAGAGCATGTTTCTACCGGTGCGTCGAACGACATTAAAGTCGCGACTAACCTGGCGCGTAACATGGTCACCCAGTGGGGCTTCTCCGATAAGCTCGGTCCGCTGCTGTATGCAGAGGAAGAGGGTGAAGTGTTCCTGGGACGTAGCGTTGCGAAAGCCAAACACATGTCTGATGAAACCGCGCGTATCATCGACCAGGAAGTGAAAGCGCTGATTGAACGTAACTACAATCGCGCTCGTCAGATCCTGAATGACAATATGGACATCCTGCATGCAATGAAAGATGCGCTCATGAAGTATGAGACCATCGATGCGCCGCAGATTGATGACCTGATGGCGCGCCGCGAAGTTCGCCCGCCAGCTGGCTGGGAAGATCCGAACGGCACCAACAACTCTGACAACAATGGTACGCCTCGTGCGCCGCGCCCGGTTGATGAACCGCGTACGCCGAACCCAGGCAACACCATGTCAGAGCAGTTAGGCGACAAATAAGTTATCTGTTATTGATGACTCTGCTTCACCGAAACCCTGGGGCTTGCTCCGGGGTTTTTTATATTTGAAATAATATCAGAAGGATTAGCTATGAAACTCTTCGCCCAGGGCTCCACGCTGGATCTCTCTCACCCACACGTAATGGGCATCCTGAACGTCACGCCGGATTCTTTCTCCGATGGCGGGACGCACAATACGCTGGTGGAGGCGGTGAAGCACGCTAATCTGATGATTAACGCCGGAGCGACGATTATTGATGTCGGCGGTGAATCAACGCGACCGGGTGCGGCGGATGTCAGCGTTGAAGAAGAACTGGAACGTGTGATCCCGGTGGTTGAGTCCATCGCCCAGCGTTTTGAGGTATGGATTTCAGTGGATACCTCAAAACCGGAGGTGATTCGGGAATCGGCAAGAGTGGGCGCTCACATCATCAACGACATTCGCTCTCTCTCTGAACCGGGCGCGCTTGAGGCGGCGGCTGAGACTGGTTTACCGGTCTGCCTGATGCATATGCAAGGGCAGCCTAAAACAATGCAGGAAGCGCCAAAGTACGAAGACGTTTTTGCGGAGGTCAATCGCTACTTTATTGACCAAATAGCACGCTGTGAAAGGGCAGGCATCGCAAAAGAGAAATTGTTGCTCGACCCGGGATTCGGTTTCGGTAAAAATCTCTCCCATAACTATACGTTACTGGCACGTCTGGCGGAGTTCCATCATTTTAACCTGCCGCTGCTGGTGGGAATGTCACGTAAATCGATGATTGGTCAGTTGCTCAACGTCGGGCCCTCCGATCGTTTGAGTGGGAGCCTGGCGTGTGCGGTTATCGCCGCAATGCAGGGGGCGCATATCATTCGTGTCCATGACGTTAAAGAAACCGTAGAAGCGATGCGTGTGGTAGAAGCCACCCTGTCTGCAAAGGAAAATAAACGCTATGAGTAATCGTAAATATTTTGGCACCGATGGGATCCGTGGTCGTGTAGGCGATGCGCCCATTACTCCTGACTTTGTGCTGAAGCTGGGCTGGGCCGCAGGGAAAGTGCTGGCGCGTCATGGTTCACGTAAAATCATTATCGGTAAAGACACGCGTATTTCTGGCTATATGCTGGAGTCTGCGCTGGAAGCCGGTCTGGCGGCGGCGGGATTGTCTGCCTCTTTTACCGGCCCGATGCCGACGCCTGCGGTGGCTTACCTGACCCGAACCTTCCGTGCAGAGGCCGGGATCGTTATCTCCGCTTCGCATAACCCGTTTTATGACAACGGGATTAAATTCTTCTCCATTGACGGCACCAAACTGCCTGATGAAGTTGAAGAGGCCATTGAAGCAGAGATGGAAAAAGAGATCACCTGCGTGGATTCCTCAGAGCTGGGTAAAGCCAGCCGTATTGTGGATGCTGCGGGGCGCTACATTGAGTTCTGCAAAGGTACGTTCCCGAACGAACTGAGCCTGAATGAGCTGAAGATTGTTGTGGATTGCGCCAACGGCGCGACCTATCACATTGCACCGAACGTCCTGCGTGAACTGGGTGCGAATGTCATTGCGATTGGCTGTGAGCCGAACGGCGTCAATATTAATGAAGAAGTCGGCGCTACGGACGTGCGTGCGCTACAGGCGCGCGTGATCGCGGAGAAAGCCGATTTAGGGATCGCGCTGGACGGCGACGGCGATCGCGTGATCATGGTTGACCATGAAGGGAATAAAGTCGATGGCGATCAGATCATGTATATCATCGCCCGCGAAGGTTTGCGTCAGGGTCAACTGCGCGGTGGCGCAGTCGGTACGCTGATGAGCAACATGGGCCTGGAGCTGGCGTTGAAACAGCTGGGCATTCCGTTTGCGCGTGCTAAAGTTGGCGACCGCTACGTGCTGGAAAAACTGCAAGAAAAAGGCTGGCGTATTGGGGCGGAAAACTCCGGCCACGTTATTCTGCTGGATAAAACCACCACCGGTGACGGTATTGTCGCGGGGCTACAGGTTCTGGCGGCGATGGTGCGTAACCACATGAGTCTGCACGATTTGTGCAGCGGCATGAAAATGTTCCCGCAGATTCTGGTTAACGTACGTTATGCAGCCGGTAGCGGCGATCCGCTAGAGAATGACAACGTTAAGGCGGTGACGGCGGAAGTCGAAGCGGCGCTGGGAAATCGTGGTCGCGTGCTGCTGCGTAAGTCCGGTACTGAACCGTTAATTCGCGTAATGGTAGAAGGCGAGGATGAAGCGCAGGTTACTGAGTTTGCTCATCGTATTGCGGACGCCGTAAAAGCGGTTTAATCCTGGTGATAAGTGACTAAAAAGGCGGCGTTTGCCGCCTTTTTGTTGCAGGAAAAAGACCTTTTTGCTGTTTTTTTCCGCAGTTGATACAATGCACTAAAATTGCCCTTGCGAAGGTCATTCGCTTTGGTTAGTATTCACACCCGCTTCAGTGGGAAACAGTAAATTATCCCGCTTTATTGGTTGAAGCATTGGTACGCGGCAACTCCGCAAGGAACAGGTTGATTATGTACGAAGCTCTTTTGGTAGTTTTCCTTATTGTGGCAATTGGCCTGGTAGGCTTGATCATGCTACAGCAAGGTAAAGGCGCTGATATGGGAGCCTCCTTTGGAGCAGGCGCTTCCGCTACGCTGTTTGGTTCAAGTGGTTCTGGTAACTTCATGACTCGCATGACGGCTGTGCTGGCAACGTTGTTCTTCATCATCAGTCTGGCGCTGGGCAATATCAACAGCAACAAGACCAATAAAGGAAGTGAGTGGGAAAATCTGAGCGCTCCGGCAAAAACCGAGCAGACTCAGCCAGTTGCACCGGCACAGCCGAGCAGCGATATCCCACACTAAGATTTCCGTGCCGAGGTGGTGGAATTGGTAGACACGCTACCTTGAGGTGGTAGTGCCCAATAGGGCTTACGGGTTCAAGTCCCGTCCTCGGTACCAATATTCCGAAAGAAAGACGCTGAAAAGCGTCTTTTTTTTCGTCTGTATCTCGCGGGGGTTATAGACTTTGTTTTTGTCGGTTGGATAAGACGTTTACGCCGCCATCCGACATGTTACGTAATGTGCCTGATGGCACTTCGTTTATCAGGCCTACGCCGCCCACAAAAAAGGCCGCTTACGCGGCCTTTAATCGTTGTCCGTTAACTTACTTGCTTTTGTTTTCCAGATTCTCAACCTGCGGCAAACCTGTCGCGGAAGAGGCTGAAAGCAGGCCTGACTGCGCATAACCAAACAGTTTTTCACGCGTATCGGTGATATCCAGGTTGCGCATCGTCAACTGACCGATACGGTCATCCGGCGAGAACACGGAGTCACCTTTTTCCATCGTCAGACGCTCTGGTTTGTAGGTCAGATTGTCAGAGACGGTATTCAGGATCGAATAATCGTTACCACGACGCAGCTCCAGCGTGACTTCACCAGTAATCTGGCTGGCCACCCAACGTTGCAGACCGTCACGCAGCATCAGCGCCTGGGAGTCAAACCAGCGGCCCTGATACAGCAGGCGGCCTAACTGACGGCCATGCGCATGATATTGCTCGATCGTGTCTTCGTTGTGGATGCCGGTCAGCAGACGCTCGTAGGCAATATGCAGCAACGCCATCCCCGGCGCTTCATAGATACCCCGGCTCTTCGCTTCGATGATACGGTTCTCAATCTGATCGCTCATACCCAGACCGTGACGGCCGCCGATACGGTTGGCTTCCAGCATCAGCTCAACATCATCGCTGAAGGTCTTACCGTTTAGCGCGACAGGATGCCCCTGTTCAAAGCGCACGGTAACTTCTTCCGCCGGGATTTTCACGTTTTCATCCCAGAACTTGACGCCCATGATTGGATTGACGATCTTGACGCTGGAATTCAGGAATTCCAGATCTTTGGCTTCATGGGTCGCGCCGAGCATGTTGGAGTCAGTGGAATAGGCTTTTTCGACGGACATCTTGTAGTCGAAACCGCAGGCAATCATAAACTCGGACATCTCATGACGACCGCCCAGCTCATCAATAAAGTCGGTATCCAGCCACGGTTTGTAAATCTGTAGCTCCGCGTTGGTCAACAGGCCGTAACGGTAGAAACGCTCGATGTCGTTTCCTTTATAGGTACTGCCGTCGCCCCAGATGTTAACACCATCTTCCTTCATCGCGGCGACCAGCATCGTGCCGGTAACGGCGCGGCCCAGCGGCGTGGTGTTGAAATAGGTCAGTCCGCCGGTGGTGTTATGGAAAGCGCCGCACTGAATCGCGGCGATCCCTTCGGCAACCAGCTGTTTACGGCAATCAATCAGGCGAGCGTTCTCTGCACCGTATTCCATTGCGCGACGAGGAATGGCGTCATAGTCATCCTCATCCGGCTGACCCAGATTCGCAGTATATGCATAAGGGACAGCGCCTTTTTGTCGCATCCACAGCAGTGCAGCACTGGTGTCCAGGCCGCCGGAAAAAGCGATACCAATACGTTGACCTACCGGAAGATGCTTGAGAATCGTCGTCATAAATAAAACCCTGCTTGATAGACTGATGAAGAGATCGGCTTTCTGCTCTCAGTGCATTTTTATGCAAAATAAGTGAGTTTTCATTTAATCATCTTTTACGGATGACAGGAAGAGTTTAGTGATAATTTCGTTAAAAAACGGTATGGGGTGGCTTCTTTCCTGACTGGCGCGGCTTCTTAACGGAGGCCGGGTTAGTATTCATTCATGTGCATATTATTAACGCGGTTGACATATCGCATATTGAATCAATATAATACGCGCAGATTTTACGTCCCGTCCTCGGTACCAAATCCCAGCAGTATTTGCATCTTTTACCCAAAGCGAGTAAAATTTGCCACGTTTCAGGCGCGGGGTGGAGCAGCCTGGTAGCTCGTCGGGCTCATAACCCGAAGGTCGTCGGTTCAAATCCGGCCCCCGCAACCACTTTCCCTTAGAGTTCTTTTTCAAATATACTGTGAAGACTTAGGCCTTCGTAGCTGGATTTGAAAAAAATTCTTTCGGAAGGTTCTCCAGACCGCAGTTGCGGTTATAGGGTTCAGTTATCTAAAGCCCCGATTTATCGGGGTTTTTTGTTATCTGACTACAGAATAACTGGGCTTTAGGCCCTTTTTTTATGTCTTGGGGGTGGGCTTGTCCACATTAGAGCAAAAATTAACAGAGATGATTACAGCGCCAGTTGAAGCCTTAGGTTACGAACTGGTCGGCATCGAATTTATTCGCGGTCGCACATCCACACTGCGCATCTATATTGATAGTGAAGATGGCATCAATGTTGATGATTGTGCTGATGTGAGTCACCAGGTGAGCGCGGTGCTGGATGTCGAAGATCCCATCACTGTGGCATACAACCTGGAAGTCTCCTCGCCAGGTCTCGACCGTCCTATGTTCACGGCTGAGCACTACGCGCGTTTCTTGGGTGAAGAAGTGACGCTGGTACTTCGTATGGCGGTACAAAACCGTCGTAAATGGCAGGGCGTTATCAAAGCGGTTGACGGTGAAATGATCACTGTCACAGTCGAAGGTAAAGATGAAGTGTTCGCGCTGAGTAATATCCAGAAGGCGAACCTGGTTCCCCACTTTTAATAGTCTGGATTGAGGTGAAAAGCCCGCGATGAACAAAGAAATTTTGGCCGTTGTTGAAGCCGTTTCCAATGAGAAAGCGCTGCCACGCGAGAAGATTTTTGAAGCGCTGGAAAGTGCACTGGCTACAGCAACGAAGAAAAAATACGAACAAGAGATCGATGTTCGCGTACAAATCGATCGTAAAAGCGGTGATTTCGATACCTTCCGTCGTTGGTTAATCGTAGAAGAAGTCACGCTGCCGACAAAAGAAATTACGCTGGAAGCGGCGCGTTTTGAAGACGAAAGCCTGAACCTGGGCGACTACGTTGAAGATCAGATTGAATCTGTCACCTTTGACCGTATCACCACCCAGACGGCAAAACAGGTTATCGTACAGAAAGTACGTGAAGCCGAGCGTGCGATGGTGGTCGATCAGTTCCGCGAGCACGAAGGCGAAATCATCACCGGCGTGGTGAAGAAAGTAAACCGCGACAACATCTCTTTGGATCTGGGCAGCAATGCTGAAGCCGTGATCCTGCGTGAAGATATGCTGCCGCGCGAAAACTTCCGTCCTGGTGACCGTATTCGTGGCGTTCTGTACTCCGTTCGCCCGGAAGCGCGTGGTGCGCAACTGTTTGTGACGCGTTCCAAACCGGAAATGCTGATCGAGCTGTTCCGTATCGAAGTACCGGAAATCGGCGAAGAAGTCATCGAAATTAAAGCGGCGGCTCGCGATCCGGGTTCCCGTGCGAAAATCGCGGTGAAAACCAACGACAAGCGTATCGATCCGGTCGGCGCCTGTGTGGGTATGCGTGGTGCGCGCGTTCAGGCCGTTTCTACTGAACTGGGCGGCGAGCGTATCGATATCGTCCTGTGGGATGATAACCCGGCGCAGTTCGTGATTAACGCGATGGCGCCAGCAGACGTCGCTTCTATCGTGGTGGATGAAGATAAACACACCATGGATATCGCTGTTGAAGCCGGTAATCTGGCTCAGGCGATCGGACGTAATGGTCAGAACGTCCGTCTGGCTGCGCAACTGAGCGGCTGGGAACTTAACGTGATGACGGTTGATGACTTGCAGGCTAAGCATCAGGCTGAAGCACATGCAGCTATCGATACCTTCACCAAATATCTCGATATTGATGAAGAGTTCGCAACCGTACTGGTTGAAGAAGGTTTCGCGACGCTGGAAGAACTGGCCTACGTGCCAATGAAAGAACTGCTGGAAATCGACGGGCTGGATGAACCGACCGTTGAAGCGCTGCGCGAGCGTGCCAAAAACGCACTGACCACTCTGGCACTGGCCCAGGAAGAAAGCCTTGGTGATAACAAACCGTCTGACGATCTGCTGAATCTGGAAGGATTGGGTCGCGACCTGGCATTCAAACTGGCTGCCCGTGGTGTTTGTACGCTGGAAGATCTCGCTGAGCAGGGCATTGATGATCTGGCTGATATCGAAGGGTTGACCGACGAAAAAGCCGGTGAGCTGATTATGGCTGCCCGTAATATTTGCTGGTTCGGCGACGAAGCGTAATAAACTGTAGCAGGAAGGAACAGCATGACAGATGTAACCGTAAAAGCGCTGGCCGCAGAGATACAGACCTCCGTGGATCGCCTGGTACAGCAATTCGCTGATGCCGGTATCCCGAAGTCTGCTGATGACTCTGTGTCCGCACAAGAAAAACAGACTTTACTGGCGCACCTGAATCGTGAAAATGGTTCAGGGCCGGATAAGTTGACGCTGCAACGTAAAACGCGCAGCACGTTGAATATTCCAGGTACCGGTGGAAAAAGTAAATCGGTACAAATCGAAGTCCGCAAGAAACGCACCTTTGTGAAACGCGATCCGCAAGAGACAGAACGTCTCGCTGCGGAAGAGCAGGCGCAGCGTGAAGCGGAAGAGCAAGCCCGTCGTGAGGCAGAAGAAACAGCCAAACGCGAGGCGCAACAAAAAGCTGACCGTGAGGCCGCAGAACAAGCTAAACGTGACGCCGCTGAAAAAGCGAAACGTGAAGCTGCGGAAAAAGACAAAGTGAGCAATCAACAGACTGACGATATGACCAAAACCGCCCAGGCCGAAAAAGCCCGCCGTGAAAATGAAGCAGCAGAGCTGAAGCGTAAAGCGGAAGAAGAAGCGCGTCGCAAACTTGAAGAAGAAGCGCGTCGCGTAGCAGAAGAAGCTCGCCGCATGGCGGAAGAGAACAAATGGACTGATAACGCGGAGCCGACTGAAGACACCAGCGATTATCACGTTACCACGTCTCAACACGCCCGCCAGGCCGAAGACGAAAACGACCGTGAAGTTGAAGGCGGCCGTGGTCGTAGTCGCAATGCGAAAGCGGCGCGTCCGGCGAAAAAAGGCAACAAACACTCTGAATCGAAAGCCGATCGTGAAGAAGCCCGTGCGGCCGTTCGCGGCGGTAAAGGCGGTAAAAACCGTAAAGGTTCTGCTCTGCAACAGAGCTTCCAGAAACCGGTTCAGGCTGTTAACCGTGACGTTGTGATTGGTGAAACCATCACCGTTGGCGAGCTGGCGAACAAGATGGCGGTAAAAGGCTCTCAGGTCATCAAAGCGATGATGAAACTGGGCGCGATGGCAACCATCAACCAGGTCATCGACCAGGAAACCGCACAGCTGGTTGCTGAAGAGATGGGCCACAAAGTTATCCTGCGTCGTGAAAACGAGCTGGAAGAAGCGGTAATGAGCGACCGTGACACGGGTGCTGCGGCTGAACCGCGCGCACCGGTTGTGACCATCATGGGTCACGTTGACCACGGTAAAACCTCTCTGCTGGACTACATTCGTTCTACGAAAGTTGCCTCTGGCGAAGCGGGCGGCATTACCCAGCACATCGGTGCTTACCACGTTGAAACCGACAACGGTATGATCACCTTCCTGGATACCCCGGGTCACGCCGCGTTTACCTCTATGCGTGCTCGTGGTGCGCAGGCAACGGATATCGTTGTTCTGGTTGTGGCGGCAGACGACGGCGTGATGCCGCAGACCATCGAAGCTATCCAGCACGCGAAAGCGGCGGGTGTGCCGGTTGTGGTTGCGGTGAACAAGATCGATAAGCCAGAAGCCGATCCGGATCGTGTTAAAAACGAACTGTCCCAGTACGGCATCCTGCCGGAAGAGTGGGGCGGCGAAAGCCAGTTCGTCCACGTATCTGCAAAAGCGGGTACTGGCATCGACGAACTGCTGGATGCAATCCTGTTGCAGGCTGAAGTCCTCGAACTGAAAGCAGTTCGTAAAGGCATGGCGAGCGGCGCGGTAATCGAATCCTTCCTGGATAAAGGTCGTGGTCCGGTTGCAACCGTCCTGGTTCGTGAAGGTACGCTGAACAAAGGCGACATCGTCCTGTGCGGCTTCGAATATGGCCGCGTTCGTGCAATGCGTAACGAACTGGGTCAGGAAGTGCTGGAAGCGGGTCCGTCCATTCCGGTTGAGATCCTGGGTCTGTCCGGTGTTCCGGCTGCCGGTGATGAAGTGACCGTGGTTCGTGACGAGAAGAAAGCCCGTGAAGTTGCGCTGTATCGTCAGGGTAAATTCCGCGAAGTTAAACTGGCGCGTCAGCAGAAATCTAAACTTGAGAACATGTTCGCTAACATGACCGAAGGCGAAGTTCATGAAGTGAACATCGTACTGAAAGCGGACGTTCAGGGCTCTGTGGAAGCGATCTCCGACTCTTTACTGAAACTGTCTACCGACGAAGTGAAAGTGAAGATCATCGGTTCCGGCGTAGGTGGTATCACCGAAACCGACGCAACCCTGGCTGCTGCATCCAACGCGATCCTGGTTGGCTTCAACGTGCGTGCCGATGCCTCTGCGCGTAAAGTGATTGAAGCGGAAAGCCTGGATCTGCGCTACTACTCCGTCATCTATAACCTGATCGACGAAGTGAAAGCGGCAATGAGCGGCATGCTGTCTCCAGAACTGAAACAGCAGATCATTGGTCTGGCTGAAGTCCGTGACGTGTTCAAATCACCGAAATTTGGCGCTGTCGCAGGCTGTATGGTTACTGAAGGTACAATTAAACGCCACAACCCGATCCGCGTACTGCGCGACAACGTGGTTATCTACGAAGGCGAGCTGGAATCCCTGCGCCGCTTCAAAGATGACGTTAACGAAGTCCGTAACGGCATGGAATGTGGTATCGGCGTTAAGAACTACAACGACGTTCGCGTTGGCGATATGATCGAAGTGTTCGAGATCATCGAGATCCAACGTACGATAGCGTAAGGTCGGCCGGGTTGTAGGCCGGATAAGGCGTTTACGCCGCCATCCGGCAATGTAATGCCTGATGGCGCCATGCTTATCAGGCCTACAGTTTATAGCCCACGCCACCCGGCATGAAATTTAAAAAGGGGCTTTTGGCCCCTTTTTTGTCTTTATTCTGGAGAATTTATTATGGCGAAAGAATTTGGTCGCCCGCAGCGCGTAGCCCAGGAAATGCAAAAAGAGATCGCTATCATCCTGCAACGCGAAATTAAAGATCCGCGTCTTGGCATGATGACCACCGTTTCCGGTGTGGAGATGTCCCGCGATCTGGCCTATGCCAAAGTGTATGTCACCTTTCTGAACGACAAAGATGAAGACGCGGTAAAAGCGGGCATCAAAGCGTTGCAGGAAGCGTCTGGCTTTATCCGTACCCTGCTGGGGAAAGCGATGCGTCTGCGTATCGTGCCGGAACTGACCTTCTTCTACGACAACTCGCTGGTTGAAGGGATGCGTATGTCTAACCTGGTGACCAACGTGGTGAAACATGACGAAGAACGTCGTGTGAACCCGGACGACAGCAAGGAGGACTAATGAGTCGTCCTCGTCGTCGTGGTCGCGACATTCACGGCGTCCTGCTGCTGGATAAGCCGCAGGGCATGTCCAGCAATGACGTCTTGCAGAAAGTAAAACGCATCTATAACGCCAACCGTGCCGGACATACCGGCGCGCTGGACCCGCTGGCGACGGGCATGTTGCCCATCTGCCTTGGGGAAGCGACAAAGTTTTCGCAGTATCTGCTGGATTCTGACAAACGTTACCGCGTGATTGCCCGCCTGGGGCAGCGTACCGACACCTCCGATGCCGATGGTCAAATCGTGCAGGAACGTCCGGTAACCTTCAGCGCAGAGCAGTTAGCTGCCGCGCTGGAGACGTTCCGTGGCGATATCGAGCAGATTCCATCGATGTATTCGGCGCTGAAGTATCAGGGCAAGAAGCTCTACGAATATGCGCGTCAGGGGATTGAAGTTCCCCGTGAAGCCCGCCCGATTACCGTTTACGAACTGCTGTTTATTCGCCACGAAGGGGATGAACTGGAGCTGGAGGTTCACTGCTCGAAGGGCACCTACATTCGCACCATTATCGATGATTTGGGTGAGAAACTTGGGTGTGGCGCGCATGTGATCTTCCTGCGACGTCTGGCGGTCAGTAAATATCCGGTTGACCGTATGGTCACGCTGGAACAGCTACGTGAGCTTGTTGAACAGGCGGAACGGCAGGATATTCCGGCTGCGCAACTGTTAGATCCGCTGCTGATGCCGATGGACAGTCCGGCTTCGGACTATCCAGTTGTCAATCTTCCTTTAACGTCATCGGTTTACTTTAAAAACGGTAACCCGGTACGGACGACAGGCGTGCCGCTTGAAGGGCTGGTTCGCGTGACGGAAGGTGATGACGAAAAATTTATTGGCATGGGCGAAATCGACGATGAAGGCCGCGTGGCGCCTCGTCGGTTAGTGGTTGAGTACCCGGCGTAATGCTGCTCCGTCTTGCGATAACAGGACGCTACGAGTAGAATACCGCCGCTTAACGTCACGTAAATTTTTTAACAAGTTCGCGCGGCGTTTACATGGGGTCGCTGAATTAGAGATTGGCACCCTTTCATTCTTTATTATTTTTGGAGTTCATCATGTCTCTAAGCGTTGAAGCTAAAGCTAAAATCGTTTCTGAGTTTGGTCGTGGTACTAACGACAGCGGTTCTACCGAAGTTCAGGTTGCTCTGCTGACTGCACAGATTAACCACCTGCAGGGCCACTTTGCAGAGCACAAAAAAGATCACCACAGCCGTCGTGGTCTGCTGCGCATGGTTTCTCAGCGTCGTAAACTGCTCGACTACCTGAAACGTAAAGATGTTGCACGTTACACCGCGCTGATCGAGCGTCTGGGTCTGCGTCGCTAATTCTTGCGAGTTTCAGAAAGAGGGGGCCTTCATGGCCCCTTTTTTCAACCAGACGGCAGCAATTCACTGGAAACTAATGTATTGTTGCTATGGATGATCTTCCGTTGCAGAGGTTCGCGCGGCTAATGAGAGGCTTCACCCAAAGAGCATGGGTTAGGGTTGTCATTAGTCGCGAGGATGCGCAGAAGATCGGGTATTAACGATGGCGCCTGAGTGTGCCGTCAAAAATTAAGAAAGGGTATTATTTTGCTTAATCCGATCGTTCGTAAATTCCAGTACGGTCAACATACCGTTACGCTGGAAACTGGCATGATGGCGCGTCAGGCAACTGCCGCCGTTATGGTAAGCATGGATGACACTGCGGTATTCGTTACCGTTGTTGGTCAGAAAAAAGCGAAGCCGGGCCAGGATTTCTTCCCGCTGACCGTTAACTATCAGGAGCGTACTTACGCTGCTGGCCGTATCCCGGGCAGCTTCTTCCGTCGTGAAGGCCGTCCGAGCGAAGGCGAAACCCTGATCGCGCGTCTGATTGACCGCCCGGTTCGTCCGCTGTTCCCGGAAGGCTTCGTTAACGAGGTTCAGGTTATCGCAACCGTCGTTTCCGTTAACCCGCAGGTTAACCCGGATATCGTCGCGATGATCGGTGCTTCCGCCGCGCTGTCTCTGTCCGGCATTCCGTTCAACGGCCCGATTGGCGCCGCGCGTGTTGGTTATATCAATGACCAGTATGTACTGAACCCGACTCAGGACGAACTGAAAGAAAGTAAGCTGGACCTGGTGGTTGCCGGTACTGAAGCGGCTGTTCTGATGGTTGAATCCGAAGCAGAACTGCTGAGCGAAGACACCATGCTGGGCGCCGTGGTATTCGGCCACGAGCAGCAGCAGATTGTGATTCAGAACATCAACGATCTGGTGAAAGAAGCGGGCAAACCGCGTTGGGACTGGCAGCCGGAAGCGGTAAACGAAGCGCTGAACGCGCGCGTTGCTGCACTGGCCGAAGCTCGCCTGAGCGACGCTTACCGTATCACCGACAAACAGGAGCGTTATGCTCAGGTTGACGTGATCAAATCTGAAACCATCGCTGCGCTGGTTGCAGAAGACGAAACCCTGGACGAAAACGAACTGGGCGAAATCCTGCACGCTATCGAGAAAAACGTTGTTCGTAGCCGCGTACTGGCCGGCGAGCCGCGTATTGATGGCCGTGAAAAAGACATGATCCGTGGCCTGGACGTGCGTACTGGCGTGCTGCCGCGTACTCACGGTTCCGCGCTGTTCACTCGTGGCGAAACGCAGGCGCTGGTCACGGCGACGCTGGGTACCGCTCGTGACGCGCAGGTTCTTGATGAACTGATGGGCGAACGCACTGACAGCTTCCTGTTCCACTATAACTTCCCTCCGTACTCCGTTGGCGAAACCGGCATGGTCGGTTCTCCGAAGCGTCGTGAAATTGGTCACGGTCGTCTGGCGAAGCGCGGCGTTCTGGCAGTTATGCCGGAAATGGACAAATTCCCGTACACCGTTCGCGTGGTGTCTGAAATTACTGAATCCAACGGGTCTTCCTCTATGGCTTCCGTGTGTGGCGCTTCCCTGGCGCTGATGGACGCAGGCGTGCCGATTAAAGCGGCCGTTGCGGGTATCGCGATGGGTCTGGTGAAAGAAGGCGACAACTTTGTTGTTCTGTCTGACATCCTGGGCGACGAAGACCACCTGGGCGATATGGACTTCAAAGTGGCGGGTTCCCGCGACGGTATCTCTGCGTTGCAGATGGATATCAAAATTGAAGGTATCACCAAAGAGATCATGCAGGTTGCGCTGAACCAGGCAAAAGGTGCGCGTCTGCACATCCTGGGCGTGATGGAACAGGCGATCAACGCGCCGCGTGGCGACATTTCTCAGTTCGCTCCGCGTATCCACACCATCAAGATCAACCCGGACAAGATCAAAGACGTTATCGGTAAGGGCGGTTCTGTTATCCGTGCTCTGACCGAAGAAACCGGCACCACCATCGAAATCGAAGATGACGGTACGGTGAAGATCGCGGCGACCGACGGCGAAAAAGCGAAACATGCTATCCGTCGTATCGAAGAGATCACTGCGGAAATCGAAGTGGGCCGTATCTACAATGGTAAAGTGACCCGCATCGTTGACTTTGGCGCGTTTGTTGCCATTGGCGGCGGTAAAGAAGGTCTGGTACACATCTCTCAGATCGCTGACAAGCGCGTAGAGAAAGTGACCGATTACCTGCAAATGGGTCAGGAAGTACCGGTTAAAGTTCTGGAAGTTGATCGCCAGGGCCGCGTACGTCTGAGCATTAAAGAAGCAACTGAGCAGTCTCAACCAGCTGCTGCGCCGGAAGCTCCGGCAGCAGAACAGGGCGAGTAAGGTTGCCATTTGCCCTCCGCTTTGGCGGAGGGCCTTTGACCCGGCAGGACGCCTTGTCAGCAACCGGGGAACAGGACGTTCATTCAATCGTTGTCTTCGGGAGTGGGAAATGAAGCCTTTTTTGCGCTGGTGTTTCGTTGCGACAGCACTCACGCTGGCAGGATGCAGCAACTCTGCCTGGCGTAAGAGTGAAGTCCTCGCGGTGCCATTGCAACCGACTTTGCAGCAGGAAGTGATTCTGGCACGCATGGAACAAATTCTTGCCAGTCGGGCTTTAACCGATGACGAACGCGCACAGCTTTTATATGAGCGCGGAGTGTTGTATGATAGTCTGGGTCTGAGGGCATTAGCGCGAAATGATTTTTCACAAGCGCTGGCAATCCGACCGGATATGCCTGAAGTATTCAATTACTTAGGCATTTATTTAACGCAGGCAGGCAATTTTGATGCTGCCTATGAAGCGTTTGATTCTGTACTTGAGCTTGATCCAACTTACAACTACGCGTACTTAAATCGCGGTATCGCATTGTATTACGGCGGTCGCGACAAGTTAGCGCAAGATGATCTGCTGGCGTTTTATCAAGACGATCCCAATGATCCTTTCCGCAGCCTGTGGCTTTATCTCGCTGAGCAGAAGCTCGATGAGAAGCAGGCGAAAGAAGCGTTAAAGCAACGCTTCGAGAAATCGGATAAAGAACAATGGGGATGGAACATTGTCGAGTTCTACCTGGGCAACATTAGCGAAGCAACGCTGATGGAACGCCTGAAGGCGGACGCAACGGATAACACCTCGCTCGCTGAGCATCTCAGTGAAACCAACTTCTATTTAGGTAAGTATTACCTAAGTCTGGGGGATTTGGACAACGCTACGGCATTGTTCAAACTGGCGGTGGCTAACAACGTTCATAACTTTGTTGAGCACCGATACGCATTGTTGGAATTATCGCTCCTGGGCCAGGACCAAGATGACCTGGCAGAATCGGACCAGCAATAGCTGACGTACACATCAGCCCGTAATCTTTTTGATTGCCATCACCTTCACGGGTGAGGGCGTTGTTGTTCGTTAATACACCTACTTTGAGCCGGTTCACACTTTTCAATGAAAATTGCAGATCAATTTCATGATGAGTTATGTAGACTGGCCGCCATTAATTTTGAGGCACACGTACTACATGGCTGAATTCGAAACCACTTTTGCAGATCTGGGCCTGAAGGCTCCTATCCTTGACGCCCTTAACGATCTGGGTTACGAAAAACCATCTCCAATCCAGGCAGAGTGCATCCCGCATCTGCTGGGCGGTCGCGATGTTCTGGGTATGGCCCAGACCGGTAGCGGCAAAACCGCAGCGTTCTCCTTACCGCTGCTTAACAATCTTGATCCTGAGCTGAAGGCACCTCAGATTCTGGTGCTGGCACCGACCCGCGAACTGGCGGTTCAGGTTGCTGAAGCCATGACGGATTTCTCTAAACATATGCGCGGCGTGAACGTGGTTGCCCTGTACGGCGGCCAGCGTTATGACGTGCAGTTACGCGCCCTGCGTCAAGGGCCGCAGATCGTTGTCGGTACGCCGGGACGTCTGCTTGATCACTTAAAACGCGGCACGCTGGATCTCTCTAAACTGAGCGGTCTGGTGCTGGACGAAGCCGACGAAATGCTGCGTATGGGCTTCATCGAAGACGTTGAAACCATCATGGCGCAGATTCCTGAAGGTCATCAGACCGCACTGTTCTCTGCCACCATGCCGGAAGCGATTCGTCGCATTACCCGCCGCTTTATGAAAGAGCCGCAGGAAGTGCGCATTCAGTCCAGCGTGACCACGCGTCCTGACATCAGCCAGAGCTACTGGACTGTCTGGGGCATGCGTAAAAACGAAGCGCTGGTGCGTTTCCTGGAAGCTGAAGATTTTGATGCGGCGATTATCTTCGTTCGTACTAAAAATGCGACCCTGGAAGTGGCTGAAGCGCTGGAGCGTAGCGGTTACAACAGCGCCGCGCTGAATGGCGACATGAACCAGGCGCTGCGTGAGCAGACTCTGGAGCGTCTGAAAGACGGTCGTCTGGATATCCTGATTGCAACTGACGTTGCGGCCCGTGGCCTGGACGTTGAGCGCATCAGCCTGGTTGTAAACTACGATATCCCGATGGACTCCGAGTCTTACGTTCACCGTATCGGCCGTACCGGTCGTGCGGGTCGTGCTGGCCGCGCGCTGCTGTTCGTTGAGAACCGCGAGCGTCGTCTGCTGCGCAACATTGAACGCACCATGAAGCTGACCATCCCGGAAGTGGAACTGCCGAACGCAGAACTGCTGGGCAAACGCCGTCTGGAAAAATTTGCAGCGAAAGTTCAGCAGCAGCTGGAAAGCAGCGATCTGGATCAGTACCGCGCACTGCTGGCGAAAATCCAGCCGACCGAAGAAGGTGAAGAGCTGGATCTCGAAACGCTGGCTGCCGCACTGCTGAAAATGGCGCAGGGCGAACGCACGCTGATCGTACCGCCGGATGCGCCGATGCGTCCTAAACGTGAATTCCGTGACCGTGATGACCGTGGTCCGCGCGATCGTAACGATCGTGGCCCGCGTACTGATCGTGGTGACCGTGAAGATCGCCCGCGTCGTGAACGTCGTGACGTTGGCGATATGCAGCTGTATCGCATTGAAGTGGGCCGTGACGATGGTGTTGAAGTGCGTCATATCGTTGGCGCGATTGCTAACGAAGGCGACATCAGCAGCCGTTACATTGGTAACATCAAGCTGTTTGCTTCCCACTCCACCATTGAGCTGCCGAAAGGTATGCCGGGTGAGGTGTTGCAGCACTTTACGCGCACCCGCATCCTGAACAAGCCGATGAACATGCAGCTGCTGGGCGATGCGCAACCGCATTCCGGTAACGAGCGTCGTGGCGGTGGTCGTAGCTTCGGTGGCGAGCGTCGTGAAGGCGGTCGTGGTTTTGGCGGCGAACGTCGTGAAGGTGGCCATGGTGATGGTCGTCGTTTCAGCGGTGAGCGTCGTGAAGGCCGTGCGCCGCGTCGTGACGACTCCACCGGTCGTCGTCGTTTCGGCGGTGATGCGTAATTCACGCTAAATCGCGGTCTCGCACCGTAAAGTAAAATATACAGCCCCGATGATTGTGATCGGGGCTTTTTTTATTTCTTTTGTACTCGCGTACTGGTACAGTGCGACACAATAAAATGCAGTCGCAATATTATTCACTGGAGAGAGGGCTGAATGGCAACACTAACCACCACCCAAACGTCACCTTCGCTGCTTGGCGGCGTGGTGATCATCGGCGGCACCATTATTGGCGCGGGAATGTTCTCCCTGCCGGTGGTCATGTCCGGTGCGTGGTTCTTCTGGTCGATGGCGGCGTTGGTGTTTACCTGGTTCTGTATGCTGCATTCCGGGCTGATGATCCTCGAAGCCAACCTCAACTACCGGATTGGCTCCAGCTTTGACACCATCACCAAAGACCTGCTGGGTAAAGGCTGGAACGTGGTGAATGGGATCTCTATTGCCTTTGTGCTCTATATCCTGACCTACGCCTATATCTCGGCGAGCGGGTCGATTCTGCATCATACCTTTGCTGAAATGTCGCTGAACGTTCCGGCGCGGGCGGCAGGTTTTGCGTTTGCGTTGCTGGTGGCCTTTGTCGTCTGGTTGAGTACCAAAGCGGTTAGCCGGATGACGGCGATTGTGCTGGGCGCGAAAGTCATCACCTTCTTTCTGACCTTCGGCAGTCTGCTGGGGCACGTCACGCCGGCGACGCTGTTTAACGTGGCCGAAAGCAACGCGTCTTACACGCCGTACCTGCTGATGACATTGCCGTTTTGCCTGGCGTCGTTTGGTTATCACGGCAACGTGCCAAGCCTGATGAAGTATTACGGTAAAGATCCGCGTACCATCGTGAAATGCCTGGTGTACGGTACGCTGATGGCGCTGGTGCTGTATACCATCTGGCTGTTGGGTACGATGGGTAATATTCCGCGCCCGGCGTTTATCGGTATTGCGCAGCAGGGCGGTAATATTGATGTGCTGGTACAGGCGCTGAGCGGCGTACTGAACAGCCGCAGTCTGGATCTGCTGCTGGTGGTGTTCTCTAACTTTGCGGTGGCGAGTTCGTTCCTCGGCGTGACGCTCGGTCTGTTTGACTATCTGGCGGATCTGTTTGGTTTTGATGATTCGGCGCTGGGGCGCTTCAAAACTGCGCTGCTGACTTTCCTGCCGCCGGTGATTGGCGGTCTGCTGTGGCCGAACGGGTTCCTGTATGCTATCGGCTATGCGGGGCTGGCGGCAACCATCTGGGCAGCCATTGTTCCGGCTCTGCTGGCGCGAGCTTCACGCCAACGCTTCGGCAGCCCGAAATTCCGCGTCTGGGGCGGCAAGCCGATGATTGCGCTGATTCTGGTATTCGGTATCGGCAACGCGCTGGTGCATATTCTGTCGAGCGTGAACTTGCTACCAGTGTACCAGTAAGTTTGTTGTGCCGGATGGCGGCTACGCCTTATCCGGCCTGAACAATCTCGTAGGCCCGGTAAGCGAAGCGCCACCGGGCAAAACAACGCACTATCCCACCAACTCTTCTTTCACCTGCATCGCCAGGTCAAACGAATGCAGCCGCGCCTGATGATCGAAAATCTGCCCGTTGACCATAATCTCATCCGCCTGCGTTTCGCGCAGAATAGATTCCAGCCCGTGACGTACTTTGGCTTTATCGCCCACCAGCGACATACTCAGCGCCTGCTGCACGCCATATTGCTCGGACGGCGACCAGAACTGATCCATATTTTGAATTGGCGCGGGTAGCTGTCCGGTCTCGCCGCGACGCAGTTTCACAAACGCCTGCTGCATAGAGGTAAACAGAAATTCCGCATCGCGATTGCTGTCAGCGGCGATGATATTGATGCACACCATCGCATACGGTTTTTCCAGCCGCGCGGACGGCTTGAACTGGGTGCGATAAAGATGCAGCGCCTGGAACAGCATATCGGGCGCGAAGTGGGAGGCGAAGGCGAACGGCAGACCACGCTGCGCCGCCAGCTGTGCGCCGTACAGGCTGGAACCCAGCAGCCACACCGGGATCTTCTCGCCATAGCCCGGAACCGGGCGTACATGTGGATTGGGATCGCGCGCGTCGAACCAGTCCACCAGTTCAGCGACGTCGCGCGGGAAATTATCAATATCGCCGCTCATATGGCGACGTAGCGCCATCATGGTGCGCTGATCGCTTCCCGGCGCGCGCCCCAGGCCCAGATCAATCCGTCCAGGATAGAGCGTATTCAGCGTACCGAACTGCTCGGCGATAACCAGCGGCGAGTGGTTGGGGAGCATCACC
This sequence comes from Citrobacter sp. CK195, assembly GCF_030333365.1. Taxonomy (NCBI): domain Bacteria; kingdom Pseudomonadati; phylum Pseudomonadota; class Gammaproteobacteria; order Enterobacterales; family Enterobacteriaceae; genus Citrobacter; species Citrobacter sp. CK195. The sequence goes on from NZ_JAOWGB010000025.1 coordinate 112,935, forward strand.
CCGCCAGAACCCAGATGCAATGTGGTGGTATTGGCGGCCAGATAGCCAATCAGCACCGATGTCGCCGCGCTGGCGATACCGGTCATGTTGTGATGTTCCGCCAGCCAGTAGCGGTGATAGCCGCGCCGCTCTGCCAGACGGGCGAGATCCAGTGAGTGTGAGAAGGCCTCTTTCGCAGAGGAGCCTTCGGGGATCGGTGCCAGATCCAGCAGCGAGAATGGAATGGTTTTGTCAGTCATAACGGCTCACTTTGTCGTCGGTGAATCATTTAATACTGCATTAAAATTTGATTACCGTTGTTAACAAAGTGAGCGGTATAAGGCGGGGAGCAAACATCAACTGCCTGATGGCGCTTCGCTTATCAGGCCTACACACGCATTGTAGGCCTGATAAGGCATTTATGCCGCCATCCGGCAAGGTTCAGTTACACCTGTAGTTCCAGACCGGCCAGGCGTTTCCAGTAACCGTTGCAGTCGCTGTGCGCGGCCAGCGGCAACGGTGCGTTGCCGTTTTCATTGGCGCGGAAGGCGTCGAGCATGGCGAATATCTCCGTACCCAGCGGGGAAAGGCGCACAATGTCGACCAGCCCCTGCATGGAGGTCAGTTCGTTGCCGAGGTTATAAACGTAGCCGCTCATGGTCTGAATACCGTTAAGCACGAACACCTGCTGATTCTCCTGCGACAACACGTTACGCCCGTTCGGGTACTTGATGCAGCAGGTTTCACACTCGTCTTTCGGGCGATCTTCCGAACGCGCGGTAAAACAGCGGGCGGAGTACGCCAGCGGCAGATGACCGTAGCTCAGCACTTCCACTTCAAACTGATTGCGGATGCCGAGCTCATCGCACTGGTTCAGCAGATTCACCAGCCAGTCGCGGGAAAGCTCGACCGGCATGCACCAGCGCACCATGCCCTGTTTAAGCAGCAGACGCAGCGTTACCGCGTTATAGCAGTTAAGCGCGTGACCGGCGACAAACGGCAGCTTGCGCTCGGCGCACATATTCACGACGCCGAGGTCGCTGGCCTCCAGCAGGAAGTCGCCGTTTTCCACATAGCGTTTCAGTTCGCCTAATTCAGAGGATGCCTGTACCAGCGCCAGCGTGGAGAGCACGACCTGCTTGCCGCTTCCGGCAAGGGATTTCGCCATATCAAGCCAGTCGCCCACTTTGGTGGCGCGGCGTTTGCTGCACACCGCTTCGCCAAGGTAAATCACGTCGGCGCTGCTGGTGGCGGCCTGCTGATAAAATGCTTCCAGCGTCTCTTTCGGCCAATAGTAAAGCACCGGCCCTAAGGAATATTTCATTGCTTCTCTCACTGCCATTTACGGTGATACGCGCCAAGCGTGGTCTGAGTGCCTTCGGACATGGAGCCAAGCGTCTCCATCCAGGCGCTTTGCGGGACGAAGTTTTGCGGGTCGGCCATGCAGCGGTCGATCGCCTGACGCCACACTTTCGCCACCTGGCTGACATACGCCGGGCTGCGCTGACGCCCTTCAATTTTCACCGAGGCGATATTCGCCGCCAGCAGGTCAGGCAGCAGTTCCAGCGTGTTGAGGCTGGTAGGTTCTTCCAGCGCGTGGTAGCGCTCGCCATCAACCAGATAGCGACCTTTACACAGCGTTGGATAACCGGCGTTCTCACCGTCCTGATAGCGGTCGATGAGCACCTCGTTCAGGCGCGATTCCAGCCCCTGAGGGGTCTGTTGCCAGCGCACGAAGCGGGCCGGAGAGCAGGCGCCGACGGTATTGGGGGATTCACCCGTCAGATAAGAGGAGAGGTAGCAACGGCCTTCCGCCATAATGCACAGGCTGCCGAAGGCGAAGACCTCCAGCGGCACGGGCGTGACGCGGGCGAGCTGTTTCACCTGATGAATGGAAAGCACGCGCGGCAGGACGACGCGCGCAACGTCAAAGTTGCGATGGTAGAAGTTAATTGCTTCTTCATTCGTTGCCGATGCCTGAACAGAGACATGGCGCTCAATATGCGGATAGCGTTCTGCTGCATACTCAAGCATAGCAAGGTCGGCCAGGATCAGCGCATCCGCGCCCAGTTGCGCCGCCATATCCACGGCACGCTGCCAGCGAACATATCCATCCGGGTGTGCAAACGTGTTAATCGCGATGTGCAGTTTACGGCGATGTTGATGGACGTAATTCACCGCTTCCTGCAATTTTTTCTCAGTAAAATTAAGACCGGCGAAGTGACGGGCGTTAGTATCATCTTTTAGCCCGATATAAACGGCATCAGCACCGTTCTCAATGGCCGCCTTAAGCGCCGGGAGATTTCCGGCAGGGCAGAGCAGCTCCATAATTATTCCTGAATGTTGCGCCGTCCAGGCCGCAAAATTGTTAACGAAGAGAGATTTTAGTTAACCTTGCTGCGACAATTTTTGATTTAAGGCAGTTAAAGGCGTATTGGTTACACCTATAACTGGGTAACAATTTCGTATCGAATTGTTGATTTACGCCGCTATGTCGTTTATCTGATATGGCAAAATAACGGGATTATTGAAACAGGGAGTAAAGCTCGTGTTGGATAAACTGCGTTCACGCTTAGTACATTTTGGCCCGTCTCTGATGAGTGTTCCGGTTAAACTGACGCCCTTTGCGCTGAAGCGCCAGGTTCTGGAACAGGTTCTGAGCTGGCAATTTCGTCAGGCGCTGGCAGATGGGGAGCTTGAGTTCCTCGAAGGCCGTTGGTTAAGTATTACAGTGCGTGATATTGACCTCAGATGGTACACCTCTGTTGAGAACGGCAAACTGATTGTCAGTCAGAACGCTGAGGCCGACGTGAGCTTTAGCGCCGATGCCAGCGACTTGTTGATGATTGCGGCGCGTAAGCAGGACCCTGATACGCTCTTCTTCCAGCGTCGTCTGGTCATTGAAGGCGATACAGAGTTAGGGCTGTATGTGAAAAACCTGATGGACGCCATCGAACTGGAGCAGATGCCGAAAGCGTTACGCATTATGCTGCTGCAACTGGCGGATTTTGTTGAGGCGGGTATGAAAACCTCGCCAGAAACCAAACAGACCTCGGTAGGTGAACCATGCTGATTCGAGTTGAAATTCCCATTGACGCGCCCGGTATCGACGCTTTGCTGCGCCGCACGTTCGAAAGCGATGCGGAAGCGAAGCTGGTGCATGACCTGCGCGAAGATGGCTTCCTGACGCTGGGTCTGGTCGCCACTGACGACGAAGGTCAGGTGGTTGGCTATGTGGCGTTTAGTCCGGTCGATGTACAGGGTGAAGACCTGCAATGGGTAGGAATGGCGCCGTTGGCGGTAGATGAAAACTACCGTGGACAAGGGCTTGCGCGCCAACTGGTCTACGAAGGACTGGATTCACTCAACGAGTTTGGCTATGCGGCGGTCGTCACGCTGGGCGAGCCGGCATTGTACAGCCGTTTCGGTTTTGAACTGGCGGCGCATTACGATCTTCATTGCCGTTGGCCGGGCACCGAAAGCGCTTTCCAGGTACACCGCCTGGCGGAAGACGCGCTGGACGGCGTGACGGGCCTGGTGGAATACCACGACCATTTCAATCGCTTTTAAGCGTTGGGGTTTGCAGGCTGGCCAGTAGCGCCTCAAACCCTTCACCTTCTGTCACGAGGCGCTCCTTCTGGCGCTTTGTGAGTCTCTTGATGCGATACTCCATGCGCAGGGCAAGCGAGCGCTCGCCGACCCGCGCCGAAAACGCCAGGGTGAGTTCCCCTTTTCCGCGCAACGCTTTTGCGCCTTTACCACTTTGATGCTGCTTATAGCGGCGCGCCACATCGGTCGTAATCCCGGTGTAGAGGGCATTGTCTGCGGTGCGGATCAGATACAGATACCAGGGTGTCATCATGACCATTAGCGTGTTAATTTTCAGATGCCCAGTATAAGAGAGAATAACGATGGAAACACTCACCGCGATAAGCCGCTGGCTGGCAAAGCAGCATGTGGTCACCTGGTGCGTTCAGCATGAGGGCGAACTCTGGTGCGCAAACGCGTTTTATCTGTTTGATGCGCAAAAGGTCGCGTTTTATGTACTCACGGAAGAGAAAACGCGCCATGCGCAGATGTCCGGCCCGCGCGCGCCCGTTGCCGGAACGGTCAACGGTCAGCCGAAAACGGTGGCGCGGATTCGCGGAATACAGTTTAAAGGGGAGATCCGCAAGCTTGAGGGCGAGGAAAGCGATGCGGCGCGTCAGGCCTATCTCCGCCGCTTTCCTGTCGCCAGAATGCTGCCTGCGCCAGTATGGGAAATCCGCCTGGATGAAATTAAATTCACTGACAACACGTTGGGATTTGGCAAAAAAATGCACTGGCTACGCAGCCCGATCCGTAGCCTATAGTTAGATGAATGGTTGAGGTTATGGAGCGCGCGATGACTCAGGTGTTAATTACAGGGGCGACGGGGCTGGTGGGAGGACACCTCCTGCGGATGTTGCTTAATGAACCCCGGATTCATTCGATAGCCGCGCCCACACGCCGCCCTCTGGCGGATATGGTCGGCGTTTATAATCCTCACGATCCTCAACTGACCGATGCGCTGGCGCAGGTGACCGATCCGGTGGACATTGTTTTTTGCTGTCTGGGAACGACTCGCCGTGAGGCCGGAAGCAAAGAGGCGTTTATTCATGCGGATTATACGCTGGTGGTGGATACCGCGCTGACGGGGCGGCGGCTGGGCGCCCGACATATGCTGGTCGTGAGCGCAATGGGCGCAAATGCGCGATCGCCGTTTTTCTATAACCGGGTCAAAGGTGAAATGGAAGAGGCGTTAATCGCCCAGCAATGGCCGCGCCTGACGATTGCGCGTCCCTCCATGTTGCTTGGCGACAGAGCTAAACACCGGATGAATGAAACGCTGTTTGCGCCGCTGTTCCGGCTGCTGCCGGGAAACTGGAAATCCATCGACGCCAGAGATGTAGCGCGTGCGATGCTGGAGGAGGCTCTGGCGCCGGAGCAAGAAGGCGTTACCATCCTGACCTCATCCCAGTTGCGGGAAAGGGCGTTATAGCATCTGTTCACTGCCGGATGGTGGCTAACGCCTTATCCGGCATGGGATTTCGTGGTGTTCTCCAGGCCCGATAAGCGCGAGCGCCACCGGGCATTTTGCCCCCATCCGATAAAAAACGACGTTTCCAAACATTTCCCAAAGGCGTAGTATTCACGGGCTTAATTATCTCAATAACTTCCTGGGGAATGCTATGGCTGGTCAGTCTTCATCTCAGGCGGTGACGCCATTTCAATGGTGGAAACCCGCACTCTTCTTTCTCGTCGTTATCGTTGGCCTCTGGTATGTGAAATGGCAGCCTTATTACGGCAAAGCCTTCACGGCTGCGGAAACGCACAGTATCGGTAAATCTATTCTGGCGCAGGCGGATGCGAACCCGTGGCGAGCGGCCTGGGACTACGCGATGATCTATTTTATCGCGGTCTGGAAGGCGGCGGTGCTGGGGGTGATCCTCGGTTCGCTGATTCAGGTGTTGATCCCGCGCGACTGGCTGCTACGTACGCTGGGGCAGTCGCGTTTTCGCGGCACGCTGTTTGGCGCCCTGTTCTCGCTGCCAGGCATGATGTGTACCTGCTGCGCCGCGCCGGTGGCGGCGGGAATGCGTCGCCAGCAGGTTTCTATGGGCGGCGCGCTGGCGTTCTGGATGGGTAATCCGTTACTGAATCCGGCAACGCTGGTGTTTATGGGCTTTGTGCTCGGCTGGCATTTTGCGGCTATTCGTCTGGTTGCCGGGCTGGCGATGGTGCTGGTGGTGGCGACGCTGGTGCAGAAATGGGTGAAAGAGTCGCCGCAGGTAGACATTCCTCAGGAGATCGCCGTATCTGAACCGCAGGGCGGATTTTTTGCTCGTTGGGGAAAAGCATTGTGGTCGCTGTTCTGGAGTACGATCCCGGTTTATATCCTGGCGGTACTGGTATTGGGCGCGGCGCGCGTCTGGCTGTTCCCGCATGCCGATGGCGCAGTTGATGATACGCTGATGTGGGTTATTGCGATGGCTGTCGCGGGATGCCTGTTTGTGATCCCTACCGCCGCAGAGATTCCGATTGTACAAACGATGATGCTGGCAGGAATGGGAACCGCGCCTGCTCTGGCGCTGCTGATGACCTTGCCGGCGGTGAGCCTGCCGTCGCTGATTATGCTGCGTAAAGCCTTCCCGGCAAAAGCGTTGTGGCTTACAGGCGTACTGGTGGCGATTTCTGGGGTGATAGTGGGAGGTATTGCGCTGGTGTGAAGTGGCAATGCCGGGGGCGCTGGTGCTTACCGGGCCTACAAACGGCACTTTCCGTAGGCCGGATAAGGCAAAGCCGCCATCCGGCGCAATGCCCGGGGGCGCTGCGCTTGCCCGGCCTACAAATGGTACTTCCCGTAGGCCGGATAAGGCGCAGCCGCCATCCGGCTAAAACGGCGGGTTATTTGATAAACGTAAAGGCGGTGGTGACGCGTTTCACACCGCTGACCCGGCTGGCGATGTCCGCAGCGGCTTTTGATTCACGCTCGGTGACCAGACCCAACAGGAAAACCTCGCCATTTTCGGTCGTCACTTTTACGTTGGACGATTTCACCTGATCGCTGGTCAACAGCTGCGAACGCACTTTGGTGGTGATCCAGGTATCGTTCGAAGCCGTCCCAAGACCAATCGGCTGGCCCTGACGGATTTCGTTATACACTTCCGTCGCCCCATCGACACCCATCGCAATCTGTTTTGCCCGCGAGGAGAGTTCGCTATTCGGCGACTGACCCACCAGTAATACCTTGCCCTGATACGCCGTTACGTTGATGCGCGCTTCTTTCTTGATTTGTTCGTCTTTCGACAGCGCGCTGTTTACGCGCAGCTCCAGGGTTCCGTCATCCACCTGGGTGCCAACGCTACGTGGATCGGTTGCGGCTTTCGTACCCACAGCGGCGGTTCCAACCACCGCGGCAGCGACGCAACCTTGCAACAGCAACGCAGAAATAAGGACTGCGAGTGGCGAAAATGCCTTCATATGTACTCCTTAATCATCCTGGTGAGGGAAAAGCGTGTTGTCGATCAAATCGCACAAGCAGTTTACCGTCAGCATATGCATTTCCTGAATGCGCGCGCTGTGGTGCGAGGGAATACGGATTTCAACATCCTGCGGCCCTAATAACCCGGCCAGCTCGCCCCCGTCATAGCCTGTCAACGCCACAATGGTCATATCCCGAGTGACGGCGGCCTCAACGGCCTTAACGATATCGCGACTGTTGCCACGCGTAGAAATCGCCAATAAAACATCACCGGCATGGCCCAGCGCACGGACCTGTTTTGCATAGATTTCATCATGCAGGCGATCGTTGGCAATCGCTGTTAAGACCACATTATCGGTATTAAGTGCAATAGCGGGTAAACTGGGACGTTCTGTTTCAAAACGGTTGATCATGCTGGCAGCAAAATGCTGTGCGTTGGCGGCGGAAGTACCATTACCACAACAGAGAATTTTGTTGCCGTTGAGCAGGGAGTGAACCAGCGTCATGGCGGCACGGGAAATTGCATCCGGGAGAGCTTCTGCCGCAGCAATTTGCGTTTGAATGCTTTCTGTAAAGCAGACTTTAATTCTATCGAGCACGCTAATCCTTAAATCTTCAATTATGAGCGGTCGTTAAAGGCATCCTTAAACCACTCAACATCATTTCCGGTGAAGGCTAACACATCGAACCGGCAATCCACAGTATCAAAACTCCCATTGTGGCGAGCAAGCCACAAGCGGGCGGTCTGTAATAATTTGTGTTGTTTGCTCCAGGTCACACTGGCGGCCGCGCCGCCAAACTGTGCCGAGCGGCGATAACGAACCTCAACAAAGACCGTGGTTTTTCCGTCACGCATTATCAGATCGATTTCGCCGCCGCGCTCACGCACGTTGGCGGCAACAAAACGCAGTCCCTTGCTCTCCAGCCAGCGGCGTGCGGCGGCTTCCCACACGTCGCCGGTCTGTTTACTCGTTAACTGGCGGGGACGATTTGCCCTTGCTGGTATTTGAGCCATGATAACTTCCTGTTAATCACGCAATCCTGTGTGGCGGTTAACGCCCCGGTATTACCGTTAATTTCAAAACCCGGCACCTGGCGCATCTGCGAGAAGTGGTTCGCCAGCGACCACGCGTCTACGCCCATCGCGTACATACGGGCAAGGGAGTAGTCGTTGCGTACGGCGCCGAGCGCCTGCTGCATTAACGGCATGTTGCTACCGGCCAGCATTGGGATCTCGCTGTACTGCAAGCCTTCCATTTCCAGACGGAAGTCGGGGCCGGAAGTGCCCTGCGCGCTGCGCGAGCTGGCGTACAGCGTTGCGCCGCTTTGGCTGCCGTTACGCATGGCGATCATCGGTTTAATAAACCCGATCTCTTCCGGCGTCGCCAGAATATAGACCGCGTCAACGCGACCGCCGCCGCCAGTGATCTGCGCGTCTGTCGGCGGTGCTGGAATCGTCAGGCCGCCAATGGTGACGCCCGGCTGTGAGGGCTGGCTGGCGGCGACAGGGCTGCCCGTCAGGGCAATGCCGGAGCCGCCGTTGACGCCCATTCTCAGTTCAGCGGTAGAACCGAATTTCTGCTGCAACACCGTGCCGCCGCCCAGCTTCTGCCACTCCTGAGCGAAAGCGTTCGCCACGCGATCGCCCAGCCCGCTGCGTGGAATCAGCAACAGCGGATTTTGTTTGCCCTGGTCGTGAATATGATGCGCCGCGTCGCGGGCTTCATCTTCAGGTGAGAGGGCAAAGTAGCAAATATTGGCGTGGTTCTGCACCTTCTCAGGCTGATTAAGCGCCAGGACATTCAGCGGCGTATTGCTTTTGATCAGCTCTTCAACGTTATTTTTCAGCAGCGGCCCGACAACAATGCTGGCGCCGTCCTGCTGAACCTGCGTGAGGATCTGATCCAGCGGTTGAGAGGTGGTGTCGTAGATTTTCAGTTCAGCAGAAGGGTTGGCCGGCGCGCTCGCCGTAGCGGTCTGCGCCGGGGCGCTTACCGGTTGCTCGACGGGCTGCGTTTGTTCGTCGCCAGTCAAATCGTTCACCGCCGCCTGAGAAGGGCTGGCGACGCCGTCAGCGGCTTGCGGCTGGGCAGGTTCTGCCGACGCTGTCGGTTCCGCGACAGGCGCAGCGGCAGGCTGCGCGTCCACCGGTTGCGTCCCCAGATTTTTCGCCGCTTCAAAACCTTGCTGAATGGTGCGGCCAAAAATGGCGGCCTGGCCGTTCAGCGGCAGCAGCAGGGCGATTTTGCTGGTAGAAGCCGGTTTAAAGCTTTGCACATTGACCAGTTGTGTAGGCAGCAGTTTTGCCCCTGGGTTTTGCGGGTAGCGTTTTTGCCAGTCGGCAATCCCGGCTTTCATCATGTCCGGGTCGTTACGGTTATCGAACCAGACACGCTGTAAATCCAGCCAGCCTTGCAGGACGTTTTCATTGGCGTTAATGACCAGCGCCTGAGCCTGTTCCTGGGTCATAGAGGAGAGCGCTTGCCAGGTGGCGTCCATGTTCTTCTGCTTGTCTTTTGCAGACAGCAGCGGCTCCTGGGCGATTAACGCGCGCAGCAGTGAAAGAGAAGGGCGGCCCTGGCTGGCATCAATTTTCGCCTGCCAGTAACGCGCCTGTTGGTTCTGATCCAAATCAGCCGGAGTGAGTTTTTCCAGCAGCGCCTGCGCGCCGGCGATATCTTTCTGCGCCAGTTTGATCTCAACCGCCAGCAGCGACTGTTCGCGACGCTGCGCATCGTTCAGGTTTTGCGGCAACTGGTTGAATAATTCGATGGCATGCTGGCTTTTGCCTTCTTTCAGCAGTGCACGAATGGCGAGTAATTGCCAGTTGGTCTTGCTATCATCTGAACTTTGCTGCATTTGTTGCAGATAAAAGCCGGAATCAGCTTGTGCCGTGCCCTGCATATGGGCAGCACTTTGATCCGGCGCCTGGGTGCCACAGCCCGCGAAAATCAATGCTGCCAGAATGACAGGCAGCGCGCGCGCGGCTTTCAAACGAGAAAATGTTGAGGGTACCATACTGTATCCAGTGATATTTTTTACGCAATGCTCAATATTAAATCGGCAATACGGACGACACAATGAAACAAAACGAATCGGCGGATAATTCTCAGGGCCAACTCTATATTGTACCTACTCCTATCGGGAATTTGGCTGATATTACCCAACGAGCGCTAGAAGTTTTGCAAGCCGTTGATTTAATTGCCGCTGAAGACACTCGTCATACTGGACTATTGTTACAACACTTCGCGATTAACGCCCGTTTGTTCGCTTTACATGACCACAATGAGCAGCAAAAAGCCGAGACGCTGGTGGCGAAGCTAAAAGAGGGGCAGAACATTGCGCTGGTTTCTGATGCCGGAACGCCATTGATCAATGACCCGGGTTACCATCTGGTGCGCACCTGTCGTGAAGCCGGCATCCGTGTGGTTCCGTTGCCGGGGCCGTGCGCCGCGATTGCCGCGCTGAGCGCCGCCGGGTTGCCGTCCGATCGTTTTTGCTATGAAGGTTTTCTGCCCGCGAAATCGAAAGGCCGCCGTGATGCGCTGAAAGCGATTGAAGCAGAACCACGGACGCTGATTTTTTATGAATCCACACACCGTTTGCTGGACAGCCTGGAAGATATGGTCGCCGTGTGGGGAGAATCTCGCTACGTGGTGCTGGCGCGTGAGCTGACCAAAACCTGGGAGACCATTTACGGCGCGCCGGTCGGCGAACTGCTGGCATGGGTGAAAGAGGACGAAAACCGCCGCAAGGGGGAAATGGTACTGATTGTCGAAGGGCACAAAGCCCAGGACGATGCGCTTCCTGCCGACGCGCTGCGAACGCTGGCGTTGTTACAGGCGGAACTGCCGCTGAAAAAGGCCGCCGCCCTTGCCGCCGAAATCCACGGCGTGAAAAAGAACGCGCTGTATAAGTATGCGCTGGAGCAGCAGGGGGAGTAACAGTGAGCACCTACCAACCACCTTTCGTCATCACTCCATTGATCCTCAATCAAGTCATTGAGGTTGGTGAGTTGATGGGGCATTGGGCCGCGATGGCTGGTAGGACATCTCCTCTTTTGCGCAAAGAGAATCGTATTCGCACTATTCAGGCCTCTTTAGCGATTGAGCATAATTCGTTGACTACGGAACAAGTCACCGCTCTGATGGAGGGGAAACGTATTCTGGCTCCTGCTAAAGATATACAGGAAGTTAGAAATGCGATTCTGGCCTATGAAAAGATGTCGGAATGGAAAAGTGAAAAATTATCTGACCTTTTACAAGCACATCGGGTCCTTATGCTCGGTCTGGTCGATAATCCGGGCCAGTTACGTACCGGAAATGTTGGTGTTTACAGGGAAAAACAGCTTATTCACATGGCTCCTCCGGCCTCACAAGTTTTTCGTTTGATGAATGATTTACTTGGCTGGTTAAAAACGACAGAGCTCCACCCACTGATTGCTGGTGCTGTTTTCCATTATGAGTTTGGATTTATTCATCCTTTTGCCGACGGAAATGGACGCATGGGGCGGTTGTGGCAGACATTAATCCTACGTGAGTGGCGATCGGAATTGGCGTGGCTACCTGTAGAGACACTGATCCACTACCAACAGGACCGATATTACCAGGTGTTAGGGCAGTGTGATCGGCAAAGTAGCTGTACGCCATTTATAGAATTTATCCTGGAAAACATCATCTCTGCTTTGCAGGAGGGATTGGGAAAATCACCAGCCCTGTCGGAAGAAATGTCGGAAGAAATGTCGCCTGATTTACTGGATATAGAAAAACGTATTCTACAAATCTTGTCGAATCATCCGGGCAGATCCGCCAAAAGTATCGCTGATGAGTGTGAGCTCTCAGCCCGAACCGTAGAACGCTATCTGAAAGCGTTGCAGCTAAAAGGCAAACTGCAACGCGTTGGCGCGACAAAAGGGGGGATGTGGCGGGTAATTTAAACGACCAGCAGCTCAACGCCTGTTTTGGTCAGCGCTGATTTATCCTGTTTGCTGATGCTGTCGTCGGTTATTACACAGTTAATCTTCTCCATTGGAAGTACCTGATTAAAACCACGGCGGTTAAATTTTGTCGCATCCAGTACGGCAATGACCTTATGTGCCGCAGCAGCCATCACGCTACTAATCGAATAGCCTTCATTGAAAGTTGTAATGCCGTTAGTTGCATCAATCCCATCAGCTCCAACAAACATGAGATCCGCACTGATCCCATGTAGCGAGCGTTCCGCAATTGTGCCATGCATGGAATGCGTTTTGTGTCGCACGGTACCACCACAAACGACCAGGGTCAGGTCTTTATTGTCGGATAAGGTAAATGCGGCAGGTAAGCTATTTGTGATAACGGTGATATTGCTTTTTCGGGTTAATGCTTCAGCAATCAGCAATGTCGTACTTCCGCTATCCAGAATAATGGTCATCCCTTCTTCAACCATCGAGGCTGCGGCCTGGGCAATTCGTTTTTTAGGGTCGCTGGCGAGTTGATAGCGATCTTCGAGTATGACTTCCTGATTGTCGCCTTCAGCCAGATGACTTCCAGGTTTTGCCGCGCCGCCATGAAAACGTGTGACAAGCCCTTTTTCTTCCAGCAAACGCAGGTCGGCGCGGATAGTGACTTCAGAGATACCAAAGGTATTCGAAAGATCCATAACCAGTACGCTACCCTGCGTATTAATCAGATCGACAATTTTGTTCCTTCTCTCAAATGAGTTCATATTGATTTGCCTGACAATTAACTGTGACTAGTTTAATCGAAGGATTGCGAAAGGTGAACGCTAAATTTCGAAAGTAATTGTGAGCCAGCGCAGGTTGCTGGCTCATGATGTCAGGAGAGCTTAAGTAAGATTTTTCCCTGCATTGGCGCGCCGTTAAGCGCTTTCACTGCGTCGGCAAAACTGTCAGCATCACCGCGATGGGCAATTAACGGTTCAAGTTGTAGACGTTTTTCCGTGAGTAAACGCGCTGCGGTTTCCCACTCTTCACCAGGCCAGGGACTGGAATAGTTCATCCAACTACCAAGTATTGTTAACTCTTTACGCAGAATTTGCCCAAACACGCCTGATGTCAGCGTCAGGTCATGGTGCAATGTTCCTACCAGAGCTAACTGGGCGCGTGGCCCTGCTATTTCGATGGTCAGGGAGACCGTTTGCGGCGTACCTGCTGTCTCCAGAATCAATTGATCAAACTGAATATCAGATAGTGCGGCGTGGATCTCTGACGCGGTCATTTCACGACTGTTAAAGGTGTACGTTGCGCCCAGCTCTTTAGCCAGTTCAAGTTTCTGGGGATTAATATCGATTGCTGTAACGCTTTTGGCTCCCAGCTCACGGGCGCACTGCATCGCCAGCAGGCCGATGGTACCCGCCCCAACGATAATAACGTTTTTACCTTTACAGCCTTGCGCCAGGTGAAAGGCGTGTAACCCTACGGTGATAGGTTCGATAAATGCGCCATCTTCAATTGGCATATCGGAAGGAAGCCGGAAGAGGTTGGCGCGTTTAACGACAACGTATTCAGCATTGCCCCCTTCACTACGTGAACCGACAAACTGGTATTGCTTGCATAATGAAAAATATCCCCGTTCGCATTGCGGGCAGTGAAAGCAAGGAAGAAGCGGAACACAGGCGACAGCATCGCCAGGCTGCATATCGGTAACACCTGAACCATAAGATTCAACGTAACCGCTAAATTCATGGCCTAACGTGATTGGATAATAATGCGCTCCGTGGGCGAAAATACGGGGGATATCTGAACCACAAAGACCCGAGCTAATAACCTTGATTAATACATCATCATCGGCCTGTATTTGTGGTATGGGACGTTCTTCAACGCGCACGTCTCCCTCAGCGTGAATCACCACTGATTTCATAAGTTTCTCCAAAGATGTTAAGGGGAGCGAATGCTCCCCTGGAATTAAGAGGCTGTTTGACTTTGCTGGGTAGCTGCTGCTTTTTCAGCGGCCATAAAGTTGCGGGCTCTGCGCCAGGTCAACAGAACGCCGGTAAAGTAGATGGCACCGATAACCACGAGACCAATAACATTTTGCCAGGTGAAAAGTTCAATGAGTAACCAGGTGACTGGAGAACCCCCCTGGTCCATGGAAGCTACCATGCCGCCAGTCTTCAGAGCCCCGGCATTAGCGGCGAGTTGGGTATGCAGGCCGATAGTTTGTGTGGCGATCCATAGCGTGATACCCATGATAATGACACCGGATATCAACGTGCGGAACAGGTTACCCTGATGTACTGCTACCGCCATTGCGACAAAGAAACCGATAGTGGCGAGATCACCGAATGGGAGTACCTGATTACCGGGCACCAGTACCGCGATCAGAATAGTCAGCGGAATAAAAATCAGGCTGGCGGAAACCACTGAGGTGTGGCCTAGTAATAGTGCAGGGTCCAGGCCAATCAGGAATTCCTGCCCGCCAAATTTAGCTTGCAGACGTTTGCGGGCATGCCTGGCAATAGGCGTTAAACCATCCATGATCGGTTTAATCACCCGTGGCATCAGGAGCATGACTGCTGCTGTTTTTACAGCCAGTTGCAGCACGCTTTTCACGTCATAGCCTGCCAACATACCGATAACGAGCCCCATGACGAAACCGACAGTAACGGGTTCTCCGAAAGGACCAAAGCGTTTTTGTACATCATCTGCGCTGAAGTGAATGCGATTCAGACCCGGAATTTTTTCAATGATCGTATCAACCAGTACCGCTATCGGGCCAAGATAAGCAGACGAACCATGTGGGATGGCGATCCCCTCCAGACCAAAGAAATCGCGGGTATCTTTGGCAAACCAGTCACCCAGTTTGTAGACAAAGGCGGCATGAACAACGACGCCCAGGATACCCAACCAGTAAGAACCTGTCGCAAGATGCAGCATGGCGCCAGTAAATGTCATGTGCCAAATATTCCAGATATCGACATTCACAACGCGTGTTATTCGCGTGATCAGCATGATGACATTAACGCCAATAGCGACAGGGATGGCGATCAGTGCAATTTGCGACGCCCATGTCATCGGAGACGAACCCGGCCAGCCGATATCAATAACATGCAGGTTTATCTGGAACTGTTCTGCCATGGCTTTCGCCGCAGGTCCGATAGAGTCGAGCATCAGACCAATCACCAGCCCAATACCAACAAAACCAATGCCGATGTGCAGACCGGATTTAAAACAATCCCCGAGCTTCATCCCCAGTAATTTAGAGAAGACGATAATCACCAGAGGCAGCATTACCGTGGGTCCTAAGTCCAGGATATAACGCATTATTTCGCTAAACATGACGTTACCCCTTAAGGATGCTCAGGATTTTTTGCTGCAATGCTTCAATACCCACGCCAGAAACAAATGGCATGCCGTGAACGACCGGGATATCGCCAAAGGTACGGTCAACGCGGGCGGTGGTACAAATAAGATCCGCGCCATCCATATAGGTTTCGATCTCCGTGACCCGGCATTGCACGAGATCAAGATCGATATTGTGAGCTTCACATAATTCTTTAATTTCTTCTGCGGCCATGGTTGAGGTCGCTACCGCACCGCCACAGGCCACGATTACTTTACGTTTCATAGGGTATTCCTTTTATTATCAGTTTGTTATTAGGCCTGGGCGCACGGCTCAGACTCAAGGATGGTTTCCCGGAAGAGCGTAGCCAGCTCGGAATCAGGTGCGCTCAGCAAGGCGTCAAGAATGCTCGGATTTTGTAGCTCACTAAAAAGACGGCGCAGAAGCTTCAGCTGTGCCGCAGGGTTTTCAACGATAAGTGCGATGATTAAAGAAACGGCGATCTCTTCGTCATCGTCGGCCTGTTGAAACTTCACCGGATTATCCGGCCGAATCAGATAGATTGCGGGTGATTTAGCATGAATGGCTTCGCAGTGCGGAATGGCGACGGCATGGCGTTCCAGCGCGATCCCTGTCGGGAAATTCGCCTCGCGTTCTACCAGTGCCTGCGGATAGCTTTCATGTACAACACCTTTTGCCAGCATCTCCTCTCCAATGTGTGCCAGCACTTGCTGGCACGAGTTAAAGTCAATTCCGGTTCGGACAAAAAGTTGGCTCATATATTCTCCGAATATCAGGCGGTTTCAGGCACACAACCAAAGCGGTAGGCACGCAGAACGTCCTGGATTTTGTCGATAATCAAGTTATGAGGTGTGGCGGTTAATACCCCTTCGGACAGACGTTCAAACTGTACGGGCATAAACTGACTGATGAGTCCTGGCGGTAATGAAACCCCGTTCAGATTGGCAATTAATTTCTCCACACTTTGACGAATGCGTGGATGCGGCCAGTAGTAGCGAATACGATCGGATAAGCTGAAGTGAATATCGATCATCGCCTGGCTCCAGGTCGGACGATAATACTTCTTCCAGTAACCTGGCTCGTTAAGCATCACTTCATCGATCACTTCCAGTACCCGGCTGCGTTGTTCTGGAGAAATCAGTTCGTTCTCCATTTGCGCGAGTGCAAAAATCGCTTCACGTAAAGCAAAGGTCAGTGCCGGGCCGACTTTCAGAATGGCGTAGTGATCGCGTACCAGTGCGCGGTAGGCATGACGTGTTTGATAGTCGGTAGAGTGGGCCTCATACACCATCGGCGTGTCTTTAATCCATGCGGAAAGCGCTTCAGCGGCCTGCGGTTGATAATGAATAATTTGGGAGTGATCGAATTCCACGCCAGGCTGTACCACAATGGCGATAATGCGAGCTAATGCTTCCTCGAGCCCTAATGCGCGAAAGGCGACCTGGTGCGTTTCCAGCGTACGGGCGGCATCTTCTTCACGCGTGACGTGAACGCGGCCGATGCTACTGGCTTCACCGCCGGGAACAGGAACTTCAGTGCCAATGACATAGGTTAAATGGCGCTTTTGTTCTTCAGTGGCCGTTGTTTCAGCGGCCTGGCAAAGTACAGCTGCGCGTTGGGCCACGACCATAGGATCAAGTGGGGTTGGATCGTCGGCACATGACATTGATGCATCCAGGTGGATTTTGCTAAAACCTGCGGCGACATAAGCCTTAATTAACTCAACAGATTTCTCCATTGCGGCGGCTGCGGATTCATTCTGCCAGCAGTTAGGCCCCAGGTGATCGCCACCCAGAATCAATCTTTCACGCGGGAATCCTGTTTCCTGTGCAATGTTATAAACAAAATCGCGGAAGTCGGCGGGTTTCATGCCGGTATAACCGCCGAACTGATTAACCTGGTTGGATGTTGCTTCAATCAAAACTTTATTGTTTGTCGCGAGATCAAAGCGTAGCGCTGCTTCAATAACTAACGGATGTGCTGAACAGACGGAACAAATGCCTGACGCTTCACCTGCCTTATGACGAGAGATTATCTCTTTCACATCTATCTCCGATATCTTTTGTTTATCTTCATAATATTTTTGGATTGAAGGCAAAGGGTAAAAGCGACTTTCGTGATCCAGCTATAAAAAGATACCCTTGACCAAAATCCTTACAATTCATGTAAATGAATGAGTTAAGAGGCTGTGATATAGCAGCCTTATAGCCTTCCTTCGCAACCGCAGTCGGTGATGACTTTACGTACGACATCTTTCATTGCGGCTTTGGCCGGAACCATGTAATGCCGTGGATCGCTGGCATCGGAATGTGTACGCAAATAATTTTTCAGGGCGTCGGAAAAAGCGATTTTTAGCTCGGTTGCGACGTTGACTTTACAAATACCCAGTGAGATAGCCTTGCGAATATCACTGCCAGGTAGCCCTGATGCGCCATGTAAAACTAAAGGGATATCAACATGCTGTCGGATCTCTGCCAGGCGTTCGAAATCCAGTTTCGGTTCTGCGGTATACAGACCATGTGCGGTGCCAATCGCTACGGCCAAAGAGTCGATACCTGTTTTAGCCACGAATTCTTGAGCCTGTTCTGGATGGGTATACAAAGCATCTTTGCCATCCACGATGAGATCATCTTCCTGTCCGCCCAGACGCCCCAGTTCTGCCTCAACACTGACGTCATAGCGATGGCAGTAATCCGTTACGTTTTTCACTAAGGCGATGTTGTCTGCAAACGGCAGGTGCGAGCCGTCGATCATCACTGAGCGAACGCCTGCCCTGACTTTCTCTTCGATATCCATTGTTTTCTCATGATGATCGAGATGAATGGCCAGAGGATGGTTCCAGGTTTTTGCCAACTCGCTGGCAATTGCCACGATATTACTGACGCCAGCGTAGCTGAAGGTTCCTGGTGTTCCGGCAACGATCAATGGCGCACGCATTTCAGCGGCGGTTTCCACCACGACCTGTAATGTTTCGAGGTTGTGGATGTTGAATGCGGGCACCGCGTAACCTTCACGCTGAGCTTTCTTTAGCATCGTTTTGGTTGAAATGATAAACATCCTTCCTCCGAATTCTTTCGTTTATTTTCTTCGAAAGAAGATATAGGGTTTCGTAATGTTATTTTGTGATTTCGATCTAATAAATGAAAGTTTCGAAAGTATCTGGAGGGTTGCGAAAGTCGTGCGATGAAAAGCGCTGTAAGAATGAAGCAAGGGTTGGGGGGCTTATCAATTCAGACGTAGAAAGAGGGAGGCAGCAGAAGATATAAAATGTAGGTCTTCAAAATGGAGAGTCTTTAAAAAGCGTTGCCGGATGGCGATGCGATCCCCATCCGGCCTTTTTTCGTCATCAGGTCACTGGCGCGGGGTTAAACACGGCCAACTGGTTATGCAGCCCCCATTGGTCTGAGAAGGTTTTCTTACGACCGCTCGCGACGTCCAGAATAAAGTGGAACAGCTTCCAGCCCACGTCCTCAATGCTCTCTTCCCCTGTGGCAATGGTGCCCGCGTTGATGTCCATCAGATCAAACCAGCGATTCGCCAGCTCTGTGCGGGTCGCCATTTTGATTACCGGAACCGCCATCAGGCCATATGGCGTTCCGCGACCGGTTGTGAACACCTGCACGGTGATCCCGGAAGCGACCTGCTGTGTGCCGCAGACAAAATCACTGGCGGGCGTGGCGGCGTAAATTAAACCGCGTTTTGTTGGCCGCTGACCGGGGGACAGCACTTCCACAATCGCGCTCTGCCCGGATTTTGCGATAGAGCCCAACGCTTTTTCCACCACGTTCGCGAGACCGCCTTTTTTGTTGCCCGGCGACGGGTTGGCGCTGCGGTCGGTTTTCCCCATATCAAGATAATTATCGTACCAGGCCATCTCTTCCAGCAGGCGTTTGCCGACCTCTTCGTTAATTGCGCGTGGCGTGAGAAGGTGGATCGCATCACGGACTTCGGTGACTTCCGAGAACATCACCGTCGCGCCGCAACGCACTAACAGATCCGAGGCGTAACCCACCGCCGGGTTGGCCGTCACGCCGGAAAACGCATCGCTGCCGCCGCACTGCATTCCGACCACCAGTTCGGAAGCCGGGCAGGTTTCACGCTGGCGCTGGTTGAGCTTCGCCAGGTGGCGTTCGGCCACCTGCAAAATATCCTCGACCATTGACTTAAAGCCGACGTGCTGCTCATCCTGCAAACGCACAATACTGGCGCTGTCCACCGGAATCCCTTTCACATCTTCCGTGCCTTCCAGCAGACGTTCCGGCTGAAGTTTTTCACAGCCAAGGCCGATGACCATAACTTCGCCGCCGAAGTTCGGGTTCAACGAGATGTTATGAATGGTGCGGATAGGCACCACGGCCGCAGGCGCGTTGATCGCCACGCCGCAGCCGTACAAGTGGTTCAGACCGACAACGCCGTCTACATTCGGGTATCCGGGCAGCAGGTCACGCTCAATGATCTTCACGACATAATCCACGACGCCCGCCACGCAGTGTACGCTGGTGGTGATGCCGAGCAGATTTTTGGTGCCGACGCTGCCATCCGCGTTGCGGTAGCCTTCAAACGTGTAGCCTTCCAGCGGCGGCAGCGGTTCCGGCACTTTCGTCGCCAGCGGCAGGGTGTGTAACGGCGGCGCTTTCGGTAGCTCAACCAGCGACTCATCTATCCAGCTGCCGCGTGCGATGTCGCGAACGGCATAGCCGATCACCTCGCCATAACGCACGATTTCGCCGTGAGCAGGAATCGCCTCCAGCGCCACTTTATGCCCCTGAGGAATATGTTCAACCAACGCCAGACCGTCCGGGAAACGCGTTCCGGCTTGCAGACCATTGTCATTAACAATAATTGCCACGTTATCGGTGTCATGCACTTTAATATAAAACGCGGTTGGCGATTCTTGTCTAATTTCGATATCGGCCATTGTCCAGTATTCTCCAGCCAGGTGGTGATAATAAATGTGTTAAAGAGAACAACTGCTTTTTATTGTCAGAATTAAAAATACGTTGCTGCTAAATAAAGAATGCCAGGAGTTTTTGTTTAAAAATGTGATCGCGATCGGCCATTATTCCCGATGGTACGGGCGCTGGGCGAGTAATGTACAAATTTGTGCATCACCGCCCATGACGTTGTGCAAATGCTCAAAATATTATTCATTGTGAATATTAAAATTGAGCAATACAACAATGTTTAGCGGCGTAAGTATGATTATACTGATTCACGACTTTCATTATCCGCTATCGATAAAATATCAGCGTAATTCCTTAGATGAGCAAATCGAAATATCTCCCGGAATTGCGGAAATAAATAATGATTCATCCAGGGTATAAATGATGAGTAACGATATCTTCCCGAACAAATTTAAAGCTGCGCTGGCAGCGCAACGCATTCAAATCGGCTGTTGGTCCGCGCTGGCAAACCCCATCAGTACGGAAGTGTTAGGGCTGGCAGGTTTTGACTGGCTGGTGCTGGATGGCGAACATGCGCCGAACGATATCTCAACTTTTATTCCACAACTGATGGCGTTGAAAGGCAGCGCCAGCGCGCCGGTGGTACGGGTGCCGACGAACGAGCCGGTCATTATTAAGCGTCTGCTGGATATCGGTTTCTATAACTTCCTGATCCCGTTTGTCGAGACGGAAGAAGAAGCCGTTCGCGCCGTGGCCTCGACGCGTTATCCGCCGGAAGGCATCCGCGGGGTCTCCGTTTCCCATCGCGCCAATATGTTTGGCACCGTGCCGGATTACTTTGCCCAGTCAAATAAGAACATCACCATTCTGGTGCAGATCGAAAGCCAGCAGGGGGTGGATAACGTTGATGCTATCGCGGCCACTGAAGGCGTTGACGGTATTTTTGTCGGCCCAAGCGATCTGGCTGCGGCGTTAGGTCATCTTGGCAACGCCTCTCACCCGGAAGTACAGAAAACCATTCAGCATATCTTTGCCCGCGCCAAAGCCCACGGTAAACCGTGCGGCATTCTGGCGCCGGTCGAAGCCGACGCGCGCCGCTATCTGGAATGGGGCGCGACGTTCGTTGCTGTGGGGAGCGATTTGGGCGTGTTCCGCTCCGCCACGCAAAAGCTGGCTGACGCCTTTAAGAAATAACCACCACTGAAACAAGAGAGAGAAGATTATGACGATGAAAGTAGGTTTCATTGGCCTGGGCATCATGGGTAAACCAATGAGCAAAAACCTCCTCAAAGCCGGTTACTCGCTGGTGGTTTCTGACCGTAACCCTGACGCGATTGCCGAAGTTATTGCCGCAGGCGCAGAAACCGCAACCACGGCAAAAGCCGTTGCCGAACAGTGCGATGTGATTATCACCATGCTGCCGAACTCGCCGCATGTGAAAGAAGTGGCGCTGGGCGAAGGCGGCATTATTGAAGGCGCGAAGCCAGGCACCGTTTTGATCGATATGAGCTCTATCGCTCCGCTGGCAAGCCGTGAAATCAGCGACGCGCTGAAAGCAAAAGGTATCGATATGCTGGATGCGCCGGTAAGCGGCGGCGAGCCGAAAGCGATCGACGGCACGCTGTCGGTGATGGTTGGCGGCGATAAAGCGATTTTCGATAAATATTACGATCTGCTAAAAGCAATGGCCGGTTCCGTGGTGCATACCGGTGATATTGGCGCGGGCAACGTGACCAAACTGGCTAACCAGGTGATTGTCGCGCTGAACATCGCAGCCATGTCTGAAGCGCTAACGCTGGCGACCAAAGCGGGGGTGAACCCGGATCTGGTGTATCAGGCGATTCGCGGCGGTCTGGCGGGTAGCACCGTGCTGGATGCGAAAGCGCCGATGGTGATGGAACGGAATTTCAAACCGGGCTTTCGCATCGATCTGCATATTAAAGATCTGGCGAATGCGCTGGACACCTCTCATGGCGTAGGCGCGCAGCTGCCGCTGACCGCCGCCGTGATGGAAATGATGCAGGCGCTACGTGCCGATGGTCTGGGCACGGCCGACCATAGCGCCCTGGCCTGCTACTACGAAAAACTGGCGAAAGTGGAAATCGCTCGCTAATGACGTCATGCCCGGTCGCGCGCGGCGGTCCGGGCCTATGACCCTGGCCGGATAAGTGAAACGCCATCCGGCGTTGTGCAGTAACAGGCTACAACTATGAAAATCGTAATCGCCCCAGACTCTTATAAAGAAAGCCTTTCTGCCGCTGAAGTTGCGCAGGCGATAGAAAAAGGATTCCGGGAAATTTTTCCCGATGCGCAGTATGTTTCTATCCCGGTCGCTGACGGCGGAGAGGGAACGGTCGAAGCCATGATTGCCGCCACGCATGGAACGCAGTATACCGCTTTTGTGACGGGGCCGCTGGGGGAGACCGTCATGGCCAACTGGGGCATGTCCGGGGACGGCAGCACCGCGTTTATTGAAATGGCGGCGGCCAGCGGGCTGGCGCTGGTTCCGCCAGAAAAGCGTAATCCGTTGATTACCACGTCGCGCGGTACCGGAGAGCTGATCCTGCATGCGCTGGAGCACGGCGCCAGAAGCATTATCATCGGCATTGGCGGCAGCGCGACCAATGACGGCGGCGCGGGCATGGTGCAGGCGCTGGGCGCCCGATTAACGGATGCGAACGGTACTGAAATTGGGAACGGCGGCGGCAGCCTGAACAGCCTGAATTCGATTGATATCACCGGTCTCGATCCGCGTTTAAAAACGTGTGCTATCCGGGTGGCCTGTGATGTGACCAATCCACTGACGGGCGAAAATGGCGCGTCGCAAATCTTTGGGCCGCAGAAAGGCGCGACCGAAAAGCTCATTCATGAACTGGATGGCAATCTTGCTCATTATGCCGACATGATTAAAAAGTCGCTGCGCGTGGATGTGGAAAATGTCCCCGGCGCGGGCGCGGCTGGCGGGATGGGGGCGGCCTTAATGGCTTTCCTCGGCGCAGAGTTGCGCAGCGGCATTGAGATAGTCACCACGGCGCTCAATCTGGAAGAACATATCCACGACTGCGCGTTAGTCGTCACCGGCGAAGGGCGCATCGACAGCCAGAGTATTCACGGCAAAGTACCGATAGGCGTCGCCAGTGTGGCGAAAAAGTATCATAAGCCAGTAATTGGGATCGCGGGGAGTCTGACGCATGATGTGGGAGTGGTGCATCAGCATGGTATTGATGCCGTGTTCAGCGTGCTTACCCGCATTGGCACGCTGGATGAAGCCTTTCGCGGCGCGTTTGATAATATCTACCGCGCCTCGCGAAACATCGCCGCAACGCTGGCGATAGGAATGCGCAGTGCAGGGTGACAATGGCGTGCAAACCCTCTATACTGCGCGCCGAAGCTGACCAGACAGTCGCCGCTTCGTCGTCGTCCCTTTCGGGGGAGACGGGCGGAGGGGAGGAAAGTCCGGGCTCCATAGGGCAGGGTGCCAGGTAACGCCTGGGGGGCGCAAGCCCACGACCAGTGCAACAGAGAGCAAACCGCCGATGGCCCGCGCAAGCGGGATCAGGTAAGGGTGAAAGGGTGCGGTAAGAGCGCACCGCGCGGCTGGTAACAGTTCGCGGCACGGTAAACTCCACCCGGAGCAAGGCCAAATAGGGGTTCATAAGGTACGGCCCGTACTGAACCCGGGTAGGCTGCTTGAGCCAGTGAGCGATTGCTGGCCTAGATGAATGACTGTCCACGACAGAACCCGGCTTATCGGTCAGTTTCACCTCTTCATGTAAAAACCCGCTTCGGCGGGTTTTTGCTTTCATAGCGTTTGGGTTCCCGGTACTGCCTGATGGCGCTGCGCTTATCAGGCCTGTGGCAGAGCGCTTTGGTAGGCCGGATAAGACGCGTGAGCGTCGCCATCCGGCGGATTCTCCGCAGAAGGTGCCCGATCGCGCCGCGTAACATAATCTCCCCGCCAAAAGATATTTCTTGTTCTGTGACCACTAACACAAAACGCTGTGTGGTGATTTTTTAACCGGATAAAAGATTGGCTGTTGATCGCTATCACAAAATTACGCGCTACAAAAATTGACAATCACAGTGTTAATATATTGTTGGTAATGATAATGGCGTGTATTAAATGAATTAAATATTCGTGTGTGTAATGTTTTTTTACAAACAAATAAGAAGAAAAAATGTGATATGCCACAATCTTTAATCCCAATAAGGGCGTAATTGTACTTATTTTTGATTAATTGTCCGTTAAATTTAAACGTAAATCTGCGTGTTAATTATGCGATAATTGATTGAATTATCGTCTTTCCCGAATTTGTAAAATAGCGAATGAAACGCATATGTTATCGCCATAAAATATTGTTATCCCCTCATGATTTTTTGACAAAAATCATGATAAAGTGCAGTCGTGTTCTTTCAACTTGTTGATAATAAATGGTTTATTTTTTAAAAAATAAGCTTACAAAATGTAAGGTAAGTTAATTTGTGAGTAGTCGCACATAACCATGTAACCTTTATTTGGTACACTTCATGCCGTCAACAAAGTAATTAGTGCAGGTCGATATGAATACTATTCTTCTCCCTAAAACACAGCACTTGGTGGTCTTTCAGGAAGTCATTAGAAGTGGTTCTATCGGTTCTGCCGCAAAAGAGTTAGGGTTAACTCAGCCTGCTGTAAGTAAAATTATCAATGATGTTGAGGCCTATTTTGGCGTTGAGTTAATCGTTCGCAAAAATACCGGTGTCACGTTAACCAGCGCAGGTCAGGTGCTGCTTACCTGGTCTGAATCCATCACCCGTGAAATGAAAAACATGGTGAACGAGATGAACAGCATGACCTGCAACACGGTGGTCGACGTTTCGTTTGGTTTTCCTTCGTTGATTGGCTTTACCTTTATGTCTGACATGATTCATAAATTTAAAGAGGTGTTCCCAAAAGCGCAGGTGTCGATGTATGAAGCGCAGCTCTCCTCGTTCCTGCCCGCGATTCGCGACGGACGCCTGGATTTCGCTATCGGCACGCTCAGTGATGAGATGAAACTACAGGATCTACACGTGGAACCGCTTTTTGAGTCAGAGTTTGTCCTGGTGGCCAGTAAGTCCCGAACATGCACCGGCATCACCACACTGGAATCGTTGCAGAACGAACAGTGGGTGTTGCCACAAACGAATATGGGCTACTACAGCGAACTCCTCACCACGTTACAAAGAAATGGCATCAGCAGTGAAAACATCGTTAAAACAGATTCCGTTGTCACTATTTATAATCTTGTTCTCAATGCTGATTTTCTGACCGTCATTCCCTGCGATATGACATCTCCATTCGGTTCAAACCAGTTTATTACGATTCCAGTAGAGGAAGATTTACCGGTCGCGCGTTATGCCGCGATCTGGTCTAAAAACTATCGGATTAAAAAAGCAGCATCGGTTTTGGTGGAATTAGCCAAAGAATATTCATCTTATAATGGTTGCAGACGAAAGCAATTAATAGAAATTAAGTAACGGATTAAATTTAATTTAATCAAAAACTGATGCCATCTGTCTGAATATCAGACGTTGGTACTGACTATTTATTTTACCTTAATACCCAGGTTAAGAGGTTATAATGCATATTACATACGATCTCCCGGTTGCGATTGAAGATATCCTCGAAGCGAAAAAAAGACTTGCGGGGAAAATTTATAAAACAGGTATGCCGCGCTCTAACTATTTCAGCGAGCGCTGCAAAGGCGAAATATTCCTTAAGTTCGAAAATATGCAACGCACGGGCTCTTTTAAAATCCGCGGTGCGTTTAACAAACTCAGTTCATTAACGGAAGAAGAAAAACGTAAAGGCGTGGTGGCTTGCTCTGCCGGTAACCATGCGCAAGGGGTGTCTCTCTCCTGCGCGATGCTCGGTATCGACGGCAAAGTCGTGATGCCGAAAGGCGCGCCGAAGTCCAAAGTGGCGGCCACCTGCGACTACTCCGCTGAAGTGGTGCTGCACGGTGACAACTTCAACGATACCATCGCCAAAGTGAGCGAAATTGTTGAGACTGAAGGCCGCATTTTTATTCCACCTTATGACGATCCGAAAGTGATTGCCGGGCAGGGAACGATTGGCCTGGAAATTATGGAAGATCTGTATGATGTCGATAACGTCATTGTACCAATTGGCGGCGGCGGTCTGATTGCCGGTGTTGCGATTGCTATTAAATCCATTAACCCGACAATTAAAGTTATTGGCGTACAGTCCGAAAACGTACACGGCATGGCGGCATCTTATCATGCAGGAGAAATAACCACTCACCGAACGACCGGCACCCTGGCGGATGGTTGTGATGTTTCTCGCCCGGGTAATTTAACGTATGAGATTGTTCGTGAATTAGTGGATGACATTGTCCTGGTCAGCGAAGATGAAATTCGTAACAGCATGATTGCATTAATTCAGCGCAATAAAGTCGTCACTGAAGGCGCTGGCGCACTGGCATGTGCCGCATTATTAAGCGGGAAATTAGATAGCTATATCCAGAACAGAAAAACGGTCAGCATTATTTCTGGCGGCAATATCGATCTTTCTCGTGTATCGCAAATTACGGGCTTAGTTGACGCTTAAACCCGGCTATTAATCTTTTCGTTGAGGATAGGATATGAGTACTACTGATAGCATTGTATCCAGCCAGACAAAACAGTCGTCCTGGCGTAAATCGGACACCACATGGACACTGGGACTATTTGGTACTGCCATCGGCGCCGGGGTGTTGTTCTTCCCTATTCGCGCAGGGTTTGGCGGGCTAATCCCGATTCTTTTGATGCTGGTGTTGGCCTACCCCATCGCGTTTTACTGCCACCGTGCGCTGGCGCGCCTGTGTCTTTCCGGTTCTAACCCTTCCGGCAACATCACAGAAACGGTAGAAGAGCACTTTGGTAAAACAGGCGGCGTGGTCATCACGTTCCTGTACTTCTTCGCTATCTGTCCGCTGCTGTGGATTTATGGCGTAACCATTACCAACACCTTTATGACCTTCTGGGAAAACCAGTTGCAGATGCCGGCGCTTAACCGTGGCTTTGTGGCGCTGTTCCTGCTGCTGCTGATGGCTTTCGTTATCTGGTTTGGTAAAGACCTGATGGTTAAAGTGATGAGCTACCTGGTATGGCCGTTCATTGCCAGCCTGGTGCTGATCTCTCTGTCGCTGATCCCTTACTGGAACTCTGCGGTTATCGATCAGGTGGATCTCAGTAATATCGCGTTAACCGGGCATGACGGCATTCTGGTTACCGTGTGGCTGGGTATCTCCATCATGGTGTTCTCCTTTAACTTCTCGCCTATCGTCTCTTCTTTCGTGGTTTCCAAACGTGAAGAGTATGAGAAAGACTTTGGTCGTGAATTTACCGAGCGTAAATGTTCACAGATCATCTCCCGCGCCAGCATGCTGATGGTGGCCGTGGTGATGTTCTTCGCCTTCAGCTGCCTGTTCACGCTCTCTCCGGCCAACATGGCGGATGCGAAAGCGCAGAACATTCCGGTGCTCTCATATCTGGCGAACCACTTTGCGTCGCTGTCTGGCACTAAATCAACGTTTGCTACGGTTCTGGAGTACGGGGCTTCCATCATCGCACTGGTCGCTATCTTCAAATCATTCTTCGGTCACTATCTGGGCACGCTGGAAGGCCTGAACGGTCTGGTGCTGAAGTTTGGTTACAAAGGCGATAAAACAAAAGTTTCACTGGGCAAACTCAACACCATCAGCATGATCTTCATCATGGGTTCCACTTGGGTTGTGGCATACGCCAACCCGAACATCCTGGACCTGATTGAAGCAATGGGTGCGCCGATCATTGCCTCGCTGCTCTGCCTGTTGCCGATGTACGCCATCCGTAAAGCGCCGTCACTGGCGAAATACCGTGGTCGTCTGGATAACGTGTTTGTGACCGTGATTGGTCTGCTGACCATCCTGAATATCGTGTACAAACTGTTCTAATCCTTTAGCTCAGGATGAGCGGAGTAGTGAAATGAATGAATTTCCGGTAGTTCTGGTGATTAACTGTGGATCGTCTTCCATTAAGTTTTCAGTACTGGATGCAACCCATTGCGATGTGTTAATGGCAGGAATTGCGGACGGTATTAATTCTGAAGATGCGTTTTTATCCGTAAATGGAGGAGAGCCAGCTAAGCTGGCTCACCACAGCTACGAAGGCGCATTAAAGGCGATTGCGTTTGAACTGGAAAAACGTAATTTAATCGACAGCGTGGCCTTAATTGGCCACCGTATTGCCCACGGCGGAAATATCTTTACGGCATCAGCCATTATTACGGATGAAGTTATCGAGAATATCCGCCGGGTTTCTCCTTTAGCGCCGTTACATAATTACGCCAATTTAAGCGGAATTGAATCGGCGCAGCATCTTTTCCCGGGCGTACAGCAGGTGGCGGTATTTGATACCAGCTTCCATCAAACGATGGCGCCTGAAGCGTATTTGTACGGCTTGCCGTGGAAATATTTTGAGGAGTTGGGCGTCCGGCGCTATGGCTTTCATGGCACCTCGCACCGCTATGTCTCGCAACGTGCGCATGACCTTCTTGCGCTACAGGAAGAGGACTCGGGTCTGGTTGTCGCGCATCTGGGCAATGGCGCTTCTATCTGTGCCGTTCGTAACGGTCAAAGCGTCGATACCTCTATGGGGATGACCCCGCTGGAAGGGCTGATGATGGGCACCCGCAGCGGCGATGTGGACTTCGGCGCGATGGCGTGGATTGCCAGCGAAACCAACCAGACGCTGGGCGATATGGAACGCGTGGTGAATAAAGAGTCTGGTTTGCTGGGGATTTCCGGTCTGTCATCTGACTTACGTGTGCTGGAAAAAGCCTGGCATGAAGGGCATGAACGTGCGCAACTGGCGATTAAAACCTTTGTGCACCGTATTGCCCGCCACATTGCCGGGCATGCCGCATCGTTACACCGCCTGGACGGTATTATTTTTACCGGGGGGATTGGCGAAAACTCCGTGTTAATTCGCCGTCTGGTCATTGAACATTTGGCTGTTCTGGGCGTGAAATTAGATCACGAGATGAATAGCCTGCCTAATTCTCACGGTGAAAGAATTATCTCCAGCAAAGACACCAACGTTATTTGTGCCGTCATTCCAACGAATGAAGAAAAAATGATTGCCCTCGACGCTATTCATTTAGGCAAAGTTAACGCACCTGTGGAATTTGCATAATTTATTGTTGTTCTGTAGAGAGACTATTTTTCATGAAGGTAAATATCGATACCAGCGATATGCTGTATGCCGAAGCCTGGCTTGGCTTTAAAGGTACGGACTGGAAAGAAGAAATTAATGTCCGTGATTTTATTCAGCACAACTATACGCCCTATGAGGGAGATGAATCCTTCCTCGCGGAAGCCACGCCTGCGACTACCGCATTGTGGGAAAAAGTTATGGCGGGTATTCGTATTGAAAACTCGACGCATGCGCCAGTCGATTTCGATACCAATATTGCGACCACCATTACTGCCCATGACGCGGGTTATATTGAGCAGGAGCTGGAAAAAATCGTCGGTTTGCAAACCGATAAGCCACTCAAGCGCGCGCTGCATCCGTTTGGCGGCATCAACATGATCAAAAGCTCATTCCAGGCGTATGGTCGTGAAATGGATGCTGATTTTGAATATCAGTTTACCGAGCTGCGTAAAACCCATAACCAGGGTGTATTCGACGCGTATTCGCCGGATATGCTGCGCTGCCGTAAATCCGGGGTGCTGACCGGCTTACCGGATGGCTACGGCCGTGGGCGCATTATCGGCGACTATCGCCGCGTTGCGCTGTACGGTATCCGTTATCTGGTGCGCGAGCGTGAGTTGCAGTTTGCCGACCTCCAGTCAAATCTGGAGTGGGGGCAGAACCTTGAAGCGACGATTCGCCTGCGTGAAGAGCTGGCCGAACACCGTCGTGCGCTGCTGCAAATGCAGGAAATGGCCGCCAAATACGGCTGCGATATCTCCCGTCCGGCGCGTAACGCGCAGGAAGCCGTCCAGTGGCTTTACTTCGCCTATCTGGCAGCGGTGAAATCGCAGAACGGCGGCGCAATGTCGCTGGGCCGTACCGCGTCGTTCCTCGACATCTACATTGAGCGAGACTTCAAAGCCGGGATCTTAACGGAAGAACAGGCGCAGGAACTGATCGACCACTTCATCATGAAGATCCGCATGGTGCGCTTCCTGCGCACGCCGGAATTTGACACGCTGTTCTCCGGCGATCCGATTTGGGCAACCGAAGTGATCGGCGGTATGGGGCTGGATGGCCGCACGCTGGTGACCAAAAACTCCTTCCGCTATCTGCATACCCTGCACACGATGGGGCCTGCGCCAGAGCCGAACCTGACCGTGCTGTGGTCAGAAGCGCTGCCGGTCGCCTTTAAAAAATATGCGGCGCAGGTGTCGATCGTCACTTCATCTTTGCAGTATGAAAATGACGATCTGATGCGCGCTGACTTTGACAGCGATGATTACGCCATTGCCTGCTGCGTCAGCCCAATGGTCATCGGTAAGCAGATGCAGTTCTTCGGCGCCCGCGCCAACCTCGCTAAAACGCTGCTGTATGCAATCAACGGCGGTGTGGATGAGAAGCTGAAAATCCAGGTCGGGCCGAAAACGGCGCCATTAATGGATGACGTGCTGGATTACGACACGGTGATGGAGAGCCTTGACCATTTCATGGACTGGCTGGCGGTGCAGTACATCAGCGCGCTGAATATCATCCACTACATGCACGACAAGTACAGCTACGAAGCGTCGCTGATGGCGCTGCACGATCGTGACGTTTATCGCACGATGGCATGCGGCATCGCGGGGCTGTCCGTGGCGGCGGATTCGCTGTCCGCCATCAAGTACGCGAAGGTGAAACCGGTGCGCGACCACAACGGGCTGGCAGTCGATTTTGTCATCGAAGGCGAATATCCGCAGTACGGCAACAACGACGAGCGCGTGGACAGCATTGCCTGCGATCTGGTTGAACGCTTTATGAAGAAAATTAAAGTGTTGCCAACCTACCGCAACGCGGTGCCGACGCAGTCCATTCTGACCATCACCTCGAACGTGGTGTACGGCCAGAAAACCGGGAACACGCCGGATGGACGTCGTGGCGGTACGCCGTTCGCTCCGGGTGCGAACCCGATGCACGGCCGTGACCGTAAAGGCGCTGTCGCTTCGCTGACTTCCGTCGCGAAACTGCCGTTCACCTATGCCAAAGACGGGATTTCCTACACCTTCTCCATTGTGCCTGCGGCGTTGGGCAAAGATGACGGCGTGCGGAAAACCAATCTGGTCGGCCTGCTGGACGGATACTTCCATCATGAAGCGCATGTGGAAGGCGGTCAGCACCTGAACGTCAACGTGATGAACCGTGAAATGCTGCTGGACGCCATCGAGCACCCGGAAAGCTATCCGAACCTGACGATCCGCGTGTCCGGCTACGCCGTGCGCTTTAATGCGCTCACCCGCGAGCAACAGCAGGATGTGATTTCACGTACCTTTACCCAGGCGATATAACGCCGGAGGCGCTATGAGAAAGATTATTGCCACCCAACATGCACCGGGAGCCATCGGCCCCTACGTACAGGGTGTGGATTTGGGCAGTATGGTGCTGACCTCAGGTCAGATCCCGGTATGCCCGCAAACGGGCGAGGTCGCGGAAAATGTCGTCGATCAGGCGCGTCAGAGCCTGGAAAACGTCAAAGCGATTGTGGAAGCTGCGGGCCTGAAAGTGGGCGATATCGTGAAGACCACTGTGTTCATTACCGATCTGAACGATTTCACCACCATCAACGAGGTGTATCAGCAGTTCTTTGATGAGCATCAGGCGACTTACCCTACGCGCAGCTGTGTGCAGGTCGCCCGTTTGCCGAAGGATGTGAAGCTGGAGATTGAAGCTATCGCGGTGCGTGGCGATACGCTGTAACCCCCTGCGGGGCGATCGTCAGGATCGCCCCGATCCCAAAAACGAGTGTGAAACTATTTGATGTCTGGTCTCCACTGAACGGCAATCCGAGGTTCTGGATATGATTAGCGCATTCGATATTTTTAAGATTGGCATTGGACCTTCCAGCTCCCATACCGTAGGGCCGATGAATGCAGGAAAATGTTTTATCGATCAACTGACCAGCAAGGGTGATTTACTTCGCACGACGCGTATTACGGTTGATCTGTATGGATCGTTATCGCTGACCGGGAAAGGTCATGCGACGGATACCGCCATCATGATGGGGCTGGCAGGTAACAGCCCGCAAAACGTGAATATCGACGCGATTCCCACCTTTATTGAAGACGTAACGCGCAGCGGACGCCTGCCGGTGGCCGAGGGAGCGCACGTTGTTGATTTCCCGGTAGCAGACAGCATTCTCTTTCACGCCGAAACGCTACCGCGCCATGAAAACGGGATGCGTATTACGGCATGGAACGGGCAAGAGACGCTGTTGAGCAAAACTTATTACTCCATCGGCGGCGGGTTTATCGTCGAAGAGGAGCGTTTCGGGCAGGCGCATGATGTCGAAACGCCTGTGCCTTATGATTTTCACTCGGCCAGCGAACTGCTGAAACTGTGTGAGCGAAACGGGCTTTCGGTCTCTGGCCTGATGATGCAAAACGAGCTGGCGCTGCGCAGCAAAGAGGAGATTGACGCCGGATTCGCGCGCATCTGGGATGTGATGCACGCCGGGATTGAACGCGGCATGAACACCGAGGGCGTGCTGCCGGGGCCGCTGAATGTGCCGCGTCGCGCTGTTGCGTTAAGGCGTCTGCTGGTCTCCAGCGACAGCCTCTCCAGTGACCCGATGAACGTTATCGACTGGATCAACATGTTTGCGCTGGCCGTCAGCGAAGAGAATGCGGCAGGAGGACGGGTCGTAACGGCGCCAACTAACGGCGCATGCGGCATTATTCCAGCTGTACTGGCTTATTACGATAAGTTCCGCCGTCCGGTGAATGCCAACTCGATTGCCCGCTATCTGCTGGCTGCGGGCGCGATTGGCGCGCTGTATAAGATGAATGCGTCTATCTCCGGTGCGGAAGTGGGCTGTCAGGGTGAAGTTGGCGTCGCCTGCTCGATGGCGGCGGCAGGGCTGACGGAACTGCTGGGCGGTAGTCCATCGCAGGTTTGCATTGCGGCGGAAATCGCGATGGAGCACAACCTGGGATTGACCTGCGATCCGGTGGCCGGGCAGGTGCAAATTCCTTGCATTGAACGTAACGCGATTAATGCGGTAAAAGCGGTGAATGCGGCGCGAATGGCGCTGCGGCGGACGTCTGAGCCACGGGTGTCGCTCGATAAAGTGATCGAGACGATGTATGAAACCGGCAAGGATATGAACGATAAGTACCGCGAGACTTCGCGCGGTGGGTTGGCGATTAAGGTCGTTTGTACCTGAGGTGAATAGCCGTGCCTGATGGCGCTGCGCTTATCAGGCCTACGGTTTACGTACGTTTGCAGGCCGGAGAAGGCGCAAGCGCCGCCATCCGGCAATGAATTAATCAACATGGCATGATAAAAAAGGTGCACTTTAGTGCACCTTTTTTGTTGTGATCCGCTTCAAAAATAGAAATTAAATTCTTTATTTAGCTGTAAAAGAGAAAATATTTCTTAACTTTTAGAAATTACAGGGGTTTGTTTGTGAAGTTTTTCTCTGATCCTGCGCGTATGATTCCCTCACTACTCCAATAACTCGCCTGCGCACGATGTACCGCGTATCGCCTTGATGCGGCACGGAAAAATAATAAAAAACTCTACCTACATATTAAGCGAGAACGTAATGGAAACGGCAACGAATAACAGCGTAATACTCGACGCATCAGCTCCGGCGCGCCGGGCAGGGATGACCGAAAGCGAATGGCGCGAAGCCATTAAATTCGACAGCACCGACACGGGCTGGGTCATCATGAGTATTGGTATGGCGATTGGCGCGGGGATTGTTTTTCTCCCGGTGCAGGTCGGTTTAATGGGGCTGTGGGTCTTTTTACTCTCCTCTATTATCGGCTATCCCGCGATGTATCTGTTCCAGCGCCTGTTCATCAACACGCTGGCGGAGTCCCCGGAATGTAAAGACTACCCGAGCGTCATCAGCGGCTATCTGGGGAAAAACTGGGGCATCCTGTTAGGCGCACTCTACTTTGTGATGCTGGTGATCTGGATGTTTGTCTACTCCACCGCCATCACTAACGACAGCGCCTCTTACCTGCACACCTTTGGCGTCACGGAAGGTTTGCTCTCCGACAGCCCGTTCTATGGACTGGTGCTGATTTGCATTCTGGTGGCGATCTCGTCACGCGGTGAGCAGCTTCTGTTCAAGATTTCGACCGGCATGGTGCTGACTAAACTGCTGGTGGTCGCGGCGCTCGGCGTCTCAATGATCGGGATGTGGCATTTGTACAACATTGGCGCGCTGCCGCCGATGGCGCTGTTGATTAAAAACGCCATCATCACCTTGCCGTTTACGCTGACCTCCATCCTGTTTATCCAGACCTTGAGTCCGATGGTGATCTCTTATCGTTCACGCGAAAAATCCATTGAGGTCGCACGGCATAAAGCGCTGCGCGCCATGAACATCGCGTTCGGCATTCTGTTTGTTACCGTCTTTTTCTACGCAGTCTCTTTCACCCTGGCGATGGGGCATGACGAAGCGGTCAAAGCCTACGAGCAGAACATCTCTGCACTGGCGATCGCCGCGCAGTTTATTAGCGGCGCGGGTGCGGGCTGGGTGAAAGTGGTCAGCGTGATCCTGAATATCTTTGCCGTTATGACCGCGTTCTTCGGCGTTTACTTAGGCTTTCGCGAAGCGACTCAGGGAATTGTGATGAACCTGCTGCGCCGCAGAATGCCTGTCGAGAAGATTAACGAACGCTTCGTGCAGCGCGGCATTATGGTTTTCGCCATCTTACTGGCCTGGAGCGCCATTGTGCTGAATGCGCCGGTGCTGAGTTTCACCTCTATCTGTAGCCCGATCTTCGGCATGGTGGGATGTTTGATCCCGGCCTGGCTGGTCTACAAAGTTCCTGCACTGCACAAATACAAGGGCGCGTCTCTGTATCTGATTATCGTCACGGGTTTGCTGCTGTGCGTTTCTCCGTTCCTGGCATTTGCTTGATCTTCCTGAAAGTAAGGTTGTTGTTATGTTTGAGTCTACAGAAAATCCGTTATGGCAGCGTTTTATCCTCGCAGTACAGGAAGAGGTAAAACCGGCACTGGGATGTACGGAACCTGTCTCTCTGGCGCTGGCGGCGGCGGTTGCCGCGGCTGAACTTGACGGCGAAGTTGAACGCGTTGACGCGTGGGTCTCGCCGAACCTGATGAAGAATGGCCTGGGCGTCACCGTGCCGGGCACCGGGATGGTTGGGCTTCCCATTGCGGCAGCGCTGGGGGCGCTTGGCGGCGATGCCAGCGCGGGGCTGGAAGTGTTGAAAAACGCCTCTTCGAGGGCGATTGCGGATGCGAAAGCGATGCTGGCTGCCGGGAAGGTGTCGGTGATGTTGCAGGAGCCATGCGACGACATCCTCTTCTCACGCGCTAAAGTGTACAGCGGCGATGCGTGGGCCTGCGTAACGATCGTCGGCGGGCACACCAATATCGTGCGCATTGAAACTCACACTGGAGTGATCTTTACGCAGACCGAAAGCGTGCAGGGGGAGGTGCAAGAATCGCCGCTGTCGGTCTTATCAAAGACCTCGCTGGAAGAGATTCTGGCGTTTGTGAATGCGGTGCCGTTTGCGTCAATCCGCTTTATTCTGGAGGCCGCCAGACTGAACGGCGCGCTGTCGCAGGAGGGATTGCGCGGCACCTGGGGGCTGCATATCGGGGCGACGTTGCAAAAGCAGTGCGCACGCGGTCTGCTGGCGGACGATCTGTCAACGGCGATCCTGATTCGCACCAGCGCAGCTTCGGATGCGCGGATGGGCGGCGCGACGCTACCAGCCATGAGTAACTCCGGCTCCGGCAATCAGGGGATCACCGCGACGGTTCCCGTAATGGTGGTGGCGGAGCATGTGGGGGCGGATGACGAACGTCTGGCGCGCGCCCTGATGCTCTCGCACCTGAGCGCGATCTACATTCACCATCAGCTTCCACGCCTGTCAGCGCTCTGTGCGGCGACCACGGCGGCAATGGGGGCGGCGGCAGGAATGGCGTGGCTGATGGATGGCCGCTATAACACGATTGCGATGGCGATCAGCAGTATGATCGGCGACGTGAGCGGGATGATATGCGACGGCGCATCGAATAGCTGTGCGATGAAGGTATCGACCAGCGCGTCTGCGGCCTGGAAAGCGGTGTTAATGGCGCTGGATGATACGGCGGTAACTGGCAACGAAGGGATTGTGGCGCATAACGTCGAGCAATCTATTTCGAATTTGTGCGCGTTGGCCTGTCATGCAATGCAGCAAACCGACCGTCAGGTTATCGAAATTATGGCCAGTAAGGCGCATTAACCCGGTGGCGCGGGTTTGCCTGATGGCGCTGCGCTTATCAGGCCTACGGTAACTTGTGTTCGTAGGCCGGATAAGGCGTTTACGCCGCCATCTAGCATTACGTTTATCGATAATCAGAAGCCGCCTTTTCAGTTTGCCTGATGGCGCTGCGCTTATCAGGCCTACGGTAACTTGTGTTCGTAGGCCGGATAAGGCGTTTACGCCGCCATCCGGCATTGCGTTTGTCGATAATCAGAAGCCGCCTTTTCAGTTTGCCTGATGGCGCTGCGCTTATCAGGCCTACGGTAACTTGTGTTTGTAGGCCGGATAAGGCGTTTACGCCACCATCCGGCATTGCGTTTATCGGAAATCAGAAGCCGCCTTTTCAGGCGGCTTCATCTTCTTCCGCTAACCGGATCTCTGCATCCGCGACGATAGCTTCCAGTTCGGTTAGCATCTCCTCGTAGCCAAATTTCCCGGGCGCGTTTGCCGCATCCTGTGCTGCGGGTTGGGTTACGGATTGATGCTTTTTAGCCGATTTTTTGCTCACAGTCATAACTCCCTTATTTTTTCTGACTACACAGGCAAATCTATCAGTAAAGCGCGCAATGGCGTGTCGGCAACTAACGTTATGTTAGCTTCATCACGAATAAATGCGCCGTCGCCGCAGGTAAGCGCTTCGCGCTCCTCGTTATGCGTTACCGCATGAAACGTACCGTGAATCGACTGCAAATAGGCGTGTGGGCCATGCAGTTGAAAGCTCAGCGACTCGCCTTTTTTCAGCTCAATATGGTGCACCCAGACCTGCTGGCGTAATTGCAGGCTGTCCTGCTCTCCATCCGGGGAGGCGAGGAGTTGCTGTTTGCTCGCGGTTAGCGTGGTTTTCTGTACCAACGGGTTTTCCCGCTCAGGACAGGCGTCCAGCCATAGCTGCATCCTGGTAAGCGACTTATCTTTACTGAGATTATGTTCGCTATAGCTAATGCCCGGCTGCGTGGCGAGCAGCAGGGCTTCGCCCGCTTTCGCCTGGACATGATTGCCTTCGCTGTCGCGATATTCCGCTTCGCCTTCCAGAATCAGGTTTAAAATATCCACCTTCGGGTAGGTGCGCGGCTGGAAGGAGGCGCCCGGCGCCAGCACTTCCTGGTTGAGTACGCGCAGGGAGGCATAGCCCAGCAGTTTTGGGTCGAAGTAGTGTCCAAAGGAGAAGGTATAACGGGCCTGCAACCATCCGTAGTCTGCCTGTCCGCACTGTTTGGCTGTTCGGGTAGTAATCATAATTCTTGACCTCTCTTTACTTCCTTTTATGTTAAGGGGCTGGACGCTGCATTGTTAGCCAGATATTCTGCCCGGTATGTTCAAATTTCCTGAATGAGAACGATATGGCCAAAGAAAGGGCGTTAACACTGGAAGCGTTACGCGTCATGGACGCAATAGATCGACGCGGGAGCTTCGCGGCGGCGGCAGATGAGTTAGGTCGCGTACCATCCGCGCTCAGCTACACCATGCAAAAACTGGAAGAAGAGCTGGATGTGGTGCTGTTTGACCGTTCCGGCCATCGGACAAAATTCACCAACGTGGGGCGTATGCTGCTGGAACGTGGGCGCGTATTGCTGGAAGCGGCTGACAAGCTGACCACCGATGCCGAAGCGCTGGCGCGCGGTTGGGAAACGCACCTGACGCTGGTGACAGAAGCGCTGGTGCCGACCTCAGCCTTCTTCCCGCTGATTGACCGACTGGCCGCGAAAGCCAACACCCAGCTTTCGGTGATCACGGAAGTGCTGGCGGGCGCCTGGGAGCGTCTGGAGCAGGGGCGGGCCGATATTGTGATTGCACCGGATATGCATTTCCGCTCGTCGTCAGAAATTAACTCCCGCAAGTTGTATACGCTGATGAACGTCTACGTGGCGGCGCCGGACCATCCGATTCATCAGGAGCCGGAGCCGCTGTCTGAAGTGACCCGCGTGAAATATCGTGGTGTGGCGGTGGCGGATACCGCCCGCGAGCGACCGGTATTGACCGTGCAGCTGCTGGACAAACAGCCGCGCCTGACGGTGAGTACCATTGAAGACAAACGTCAGGCCTTGCTGGCCGGGCTGGGCGTCGCGACCATGCCGTATCCGCTGGTCGAACAGGATATCGCGCAAGGAAGACTGCGGGTCGTCAGCCCGGAATCGACCAGCGAAATTGATATTATTATGGCCTGGCGACGCGACAGCATGGGCGAGGCGAAAGCCTGGTGCCTGAGGGAAATCCCGAAACTGTTTGCCAGCAGATAAGAGCGCAAGCCCGGTTTAGCCGGATGGTGGTGCAGGCGCTCGCGTAGGCCTGATAAGCGCAGCGCCATCAGGCATCTACCGGCTTCACTTCAGGGCAGAATTTTAGGGTCCTGCCCGAAGCGGTTTTCGCCTGGCGTACCGTTCTGGCAGTTAAAGAGGATGATGACCAGCCAGCCAATAACAGGGATGAGGAGCAGTAACAGCCACCATGCGGAACGATCGGTATCATGCAACCGACGGAACTGTACTGCCCACCACGGTAAGAAAATCAGAATGCCATAAATGGTTGTCAGCACGCCTTCGCCCCCGGCGCGTTGCCAGCCGAACATCTTGTCCAGCACGCCCAGCACGAACGTAAAAATGACGTTGACCAGAATAAACATCCAGTACTCTTTACGACGCGCGCGGCCGCCAAAGCCGATATAGTTCTTCAATACTTTTAAATACCAGTCCATTTTCGCCTCAACATACGGTCAATCACTTGTTTTTAAATAAGAATAGCCGTGAATGGAATGGTGGTAAATATTCGAATGATTAATGTGTTTAATGCACCGGGCGGGTAAGGTGAGTCAGCGCCGCCATCAGGCTGTTTTCTGGTGGCGGCGTAAAGGGATTATCCCGCTTTTGCAAAGCGGACGTCGCGCCCGTGAGACTCATTGAGATCCTGCAACGGGCCGATGGAGATAATCCCCGTCGGGTTGATGGTTTTGTGGCTACGGAAGTAGTGGTTACGGATATGGTCGAAGTTGACGGTTTCCGCAATGCCGGGTATCTGCCAGATATCGCGCAGGAAACCATAAAGATTCAGGTAATCGCTGATGCGGTATTTATCGCACTTGAAGTGCGTAACGTAAACCTGGTCAAAACGCACCAGCGTGGTCCACAGGCGAATGTCCGCCTCGGTTAACTGGTCGCCGGTCAGGTAACGGTGCTGCCCCAGGATTTGCTCCAGACGCGCCAGTGACTCGAACACTTTCTCTACGGCTTCATCATAGGCCTGCTGGCTGGTGGCGAACCCGGCTTTGTACACGCCGTTGTTGACGTTGTCATAAATCCAGCTATTGAGCTCGTCAATTTTTCCGCGCAGGGCCGTCGGGTAGTAATCCCCGGCTTTGGCGCCCAGCGCATCGAATGCGGTATTGAACATACGAATGATTTCCGCCGATTCATTACTGACGATGGTGTGATTCTTTTTATCCCACAATACCGGTACGGTGACGCGACCGCTGTAGTGCGGATCGGCATGCAGATAGAGTTGATACAGAAACTCGTGTTGATACAGCGTATCACCGGTTGCCGCCGGGAAATTATCATCAAACGTCCAGCCATTCTCCAGCATCAGCGGATTCACAACAGAAACGGAGATAAACGGTTCCAGCCCCTTGAGCTTACGCAGGATCAGCGTGCGATGCGCCCACGGGCAGGCAAGTGAAACATACAGGTGATAGCGATCTTTTTCGGCGGCAAAGCCCCCTTCGCCAGTCGGACCCGGCGC
Organism: Citrobacter sp. CK195; assembly: GCF_030333365.1. NCBI lineage: Bacteria > Pseudomonadati > Pseudomonadota > Gammaproteobacteria > Enterobacterales > Enterobacteriaceae > Citrobacter > Citrobacter sp. CK195. The sequence goes on from NZ_JAOWGB010000025.1 coordinate 153,325, forward strand.
GCCATCAGCGGTGAGCCAGTTACGGAAAGCCGATACAGAACGTTGAAATTTCCCCCCCGTAGACTTGGTGTCATACCAGGTGTCATGCCATACGCCGTCAATCAGTTGTCCCATTTTCTCTCTCCTCCTGATAGCAAAAACGAGGAGAATATCCCCTCGTTTTTTGATTCAGTATAGCGTGCTTACCACTTTTTATTCAGGATGCGGTCAATGCTGAATGCGCCCGGCCCCGTGATGGCCAGCAGCAGGAAACCGCCTGCGATGGTCAGGTTTTTCATGAACATCAGTGAGTTCACGCCTTCCGCAAAGTTGCTGTGGAAGATGAACGCGGTCAGCAGGGTAAAGCCTGCGGTAAACAGCGCCGTTGTACGGGTCAGGAAACCGAACAGAATCGCCAGACCGCCGCCAAACTCAAGCAGGATAGTCAGCGGTAACAGGAACCCCGGAACCCCCATCGCTTCCATGTATTGTTGGGTACCCGCATAACCGGTGATTTTTCCCCAACCTGCGGTGATAAACAGAATGGGCATCAGAATGCGCGCTACCAGTACACCAACATCTTCTAATTTTTTCATTTTACTCTCCAGGGAACCACTCAGGCTGCTGATTTCATTTTTTGTGCAATCACGCGGAATGTCGCGTCGTTGCGGTTGATGGAGAGAATCATAAACGTGACATGTAACAATTGTTAGCAAGGAAAACTGTCAATAATTTTCAAAAATTTTGAGTGACAGGGCACAGATTGCCGGATGGTGGTGTAAACACCTTATTGGATCAACAACAATACGTAGGCCCGATAAGCGTAGCGCCATCGGGCGTTATGCCGGATGGCGAGGAGGAAGGGGGCAGGAATCAGCCGCGCAGCTGCTGTTTTCGGATCGTGCTTTTGACCAGCCGCCAGGCGCTCCAGATGCCAAAACCGCGTTTTGCCCAGCGCACCAGCAGATTCGGGTGGCGAATTGTCCAGATAGCCATAACGCTGCTGCCGACCAGCGCCCAGGAACGCAGGCTGATCAGCGTGTTCCAGCCGCGATCCCAGCTGTCCGTCGCTTCCAGCCAGTCGCGACGACTGGCTGAAAGGTCCAGCCTTTGCTGCTGGATTTGGCTGAGCAGCAACGCCTTACGCTTTTGACGTTCGACTTTACTGCTCACGGCTTATCATCCTCCAGAATTTGCCGGTCGTTAGCCAGTTCATGACGCGTATGGCGTAACAGCGTTGACTGGCGGGCTTTGTGTAACGTCCAGAGTCCGCCGATCAGCGCCAGAACCAGCAACACAACGGTGGTGGCGATCATTGCATTGAGGCGATACTGAGGGTCAACCGCCCAGATGATAAGCACCATCAGGCTCATCAGACCGAACGCCGCGAAAAGCATGGTCAGCCCCAGCATCAGCAGAAGCTGAAAGAGATTCGCTTTTTCCTCTTCCAGTTCCACAACCGCCAGTCGCAGTCGGGTTTCTACCATCTCAACAAGGATAGTGACAATCCGCTGCCCGATGCCCAGAACGCTTTTGCCTGGCCCCTGCGCGTGATGAGAATCCGCCATAATTAACGACGCGTCAGCAGTACGCCCAGCACCACACCAACGGCTGCGCCAATGCCGACGCCCGTCCACGGGTTCTCGCGTACATAGTCGTCAGCGCGTGCTGCGGCTTCGCGGGTTTGTTTGGCAATCGCATCGCCGGTTTCGCCCAGACGGTTGCGGCTTTCTTTCAGCGCACGCTCGGCTTTGCTACGAATCTTACTCAACTCTTCTTTCGACTTATCGCCAGAGGAGCTAAGCACCTCTTCGAGCGTATCAGCCAGGGATTTCAACTCAGCGCGCAGATGTTCCGTAGTGTTATCTTTCGACATAGTTTTCTCCAGGTGAGTGAGTCGTTAACGTTTGATTTGACTTAGTAGTCGCGTGCCTCAAGCTTTTTCAGGTCATCCTGAGCTTCAGCCAGCTTGCGTTCACGTTTCGCAATTTTATCCGCATCGCCTTTTTGTTTTGCTTCGACCAGATCACGCTGACGTTCAGCAATCTCATCTTTTTGTTTTGCGATCTTTTTCTGATGGTCAGCACGCAGTTTACTGTCGGTGCAGTTTGCTCTGAGTTCGCTGAGCGCTTTATTCAAACCATTAATGCGGTTCTGGTTGTTGTGCTTTTCGGCGTAGCTAATTTCCTTCTGTATATCCTGCTCTTTTTCCTGACAGAGGGTATTGGCATAGCTGCCTGCACTGAGCGTGAAAAGGGTAATAGCGAAAGCGATGCGGTATTTCATTCTTGAACCTTCCATTGTGATTCGAACCCGTTACCGGGGGACGATGATCCAGGTCATAACACGGCGGACAATAAGTCCGCCTTATTAATCATAGTCAGTAAACGGCGAAATCACCAAAGTGGGTGATATGATTCGGATTCCTGGAAATTAACCGAAGCGATGTGGGTTATCCCGTAAGCGGGTCAACCACTGTACGGCCTGGCTGTCGCCGTTCTGTTGGGCGATGATATAGCCATGCGGCAACGTTCTGTCCAGCACGGCCTTAGCCGCCGCGCTTTGCGCGCTGGAGTCAAACGTAATAAGCAGCGCGTCATTTTGTGGCGTGATGCTTTTGAAGCGAATGCCGTTAGCGTCCAGATGATGCCAGATGGAAAAGCCGTCCGGCATACTGACGCCCTGATGGATGGCGCGAATGGCCAGCGTGGATTCCTGCTGGCGAATGGTCGACCAGACGAGAAAAAGCACGCTCATCAGCACGAGAAAAGAGGTTGTCCAGGCCAGTTGTCGAAGCGTTATGCGTGGTTTCACCATACTCTATCCCCGATTTCCGTATTTCTTTTTCCAGAGCACCACCAGCGAACCCGCCAGCCCAAAGACCAGCAGCACCACCGGCAGCAGCATCAGACATGACATCAGTTGGTCTTCATACTTCAGGAATACAGGCGTTTTGCCCAGCAAGTAACCCAGCGAGGTCAGGATCAGGACCCACAACAACCCGCTCATCCAGTTAAAGAATTGAAAGCGCGCGTTATTAAGGCCGGACAGACCCGCGATAGTGGGTAACAAGGTACGAACGAAAGCGATAAAACGGCCAATTAACAGCGCGGACAGACCATGTTTATGGAACAAATGGTGAGCGCGCTGATGATAATGCGCGGGCAGATGCGACAGCCAGTTTTGTACAATACGCGTGTTGCCCAGCCATCGCCCCTGAATATAACTGACCCAGCAGCCCAGGCTGGCGGCCACGGTTAACAGCAGGAGCGTTTGCGGAAACCCCATTGCGCCTTTGGCGATAAGTACGCCGACCAGCACCAGCAAACTGTCACCAGGTAAAAAGGCGGCAGGAAGCAACCCATTTTCCAGGAACAAAATCATAAATAGTACGAAATAAAGCATGCCAATCATGGAAGGGTTGGCGAGTGTTTCAAAATCCTGAGCCCACAGGGCATTCAGTAATTGAGTCAATAGTTCCATTCAGTATTCCTGGAGAATCGGTTAACGTCACGCCGGTTTTTTGAGTTTGCAATACCGCAACATTATTCATTTTTTACTTGGGTTGCGGACGGGCGCAAAATCGCGGCCTGAACCATTCCTTGTTAAGTTGTGAAGTAAGCAAGCACTAACACACAAAAATTCAAAATGCATCTAATTGTAACAAAGGTCGACGTAGTCCGTTATAGAAATCGCACGTCGTTAAAATATGATTTTGCTTATCACAAAGGTGGGTGGCGAGAGGATTTACACAGGCTGACACTTTATATCTTACGCTTACTGAGCGGCGTCGCAGACAGGCGCCCTGATGCGCCTGCCAGCGTAAGATTGTCTATTTTGCCCCGTTAGCGGCGGTGTCCAGATGAACAACGGGATTTTCAGCAAAAAGATAGCGGTCGGCGTTAAATTCGAAATCGTCGCTGGTTTCGTTAAACAGCATCTGTTTGGTGTTCTCCAGATGCTGCCACATTGCCAGTTTCGCGGCATGAGGATCTTTGCGAATCAGCGCCTTGAGAATATGGTCATGATCGTCGCACCAGTTATCGACGGTGCGTGAATCAATATGATCGTGCAGTTTTTTCCAGTACGGATTATGTACGCGCTGAGTCCACATTTTTTCGACAATGGCGGCCAGCGCGGTATTTTGCGTCGCCAGCGCGACCTGCACATGGAACTGGAGATCCCATTCGGAGTCGCGGAAACATTTTTCGTTACGCGCTTTCTCCTGGATTTCCATCAACTTCATGATGTCCTGTTTCGTCACCTGCGTGGCGGCAAACTCGGCAATATTGCTTTCTATCAACTGGCGCGCCTGGAGAAGTTCGAACGGGCCATAATTAGCGAACTCAAGGTTTTCATCCGGGGCGACATAATATTTCGGTTGATTTGAAATAACGTGGATGCCGGAACCTTTGCGGACTTCTACGTAGCCTTCGACCTCCAGCATGATAATCGCTTCACGAACCACCGTACGGCTGACGTTTTTCTCATCGGCAATAAAGCGTTCGGCAGGGAGTTTATCGCCCACAAGGTAGACGCCCTGTTCGATGCGCTCTTTCAGGTCAGCAGCAAGTTGTTGATACAAACGTCGTGGTTCGGTGATTTCCATATGCGCTCCAGGCATAAGACGGCAGACTATATTTGTTATACCACTTTTGCGAGGCTGGCTCCACTTGTACCGTTGAAAAAGCCGCCTGTTTAACAGGCGGCTTTGAATGAGTAAACCTTGTTGGATGATGGCGCAGGTCAGGTCAACTTTGCGTTGCGGGGTGATTGACCTGCGACCCTGGCCCCGCCTCGCTGGCCGGTTTGTTTTGCAGCACCGTCCAGATAACCAGCGCGCCGAGCAGGTCGAACACCGCCAGTACCGCGAACAGCGGGCTGAAGCCGATGGTGTCAGCCAGCGCGCCGACCACCAGAGCAAACAATGTGCTCGCCAGCCAGGCGGACATCCCGGTCAGGCCATTCGCGGTTGCCACTTCATTACGGCCGAAGACGTCAGAAGAGAGCGTAATCAGCGCGCCGGACAGCGCCTGGTGAGCGAAACCGCCGATGCAAAGCAGCATGATGGCGATATACGGGCTGGTGAACAGGCCGATCATGCCTGGGCCAATCATCAGCAGCGCGCCCAGGGTAACGACCATTTTACGGGAGACGATCAGGTTTACGCCGAACCAGCGCTGGAACAGCGGCGGCAGATAACCGCCGATGATGCAGCCTAAGTCGGCAAACAGCATGGGCATCCAGGCGAACATGGCGATCTCTTTCAGGTTAAAGCCGTACACTTTAAACATGAACAGCGGGATCCAGGCGTTGAAGGTTCCCCATGCCGGTTCAGCCAGGAAACGTGGCAGGGCGATACCCCAGAACTGGCGGTTACGCAGGATCTGCGCGAGAGACATTTTCTTCGCAGTATTGTCTTTGTGCTGCGCTTCCTGACCGCCAATGATGTAGTCGCGTTCTGCATCCGTCAGCTTTTTCTGGTCGCGCGGGTGTTTATAGAACACCAGCCAGGCCATTGCCCAGATGAAGCTCAGCACGCCGGAAATAATAAACGCCATCTGCCAGCTATGCATCACGATAGCCCAGACGACCAGCGGAGGCGCAATCATCGCGCCGATGGAAGAGCCGACGTTAAAGTAGCCGACCGCAATGGAGCGTTCTTTTGCCGGGAACCATTCAGAGCTGGCTTTCAGGCCCGCCGGGATCATCGCGGCTTCAGCAGCACCGACCGCGCCGCGCGCCAGCGCCAGGCCGCCCCAGCTTCCAGCCAGTGCGGTTGCGCCGCAGAATACGGCCCACAGAACGGCGAACATGGCGTAACCCACCTTCGTACCGAGAACATCCAGTACGTAACCGGCTACGGGTTGCATGACGGTGTAAGCAGCAGAATAGGCTGCGATGATATAGGAATACTGTTGTGTGGAGATGTGTAACTCTTCCATCAGCGTTGGCGCAGCCGCCGCCACAGTGTTACGCGTCAGATAGCCCAGCACGGTGCCTAATGTCACCAGTGCAATCATATACCAACGTAACCCTTTAATTTTACGCATGTAAAACCTCATCGTTTTGTTATTTCCGCAACAATCGCGGTTATCTTCCTGCGCTGAGCGGGGAAGTTATTGACGACGGGATAACCGAAAAAAAGCCGGTACGCCCCGAACGTTGCCATGAGTCATCGTGCTAATTCGGTTTCCGTACCGGTCAATTCGATGTCTTAACCATCGATAACTTTGCATTCCGTCGGCTTATGTATCGCGACGGCCAGAAAGATAACTTGTCATACAACTTCAAAAGGTGAGTGACATCACAAATGCAGGATTCTTAGTGTGGTCATTATTTCGATTTAGAAATACCAGTAATGGCGCGGCCTGGAGCGCTGTTTACTCTTTTAGGGGTAATTTATTTGTTGGTTTTTATTGATCCAACTCACGAAAATATCTTCAGGGTCTGGAAATTGGTGTGATAACTTTGACAGCATCAAAACATAAGCAATCTGACGCACTCGTTGAGAGGAAGACGATAATGACCCCGTTTATGACTGAAGATTTTCTGCTGGATACCGAGTTTGCCCGCCGTCTGTACCATGATTACGCAAAAGATCAGCCCATCTTCGACTATCATTGCCACCTGCCGCCGCAGCAGATCGCGGAAAACTACCGTTTTAACAACCTGTATGATATCTGGCTGAAAGGCGACCACTATAAATGGCGGGCGATGCGCACCAATGGCGTTGCTGAGCGTCTGTGTACGGGCGATGCGTCCGATCGTGAGAAGTTCGACGCCTGGGCCGCCACGGTGCCGCACACGATCGGCAACCCGTTATATCACTGGACGCACCTTGAACTGCGTCGCCCATTTGGTATTACAGGTAAGCTGCTGTCGCCTGCGACGGCAGATGAGATCTGGGATCGTTGCAATGAATTGCTGGCGCAGGATGCATTCTCCGCACGGGGAATCATGCAGCAGATGAATGTAAAAATGGTCGGCACCACCGACGATCCTGTCGATTCGCTGGAGCACCACGCCACGGTCGCGAAAGACAGCACGTTCACCGTTAAAGTGCTGCCGAGCTGGCGCCCTGATAAAGCGTTCAACATTGAGCAGGCAACCTTTGGCGATTACATGACGAAGCTGGGCGAAGCATCGGATACCGATATTCGCCGCTTCACCGATCTGCAAGCCGCGCTGACTCAGCGTCTGGATCATTTTGCCGCCCACGGCTGTAAGGTTTCTGACCACGCGCTTGACGTCGTTATGTTTGCTGAAGCCAGCGACGCTGAACTGGACAGCATTCTGGCGCGCCGTCTGGCGGGCGAGACCCTGAGCGAGCATGAGGTCGCGCAGTTCAAAACGGCCGTACTGGTGTGGCTGGGCGCGGAATATGCGCGTCGCGGTTGGGTGCAGCAGTACCACATCGGCGCGCTGCGTAATAACAATCAGCGCCAGTTCAAACTGCTGGGGCCGGATGTTGGCTTCGATTCCATCAACGATCGTCCGCTGGCGGAAGAGCTGTCAAAATTGCTGAGCAAGCAGAATGAAGAAAATCTGCTGCCGAAAACTATCCTGTACTGTCTGAACCCGCGTGATAACGAAGTGCTGGGCACCATGATCGGCAACTTCCAGGGCGAAGGGATGCCGGGCAAGATGCAGTTTGGTTCCGGCTGGTGGTTCAACGATCAGAAAGACGGGATGGAGCGTCAAATGACGCAACTGGCGCAGCTTGGCCTGCTGAGCCGCTTCGTCGGTATGCTGACCGACAGCCGCAGCTTCCTGTCTTATACCCGTCACGAATATTTCCGTCGCATCCTGTGCCAGATGATAGGCCGCTGGGTTAACGCGGGCGAAGCGCCGGCGGATATCCAGTTGCTGGGTGAAATGGTACGAAACATCTGCTTCAACAATGCGCGCGACTATTTCGCCATTGAACTGAACTAAGGTCTGGGGTTGATATGCAATACATCAGGATCCATACGCTGGATAACGTTGCGGTAGCGTTGGCCGATTTAACGCAGGGCGCTGAGGTCAGCGTCGATAACCATACCGTGACGCTACGCCAGGATGTCGTACGCGGTCATAAGTTTGCCTTACGCGATATTGCGCAGGGGGAGAACGTCATCAAATATGGCCTGCCTATCGGCCATACGTTGGTGGACGTCGCGGCGGGTGAGCATATTCATGCCCACAATACCCGGACTAACCTCAGCGATTTGGATGAGTACAGCTATCAACCCGATTTTCAGGCCCTTGAAGTACAACCGGCGGATCGCGATGTACAGATTTACCGCCGTGCCAACGGAGACGTCGGTGTGCGCAATGAGCTGTGGATTCTGCCGACCGTCGGCTGTGTCAACGGCATTGCGCGGCAGATCCAGAACCGTTTCCTGAAAGAGACTTTTGATGCCGAAGGAACTGACGGCGTTTTCCTCTTCAGCCACACCTACGGCTGTTCTCAGCTTGGCGACGATCACATCAATACTCGCACCATGCTGCAAAACATGGTGCGTCACCCGAATGCGGGGGCGGTGCTGGTGATTGGACTGGGTTGCGAAAACAATCAGGTGGATGCCTTTCGCGAGACGCTGGGCGAGTTCGACCCTGAACGCGTTCATTTCATGACCTGCCAACAGCAGGACGATGAAGTGGAGGCGGGCGTTGAGCATCTGCATCAGTTGTATAACGTGATGCGCCATGACAAACGCGTACCGGGCAAACTGAGCGAACTTAAGTTTGGTCTGGAATGCGGCGGTTCAGATGGGCTGTCCGGTATTACCGCGAACCCGATGCTGGGGCGCTTCTCCGACTATGTTATCGCCAACGGCGGGACGACGGTGCTGACGGAAGTGCCGGAAATGTTCGGTGCAGAACAGCTGTTGATGAGCCATTGCCGCGATGAAGAGACGTTTGAAAAACTGGTGACAATGGTCAATGACTTCAAGCAATACTTTATCGCTCATGACCAGCCGATTTATGAAAATCCGTCGCCGGGTAACAAGGCGGGCGGGATTACGACGCTGGAAGACAAGTCTCTGGGGTGCACGCAGAAGGCGGGTTCCAGCCAGGTTGTGGATGTGCTGCGCTACGGTGAGCGCCTGAAAACGCGCGGTCTGAACCTGTTAAGCGCGCCAGGCAACGATGCGGTCGCCACCAGCGCGCTGGCGGGCGCGGGTTGCCACATGGTGCTGTTCAGTACCGGCCGCGGTACGCCATATGGCGGGTTTGTCCCGACGGTGAAGATCGCCACCAACAGCGAACTGGCGGCGAAGAAGCAGCACTGGATCGATTTTGACGCCGGGCAGTTGATTCACGGTAAGGCGATGCCGCAGTTGTTGAATGAATTTGTGGATACGATTGTGGCGTTTGCCAACGGCAAGCAAACCTGCAATGAACGCAATGATTTCCGCGAGCTGGCGATTTTCAAAAGCGGTGTAACGCTGTAAAAAAATGCCGGATGGCGACGTAAACGTCTTATCCGGCCTACGAGTGGGGCGTTGTAGGCCTGATAAGCGCAGTGCCATCAGGCAACGAAAAATGCCGGATGGCGACGTGAACGTCTTATCCGGCCTACGAGTGGGAGTCGTTGTAGGCCTGATAAGCGCAGCGCCATCAGGCTTGTGGTTATTTAGCTACGCAGCGCGCTTTTCGCTAAACGCGCGTCTTCCGCCTGACATACCGCGGCGGTAAACATAACGTCGGTAGAGGAGTTGATTGCGGTCTCGCAGGAGTCCTGCAACACGCCGATAATGAAGCCAACCGCAACCACCTGCATGGCGATTTCGTTCGGAATACCGAACATGTTGCACGCCAGCGGGATCAGCAGCAGTGAACCGCCCGCCACGCCAGAAGCGCCGCATGCGCACAGCGATGCCACCACGCTCAGCAGCAGCGCCGTCGGCAGATCAACCGGAATACCCAGCGTATACACTGCCGCCAGCGTCAGCACGGTAATTGTGATTGCCGCACCGGCCATATTGACGGTTGCTCCCAGCGGGATGGAAACAGAATAGGTATCTCTGTCCAGATTCAGTTTTTCGCACAGCGACATATTCACCGGAATATTTGCAGCGGAGCTACGGGTAAAGAAGGCGGTCACGCCGCTTTCACGCAGGCAGGTGAGAACCAGCGGATACGGGTTGCGGCGGATCTGTAAAAAGACCAGCAGCGGGTTGATGACCAGCGCCACAATCGCCATACAGCCAATCAGCACCAGTAACAGTTGCGCATAGCCCCACAGCGCTGAGAAGCCCGTAGTGGCGAGCGTTGAGGCGACCAGGCCAAAGATACCGATCGGCGCGAAACGAATCACCAGTTTCACAATAAAGGTGACGGCGTCGGACAGATCGTTCACCAGATTTTTGGTGGTTTGATTACTGTGGCGCAGCGCAAAACCCAGGCCGATAGCCCACACCAGAATACCGATGTAGTTGGCGTTGATCAGCGCATGGATCGGGTTCGCAACGATGCTCATCAGCAGCCCGTGTATAACCTGGACAATGCCGCTCGGCGGCGTGATATCCGTGGCGCCAGTCGTCAGTTGCAGCGTGGACGGAAAGAGGAAGCTCACCACAACCGCCGTCAGCGCGGCTGAAAATGTGCCGAGCAGATACATCCACAAAATCGGGCGAATATTGGTTTTCTGACCGTGTTGATGGTTGGCGATAGACGCCATCACCAGCGTCAGTACCAGAACCGGCGCGACAGCTTTCAGCGCACCAACGAACAGGGTGCCCAGCAGACCCGTTGCCTCTGCGGCAGGTTTTGAAACTAAAGCCAGTAAAATTCCCAGTATAAGCCCAATTAAAATTTGTTTAACCAGGCTCCCTTGAACCAAACGCTGGAGTAGCCCCGATGAACGTTGCGTAGTCATTTCATGATCCTTTCAGTGTGATGTTGTTCATCCTTTGCACGCTCTGTTGGCGTATCTTTACAGGATGTAACAAAGTGTTTGCCTGAGTGAGTATAAGGAAAGATGGGGATTGGGAAAGCGTAAAATGCTGGAATTTACGTACTACGTCATATTTTTTAACTAAACATTTACATGTTATCGGGTAGTGCTGCGTGTACTCAACCCACGACCGTGGTTTTTGTAAGCCCGGCAGACATAGCGCTACCGGGCAGGATCTTACTGTAGCTGCTGCTTTTTATCGTTCTGGCGATTTACCCACGCGTTAACAATCAGCGTGATCACCAGAATACTGAACACCACGCCCAGCGAGATGGCGATCGGAATATGGTAGAAATCGACGATCAGCATCTTAATACCGATAAAGACCAGAATGACGGCCAGACCATATTTGAGCATCGAGAAACGCTCCGCTACCCCTGCCAGCAGGAAGTACATGGCGCGCAGACCCAGGATCGCAAACAGGTTGGAGGTCAGGACGATGAACGGGTCGGTCGTCACGGCAAAGATGGCCGGAATGCTATCGACGGCGAAAATCACATCGCTCAGTTCCACCAGAATCAGGACCAGCATCAGCGGTGTCACGAACAGCAAGCCATTCTTACGCACAAAGAAATGCTCGTTTTCGATGGTGTCGGTCATGCGAAGGTGGCTACGCAGCCAGCGAACCAGCGGTTTGTCGCCGATGCCGGATTCGTCCTCTTTCACCAGCGCCATCTTCACGCCCGTAAACAGCAGGAAAGCGCCGAACAGGTACAGTATCCAGTCGAACTGGGCGATCAGCCAGCTACCGGCGAAAATCATAATCGTACGCAGAACAATGGCGCCAAGTACGCCATACACCAGAACCCGGCGTTGCAGGGCAGGCGGAACAGAGAAGTAGCTGAACAGCATCAGCCAGACAAAGACGTTATCAACGGCCAGCGATTTTTCGATCAGATAACCGGTGAGAAACGCCAGCGCCTGCGGATCGGCCACCGCCCGACCCTGGGTCTCCGCCAGATACCACCAGAAGGCGGCGTTGAACAGCAATGAAAGTGTCACCCAGACCAGAGACCAGGCCGCCGCCTGCTTCATGGACATCGTATGTACGCCACGACGCCCCTGCAACAGAAGGTCGATAGCCAGCATAATCACCACAACGACAGCGAATCCGCCCCATAACAACGGTGTGCCGACAGTATTCATAGAATTTCCTTACACATAAAAAAAACGGCCAACGTCGAAAGACGTCAGCCGCTGCTTTTTATATGCATAGACCTCGCCTTCCGGCAAGGTCTCACTTACAACAAGAAAGTGATATGTACTCACTCCACGGGTGATGGCGAATCGGCTTCGTCATCAATCAAAGACATGAAGGCACATCACTTTCTTATTGCCCGGCGACCGGATGTGGTTTTTCACACATCGTAATGACGATCGACCGACAATGAAGTTACTCCCCTTTGCACGTAACAAAATATGACAGGCCATACGATCAGTCAATGGCCTGTTACATCTGTTTTACATTGTTTTACGCTGTGGCGTCATCAGCGGGGAAGACGACGCCCGTCTGCCGACGAATCTCCGTGAGCAGTTTGGCCGTGATACGGCTGACGGTCAGCTCGGGATGGTTCACCTCGTTGGTCTCGACCAGGTGTGCAAAGCGTTCCGCCTCATACAGCATCGTATTGATATGCTGAGGAACGGATAAATCCTGCGTTTTTCCGCCGCGCGGAATGAAGCACACTTTCTGACATTCCGAAATTTTCTCGATGACCAGAGAACCGGCTTCGCCCTGGATTTCGCTGGGCAGTACGGAATCACTCACTTTGGAATGCTGTAGGGTGACGCTGAAGTCGCCGTAATCCAGTACCGCCACGCCATGCGCATCGACACCGCTTTCCAGCAGACTGGCGGACGCCTGAACGTTTTGCGGTTCTCCCCAGAGCGCAACCGCTGACGCCAGACAGTAAAAACCGATATCCATAATGGAGCCATTCGAGAAGGCCGGATTAAAGGTATTGGGGTTTTCGCCGTCCAGATAGCGCTGGTAGCGCGAAGAATACTGGCAGTAGTTGATAAGGGCTTTGCGCATTCTTCCTGCTTTCGGCAGCGACTGCTGTAGCAACTGGAAATTAGGCAGGCTGGCGGTTTTAAAGGCTTCGAACAGGACGACCTGATTTTCACGCGCGCACGCGATGGCGGCGTCGACTTCGGCCAGATTCGAGGCCAGCGGCTTCTCGCAGATCACATGCTTTTTGTGGCTTAAAAAGAGCTGAGTCTGGGGGAAATGCAGCGAGTTCGGGCTGGCGATATACACCGCATCAATGGCGTCGCTTTGCGCCATTGCTTCAAGCGAAGTGAATAAATGCTCGACGGGATAATCATTGGCGAAGGTTTGCGCCTGTTCGAGGCGACGGGAATAGACTGCGGTTAACTTATATTTGCCGGTTTCATGGGCGGCATCGACAAACTGGCGGGTGATCCAGTTTGTGCCAATAACAGCGAAACGTATCATAAACGCCTTCAGGCTCCATAAAGGGATTCTTTCGTCAATTTAGCATGCCTTTATGACAAAGCCAGTGCGCTACTGCTCAGATTGCTTTAACGAAAGATGCGTTAACCACAGGCGGGTATCAAACTCAAGCTGGTGGTACTGCGGCTCCATATGACAGCACAGTTGATAAAACGCTTTGTTGTGCTCTTTCTCTTTCAGATGCGCCAGTTCGTGAACCACGATCATTCGCAGAAAAGGTTCCGGCGCATTGCGAAACACGGTAGCGACGCGGATCTCGGCTTTCGCCTTCAGCTTGCCACCCTGTACGCGTGAAACGGCGGTATGCAGCCCCAGCGCATTTTTCAGCACATGGATCTTGTTGTCATACATCACTTTGTTGATCGGCGGGGCGTTACGCAGAAACTGGCTTTTCAGATCCTGGGTATACTGCCAGAGCGCTTTATCGGTCGCAAAATCATGCGTTCCCGGGTAGCGTTTTTCCAGCACTGCGCCCAGACGCTGTTCAGCAATGAGCGTGCGTACCTGAGACAGTAAATTCTCCGGGTAGCCGTGGAGATAAGTAAGTTGACCCATCAAAGCCCCAAATTAAATCTAAAAAAAGAGTATACTCACGCACCCTTTCAGGGATAACAGCGAAATTTTACCATTCAGGAGGGCCGATGAGCCACGTAGACAACGGTTTCCGTTCACTGACACTGAAACGTTTCCCGGAAACGGATGACGTTAACCCGCTTCAGGCGTGGGAAGCGGCGGATGAATATCTGCTGCAACAGTTAGACGACACGGAAATCAGCGGCCCGCTGCTGATCCTGAATGATGCCTTTGGCGCATTAAGCTGCGCGCTGGCTGAGCATACACCATACAGCATCGGCGACTCGTATTTAAGCGAGCTGGCGACGCGCGAAAATTTACGCCACAACGATATCGCCGAATCCAGCGTGAAGTTTCTCGACAGCACTGCCGCGTACCCGCCGGCGCCGGGCGTCGTGTTGATTAAGGTGCCGAAAACGCTGGCGCTGCTGGAGCAACAGTTGCGCGCGTTGCGCCAGGTCGTGACTCCGCAGACCCGTATTATTGCGGGAGCAAAGGCGCGTGACATTCATACCTCCACGCTGGAACTGTTCGAAAAAGTGCTCGGCCCCACGACCACGACGCTGGCCTGGAAAAAGGCGCGCCTGATCAACTGTACCTTTAGTAAGCCTGAACTGGCGGATGCGCCGCAGACGCTGAGCTGGAAACTGGACGGCACCGACTGGACTATCCACAATCATGCGAACGTTTTCTCGCGTACCGGCCTGGATATCGGCGCGCGCTTCTTTATGCAGCATTTACCGGAAAATCTGGAAGGGGAGATCGTCGATCTCGGCTGCGGTAATGGCGTGATTGGCCTGACGCTACTGGCGAAGAACCCTCAGGCGAGCGTCGTGTTTGTCGATGAATCGCCGATGGCGGTCGCGTCCAGCCGTTTGAATGTGGAAACCAATATGCCGGAAGCGTTGGATCGCTGCGAGTTTATGATTAACAACGCCTTGTCCGGCGTGGAACCTTTCCGCTTTAACGCCGTGCTGTGCAACCCGCCGTTCCATCAGAAACATGCGCTGACGGATAACGTTGCCTGGGAGATGTTCCACCATGCGCGCCGTTGCCTGAAGATCAACGGCGAGCTGTACATTGTGGCGAACCGTCACCTGGATTATTTCCACAAGCTGAAGAAGATTTTCGGTAACTGCACCACCATCGCCACCAATAACAAATTCGTGGTGTTGAAAGCGGTCAAAACCGGTCGCCGCCGCTAATAGCGTGTGCCGGATGACGGCTAACGCCTTATCCGGCCTACAACGTGCTACCCCGTAGGCCTGATAAGCGTAGCGCCATCAGGCAATGCCCTTAAATCGCCAGCGCTAATTTTGTTCCCTGCGCAATTGCCCGCCGCGCATCCAGCTCCATCGCCACGTCGCATCCGCCAATCAGGTGTACCGTTTTCCCTGACGCGCGCAGCGGCTCCGCCAGTTCGCGCCGTGGCTCCTGCCCCGCGCAGATCACGACATGATCGACGTTCAGAAGCTGCGGTTCGCCGTTGATCAATACGTGCAATCCGTCATCGTCGATCTTCTGATAACTGACCGCCGGGATCATTTTTACGCCGCGGGACAACAGCGTTGCGCGATGGACCCAGCCGGTGGTTTTTCCCAGCCCCTGACCGGGTTTACTGGCTTTACGCTGTAGCATCACAATCTGACGTGGGCTGCGAGACAGATGCGGCCCTTCCGGGCGTAACCCGCCGGGCTGTTGCAGGCTGGTGTCGATCCCCCATTCCACGCAGAACTCGGCAATGCTCAGGCTGCTGGGATCGCCTGGCTGGCTGAGGTACATCGCGGTATCAAAACCAATCCCGCCGCAGCCGATAATCGCGACACGTTTCCCGACGGGAGTTTTATCGCGCAGCACCTCAAGATAGGTCAGCACTTTCGGGTGATCGATGCCCTCGATCGACGGTTTACGCGGCTCGATCCCGCAAGCGAGGATCGCTTCATCAAACGGTTGCAGATCGTCTGCGGTGACAAACCGGTTGAGCTTCAGCGTCACGCCGGTCACTTCGATCATCCGACGGTAATAGCGCAGCGTTTCATAAAATTCTTCTTTGCCGGGGATCTGTTTAGCGATGTTGAACTGCCCGCCGATCTCGGCCAGGGCATCAAACAGCGTAACGTCGTGCCCGCGCGCTGCCGCGTTAATGGCAAATGCGAGACCCGCCGGGCCTGCGCCGACGACGGCCAGGCTTTTCTTATGTTCAGCCGGAACTATCGGCATTTTGGTTTCGTGACAGGCGCGTGGATTCACCAGGCAAGAGGTGACTTTACCCACGAAGATCTGATCCAGACAGGCCTGGTTGCAGCCGATACAGGTGTTGATCTCATCCGCCCGCCCTGATTGCGCTTTCGACAGCAGCTCGGCATCCGCCAGGAACGGGCGCGCCATCGACACCATATCCGCATCGCCGCGCGCCAGAATATCGTCTGCTACTTGCGGATCGTTGATCCGGTTGGTCGTGACCAGCGGAACGGTGACGTGGCCTTTCAGTTTGCGCGTTACCCAGCTAAAGGCGCCGCGCGGAACCGGCGTGGCGATCGTCGGGATACGCGCTTCGTGCCAGCCAATACCGGTGTTGATGAGCGTCGCGCCAGCCGCTTCAATGGCCTGCGCCAGCTGTACGGTTTCGTCGAACGTCCCGCCGTTTTCCACCAGGTCGAGCATCGACAGGCGGTAGATAATGATAAAATCGCTGCCCACGCGCTGGCGTACCGCCCGTACCACTTCCACCGCGAAGCGCATACGCCTGGCGTAATCGCCGCCCCATTCATCGTCGCGCTGGTTCGTGCGCACGGTAAGAAATTCATTGATCAGATAGCCTTCCGAACCCATCACCTCGACGCCGTCGTAACCCGCTTCCCGCGCCAGCTGGGCGCAGTGGGCGAAATCGTCAATCAGTTGCAGGATTTCATCGTGCGTGAGTTCGTGCGGCGTAAAACGGTTGATGGGCGCCTGGATCGCCGAAGGGGCGACCAGATGCGGCTGATAGCTATAGCGTCCGGTATGCAGGATCTGCAACGCAATTTTCCCGCCTTCCTCATGAACGGCGTCCGTGATCACGCGGTGGTGCGGCAGCTGACTGGCATCATTTAATGTAGCGCCGCCTTCCATTCCCACCCCGGACAGTGCGGGGGCAATCCCCCCGGTGACGATCAGCGCGACGCCATGCCGCGCACGTTCGGCGTAGAAAGCCGCCAGCCGTTCGGCGCCATCGGGGTATTCCTCCAGCCCGGTATGCATCGAACCCATTAGCACACGGTTTTTAAGCCGGGTAAAGCCCAGATCGAGCGGGGCGAAAAGCGACGGATAGCTCATAAGTGTGTCCAGTATGTAAAATTATTGTTATGTGGTCGGATGAGTTAATAATTTAGCCGTCGCGGCGTAAAAGGGAAAAGGGGAATGCGATGATTGTGATGGGATTCAAAAAAGGAGCGGGGCCAGAGAACGAATTTGCCGGATGGCGACGCTGGCGCATCTTATCCGGCCTACAGGTGTGCGGGTTGTGTGAACATTGCCGGATGGCGACGCTGGCGCGTCTTATCCGGCCTACGGATCGGATTCCTGTAGGCCGGATAAGCGTAGCGCCATCCGGCATCGCATTTCGGATTACAGTTTCCTGAAGAAGTCGTTATACAGCATATACAGGTGCGCGGCGCTCCAGGAGAAGTTCGGCGCGCCCTGCTGTGCGCCGGTCAACGGGTTGTAGTTTTCCTGAATCGGCCCGTCGGCGGTCAGCCCTTTTGCATGCCTGAAGAAAGTATCCGCCAGCTTCAGCGCATCATCACGATAGCCGTAACGCGCCATGCCTTTTAATCCGAACCAGAACTGATCCACCCACACGCGTCCGCGCCAGTAAATATCCGCGCCGAACGCCGGATTGGTCAGCGCGGCGGTGCCGAGCGGTACGAAAGTGTTGAACTCTTTCGGGTCAAGCATCACCTTCACAACCGCATCGGCGTGAGCCTGCGTCGCAGCGCCGTTAAACAACGGCGACCAGCCTTCCGGCCCCTTGCCACGCTCAACGATCGGTTTCCCCGCACAGCCGTTTGCCAGCGGCTTTTCTTCAATCCGCAGATCATAGAAGAAGTGTGTTGTCGGATCGAACATGCAGGTGTTGATGTAATCCGCGAGCTTTTGCGCCAACTGGCGATAGTGCTGCGCCTCGTTCGGCTTATTGAGGAGGACCGCCATTTCTGCCAGATAGTGGTTGTCGCTGTACATGTAGCTCGCCTGATCGACCGACTCCTGTCGCAGCGAATAGCCCAGCAGCGTGCCGTCCTGGCGACGGTTTTCCGCAAATTTCACCGTCCAGTCGCTGCGTTTGCCGCCGTTTGCGACATATTTATCCAGTTGCGCTTTATCAATAAATCCGAACACTGCGGCGTCATCACGCCCGGACTCCCAGGAGGCGGCGACCTGCGCCGGAATTTCCAGGCTGTCGTACTGGCCTTCGCTGATGATGCGGGCATAGTTTCTCAGCCCGGATAACGTCTCTTCCTTGTCGCCCTGTTTTACCGTAAACAGCATTTCGCCGGTGTCGGTATTGTGGGCTTTGTCGCGGGTTGCGCCATATTCCGGGACGCCATTGCCGTTGTGATCGCGGTTACGCAGCCACCAGTCATGGTATGCCACCAGTTTCGGGTACATCTCTTCAAGCCAGGCTTTGTCTTTGGTGACGTTGTAGACCTCCATCACTGACCACGCCGCGAGGCTTGGCTTGGTGTTGCGCTCGTTCCAGTTGCCGCCATCGCCGCCGCGTTCCGGGCTGAGGTTCCAGGCGATCAGATCGGGAACGAAACCCGCATCCTGTGGGCGAAGCGGATCGTCGGGTTGAATCTGCCAGGAGAAGACGGCGCGAATATTCTCTTTGGCGATTTCCGGGTTGAAATGCGCCATCGCAAAGGCCTGCTTCCAGGTGTCCCACGGCCAGGTCTGATTACCGGAAAACCAGCGGCCAGTGACCGATGGCGTCACGGTATGGTGTTTGATCGCGCCGCCTGGTGAGCGCCAGTTGCCGTTCAGCGTTTCAACGGCTTTAACCGCAACCCGCGTCTGTTCTGGCGTGGCGTCCGGGTTGGTTAAGCCTTTTTGCAGATAGCCCTCCCAGCGTTTTTGTGATGCGTTGAGATAGTCAGCCGGGCGAGCCAGAATGTCGCGGATCTGCGCCTGCTCGTTATCCACTTCCTGCGCGGTGAGCAGATGCGACCAGGTAGTATAAAACGTGGTGGAACCGTTGATGTGCGCCTTGCTGGTAAAGCGGTGGCCGTCGACCTTCGTGTCTGTTGGCAGGGATTTATGTATCTGATATTCAGATTCGCCGGAAGTGAGCAGATCCCAGGTGGAACGCACTTTGCCGAAGGTGACTTTCAGACCATCACGGGTGGCGATGATTTTTCGCTGATAGCCCGGGTATTCTCCATCAATGGTTTTATCGGAGATCGCTTTTCCCTCTTTCGCTTCCAGTTTTTCCAGTAACTCGCCGTCCCACACCAGATCCAGCGGCGTCTTGCTGGTGATTTTCGTTTCCAGCAGGGCCGTGCGCGAACTGGCGAAGCGCAGCGTCATCTCAACCTGCACGTCCTTTGAGGATAATTTTTGGATCAGCGCGCCGGGAATGCTGTAAGCCTCAAGCGCAAAGTCAACCTGTTGGCCGTTTTGATACACCGACAGACGGTCAAAATGGGTGGCCATAAAGTTGATGTACTCTTCCGTCAGCAGTGCGACGCCGGGAAAGCCGCCCATCGTGGCCTTGCTGTCTGGCAGCAGGTATCCGTGCCACGCGCCGAGATCGAAAAACGGATTAAAACGCTGGTGATCATCGTAATCGTAATCATGCATATAGCCCGGCGCGCCGGTGCGGTTAATGACATTTTTATAATCGTCCGCAGTGGCGGCATGTGCGGAGAGGCTTATCAGTAAAGCGCAGGTCAGCGGCGTCAGGGTCGTCGTGATTTTCATGGTGTTCATGTCCTTATTACCAGTAGAAATATTGCATCAGGAAAATCTGGTCGCTGGGATCGCCAGATGCGTTTTGCATATAGAACCGGCTGTCGAAGGCGGTGGCGAAACGTCCGCCGCCGTATTCGTACCAGACGCCAAACTGCATAAAAGAGGTGGTTTCGTCTGCGGCATGGTCTGGCCGGTGCCTGGCATAGCTGTAGGCGGTAGAGAGATAAACGCCTTTTAGCGCTTCGTACATGGCGCTGACCATAAAGCCGGTTTCGCTGCCCGGCACGTCCAGACCGTCGGCGCGACCAGTGTGGTGCCAGGCGCGGGCGGCCAGGTTGGGAGAGAGAACGCCGGTCAGAAACAGTTGCCCGGTGCCGTCGGTAACTTCCAGGCCGTTCATCCAGGTGACGCCTTCGACAAGATCGTACTGGATATAACCGTTGATCATCGCCGGATAGGTGTATTTATCGTCATAGCGATCGTATTTGCCGAAATGGAGCCAGGCTTTCCCCTCATCGTGATGCCCGGCTGGCGTGGCGGTGACGCTATAACGGAAGGCGCCGCTCAGATTCTGCACCTTAATCGCGGTCATGATGTCACGGGTATTGGGGATGACGTAGCCCAGATCCGGCGTAAAATCGCCCCACCATTGCAGGTCATCCAGCGAGGAATCCTGACGCAGGCTCAGCATCAGTTCCGTGCCGTCATCAGTACGATAACCGCCATAAAAACGGTTGATACCGCCTTCGAACCCGCCCCAGCTATGATCGGGAACCCAGGCGTTACCCTGATGGTCGGCCTGCACCGTCCAACCTTCGCCGTAAATCAGGCCAAACCATGAGCCGTATTTCATCTCCAGGCCGCCTTCAATATAAGTGCCGTCACTGTATTTATGTTTATCCTGTCCCTCTAAATCCATATATCCCCCCAGCCCCATCTCGCCGTAAAAACGAAAGGAGGGAGAGGTGACGGCTGGCGTTTTTGTGTCGTCATGTTCTGCCGGATGAACGTCTTCCGCAGCCAGGGGAAAAACACAGAGGAAGGGCAGGGCAATCATTGCCCTGCGAATATTTTTCATCATTTTCATGCTTCTGTCCTAAGCCAAAATAAATATTTTTTATTGTTATAGCCAATGTGAAAATGGTTCTTATAGTTATAAAATAAATCTGTTAATTAATGTTTGATGCGGGTGCGGCTTCAATATCCTGTTCTTCTTTTGTGAGTCCTTTAATGTATCGGCTGTATTTCCACCAGGCGAATCCGAGGAAAATAACAATACCGCCCACGTTATAGAAAACAATGGTCATAATATTGCCGCCGGTTGGGAAAGTGGAGGCAATAAATCCGATGGTAAATATAACAATTAACATCGACACGACGATAATACCGGTTCTTTGCGATCCCATACGGAAGTCTCGCGGTAAGTGCTCCAGTTTTGCCCGCAGATTCAGGTAGGCCAGCATAATAAACAGTGGAGGCAGCATGGAGGCCGCTGCGGTCATATTAATGATGGTGTTCATTAATTCCTGAACGGTATTCGAGCCGAGCATCGGGATAATCATCAACGGAATGACAATCAGGAACTGAATCCAGGCGGCGCGAGCGGGGACGCCGTTTTCATTCAGTTCGACGGTTTTTTTGCCAAAAATCCCTGCGGGAATTTCGGAGAAGAAAATTTTAACCGGCGTTGCAGTCCACATCAGCAGAGAGCCGAACATCGCAGTAAAAGAAACCAGACCGACAAAGCGGTTTATCAACAGTTCGGGCAGACCAAACCAGGCTGCCAGACCGTGGAAGACCTGTACTGAACCGCCGGTAAATTTCAGCTCTTTACTGCTCACGAATACGTTGATCAGTACCGACGAGATAGAATGAAGCACGCCGATGAAAATCCCGGCCAGGATGATCACTTTTACAAATGATTTTGATCCGCCTTTTACGTCGTTAACATACACCGCAACGGATTCCGCGCCGCCTGCGGCCATAAAGATCCAGGTCGTAATACCGAGGAACGCCCAGTTAACGTTCGGGATCATCGCCTCCACGGTGATCGGATCGGCAGGCTGAACGCCGCCCACCAGCGCCGTACCGGCCAGTAAAATATAGGAAAGCGTCAACAGGAGCATCAGCGTGGAGGTGACGGAGGTGATTGGCCCCAGCATTTTCGCCCCGTTGGTGGAAACCCAGGTTGAGAAGGCGAACAGCACCATACTCAATACGGTTGTTGCGACCGGCGTCAGAATATATTCGTAGCCCAGGAACGCATAAGAGGCATAGGCAATTACGCGCGGGAGCAGCGAGGTGAAAAAGAACAAGTTAACGAACCAATAGGTGTAGGCGGTAATAAATGCCCAGCGTCCGCCGAGGGAGCTTTTTACCCAAGCATAAACGCCAGCTTCAGAGTTTTTATTTAATGAAACGAATTCTGCAATAATTAAACAGAAGGGGATAAAGTAGAAAATTGTTGCCAGGAAAAACATCGGTGCCGATGCCAGTCCCAGCTCAATATTATTATTGATAACGTTATTAAAACTGTAAACGGCGGCAAAGGTAAGCGAGAGTAAGCCGAATTTGCCGATTGTATTACGTTTGGTATCAGACATAACACATCTCCGATTCCTGATTTTTGTAGGGTAGTCAGCGGCACATCACAGGTGCCGCCCGTTATTTTTATTTGTTATGAAAATAACCATCTTCAATGGTCACTTTGAGTACGACTTTTTTTACAGCGTGATTACAGATAAAACGGTAGGCTTCATGGTTGTCGCAAATCACCATCTGTCCTTCGTGAACCTCCACGGTGTTTCCGCAACCTTTCAGATATTCGCGATCGGTTTCATCGCGATAATATTCAACGACCTGCAACGTATCTTTGGCGGCATATTCAATTTTTTGTCGCCCTTGCAGGTAGTAATGCACTTCAACGTACCGGCGATGCCCGGTAAACAGCGCATCAGCGGCAGAGTTGGTTTCCACGCGATACGTCAGAGAATCCCCGATGGAGTGAGCGACGCCGGGCTGAATGTTGTCTATATTTTCAATCGCTTCAACGCAGCGCTGCCATTTCCGACCAGAGGCGTAGACCTGCCGGAACTGTTCTAAGTTATCGAGGAGCCTCATTTTTCATTCTCGCTATGCAAATTTGTGGAAAAGAAATCCGTGCCGAAGGCATGACTGGCGATAGCCTGGGCGGTCGCTTCGCCGCCGGACACCGGTAGCAACGTAAAGCCATAACGGAATGACCGGAACCAGACGCGCCAGGAATCGAGCACTTCGCTTCCCCAGGAGTTGGAACCCAGCCCAAGCAACTGATGATCCAGATTCAGGGTGATGTCGTCGCAGCGCTGCAACTCATTGCAGTGCTGCGCGGCAAAGAGGTTTTCTGGCGTGTAATGCCAGGCGCTGAAGTTGATGGGGCGTTGCGGCACCACCAGCAGGCCGTTGCCGTGGCGGTTGGTTAGCGTCGCCCAGCGTACATGCTGGCGATTACCGTTGTTCTGCGGGAACGGATAATTCTCAAACATGTCATCCACGGTGGAGCGCCAGATGTCGATGATGTTGGCCTGCTGACTGTCGGCATAGTTTTCTCCCGGGCCGCGACCATACCAGGCAACCTGATCGAAGGCGCCATTGATTCCCATCGTGAAGCCAATACACGGAATAATGTGCGGATATTCGCCGTAGGGTTCGCCGGAAAGCGCGACGTTTACCTGACCATCCATCGCAATGCGCCAGCGATACGTACAGCGCATGCCGAAATCAAATACCGGCGGAGCAATAAGGGTGTGACTGGTAATCAGCACCGCATCTTCCGTTTGCTCGACGGTAAACGCCCGCAGATGCTCCTGCATGATGTGCAGATGGTTTGGTTGCCAGAGTCCCTCGAACTCCTGCTTGTGGTTATCAATTGTCGGCTTAAAGAAATTGATTTTTGGCGCGCGGGTCAGCAGCGCTTCACCATTAACGTTCCAGGCGGTTGGCTTCCCGTTCAGTTTTGAGAACGTCAGATGGAAGTTGTAGCCGCGCACGGTGCAGCTCAGACGATCGTCTTCCAGCGTCAACGCGCGCGCGTTTGGCTGGCTAAACGGTACAGGAGGCGCCGTTCTGGCCTTCAGCGGGAACTGACAGGCGGCGATATGATGCCCTGCGTCGCTGTAGAGTGTGGGGGAGTCTTTGGTCACGGTGACGTTAAGAAACGTTTCTCGCCCATCCAGCGCTGGCAATGTGCAGTGCAGTAACACCTCGCTATTCGGCGCGACGTCGCGCAGTTTGATCTGTTGCGTGGAGAGCGTCTCCCCTTCGGCACGAACGTCAATATGCAGGGTATAGTCGTCAAGGGAGGTGAACCACAGCTTGTTTTCTACTTTCAGTTCGCCACGTTCCAGATCCTGTGCGTGGATTTTTACAGGTGCAATGACCTGCTTGTACTCCTTCAGACCCGGGCCCGGCGTCTGGTCAGGGTAAATCAGACCATCAAGGCAGAAGTTGTAGTTATTCGGGTAGTCGCCGTAATCGCCGCCAAATTTGTACCACACGTTGCCATCGTCGTCTTTCGCCTGAATACCGTGATCGCACCATTCCCAGACATAGTGCCCCTGAATGCAGTCGTGCTGGTAAAAGACATTTTGATATTCGGTTAGCCCACCGGGGCCATTGCCCATCGCGTGGGCGTATTCGCAGATGATGCGCGGCTTCGGATGCGGGTACTCACCAAACTCGTTCATTAGCGGCACGCGGGTATACATGGTGGAGATGATATCCACCACTTCTGCGTCGCGGTCTTCTTCGTAGTGAATCAGGCGCGTGTCATCCAGCGCTTTGGCGGCGTGGTACATCGCGCGAATATTACAGCCGTACCCGGATTCGTTGCCCAGCGACCAGATGATGATAGAAGGGTGGTTTTTCTGCGCATGGATATGGCGCACGATGCGCTCGACGTAGACCGTTTCCCACGCCGGGTCGTCGGTGATGCGGCTGATATCGCCGATGTTAGCGAATCCGTGTGACTCGACGTCGGTTTCCGCCATCACAAACAGGCCGTAGATATCGCAGAGCTCGTAGAAACGTGGATCGTTAGGGTAGTGCGCGGTTCGTACCGAGTTGATGTTGTGTTGTTTCATTAACCGCAGATCTTTTTCAACGCGATCCATGCCGACAGCCCGACCTTTAAGATGATCGTTATCGTGGCGGTTGACGCCGTGCAGCATCACGTAGCGGTTGTTGATGTAAAACAGCCCGTCGCGAACCTGAATATCGCGAAAGCCCACGCGTTGCGGCACCACTTCAAGAGTATTGCCGTTGGCGTCTTTCAGGGTCATCACCAGGTGGTAGAGATACGGCGACTCAGAGGACCACTGGTGCGGAGCGTGAACACGAACGGCAAAGTCGGTGCTGATGCGCTGGTCAATGGTCAGTGCGTTGATGGCGCCTGCATGTACAACATCCTCACCGTCAAACAGCGCATACTCCAGAGAAGCGATTGCCGGGTCGGCGGTCAGATTTTCCAGAATCAGCTGGCAGGAGAGGGTGGCATTGCGATAATCGTCGTCAAAATCGGTGCGGACGGTGAAGTCCTGAATGTGGACGGTGTGTTTGCCAACCAGATAAACGTCGCGGAAGATGCCCGCCGACCACCACATATCCTGGTCTTCAACATAGGTGGAATCTGCCCACTGCATCACGCGGACGCATAACAGGTTGTCGCCCGTCTTCGCGACCGCGCTGATGTCGAACTCTGCCGTCAGGCGGCTGCCTTTGCTGAATCCCACATAATGGCCGTTCACATAAACTTCGAAATACGTTTCGACGCCGTCGAATTTAATCAGCGTTTGCTTTCCTTGCCAGCCTTCGCTCAGCGTGAAAATGCGTTGATAAGCGCCGGTGGGGTTATCGCTGGGGACGTACGGCACATCGATCGGAAACGGGAAACCTTCGTCGGTATATTGCAGCTTGCCGTGGCCTTCCATTTGCCACATCCCTGGAACGGTAATTGTTCCCCAGTCTCGCATATACTCTGAGGTAAAGGCTTCCGGCACCTGAAGCGGGTGGTCGAAGAACTGAAAGTTCCACTGACCGCTTAGCGGCAAAAAATAGCTGCTGGTTTCGCGGGCGAATGTACGAGCCTGGGCTATTGAGTCATAAGAAAAAAAGTAGGCGCGTGGCGCCAGTCTGTTTTCGTGGGTCAGCTGAATGTTTTCCCAGCGATTCATAATGCCTCCCTGTGGAGCGAAGTCGGAACCCTTCAAGGCGATGGTAAGTGTGCGTTATGGGAAATGATTTTAGTAAAATATTTACTAAAATGTAGTGGGTAGAATGATTTACTTTAACTGGATCACGAAAATAAGCAGTGAGAAGAAAAACGGCGAAAAGCGAAATGCGCCCGGCTATCAGGAAAACCGGGCGGCGGAAAAGGGGGGTTAGCGGCTGGTGCCGCGCAGTTTAAGTTTACTGGGAACGAAGACCAGCAGCGGCAGTGCGCGCCCGTCACGGGCTTTTTCGTACACCAGATTTACGCCCTGGCTGCCCATCATTTCGGAATGAATGCGCACTGTGGAAAGCGGTGGGAAGGTGAATCGCGCCGTTGGAATGTCATTCACGCTTATCAGGGAGATGTCGCGTGGGATCTCAAGGCCATGCTCGTGGATTGCGCGTAACACGCCAATGGCTATCGAGTCGGAGGCGACAAACAGCGCGCGCGGATAATCCGCTTTAGCCAGCATTTGTTTCGCCAGTTCGTAACCTGATGAACTGGAAAAACCACCACGCCAGATATCGTCTTCACGCACAACCTGCTTCAGGCGGCCATATTCGACAAACGCGGCTTCGCGGATATCGGCTTTGCCGGGCTCATCCTCCCCGCCAATAAAACCAATACGGGTTGCGCCCTGAGCAATGAAAAAGTCGATGATCTCTTTGCTGATGCGGGACAAATCGATATCGACGGCATCGTATTCACTGCCTGATTCGTGAAAGTCGATAAAGCAGATATTGTCAGTCAGCGCGGCGGCGGCGTCGCGTAAGGCGGCTGAGGGCTTGCCGACAATGAGAATGCCGGTGATGTTTTTAAGATCCGGCAACCCGCTGTGTTCGTAGCAGTTGGTCAGTTCAATCCCCAGTTTTTCACACTGTGTCTCAATCCCGTGGCGGATTGCCAGATAGTAGGGATCGTTAATTTCCAGCTCTTGCTGATAACTGTAGATGGCAAGGATGTGTTGCAGGCTGACCGTACTATTCTGGCTCTTACGGGCGCTGCTGGTTTTGTACTCCAGCTTTTCCGCGATTTCCAGAATGCGGTGTTTGGTCTCTTCTTTGACATTCAGCGTGGGGTCGTCGTTTAAGACCCGCGACACTGTCGCCAGGGATACGCCAGCTTCAATTGCGATATCTTTAAGTGTTGCCATGATTACCTTTTTCGACTTTCCCCTGAGTAGCCTTTTCATTGTAAAGGAAGTGCTTATCTATGCATCTGTTTTCAGTAAATAAAGCGCGTTTATTTGACGTGCCAGGGGTAAATTTCAGCTTAAAGAGTGTGATAAACGCAGCATTTCCCCTTTTTTAAGAACAGTGCCTGGAAAAATTATTGCTATGATTTAGTAAATTTTTACTAGAGGGGGAAAAAGATGGAGACGGTGGCCTTTGCGGATTTTGCCCGACTGGAGCTGCGTGTTGGAAAGATTGTGCAGGTAAAGCGTCATGATAATGCCGATAAGCTTTACATTGTGCAGGTGGATGTGGGCGAGCGTACGCTGCAAACGGTAACCAGCCTCGTACCTTATTACCGAGAGGATGCGCTGATGGGGAAAACGGTGGTGGTACTGTGCAATCTGCAAAAAGCCAAAATGCGTGGTGAAACGTCAGAGTGCATGTTGCTGTGTGCTGAAACCGATGACGGCAGTGAAAGCGTATTGCTGACGCCGGAACGCGTAATGCCTGCGGGCGTGCGGGTTGTGTGAACTTGCCGGATGGCGATGCTGGCGCGTCTTATCCGGCCTACAGGCGGGTGTGCGGGCTGTGTGAACATTGCCGGATGGCGACGCTGGCGCGTCTTATCCGGCCTACGGATCGGATTCCTGTAGGCCGGATAAGCGTAGCGCCATCCGGCGGTGTGTTATGTTTCCTCCACGCTCACCCGTAACGCCGCCAGAGCCTTGCGGGTCGCTTTTAACACCTGTTCACACTGCTCAATTGTTAATGTCAGCGGTGGTTCGATGCGAATCGTTTTCGAGTTGTTGAGCGTCCCGGCAACCAGTACCCGCTGGCGGAACATCTCGCTGGCGAAGTTGTAGCCGATTTCGTTGTCAACAAACTCAATCGCCATCAACATCCCTTTTCCGCGAGCGTCCTGCACCAGGTCAGGGTATTCCCTGGCAAGCTGGAGGAAGCCGTCCAGCAACATATCGCCTTTCTGCTCCGCCTGTGCCGGTAGATTCTGCTCCAGCAACACGTTAATGGTCGCTAATGCTGCCGCACAGGCCAGCGGGTTGCCGCCAAAGGTTGTGGTGTGCAGGAACGGATTATCGAACAGAACGGAGAACACCTCTTCGGTGGCGATGGTTGCCCCAACCGGCATCACGCCGCCGCCTAACGCTTTTGCCAGACATAAAATGTCAGGCTGCACGTTTTCATGTTCACAGGCAAACATCTTACCGGTGCGCCCCATGCCGGTCTGGACTTCATCCAGAATCATCAGGGCGCCAAACTCGTCGCAGAGTTTACGCACGGCGGTCAGATAGCCCTGCGGCGGCAGGATCACGCCGCCCTCGCCCTGAATTGGTTCCAGAATGACGGCTGCCACATCGTCGCCGGTTTTTTTACACTCGCTAAGTGCAGTACGCATGGCCTCAATGTTGCCAAACGGTACATGGCGGAAGCCTGGCAGCAGCGGCATAAACGGCTTGCGGAACGTGGATTTCGCCGTGGCGGAAAGCGACCCCAGCGATTTACCGTGAAACGCGCCGCTGGTAGCGATAAAGGTAAACTTACCGCGCGGCGACTGATACGCCTTCGCCAGTTTCAGCGCCGCTTCCACCGATTCGGTGCCGCTGTTGCTGAAAAAACTGTACTTCAGTTTTCCAGGCGTGAGCGCTGCGAGCGTTTTAGCCAGCATGGCCCGGAGCGGGTCCAGTAACTCCTGGCTGTGCAGAGGTTGTTTTGCGAGTTGATTCTGTACGGCGGATACGACAACTGGATTACGGTGCCCCACGTTGAAAATGCCAAAACCACCCAGACAATCAATAAATTCCTGTCCCTGGGTGTCGACAAGCGTATTCAGACTTCCCGCTTGCCACTCTACGGCTCCGTAATCCCCGCCAGCGGTCACAGATTTTCGATACTCTAAAAACCCCGGATTAACATGCTCTTTGAAGTAATCAATCACCTCTCGGTTCAGTGCTTTCATTTCCTCATGATCAAGCGTTCGCTTTTCAATGAGATTCAGTGCGTGTGCGCTACAGGCCAGGGCCGATGCGCTGGAAGGTAACCTGTTCAAAATATGCTCCCGGAACTCGCGTATCACATGATACTGAGTTAAGTATTGCAGGGATTGCGCCATATCGGCGTGGATCATGAAAATCGGGATAAACACCAGGGAAAATATCAAGTGTGCAATATTTAATCTCATTCATTAACAATTGGTGATGTTTTGCGCAATGCGTGTGCGGGAGAAGCGGGGCTGACGAGCGGGCAGTCGCACCAGAACGGTGCGGGCGGTGTGCGTATATGGGGCGGAAGTTATAGCGGAACTGAATAGTTACTTAACGAAAGTATTTTAAATCAATGAATTAGAAAACATACAAATATTACGGTTTAAACGCAAATTGCGATCTAAATCAAATTTAACAACTAAAGATAAACCAATTATCGCCGAAATAACATCTGACAGAAAAGTTAACATTCAAGTAACCTGCACAGGACGCAACCATGTCTTCTCATCCCTACGTCAGCCAGCATAATTATCCGCTGGATGATGATACAACCCTGATGTCCACAACTGACCTGCAAAGCTATATCACCCATGCAAATGATACTTTCGTTCAGGTAAGCGGCTTTACGCTGAATGAACTGCTTATGCAACCGCATAATCTGGTACGCCACCCGGACATGCCGAAAGCCGCGTTTGCGGATATGTGGTACACCCTCAGGCAGGGTGAGCCGTGGAGCGGCATCGTGAAAAACCGACGGAAGAATGGCGATCACTACTGGGTGCGGGCGAATGCGGTGCCGATGGTGCGGGAAGGGCGCGTGACCGGCTATATGTCGATTCGTACCCGCGCGACAGACGAAGAGATTGCTGCCGTTGAGCCTTTGTATAAGGCGCTGAATGAAGGCCGCAGCAACAAACGTATCCACAAAGGACTGGTGGTGCGTAAAGGCTGGCTGGGGAAACTGCCGGCAATCCCCATTCGCTGGCGTGTACGCAGCGTTATGGCGCTAACGGGCGTGGTGCTGATGGCGGCGATGGCGCAAATGGGCGTTGCGTGGCCAGCGCTATTCGTGAACGCCCTGCTGATGCTGGCGGGAACGGCGGTGTTTGAATGGCAGATTGTGCGTCCGATCGAAAATGTCGCCCGGCAGGCGTTGAAAGTCGCAACGGGCGAGCGTAATAGCGTATCGCATCTTAACCGTAGTGACGAACTGGGGCTGATGTTGCGCGCGGTAGGCCAGCTTGGGCTTATGTGCCGCTGGCTGATTAATGACGTCTCAAGCCAGGTCTCCAGCGTCAGAAACGGCAGCGAGACGCTAGCGAAAGGCAATGACGATCTGAATAAACACACCCGCCAGACGGTGGAGAATGTGCAGCAGACGGTGACGACCATGAACCAGATGGCGGAGTCCGTGAAGAAAAATTCCACCACCGCGTCCGCCGCCGATAAATTATCCAGCGCGGCCAGCAGTGCGGCGACGCAGGGCGGAGAGGCGATGGAAACCGTCATTAAAACGATGGATGACATCGCTGACAGCACGCAGCAGATTGGCACAATCACTACGCTGATTAACGATATTGCTTTCCAGACGAATATCCTGGCGCTGAACGCGGCGGTTGAAGCGGCGCGAGCGGGCGAGCAGGGTAAAGGATTTGCCGTTGTCGCCGGGGAAGTTCGCCATCTTGCCAGCCGAAGCGCCAGCGCGGCGAATGATATTCGTAAGCTCATTGACGCCAGCGCAAGCCGGGTACAGTCCGGTTCCGAACAGGTGCATGCGGCAGGACGCACGATGGATGATATTGTGGCTCAGGTGCAAAACGTCACTCAGTTTATTGCGCAAATCAGCCACTCGACGCTGGAACAGGCGGACGGACTCTCCAGCCTGACCCGCGCCGTGGATGAGTTAAACCATATCACGCAGAAAAATGCCGAGCTGGTGGAGGAGAGCGCTCAGGTTTCAGCGATGGTTAAACATCGCGCCAGCCGTCTGGAAGATGCGGTAACGGTTCTGCATTAAATCAAATTCCCTTTATTTCTGCCGACAAACGCTTATCGAAGCCGATAAGCGTTTTGTCATAATATTGGGCTAACAATGTTAAGCACATATTAAATATTTACCATTTCGAGCTATTTCCTTATTTAAACCCGCTGCGTTATTTTGTGTGATTCTTCATTTTTCCGAACCTGAAAAATGAATTGTATAACGATCGGTCTGCCGATATTCATCGTTGAAAACTATTTACTGTAATAACTTGAAATAAAAAACGATCAATATCATAAAGTTAGCGCAACCGTAACCGATAACGAACCCTGTATAGAGGAAAAACAATCTCCAGGGGGAAATATGCTTTTGCATAACATGAAGATCCGCTCGAAATTATTTATTGCGTTTGGTTTGTTTATTGTACTGATGATCGTGAGTTCTGGCCTTTCGTTGTTCAGCCTGGATCGAACGAATACCAGTATGCAGAACATCATTACTCACGATTATCCCACAACGGTGAAAGCCAACCTGCTGATCGATAATTTTCAGGATTTCGTTAGCACGCAGCAGCTGATGCTGCTGGATGAAGAAGGGCGCTGGAGCCAGGAGTCGCAAAAGCAGCTGGATGCGATTAGCCAGCGCATTACGGTATTGCTCGATGAACTGTCCGCCAGCCGTCATGACGAGGCCTCAAAGGCCATCATCGCCGGAATTCGCGATGTGCGTCAGCAGTATCTGGCCTCCCGGTTCCGTATTTTGCAGGAAATTCAGAACCATAATCGTCCGGCGGCGATACAGGAAATGATGACGACCACCGTCAACATACAGCAGGCGTATAAAGCCAAAGTACAGGAGCTGATCGCTATTGAAGATACGTTGATGCGCAATGCGGGCGCGTCGGTTGACCAGGATTTTCGCACCAACCGGGCACAGCTGATTCTCCTGGCGCTTATCAGCATTGCCGCCGGAGTGATAATGGGATGGTACATCGTACGTTCCATTACCCGACCGCTTAATGACGCCGTGCAGTTTGCCGGGGCGATTGCGGAGGGGGATTTGACCCGCACGATTCATATCGCGCAAAAAGATGAAACCGGCGTGCTGTTGCAGGCGCTGATGGAGATGAAAAACCGTCTGCTGGTGATCGTGCAGGAAGTTCAGAACGGCTCTGAAAATATCTCCAGCGCGGCGGCGCAAATTGTCGCGGGCAACCAGGATCTGGCGGCGCGTACTGAAGAACAGGCCAGTTCTGTTGAGCAAACGGCGGCCTCTATGGAGCAGATTACCGCCACCGTCAAAAATACGGCGGACCACACCAGCGAAGCGACCCATCTTTCTGCCGATGCGGCCAGCGTGGTGAAAAATAACGGTGAGATGATGCGTCAGGTCACGCAAAAAATGCGCGTGATAAATGAGACCTCTAACCGCATGTCCGACATTATCAACCTGATTGATTCTATTGCCTTCCAGACCAACATTCTGGCGCTTAACGCCGCCGTGGAAGCCGCTCGCGCCGGGGAACACGGGCGTGGCTTCGCGGTCGTGGCGGGGGAAGTTCGTCAACTGGCGCAAAAAAGCGCGTCGTCGGCCAGTGAGATCCGCCACCTGATCGAAGACTCTACCAGCCAGACGCAGGAGGGGATGCAACTGGTGGAAAAAGCCAGTGCGTTGATTAATGGTATGGTGGATAACGTTGAAGAGATGGATGTGATTCTGCGTGAAATCGGCCAGGCCAGTCGCGAACAAACCGATGGGATTTCGCAAATCAACAGCGCGATTGGGCTGATTGACGCCACCACGCAACAGAACTCGTGTCTGGTTGAGGAGTCCGTTGCGGCAGCGGCGTCGCTGAATGAGCAGGCCCGGCACTTAAAAGAGATCGTGAAAGTATTCCGCATCCGTGCGGAGGACGTACCGCCTGCTTAATCCAGTTGGCTGATTTCCAGCGCCGCGCGATCGATAACGCCGATGATCTGCTTAAGCTGCGCGTCGCTGATCCCGCCCTGATTCACCCGCAGATCCAACACGGCTTTGAAGTTGTCCAGCGCCCGTTTCATCTGCGGGTTCTTACGCAGTTCAAAGCCGACGCAGCGCGCTTTCACGCGTTCGTGGATGTGCTCCAGGTGTTCACGGTGCTCTTCCAGCCACCGCTGCCCCTGTTCTGTAATGGTGATCTGCTTACGCCCGCCGTCCTCTTCTTTGATAGTGATAAATTCCTGATCCTGAAGAAAATCCAGCGTTGGGTAAATCACGCCTGGGCTTGGGGTGTAGTTGCCCAGCGTCAGGTTCTCGATGGCTTTAATCAATTCGTAACCGTGGCTGGCCTCGCGGGTTAAAATTTCCAGAATCACCAGGCGTAGTTCGCCGTGGCCAAAAAAGCGCTGGCGACGTCCGCCGCCGCCCCGGCCATGACGGTGCTCGCAGCCATGTTCATGGCCGTGGTGATGCTCTCTCTCGCAACCTTCATGATGATGTCGCATGATGTACTCCTGTTTTATTTAGATATATCTAATTTATATCTAAAACTTGTGATCTTGCAAGTTGATCGATTTTTATTTTATTTAATTTATTGATTTTAAAGTGATTAAAATTGTTTTATATCGTGAGATATATCGAAGGTTACTGTATCAAAAAAGTGCTTGCAATCTTCATAACTAACAATCATTATCATTTAAAATTTAATTTAGATATATCGTATTATCTGCATGAAGGCGAAAAAATGATAAATACATCCTCACGCTACCCACAGCGCGTTCGTAACGAACTGCGTTTTCGTGAACTTACCGTTCTGCGCGTCGAGCGTATTAGCGCCGGTTTTCAGCGCATTGTTCTTGGCGGTGAAGCGCTGGAAGGCTTTAGCTCGCGCGGCTTTGACGATCACACCAAAGTGTTTTTCCCTGAACCGGGCAGCCTGTTCGTTCCTCCGACGGTGACGGACGAAGGGATTGTCTGGGGAGAGGGCGTACGTCCTGCTTCCCGCGATTACACGCCCTTATATGATGAAGAGCGGCACGAGCTGGCGCTGGATTTCTTTATTCACGACGGCGGCGTGGCGAGCACATGGGCAGTAAACGCTCGCGAAGGCGACACGCTCACCATCGGTGGGCCGCGTGGATCGCTGGTGGTGCCGGAAGACTATGCATATCAGGTTTATGTCTGCGATGAGTCAGGGATGCCAGCGCTGCGCCGCCGCCT
This sequence comes from Citrobacter sp. CK195, assembly GCF_030333365.1. NCBI lineage: Bacteria > Pseudomonadati > Pseudomonadota > Gammaproteobacteria > Enterobacterales > Enterobacteriaceae > Citrobacter > Citrobacter sp. CK195. Next base: position 187,848 of record NZ_JAOWGB010000025.1, read on the forward strand.
GGAAGCGCTCGATCGCATGTCCGTTCGCCCGAATGTTACGGCGCTGGTCAGCGTACAGGATGCCGCGTATCAGGATTATCTGGCGCATCTTGATGGCTTTGCCATTGAATGGGTGGTCGGACACGATGAGCAGGCGATTGATGAGCGACTGGCGCAATTAACGGTGCCGGAGGCGGATTATTTCATCTGGATCACGGGTGAAGGGAAAGTGGTTAAGCATCTCAGCCGTCGCTTTGAGACGGAACAGTTTGATCCGCAACGGGTGCGCGCCGCAGCATACTGGCATCGTAAGCCGGCTTAATCATTCCTTATAGCTGGAAGTTTAACCGGGCCACTGCGGGCCCGGTTTTCTGCTAACTATCAGGCGTTGTGACTTTCCGCCAGAGCTTTAAACACCATTGCCACGGCATGTGCGCCTGGGTCCATATTGCCAAGCAGGCTTTCGCTGCTGAGGTAGGATGCGCGTCCGGCGTTGGCTTTGCTGGACTGACAGGTACGTTCTGCGCCATTTTGCGCGGCGGAAAAGGCCGCATGCAGATCCTGTGGCTGCGCAAGCAGCGATGTCAGGGCCGGCTGTAAAGCATCGATCATGGTACGATCGCCTTCATCCGCGCCACCGTAATACTTCATCTGCGCCAGACCGGTATTCAGCGCTTCCGCCACACTGGCGCCTTGCTCCAGTTTCTGCCCCGCAGCGGTAAAGAAAATGGACATCAGCACACCGCTGGAGCCGCCCATGACGACGGTCAGGCGTTCGCCAATGAGTGCGAACAGCGTGGCGAGATGGTCGAGCGGCAACTGCTGGCGGTGTAGCAGGCCCGCGATTTCACGCGCGCCTGCCGCAAAAGTTGAGCCGGTATCGCCGTCGCCGACTTTGGCATCCAGCGCGTTAAGATCCATTTCCAGATCGGACAGCGTGCGGGTGACCTGCTCAACAATCCTGGCAACTAACGCGTTCTCTGAAGGCTGAAACTCTACCCGCGCGCTTTGCAATGAGGATGGCATAATGGTTATCTCACGCGGCGGCACCGGCGTTTGCCAACTGCTGGTTTCCACCCCGGAGAGCAACGCTTTTTCGATACTTTCTTCCAGCACCATTGCCGTCAGTGAAAAACCTTTCATGTCCAGCGCAGTCACCAGCGAAGCCGGGCCGATAAGCCAGTCGATGCGTTTATGTAGCGGGCTGCGCGCCAGTTCACGCGTGATGATGGCCATTTCCGCGACGGAGACGCCGCCAAGGTTATTGACCATCACCGCCAGCCGACCGGTCTCAGGCAGAGCGGAGAGGAGTTTGTCGGCCATCAGGCTCACAATCTGCGCGCTGTTTTGGGTATCAATGACTGATGCGCCGGGTTCACCGTGGATCCCCATGCCCAGCTCAGACTGATTAGGATGATGGCGTGGTGCGTTCTCCGTCTCCTGCGGCAGATGGCAACTGGAAATCGCAACGCCAAGACTCACGGTATTGTTGGCGGCGTACTGCGCTTCACGCAAGACGGTCGCCAGGTTGTAGCCGCGTTCGGCAAAATAGCCGGCGACTTTATGAACCAGAATGGTGCCCGCGATACCACGCGGGTGCTTATTGTCTGGCAGCGAAATGTCATCCCCGACAATCAGCATTTCAACGTTGTAGCCCAGACGGCGCGCTTTCTCTGCCGCAAGGCCGAAGTTCAGACGATCGCCGGTATAGTTTTTTACGATTAACAGGCAGCCGGCGTCGCCAGTGACTGCCTGGATAGCGGTCAGCACTGCATCGACGCTGGGGGAGGCAAACAGATCGCCGCAGACGGCAGCGGTTAACATGCCTTTCCCGATGAAACCAACGTGGGCAGGTTCGTGCCCGGAGCCGCCGCCGGAAATCACCGCGACGTTGTTACGGTTCAGATCGCGGCGAACCACGACACGAATCGCCGGATCGCTCTCCAGGCGCACCAGATTGTTCCACGGGCTGGAGATAATCGTTCCTTCAATGACGTCGTTGACGAGATGGGGTCGCTGGTTAAAAAAGAATTGAGTCATAACGGTTCCTGGAGAGTGGGAAAAACAGACCCCCGGCTGCACATTATGGTTGCGGAGGCGCTCATCATCGGGACGCTGCGGGGCAGGTCGGCGATGAGGAGATTCTGGCTGAGTTCATGAAGAAAAAAATTTGAGGAAAATGAGTTTCATTACGAAACGAAATTATTCTTTTATGTTCCGTAATGAAACGTTTTCTGATGAAAAAAAGCCAAAATGCGAGCCGGAGCGCGCCTTTTTCCCGCTCATTCACGCAGAAAAGTTGGCCGGACAGAAAAATATTTTCCTGTCTTGTCGGCAATCGGCGGCGAAAACCACGCATGATTCCCCTTTTTTCAGAGGCATTATGAGAAGGCTGAACGGATCGGGATCGCAATCCTGCCGTTTTTTAGGGTTTATTGTTCCACTATGAAACGTGATGAATTTTTCTGTGTTCCATTTCAGAACAAAAAGAGGAAAGATTTTTTTGGCGATGCCTCGTCCTACAGTGATTGCATCGCTCCGGTATCGCTCCGTTTTCGCCATTAACACAGGGCCAAACAGGATAACGCCAGGGCTCACCATGTAAATACATGCACTTATTTGAGGATGACAGGAATGCTAAAAGTTATTCAATCTCCAGCCAAATATCTCCAGGGACCTGATGCTTCTGTCTTATTCGGTCAATATGCCAAAGACCTGGCGGACAGCTTTTTCGTGATTGCAGATGACTTCGTCATGAACCTGGCGGGCGAGAAGGTGCTGAATGGCCTGAATAGCCACGAAATCCGTTGCCACGCAGAACGTTTCAATGGCGAATGCAGCCATGTTGAAATCAACCGTCTGATGGCCATTTTGAAACAAAAAGGCTGCCGTGGCGTGGTGGGGATCGGCGGCGGGAAAACGCTTGATACGGCAAAAGCCATTGGTTACTACCAGAAACTGCCGGTCGTTATTATTCCGACTATTGCGTCCACCGATGCCCCGACCAGCGCATTGTCGGTTATCTATACCGAAGCGGGCGAGTTTGAAGAGTATCTGATCTACCCGAAAAACCCGGATATGGTGGTGATGGACACGGCAATCATCGCCAAAGCGCCGGTGCGTTTACTGGTGTCCGGGATGGGGGATGCGCTTTCCACCTGGTTTGAAGCGAAAGCCTGCTATGACGCCAGAGCGACCAGCATGGCGGGCGGGCAGTCTACGGCGGCGGCCTTGAGCCTGGCGCGCCTGTGTTATGATACATTGCTCGCAGAAGGTGAAAAAGCGCGTCTGGCGGCTCAGGCTGGCGTTGTGACCGATGCGCTGGAACGTATCGTTGAAGCCAACACCTATCTCAGCGGCATTGGCTTTGAGAGCAGCGGTCTGGCCGGGGCGCATGCGATTCACAACGGTTTCACTATTCTGGAAGAGTGCCACCATTTGTATCACGGCGAAAAGGTCGCGTTTGGCACGCTGGCGCAACTGGTATTACAGAACAGCCCGATGGAAGAGATCGAAACCGTTCTGGGGTTCTGCGAGAAAGTGGGGCTGCCGATTACCCTCGCGCAGATGGGCGTGAAAGACGGCATTGAAGGGAAAATTCAGGCGGTGGCGAAAGCGACCTGCGCGGAAGGCGAAACCATCCACAATATGCCGTTTGAGGTGACGCCGGACAGCGTTTATGCCGCGATTCTGACGGCGGATCTGTTAGGCCAGCAGTGGCTGGCGCGTTAATCCGCCTTGAGTTACGTTCTCTTCCCGAGATGAACAGGCAGTTTCTCCTCCCCTCTGACCGTTCCGGCCGGAGGGGTTGTCTATGGTAAAACAGCGGAAAAGGATATGACGGCTCAGACGCAGGACATCGGGAAGGAAGTATCTTCCGTCATCGCTCAGTCATGGCATCGTTGCAGCAAGTTTATGCAGCGAGAAACCTGGCAGACGCCGCACCAGGCGCAAGGGCTGACCTTTGAATCGATTTGCCGACGCAAAACGGCGTTGCTGACGATAGGCCAGGCCGCGCTGGAAGATGCCTGGGAGTTCATGGATGGACGTCCTTGCGCGCTGTTTATCCTGGATGAATCCGCCTGTATCTTAAACCGCTGCGGCGACCCCGGGACGCTGGAGAAACTGGCGGAACTGGGCTTTCTCGACGGCAGCTACTGTGCGGAAAGCATCATCGGCAGCTGTGCGCTGTCGCTGGCGACCATGCCGGGGCAGCCAACCAAAACGGCCGGAGAGCAGCATTTTAAACAGGCGCTGCACCCGTGGTCGTTCTGCTCAACCCCGGTATTTGATAATCACGGCCGCCTGTTTGGCTCCATTTCGCTCTGCTGTCTGGTGGAGCACCAGTCAGTCTCTGATTTATCGCTGACGCTGGCGATCGCCCGTGAAGTGGGAAATTCACTGTTAACCGATAGCCTGTTGGCCGAGTCTAATCGTCATCTGAATCAGATGTACGGGCTGCTGGAAAGCATGGACGATGGCGTTATGGCGTGGAACGAGCAGGGCGTGTTGCAGTTTCTCAACGCGCGGGCGGCCACGATGCTGCATCTGGATACGCAGGCCAGCCAGGGGAAAAACATCCATGATCTGGTCAATTTGCCTGCCTTGCTGCGTCGCGCCATTAAACACGCCCGCGGGTTGAGCCATGTCGAAGTGACTTTTGAAAGTCAGCATCAGTTTGTTGATGCCGTCATTACCCTGAAACCGATAGTTGAGGAGCAGGGCAACAGCTTTATTCTGCTGCTGCACCCGGTGGAGCAAATGCGCCAGTTGATGACCAGTCAACTGGGGAAAGTGAGCCATACCTTTGAACAGATGTCGACGGACGATCCAGAAACGCGTCGGTTGATCCACTTTGGCCGCCAGGCGGCGAGGGGGAGCTTCCCGGTTCTGCTGTGTGGTGAAGAAGGGGTGGGCAAAGAGCTTCTCAGCCAGGCTATCCACAACGAAAGCGAGCGCGCGAGCGGGCCTTATATCGCCGTAAACTGCCAGCTCTATGCCAATAGTGTGCTGGGGCAGGATTTTATGGGCAGTGCGCCAACCGATGATGAAAATGGTCGTCTGAGCCGCCTTGAACTGGCGAGCGGTGGCACGCTGTTTCTGGAAAAAATTGAATATCTGGCGCCGGAGTTGCAGTCCGCGCTGCTGCAAGTGATCAAGCAGGGCGTGTTAACCCGCCTTGACGCGCGACGTCTGATCCCGGTGGATGTGAAAGTGATCGCGACGACCACGGTTGATCTGGCGAATCTGGTTGAGCAGAACCGCTTTAGCCGTCAGCTTTACTATGCCCTGCATTCGTTTGAAATTATTATTCCTCCGCTGCGCGCGCGGCGTAACAGCATCCCTTCGCTGGTCTATAACCGGCTGAACGGCCTGAAAAAACGCTTTTCAACCAGCCTGAAGGTGGATGATGATGCGCTGGCGCAGCTGGTGGCCTATTCCTGGCCGGGCAATGACTTCGAGCTGAACAGCGTCATCGAAAACATCGCTATCAGCAGCGATAACGGCCACATCCGCCTGAGTAATCTGCCGGAATATCTGTTTTCTGAACGCCCCGGCGTGGATACGACATCATCGCTGTTACCCGCCAGCCTGACGTTTACGGCTATCGAGAAAGAGGCGATTATCCATGCCGCCCGCGTCACCAGCGGACGGGTGCAGGAAATGTCTCATTTGCTGAACATTGGCCGCACTACGCTGTGGCGTAAGATGAAGCAGTACGACATCGACGCCAGCCAGTTCAAGCGCAAGCATCACGACTAGACCGGCTTTCGCCGGGAGCTCCCGACGATATCCGCAAATTTTTCCGGGTTACAGCCCGCCCAACAGTTTGCAGCGTTCGCCCACAACCGAAATGGCATTGGGGCCGAAAAAGTTCACATTTGGCACCAGATAATCAAACATACGATAGCTCATAATAAGACCTTCCAGGGTTCGGATGAGCATTCAGAGAAACAGCGCAACGCAGTTTCTGCCAATAACATATCCTGCTACGACGTACAGGGCTGAGGCCGCGATGAATTATCGCGCGGCGGTAAATGTTTTATTTCGTGTTCTTTATTTTGTCGCTCTCAGGTATTAAGTCAGCAGGATAAAAATTACTCAATTGATAACGCAATTATCTTCCAAACGTATTTTTTGATTAATGTCATTCGACATGATCACACTTTTCTCTACAGACCATTATTTGTGTTTCATACTGAAACTCATATTTTTAGAGGCGTATCAAACTGGAACGTAATTAATTTTGTTTTTTCTCTCGGTGAACCCGGCACTGACCGCCCCTCACCAGGCGTCTAATCCCCCACACTTGCTGCGCTTGTTGTCTCCTGCCTTGCGGGCTATCTGGTTGATCTGTGGAGAGGAAGACGGATGGTGTTGTGACTCACCTCGAAACCTGGTTGAAAGAAAAGGATAAATTTAATGATTTCTTTGATATTAAGTTCAATCCAGGGGCATATTAGAGAGGTGTTTTTCAGATGGTTAATTTTAAGGATAAAAGTATGCCAGCAGTCATTGATAAAGCCTTAGATTTCATTAACGGTATGAATACATCCGCTTCAGTCCCACACCCAATGGATGAAAGTACAGCCAAGGGGATTTTTAAATATTTGAACGAGTTGGGGGTTCCGGCGAGAGCAGAAGATGTGGCAGCCCGAGGCGATCGGGAAGGGTGGAATGCCGGGTTTACGGAAAAATTGGTCGGGTGGGCTGAAAAAATTGCGTCAGGAGAACGGGTGCTTATTAAAAACCCTGAATATTTTTCTTTATATATGCGAGAGCAGCTTCGGGCACTGGTATAAGCTGAGCGCGCGCAAAAAGATCTATCTGCCCCGATGCTCTCGCCTTCAATACGGGAGCATTTATTCCGGCCTCCCAGAAAAACAAAAGGACCTGCGATTTCTCGCAAGTCCTTGATATCTGGTGGCCCCTGCTGGACTTGAACCAGCGACCAAGCGATTATGAGTCGCCTGCTCTAACCACTGAGCTAAGGGGCCGTGGCGGTGGATTATAAAGTAACTCCGTGTTGCAATCCAGCCATAACCGTACGGATGCTGTTTTTATAAACAACGTATTTTCAATCCGTTATACTTTCAGCCTGATGTATCGTTCAGGAGTTAACATGGTTAAGGACATACTGGCGCGGGAGCTGAGAGTGGTATTTTGCGGCATCAATCCCGGCCTCTCTTCTGCGGGGACAGGGTTCCCGTTCGCGCATCCTGCCAACCGTTTCTGGAAGGTAATCCACCTTGCCGGATTTACCGGGCGTCAACTGAAACCGGAAGAGGCGCAGCATCTGCTGGATTTCCGCTGTGGCGTTACCAAATTTGTCGACAGGCCTACCGTGCAGGCGAACGAAGTTAAGCTTCAGGAGATGCGTAGCGGCGGTCATAAGCTCATTGAGAAGATTGAGCACTATCAACCTGCGGCATTGGCGATTCTGGGCAAGCAGGCGTTTGAGCAGGGATTTAGCCAGCGCGGCGCGCAGTGGGGAAAACAGACGATGACCATTGGCGATACGCAGATCTGGGTGTTGCCGAATCCCAGCGGCTTAAATCGCATCAGGACGGAAAAGCTGGTGGAGGCGTATCGGGAACTTGATGAATCGCTGGTGGTTGATGGACTGTAAGCGGTAAAAAAAACGCCACCTTGCGGTGGCGTTGATGCTTATGCGGCGAGATTAATCGTCCAGGAAGCTACGCAGCACTTCAGAACGGCTCGGGTGACGCAGTTTACGCAGCGCCTTCGCTTCGATCTGACGGATACGTTCGCGGGTAACGTCAAACTGTTTACCCACTTCTTCCAGCGTATGGTCGGTGTTCATATCGATACCGAAACGCATACGCAGCACTTTTGCTTCACGCGCCGTCAGGCCAGCCAGCACGTCGTGCGTTGCGGCACGCAGGCTCTCGGTGGTGGCAGAGTCCAGCGGCAGCTCGAGGGTGGTATCCTCGATGAAATCTCCCAGATGCGAATCTTCATCGTCGCCGATCGGCGTTTCCATGGAGATAGGCTCTTTGGCGATCTTCAGCACTTTACGGATCTTGTCTTCCGGCATCAGCATGCGCTCGGCCAGCTCTTCTGGCGTCGGCTCGCGCCCCATTTCTTGCAGCATCTGGCGGGAGATACGGTTGAGTTTGTTGATGGTCTCAATCATATGCACCGGAATACGGATGGTGCGCGCCTGATCCGCGATAGAGCGGGTGATCGCCTGACGAATCCACCAGGTGGCATAGGTGGAGAATTTGTAACCACGACGGTATTCGAACTTGTCTACCGCTTTCATCAGACCGATGTTGCCTTCCTGAATCAGATCCAGGAATTGCAGACCACGGTTGGTGTATTTTTTGGCGATAGAGATAACCAGACGCAAGTTCGCTTCAACCATCTCTTTCTTCGCACGGCGGGCTTTCGCTTCGCCGATGGACATGCGACGGTTGATGTCTTTTACCTGCTCGATGGTCAGGCCGGTTTCTTCTTCAATCTGTTGCAGTTTTTGCAGGCTGCGCTGAACGTCTTCAGTGACATCGTGCAGCTTTTCGGACCACGGCTTGTTCATCGCAATGGCGGCATTGAACCAGGTTTCGCTGGTTTCGTTGCCGGTGAACAGGGTGATGAAGTTTTTCTTCGGCATTTTGCACTGCTCAACACAGAGCTTCATGATCAGGCGTTCTTGCGTGCGAACGCGATCCATCATGACGCGCATGCTGTTCACCAGGTAGTCGAACTGCTTCGGCACCAGGCGGAACTGCTTAAACACTTCAGACAGCTTCAGAATTTCGGTCTGCGCATCGGCGTGGCTGCGACCTTTCGCTTTGATGGTGTCACGGGTGACTTCGTACTGCGTACGCAGCTCTGCGAATTTTTCGCGCGCCAGTTCCGGGTCGATGCTGTTGTCGTCATCGCTGCTGTCGTCGTCTTCTTCTTCGTCTTCATCATCGTCGTCGTCCATCTCTTCCTGAGAGAGTTCAGAACCGACGTGCGTGGCGGTAGGCGCCATATCTTCTTCAGCGTTCGGGTCAACAAAGCCGGTGATCAGATCTGACAGGCGAGCTTCTTCGGCTTCAACGCGATCGTACTGTTCAAGCAGATAAGTAATCGCTTCCGGGTATTCGGCAACGGAGCATTGAACCTGGTTGATCCCGTCTTCAATACGTTTAGCGATGTCGATTTCGCCTTCACGGGTTAACAGTTCAACCGTACCCATCTCACGCATGTACATGCGTACCGGGTCAGTGGTACGACCGATTTCAGATTCAACACTGGATAAAACTTGAGCAGCAGCTTCTTCCGCGTCTTCGTCGGTGTTGTTGGTGTTTTCAGCAAGCAGCAGGTCATCGGCATCCGGTGCTTCTTCCATCACCTGAATACCCATGTCGTTGATCATTTGGATGATGTCTTCGATTTGATCTGAATCGACGATATCTTCCGGCAGATGGTCATTGACCTCGGCATAGGTCAGATAGCCTTGCTCCTTACCACGGGTGACAAGAAGCTTCAGCTGTGACTGCGGGTTTTGCTCCATAAGACGGTATCCACACTTATTTCGTTTGATTGGTGTCGGCGGTGTATCTGCCAACCTTTAAAGCGAGGGCGTACTTATATTTTTGCCGCTGCCTCTCAGTGCGGCTGTCGGGGGCTTCCCGATCGCTATTCGGCACTTAAGCCGTTAAATACGTCATCCTTCAAGTTGTCTCTGCGTTAGCTGCGTTCTCTTGCTGCCTTAATACAACTTGAACGATTTTGTCTATCAATTCATTTTTTGGCCAGTTCCTGGTTCAGCGTCCAGAGTTCCCGGCGTTCTTCGTTGCTTAAACCGTGTGTGCGATCGCGAGCAATCAACTCTTCCTGGCGCAGCTTAAGCATCGAATCAAACATATGGTTGAGTGAGTCGGTGAAGGTTTTTTCAGCAATGTCCTTATCAGCTATATCGTCCCACATCGACAATTTTTCAAGGGTCGCAGCACTATTTGTGCCGCGATAATGTTCTAAAAGTTGGCCGGTGGTCAGACCTGGTTGAGACAAACAAGTGTTGACCAGTTCTTCAAATAAGCCAAGCCCGGGCAGCTTTTTTTGATCCAGACCGCCTAGCGGTGGTACTAACGGCGCCAAATCCGGGTTTTGTACCAGTAACCCTATAAGTATACGCATGGTCGTGCGTTTTAGCTGCGGAGCTGGGCGTACCGTGCCACTTTCTGCCTGTTTTGGCATTAAGCGGTCAAGCTGGCTATCGTCAAAGATGCCTAATTTCAGCCCCAGCATCTGTCGTAGCTGGATCCTGTGCGTATCTCCGGGAACCTGGTTAATCAGCGGCAGCGCCAGCGCGGCAAGCTGCGTACTTCCATCCGGCGTACTCAAATCAACCTGCGGCAAGAGGCTATTGAAGAGAAACAGAGAAAGCGGCAGAGCCTGCTCCATCCGTGCTTCGAATGCTTCTTTGCCCTCTTTACGCACCAGCGTATCCGGGTCTTCGCCATCAGGCAGGAACATAAAGCGCAACTGCCGTCCGTCGGTGATATAGGGCATTGCCGTTTCAAGCGCTCGCCATGCCGCATCGCGTCCGGCCCGATCGCCGTCATAACAGCAAATCACATTGTTAGTCGCCCGGAATAACATGTGGATATGGTCAGCTGTTGTCGATGTCCCCAACGATGCCACGGCGTAGTTAATGTCGTACTGCGCCAGCGCGACAACGTCCATATAGCCTTCAACAACAAGCAGTCGCTGTGGTTCAGCGTTATGTTGCTGAGCTTCATAAAGGCCATACAGCTGTCGACCTTTATGGAAAATATCGGTTTCCGGGGAGTTCAGGTATTTCGGCGTATCGTTACCGAGTACGCGGCCACCAAAACCAATCACCCGTCCTCGTTTATCGCGAATCGGGAACATCACCCGATTACGGAAACGATCGTAGGTTCTGCCCTGGTCATTGTTGACCAGCATTCCGGCATCCAGTAACAGCGCTCTGTTGTCGCTATTATTACCGAAACGTTTTAATGCGTTATCCCAGCCTGGCGGAGCGAAACCAATCGCGAAGCGTTGAACGATTTCAGCGCTAAGGCCGCGTTTTTGCAAATATTGGCGCGCAGGCTCTGCTGTGGGGTGGGCGAGCGACTGTTGATAAAACGCATTCAGCCCGTCCATTAACTGATAGAGGTTTTGCCGTTGATGGCGCTCTATCTGGCTAAGACCTGTCCCTGCTTCGTAGGGAATTTCCAGGTTGTGCATTGCAGCCAGTTCTTCGACGGTTTCCACGAAATCGAGCTTGTCGTAGTTCATGAGGAAATCGATCGCGTTGCCGTGTGCGCCGCAGCCAAAGCAGTGGTAAAACTGTTTTTCACCGTTCACGGTGAAAGAGGGGGTTTTTTCGTTATGGAACGGACAGCACGCGTGAAAATTCTTGCCCTGCTTTTTCAGCTTCACCCGCGCATCGATCAGATCGATGATGTCGGTGCGTGCCAGCAGGTCATTGATAAATACGCGTGGGATTCGTCCAGCCATATGCCCCTTTTATACACTTCATCTTTCAGGCGCCGCTTTGCCGCATCCTGAATGATTTTGTATATATGCCAATGCATAAACGAAAATAAGCCGCGCATTCCTTTCGGAAGCACGGCCTTACAACTACAACTCGGTCTGAATCGAGAGCTTACGCCCTCAACGCATTAGTACAGACGAGTGCGGCGTGCGTTTTCGCGAGCCAGTTTCTTCGCGTGACGTTTCACTGCTGAAGCTTTAGCGCGCTTACGTTCGGTAGTCGGTTTTTCATAGAACTCACGACGACGAACTTCCGCCAGAACACCTGCTTTCTCACAGGAACGCTTGAAGCGACGCAGAGCTACGTCGAACGGCTCGTTTTCACGTACTTTAATTACCGGCATGTGCCTCTCACCTTTGATTAAATCGGTTTGCCGCTGGCATCAGCGCCAGCTTATTTCAAAATGGTGCGGAATTTTACTGCAATTGCTGCTGCTTTGTAAAGCACCGACGCCTTTTTTGAAAGGGACTTTTATAAGGGTGAGGAGTATACACGAGGCTGTCGTCAGGGGCGAACAAAGTTTTACATCAACCCGCATTGGCCCTACACTGCGCGGTATCAGAGTGAGGTAAAACAAGTCATGCGTGTACTGGGTATTGAGACATCCTGCGATGAAACCGGCATCGCTATTTACGACGACGAAAAAGGTCTGTTAGCCAACCAATTGTATAGTCAGGTGAAATTACACGCTGACTACGGCGGCGTAGTGCCTGAACTGGCCTCGCGCGACCACGTACGCAAGACCGTACCGCTGATCCAGGCGGCGTTGAAAGAGTCGGGTCTGACGGCGAAAGAGATTGATGCCGTGGCCTATACCGCAGGGCCGGGTCTGGTGGGGGCGCTGCTGGTCGGCGCGACCGTTGGCCGTTCGCTGGCGTTTGCCTGGAATGTTCCAGCGATTCCGGTACACCATATGGAAGGGCACCTGCTGGCGCCGATGCTGGAAGACAATCCGCCGGAATTTCCGTTCGTGGCGCTGCTGGTCTCCGGCGGTCATACCCAACTTATCAGCGTGACCGGGATTGGTCAGTATGCGCTGTTAGGCGAATCCATTGACGATGCGGCCGGTGAAGCGTTTGATAAAACCGCCAAACTGCTGGGGCTGGATTACCCTGGCGGCCCGATGCTGTCGAAAATGGCGGCGCAGGGCACCGCAGGGCGTTTTGTCTTTCCGCGTCCGATGACCGACCGTCCTGGGCTGGATTTCAGCTTCTCCGGGCTGAAAACGTTCGCCGCAAACACGATCCGCAGCAACGGTGATGATGAACAGACCCGCGCCGATATTGCCCGTGCGTTTGAAGATGCGGTGGTGGATACGCTGATGATCAAGTGTAAGCGAGCGCTGGATAAGACCGGCTTTAAGCGTCTGGTGATGGCGGGCGGGGTGAGCGCCAACCGCACGCTGCGTGCGAAGCTGGCGGAAATGATGCAAAAACGGCGTGGCGAAGTGTTCTACGCACGGCCAGAGTTTTGCACCGATAACGGCGCGATGATCGCCTACGCCGGTATGGTGCGCTTCAAAGCCGGCGCAACGGCGGATTTAGGCGTGAGCGTGCGTCCTCGCTGGCCGCTGGCGGAGCTGCCTGCGGCGTGATTTTTTGCCCGGTGGCGGCTTCGCTTACCGGGCTTACAATACCGTAGACCGGGTCAGGCGAAGCCGCCGCCCGGCGATAAAAAACGCTACACCCGCAACATCCCTTTATCTTCCAGAAACGCAATAATCGTCGCCAGGCCGTCACTGGTTTTCAGGTTGGTAAACGCCCACGGCCGATCTCCGCGCATACGCATTGTATCGCGCGCCATCACCTCCAGCGACGCGCCCACATACGGCGCCAGATCCGTTTTGTTGATCACCAGAAAATCGGATTTGGTGATCCCCGGCCCGCCTTTACGCGGGATCTTCTCACCTTCGGCCACATCGATCACATAGATTGTCAGATCGGCCAGTTCCGGGCTGAAGGTGGCGCTCAGGTTATCGCCGCCGCTCTCGACAAAGATCAGATCCAGGTTGCCGAATGTCTCGCTTAATGCTTCCACCGCCGCCAGGTTCATTGAGGCGTCTTCGCGAATGGCGGTATGCGGACAACCGCCAGTTTCCACGCCGACAATCCTTTCCGGCGCCAGCGCGCCCGCTTCGGTAAGAATGCGCTGATCCTCTTTGGTATAAATATCGTTAGTCACCACCGCCAGTTGATACGTATCGCGCATCGCTTTGCATAACGCTTCCAGCAGGGCGGTTTTACCGGAACCCACCGGACCACCCACGCCGACGCGCAGGGGATGTTTATAGTCGTTCATCGTGTCTCCTCAGGAGCGAAATAATCGGCAATATTGTGTTTCGTGACGGGCAGAAGCGATGGCGGCCAGCGGCGTGGATGAGCCCAGATCCGCATCCGGGCGAGCCAGCGCCTGCGCCATACCCTGCGCGTAATGGTCGCAAAGCGAAAGAATGAGCTGCTGCGCCGCCTGTTGTCCGAAGGGCACCAGCTTCACCCCCGCCATCACCGCGCTTTCTAACCAGCTGTAGCCGAGGCTTAACGCCAGATCCGTCAGCGGGATGCGCCAGCGCACGCCCAGCCACGCCATACCGCAGAGCTGGCTGTCGGCAAAAAGCGGACGCCACGTCTGCGGGCAGTCCGGCACCCAGTCCACCACCAGGCGTGTAAACGCCGCCCCCCGGCTGCGCTCTTCTTCGCGCAGTTCCCGGGTTTCCCGACAGGCCAGCAGATATGCGCTCCAGCGGCGAGCGGCGGTAACGTCATTCCGTTCACAGGCGTGGTACAACCGGGCGAAAATCGGCAGGTCGACGGTAAAAAAGTTCTGCTCCAGCTGTTGCGTTTGCCAGTGCGCAAAGTCTTCCGCGTTTTTCACCCAGCCGATCTCCACCGCCCACTCCAGCCCCTGAGACCAGGTAAACGATCCCACCGGTAAACTGCTGCTGGCGAGCTGCATCAGGCGCAGCCGTTGTCTGGCGTCAGTCATCAGTGGGCGTGGCCGTGGTGATGGCCGTGAGATTCGCTGGCATATGCCCCCGCCTCCGGTTCAAAGGGCAGATGCGCGAAAGTCACCTCTAAGCTGAACTGGCGCAGCATGTCGTCGAGTACGTGATCGTGGTGATAGCGCAGCTCGTCAGGCAGAATTTGCAGCGGAACGTGGCGGTTGCCCAGGTGGTAGCAGGCTTTGGCGAGCAGGAACGGATCGGCGCAGCGCACGACCGAAACGGCTTCGTTTGCGGCGATGATCTCCACCACCTCTGCGCCATCTTCCGTACTCAGGCGATCGCCGCCGCGTAACAGCAAACCGCGCGGCAGCAGTAAACCGGCTTCGCGTCCGTCGCCCAGCACTACCTTCGCCCGGCTTTTGACGCGGACATCAATAGGGAGCGTCAGCGTTGCCGTGACGGCGGCGGGCGTTTCAATACGTTGCGTCAGATACAGCATGTCGTCTCCTCAGAATAAAAAATAACGCTGGGCCATCGGCAACACGTCTGCCGGTTCGCTGGTGATCGGCTCACCGTCAATGCGCACCTCGTAAGTCTGGGCGTCAACGGTGATGTTGGGTTGCAGACTGTTGTGGATCATGTCGGCTTTTTTTACCGTCCGGCAGCCTTTCACGACGGCGGTGGCGCTGCGTAAGTTGAGCTGCTGCGCAATGCCGTTTTCAACCGCAGCCTGAGAAAGAAAGGTCAGGCGACAGTGATGACGCGCCGCGCCAAGCGCGCCAAACATCGGCCGGTAATGCACCGGTTGCGGTGTGGGAATCGAGGCGTTGATATCACCCATCGGCGCGCAGACAATCATCCCGCCTTTGATGAGTGTTGCGGGTTTTACGCCAAAAAAGGCCGGAGACCAGAGCACCAGATCCGCCAGCTTTCCGGCCTCAACAGAACCGACCTCATGGGCGATGCCGTGGGTTAGCGCCGGGTTTATCGTGTACTTGGCGATGTAGCGTTTTACGCGCTGGTTGTCGTTATCGCCCGTCTCCTCCGCTAACGGGCCGCGTTGTACTTTCATCCGGTGCGCCACCTGCCAGGTTCGCAGAATGACTTCGCCCACTCGTCCCATCGCCTGGGAATCCGATGAGGTCAGGGAAAAGGCGCCGAGATCGTGCAGCACATCTTCGGCGGCGATGGTTTCCCGACGAATCCGCGACTCGGCAAACGCCACATCTTCGGCGATATCCGGGTCGAGATGGTGGCAGACCATCAGCATATCGAGATGCTCGTCAATGGTGTTGACGGTATAAGGCAGCGTCGGGTTGGTGGAGGAGGGGAGAATATGGGGATGCGCGCAGGCGGTGATAATATCCGGGGCGTGACCGCCGCCCGCCCCTTCGGTATGAAAGGTATGGATCGTGCGATCGCCAATTGCCGCCAGCGTGTCCTCGACGAAACCGGACTCGTTTAACGTGTCGCTGTGCAGCGCGACCTGAATATCCATCTCTTCAGCCACGGTCAGCGCACAGTCGATCGCTGCGGGCGTCGCGCCCCAGTCCTCGTGGATCTTCAGGCCGATCGCGCCGGCGGCAATCTGCTCACGCAGCGCGTCCGGGTTCGAGCCATTCCCTTTGCCGAGAAAACCGATATTCACCGGCAGGCTGTCCGCCGCCTGCAACATGCGGGCGATGTACCACGGGCCAGGCGTGCAGGTGGTGGCATTGGTGCCCGCTGCCGGGCCGGTGCCGCCGCCAATCATGGTCGTCACGCCAGAGACCAGCGCCTCTTCCGCCTGCTGCGGGCAGATCCAGTGAATATGCGTGTCCACGCCGCCTGCGGTAACGATCTTTCCTTCACCGGCGATCGCCTCCGTGCCGACGCCAATCGGGATCGTCACGTTGGGCTGAATATCCGGGTTACCGGCTTTGCCGATGGCGAAGATCCTGCCGTCTTTGATGCCGATGTCCGCCTTGACGATCCCCCAGTGATCGACGATCAGCGCGTTGGTGATCACCAGATCCACACACGCGCGAGCACGCATCTGCCCCTGGCCCATACCGTCGCGGATCACTTTGCCGCCGCCGAATTTCACCTCTTCGCCGTAGGTCGTGAGATCGTTTTCGACTTCGATCCACAGTCCGGTATCCGCCAGACGCACCCGGTCGCCGGTCGTCGGGCCAAACATGTCGGCGTAAGCCTGCCGGGAAATCTCAGTCATTGTCTGCCTCCAGAGAGCCCATTACCTCGCCGCGAAAACCAAAAATACGCTGTGCCCCGGCGACGCGCACCAGTTCGACCTCGCGTTTTTGCCCCGGCTCAAAACGCACTGCCGTGCCTGCGGGGATGTTCAGGCGAAAACCGCGTGCGGCTTGCCTGTCAAAGCGTAATGCGGGGTTGACCTCGTAAAAGTGATAGTGCGATCCGACCTGAACCGGGCGATCGCCATGATTCTCAACCACGATCGTGCAGGTTTCTCTGCCTGTATTGATCGCGATGTTTCCCGTGGAGATCCTGTATTCGCCTGGAATCATGGTTCCTCCTTTATACGATCGGGTTATGAACGGTGACCAGTTTCGAGCCGTCTGGAAAGGTGGCTTCAACCTGAATATCCGGGATCATTTCCGGCACGCCCTCCATCACCTGATCGCGGGTCAACACATGGCGACCGTCTTCCATCAGTGACGCCACGCTTTTGCCGTCGCGGGCGCCTTCCATAATGAAAGCGCTGATCAGCGCCACCGATTCCGGGTAGTTCAGCTTCAGTCCGCGCGCCAGACGACGCTCCGCCACCAGCGCGGCGGTAAAGAGCAACAGCTTGTCTTTTTCTCTGGGAGTCAGTTCCATAGTGATTCTCTTATGTCTGCCAGATACGGGGCAGGAGTGGCGGTTTTTGGGTCAGTTGTGGTCGTAAGGATTGCCAGACGGCGCGCATAACGCGCTGGATAAGCAGGTTGTCGTGCCCGAGGAAGCGCAGGGCCAGCAGTGAATCAATCAGCGTCGCGCCAGCGTAGTCGCCGAGGGGGGCAATTTGCTCGCGTACGCCGTCCAGCATCTTTTCCGTGGCGGGATAACAGAGCAGCGTACCGCTCCAGGGATGTCTGGCGACGGTGTGCAGGTTTCCTCCCTCAAGGTGCAGCCTTTCTATTAATAGCGGCGTACCGTCCCGCCATACTTCCAGGCGGTTGCGCAGCGTGCCGTGGCTGAAGGTCTCCTGCATCACCGGTCGCCCCAGACAGAGCAGATCCCAGGCCAGCAGCCGGCTCTCTTGCGCCAGATGAAAGACCGACTGGATGTTAGCGTTCGCGCCGGGAAAAAGGATCGTATCCTGCGGCAGCCACTCCAGCGTGGCCTGCGGGGCGAGATAAAAATCCTGCCGCAGCTGCGCCTGAGGGCCGCGACTGCGGTAAAACTTCCCTGCGCCAGGCTGGGTGATTAACGCATGGCTGTCTGTTGCAAGCGTGGCGGAAATCGTGAGTTCATCGCCCCCGACAATGCCGCCCGGCGGATGAAGCAAATAGAGGTGGCAAACGTCGTCTTCCGGGTAAAACGGACGCTGTACCGTCAGCGGGCCGACGTGTCGCGCCGAAGTGAGCACTGTTTTATGCGCGGCGCGGGTAAACCGCAGATCCAGTTCGGCCTGCCAGCCCCGTGTGAGAGTCTTGTGCGCAACGGTGTCCAGAGCGTTTCCCTTATCAGCGTGAGGGGAGTGCATACAAAAAAGTATGCCTCAGCGCATCGGGAAAACGGTCATACGAGAAGCTTATGGAAAAAAGAGGCGACGTCATGCCGCCCCAACGAGGTTTACAGCAAAACGAGAGGCATCCAGACAAGGCCGGTTATTACCAGCAGAACCAGGAAGATCAGGCCAAAAATAGCACCCAGCCGCCAGTAATCCACCGTCGGCAGATAACCGCTACCGTAATAGATGGGGCTTGGGCCGGTCGCATAGGGGGTGAGAATGCTGCCCAGACCAATGGCGGCGCCGACCATCAGGCAAAACACTGGTAAGGGGATGTCCGGCATCGCCAGCGCGGCGGCAATCATCATCGGCGCCAGCGCGGAGGTATAAGCGGTGGCGCTGGCAAAAAAGTAGCGTAACAGATAAAACACCACGATGAGCGCGACCATCACCATCATCGGCGAATAGCCGCTTAGCCCGTTTGCCAGCAGTTTGCCAAACCAGGTGATAAAGCCGGTATTGTTCAGTCCGGTGGCGAGCGTAATCAGCGAAGCCAGCCAGAAGAAAACGTTCCATGCCGCTTTATTGCTGACGATGTCATCCCAGGAGATGATGCGTAATACCAGCATCAATGCCACCACGCTATAACCGACCATTGCGGCATCAATGTAATCGCCGCCGAAGATCCACAGCACCAGCGCGCCGACCATCAGCACCAGCATCTTTTTCTCGCGCGAGCAGAGCGGGCCCATCTCCTTTAGCTCAGCTTCCGCCCAGCGCGGCACCTGGTCGCCCGATTTCAGCACCGGCGGATACAGCACGTAGGCCAGCCACGGAACCAGCAAGACCAGCAGAATGCTTAGCGGCAGCATTCCTAAGAACCAGTCGCCCCAGCTTAGCGCCGTATGGGATGCGCTTTTCATCAGGCCAATCAGCAACAGGTTAGGCGCCATCGCCGTCAGGAAAATGGCGCTGGTAACGCAGTCGGCGGTGATGCCCATCCACATAATATACGAGCCAATGGAGCGGGAGCTGGCGTCGTTAGGCTGCGAGTTATAGAGCGGCGGCAGGTTGCGGATAATCGGGTAGATGATCCCGGCGCCGCGCGCGGAGTTAGACGGCGTGACCGGGGCGAGGATCAGCTCGGAAAACATCACCGCATAGCCAAGAAACAGCGTGCGATGGCCCATCTTCTTCACCAGCATCAGCGCAATTCGCCGACCGAGACCGGTTTTTTCATAGCCGGTGCCAAACATAAAGGCGGCGAAAATCAGCCAGATAACCGAGTTAGAAAAACCAGACACCGCCCACGAGAGGGCTTTGGCGGTAAATTTAAAACCTTCCTGCGCGAGCTGATCGGGGCTGAACAGCAGCCATGGCGACAGAACGGCAATGATCGAAATCCCGATCATCGCCACGACCGCGCCCGGTACAGGTTCCAGAATGAGTCCCACAATGACGCCGGTAAAGACCGCAAAATAGAGCCAGGTGTGGCTCTCAAGACCGGTGAGGACGGGCAAAACAGCAATAATGGCGATGACCACCAGTGGAGCCAGGTATCGCCACCAACCAGATAAAGGTGCCATTGTCGTATCCCTGAGAAAAGGGAGAGGCGTAGCGCCTCTCCTGAAGGGTTATTTGATGTAGTGCACGTACTCGCAGATCTCGTCAACGATGGGACCGCGACGCTCGGCGAACTGTTTTTTGTTGTCGGCGATCAGGTTGTTGCCGTGGGTATCGATAGAGACAATCAGCGGCCCGAACTCTTTCACCCGGCAAACCCACAGCGATTCCGGCATGCCGAGTTCCGTCCAGTGCACCTCTTCTATCTCTTCGACCTGGGTCGCCGCCAGCACCGCGCAGCCAGCCGGGAAGATGACGTGCAGCGCTTTGAATTTCTGGCAGCCTTCTTCGGTCAGCGGCCCCATCCCGCCTTTTCCGACCACCAGCTTCACGCCGGTCTGCTCAATGAACTCTTTTTCAAAGGCTTCCATACGCATGCTGGTGGTCGGGCCGACGGAGACCATCTCCCATTTATCACCGTTTTTACGCACAATCGGCCCGGCGTGGAAAATCGCTTTGCCATTGAGATCGTAAGGAATGGGGCGCTTGAGTTCGATCAGACGGCGGTGACAAACGTCGCGACAGGTCACCAGCGTTCCGGTCAGGTAGATCACATCGCCAATGCGGATATCTTCCAGGTCTTCGGCTTTGATCGGGGTAGTGAGGATCTTTTTCATAACGCGCTCCGGGTGTGGGACAGGTTTTCGAAGGAGAGGTCAGAATGAACCAGCAGCGTACCGCGACGGTGCGCCCAGCAGCCGGTGGAGACAGCCACGCCAATGGTTGACGGATGACGGGCGGCGGATTCGATGTGTACGCCCATCACCGAGCTGTTGCCGGTCAGCCCTTGTGGGCCGATTCCCAGGCGGTTTAGTCCTTCTTCCAGCCGCAGCTCAAGCTCTGCTGCCTTTGGATTCGGATGACGGGTGCCTATCGGGCGCAGAATCGCTTTGCGGGAAAGCACGGCGGCGGTTTCGACGGAGGTTGCGATGCCCACGCCGACCAGTACCGGCGGACAGGCATTGACCGCCAGCGTGGAGATGTTTTCAAAGACGAATTTCACGACGCCTTCGTAGCCTTCGGAAGGCATCAGCACTTTGGAACGCCCCGGCAGCGTGCAACCGCCGCCCGCCATATAAACTTCAATTTCCGCATCGTCGCCATCGGGAATAATCTCCCAGGTGACCCACGGCACGCCGCTGCCGGTGTTTTTGCCGGTATTCACTTCGTCGAAAATTTCGACCGCGTTATGGCGTAGCGGCGCTTTTACGGTGGCGTCTTCCACGGCCTGCTTAAGAATACTTTGCAGCTCGCCCAGCAGCGGGAAGCGGGAACCGACCTTCACGAAGAACATAATTTCGCCCGTGTCCTGGCAGGCCGGGCGGTTCAGGTCGATTGCTTTCTGCATGTTATCGAACATCGTGTGGTAGATAATGTTTCCCATCGATGAGGTTTCGGCATCACGCAGCTGTTTTAATTTATCGACGACGTCGTCGGGCATTCGGGTGGAGATCATGGCGGTAAAATTAGCGACAATATCCGTCAACGTAGTAACCGCATTTTGGTTATTTTGATTGCTCATCATATCAACTCCAGTTCTTTTATTAATCTGGAAATAAATTCTCTGGAGTAAACTACCACTAAATGTGTGGTTTTATATTTTTTGTCACTGTGTATATGCAATTAACAGTTCGTGAATCACACCACAGAAAGGTGATGAAAATTGAGCAAAGGCAGGGTTTAACGACGTTAAGAGATTTACACTGCGCGTATTAAAATCACGGATAACCGACAGATGCTGAACAACTATCCCTTAGCCAAAGACCTACAGGTTTTGGTTGAAATTGTCCATACGGGAAGCTTTAGCGCGGCAGCGGCGGCGCTGGGGCAAACGCCCGCGTTCGTGACGAAACGGATTCAGATTCTTGAGACAACCCTTGCCACCACGCTGCTGAACCGCTCGGCAAGAGGTGTTGCGCTGACGGAAAGCGGGCAACGCTGCTATGAACATGCGCTGAAGCTCCTCACGCACTATCAGCGGCTGGTGGATGAGGTGACGCAAATTAAAACGCGCCCGGAGGGAATGATTCGCATTGGCTGTAGTTTTGGTTTTGGCCGCAGTTATATTGCACCTGCCATTACCGACCTGATGCGCAATTATCCTGAATTACAGGTTCACTTTGAACTCTTCGATCGGCAAATTGATTTGGTACAGGATAATATTGATCTGGATATTCGGATTAACGATGAAATTCCTGATTATTATATTGCGCATTTGTTAACAAAGAATAAAAGAATATTATGCGCGTCTCCCGCATATCTCCAGAAATATCCTGAGCCAAAAACCTTACAAGAATTAAGCGGTCATGATTGTCTGGTGACAAAAGAACGTGATATGACCCACGGCATATGGGAACTGGGGAACGGGCAAGAGAAAAAATCAGTGAAAGTAACCGGACACCTCTCTTCCAATAGCGGTGAAATTGTTTTGCAGTGGGCGCTGGAGGGCAAAGGGATCATGCTGCGTTCAGAGTGGGATGTGCAGCCGTTTCTGGCGAGCGGTAAACTGGTGAGGGTATTGCCGGAGTATGCGCAGAGCGCCAATATCTGGGCGGTCTATCAGGAACCGCTGTACCGCAGCGTAAAGTTACGGGTATGTGTGGAGTTTCTGGCGGCATGGTGCCAGAAGCGACTCGGCAAGCCAGACGAGGGATATCAGGTGGCGTGGTGAACCAATCTGTAGGCCGGATAAGACGCTTTGCGTCGCCATCCGGCGATGCGTATGTGCCTGATGGCGGCTTCGCCTTACCTGGCCTACGGCGTGGTGTAAAAAGCTACTGCGGATCTTTCTCGCGCTTCTTCTTGAGTTTCGTCCAGATCTTCGTCTCCTGACGACGCCACAGGCGCTGGATGTTGTCATGGTGGCGCAGCAAAATCAGGCAAGACAGCATAGAGACCGGGAAGGTGAACTGGGGTTTAAACCACCACACGTAGAATGGCGCAATCAGCGCGCTGACGATCGCGCCCAATGACGAGTAACCGCTCAGTAAGACGGTCAGCAGCCAGGTGCCCGCCATCACGCCAGTTAAGTCCCAGCCGATGGGCGCGATCGCGCCGAATGCGGTCGCGACGCCTTTTCCGCCTTTGAAGCCAAAAAAGACCGGCCAGATGTGCCCCAGACAGGCGGCGATGGCAATCAGGCCCAGCCAGAAAGGGGTTACGCCTAATGCATAAGCGCCCCAGACCGGCAGCATGCCTTTGAGGACGTCGAAAATCAGTACCGCTACGGCTGCTCCCTTGCCCCCTATGCGTAACACATTGGTCGCGCCAGGGTTACCGGAGCCACTCTGACGCGGGTCGGGTAAACCTGCAATGCGGCAGACCAGAATGGCACTGGAAATTGAGCCGCAGAGGTACGCGAAGAGGATCATTCCAGGCGCGATTGCACTCATAAGCTGTTCCGTTTTGAAAATGTCGTGTTAAACGCTACTTCTGTGGATAATACGCATATTTCGCCGGAAGTGGTATCCGGGTTAGCCAAAAAGCAGGCAGGTCGTGATGGATATTGTATTTATAGAGCAACTTTCGGTAATCACCACTATCGGTGTTTACGACTGGGAGCAAACTATCGAACAGAAACTGGTGTTCGATATCGAAATGGCGTGGGACAACCGTAAGTCAGCCAGAAGCGACGACGTTGCGGATTGTCTGAGCTATGCCGACATTGCCGATACGGTAGTCAGCCATGTGGAGGGCGGCCGTTTTGCGTTAGTCGAACGCGTAGCGGAAGAGGTGGCGGATCTGCTGCTCAGCCGCTTTAACTCTCCGTGGGTACGCATCAAGCTCAGTAAGCCCGGCGCCGTAGCGCGTGCGGCGAATGTTGGCGTTATCATTGAGCGTGGCAATAATCTGAAAGAAAATAATTAACTTCATAGTTTTTAAACCAAACGGCGATATATGGGTCTTAAAGCTGGAGTCATAACTGCTGTTCGTTTTTTTTGATTTAGGGGTTTATTGATGAGCGATATACACTCGCTGCTGGTGGCGGCAATTTTGGGTGTGGTCGAAGGATTGACGGAGTTTTTGCCCGTCTCCAGCACGGGCCATATGATCATTGTCGGTCACCTGTTGGGTTTTGAAGGCGATACGGCAGAGACGTTTGAGGTGGTAATTCAGCTGGGATCGATCCTGGCGGTGGTGGTGATGTTCTGGCGGCGTTTGTTCGGCCTGATCGGCATTCACTTTGGCAAACAACCGCATGAAGGCACCGGAAAAGGACGCCTGACGTTAGGGCATATTGTGCTGGGGATGATCCCGGCCGTGGTGCTGGGCCTGGTGTTCCATGACACCATTAAGTCTTTGTTTAATCCCGTCAACGTGATGTATGCGCTGGTCGTGGGCGGTCTGCTGCTGATTGCCGCGGAATGCCTGAAGCCGAAAGAGCCGCGCGCGCCGGGCCTGGACGATATGACGTATCGTCAGGCGTTTATGATTGGCTGCTTCCAGTGTCTGGCGCTGTGGCCGGGCTTTTCCCGTTCCGGCGCGACCATTTCCGGTGGGATGTTGATGGGGGTGAGTCGCTATGCCGCATCGGAATTCTCATTCCTGCTGGCCGTTCCGATGATGATGGGCGCGACGGCGTTGGATCTCTACAAGAGCTGGTCGTTCCTGACGGTGGAAGATATCCCCATGTTCGCCGTGGGATTTGTGACTGCGTTCATTGTGGCGCTGATCGCCATCAAAACCTTCCTGCAATTGATTAAGCGTATCTCGTTCATTCCGTTTGCGATTTACCGCTTTATCGTGGCTGCTGCGGTCTACGTTGTTTTCTTCTGATAACGCTTGATGCCGGATGGCGGCGTTTACGCCTTATCCGGCCTACGGTTCGATTTTGTTGCCGGATGGCGGCGTAAATGCCTTATCCGGCCTACGGTTCGATTTTGATGCTGGATGGGGGTGTAAATGCCTTATCCGACCTACGGTTCGATTTTGTTGCCGGATGGCGGCGCAAATGCCTTATCCGGCCTACGGCTCGATTTTAATGCCGGATGGTGGCGCAAATGCCTTATCCGGCCTACGGTTCGATTTTGATGCCGGATGGCGGCGCAAATGCCTTATCCGGCCTACGGTTCGATTTTGATGCCGGATGGCGACGTAAATGCCTTATCTGGCTTGCGGTTCGATTTTGTTGCCGGATGGCGGCGCAAATGCCTTATCCGGCCTACGGTTCGATTTTGATGCCGGATGGCGGCACAAATGCCTTATCTGGCTTGCGGTTCGATTTTGTAGGCCGGATAAGCGGAGCGCCATCCGGCAACAAAACGGTGAGCTTACGCCTCGGGTTTCGGGCAACGCCGTTCCTTCCAGTTAGCCACCGCTGCAATTCGCCGTCTGGTGAGTTCTTCGCGGATCTCCGCGCCTTTAAAGCCTGCCTCCACCACCTCTTTTGTCGGCACCGCCTGCGCGACCAGCCACGCTTCGCGCAGCCAGCGACCTTGCGGATAGTCAGACGCCTCAAAACCGGTACGACCGCGCACGTCGGCCTCGCTGGTCAGGGCGATTTGCTCTACGCGCTGCGGCTTACGCCAGGCGTCAATCGAATCGAACAGCTTCACGATCGTTTTCGGCTGCAAAATCGGGAAGGTATGGATGAGATCGTGGAATTCCGCCACCAGTTTGGCTAAATCCCGAATCTCATTCGGCACACGCAGACGCTGGCATAACTGCTCGACCAGCTTTACGCCTGCCGGGCCGTGACCATGATGGCGCGGCCAGAGCGCTTTGGGCGTCAACCCTTTGCCAAGGTCGTGACAGAGCGTGGCGAAACGCACATCAACGTTCGGGCTGAGCATGGCGGCCATTGATAACGTCATCAATGTGTGGATGCCGGTATCGATTTCCGGGTGCCACTTTGCCGGAGCCGGAACGCCAAACAGCGCGTCCACTTCCGGGAACAGAACGCGTAGCGCGCCGCAGTCGCGCAGCGCCTGAAAGAAAACCTGCGGATTGCGCGTGGTTAAGGCGTTCTCGGTCTCCTTCCATACGCGCTCCGGCGTGAGGTGTTCCAGTTCGCCTGCGGCGGTCATGTCGCGCATCAACGCCAGGGTTTCATCAGCGATGCGGAAACTGAGGTGCGCGTAGCGGGCGGCAAAACGCGCCACGCGCAACACGCGCAGCGGATCTTCGCTAAAGGCGGGGGAAACATGGCGCAGCAGGCGATTGTCCAGATCGCGACGCCCCTGATAGGGGTCGACGATATGGCCGTCGTCATCCTGCGCGAGGGCATTAATGGTGAGGTCGCGACGTTGCAGGTCTTCTTCCAGCGTCACGTCCGGCGCGGCATAGCAGGTAAAGCCGGTATAGCCTGAACCGGATTTACGCTCGGTGCGCGCCAGCGCATACTCTTCACGCGTTTGCGGATGAAGAAACACGGGAAAATCGCGGCCTACCTGCTGGTAGCCCGCGTCAAGCATCTCCTGCGGCGTGGCGCCAACCACCACCCAATCTTTATCTTTGACCGGTAGCCCTAACAACGCATCCCGAACAGCACCACCGACCAGATAAATCTTCACGCCACTTTCCCTTCCTGAAAAAATCATCCCTTAATCATATGTCAGTGCGGCAGAGAAGGCGATTTAGTTCATCCAGCGGTCTTTGCGTTTACGGCTTGGGATCATGTGCGGGAGAACCAGGCCGAGCAGCAGGCCGAGCCCCAGCACGCCGCCGCCATACATGAACCACTGCATAATGATGGTGCGCTGCTTGTCATCAAGTTGCAGATTGGCGGCGCTGACTTTCTTCTGCGCCACGATCAGCTCGTTTTTCAGCTTCTGGTTTTCTTCTTTCAACCCGTTAATCACGCTGTCGCTCTGCGACACTTTTTGCTGCATGTCGGCCGTGCGCTGATTCCAGGTGGTATCAATATTGTTCAGCTTGTCGGTCAGCGTCTTAACTTGATTCTCCAGATCCGGTACGCGGATACGCAGACTGGGCGAGCTGTTCAGCTCTTTCATCGGGATCCAGGCAGTACGACCTGTACTGTCTTTCACCTGAGCGTAATTCGTGTTGGCGTCAGTCTGTAATAATGTCACTTCCTCGCCGGCATTCACCGTACCCACGAGGCGATAATTATCTCCCGGACCGCTGCGGACCCAGGTATTCAGTTCGTCAGAGACATAGCGCTTCTCTTCTGCGTGGGAGACGGCAGTGGCGCTAAGTGCAAGTAAAGTTAATCCAATCAGGCGTAATTTTGGCATCAGGCTGTCGTTTTTGTCATAAAAAGTGGAACGATAGTAGTGGCATCAGTGTCTCTACGCAAAGCATTCGACATCAATCGGAATCATCTGTGTCATCTTTGCCACTGTTTTAAACTTTTACGCCCGTCAAATTGCTCGTTGCATGGCAATTTGGCGCAAAATACTATCTACTGACAAAAAAGAACGCGTTAAGTTCGCCGTCATTCTTCCCATATGTGACATAACCCATAAGTACAAGGCAATGGCTCAGGAAATCGAATTAAAGTTTATCGTTAATCACGACGCTGTAGACGCGTTGCGTGACCATCTGCAAACACTCGGCGGCGAGCACCATGCGCCCAGCCAGTTACAGAACATTTACTACGAAACGCCGGACAAGTGGTTGCGTGGCCATGATATGGGTCTGCGCATCCGTGGCGAGAATGGTCGTTATGAAATGACCATGAAAATCGCCGGTCGGGTTACGGGGGGTCTGCATCAACGGCCGGAATACAATGTTGTGCTGAGCGAGCCGACGTTGGATCTCGCACTGCTCCCGCAGGAGGTCTGGCCGAACGGCGAGCTGCCCGCGGATCTCGCTTCACGCGTGCAGCCGCTGTTCAGCACCGATTTTTACCGTGAGAAATGGCTGGTGGACGTTGACGGCAGCCGTATTGAAATCGC
Organism: Citrobacter sp. CK195; assembly: GCF_030333365.1. Classification (NCBI taxonomy): domain Bacteria; kingdom Pseudomonadati; phylum Pseudomonadota; class Gammaproteobacteria; order Enterobacterales; family Enterobacteriaceae; genus Citrobacter; species Citrobacter sp. CK195. The sequence continues at coordinate 215,462 of NZ_JAOWGB010000025.1, forward strand.
GCTCGATCTTGGCGAAGTGAAGGCCGGAGAATGTGCCGAGCCAATTTGCGAGCTGGAGCTGGAACTGTTAAGCGGCGAGACCCGTGCGGTGTTGAAACTGGCAAACCAACTGGTGTCGCAAGCGGGTCTGCGTCAGGGCAGCCTGAGCAAGGCCGCACGGGGATATCATCTGGCGCAGGGGAATGCTCCGCGTGGGATCAGACCTACTGCGGTGCTGAAAGCGCCAGCCAAAGCCAGCATTGAGCAGGGGCTGGAAGCGGCGCTGGAGCTGGCATTGTCGCAATGGCAGTACCATGAAGAGCTGTGGGTGCGTGGAAATGACGCCGCCAAAGCGGATGTACTGGCGGCGATGGGGCTGGTTCGCCATGCGCTGATGCTGTTTGGCGGTATTGTACCGCGTAAAGCAAGCGCTCACTTACGCGATTTGCTGACGCAGTCGGAAGCGACCCTTGTCTCTGAGGTTTCAGCCATTACGGCTATCTATAGCACGCAAACGGCGATGGCTAAACTGGCGCTGACCGAATGGCTGGTCACCAAAGCCTGGCAACCGTTCCTCGACGCCAAAGCGCAGGCGAAAATGGCCGATTCTTTCAAACGCTTTGCCGATATTCACCTGTCGCGCCACGCGGCGGAGCTGAAAGCGACTTTCGGGCAGCCGTTGGGCGATCGGTATCGCGATCAGCTCCCGCGCCTGACCCGCGATATTGACAGCATTTTGCTGCTGGCAGGTTATTACGACGCGAATGCGGTACAGGCCTGGCTGGAGAACTGGCAGGGCCTGCGCCACGCGATTGTGACAGGGCAGCGCATTGAAGTTGAACACTTCCGCAATGAGGCGATCTTCCAGGAGCCGTTCTGGCTGCATAGCGGAAAACGATAACCAGTAACGCCTGATGGCGATGCTGCGCATCTTATCAGGCCTACGGCGCACAGGTTTTGTAGGCCGGATAAGGCGTTACGCCGCCATCCGGCAACACTCATCGGGATTAGTTAGCCATCTGAGGACACACCTTAAATGAAGCCGCTTTCTTCACCGTTACAGCAGCACTGGCAGACCGTGGTTGAGCGGTTACCAGAAATCCTGGCTGAAGCCACGCTTAGCGTTCAGGCGAAGTCAGTACTTACATTTAGTGACTTTGTGCAGGACAGCGTGATTGCGCATCCCGAGTGGCTGACTGAGCTGGAAAGCGCGCCGCCGCAGGCCGATGAGTGGCGGCATTATGCCGCGTGGCTACAGGACGCGTTGGTGCAGGTGACTGATGAAACGGCGCTGATGCGCGAGCTTCGCGTATTCCGTCGCCGCATCATGGTACGTATCGCCTGGGCGCAGGCGCTGTCGCTGGTGGAAGAAGAAAACATTCTGCAACAGCTAAGCCATCTGGCGGAAACGTTGATCGTCGCCGCGCGCGACTGGTTGTATGACGCCTGCTGTCGTGAGTGGGGTACGCCCTGCAACCATGATGGCGTACCTCAACCGTTGCTGATTCTGGGGATGGGAAAACTGGGCGGCGGCGAGCTGAATTTCTCCTCGGATATCGATCTGATCTTCGCCTGGCCGGAGCACGGTTCCACCCGGGGCGGTCGGCGCGAGCTGGATAACGCGCAGTTCTTTACCCGCATGGGGCAGCGTTTGATCAAAGTGCTGGACCAGCCGACGATGGACGGCTTTGTGTACCGGGTGGATATGCGTCTGCGCCCGTTTGGCGACAGTGGCCCGCTGGTGCTGAGTTTTGCCGCGCTGGAAGATTATTACCAGGAACAAGGGCGCGACTGGGAGCGTTATGCGATGGTCAAAGCGCGCATTATGGGCGCTGCCGACAGTGCGTATGTCGATGAACTGCGCGCCATGTTGCGACCTTTCGTGTTCCGCCGCTATATCGATTTCAGCGTGATCCAGTCCCTGCGTAATATGAAAGGGATGATTGCCCGTGAAGTGCGCCGTCGCGGTCTGAAAGACAATATTAAGCTTGGCGCCGGCGGTATTCGTGAAATTGAGTTTATCGTGCAGGTGTTCCAGTTGATTCGCGGCGGACGGGAACCCTCGCTGCAATCTCGCTCATTGCTGCCGACGCTGAGCGCGATTGATGCGCTGCACCTGTTGCCAGAAAATGACGCCGGACAGTTACGCGCGGCCTATCTCTTCCTGCGCCGTCTGGAAAACCTGCTGCAAAGCATCAATGATGAGCAGACCCAGACGCTGCCGGGCGATGAACTGAACCGGGCGCGCCTGGCCTGGGGAATGCGCACGGATGACTGGTCGCAGCTCACCGACATTCTGGCGGCGCACATGGCTAACGTGCGTCGGGTATTTAACGAACTGATTGGCGATGACGAAACTGATACCCAGGAAGATACGCTGTCGGAACACTGGCGCGAGCTGTGGCAGGATGCGCTACAGGAAGATGATACCACGCCGGTGCTGGCGCATCTGTCCGACGACGATCGCGGACGCGTGCTGGCGTTAATCGCCGACTTTCGTAAAGAGCTGGATAAGCGCACCATTGGCCCGCGCGGGCGGCAGGTGCTCGACCATCTGATGCCGCATCTGCTTAGCGACGTGTGCTCGCGCGAAGATGCCTCTGTGCCGCTGTCGCGTATTACGCCGCTGCTGGTAGGGATCGTTACGCGTACCACCTACCTTGAATTACTGAGCGAATTTCCCGGCGCGCTGAAGCACCTGATTTCGCTGTGCGCCGCTTCGCCGATGGTGGCGAGCCAGCTGGCGCGTTATCCGCTGTTGCTCGATGAACTACTGGACCCGAATACGCTGTATCAGCCAACGGCGACCGACGCTTATCGCGATGAGTTACGCCAGTATTTGCTGCGTGTGCCGGAAGATGACGAAGAGCAGCAACTGGAAGCGCTGCGCCAGTTTAAACAAACGCAGCTGTTGCGCATTGCGGCGGCGGATATTGCCGGTACGCTGCCGGTGATGAAGGTCAGCGATCATCTGACCTGGCTGGCGGAGGCCATTATCGACGCTGTTGTCCAGCAGGCGTGGGGGCAAATGGTGGCGCGCTATGGGCAGCCGACGCACCTTGCTGAGCGCACCGGACGCGGGTTTGCGGTGGTGGGTTATGGCAAGCTGGGCGGCTGGGAGCTGGGCTACAGCTCCGATCTTGATCTGATCTTTTTGCACGATTGCCCAATGGACGTGATGACCGACGGCGAGCGTGAAATCGACGGCCGCCAGTTCTACTTACGCCTGGCGCAGCGCATTATGCACCTGTTCAGCACCCGCACCTCTTCCGGTATCTTGTATGAAGTGGACGCGCGGCTGCGCCCGTCCGGCGCGGCGGGAATGCTGGTCACGTCGGCGGAAGCCTTTGCCGATTATCAGAAAAACGAAGCCTGGACATGGGAGCATCAGGCGCTGGTACGCGCCCGTGTGGTTTATGGCGACCCGCAACTGACCTCGCAGTTTGACGCCGTGCGTCGCGATATCATGACCCTCGCTCGCGAAGGCAAAACGTTGCAGACCGAGGTGCGCGAAATGCGCGAGAAAATGCGCGCGCATCTGGGCAACAAGCATCGCGATCGTTTTGATATCAAAGCCGACGAAGGCGGGATCACCGATATTGAATTTATTACCCAATATCTGGTGCTGCGCTATGCACATGAAAAGCCGAAGCTGACGCGCTGGTCCGATAACGTGCGCATTCTGGAACTGCTGGTGCAAAACGACATTATGGATGAACAGGAAGCGCAGGCGCTGACGCAGGCCTATACCACGCTGCGCGATGAGCTTCATCACCTTGCGCTACAGGAGCTTCCTGGGCATGTGGCGCAAGAGTGCTTCAGCAAGGAACGCGCGCTGGTACGGGCAAGCTGGCAGAAGTGGCTGGTTGCCGGGTGAAGTGTGCTATTATCGCGCGCAAATTTTAAGACCCTCAGAGAATCTCTCAGGAGACAGGAATGAAAGTAACGCTGCCAGAGTTTGAACGTGCAGGAGTCATGGTTGTTGGTGATGTGATGCTGGATCGCTACTGGTACGGGCCGACCAGCCGTATTTCCCCCGAAGCGCCGGTGCCCGTTGTCAAAGTGGACACCATTGAAGAACGTCCGGGCGGCGCGGCGAACGTGGCGATGAACATCGCTTCTCTGGGCGCAAATTCGCGTCTGGTGGGTCTGACCGGTATTGACGATGCGGCGCGCGCGCTGAGCAAAACGCTGGCGGATGTGAACGTAAAATGCGACTTCGTTTCTGTGCCTACGCATCCGACGATTACCAAACTGCGTGTACTTTCCCGTAACCAGCAGCTGATTCGCCTGGATTTTGAAGAAGGCTTTGAAGGCGTCGATCCGCTGCCATTGCACGAGCGTATTAACCAGGCGCTGGGCTCAATTGGCGCGCTGGTGTTGTCTGATTACGCCAAAGGCGCGTTGGCCAGCGTTCAGCAGATGATTCAGCTTGCGCGTAAAGCGGGCGTCCCGGTGCTGATCGACCCGAAAGGCACCGATTTCGAACGTTATCGCGGCGCCACGCTGTTGACGCCGAACCTGTCTGAGTTCGAAGCGGTGGCGGGTAAATGTAAAAGTGAAGAAGAGATTGTCGAACGCGGCATGAAGCTGATTGCCGATTTCGAATTTTCTGCGCTGCTGGTGACCCGTTCCGAGCAGGGAATGACGCTGCTGCAACCGGGTAAAGCGCCGCTGCATATGCCGACCCAGGCGCAGGAAGTGTATGACGTTACCGGTGCCGGGGATACGGTGATCGGCGTACTGGCGGCCACATTAGCGGCGGGGAACTCCCTGGAAGAGGCCTGCTATTTCGCGAACGCGGCAGCAGGCGTTGTCGTCGGTAAACTGGGAACATCAACCGTTTCGCCAATCGAACTGGAAAATGCGGTGCGCGGTCGTGCGGATACCGGCTTCGGCGTGATGACGGAAGCCGAACTGAAACAGGCCGTGGCCAGCGCGCGTAAACGCGGCGAGAAAGTGGTCATGACCAACGGTGTTTTTGACATTCTGCATGCCGGACATGTGTCTTACCTGGCGAACGCCCGCAAGCTGGGCGATCGCCTGATCGTCGCGGTGAACAGCGACGCCTCCACCAAACGTCTGAAAGGCGAAACTCGCCCTGTGAATCCGCTGGAACAGCGAATGATCGTGCTGGGTGCGCTGGAGTCCGTTGACTGGGTGGTTTCTTTCGACGAGGACACCCCGCAGCGGCTGATTGCTGGCGTGCTGCCGGATCTGCTGGTGAAAGGCGGTGACTATAAGCCAGAAGAGATTGCCGGTAGCGAAGAAGTCTGGGCCAACGGCGGCGAAGTGCTGGTGCTTAACTTCGAAGACGGTTGTTCGACCACCAATATCATCAAGAAAATCCAGAAAGACAGCGATAAATAACCGCTGAACAGACGGCCCGATACGCACAGCGCCATCGGGCATCTGGCTTGTTCCCAAAGTGTGATGTCAGGCAACTGATATGCGCACTTTTTGCACAACCGTTCAACACATATAAGAGAATACTGAAATTAGAAAAAGCATATGGCCTTAACAGATATTTGATAACTGGAGGGTATGCTGATGAACGACAAGAACGTATATTCGTTAAACAATTTTGATTTTCTGGCGCGCAGTTTCGCCAGGATGCAGGCTGAGGGCCATCCTGTTGATATCCAGGCCGTTACCGGAAATATGGATGAGGCGCACCGCAGCTGGTTTTGCAAACGTTATGCGCTTTACTGCCAACAGGCGACACAGGCTAAGAAGCTAGAACTCGAACACTGAAAATATCAACGGGCCTTACGGCCCGTTGTGGTTTTTACTCTTGCGGATCGACAGGTGGGATGGCGGGCGCAGGTTTAACATCTACAGGTTTCTCACGCGCTTCCAGCTCGCTGAGGCGTTGCTCCAGCAGCGCCAGCTTTTCGCGGGTGCGCAGTAAGACCTGAGTCTGCACGTCAAACTCTTCACGGCTCACCAGATCGAGACGCGTCAGCTGCGATTGCAGCGTCTGACGGATTTTCTTCTCGATATCTTCCCCGAACTCCCGAACCCCTTTCGGCATCGACTCGTGAACCTGACGAGCGAGTTGCTCAATTTTTTTCGGGTCAATCATTGTGGTTTCCCTGAACTGGTAAGTGTCAGAACACATTGTAGTGCGATATGCAGGCGTCATAAACCAGAATTGTGTGTCGCTTAGCGGAGTAAAGGCGTTGATGAAGGTAATCAATAGCGTTATAGTTAACTCGCTTATTCTCAGGGCGGGGCGAAATTCCCCACCGGCGGTAAATCAACGTATGGCCAAAAGATTTCGCGTTGCAGCAATGCAGCAGCGGCGTGAAAGATGAAGGACAGGTTGAAAGCCCGCGAGCGCTTCAGGTGCAAATCTGAAGGTCAGCAGATCCGGTGTAATTCCGGGGCCGACGGTTAAAGTCCGGATGGGAGAGAGTAACGATCCAGTCGGGCATGGGCCCGCTCACGTTATTTTTTTGCCGCTTGTCGGTACTCCTAAGACTGCCCTGATTCTGGTAACCATAATTTTAATGAGGTTTTTTTACCATGAATCAGACGCTACTTTCCTCTTTTGGTACGCCTTTTGAACGTGTGGAACATGCGCTATCCGCGCTGCGTGAAGGACGCGGTGTGATGGTGCTTGACGATGAAGATCGCGAAAACGAAGGCGATATGATTTTCCCGGCCGAGACCATGACCGTTGAGCAGATGGCGCTGACCATTCGCCACGGCAGCGGCATTGTTTGTCTGTGCATCACTGAAGATCGTCGCAAGCAGCTCGATCTGCCGATGATGGTGGAGAACAATACCAGCGCCTACGGCACCGGTTTTACCGTGACCATTGAAGCCGCAAAAGGCGTGACTACCGGCGTTTCTGCCGCAGACCGCGTAACGACCGTTCGCGCAGCCATTGCCGATGGCGCGAAATCTGCCGATCTGCACCGTCCAGGCCACGTTTTCCCGCTGCGCGCGCAGCCGGGTGGCGTTCTGACCCGCGGCGGCCATACTGAAGCCACCATCGATCTGGTGACGCTGGCCGGGTTCAAACCTGCTGGCGTACTGTGCGAGCTGACGAATGACGATGGCACAATGGCGCGCGCGCCGGAATGCATCGCGTTTGCCGGTAAACACAACATGGCAGTAGTGACGATCGAAGATCTGGTGGCTTACCGCCAGGCGCACGAGCGTAAAGCCAGCTAATTCTGTAGGCCTGATAAGCGAAGCGCCATCAGGCGATGAGATGATAATAAAAACCGAAGCCGGTTCGCAGGCTTCGGTTTTTTGTGTTTACAGAGGTCATTAATCCCGCCGTTTATCCCTTATATTTTGCTTTTTTAAACATCCCATCTGTTAATAAAAGCCCAACCTTTTTCTCTATGATCAAAATCATATTCTCGATTTCATACTGTGCCAGTATATAGGGCTACCTCAATATAGGTAGAAAAGGTTTTAACGCTAATTGTTTGGTAATATTAGATTTTAAGGGTAAGAGGATGTTTATCGCCTGGTATTGGCTCGTCTTAATTTTTCTGGTGATCGTAGGGTATTTTTGCCATATGAAACGCTATTGTAAGGCGTTTCGGCAGGACAGAGATGCGCTGCTGGAAATCCACAATAAATTACTTCGTCGCGATGATGAAGAACGCGTTATGACCAAAGAGCAGGAATAAGCGCTTCCTGCTGCCTCTGTTATCCGATTCCCATCGCCTGAAGCACGACAAGACTCAACCCCATCACCGACATTCCACACAGTACGCCGTAGCTGGGATTATTATTAGGGTCGATCTCTTTTGCCAGCGGCATCAGCTCATCAACGGATAATGCCACCATAATTCCCGCGACGGCGGCCATGATGGACGCCATAACGACCGGTGAGATCAGGCTGCCCAGAATAAGCCACGCCATTACACCGCCAAGAATTTCCGCCATCCCGGAGATACCGGCCCAGAAAATTGCTGTCCGTTTTGAACCGGTTGCGGCGTAGACTGGCCCGGCGACCGCTAATCCTTCAGGAATATTGTGCAAGGCGACAGCCAGGGCAATGCCAAAACCCAATTCGAGGTTGCTGCTGGCGGTGACGAAGGTGGCGATACCTTCCGGGAAGTTGTGCAGGCTGATGCCCAGCGTCAGCAGGATGGCGGTGCGTTTTATCGAGCCGGGGAGAGGACGCGCGGTTTTTTGCACTAAATCTTGTGGGTGGGCGTGGGGAAGCAACCTGTCGAGACCGAAATAACCCAGCAAGCCGATAATAAACATACCGTAACCCAGCACCGGAGACATGCCATCCGCCGCCAGCGCGGCTGGCAGCATCTCCATCAGCGAGATCAACAGCATAATGCCTGCGGCGAATCCCAGTGAAAACGCCAGCACGCGGTTGGACGGTTTTTGCCCCAGCACGCCAAGAAACGCGCCAATAAAGGTGGCGGCGCCCGCCAGTAAGGTCAGAATTAAAGGTACTGACATCGACAACTCCTTATGATTCAACTGTCCGAACCTGACCTTCAAAATAACTGATGATCTTCATCATGGTTATCTGAGTTCTTCATCCATCGAAAAAGCGTATTGTGATGATATCAAAATGACTCCCTCAGTAAGGATATCATCATGTCTTCAACACGTATGCCAGCATTGTTTTTAGGTCACGGTAGCCCGATGAACGTTCTGGAAGATAATGTGTATACCCGCGCCTGGCGGCATCTGGGGGATACATTGCCGCGTCCAAAAGCGATTGTCGTTGTTTCGGCGCACTGGTTCACGCGAGGGACGGGCGTGACGGCGATGGAAGCGCCAAAGACGATCCATGATTTTGGCGGCTTTCCTCAGGCATTGTATGACACGTATTATCCTGCGCCCGGTTCGCCGGAACTGGCGCAACATCTGGTTGAGTTGCTGTCGCCGACGCCGGTCGCGCTGGATAAAGAGGCGTGGGGCTTTGATCACGGCTCCTGGGGCGTGTTGATCAAGATGTACCCGAATGCGGATATCCCGATGGTGCAGTTGAGCATCGACAGCACCAAACCGGCGGCCTGGCATTTTGAAACAGGGCGCAAACTGGCGGCGTTGCGGGACGAAGGCATTATGCTGGTCGCCAGTGGCAACGTGGTGCATAACCTGCGCACGGCGCGCTGGCATGGCGAGAATACGCCCTACCCGTGGGCAACGTCATTCAATGAGTATGTGAAAGCGAATCTGACATGGCAGGGGCCGGTAGAACAGCATCCGCTGGTTAATTACCTCGATCATGAAGGAGGATCGCTGTCGAACCCAACGCCGGATCACTATCTGCCGCTGCTGTATGTGTCAGGCGCATGGGATGGCAAAGAGCCGGTGACGATCCCGGTTGACGGCATCGAGATGGGCAGCCTGAGTATGCTGTCGGTACAGGTGGGATGATTAATGCCCGATGGCGCTACGCTTGTCGGGCCTACGGCACGAATTGTAGGCCGGGTAAAGCGGAGCCGCCACCCGGCACAAGAGACTATTCGACAAAGATATGCGGGTAGAAGCGGGACAGATCCTGGGTGATCAACGCCCTGTCTTCGCGAATACCGATCCCGGCTGGTTGATCGTTGATCAACCAGCTGCCAATCAGCATATAGCTGTCGCCAAACTTCGGCAGCGGGCAGAACTGCTGCACAATCATGCCTTCTTCACCGTAAGGGCCTTCCACCGCTTCGATCGTTTTCCCGTTCTCAATGATGGAGACGTTAGCGCCTTCACGCGAGAAGATCGGTTTGACGACGAATTTTTCCATTTGCGGATAATCATCTTCCGCAAAATAAGCCGGCAGCAGGTTAGGGTGATCCGGGAACATTTCCCATAACATTGGGAGCAGCGCTTTATTGGAGATAATGCTCTTCCAGGCCGGTTCCAGCCAGCGAACGCCAGCATCTTCCAGCTTGGTGGAGAACATTTCACGCAGCATAAATTCCCACGGATAGAGCTTAAACAGGTTGGCAATCACCTGATCCTGCAAGTCCGAAAACTGACCTTTTTCACCCAGGCCGATATCTTCAATGTAGAGGAACTCGGTGGCGATTTCAGCTTCGGCGGCGCAGTCCTGTAGATACTGGATTGTCCCGCGATCTTCCACGGTGTCGCGACAGCAGGTGAGGTGCAGCAGTTGGAAGCCATACTGCTCACGCAGCTCGGCGAAGCGTTCGATCAGCTTTTCTTGCAGACTGTTAAACTGATCGCTGCCTTCCGGCAGGTTGCCCGCATTGAGCTGGTCTTCCAGCCAGATCCACTGGAAAAACGCGGCCTCATACAGTGAGGTCGGCGTATCGGCATTATTTTCTAAAAGTTTAGGCTCACCCGTGCCATCCCACGCCAGATCGAGGCGGGAATAGAGTGACGGCTGCTGCGTTTGCCAGGACTGACGTACAAAGCCCCAGGTATGCTTAGGAATGCGAAATTTCGTCATCAGCTCGTCGCTGGCGATCACTTTCTCCACGACCTTAAGGCACATCTGGTGCAGTTCAGCGGTGACGTCTTCCAGCTTCTCAACCTGGTCGAGCGTCAGCTTGTAGTACGCGTCTTCACACCAGTACGGTTCCCCGTACATCGTGTGAAAATTAAAACCGTATTCGGTGGCTTTCTCGCGCCAGTCCGGGCGCTCAGTAATACTGATTCTTTCCATGCGTCTTAGCCGCCCATCGAACGATTCGAGGTGCCGGTGGCGCTACGCTGCATTGTGCTTTGTTTTGCCACTGATTCGCCAAAACCACCACGGGTAACGGTTGTGGTTGTGGCGGGCTTCGGCGCCATCGCGGTTTTCGGTACAGTCATGGTACGGCCAGGCTGTGCGGCGCCGTAGTTCTTGCCGCTGGCGTCGGTGTATTTACCGTAGGCCGGGCTGGCCGGGTTTTTTGAACTGAACAGTGGTTGCTGAGCAAAGCCCGCGCCACCGCCCATCATTCGGCCCATCATATAGCCCGCCATCAGCGGCATCCAGAAGCTGCCGCTGGATTGCGCCTGCGCCTGATTTTCCGGCGCCATGCCTGCCTGAGCCGGCGCCTGCTGGCACTGGCCTTCGCCGAATTCAGCCACGCAGTCTTCACGCGTCGCGTATTTCGGCGCGGTACGTTCCGCTTCTTTCAGGGCATTGTTGAATGCGGTCGTACATTCAGCGTTTTTGCCCGGGTTCGCCGCCGAGCAGTCGTCGGCGTTTTGATACAGCGAAACCGTTTCGTCGCTTTTTTCACAGCCGGCCAGCATAAAGACAGCGGTAACCGCCAGAGCAACCGGAGTAAGATGACGTGCGCTCCAGCTTTTGCGGAACGAGGCGTGATGTATAGATTTTGTCCGTTTCATTTTTGTCTTCCAGGACCCAGTGGTAAACACAATAAATAATGCTCAGGATAGTGGATGGCTGGTCGAAATTGAAGCGAGAAGAGGCGAGAATGCGGCAGAATGGCGGGATCTTTACGTTGCCTTACGTTCAGACAAGGTTTAGCGCCCGGTGGCGCGACGCTTACCCTGCCTGCAATCAGGTAGGCTCAATAAGCGAAGCGCCATCGGGCAATTCATCAGTTACGGAACGGGTTGTTACCGTTGCTGCTGGTGGAACGTGCTGAAGCAGGCTGAACCGTACTGGCATTATAGCCATCCGCCGCTGCATCCTGCTGCGGGGTTTCCGGCGCGACGTTGTCCGGGGATGTCGAGATCGGTTTACCCAGCGCATTGTTCAGCGCCACCAGATCCTGCTCGTTCAACGTACCGAGAGCATTCTTGATGTTCAGCTGGTTAATCAGATAGTTATAACGCGCATTCGCCAGTTGTTGCTTCGCTTCATACAGCGCGGTGGTGGCATCCAGCACGTCAACAATGGTACGCGTACCCACGGAATAACCGGCTTCGTTTGCATCCAAAGAGCTTTGCGCGGAAACAACGGCCTGTTTGTAAGCGTTAATGCTGCTGATAGAAGCATTAATGTTGTTGAAGGAAGAGCGCACGGTCTGCACGACGCTGCGGTGCGCGCTTTCCAGCTGTTCGCTCGCGCCAACAAAGTTGTACTGCGCCTGTTTCACCTGAGAGTTGACCATCCCACCCTGATACAGCGGCAGCGAGAAGCTCAGGCCGATTTTGTTCTGGCCCATATTGCTGTCGTCATACTGCGTGCTGTTATGGGTTTTAGAGCCGCTATAAGAGGTGTCAGACACGCCGGTAGAAGCGGTTAAATCCAGCGTTGGCAGATGACCGTCCTGCGCCTGGCGGATTTGCTCGCGCGCCAGATCCTGGCTCAGACGCGCCTGCAACAGCGTCAGGTTACGGTTTTCGGCCTCTTTCAGCAGCGCGTTAACGGCCTGCGGCTTGTCGGTTTTAAAGTTTGTGACATTCAGCGAAGCCAGTTCCGGGTAGTAGTTACCAGTGACCTGGCGCAGTTCTTCTACGGCGTTATCCAGATTGTTGCGGGCGGTGACTTCGTTCGCCAGCACGGTATCGTATTGTGCACGGGCGTTTTGCACGTCAGTGATAGCGACCAGGCCGACGTTAAAACGCTGGGTGGTTTGATCTAACTGACGATAAACGGCTTCTTTCTGCGCCTGCGTATAAGAGAGAACGTCAATGGCGTTCAGGACTTTAAAGTAGGCGCTCGCCGTATTGAGGATCAGCGTTTGCTGATCGGTCTGGAACGTGACGTCCTGGATACCTGCGGATTTTTCCTGCAACGTCAGCGCGCGCCATTTTGACATATCAAAAAGGGTCTGGGTTAATTGCAGAGAGGCGCTGGTGGCGTTGGAGTTGATGCCATTCGCATCACGATAGCCGTTGCTGTAGGTGTAATCGGCACCTAAACCCAGTTGCGGCAGTAAAGGACTACGCGCTTCGTTAATTTTTTCGAATGCAGCATCGCGATCGGCGGCGGATTTACGCAATTCCGGGTTGCTCAGGCGTGCTTGCTGATAAACTTGCATCAGGTTCTCTGCCTGGCTCAGTGTGCTGAACCCCGTCAGGCTCAGGCCGATAAGGATGGGGAGCAATTTCTTCATTTGCATTCCTTGTTGTGAAGCAGTATTTAGCGCTGATCAAATTGTAAAAATAATTGCTGATTCTAGCAGAATCCGCCACTGCAAAAAGTTGGCGTTACGTGCCATCCGGCGTTAATTTGCACCAATTTATCACAAGGTCGCTGAAACGGCAGTCAAACGCCCTTGAAATTCACATTTTAATCACTATTGGTACCAGGACAGCACAATGTATAAACCAGACAACTCGCCAATGACTTTCTCCAAAAACGATGTAGAAATTATTGCACGAGAAACGCTATATCGCGGTTTTTTTTCACTGGATCTCTATCGTTTCCGCCACCGCCTGTTCAACGGTGAAATGAGCGGTGAAGTGAAACGCGAAATTTTTGAGCGCGGCCACGCCGCAGTGTTGCTACCCTTTGACCCTGAGCGCGACGAAATTGTACTGGTCGAACAGATTCGTATCGCGGCGTATGACACCAGCGAGACGCCGTGGTTGCTGGAAATGGTCGCCGGGATGATCGAAGAGGGCGAAACCGTTGAGGAGGTCGCTCGTCGCGAAGCAATGGAAGAGGCCGGACTTGAGGTCAAACGGACGAAACCGGTCATGAGTTACCTGGCAAGCCCCGGCGGCACCAGCGAGCGTCTTTCTATTTTAGTGGGCGAAGTGGATGCCACGACCGCAAACGGGATTCATGGTCTGGCCGATGAAAACGAAGATATTCGTGTTCATGTGGTAAGTCGGGAGCAGGCTTACCAGTGGGTAGAAGAGGGGAAAATCGACAACGCGGCTTCTGTCATCGCTTTGCAATGGCTGCAACTGCACTATCAAGAGTTAAAACACGAGTGGAAAAAATGAAGCGTTACACACCTGACTTCCCTGAAATGATGCGCCTGTGCGAAACTAATTTTTCGCAATTGCGCCGCCTGTTGCCGCGCAATGACGCACCCGGCGAAACAGTAAGCTATCAGGTGGCCAACGCGCAATATCGGTTAACGATCGTTGAATCGACCCGATACACTACGCTTGTTGCGATCGAGCAGACGGCGCCAGCCATTACGTACTGGAGCCTGCCGTCACTTACGGTGCGCCTGTACCATGACGCGATGGTGGCCGAAGTGTGTTCAAGTCAGCAGATCTTTCGCTTCAAAGCGCGGTATGATTATCCAAATAAAAAGTTGCATCAACGCGACGAAAAGCATCAAATTAATCAGTTTCTGGCCGACTGGCTGCGTTACTGTTTAGCACATGGAGCGATGGCGATTCCGGTTTATTAGCGTCGTGAAACCTAAGGACACCATTTGGAAAGCCTGTTAACCCTTCCTCTGGCTGGTGAGGCCAGAGTCAGGATCTTACAAATTACCGATACTCACCTGTTTGCCGAAAAACATGAAACGCTGCTGGGCGTGAATACCTGGGAAAGTTACCAGGCGGTGCTGGATGCGATTCATGCCGGGCAGCACGAATACGATCTGATCGTGGCGACAGGTGATTTAGCGCAGGATCAAACGGCTGCGGCCTATCAGCACTTTGCTGAAGGTATCGCAAGCTTTCGTGCGCCTTGCGTTTGGTTGCCGGGTAACCATGACTTTCAGCCCGCGATGTACAGCGCGTTGCAGGAAGCGGGGATCTCCCCGGCCAAACGCGTGTTTATCGGCGATCAATGGCAAATCTTGCTGCTGGATAGCCAGGTTTTTGGCGTACCGCATGGTGAATTGAGCGACTTTCAGCTTGAATGGCTGGAGCGTAAACTTGCCGATGCGCCGGAGCGCCACACCTTGCTGCTTCTGCATCACCATCCATTGCCTTCGGGATGCAGCTGGCTGGATCAGCACAGCCTGCGTAACGCGGCCGAACTGGACAGCGTGCTGGCGAACTATCCTCGCGTCAAATACCTGTTGTGCGGTCATATTCATCAGGAGCTGGATCTTGACTGGAATGGCCGCCGCCTGCTGGCGACGCCGTCCACCTGCGTCCAGTTCAAGCCACACTGCGCGAACTTCACGCTGGACACGATAGGGCCAGGCTGGCGGACGCTGGAACTGTACGCCGGGGGTTCTCTGGAAACGCAAGTGCATCGTCTGCCGGGGACTCAATTCCGACCCGATACCGCTTCGGAAGGATACTGATGTCTACGCTTCTTTATCTGCATGGGTTTAATAGCTCTCCGCGTTCGGCAAAGGCATGTCAGCTTAAAAGCTGGCTGGCGGAGCGCCACCCTCATGTTGAGATGATCGTGCCGCAACTGCCGCCGTATCCTGCCGATGCGGCAGAGTTGCTGGAATCTATCGTGCTTGAACACGGTGGAGCGCCGCTCGGCGTCGTTGGATCGTCGCTGGGCGGCTATTACGCCACCTGGCTGTCGCAGTGTTTTATGTTGCCTGCGGTGGTGGTGAACCCGGCGGTGCGGCCGTTTGAACTGTTGACCGACTACCTCGGTCAGAACGAGAACCCCTACACCGGGCAGCAATATGTGCTAGAGTCTCGCCATATTTACGATCTTAAAGTCATGCAGATTGACCCGCTGGAAGCGCCGGATTTGATCTGGTTGCTGCAACAGACGGGGGATGAAGTGTTGGACTACCGCCAGGCGGTGGCGTATTACGCCTCCTGCCGCCAGACCGTTATCGAGGGCGGAAACCATGCATTCACGGGCTTCGAAGATTATTTCAACCAGATTGTCGA
Organism: Citrobacter sp. CK195; assembly: GCF_030333365.1. Taxonomy (NCBI): domain Bacteria; kingdom Pseudomonadati; phylum Pseudomonadota; class Gammaproteobacteria; order Enterobacterales; family Enterobacteriaceae; genus Citrobacter; species Citrobacter sp. CK195. Next base: position 231,080 of record NZ_JAOWGB010000025.1, read on the forward strand.
TTTCCTTGGACTGCACAGTTTCTGACAATCAATTCGAATTGCTAATTTAAATCATGACGCAAACTTATAACGCTGATGCCATTGAGGTACTCACTGGGCTAGAGCCGGTACGCCGCCGCCCGGGGATGTACACCGATACAACCCGCCCGAACCATCTTGGGCAGGAAGTGATTGATAACAGTGTGGATGAAGCACTGGCGGGTCACGCAAAACGCGTGGATGTGATTTTACATGCCGATCAGTCACTGGAAGTGATTGATGATGGCCGTGGGATGCCAGTGGATATCCACCCGGAAGAGGGCGTTCCGGCGGTTGAACTGATCCTCTGCCGACTGCATGCGGGCGGTAAGTTCTCCAACAAGAACTACCAGTTCTCCGGCGGTCTGCACGGGGTGGGGATTTCCGTCGTCAACGCCTTGTCAAAACGCGTGGAAGTCACCGTGCGTCGTGATGCTCAGGTCTATAGCATCGCCTTTGAAAACGGCGAGAAAGTGCAGGATCTTCAGGTTGTCGGGACATGCGGTAAACGTAATACCGGCACCAGCGTTCACTTCTGGCCGGATGAAACCTTTTTCGACAGCCCGCGTTTTTCCGTCTCTCGCTTAACCCATATCCTGAAAGCGAAAGCGGTGCTGTGCCCTGGCGTTGAAATCACCTTTAAAGATGAGGTCAACAATAGCGAGCAGCGCTGGTGCTATCAGGATGGCCTGAACGACTATCTGGGCGAAGCGGTTAACGGCCTGCCGACCCTTCCTGAAAAACCGTTTATCGGTAATTTTGCCGGTGATACGGAAGCCGTAGACTGGGCGCTGCTGTGGCTGCCGGAAGGCGGCGAGCTGCTGACCGAAAGCTACGTTAACCTGATACCGACGATGCAGGGCGGCACTCATGTGAACGGGCTGCGCCAGGGTCTGCTGGACGCGATGCGTGAATTCTGCGAATACCGCAATATTCTGCCGCGCGGCGTGAAGCTGTCTGCGGAAGATATCTGGGATCGCTGCGCTTACGTGCTCTCGGTGAAGATGCAGGACCCGCAGTTCGCCGGGCAGACCAAAGAGCGTCTCTCTTCGCGCCAGTGTGCGGCGTTTGTGTCGGGCGTGGTGAAAGACGCCTTCAGCCTGTGGCTGAATCAGAACGTTCAGTCTGCGGAGCTGCTGGCGGAGATGGCCATTTCCAGCGCCCAGCGTCGACTGCGCGCGGCGAAGAAAGTGGTGCGCAAAAAGCTGACCAGCGGCCCGGCGCTGCCGGGTAAACTGGCGGACTGTACCGCGCAGGATCTCAATCGTACCGAACTGTTCCTCGTGGAAGGGGACTCGGCGGGCGGTTCCGCCAAGCAGGCGCGCGATCGTGAATATCAGGCGATCATGCCGCTGAAAGGTAAGATCCTCAACACCTGGGAAGTCTCTTCCGATGAAGTGCTGGCATCGCAGGAAGTACACGATATTTCTGTGGCGATCGGCATCGATCCAGACAGCGACGATCTGAGCCAACTGCGTTACGGCAAGATCTGTATCCTGGCGGATGCGGACTCCGATGGTCTGCACATCGCCACGCTGCTCTGCGCCCTGTTTGTGAAGCACTTCCGCACGCTGGTGAAGCACGGGCACGTCTACGTTGCGCTGCCGCCGTTGTACCGTATCGATCTCGGCAAAGAGGTCTACTATGCGCTGACGGAAGAAGAGAAAGCGGGCGTGCTGGAACAGTTGAAGCGTAAGAAAGGCAAGCCGAACGTGCAGCGCTTTAAAGGTCTGGGTGAAATGAACCCGATGCAGCTGCGTGAAACCACGCTCGATCCGAACACCCGTCGCCTGGTGCAGCTCACTATCAGCGACGAAGACGATCAGCGTACCAACGCCATGATGGATATGCTGCTGGCGAAGAAACGCTCCGAAGACCGCCGCAACTGGTTGCAGGAAAAAGGCGATATGGCGGATCTCGACGCGTAATCGACCATTGAATGCCTTATCCGGCCTACGCTCGCATTGTGCCCGTAGGCCGGATAAGCGAAGCGTCATCCGGCGTTACTGTCTATGCCGCTTGCGATACTGTAACGGCGTTTCGCCAATCCCTTTGCCAAAGGCGCTAATAAAGTACGTCACGTCTGAAAACCCCACCTGTCGGGCAATCTCCCGCACACTCTCCTCGCTGTGTAACAACGCTTCGCAGGCTTTGCGTAACCGAAGGGTATTGAGATAATTGAGGATGCTTTCACCGGTTTCAAAATGAAAGCGCCGGGAAATGTAGCTTTTTGATTTTCCTGACTCTTCTGCCAGCTCGCTGAGGCTGAATTTACGGGTGTAATTCTCATCCAGCCAGAACATCACCTGGCTTGCTATTCCGGTGCCAATCTCCGTCATATTGACGTTATCTTCGGGCAACAGGCTAAATAAACTCAATAACAGGCAGGAAATCTGTTCGGCATTAAGCGGCTTGAGCGCTGCCATTTTCTCGTAACGGCTGAAGAGAAAATCAACGTGCGGGTGAATATCCGCCACATCGAATACTCTGGCCTCGCCGCCACGTACGGTCAGACTTTGCAGACGCTGTTGATTAAGCGGAAAATCGCGCAGCACTTTCAGTACCGCATGCTGATCGAGGTGAATAATGGTTCGGCGGTAGTGGTCTTGCGCCTGCTCATCCACCATGATTTTATGCAGGGTAAAGGGTGGGAAAAAGAACAATCGACCTGGCCGCATGGTGTATTGCTGGTGATCGACGATCACCACGCCAAATCCTTCCTCCACATACAGCACCTCCAGACACTGATGCCAGTGGTGATAGCGAACCGAGTTAGCAAATAATCGACTAAATGACGCAATGGCGTCATTGAGCGCGATCAGTTCCAGATGTTCCTGAGATGAGGGTGCATTCATAGTGCAACAGATTTAAATTTTTGCCGCTGAATTCTGGTTTATAAACCTTGTTTTTAAATTTTTTCAATCACTGTTTTATTTTAATTCTATTGGTGTGATTGAGATAACATTTCCGCTTGTCGGCGATTCACTATCCTTTAGCCACTTAATTCAGAGGGGCAGAGTATGTGGTCGGCAACTGAAGAAAAATCAAATCCATTGTCATTCCGTGAAGACGTAATCAGCGCCGTCACAACGATGCTGAGCGCGCTGGATAAACAGTTTCCCGCAGGGGCGGCGCAGTTTTCACTGGGTGACACCTGCGCGCACTACAGTGTGGATATCGCCTGCATGGAAGGGCTCTCCAGAGCGTTATGGGGTCTGTTTCCTCTGATGGCTGGCGGCGCTGAGGTGCCGTTTGCTGATAAGTATATTCAGGCGATTAAACTCGGCACCGATCCACTCAGTCCGCACTACTGGGGCGATACCGACCCCTACGATCAGCGTCTGGTTGAGATGGCCGTCTACGGTCTCGGCCTGGCGTTGCTGCAAACGCGTTTAACCGACAAGTTCAGCGAAACGGAACTGGCGAATCTTCATCGCTGGCTAAACCAGATCACCGACGCGCAAATGCCGGACAGCAACTGGAACTACTTTGCGATTATCGTCCAGTTGGGTTTCAAACGTGCCGGGCTGCCGTTCGATCAGGCGGTGATCGACAGCCGTTTTACGATGATGGAAGCGTACTACCTGGGTGACGGCTGGTATGCCGATGGCCCCGGTCGCCCAAAAGATTACTACATCTCAATGGCTTTCCATTTTTACGGGCTGCTGTACGCCACGCTGAACCCGGAAGATGCTGCCCGTGCCGCCACCCTGCGCGAACGCGCTCGCCTGTTTGCCGCTGATTTTATCTACATGTCGGCAGCAGATGGCGCATCCGTACCGTTTGGCCGCAGTCTGACCTATCGCTTTGCGATGGTCGCGTTCTGGAGTGCGGCGGCGTTTGCTGAGCTGGATGTCTTCTCGCCGGGCGTGATTAAAGGGGTGATCCTGCGGCATCTGCGCTGGTGGCAGCAGCAGCCGATCGTTGATCGTGACGGCATTCTGACGCTGGGGTTTGCTTATCCGAATCTGGCGATGTGTGAAGATTACAACTCGCCTGGCTCCCCTTACTGGGCGCTGAAGGTCTTTTTGATCCTCGCCTTGCCGGACGATCACGCCTTCTGGCAGGCCGAAGAGCTCCCGCTGCCGCAATGCGCAGAAAAACACGTTATTCCCCATGCCGCACAAATTTTGCAGCACAGCGAAAATTCAGACCATGTCACGATGCTGACTTCGGGCCAGCTTGAACTGAATAACTACGTTAACACCGAAGCGAAATACACGAAGTTTGCCTACTCCAGCCGTTTTGGTTTCACCATTGAACGCGGACGCTATGGCCTTAAACATGCGGCGTGCGACTCCATGCTGCTGCTGGCGGATGGCGACAACTATTTCCGTGGCCGCCGTCGCTGCGACGAAGTGCGGGTCGATGAGAATTTTATTTTTTCCCGCTGGTCTCCGTGGCATGACGTCACTGTCGAGACCTGGCTGGCGCCCTTCGGCGAGTGGCATCTCCGCCTGCACCGCATCCACAGCGCGCGAACGTTGCAAACCGTGGAAGGCGGCTTTGCGGTGATGAAAACGGCGCATCAGCTCAGTGAGCGCGGATGCTACCTGGCGGCGGAGAATGGATGCAGCACGATCGTCGATCTGTCGCCCGCGCTGGCCCGCCAGCCGGACAGCATTATTACTCCGCCGAACAGCAGCATTATGTTTGCACAATGCGCCGCGATTCCACTGCTTACCGCAGAAATTGCACAGGGCGAAAGCTGGCTGTGTTGCGCGGTTTCTGCTTCCGGGCAACAGAAAAAATATACGGCAATTCCGCAACTGCAAATAAACGATAACCAGGTGGTTATTCGCGAACCAGAAAGCGCACGCCAGTTATCGTTCTTTTTATAAAACTCTGGCCCCTACACGTTGGCGAGGATGGTATGAAAAATTGTTCAACAAATAACAGAACTGAATATTATAAAATCAGTAGCTTTATATTCCTCTATTTCTTTACCTGGTCTGCCAGTATTGGTTTACTGGCCATCTGGCTGGGGCAGAAAGCACAGCTAAGCGGCACGGTTATTGGTACGGTGTTTGCGGTAAACGGTATTTTTGCGGTCATTCTGAAGCCCATTTATGGCTACATTCTCGATAAAATCGGCATGAGCAAATACCTGCTCTATTTTGTTGTGATGATGTCGGCACTAATGGCGCCATTCTTTATTTATGTTTATCAGCCATTATTGCTTTCAAACACCATGCTGGGCATTGTTATCGGCGCGATTTACCTGAGCTTTGCCTGGTATGCTGGCGTGGCGGCTTGTGAATCCTACTCTGACCGCTTCAGCCGTCTTAACGGCATGGAGTTTGGCCAAATCCGCATGTGGGGCTCGCTGGGGTGGGCGGTGGCGTCGTCGTTTTCCGGCCTGCTGTTTAACCTCTCTCCGGCATATAACTTCATTATGGGCAGCGTGGCGTCGGTAGTGATGCTGGTGGTACTGCTGAGTCTGAAAGTGAATGTGAATGCGGCAAACGCAGCGGACGTGCTGACAAAAGAGAAAATCGTCCCGGCGGATGTCTACGCGCTGTTGCGCAGCCGTAAGTTCTGGGCGTTCTGCCTGTATGTCGCCGGCGTGGCGTGGATGATGTTTATCGCAGAGCAGCAGTTCTCCCGCTACTTTGTCACCTTCTTCTCTGACGTACATGAAGGCAACGCGGTGTTTGGCTATCTGGGAACCGTGCAGTCGGGAATGGAATTTGTCATGTATATGGTGGTTCCATTATTTGTTAACGCGATCGGCGCTAAACGCGGTTTGTTGATTGTGGGGGCGCTGGTTGGCGCGCGTCTGATTATTTCCGGGCTGTGTGATTCACACCTGCTCATCTCCGTACTGAAGCCGCTGTATGGTCTGGAAATCTGTCTGCTGTTGGTTTCGGTCTTTAAATACATTGCTGAACACTTTGATAAACGCGTCAATGCGACCATGTATTTATTGGGCTATCAGGCGATGCTGTATGTCGGCAATGTGGTGATCTCTTCACCTGCCGGATTAATGTATGACCGAATTGGTTTTGAGAAAACGTATATCATCATGGGGATTATTGCTCTGACCTTTACGCTTATTTCGGCATTTACCTTATCGGCATGTCAGAGTAAATCCCACCATCGTACCGCTATTGAGATCGCCGAAAATAATACGGCGCATTAAATTTCATTGGGTTTAATTTAGAAGGAACCGAAATATGTTAAATCATATCGTTGAGGAAACGTTGCGCGCATTTCCTGGCAGCCCGGTTGACGCCGGAACTTTTCAGGATGAAATGATCGGCGCGCGTGAACACGTCCTCGAACTGATTAGCCGTCATTTAACGGAATTCGGTGAAAAATTTCCTGCCGAAACCTGCGTTAAAGGTTATTACCCGTTAACTGACAACGTTGAGTGGACCACCAGCTTCTGGACCGGGCAGCTGTGGCTGGCGTGGGAGATGAGCGGCGAGGCGAAATATCGTGAACTGGCGGAAAAACATGTGCGTTCTTTTGGCCTGCGTATTGCCGGACGCCACGACACCAACACCCACGATCTGGGGTTCCTTTATACCCTGTCCTGCGTCGCAGCCTGGCGACTGACGGGCAACCGCGATGCGCGTGGTTTTTCGCTGATGGCGGCAGAAGCGCTACTGGAGCGTTTCCATGAAAAGGCGCAGATTATCCAGGCGTGGGGCGATCTTAACGATCCCGAACAGGCCGGGCGGATGATCATCGACTGCAACATGAACCTGCCGCTGCTGTACTGGGCGAGCGAGCAGACGGGCGATCCGCGTTTTGCCGAGGCGGCAAAAGCCCATGTGGCGCAGGCCGCGAAATACCTGATTCGTGAAGATGCATCCACTTTCCATACTTACTACATGGATGTGAAAACCGGCGCGCCGCGTTACGGCAACACCCAGCAGGGTTATGCGGATGATTCATGTTGGTCGCGCGGTCAGGCGTGGGGGATTTATGGCTTCCTGCTGAGCTATATCTATACGGGCGACAAAGAGATGGTGGCGCTGTCGAAAAAGCTGGCGAACTATTTCCTTAATCGCCTGCCGGAAGACGCGGTCTGCCATTGGGATCTGGCGCTGGTGGGGACAGACGCGCTGCGTGACGCCTCGTCGGCGGCGATTGCCGTGTGTGGCCTGCTGGAGTTGATCAAACACCTGCCCGTGACCGATCCGGATCGTGAGCGTTATCAGCAGTGGGCGATGGGAATCATGTCATCGCTAACGAAGGGCTATCTGATGGCGAAAAATGAGAAGGGGAACGGGCTGTTGAAACATTCGGTGTACCACCTTTCGAGCAACAAAGGGGTCGATGAGTGTGCAAGCTGGGGGGATTATTTCTACGTGGAAGCGTTAACGCGTTTTACCCAGTGCTGGAAGCTGTACTGGTAACCATATTGCCCGGAATTGCCTGGAATTGCCCGGTGGCACTGCGCTTACCGGGCCTACATTCAGGGAATGCGCTGTCGTGCTGTAGGCCGGATAAGCGAAGCGCCATCCGGCATTTAGCGCAAAACTTAAACGCCTGACTCCAGAATACGGATACTTGTTTCCAGCACGTCGCCTTTAACGGCTTCGGCGTAGGCTTTCATATGCGGGGTTTGCAAATGCGCTTCGAGATGCGCAACGCTTTCCCACTGTTCAACCATCACGATTGAGTCAGGTGCGGTCGTCTGAAAGGCCACGCCCGCAGCGTGATCGACCATCGGCGCGTAGCCGTGGCAACCCTCTTCTTTCAGTACGGTCGGAATGATTTTGGCAAACTGATCCAGTACCGCCTGACGGTGATGTTGACCTGGACGGGTACGGATTTCAGCAATGACGGTAAGCATGGTTAACTCCTTCTAATTCCAGGCTACTAGTTAACCAAAAATCTCGCTCAGATGCTTGCGATATTCTGCGATATAACGCGGGACATCCGGCATTTTGATGACGTCATTGGTGATAAAGGTCGGCAGCGCTTCCATTCCGAGGAACTGATTGGCCTTGTGGAACGGCAGGTATACGCCATCCACGCCAACGCCGTGGAAGAACTGATCGTTGTCGGTGAAAGCCTCCATCGGTGCGTTCCAGGTCAGAGAAAGCATGTATTTTTTCCCCTGAATCAGACCGCCGGAACCGTATTTTTTTGACGCGTCCGAACGGGTGCGGCCATCGCTGGCGTACAGCGTACCGTGGCCTTCGGTAAAGACGTCATCCATGTATTTTTTCACGGTCCACGGCGCGCCCATCCACCAGCCAGGCATCTGCCAGATAACCACGTCAGCCCAGACGAAGTGCTGGACTTCGGCTTTGACATCGTAATCACTTTCAGCGCGGACGATTTTGACATCATGCCCGAGGTCGCGCAGAAGGCCATCCGCCACTTCGGTCAGGGTATCGTTCAACTGACCATTGGAGTGCGCAAATTTTTTCGCCCCGTTGATAATCAGAATGTTGCTCATTATTTGTCCTCTCAGGAATGCATTTGAAACAGATTTTACGTAGATGAGCGGCCCGGCGAAATGAGCAAAATGTGCAAAGTCTTTTGCTCATCGCGCAATAATCTCGCGATCACCAGGTTACTACGGCTTCAAAGCCTCCTTCCGGCGCATTGCCAAACGAGACGCTCATCCCATGCAGCGAGGCGATGCGGCGGACAATCGACAAACCCAGACCACTGCCGGTGACGCTCTGACCTGGCGGGCGATAGAATCGTTCGCCGATACGCGCCAGCACCGCCGGCGAAACGCCGGGGCCATTATCCCGGACGGTAAAATACCGGGCATTCAGCGTCACGTTCACCACGCTGCCCTGTGGACTGTAACGAATGGCGTTATCCAGCAAATTGCGCACCAGCAGGCTGAGCAGCAGCGGTTGGCCCGTGCGCGTGACGTTGTGGGCGTTAACGTGCAGACGCACGTCAATATGCGCCTGCTGGGCCGGTTGCCAGATATCCATCACGGCGGATTGCAGTAGCGCCTCCAGCGAGACTTCCGCGACATCTTGCAGGTTATCGAGCGAGTCGAGCCGTGAAAGGGTTAAGAGCTGATCCACCAGGCGCGTGGCGCGCTCAATCCCCGTATGCAGTTGCATGAGCGCTTTTTGACGCGCCTGCGGGTCGTCGTCCGAGAGCTGCGCCACCTCGGTTTGTACTTTCAGCGCAGTGAGCGGGCTGCGTAACTCATGCGCCGCGTCCGACGTGAATTGCCGCTCGCGCACCATCATCGAATGCGTACGGGCAAATAACTGGTTGAGCGCGCCGACTAACGGACGAACCTCACTTGGCACACCTTTATCGTCAAGCGGCTCTTCCGATTCCGGGGAGCGCAAACGCAGCGCCTGGGCGAGCTTTTTCAGCGGCCTGAGCTCCCGGCTAAGCAGCACAATCAGGATGAGCAGCATCAGCGGAAGCGCGATCAGCCACGGCGTTAGCTGCGCGGTGACAATCGCCAGCGCCATATCCTCGCGGTACTCCAGCTCCTGAGCGACGACGATACGGTACTTGCCATCCGCAGAGGTCAGCCAGACAAAACGCCATTTATCATCATCGCCATTCAGGTATCCGTCATCAAAACCTTCCCGACGGTAGCTGTAGGGAATATCCCGGCCATTATCGCCATCGTTCAGCACCATTCTGCCGTCGGCGGTATACACCGCAAAGGCCAGCACATCGTCATCGACATGACCATGCTTCAATTTTTTCGGCGTCTGCGCCATCCGTTCAGGCGCCGAGATTTCGTTGACATCCAGAGTAATAAGGCGCTTCGCAAACAGCATGAGCTGGGTATCAAACAGTTCGTCGACGTTGTCGGTCGTCTGTTTCCAGGCCACGAAGCTGGAGGCCACCCAGGTGATGGCGGCCAGGATCAGAAAAATAAGCGTGAGCCTGACGCGCAGGCTGAGACGTTGTGTGAGTTTCATGGGTTGCCTAGGGTGTAGCCGATCCCGTGTACGGTGCGGATAAAATCACTGCCCAGCTTACGGCGTAAGTGATGAACATGTACCTCAATGGTATTGCTGGAGACATCTTCGTCCCAGGTATACAGCTTCTCTTCGATGAGCTTACGCGGCAACACGCGCCCGACGTTGCGCATCAGCAGCTCCAGCAGGGCAAACTCTTTCGGCTTCAGGGGCAGCGGCTCACCTGCCAGCGTCGCGACCAGATTACCGGGATTGAGCGTAACCTGGCCGTGGCGCAGTTCGTTGCTCACCTGGCCGTTAGCGCGGCGTAACAGCGCTTCCAGGCGGGCGGCGACTTCAATCAGCGCGAAAGGTTTGCACAGATAGTCGTCCGCTCCCAGACGTAGCCCCTCCACGCGTTCCGCCAGCGCATCGCGCGCCGTCAGAATCAATACGGGTTCGCGTTTTCCCTGTTCACGCCATTCGCGCAGGATATCCCGCCCGTCCATCCCCGGTAGCGTAAGGTCGAGGATCACCGCATCATAAGGCGCGCTGTAGAGCGCTTCTTTACCCTGACGACCTTCGGTGAACCAGTCGACGCTGAATCCCATTTTGCTTAAACCCGCCTTGATGCCGTCGCCAATCAGCGCGTCATCTTCTACCAGTAAAATACGCATATGTTCATCCCTGCGGTGACTCTTTCTCTCGCCAGTAAACCCTGTCGTGGCGCGCGTTGTACAGAAAAAAAAGTATCTTTTTTTGCCTTAAGAAGTTGTTAAGGATTACCTTATTTAATTGAGACGAAACAGCGTAAAAAGGGAGAGAGTCATGAAAAAATTGGCTGCAATGGTTGCCGTAATGGCGTTGTGTTCCGCTCCGGTTCTGGCGGCTCAGCAAGGTGGATTTTCTGGCCCGACGGCGACGCAAAGTCAGGGCGGCGGGTTTGTTGGCCCGAACGGGAGTAATACGACCGTAGAAAGCGCGAAATCAATGCGTGATGACGCCTGGGTCACGCTGCGCGGTAACATCGTTGAGCGTATCTCTGACGATCTGTATCTGTTCAAGGACGCCACCGGGACGGTGAATGTCGATATCGACCACAAACGCTGGAACGGCGTTACCGTAACGCCGCAGGACCTGGTTGAAATCCAGGGCGAAGTGGATAAAGACTGGAATTCCGTTGAAATCGACGTGAAGCAAATCACCAAAGTCGCCAAATAAACCCCATCAGGGCCGCACTCGCGGCCCTTTTTCTTTGTGACTCAACGCGCCAGATAAGGTAGTATCTGCGGCAATATTGCCTGACGGATACTGGGTTATTGTTCAGGCTAACAGTTGAGGAACCACGATTAATGAGCGATATGGCAGAGCGCCTTGCGCTGCATGAATTCACGGAAAACGCCTATCTGAACTACTCCATGTACGTCATCATGGACAGGGCGTTGCCGTTTATTGGTGACGGACTGAAGCCGGTTCAGCGTCGCATCGTGTACGCGATGTCTGAACTGGGGCTGAACGCCAGCGCCAAATTTAAAAAATCCGCCCGTACCGTCGGCGACGTGCTGGGTAAATACCATCCGCACGGCGACAGCGCCTGTTATGAAGCGATGGTGCTGATGGCGCAGCCGTTCTCTTACCGTTACCCGCTGGTTGACGGGCAGGGGAACTGGGGCGCGCCGGACGATCCGAAATCCTTCGCGGCGATGCGTTATACCGAATCCCGTCTGTCGAAATACGCGGAAGTCCTGCTGAGCGAACTCGGTCAGGGGACGGCGGACTGGGTGCCGAACTTTGACGGCACCCTGCAAGAGCCGAAGATGCTGCCTGCGCGTCTGCCCAATATTCTGCTCAACGGCACCACCGGCATCGCCGTTGGGATGGCGACAGACATTCCGCCGCATAACCTGCGCGAAGTGGCGAAAGCCGCGATCACCCTGATTGAGCAGCCGAAAACAACGCTTGAGCAGGTGCTGGATATCGTGCAGGGGCCGGACTACCCGACCGAAGCGGAAATCATCACCTCCCGTGCGGAAATCCGTAAGATTTACGAAAATGGTCGCGGCTCCGTGCGTATGCGCGCGGTATGGAAAAAAGAAGATGGCGCGGTGGTGATTACCGCGCTGCCGCACCAGGTGTCCGGCGCTCGCGTACTGGAGCAGATCGCCGCCCAGATGCGGAACAAAAAGCTGCCGATGGTTGACGATCTGCGCGACGAGTCCGATCACGAAAACCCGACCCGTCTGGTGATCGTGCCGCGTTCCAACCGCGTGGATATGGAGCAGGTGATGAACCACCTGTTTGCGACCACGGATCTGGAAAAGAGCTACCGCATCAACCTGAATATGATCGGTCTGGACGGTCGCCCGGCGGTGAAAAACCTGCTGGAGATCCTGACCGAATGGCTGGCGTTCCGTCGCGATACCGTGCGCCGCCGCCTGAACTATCGTCTGGAGAAAGTCCTCAAGCGCCTGCATATTCTGGAAGGTTTGCTGGTGGCGTTTCTCAATATCGACGAAGTGATTGAGATAATCCGCCATGAGGATGAACCGAAACCGGCGCTGATGTCGCGTTTTGGCATCACGGAAACTCAGGCCGAAGCCATCCTCGAACTGAAACTGCGCCATCTCGCCAAACTGGAAGAGATGAAGATTCGCGGCGAACAGGATGAGCTGGCGAAAGAGCGCGATCAATTGCAGGGCATTCTGGCCTCCGAGCGCAAAATGAACACCCTGCTGAAGAAAGAGTTGCAGGCGGATTCAGACGCGTATGGCGACGATCGCCGCTCCCCACTGCGCGAGCGTGAAGAAGCTAAAGCGATGAGCGAGCATGACATGCTGCCGTCTGAACCGGTGACGATCGTGCTGTCGCAGATGGGCTGGGTGCGTAGCGCCAAAGGCCATGATATTGACGCGCAGGGTCTGAACTATAAATCGGGCGACAGCTGGAAAGCCTCGGCGAAAGGCAAGAGCAACCAGCCGGTGGTGTTTATCGACACGACCGGGCGCAGCTACGCCATCGACCCGATTACGCTGCCGTCGGCGCGTGGTCAGGGCGAGCCGTTGACCGGTAAGCTGACGCTGCCGCCGGGCGCGACCGTAGAGCATATGCTGATGGAAGGGGATGAGCAGAAACTGCTGATGGCCTCGGACGCCGGCTATGGTTTCGTCTGTACCTTTAACGATCTGGTGGCCCGCAACCGCGCGGGTAAAGCGCTGATCACGTTGCCGGAAAACGCGCACGTTATGCCGCCGGTGGTGATTGAAGATGAAACCGATATGCTGCTGGCGATCACCGCCGCCGGGCGTATGTTGATGTTCCCGGTCAGCGATCTGCCGCAGTTGTCGAAGGGGAAAGGGAACAAGATCATCAACATTCCGTCTGCGGAAGCGGCCAGAGGCGACGATACGCTGGCCCAGCTCTACGTTCTGCCGCCGCAAAGCACGCTCACGATTCATGTCGGCAAGCGCAAAATCAAACTGCGCCCTGAAGAGCTGCAAAAAGTGACCGGCGAGCGCGGTCGTCGCGGTACGCTGATGCGCGGTTTGCAGCGCATCGATCGTATTGAGATTGACTCGCCACGACGCGCCCGCGACGGCGACAGCGAAGAATAAGGCGATTTTAAGCGCCATCAGGCCATCTCATTGTGCCGGATGGCGGCGTAAACGCCTTGTCCGGCCTGCGGTTTTAACGATGCTGTCAGGCCGGATTAACAATAAAATTTCCCGTAAAACCGTTGTTTATTCGCGCATTGCGATTAACAATACGCTTTTCCAGAGAGCCGCTCTTAACAAAGCCCTAACCTGATATCAGGTGACGTAGAATGCGACGCTCTTAGGCCTTCAGAGGTTGTTATGCTATATATCTTTCGTCTAATCATTACCGTTATTTACTGCATTCTTGTCTGCATTTTCGGTTCGATCTACTGCCTTTTCAGCCCGCGTAACCCGAAGCATGTCGCGACGTTTGGCCATATGTTTGGCCGTCTGGCGCCGCTTTATGGCCTGAAGGTGGAGTGCCGTAAGCCTGCTGATGCCGAAAGCTATGGCAACGCTATCTATATCGCTAACCATCAGAACAACTACGATATGGTGACGGCAGCCAACATTGTGCAACCGCCTACGGTGACGGTCGGCAAAAAGAGCCTGGTCTGGATCCCGTTTTTTGGCCAGCTGTACTGGTTAACCGGTAACTTGTTGATTGACCGAAATAATCGTGCCAAAGCGCACGGCACAATCGCTGAAGTGGTGAGCCATTTTAAAAAGCGCCGTATCTCTATCTGGATGTTCCCGGAAGGAACGCGCAGCCGTGGCCGTGGCCTGCTGCCGTTTAAAACCGGCGCCTTTCATGCCGCTATCGCCGCCGGTGTTCCGGTGATTCCGGTGTGTGTTTCCAATACATCGAATAAAATTAAGCTTAACCGACTGAATAACGGTCTGGTGATTGTAGAGATGCTGCCGCCGGTGGACATCAGCCAGTTTGGTAAGGATCAGGTTCGTGAACTGGCGGCGCATTGCCGCTCGTTGATGGAACAAAAAATTGCAGAACTCGATCAGGAAATTGCAGAGCGCGAAGCGACCGGCAAAGTCTGAATCAGTGTGATCGCGTTTTTGTGGGAAACGACTTCCTGCGCACTCTTTGTCTGTTTTAAATGGAGCTTATATGTCACTCAGTCGGCGTCAGTTCATTCAGGCTTCGGGGATCGCACTGTGTGCCGGTGCCGTTCCGCTGAAGGCTAATGCTGCCGGTCAGCAGCAGCCTCTGCCCGTTCCGCCGCTGCTGGAGTCCCGTCGCGGGCAGCCGTTGTTTATGACGTTGCAGCGCGCGCACTGGTCCTTTACGCAGGGTACGCGCGCGCCCGTCTGGGGGATTAACGGGCGTTACCTGGGGCCGACGATTCGCGTCTGGAAAGGGGATGACGTTAAGCTCATCTACAGCAACCGCCTGACTGAAAATGTCTCCATGACCGTCAGCGGATTGCAGGTGCCGGGGCCGCTGATGGGCGGCCCTGCGCGGATGATGTCGCCCAACGCTGACTGGGCGCCGGTATTGCCGATTCGTCAGAACGCCGCCGTGCTGTGGTATCACGCCAATACGCCAAACCGTACCGCGCAGCAGGTCTATAACGGCCTTGCCGGGATGTGGCTGATCGAGGATGAGGTCAGCAAATCGCTGCCGATCCCCAATCATTACGGCGTGGATGATTTCCCGATCATTATCCAGGATAAGCGGCTGGATAATTTCGGTACGCCGGAGTACAGCGAACCGGGCAGCGGCGGGTTTGTTGGCGATACGCTGCTGGTCAACGGCGCACAGAGTCCTTACGTGGAGGTTTCCCGCGGCTGGGTACGCCTGCGCTTGCTGAATGCGTCAAACTCTCGCCGTTACCAGTTGCAAATGAGCGACGGTCGCGCGCTGCATGTTATTTCTGGCGATCAGGGCCTTTTACCCGCGCCGGTGTCCGTTAAACAACTGTCGCTGGCGCCCGGTGAACGGCGGGAAATTCTGGTCGATATGACCAACGGCGATGAGGTGTCGATCACCTGCGGGGAAGCGGCCAGTATTGTCGATCGCATCCGTGGCTTCTTTGAACCTTCCAGCATTCTGGTCTCTACGCTGGTGCTGACCTTACGGCCAACCGGGCTGCTGCCGCTGGTGACTGACAGCCTGCCGATGCGTTTATTGCCCACGGAGATTGTCAGCGGCGCGCCGATTCGCAGCCGGGATATCAGCCTCGGGGACGATCCCGGCATCAACGGGCAATTGTGGGACGTCAACCGCATTGATATCACCGCCCAGCAAGGTTCCTGGGAGCGCTGGACCGTTCGCGCCGATATGCCGCAGCCTTTCCATATTGAGGGTGTCTCTTTCCTGATCCGCAACGTCAATGGCGCCATGCCGTTCCCGGAAGATCGGGGCTGGAAAGATACGGTATGGGTGGACGGACAGGTGGAATTACTGGTTTATTACGGACAGCCTTCCTGGGCGCACTTCCCGTTCTACTTCAACAGCCAGACGCTGGAAATGGCCGACCGGGGGTCTATCGGACAAATGCTGGTGAACCCGGCGCCGTAAATCTTCCCTCGCCCGCAAGGGCGAGAAGTGAATACCTTTCTCTTTCGTTCCGGCATATAATCCCCGGCCTTTGATTATTTTTTTACCATTTTTTGGAAGCATTATGAGCGCAATATCCCTGATCCAGCCAGACAGAGATCTTTTCTCCTGGCCTCAATACTGGGCGGCCTGTTTTGGTCCCGCGCCTTTTTTGCCGATGTCACGCGACGAAATGGATCAACTTGGCTGGGATAGCTGCGACATTATTCTGGTTACCGGTGATGCGTATGTCGATCATCCGAGCTTTGGGATGGCGATTTGCGGTCGTATGCTGGAAGCGCAGGGTTTCCGTGTCGGCATCATTGCCCAGCCGGACTGGAACAGCAAAGATGACTTTATGCGTCTGGGGAAACCGAATCTGTTTTTCGGCGTCACAGCGGGCAACATGGACTCGATGATCAACCGTTATACCGCCGATCGCCGACTGCGCCATGACGACGCCTATACGCCGGATAACGTGGCGGGCAAGCGCCCGGATCGTGCGACGCTGGTCTATACCCAGCGCTGTAAAGAGGCCTGGAAAGACGTGCCGGTGATCCTCGGCGGTATTGAAGCCAGCCTGCGTCGTACCGCGCACTATGATTACTGGTCTGATACCGTACGCCGCTCGGTGCTGGTGGATGCGAAAGCCGATATGCTGATGTTCGGCAACGGCGAGCGCCCGCTGGTTGAAGTTGCGCACCGCCTGGCAATGGGGGAGCCGATCGGCCAGATCCGCGATGTGCGTAACACCGCGATTATTGTTAAAGAAGCCCTGCCGGGCTGGAGTGGGGTTGATTCCACGCGTCTGGATACGCCGGGGAAAATTGATCCGATCCCCCATCCGTATGGCGAAGATCTGCCGTGCGCGGATAACAAACCGGTTGCGCCGAAAAAGCAGGAAGCCAAAGCCGTGACCGTTCAGCCGCCGCGTCCGAAGCCGTGGGAGAAAACCTACGTGCTGCTGCCGTCCTTTGAGAAGGTGAAGGGCGATAAGGTGCTGTATGCGCACGCGTCGCGTATTCTGCATCACGAAACCAACCCTGGCTGCGCGCGTGCGCTGATGCAAAAGCATGGCGATCGCTATATCTGGATCAACCCGCCCGCCATTCCGCTCTCTACCGAAGAGATGGACAGCGTTTTTGCGCTGCCGTATAAGCGCGTGCCGCATCCGTCATACGGTGACAGCCGCATTCCGGCTTACGAAATGATCCGCTTCTCGATTAACATCATGCGCGGGTGTTTCGGCGGCTGCTCGTTCTGCTCGATTACCGAACATGAAGGCCGCATTATTCAGAGCCGTTCAGAAGATTCGATCATCAATGAGATCGAAGCGATCCGCGATACCGTACCGGGCTTTACCGGCGTGATTTCCGATCTCGGCGGGCCGACGGCCAACATGTATATGCTGCGCTGTAAGTCGCCGCGCGCGGAACAAACCTGCCGCCGCCTGTCGTGCGTGTACCCGGATATCTGCTCGCATATGGATACCAACCATGAGCCGACGATCAACCTCTATCGCCGCGCCCGCGATCTGAAAGGCATCAAGAAGATCCTGATCGCCTCCGGCGTGCGTTACGACATTGCCGTTGAAGATCCGCGTTATATCAAAGAGCTGGCGAGCCATCATGTGGGCGGCTATCTGAAGATTGCGCCGGAGCATACCGAAGAAGGGCCGCTGTCGAAGATGATGAAGCCGGGCATGGGCAGCTATGATCGCTTCAAAGAACTGTTCGACCTTTACTCAAAACAGGCCGGGAAAGAGCAGTACCTGATCCCGTATTTTATCTCTGCGCACCCCGGTACGCGGGACGAAGATATGGTGAATCTGGCGCTGTGGTTGAAACGCCATCGCTTCCGTCTGGATCAGGTGCAGAACTTCTATCCGTCGCCGCTGGCGAACTCAACGACCATGTATTACACCGGGAAAAACCCGCTGGGTAAAATTGGCTATAAGAGTGAAGACGTGGTGGTGCCGAGAGGCGACAAACAGCGTCGTCTGCATAAAGCGCTGCTGCGTTACCACGATCCGGCGAACTGGCCGCTGATTCGCCAGGCGCTGGAAGAGATGGGGAAAAAGCATCTGATTGGCAGTCGTCGCGAGTGTCTGGTTCCGGCGCCTACGCTGGACGAGATGCGTGAAGCCCGTCGTCAGAACCGCAACACGCGCCCGGCGTTGACTAAGCATACGCCAGTGGCGCATCAGCGTCAGACGCCTGCGGGCAATAAAAAACGCAGCAAGGTAGCCGGACGTTAAACCCGTTAGCTGTTTGCCGGATAAGGTGCCTGCACCGCTATCCGGCAAACGGACGGATTACGCGTTCGCTTCACGAATTCTGGCGGCCAGCGCTGCCAGTTTTTCGTCATCCGCCCGCTCGTGGTCATGCGATGACAAATAGCCTTCGTACTGTTCAAAGAATTTCGCCTGCCGCGATTCAATAGGCTTCCATTCGCTCAGGTTAGCGGTGCCGTGCATCGGGCTGAGCTTGCTGTGCACATGATCCACGCCAAATCCTTCAAAAAACATTCCCGTACGTCCCACATCCGGGAAGGCGTTATCCAGCTTTTTCGCCACTTTTTGGGTGGCAAGCATCAGATCGGCCAGCGCCTGCGGCGGCAAGTCGAACGCATAGCTGGGATAATGCTTCTTCGGGATCACCACCGTAAAACCGTCGGTGTTCGGGAAGATGGAGAGGAAGGCCAGATGATGCTCGTCTTCCCAGATCTTATGGCAGGGGGCTTTACCCTCAACGATTTGGCAAAAAATACAGCTCATTCCTTTTCTCCGTTGCTGAGTTCACAATTCGCGTCGTACCGACTCAACACTTTCTACCAAACCCGCCTGGTAGTCAAAAAGCCCGACAGAAATGTCGGGCCGGAAAGGAAGGTTAGCCGCCGAACTGATCCGGGTCCGGCCCCAGGCGTTTACCCTGGTCAAGTTTGGCCACTTCGCTTAATTCGTCTTTGTCGAGACGGAAATCCCAGACGTCGAAGTTTTCCGCAATACGTGAAGGGGTGACGGATTTAGGGATCACCACCAGCCCGTTATCCAGATGCCAGCGGATCACAATTTGCGCCGGAGATTTACCGTACTTATCCGCCAGATCGCGAATGATTTTCTGATCGAAAACGCCTGCGCCGCCTTGCGCCAGCGGGCTCCAGGACTCGGTCTGGATCTTGTGCGTCGCATTCCAGGCATGCAGCTGACGCTGTTGCATCAGCGGATGCAATTCGATCTGGTTGATCACCGGTGTAACGCCGGTTTCATCGATCAGACGCTGGAGGTGGTTTACCTGGAAGTTACACACGCCGATGCTTTTCACCAGCCCCTCTCTTTGCAGTTCAATCATCCCTTCCCAGGCGTCAACATAATGGTCGATAGCCGGAACGGGCCAGTGCATCAGATAGAGATCGAGGTGATCCAACTGGAGCTTATCCAGGCTTTCCTGCAAGGCTTCTCGAGGGCGTTTCTGATCGTCATTCCACAGTTTGGTGGTAATAAACAGCTCTTCCCGGTCGATACCGGCATCTTTTAACGCTTTTCCGACGCCTTCTTCATTCTTGTACGCCGCAGCGGTATCAATGGAGCGATATCCCACTTCCAGCGCCTTATGAATGGCGGAAATTGCTTCCTCGTTGCTTGCCTTCCAGACTCCCAGGCCCAGTTGTGGCATTACGTTGCCATCCTGTAGCTTGATAACGGTTGGATTAGCCATGCGTTCCTCCTTTATGCGATCTCACCGGAGCAAACTCCGGTGAGGTTGTGTGACTTAAGTCTGGACGAAATGTCCAAAAACGAAAGCCAGAGGCGAAAAAACCTTAGCGAGCCGCTTCGTAAATCCGACGGCTGACATCAAGCGTAATGTCCTGATGTTCACCCAGATTTGTGCCGCCGTGCGCTTCCAGTTTTGCCAGCAATGCCGGAATGGAACTGCCGTCCAGACCGTAATCAGACAGGCGAGTCGGTACGCCCATTTGCTCAAAGAAGCGGCGGGTGGCGGCGATGGCGGCATCAATACGCGCATCGTCGGAACCGTCGGTGATATTCCAGACTCGCTCTGCGTACTGCAACAGTTTGGCGCGTTTGGTATCGCGTTTTTCATTCCACAGCGCAGGCAGGACGATAGCCAGCGTCTGCGCGTGATCAAGGCCGTGCATCGCCGTCAGCTCATGACCCAGCATATGCGTTGCCCAGTCCTGCGGGACGCCCGCGCCGATCAGACCGTTCAGCGCCTGAGTGGCCGCCCACATTACGTTGGCGCGGACATCGTAGTTTTCCGGCTCTTTCAGCGCTTTCGGGCCTTCTTCGACAAGCGTCAGCAGGATACCTTCGGCAAAGCGATCCTGAATTTTTCCGTCAACCGGATAAGTGACATACTGCTCAACGGTGTGAACGAATGCATCCACAACGCCATTAGCAACCTGACGCGGCGGCAGGGTGTAGGTATAAACCGGATCGAGCACCGCAAACACGGGTTGGACGAACGGCGTCATAAAGGCCAGCTTATCGCCGGTGGTTTTACGGGAAATTACCGCCCCGGAGTTAGATTCTGAACCCGTTGCCGGCAACGTCAGCACCGATCCCATCGGTACGGCGCTTTTCACGTCGTTGCCGCGAGTTTCCAGAATGCGCCACGGGTCCACGCCTTCGTCATATTGCGCCGCCGCCGCGATAAATTTAGTGCCATCCAGCACGGAACCGCCGCCGACCGCCAGCAGGAACGTCACTTTCTCATCACGTACAATGTTGACGGCGTTCATCAGCGTTTCATAAGACGGGTTTGGCTCGATGCCGCCAAATTCCAGCACGTCCAGACCTTTCAGCGCGTCATGTACCTGATCCAGTACGCCGGTCTTTTTCACGCTGCCGCCGCCGTAGGTGATCAATACGCGGGCGCCCTGAGGGATTTGATCGCGCAGATCGGCAATCGCGCCTTTACCAAACAGAATGCGGGTTGGGGTATGCAGATTAAAGTTGTTCATTGCTCGTTCCCTTATGTGGGTAAAAAAGTGGGCAGGCGAATGTCTGCCTGATGGTGAACATTGTGGTCGCCAGCCGCCTTCCTCTCAATGCTCATTTCTGCCAATGTCTTGCCCATTTCTCCAGAGCGCTGGAGAAAAAAGATAAATTTGCGCACAATCAAAGCGTCGTAAACCGATGAGAAAAAAGCGCGCCATGAACCGTGAAGCCATCTGCCTGTTGCTGACAGATAAAATTAAACAGCTGATAAACAATCAAAATAACCTGAATGACTGCCTGCCCGACGTGCGTCTGCTCTACGGCACGGAGCCGGGGTTGCGCACGCCTGTGATGTATCAGCCTGGCATCATATTTCTCTTTTCGGGGCATAAGATCGGTTATATCAATGAACGCGTATTTCAGTACGATGCCAATGAATATCTGCTGCTGACAGTACCTTTACCCTTTGAATGTGAAACTTATGCGACGCCGGAAGTACCGCTCGCGGGGATTCGTCTGAATGTTGATATCCTGCAATTGCAGGAGTTGCTGATGGACATTGGTGAGGACGATCTGTTTCAACCGTCGATGGCGGCAAGCGGGATTAACTCCGCCACGCTGTCGGATGACATTCTTTGTGCGGCGGAACGCCTGTTAGATGTGATGGAAAGGCCGCTGGATGCGCGTATTCTGGGGAAACAGATTATTCGCGAAATTCTGTATCACGTTCTGATGGGGCCGCGTGGCGGCGCGCTGCTGGCGCTGGTCAGCCGCCAGACCCATTTCAGCCTGATTAGCCGGGTGCTGAAGCGGATTGAAACCAAATACACCGAGAACCTGAACGTTGAGCAACTGGCGGCGGAAGCCAACATGAGCGTCTCGGCGTTCCATCATAATTTTAAATCCGTTACCAGTACCTCGCCGTTGCAGTACCTGAAAACCTATCGTCTGCATAAAGCGCGGATGATGATCATTCACGACGGGATGAAAGCCAGCGCCGCTGCGATGCGCGTTGGCTACGAGAGCGCGTCGCAGTTCAGTCGGGAGTTCAAACGCTATTTTGGCGTAACGCCGGGGGAGGATGCGGCACGAATGAGAATGATGCAGGGAAGCTAATCATGTGTAAGCCGGATAAGCGTGAGCGCCATCCGGCAATCAGCAAATCAGGCGCTGCAATACTTCTTCTTGATCACGACGAATAATGTGCCGATCAAACCGGCGGCCAGCAGGGCAATCGGCAGGATCATCAAAAACGTCATCACCTGATCTTCATGACGTTTCACGAATGGGATCATGCTGAGCGCGTAGCCGAAACTGGTCACCACGCCGACCCACAGCAGCCCGCTCAGCCAGTTAAAAAACTGAAACCGGCGACTGGACAGCCCTGAAATCCCCGCCATTGTGGGCAGCAGGGTGCGCACAAACGCCAGAAAGCGTCCGGCAAGCAGCGCCAGCAGGCCGTGCCGGTCGAACATACAGGTCGCGCGCTGATGGTATTTAACGGGAAGCTGCGCCAGCCAGCCTTTCACCGTTTGCGTATTTCCCAGCCAGCGCCCCTGAATATAGCTCAGCCAGCAGCCGAGACTGGCGGCTGTCGTCAGAATAAGGATAGTGGGGACAAAGTCCATGACACCTTGTGCAACCAGCGCGCCTGCCAGTAAGAGCAGGCTGTCTCCGGGTAAAAAAGAGGCCGGGAGCAGGCCATTTTCTAAAAATAGCGTGGCAAACATCACAAAGTAGACAACGCTAACAACGTGTGGGTCCGCCAGCGCGGCAAAATCGTGTTGCCAGAGCGCAGCGATAATATCTTGAATGACAGCCATGGACTTTCCTGTGGAACCGCGTTTATGGGGCTATTGTACTCCTGAATTGCCCGGGATGCCTTGATCCCGGACGCAACAAATGCAGACTTTTCTGCCCGGAGTGTCTGCAATTCTGTCCATGACCGGAAACTTTACACAATACGCGTGAATCCTGCGGCTAAATCTGCAATCAGATCGTCAACATTCTCTAAACCGATGTGCAAACGGATCAGCGTGCCGGTGAAATCAACGTCGCCTTCGGGACGAATGGCGGCGATATGTTCCGGCTGGTTAGGCAGAATTAAGGATTCAAAGCCGCCCCAGGAGTAAGCCATGCTGAACAAGCTGAAATTATCCAGATAAGCGGAAAGCGCCTCATTACTCAGCCTTTTATTCAGCACAAACGAGAACAACCCGCTGCTGCCCGTGAAATCGCGCTTCCAGAATTCGTGGCCTTTGCTGCCAGGAAGGGCGGGATGATTAACGCGGGCGACCTGAGGGTGATTCGCCAGCCACTCGGCGACTTTCAGGCTGCTTTCATGATGCTGGCGTAAGCGCACGCCCAGCGTACGTAGCCCACGGCTGGTCATATAAGCGGTATCCGCGTCCAGCATTTGCCCCATCAGATAGGCGTTTTCGCGTAATTGCTCCCAACAACGCGCATTAGACACGGCTGTGCCGACCATCGCATCCGAGTGACCAATCAGGTATTTCGTTCCTGCCTGGATGGAGATATCGATCCCGAAATCCAGCGCCTTAAACAGCACGCCCGCCGCCCAGGTGTTATCAATCATAATGACAGCGTCTGGCGCAACGCGTCTTACCGCGCCGACAATCGCCGGGATGTCATGCACTTCCATCGTGATGGAGCCAGGGGATTCGAGAAACACTACTTTCGTATTGGGCTGAATATGCTTCACGATATCCGCGCCGACCAGCGGATCAAACCAGCCGGTCGTCACGCCGAGTCTGGCGAGAACTTTGGTGCAAAAATCCTGACTGGGTTCGTAAGCGGTGTTGGTCATCAGGACGTGATCGCCCTGTTCCACAAAGGCCAGAATCGTGTTGGCGACAGCCGCCGCGCCGCAGGGGAAGAGCGCGCATCCGGCGCCGCCTTCCAGTTCGCACATGGCTTCCTGTAGCGAAAAATGGGTTAGCGTTCCGCGACGTCCATAGAAAAGTTCGCCATTGGCGCGGTTGCGGGTGGCGTGCTTTTTGGCTTCTACGGTGTCAAATACCAGCGAGGAGGCGCGCTGAATGACGCTGTTCACCGATCCCAGCGTGTATTTTTTGCTGCGTCCTGCGCTCACCAGTTTGGTTTCAAGATGTTTTTCTGCCATGTTGGAGTACCCATTTTTATACGTCTGGATGTCTAAACTATCATGAATGATGGGTGACGCATCCTGAAGAATCGGCATAAAGCAGAAAATTTTCTCAAAATGACATCTGGTGACTTTTTTACTGCGTAAGCGCAAGGAAAAGAAACCAAAGGTGCGGCACTATGTAAATAGTAATGAGAACGACTATCAATTCGACGTCGTTTTGATATTATTACGCTCAGAATTTGTGATTTGCGTCCTGGAGATACAGAGTGGGTAATAATTTGATGCAGACGGATCTCTCCGTCTGGGGTATGTATCAGCACGCCGACATCGTGGTTAAGTGCGTGATGATTGGTCTGATTCTGGCGTCAGTAGTCACCTGGGCTATCTTCTTCAGTAAGAGTCTTGAGTTCTTTACGCAGAAGCGTCGGCTCAAGCGTGAACAACAGCAGCTGGCTGAAGCGCGTTCTTTAGACCAGGCCAGCAATATTGCCTCCGCATTCGCGGCAAAAAGTTTAAGCTCACAGTTGCTCTATGAAGCGCAGAACGAGCTGGAACTGTCGGAAGGCAGTGAAGACAATGAAGGTATTAAAGAGCGTACCGGGTTCCGCCTGGAGCGTCGCGTAGCGGCGGTTGGCCGTCATATGGGACGCGGTAATGGCTACCTGGCGACCATCGGCGCCATCTCTCCGTTTGTCGGTCTGTTTGGTACGGTATGGGGTATCATGAACAGCTTCATCGGCATCGCGCAAACCCAGACCACCAACCTCGCGGTTGTCGCGCCGGGTATCGCGGAAGCGTTGCTGGCTACGGCGATCGGCCTGGTCGCGGCAATTCCTGCGGTTGTGATTTACAACATTTTCGCACGTCAGATCGGCAGCTACAAAGCGACGCTGGGCGACGTGGCGGCACAGATTCTGTTGCTGCAAAGCCGCGATCTGGATCTGAACGCGAGCGCTTCCGCTCAGCCGGTACGTACCGCGCAGAAATTACGTGTAGGATAATGTTCCATGGCAATGCGTCTTAATGAAAATCTGGACGATAACGGTGAAATGCATGAAATCAACGTGACGCCGTTTATCGACGTCATGCTGGTTCTGCTGATTATCTTTATGGTGGCCGCGCCGCTGGCAACGGTGGACGTGAAGGTGAATCTTCCTGCGTCCACCAGCACCCCGCAGCCGCGCCCGGAAAAACCGGTTTATCTGTCCGTGAAGGCCGACAACAGCATGTTTATCGGCAACGATCAGGTAACGGATGAAACCATGATCGGCGAGCTGAACGCGTTAACCGAAGGGAAGAAAGACACGACGATCTTCTTCCGTGCGGATAAAACCGTTGATTATGAAACAATGATGAAAGTGATGGATACGCTGCACCAGGCGGGTTACCTGAAAATTGGTCTCGTGGGTGAAGAGGTCGCGAAAGCGAAGTAATCGTTGTTGCTGATGGGCAGACAGACAGGCCGGGTAGGGCGCAAGCCGTACCCGGCTTTTTTATTGCCTGATGGCGCTGCGCTTACCAGGCCTGCATGATGCGGTATCGCTGACTCGCCAGATTACTTCGTCGTGGAGAACCGTTTTTCATTCAGCGCGACGGTGGTGATATTGGTCGTTCGGTAATCGCCATCGGATAGCTTACGGGTCAGGCGCAGGGTCGCCGTTTCTCGCGCCAGTAAGTGCTGATATGTGCTCTCCAGGCGCGCCATGATTTTGTCCCGCATCTCGGGATGTTGCTCAATAATCGTATTGATAACCGAACCGTAGATCTCTTCTTTGACCTGGAGCGCATAGATTTCACGGCGATTTTGCCATTTCAGCCGTACTAACGCGGCGGGAATCGACACGATCTCCTGCGCCACCTGTTCGAGGGTCGCGTTTTTATTGGCGATAAGCGCTTTAAGATTTTGCTTTAAGATAAATTCATCGCTTTTATTATTATCTAAAGCTAAATAAACATTATTATCTTCAACGTCTTTCATATTATTTCTCTTCCAGAGAATAAAAAACGGGAGAGTTTTTCTCTCTGGTTATGAGATTAAGCCAAATTTCATTGCCGTGATCGTTTATTTTTGTTGTGGCATCTGCCAGAATTTTACTTAATGCCTGAGCATCAACATCGCCTTCCGCCTGTAGGCTATTAATAAGACGAGCAAACGTCTCAATTTTAGCTACGCGATAAAGCCGGTCTTTTAAATGACGGTCACGTTCTTCAAGTAACATGTTTTTAGATTGACCAGTCGGTGTGGCGCTAATTAAAATATCTGGCTCGTAATCGCTCAGCGTTTTCTTTCCCTGAGTCAAATTTTCACTATTTTCTACGGTCTCAGCATCGCCTGGCGAGGCAGATAAATGAAAACGAGTCGGCACAAGATGCTCGGGAAGCATGTTGGAATGTCCTTTACTATCAATAGTATATTGTTTTTTATAAGGCAGGTCTCGTTGACAATAGCATGGTGTAATTTTAAAATCAAAAAAAATGGAGTCGGCATATGAACAGCATTTTTTATTCTATTATCACTCTGCTATTACTCACTGGCGGCGTGCTTTTCTTGATGCACGAATTTAATAAACAGCGCTCTGCTGAGGCGTCTAATCCAGTAAATCAAGCGGAACCCTTGTCCAAAGAGGAGGGCGAAGATCATTTTTCGTCGCTCATGAATACTATTACACCGGTATGGTACTGGCGAGTCAATCACGAATATATTGATTTTCTTCACGCAACGATAAAGCGGATGACGATGGCGGAGCTAAACGGCACGCCGGGGTTATTTGATGCGCAGCGCCGTTGCAGCGATCTCAACTCTGCGGTCTATAAATATTATGACAACATTAAAAAGCGTTGTCTGAACGGGGAAAAGGTTCCGCATTCCGATCTGGATGTACTTAACTTGCGGCAATGTTTCCGGGAATTTAGCCTGGAGGCGTATCCCTCCCTGGTTGCTCTGGTGTGGCCTGAATATCAGCGGCCGCTAATCAAACCGGAAGAGGTTTAATAAACGCGCCTGACGTTGGCCGGGTAAGGCGAAACCGCCACCCGGCGCGCGTGCCCGAAAGCGTTATTTATCCGATGAGGCTTGCCAGAGGTTCAGCTCGCCGTCCGCGACATGTTTATCGATTTGCGCTAACTCGTCAGCGCTGAATGTCAGGTTCGACAACGCCTGCACATTTTCTTCCAGCTGCTCTGGTCGACTGGCGCCGATCAGCACCGACGTTACGCGATTATCTTTCAACAGCCAGCTAAGCGCCATCTGCGCCATTGACTGGCCGCGACGTTGCGCCATCTCATTGAGTAAACGCAGGCTGTTCAGATTCGCTTCCGTCAGCATATTCTCCGTCAGACCGCGAACTTTTTTCCCTTCACGCTGCATACGTGAACCTTCCGGTATACCGTTTAGGTATTTTCCGGTTAACAATCCCTGAGCCAGCGGTGTGAACGCAATGCAACCCATGCCGTTGGCCGCCAGCGTATCCAGCAGGCCGCTTTTATCCACCCAGCGGTTGAGCAGGTTGTAGGACGGCTGATGAATCAGCAGCGGGATTTTCCATTCGCGCAGCAGTTCCGCCATTCGTTGAGTTCGCTCAGGCGAATAGGAGGAGATGCCGACGTAAAGCGCCTTACCGCTTTGTACCGCCTGCGCCAGCGCGGATGCGGTCTCTTCCATCGGCGTGTTTTCATCGACACGGTGGGAATAGAAGATATCGACATAGTCCAGCCCCATCCGCTTCAGGCTCTGATCGAGGCTGGCGAGCAGGTACTTACGCGACCCGCCGGAGCCGTATGGCCCAGGCCACATGTCATAACCCGCTTTGGTGGAAACGATCAGCTCATCGCGATACGGCGCAAAATCTTCCCGCAGCAAACGGCCAAAGTTCTCTTCTGCGCTTCCCG
Source organism: Citrobacter sp. CK195 (assembly GCF_030333365.1). Lineage (NCBI taxonomy): Bacteria > Pseudomonadati > Pseudomonadota > Gammaproteobacteria > Enterobacterales > Enterobacteriaceae > Citrobacter > Citrobacter sp. CK195. The sequence continues at coordinate 259,020 of NZ_JAOWGB010000025.1, forward strand.
GCGGCGGGCCGTAGTTATTGGCTAAATCAAAATGGGTGATGCCTGAATCAAAGGCTTTACGCAGCAGCGCACGCTGTGAATCCAGCGCCTGAACGTGGCCGAAACTGTGCCACAAACCCAGCGATAGCGCGGGTAAACGCAAACCGCTTTTACCGCAGTAGCGATAAAGCATCTGCTCATAACGTTCGGGGTTGGCTAACCAGGCCATGTCATCTCCTTAGAGAAAGTGAATTTCAAAACAACGTTTCTATTCTAGCGGCTCAGCGGGGTTTATCCCGTTCGTCAGGTCACATTGATGCGAAAAATTGGGCAAAAACACGTCGTTATGCTTTGCTTAAAAAAACATCAACTCAGGAGTGAAACTATGCCGCGTCTGACTGCCAAAGACTTTCCGCAGGAGTTGCTCGATTACTATGACTACTATGCACATGGAAAAATCTCTAAACGCGAGTTTCTTAACCTCGCGGCAAAGTATGCCGTCGGCGGCGTGACCGCGCTTGCGCTGTTTAATCTCCTGAAGCCGAATTACGCGCTGGCGGTGCAGGTGGAATTTACCGACCCGGACATTTTGCCGGAATACATTACGTATCCGTCACCGAACGGGCATGGCGAGGTGCGCGGCTATCTGGTGAAACCGGCGAAGGCAACGGGTAAAACGCCTGCGGTCGTGGTCGTACACGAGAACAGGGGGCTGAATCCCTATATTGAGGATGTCGCACGACGCGTGGCGAAAGCGGGTTATATTGCGCTGGCGCCTGATGGATTAAGCTCGGTAGGCGGATACCCCGGTAATGACGATAAGGGCCGGGAATTACAGCAGCAGGTTGATCCCACAAAATTAATGAATGATTTCTTTGCCGCGATTGAGTTTATGCAGCGCCATCCGGCGGCCAGCGGAAAAGTGGCTATTACGGGATTCTGCTATGGCGGCGGCGTATCAAATGCGGCGGCGGTGGCCTATCCAGAACTGGCGTGCGCCGTTCCTTTTTATGGTCGTCAGGCTCCGGCGTCAGATGTACCTAAAATTAATGCGCCTTTATTATTACATTACGCCGAGTTAGATACCTCAATTAATGAAGGCTGGCCTGCCTACGAAACGGCGCTGAAGGCGAATAATAAAGTCTATGAAGCGTATATCTATCCTGGGGTGAATCATGGTTTTCATAATGATTCGACTCCCCGCTATGATAAGGCCGCAGCGGATCTGGCCTGGGCGCGCACTCTGGCCTGGTTTGAGAAATATTTACAATGAAAAACAAACGATTATTTCAGGTGCGGCATATTGCTTTGCGGCATAATAATGCCGTTATGCTTTATAAGCATTCACAGGAATAGCGTGCTGACGATGATTCGTATACTTAGTTAAGTAAAAAAACAATAAAGAAAGTATATATTCTGCATTCTCTGCCGATAACGAGGATAAGTGTCGCCTGATGGCGAATCCCTCAAGTACGGCAAGGAAATTCTTATGCGTTTGCTGCAAAACTTCACTATTCGTATTGTCATGCTGACAATATTGGGGCTCTTCTGTCTTCTTTGGTCGGGCGTTGGTTTATTCAGCGTCCATGCATTATCTAAAGTGGCGGAAGGAAATGATATCGATCGTCATATTGTGCGTCAGATGACGGTGCTAAGTCAGGGGAACGATCAGTATTTTCGTTTTGTCACGCGTTTAAGCCGTGCGATGGACGTTAAAATCGGCGGCGGTACGCCCGATTTTGTACCAGTACAGCAGGCGCTGGACAATATGAGCAAAAAGCTGGAAGAGATGAAAACGCTCTCTCCAGGGCCGATGGACCCGGAGATCGCCGCTGCGGTATTGGCAAACTGGCAGGCGTTGCTTGATAAGGGCGTCGCGCCGCAGATGCAACTGGCGCAGCAGGGTACGCTCACCGAATTTGCAGAACAGGCGAATAATGTCACCCCCGCCCTGAGCCGCGCCTTCGGCGCCAGCGCAGAACGTTTTAACAGCGCGGCCGGCACGATGCTGGACAGCACCCGCGTGATGGTGGACGGCAAAACGTCAATTATCCGTACCCTGATTATCACCGCCGTTATTCTGGGAATTGTGATTCTTTTCTTTACCGACCGTTACCTGGTCACGATGTTAGTGAAACCGCTGGCGCGCATTCGCCAACAGTTCCGCCAGATTGCGCAAGGCGATCTGAGCCAGCCGATTGAAGAGTTTGGCCGTAACTGTGTCGGTCGCCTGGTGCCGCTACTGAGCGCGATGCAGGATAGCCTGCGAGAAGCGGTCAGTTCGATTCGTTCAGGCAGTGACAATATCTGGCGCGGCGCGACAGAGATCTCCAGCGGCAACAACGATCTCTCTTCCCGTACGGAAGAGCAGGCGGCGGCGCTGGAAGAGACCGCTGCAAGCATGGAACAGCTCACCGCGACGGTGAAATTGAATGCGGATAATGCGCGCCAGGCCAGTCAGCTTGCTGATGCCGCTTCCGCGACGGCCGGAAAAGGCGGCACGCTGGTTTCTGAGGTGGTCGAGACGATGGACGGTATTTCAGCCAGCTCCAGACAGATCGCCGAAATTACGAATGTCATCAACAGTATTGCCTTCCAGACCAATATTCTGGCGCTGAACGCCGCCGTTGAAGCCGCCAGAGCCGGTGAACAAGGGCGTGGGTTTGCGGTCGTCGCCGGTGAAGTGCGTAATCTGGCCAGCCGTAGCGCCGGGGCCGCCAAAGAGATTGAAACGCTGATCGCTGAATCCGTGCGTCGCGTCGAGCAGGGCGCGCAGCTGGTGCAGGAGACGGGCGCGACGATGGAGGCCATTCTGCGCGGAGTAACCGAAGTCACCACCATCATGAAGCAGATCGCCGCCGCTTCCGAAGAACAAAGCAAAGGGATCTCTCAGGTTGGCGTGGCGATAACCCAGATGGACAGCGTGACCCAACAAAACGCCGCGCTGGTGGAGCAGGTTTCTGCGGCAGCGGCGGCGCTGGAACGGCAAACGGAAGAGCTGCAACGCTCTGTGCAACAGTTCCGCCTTTCTCATAATGACGCGCAAATCAGCCCGGCGAAAACGGTCCCTCCAGCCAGTCCGCGCGGGGCGTCTGCCGCGAAGTCAGGCGATGAATGGGTCGCCTTCTGATCCGGTAAAAAAAAGTATGTGATACCTCTGGCGTTCGCTTAAAAAATCGCTATATAATTTGTTATATAGCGATTGGAGGTATCATGGACAATCATTTTGGTAAGGGCCTGATGGCCGGATTAAACGCAACGTGTGCCGATAGCGCGCGTAACGTGGCGGGTTTTTGTTCTGATTATAAGCGCGGATTCGTATTAGGATTTTCGCATCGCATGTTTGAAAAAACCGGCGATCGACAATTAAGCGCCTGGGAAGCGGGGATTCTGACGCGCCGTTATGGCCTGGACAAAGATATGGTGATGGACTTCTTTCGGGAGAATCAATCGAATACGACTATCCGGTTCTTTATGGCGGGTTATCGTCTCGAAAATTGATCCGAAGGGGGTATTACCCCGGTTTAATTAATTACACTATTGTCTTACTCCTTCGTTTTGTTGTTCCGTCAAAGTATCATGGTTCAATAACCATAAAGAAAGTGTGGTAAATGGCGCGCCGATCGCAATAAGTTATTTGTGAACGGTGCAAAATAGAGCCAGGTCTTTGCAACGGAATAACAATAAAATGACTGGAGATAATACTCTCATCACTTCTCACGGCGTTAATCGTCGTGATTTCATGAAGCTTTGTGCAGCACTGGCCGCAACCATGGGGCTCAGTAGCAAAGCCGCCGCAGAAATGGCCGAATCGGTTTCCCGTCCGCAGCGCCCACCCGTCGTCTGGATCGGCGCTCAGGAATGTACGGGATGTACCGAATCGCTCCTTCGCGCGACCCACCCAACGGTAGAAAACCTCGTTCTGGAAACGATCTCTCTGGAGTACCACGAGGTTCTCTCCGCCGCCTTCGGCCATCAGGTTGAAGAGAACAAGCATAACGCTCTGGAGAAGTATAAAGGGCAGTATGTGTTGGTTGTCGATGGTTCCATCCCATTAAAAGATAACGGTATTTACTGCATGGTTGCCGGCGAGCCGATTGTGGATCACATCCGCAAGGCGGCGGAAGGCGCGGCGGCGATTATCGCGATCGGCTCCTGTTCCGCGTGGGGCGGCGTCGCTGCCGCTGGCGTGAACCCGACCGGCGCCGTCGGGTTGCAGGAAGTCCTGCCGGGCAAAACCGTTATCAATATCCCGGGCTGCCCGCCGAACCCGCATAACTTCCTGGCAACGGTTGCCCACATCATCACTTACGGTAAACCGCCGAAGCTGGATGCCAAAAACCGTCCAACCTTCGCCTATGGTCGTCTGATTCACGAACACTGCGAACGCCGCCCGCATTTTGACGCCGGTCGCTTCGCCAAAGAGTTCGGCGATGAAGGCCACCGTGAAGGCTGGTGCCTCTACCATCTGGGCTGTAAAGGGCCTGAAACCTACGGCAACTGTTCGACGTTGCAGTTCTGCGATGTCGGCGGCGTATGGCCGGTGGCGATTGGACACCCCTGCTACGGCTGTAACGAGGAAGGCGTTGGCTTTCATAAAGGCATCCACCAACTCGCCCATGTGGAAAATCAAACCCCGCGTTCCGAGAAGCCGGATGTCAACCTGAAAGAGGGCGGCCACATTTCCGCTGGCGCCGTCGGGCTGCTTGGCGGCGTGGTTGGGTTGGTTGCCGGTGTCAGTGTGATGGCGGTACGTGAACTGGGGCGTCAGCAGAAGAAAGATAACGCTGACTCACGGGGAGAATAACCGTGAACAGACGTAACTTTATTAAAGCAGCCTCTGGCGGGGCATTGCTGCTGGGCGCGTCGCCGTCCATCAGCCATGCGGCTGCGGAAAACCGTCCGCCTATCCCGGGTTCCCTGGGGATGCTGTATGACTCGACGCTGTGCGTGGGCTGTCAGGCGTGTGTGACCAAATGCCAGGATATCAACTTCCCGGCGCGTAACCCGGAAGGGGCGCAAACCTGGTCGAATAACGACAAGCTGTCGCCTTACACCAATAACATCATTCAGGTGTGGCATAGTGGAAGTGGCGTCAATAAAGATCAGACAGAGAACGGCTACGCGTACATTAAGAAACAGTGTATGCACTGCGTTGACCCTAACTGCGTCTCCGTTTGCCCGGTATCCGCGCTGAAGAAAGACCCGAAAACCGGCATCGTTCATTACAACAAAGACGTCTGTACCGGCTGTCGCTACTGCATGGTCGCCTGCCCGTACAACGTGCCGAAATACGACTACAACAACCCGTTTGGCGCGCTGCACAAGTGTGAACTGTGCAACCAGAAGGGCGTTGAACGCCTGGACAAAGGCGGTCTGCCGGGGTGCGTTGAGGTATGTCCGGCGGGCGCGGTGATTTTTGGTACGCGAGAAGAGCTAATGGCGGAGGCGCAAAAACGCCTGGCGCTGAAGCCTGGCAGCGAATACCACTATCCGCGCCAGACGTTGCAGACTGGCGATACGTATCTGCATACCGTACCGAAGTATTACCCGCATCTGTACGGTGAAAAAGAAGGCGGCGGCACGCAGGTGCTGGTGCTGACCGGCGTTCCTTACCAGAATCTGGATCTCCCTCAACTGGCCGATCTGTCAACTGGCGCGCGTTCTGAACACATTCAACACACCCTGTATAAAGGCATGATGCTGCCACTGGCTGTGCTGGCGGGCTTAACCGTGATGGTTCGTCGTAATACGAAAAACGAGCATCACGACGGAGGAGACGATCATGAGTCATGATCCTAAACCGCTGGGCGGGAAAATAATCAGTAAACCGATCATCATCTTCGGGCCGCTTGTCGTCCTGTGCATGCTTCTCATTGTGAAACGTCTGGTCTTCGGGCTGGGATCGGTCTCCGATCTGAACGGCGGCTTCCCCTGGGGCGTGTGGATCGCTTTTGACCTGCTGATCGGCACCGGCTTCGCGTGCGGCGGTTGGGCGCTGGCGTGGGCGGTGTATGTCTTCAACCGGGGGCAATACCATCCACTGGTGCGCCCGGCGCTGCTGGCAAGCCTGTTCGGTTACTCTTTGGGCGGGCTGTCGATCACCATTGACGTTGGTCGTTACTGGAACCTGCCGTATTTCTACATCCCAGGGCACTTCAATGTGAACTCGGTGCTGTTTGAAACGGCGGTCTGTATGACCATCTACATCGGCGTGATGGCGCTGGAGTTCGCCCCCGCGCTGTTTGAACGCCTGGGCTGGAAAGTCTCGCTGAAGCGTCTGAACAAAGTGATGTTCTTTGTTATCGCCCTCGGGGCGTTGCTGCCGACCATGCACCAGTCGTCAATGGGATCGTTGATGATTGCCGCCGGTATTAAAGTACATCCGCTGTGGCAGAGCTATGAAATGCTACCGTTGTTCTCATTGTTCACCGCTTTCATCATGGGTTTCTCCATCGTTATTTTTGAAGGCTCTCTGGTGCAGAGCGGCTTAAAAGGCAACGGCCCGGATGAGAAAAGTTTGTTTATCAAGCTGACCGGTACTATCAGCGTTTTCATCGCGCTGTTCCTCGTGTGCCGTTTTGGTGAACTGATTTACCGCGACAAGCTCTCTTATGCGTTTGCCGGTGACTACTACTCCTTGCTGTTCTGGGTTGAAGTCCTGCTGATGGTCTTCCCGCTGGTGGTGCTCCGTCTGCCGAAACTGCGCGGCGACTCGCGGATGTTGTATCTGTCCGCCCTCAGTATGCTGCTGGGCTGCGCAACGTGGCGTATGTCCTACTCGCTGGTGGCGTTCAATCCCGGCGGCGGCTACCACTACTTCCCCACCTGGGAAGAACTGCTGATTTCTATTGGTTTTGTGGCTATTGAGATTTGTGCATACATCTTACTCATTCGTCTACTGCCGATACTTCCTCCATTAAAACAAAACGATCACAATCGTCATGAGGCGAGCAAAGCATGAGCCAGAGAATTACTATTGATCCGGTAACCCGTATTGAGGGTCATTTACGCATCGACTGCGAAATCGAAAACGGTGTGGTGTCAAAAGCATGGGCATCCGGCACCATGTGGCGCGGCATGGAAGAGATCGTGAAGAATCGCGATCCGCGCGATGCCTGGATGATTGTGCAGCGTATCTGTGGCGTATGTACCACGACCCACGCGATCTCTTCCGTTCGTGCGGCGGAGAGCGCGCTGAAGATTGACGTTCCGGTCAATGCGCAGTACATCCGTAACATCATTCTGGCGGCGCATACTACCCATGACCATATTGTGCACTTCTACCAGCTTTCTGCGCTGGACTGGGTGGATATCACCTCTGCGCTGAAAGCCGATCCGGCGAAAGCGTCGGCGCTGTTGAACGGCGTGTCGAGCTGGCACCTGAATAGCGCGGAAGAGTTCACGAAGGTGCAGAACAAGATCAAAGACCTCGTTGCCAGCGGCCAGTTAGGGATTTTCGCTAACGGCTACTGGGGACACCCGGCGATGAAACTGCCGCCGGAAGTGAACCTGATTGCGGTCGCGCACTATCTGCAAGCGCTGGAATGCCAGCGTGACGCCAACCGCGTGGTGGCGCTGCTGGGCGGTAAAACGCCGCACATCCAGAACCTGGCGGTGGGCGGGGTGGCGAACCCGATCAACCTCGACGGTCTCGGCGTGCTGAACCTTGAACGCCTGATGTACATCAAGTCCTTCATCGACAAGCTGAGCGACTTTGTTGAGCAGGTTTACAAGGTGGATACGGCGGTAATCGCGGCGTTCTATCCAGAATGGCTGGAGCGCGGAAAAGGCGCGGTTAACTATCTGAGCGCGCCGGAATTTCCGACCGACGGTAAAAACGGCAGCTTCCTGTTCCCTGGCGGCTATATCCAGAATGCGGATCTGTCGACGTATCGCCCGATCGCCTCGCATTCCGATGAATACCTGATTAAAGGGATTCAGGAGAGCGCGAAGCACGCCTGGTACAAAGACGAAGCGCCGCAGGAACCGTGGGAAGGGACTACCGTCCCGGAATACACCGGTTGGTCTGATGACGGTAAATACTCGTGGGTTAAGTCCCCGACCTTTTACGGCAAAACCGTTGAAGTGGGGCCGCTGGCCAATATGCTGGTTAAACTGGCGGCGGGACGCGAGTCCACGAAGGCCAAACTGAATGAAATCATCGCGATCTACCAGAAACTGACCGGTAAAACGCTGGAAGTAGCGCAACTGCACTCCACGCTGGGGCGTATTATTGGCCGCACCGTTCACTGCTGCGAATTGCAGGGTATTCTGCAAAACCAGTACAGCGCGCTGATCGCCAATATCGGGAAAGGCGACCACACCACGTTCGTCAAACCGGATATCCCGGCGACGGGTGAGTTTAAAGGGGTGGGCTTCCTTGAGGCGCCGCGCGGTATGCTCTCTCACTGGATGGTTATTAAAGACGGCATTATCAGCAACTACCAGGCGGTGGTTCCGTCCACCTGGAACTCCGGTCCGCGTAACTTTAACGATGAAGTGGGGCCGTACGAGCAGTCGCTGGTGGGGACGCCGATCGCCGATCCAGAAAAACCGCTGGAAGTGGTGCGTACCATTCACTCCTTCGACCCTTGCATGGCGTGCGCGGTGCACGTAGTGGACGCTGACGGGAACGAAGTCGTCTCAGTTAAGGTTCTGTAATGCGGATTTTAGTGTTAGGGGTCGGCAATATTTTGCTGACCGATGAAGCCATCGGGGTGCGTATCGTTGAAGCGTTAGAACAGCGGTACATCCTGCCGGATTTCGTGGAGATCCTTGATGGCGGCACGGCGGGAATGGAGCTTCTCGGCGATATGGCGGACAGAGATCACCTGATCATCGCGGACGCCATTGTGTCGAGAAAGAACACGCCGGGAACCCTTATGATCCTGCGTGATGATGAGGTGCCTGCGCTGTTCACCAACAAAATCTCACCGCATCAGCTTGGCCTGGCCGACGTTCTGTCGGCCCTGCGCTTCACTGGCGAGTTTCCGAAAAAGCTGACGCTGGTCGGCGTGATCCCGGAATCGCTGGAGCCGCATATCGGCCTGACGCCAACGGTTGAAGCGATGATTGAACCTGCTCTGGCGCAGGTTCTTGCCGCGCTGCGCGAGTCAGGCGTTGAGGCTATTCCACGGGAGGCTGCGCATGTCTGAGGAGATTTCAGGGTTCCCGTCCTCCCCGAGAATGCAGGTTCAGGCGGCGTTTGAAGAGATTGCCCGACGCTCAATGCACGATCTCTCGTTTTTGCACCCGAATATGCCGGTGTATGTCTCTGACTTCACCCTGTTTGAAGGGCAGTGGACGGGCAGCGTGATCGCGCCGTGGATGCTGAGCGCGCTGATTTTCCCCGGCCCCGACCAGCTCTGGCCGGTACGCAAAGTCAGTGAAAAACTCGGATTACGTCTGCCGTATGGCGCGATGACCTTTACCGTTGGCGAACTGGACGGGGTTTCGCAATACCTCTCCTGCTCGCTGATGTCGCCGCTCAACCACGGTATGTCGGCGCAAGAAGGGATGCGTCTGGCGGACGACTGCGCGCGGATGCTGCTGTCGCTGCCGGTCAGCGATCCCGATGCGCCGCAGCTGGCAGGGCGTCGTGCGCTGCTGTTTGGACGCCGGAGCGGCGAGCATGCATGAGCTGTCCCTGTGCCAGAGCGCGGTTGAGATTATCCAGCAGCAGGCAGAACAGCATGGCGTGACGCGAGTCACCGGCGTATGGCTGGAAATTGGCGCGCTCTCGTGCGTTGAAGAGAGCGCCGTGCGCTTCAGCTTTGATATCGTTTGCCAGGGTACGCTCGCGCAGGGGTGTACGTTGCACATCGACTATAAACCCGCTCAGGCGTGGTGCTGGGATTGCAGCCAGGCGGTTGAAATCACGCAGCATGACGCGCAGTGCCCACACTGTCAGGGCGATCGTCTGCGGGTGGATACCGGCGACTCGCTGAAAGTGAAAAGTATTGAAGTGGAATAACGTCCAGGTGGTTAACTATGTGTATTGGAGTCCCGGGGCAGGTTCTGTCCGTTGGTGAAGATATTCACCAGCTTGCGCAGGTTGAAGTGTGCGGCATCAAGCGTGATGTGAATATTGCCCTGATCTGCGAAGACAGCCCTGCAACGCTGGTGGGGCAGTGGGTGCTGGTGCATGTGGGATTTGCCATGAGCATCATTGATGAAGAAGAAGCCAAAGCCACATTAGACGCGCTACGCCGAATGGAGTATGACGTTACCAGCGCCTGATAATCCCTGAAGGCAATCTATCAAGCGGCCTTGCAATCGTTGTATACTAATATATATATCGATTGTGAGGACATCTCTCATGTTTAAATCCTTACGCCAGCTCTCCCTGCTGGCGTTGCTTTTTTCCCTGCCGTTTATGGCTCAGGCCGAGCGTACGTTTACCGATCAGATTGGTCGCCAGGTTACCGTCCCGGATACGGTGGATCGCGTGGTGGTACTCCAGCATCAGACGCTGAATTTGCTGGTGCAGATGAACGCCACCGACAAAATTGTTGGCGTGATGGCGAACTGGAAACAACAGCTTGGCGACGGTTATGCCCGCCTGGCGCCGGAGCTGACAACGAAAGCCGCGTTGGGTGATTTAACCCACGTTGATGCGGAAAAACTGGTCGCGCTGCATCCGCAGGTGGTGTTTGTCACTAACTATGCGCCGCAGGAAATGATCGACAAAATCAGCAGCCTGGGCATTTCGGTGGTGGCGATTTCTCTGCGCCATGATGCGGCGGGCGAACAGGCTAAAATGAACCCGACAATGACGGATGAAGAGCAGGCTTACGATCAAGGGCTGCGTGAAGGGATCACGCTGATCGGCGATATCGTCAATAAACCTGACGAAGCAAAAGCGCTGATTGCCGCAACGGATAAGGGGCGCAAGATGGTGAGCGATCGCCTGAAAGACATCCCGGAAGATCAACGCGTTCGCGCCTATATGGCGAACCCGGAACTGACCACTTACGGCTCCGGTAAATATACTGGCCTGATGATGGCGCACGCGGGGGCGTTGAACGTGGCGGCATCGACCATTAAAGGCTTTAAGCAGGTCGCAATGGAACAGGTTATCGCCTGGAATCCGCAGGTGATTTTTGTTCAGGATCGCTATCCGAAAGTGGTGGATGAGATCCTGCAAAGCCCGCAGTGGCAGGTGATTGATGCGGTGAAAAATCATCGCGTCTATCTGATGCCGGACTACGCGAAGGCCTGGGGCTATCCGATGCCGGAAGCGATGGGCATTGGCGAGCTGTGGATGGCGAAAAAACTCTATCCGCAGAAATTCCAGGATATTGATATGCGCAAGGTCGCCAATGACTGGTATCAGCGTTTTTATCGCACTGACTATCAGGGCGTTGACTGATGAAAATCCTTGCCGCAGGCAGCCTGCGTGCCGTCTGGCAACCGCTAATGGCCTGTTTTCAGGCAGAGACGATCCGCTGTGATTTTGGCCCGGCGGGATTGCTGCGTGAACGGATTGAAGCCGGTGAGCCGTGCGACTTTTTCGCCTCGGCTAATGTGGCGCATCCGCAGGCGCTGCTGGCGAGCGGGCGGGCGCTGTCGGTTTCGTCCTTTGCGCTGAATCGCCTCTGCCTGACCGTGCGTGCTGACGTTATGCGGGAGGGCGACGACTGGCGGTCGCTGCTGATGCGCGAGGATCTGCGAATTGGCACATCAACGCCGGGCTGCGATCCTTCCGGTGATTACACGCAACAGCTTTTTTCGCGAATGGGAGCCGACGGCGAGGCGATCCGCTCGCGTGCTGTGGCGCTGGTCGGCGGCCGGGATTCTTTGCCGCTTCCCGCCGGAGCGCTGGCGGCGCAATGGTTAATCGACCACGATTACACGGATGTTTTTATTGGTTATGCCAGCTATGCCCCCAGACTGCGGCAAATCAGTACTCTGCGCGTGGTTGATATTCCTGAACCGTATAATCCGATCGCTGAGTATGCGTTTGCCTGTCTGACGGCGCGCGGAAAACCGCTTGCCGAATTTCTGCTTTCCACTCCGGCAGGACTGATTCTCGTGCAACATGGGTTTAATTAAACGCCGACTATCACAAACCCGTGGGCCTGATAAGCGGAGCGCCATCAGGCAATATAACGCCTGATGGCGACATTAAAATCTCATCCGGCGTCACGGTTTAGCTCTGATGCTTATCTTCGGTTTGTGTGTCGAAGTCGCTGGCGTCGTGACGCTCATGAAGCTGCTCGTTGAGCGGCCCGTTGGTGCGGTTCACAATGCGCCCGCGTTTGACCGCCGGGCGTTCCGCAATCTCTTTCGCCCAGCGCTGTACGTGCTTATAACTTCCCGCATCCAGAAATTCTGCGGCGTCATACACGTTGCCGAGCACGACATTGCCAAACCACGGCCAGACAGCCATATCGGCAATGGTGTACTCATCGCCCGCCACATACGGATGACGCGCCAGCTGCTTATCCAGCACGTCCAGCAGACGCTTGGCTTCCATCGTAAAACGGTTGATCGCGTACTCTATTTTCACCGGCGCGTAGTTGTAGAAGTGACCAAAGCCGCCGCCGAGGAACGGCGCCGCCCCCTGGAGCCAGAATAACCAGTTCAGGGTTTCGGTACGTTTAGCGAGATCCTGCGGCAGGAAATAACCAAATTTTTCCGCCAGGTAGAGCAGGATTGCGCCGGACTCAAAGACACGCAGCGGCGGGTTCTGCGAGTGGTCGCGCAGCGCCGGGATTTTTGAGTTTGGGTTCACATCGACAAAACCGCTGGAGAACTGATCGCCGTCGCCAATGCGAATCAGCCAGGCGTCATACTCTGCGCCCGTCACGCCCTGCGCCAGCAACTCCTCCAGCATGATGGTCACTTTCTGGCCGTTTGGCGTTCCCAGGGAGTAGAGCTGTAGCGGATGCTTGCCGACGGGCAACGTCTTGTCGTGAGTCGGGCCAGAAACGGGACGGTTGATATTGGCGAATGCGCCGCCGCCTGCGGATTTATCCCACGTCCATACTTTCGCGGGTTGATAAGTATTCTCTGACATGTTGACCTGCCTTCTGGGTTGGTGTGTTGAAGCAGTGTAGCAGTCGGAGGCCATGCGGTTTAACAGATTGGGACATTAAGCGCCGGTTTTTTCGCTGGAAGGGGAACACAATATAACTCGTTAATTGTAGCCCGCCTGTACTCCATCAAGAGGAAATCAATATCAGACGGAAATTGTTACCGTACTCGCCATTAAAAATTGGCAGTGAATAAGCAGTAACAATGAAAAATGGTGTTCCAGGAGTAAGCGGTTATCAGGGCCCGGCGGGCGGCTGGGGAGCCGTGAAAGCGGTCTCTGCGTCGGTGTTTTCCCAAAAGGCCGTCACGCGCGATATTATCGCGATGTTCAAAATGAATCAGGTCAAAGGCTTTGACTGCCCTGGCTGCGCATGGCCTGACCCTGGCCATCGGGCGCCGATGGAACTTTGTGAGAATGGCGTCAAAGCGGTCTCCTGGGAAACCACCAGCAAGAAAGCCTCACCGGCGTTTTTCCGTCGTCATCCGGTGTCCACCTTATGGCAGTACAGTGATTACGAGCTGGAAAATATTGGCCGCCTGACGCACCCGATGAAATATGATGCGGTAACCGATACCTGGCAAGCCGTGGAATGGGACATCGCGTTTCAGGAAATAGGCGAACGCCTGCGCAGCTACGATTCCCCGGAACAGGTAGAGTTTTATACCTCCGGCAGAACCTCGAATGAAGCGGCGTTCCTGTATCAGCTGTTTGCCCGCGAATACGGCAGCAACAACTTCCCGGACTGTTCCAATATGTGCCACGGCCCGACCAGCGCAGGGCTGACGCGCGCTATTGGTCTGGGGAAAGGCACCGTTGAACTGGCGGATTTTGACCACTGCGATCTGGTGATTTGCATCGGGCATAATCCAGGAACCAACCATCCTCGTATGCTGACCACGCTGCGCGATGTGGCAAAGCGCGGCGCCAAAATTATCGCCATCAATCCGCTGGCGGAGCGAGGCCTTGAACGCTTTAGCTTCCCGCAAAGCCCTAAAGAGATGCTCACCGGCCAGGCGACCGAACTCAGCAGCAGCTACTACCAGGTGAAAATGGGCGGCGATGCGTCGCTGCTCAAAGGCATGATGAAGGCGCTGATTGAAATGGATGAGGCAAGGCTGCTGCTAAACCAGCAGCCTTGCCTCGATCATGAGTTTATTGCTACGCATACCGCCGGTTATCAGGCGCTGTATGATGACCTGCGCCAGTGCAACTGGGCGGAACTGGAAGCGGATTCAGGTCTGACGCGCAGCCAGATGGAAGATTTAGCGCACAGCTACAATAAATCGCGCGCCACCATCATTTGCTACGGCCTGGGGATCACCCAGCATAAAAACGGCACCGGGAATGTGCAGCAGCTGGTTAACCTGCTGTTGCTGAAAGGCAATATCGGAAAGCCGGGCGCGGGTATCTGCCCGTTGCGTGGGCATTCCAATGTGCAGGGCGACCGTTCGGTTGGGATTAACGAAGCAGCGTCGGACGCCTTCCTGCAACGCCTTGAAGCGCGTTTTGCCATTACCGTTCCTCGTCAACACGGCCGCGCCAGCGTGGAGAGCATTCGGGCGATAGAGCGGGGCGAGGCTAAGGCGTTAATCTGCATGGGCGGCAATCTGGCCGTGGCGATGCCGCAGCCGCAGCGGACGTTTGCGGCAATGCAAAAGCTGGATATGCAGGTGCATGTGGCAACCAAACTGAACCGCTCGCACCTGCTGCTGGCGAAGCATAACTATCTGCTGCCCGCGTTGGGCAGAACGGAGCGCGACCTTCAGGCGACGGGGATTCAGTCCGTCACCGTCGAGGATTCGATGTCGATGGTGCACGCCTCCTGCGGCTCTCTGAAACCGGCTTCGCCGTGGCTGAAATCGGAACCTGCGATTGTGGCGGGAATGGCACGCGCCACGCTTACGCGTTCGCCGGTGAACTGGGAAGAGATGGTGGGAAACTATGCTCTGATCCGCGACGCCATTGAAGCCGTTATTCCGGCGTTTCATGACTACAATGCCCGCATTGCCGCGCCGGGCGGATTTCGCATGGACACGCCTGCCTCGCGCCGTGAGTGGCATACCGGGAATGGCAAAGCCAACTTTGTCGTTAGCCAGCAGCGCGCCGTTGAGCGTCAGCAGCAACCCGCTGATGCGCTGGTGCTGGCAACGCTGCGCAGCCACGATCAGTACAACACCACCATTTATGGCCTGAATGACCGTTATCGCGGCATTACCGGCCGCCGTGACGTCGTGTTTTTAAATGCGGCGGAAGCCAGGGCGCGCGGGCTGGCGCAGGGCGATGTGGTGACCATTCAGGCGCTGGACGATCATGGCCGCCCTTGTGAGGATCGCGCGATGCGCGGGCTGACGGTCGTGATCTACAACATGGCGGTAGGATCGATTGGCGCCTATCTGCCGGAAGCGAATGTGCTGTTATCTCTGGATGCGGTCGATAGCGAAAGCCTGACGCCAGCCTATAAGAGCGTGCCGGTGGTTATCAATAAAACATAACATCGTTCCCGCTATGAATTTTTTGTCTCTGTGCGCCGTCTGACCGGGTAGAGGTGTATGATGAATCTACCTCTGTCCGGTTAGTGTTATTGAGCAGGCAAGCAGAGCGAAAAATTCACGCCATACTGCTCAGGCTGTATTGTTTTGAGGTAAGGTGCATGAGCAAAGGAACGACCCGTCAGGATGCCCCATTCGGGACATTATTGGGCTACGCCCCCGGTGGCGTAGCAATCTACTCTTCAGATTACAGCTCCCTCGACCCACGGGAATACAGCGATGATGCCGCGTTTCGCAGCTACATCGGCAACGAGTATATGGGCCATAAATGGCAGTGCGTTGAGTTCGCCCGCCGCTTTCTCTTTCTCAATTATGGGGTTGTGTTCACGGATGTCGGCATGGCGTGGGAGATCTTCTCGCTGCGTTTCCTGCGCGAAGTGGTGAACGACAACATCCTGCCGTTACAGGCGTTTCCCAATGGTTCGCCCCGCGCGCCGGTCGCTGGCGCGCTGCTTATCTGGCAAAACGGCGGCGAGTTTAAAGATACCGGCCATGTGGCGATCATTACCCAGTTGCTGGACAACAAGATCCGTATCGCCGAACAGAATGTGATCCACACGCCTCTGCCCCCAGGGCAACAGTGGACCCGCGAGCTGGATATGATGGTGGAAAACGGCTGCTATACCCTGCGCGATACCTTTGACGACACCACGATCCTGGGCTGGATGATTCAGACCGAGGACACGCAGTACAGCCTGCCTCAACCAGACATCGCCAACGATCCACTGAAGATTCGCGGCGCGCGGCTGGAAGAGAAAGGGCAGTTTGACGGCAAATGGCTGGATGAGCGGGACCCGCTGCAAAAAGCCTATGTGCTGGCGAACGGGCATGTGATTAATCAGGACCCGCATCAGTATTTCACCATTACGGAAAGCGCCGAGCAGGAGCTGATTAAAGCCACCAACGAGCTGCATCTGATGTACCTGCATGCCACTGACAAGGTGCTGAAAGACGATAACCTGCTGGCGCTGTTCGACATTCCGAAAATCCTCTGGCCGCGTTTGCGCCTCTCCTGGCAGCGTCGTCGCCACCATATGATCACCGGTCGTATGGATTTCTGTATGGATGAACGCGGCCTGAAGGTGTACGAGTACAACGCCGATTCCGCATCATGCCATACCGAAGCGGGGCTGATCCTCGAACGCTGGGCCGAAAAGGGCTACACCGGGAAGGGGCATAATCCGGCGGAAGGGTTGATCAACGAACTGGCGGGCGCATGGAAACATAGCCTCGCGCGTCCTTTCGTCCACATCATGCAGGATAAGGACATTGAGGAGAACTATCACGCCCAGTTTATGCAGCAGGCGCTGCGCCAGGCCGGGTTTGAAAGCAAAATTCTCCGGGGACTGGATGCGCTGCGTTGGGACGATGCCGGTCAGCTGATTGACGGCGATGGCCGCCTGGTGAACTGCGTCTGGAAAACCTGGGCGTGGGAAACCGCAATTGAACAGGTGCGTGAAGTCAGCGAGACGGAATACGCCGCCGTGCCGATTCGTACCGGCCATCCTGAAAATGAAGTGCGGTTGATTGATGTGCTATTGCGACCGGAAGTGCTGGTGTTTGAACCGCTGTGGACGGTGATCCCCGGCAATAAGGCTATTTTGCCTATCCTGTGGTCGCTCTTCCCGCATCACCGCTATTTGCTGGATACCGATTTCACGGTTAATGACGAACTGGCGCGCACCGGTTATGCGGTGAAACCGATCGCCGGGCGCTGCGGCAGCAATATCGATCTGGTGAGCCATCAGGAAGAGTTACTCGATAAAACCAGTGGGAAATTTGCCGCGCAGAAAAACATTTACCAGCAGTTGTGGTGCCTGCCAAACGTGGCCGGGAAGTATATTCAGGTCTGCACTTTCACCGTTGGCGGCAACTATGGCGGTACGTGTCTGCGTGGCGATGATTCGCTGGTTATCAAAAAAGAGAGCGATATCGAGCCGTTAATTGTGGAAAAAGGGGAATAGCCTCTTCTGAAAAAGAGCCTGGGGCGTGATGCGCCAGCGTCCGCCCGGGCCATTCAATGCCCGGGGATTCGTAACAGACGTTCTGTCGGGAGTATCAGGCAATCATCCGGCAGGATTAGGCTCACTCTGCTATTCATCAAGCCGCTACAGTTTCAGGTGGAAAACAAACAACTGGAGCTGCTATGAAAACCATCGGTTATGCTGCATTAAACGCGACTACGCCACTGGCCCCTTTTACGTTTGAACGACGCGCATTGCGTGCCAATGATGTGGCGATCGAAATCCTGTGGTCAGGCGTCTGTCACAGCGATCTGCATCAAACCCGTGACGACTGGAAAGAGTGGGGCGCGACGATTTACCCCTGTATTCCCGGACACGAAATTATTGGCCGGGTGATTGATGTCGGCAGTAAAGTGACGCGTTATCAGGTCGGGCAACAGGTGGCGGTCGGAACCCTTGTTGATAGCTGTCAGGAGTGCGATCAGTGCCACAGGCACGAAGAGCAAATGTGCCGTGAGTTTCCGACGGTGACCTATAACGGGCGTGACCGCATCTCAGGAGACGTCACTTACGGTGGTTACTCAAAACATATCGTGGTTCGCGAGGAGTTTGTCCTGAATCTGCCGGAAGGCCTTGATCCGGCCAGAGCGGCGCCGTTGCTTTGCGCGGGCATCACCGTTTACTCGCCGCTGCGGACCTGGAACGTTGGCCCCGGATCGCGCGTTGGGGTGATTGGCATCGGTGGCCTGGGGCACCTTGCGGTTCGTCTGGCGGCCGCTTTGGGCGCAGAGGTGACGGTTATCACCCGCAGTGAGTCAAAAGCGAAAGAGGCGCATGAGCTGGGCGCCGAACACGTTCTGCTCTCGACCTCCGCAGAGGCGATGAATAACGCGGCGTCCTCTTTTGATGTGATTATTGACACCATCCCGACGCGCCATGATGTTTCGCCCTACGTTCAGCTACTTGATGTGGAAGGGGCGCTGGTTATTGTCGGTAATCTGGGGAATATGGAAGGGTTCAGCACCTTGCCGCTGATTCTGGGGCGTCGTCGCATCACGGGTTCACCGTCTGGCGGAATTGCACAAACGCAGGAGATGCTGGATTTCTGCGCCCGTAAAGGCGTGTACCCGGAGTGTGAGATCATCGATATCCAGCAGATTAATCAGGCTTTTGAGCGTATGGAGCGGGGTGATGTGAAATACCGCTTTGTGATTGATATGGCTTCACTGTCGAACTGACGGTAAGCAACGCATATCGGATCGGCTGTTTTGCTGTCCGATATGTGTGTATCAGCGCGGTATCCCGGTCAGCGTTCCCGCTTCCCGGACGCGTTCTGCGCCTTTCAGCGACTGCACTTTATCGCCGATTGGCGTGATGCCAAACAGGCGTTTGTACTCCCTGTGAAACTGACTGACGCTTTCATAACCCACTCTGATGGCCGCTGTCGAGGCATCCACATTATCTGACAACAACAGGCGTCTGGCTTCATGGAGCCGTAATTGCTTCTGATACTGCAACGGGCTCATGTTGGTCATGCGACGAAAGTGGTGATGCAGCGTCGAAACGCCCATTCCTGCAATCCCGGCCAGATCCTCCATTTTTAACGGTTGGGAATAGTGCGTGCGTAACCAGTTGATTGCGGAAGATATCCTCTGGCTGCTCGATCCTGTCAGTACGGTTTCCCGCAGCGTCATACCTGCCGGGCTGGTTAAAATGCGATACAGAATTTCCCGCTGAATCAGGTTGCCGATATACCCTTTATCCTGCGGGTGTTCTGCGAGCGTGATGTAGCGCAGTATGGCGTCAAACAAAAAGCGGTCGGCATGGCTGAGCGAGAGTCCTTCGCCTGCGAATCCCACGTCATTGCCGTGCTGTTCCATATCAACCAATACTTCACGCGCAACAGATAAATCCAGTTCCAGCAACAGCGATATAAAAGGACGCTCGGCGCTGGCCTGCATCACTTCGGCGACGGTTGGCAGATTGACCGCCGTCAGAAGAAAACGGGATTCGTTGTACACATAGGCCGTATCGCCTAACGTGACGCGCTTTTCTCCCTGGAGGATCAGCGACACGCTGGGCTGGTAAATATAAGAAAGCGGCGGCATTGGGCCGTGGAGTTCAGCAACGCTCAGACCGGGGAACGGGCAAACGACCCGCTCCTGATGTTCGGTATATGTTCTGACTTTTGCGGTAATTTCGTGACGCAGCGATGCGGTGTCCTGCCGCAGGCGATCATCCTGTGAGTTCGGGCGGTGATCCAGCATGGTCAGACTCCTCAACATAGGTTCGTATGTTTTAAACTGGAATGCAGCCGCCCGCGACCCCTTTTTTTGCTAATTGACTTGCCAGCTCATCCGTCGTGGTTGGTATATCAGCTATTCACAAAGGCCAGCAGGTCGGCGTTGACCCGATCTGCATGCGTGGTGGGGATGCCGTGCGGGGCTCCCTTGTACGTATTCAGCGTACCGTTTTTGAGCAGCCCGGCTGAAAGTACGCCGGAATCATGGTAGGGAACGACCTGATCGTCATCGCCGTGGATAACCAGAACCGGGATAGTGATACGCTTGAGATCTTCCGTGAAATCCGTCTGCGAGAACGCGACGATACCGTCGTAGTGCGCTTTGGCTCCCCCCATCATTCCCTGACGCCACCAGTTCCAGATGACCGCCTCAGACGGACTGGAACCCGGACGGTTGTAGCCATAGAAAGGACCCGCAGGGATATCGTAATAGAACTGCGCCCGACTGGCGGCCAGCTGTGCCTGGAAGTCGTCAAACACCGACAGGGGCGTACCCTGCGGATTGCTGTCGGTTTTTACCATTAATGGCGGAACTGCGCTGATCAGCACGGCCCTGGAGACGTTATCTTCGCCGTGACGCACGATATAGCGCACGACCTCGCCACCGCCGGTTGAATGCCCGACGTGCATTGCGCCCTGGACGCCTAAATGCTTAACGACTGCGGCAACGTCATCGGCATAATGATCCATGTCATGACCGTCCCACACCTGGCTGGAACGTCCATGACCACGCCTGTCGTGCGCGACGACCCTGAACCCCTTGTCCACGAAAAACAGCATCTGAGCATCCCAGTCGTCGCTGGAGAGCGGCCAGCCGTGGTGGAAGAAGATCACTTTTCCCTCTTTCGGTCCCCAGTCCTTATAGAAAATATCAACGCCATCGCTGGTTGTTACGTAACCCATATCGTTTCTCCGGTTCAGTAAGTTGTTAAAGGGAGAGACTTGTCTTGCGCGTAGCGCCAGGACGTTGGCTCCCGGAAAAAGGAGAAACGTCAGGGCCTGCGCGCGCGTCCGGCAACGATCTTCTGTTGACCGTTTAGAGAGTATAAGTTTAAAGTTAACTTTAAGGTCAAGAGAGGTCTGTAAACGGTATGAAGATTGGTGAACTGGCAAAAGTAACGGGGCTTACGCCCTCCCGTATTCGGTTTTACGAAGCAGAAGGGCTGATCAGTCCTCCTCAGCGTCAGAGCAACGGGTATCGTAATTATTCGGCGGAGGTGGCGAATCTGCTGAAGATTATTGATAACGCTCAGCGTGCCGGTTTTTCACTTGGGCAGATCCGCTGCTTTTTACCGCAGGAGCAGAAAAAGTGGGATCACGAGGGGTTGATACAATCCCTGGAGAAGCGTATCGCAGAGATTGAACTCATGCAGAAGCAGCTTGAAGAGAGCAAGGGCGAGTTGCTGAGTCTGATCGCCAGTATTGCAAACCGGCCTGACGGGATTTCCTGTGAGGACAACATGCAGCGGCTGATAGGGCAATTGCGTAATCCGGCGACCGCCACGGAAAACCGGTAAAATAAATGGCGAGGGGACGTGGTTCAGCTTCGGTCTTGCCGCCCCCTCACTGTCTTATTGGTATGTCATGGTAAATGACAAAACGCCATTCGCTGCACCGGTCGTGATGGTGTCTCCGGTCTGGTAATAACGCGCTTTCAGCGGCACCGTGAATCCGCCGCCGGAGGATGAGGTGCCAACGGCGACATCTGAACCCAGCGCCATCGGCTGATTGTTATAAAGTAATTGGATTCCCACGCCCGTGGCGGCATTATTTCCGCCAATGGTTTTCAGCACGCCTTTGCTCGCATCAAAAATATCGCCTTCCATCTTAACGCTGACCTTTGTTCCGGCATTACAAACCATCGGCAGATCGAAAGACTTTGTGTGTGCGTCTCCCGGCGTGGTGCCTTTGCCATTAAAGGCTTGTTTATCTACGTCCTGCATATTCACGGGGATAAACGTCGTTTGTAGATTACAGGCTGGCGTGGTAACCGTGAACGCGTTGATATTGACGGAAGATTCGGGTGAATGCCACAGCAGCGCGTTATTTAACATAACCAGCGATCCCACGGTTCTTGCCGTTATGGTTCCAGACCCGGTTTCGGCTGCCGTCTTATAAAATGTCACGATAACCACGCCATCCAAATTGCTGTTCACCATCCCCGCCATATTTTCACAGAGCTTAGCGGTATTTATGTCTCCCCGTATGGTATTGCTTCCCGTAACGGTCACGATGCCTGCGGCACATTTTGTCGTTGCGGCGGACAGGGAATACCCCACGCCGCTAATGTTCGTTTTATATATCTGACGCCCGTTGAGTGACGAATCGAATGTGCCAATGGCTCTGATACCAAAAATCTGCCTGGATATAACGCCCTCAGCGGAGTCCCAACAGTTAAAGGCATTAATTGTCGGTGTAATAACCTGTGTTCCTATTATCGAGCCCACAGGGAGATCCCGCGAGATAGTTACATTCTGCGGTGAGATCGTTGTTGTTGACGTAACCGTAGTGCAGTTCCACGCCAGGGCGGTGTGTGAAAATAATCCCAGCGAGGTAAAAATTAAGCTGATTAAAATTCGATACATTTTTCTTTCTCTCCAGATCAGTGGCATTGCGCGATGACTGTTTGCGGTTTGTCAGCGATCTGCGTTATCTGATACGTTGCCTGACAACTTCCCTCGGCCCAGTTAACGATCACGCTTCCTTTTTCCGGTACGCCGTTGAGCCAGACGCGTTTGCGATCGTCAACCATTCCTTCTGGAATGTTGTCGTGATTTTTAATACGGGTCGTCGCGCCAAACGGAATCTCTTTCCCGGTGAACTGAAGCATGACCTTATAACCGGTGACGGTAGGGTAATCAGCCAGCGCCAGCGCGCCTTTGGTCGGTACAACGGTGTAGGTGTCATTCAGCACATCGGTATGCGGGTTCAGCGATGCGGTATCCAATGACAGACTGTTCTGCCGATACGGCGTGACATACGGCACCACGGCAAAACCTCTGCTGTCGGTGTAAATCCCGCTGTTATTCGCCACTTTCACATCCGCCGCGTTGTCCGCTTTCACCAGTGCCATGGTTTCGCCAAGAGGCTGCGTGGCCGAGACGCCATAAGGGTGAACCACAATGCCGCCCATCGCTCCAACCGACATCTGGCGGTTATCGCGAGAGTAGTTGTAACCAAGCTGATACTCGCCATGACGGCCCTTGTAATTGACGGAAGCGCTTCCCATCGCATCCGAGCCTTTGCTGTTGTAGCCCTGCTGCACGTTCCAGCTCAGGTTTTTATCTTCCAGCGCTGAACCGGATAACCCCACCTGCGAAGTCGTATCGCCTTCTTTGTTGCTGTTCCCGGATACCGTCATCCAGCTGTCTGGCAGGAAACGTGAGAGCGGAATCTGCATCGTCAGAGAGACGATATGATCGTTTTCATTGTGCCAGGGGCCGCGTGAATAGCTGTAGTTCAGGCCGTAGTTGATATTGTTTATGCTGGTGTTGTAACCCACGTTAACGCTGCGCTCGGTGTCGCCGCCCCAGTAATCCTGTTGCCAGGCGGAAAGGTTTATATTTCCCCAGTCGCCAAGTCGCTGGTTCAGCGTCACCTGCGCCTTGCTGCGTTTGTTCCGTTCATAGCGCCAGTTGTTGCCTTCACGTATTGTGTCGCTCCCCATTCGAAAGGTATTCACGTCCCCGTTCGCTTCCTGGAAATCACGAAAACCTGATGAGGAATAGCGATAGCCCATCAAACTGAATGAGGTGCCTGTCGAAGCAAAGTCTTTGGCGTATTGCGCGCGTAGCGACACGCCTTCTTCTGTTTTGCCGGGCAGTTGCGTACGGGCGAAAGTGGCGTCAAAAGAGAGCGAGCCGAATTCACCGAACCCTTTTCCGATCCCCAGTGCTCCGGCCCAGTAATCTGCGGATGCCAGCGTGCCGCCATATATCGTGCTATCCCAGGGTAAACCGTAGCTCAGCGTGCCCTGTAGAAATTCCGGCTCTTTATCTTTGCTGTTTGCCGCGCGATATTTCCCTGCTGCCAGCGCATATTTGAACTGACCTTCGCGTTGCATCACCGGCACCGCGGAAAATGGCTGAATAAACTGATGCACCGACCCATCCGCCTCACGTACCGCCACTTCCAGATCGCCGCTGGCGGTGGTTGGGTACAGATCGTCAATCGCGAACGGGCCTGGCGGCACATAAGATTGCCAGATAACGTTGCCACCCTGACGAATGGTGACCTGCGCGTTGGTCTGTGCAATACCGCGTACCACGGGAGCAAAACCACGGACGCTTTCCGGCATCATGCTGTCATCTGAATAAAGCTGCGCGCCGCGAAAATTCACGCTGTCGAACACACCGGCCTGCGTATAGCCATCGCCTATGCTGAACTGACTTTTCAGAGCCTTAATGTCACGCTCCAGTGATGTGCCAAGGGTGTTCCAGTGACCAGCGCCATCGTTGTTGTTATAAGTGGCGTAATGACGCAATCGCCAGGGCCCAACGTTAATACCGCTACGCAGGTTCAAATAGCTGTCGTTACTCGACTTGTCGCTGCCATGCGTGTTAGCGCCTGAGAAGTTGTAGTTCAGGAACAGCATATTCAGTCCGTCATCCCACCGCTCAGGCGATACCGACCCCCGGGGATCGCGCTGTAGATACTCCTGCGGTACGGAGAGATCCAGGCGCATCCCGTCAAACTGGAAAATAAGCTGGCTGCCGGGAAGCAGTTTGCTGAGGTGTTCAACGTTCGCGGTATCTGCTATGTGCATCCATTCAGGTTGTGCATTGCGCTTAACGCCCCATTGCACCAGATCTGCACGAGTCAACACCGGTATTAACCCACTCTTACTGTCAATAAATGAAATATCCTGTGATGCCAGATAATTTCCATTTACATAGACATCAACGTGATAGACGCCAGGCACCTGCCCGTCAGCTTCATTAAAACGAGAAATATCAATATCACGCGGGATATTTCCACGGGTTTCAATAAAATCTGGAGAGAAATAATCGCCAGCCAGTACAGCAGGAGTATGCGTACACAGATAAATAAGTGTGGATAACCGAGTTAATTTAGCAAAACCCGAAACTGCATTGACATGAAACATGGCTTTGTAACCTACATTTTAAATTTATGTTCAGCCGTAATGCCTCCGAAGTCATTAATCGCACGCCACGATACTTCACCACCCGTTACCGCCGACTGAGGTAGCGATACCGTTTGAAATGGTAAAACCATTGGAGGTTTTGCTAGTTGTTTCCCATTCACCTTGATGTCGTATAGCGACACGCTATACGGCGAGGGGTTATGCACACTTAACTTTCCACCCACGCTTGAAAACGTTAGCTGCTGATACGCAAGTGAAGGGTCGCCTTTTAATCCTGCCGGACGATAAAACAGCTTCATTTTACTTTTGACCGCAATCAATAATTCATTTTTAGCATCCGGTGATGACGAAGGGATTGCTTTAATATTCAACCAGTAAACACTTTCTCTGTCCGTAGGGAGCGTGTCGCCTGATAACATAACGCGTACTGAATTCTGCGCCTGCGAATTTAATTTGAATAAAGGCGGTGTGGTGATGAATGCATTGTCACTGTCGTCGCCATTTTCACTTTTGCTTACCCATGACTGAATTAAATACGGCTTGTTATCTGGATTGTTAACGCTGATTGCCGCCTGATTGCCACTGCCGTTATAAATAAGCCGGGTGCCGCCTATTTCCACACCGCTTATTGCCGTTGCGGAGATAAACAAAAGACCAACGGCAATCTTTTTATAGACTTTCTGAAACATGAAGAGATCCTGAGTGAATTACTCAGGGCCGCGAAGGGCCCTGCTTTTACTGGTAAATAACGGTAAACGCGGTTGAAGAGTTTGCCGTACCCGCGCCAACAGCGCCGGTTGCCATATATTTGGCAAAGTAAGTCAGTGTGTTATCAACATCTTCTTCCAGCGCTACGCTGGAGGATGCGGAACCCACAGGGATCAGCGTTGAGTTGTCCTGCTCATAAATCGCGACACCAACATTCGACGCTGTCTGCCCATTGCTCAGTGCTAAAATAGAAGGGTTAATCGTGTCGGTGATGCCATCAAAACGAATACTGGCGTTGGAAATGCTGGCCGGGCAGGATTTCAGCACAATATTAAAACGCTTTGCCGCCGCCGTTGCTCCGCTACCGCCTGAGAATGCGGTTGTCGCGACAGTCCCCAGGTTGACAGGCTGCGCAATCGCAGAGGTATCCACCACACAGGCCGTACCGGTGATGCTGCCAGTAAAACTAATTACGCCGTCAGCAGCATTTGCCGCCTGAAATACAGAGAGCGATAAAATCGCGGAAATCAGTGCAATCTTTTTCATATAAGATCCAGTTAGTTAAGTTAATATTTAAGAAATAATATACTGATAATTTAAATGTTAATTAATAATGTGCTAATTCCCTCCAGTGAAATACTTATCTGACGAATGACATTGTCTGATTAACGAAATACTGTGTTCGCAGGTGTCCTGCTTATAACTTTCTACTCGTGCGATAGTTCGGTACAAAGATATACGATTGCCGACCTGAAGTTTAAAAACCAAACTGCGCCGGTGGGCATAGAATGTCTTAACCGTCATACCTAATTGTTTACCAATCTCATTCGCATCAAGCCCTTTTTGCATACATGAGAGCACTTCGCTTTCTCGCATTGAAAGCGTGTACTTCACCCGATAAATATATCGGGAATCATTGACAAACAGGCAGGACAGAATTTCATTAAGTCGGCTTCGCTTATCAACAAACGTAATACTCCGTAGATGTTTTAATGCATAGTAGTCAAGATCATTGCTTATAAACGCAATAATCTTCCTGTCTGCAAAAAAATGCTCTTTAACCTGCAGGAGGTTTGTTGTCTCAACATCTACTATGTAGTAATTTTCATCAATCAACTCCGATGTTAACAGCGTACTGATACCGACGATAAAAAAATAATCATCAGAAAAAACGGAGTTTGACAAATCCATAAAACTTCCCTTTTTGGCATGCCCTCTTTGGTTATTTAACGCCAGAAATTCACCTCATGTTTCTTTGTGAAATTTACAGAAAATAAAATCAGATGACACCACAAAAATAATGGATTTCGAATATAATCATAAAAACGATCGTTTCTTCTATTTGTTCCCTTTCAAAAGAACAACGATCCAGTTATTGCCGTCTTTATTGAAATAAAAAACTATTTATGTGCCATAAAGATGAAATTTAACACTATCACTATTGATAGGTGTGGTTTAATGGTTTGATGTCATTTGATAGTTGAAACTTGAAATGACGGTAAAAATGGATTTTTCTTAGGAAATATCCCAGGTTTAATTAACGAAATATATTCCGTCAGAACAAGGCTAATTTTACCTGGTTAACAACGGGACAACATCAGCGGCACCTTATTTTTCTGTCAGGCGCCGCCTACGCGTGTAGGAAGGTTATGGAATGAATGTTGCGATAGCCTGATCTAATTCATCAAGTAAGGCGTCGATGCGATCAAGGTCTGTGGCAAGGTCTGCGGCGGAAATGGCGTCAGGTAGTTTATCTTCCAGCGACTGCGCTACCTTCATCAATGCCTTAACGCCCAGCAGTTGGGCAGTCCCGTTAATGCGATGAATATGGCGCTTCACGGTCAGATAATCTTCAGTATGCGCCGCTTGTCGGGCGGCGATTAAATCACGGCGGTTCTCCTGCTGTGCATCTTTTAACGCTGTAAGCATGAGCGCCCGGTTGCCTTGCGCCAGCATACCCAGCATTTCGATATCAAACATCGTATTGGCTGTCTCACACATTCCTGAAAGGAAGTGCGAGATTTGCGATAACGTAATCGGCTTGAAAATACAGGCATTCATGCCTGCCGCAAGACAGCGTTCGCGTTCATGTTCTTGCGCTGAGGCGGTCAACCCCCAGATGGTGAGGTCGCGATTAAATTTCCGTACCTGACGGGTAAGTTCAATGCCGTCCATTGTGGGCATATTGAGGTCGGTAATAAGCAAATCATAATGCTGTTGCTGAAGGTGTCGTAAGGCCTCTTCGCCGTTTTCGGCTTCATCCGCAACAATACCTGACGTTGCAAGCTGGCGTTTCAGGAGCAGTCGACTGGAGGGATGATCGTCAACGATTAATACCCGCAGCGTCCCCTGAATAACGGGAGGGGGCGGGGGCGCGTCAATAGATACCGGCGTGATATCACGCGAGGTTTGCACGGGCAGGTTCAGCGTCAGGGTGGTTCCACGGTTTATTTCGCTTTGCAGCGCGATGGTTCCCCCCATTTGCGTCATCAATGCCCGGCTGATCGCTAATCCCAGGCCCGAACCGCGATGATGCTTACCCGCTTTCCCCTGACTAAAGGCGGTGAATAAACGGTTCTGTTCTTCAGTGCTAATACCCGGACCGGAGTCGCTCACCGAGAGCGCCAGCATCGCGTTGGACTTTGTCGCCGAAATCCTGACATGCCCTTGCTGCGTAAATTTAACCGCGTTGCCAATGAGGTTGGTGAGTACCTGCCCCAGTAACTGGGGGTCCAGATGCATCGCCTCTTGCGGGTCCAGCCGCGAGTCATAACGCAGGTCGATCCCTTTTTGGGCCGCCAGTGCGCTAAACAGCGTCATTTTTTCTTTTATCAGAGCATCAACATTTACCCACTGCGGAACGGTGTCTAAGAGTCCTGATTCAATCTTTTCCAGATCGAGGATCTCGCCAATCAGTTTTAACAATGATCGCGAGGCCTGGGCGGCCTGATCCACCGATGCTTTGTCCTCAGGGCTGAAGCGAGCGGGGGAGAGCTGCAAGAGTTCCAGAAATCCCATAATTGCACTGACCGGCGTTCGGATCTCGTGGCTCATATGGGAAAGAAATTCCCGCTTCTCTTCATTGGCTTGCTGTGCCTTGTTTCGTTCCGCTTCCAGTAAGCGTTGAGAACGCTTCCTTTGGCGGACTTCCCGCGACAGGTAAACGGCCCACAGCAAGCTGCTCACCACCAGCAACGTCGCCAGTATCGCCACCAGATAAAACGGTCTGTTATACAACTCCCAGGTATCAATTTTGACGTCCGGCAGGCGTATCCATTTACTGACAATCTGGAAAATCTCTTTTTGCGGAATATCATCCAGGGCTTTGTCCAGGATCTGCCGAAGTTCCGGTTCGGAACGGGGAACGGCAAAACTGATTGCCGCCGGCGCTTCACCGGGAATCGGGAGCCAGGCGAGCTGATCGGGATAATAATGCTCGCTCATATAGCGGGCCGTCAGCTGATTTGAAATGGCCGCGTCCACCTTTCCCGTCGCCACGAGATTCAAGGCTACGCTGGAGTTTTCCACCTCTTTCCATTGGATGCCGGGGTGTTGGGCTTTAAGCTTTGCCAGTAACGCGTGGTCGGCGCCGATCGCCACACTCATCCCCGCCCGTAGCGTGGTCTCCTGCGTATTCTCTTTTCTGACAACGGTGACGAATTGGGTGGTAATAAAGGGATGGGTAAAGGAGAGCGCGTTTTCACGGCTCAAGTCGTAGGTTGCGGCCTGCACAATATGCCAGTTGTTTTTCTTCATTTCAGAAACCATTTCTTCATTCGATTTGACGACAATGGTTTCAAACTGCATACCGGTTTGCAGACCGATCAGATTCAGGATATCCCCCACCACGCCCCGCGTTTCCTGGTTACTGTCGACCATAGTGTAAGGCGCAAACCACGGGTTAATGATGACACGCAGTGTGTTATGACTTTTCAGCCACTGTTTCTCTCGGTTGGTCAGGTTAAGCGGCTCTAACAGAAAGGACAGATTGCCTTTATCGATCATTGACTGGGCTATTTGCCCATGTACATTTTCATCGATGGCGCTGAGCGTGTTATTCATAATTGTCAGCAGACGTTCCTGCGTTGGCAAAAATAAAAAAGCGCTTTTTTTCTGTGGTTCAGGCCAGTATTTCACCGTCGTCAACGCGAGGCTAAATTCCTGCGATAGCCAGGTGCTGGTTGTCAGTGAGTCGCCAACAAACCAGGCGTTTTGCCCATGCGCGACGGAGCTGAGCGCTTCCTGATAGGTGGGGTAATTAATGATCTCTGCGTTAGGAAATGACTGCTGAATAAACCCCTCATCAGGATAGTGATTCACAGTAGCGACACGGGTGCTTTGCGCACTCTGCAAGGGAACCATGACATTGGCTAACGACGTCACTAAATTTGGCCAGGAATGTACCAGCGGCTGCGAGGACAGAATGCCTTCTTCGGTGAAAGGGCGACTCTCCAGACCGGTCAATACCATATCGACTTCGCCCGCTTTCAGCGCATGAATTGCCGATACCTGATTTTTCCAGGCTGTCACGCTGATGTGGGTGTTGAGTGAATGCTGAATCAGCGCAAGATAATCGGCATTCATCCCACGGTAACGTCCTGTGAGCGTGGTCT
The DNA here is from genome assembly GCF_030333365.1 of Citrobacter sp. CK195. Taxonomy (NCBI): domain Bacteria; kingdom Pseudomonadati; phylum Pseudomonadota; class Gammaproteobacteria; order Enterobacterales; family Enterobacteriaceae; genus Citrobacter; species Citrobacter sp. CK195. The sequence goes on from NZ_JAOWGB010000025.1 coordinate 289,281, forward strand.
GCACGAGGGGCGATTGCTCTGGTTGATAAACCGCAACCTTAAGCGTTTTTTTCTGCTTCAGCCAGCGCTTGTCATCCTCACTCAGATAAACAGGAACCGGCGTAATGTAATTGTAGCCCGACAACTCCAGCTCAACGGGTAGCTCATCCTGGGCATGAACGCCACGCCCGGTAATCGATAAAACTATGAGCACGAATATGGGCCATTTATTCATCATCAGGTCAGCTTATTTTGGTGGGCAAATGAGAGCAGTTCAATTAGTGATTTGCAGCCTAACTTTTCCATTAACCGTGTTTTATAGGTGCTGACCGTTTTGCTGCTGATATGCATTGCATCGCCAATTTGTGAATTATCAAGACCATTAAGCATATAGCCCATCACCTTCATCTCCTGTGCCGAGAGGGATTCCAGGCGTTGTGCATCGGTTAACGCAACTGAGGGGGCTTCAAGGAAAAAAGGAAAATAGCTATAACCATTTTGCGCTGCGTTAATGGCGGCCAGAATGTTTTCCATATCCTGTTTTTTACTGATGAAAGCGTTAGCGCCCACCTGAGCGCAACGTTTGCTGTAGTAACGATCGTTTTTCGCGGACACGACGATCAGCACGCCGGTGAACTGTCGTGCTCTGAGCTTTTCTACCAGTTCAACGCCATTCACTCCGGGGAGCTCGACATCCACGACAACAATATCCGCAGCCGTTTTTGTTAACGCTTCCAGCGCAGTCGTCCCGTCTTCATATTCGTTGATTACAGTAATGCGCTGTTTCTCCAGCACTCCACGGATAGCCAGACGCGCGAGGGGATGATCATCCACGATAATTGCAGTGCGTAACTTACTCATATTCATCCTGAAAGTTGTCATTCTGAATACAATATATACTAACGATAATAGCCTAAACGAGACGGGAGATGGATTTATATCGCGATGACTCAGGTGGTCATTGGCTACCAGACATACTGCTGTGATCGACGGGTCGGTAGCGGATCTGGGGCTCTGCCGGGCGTTGGTGCAGCCACATCTGCAATGGATGCGCTGTCAAAAGATGAGTAGATGAATTTGATTTATCCGGCATTAAGCCGGGATATGGCTACCAGGGGATATCGGGAGTTATTATTCTCCAGCTATCAGATATTCCCTGATGTTGAAAAGTTCGATTTTACATTTTCAACTTTTTTGTATGGGAATTTGTGGTATGAAAACATCTGTGTATATTAATTTATTTCATTTAAATCAATGTGATACATGATTTTAAAGGCTCAGGGCTGTGTGTCTGTGTCCCAAAAAAGTAATTATGTTATGTAACTTTATATATTATTATTTATGCCTGTTTTCTATTCTTCTTTTATTTGTTCAATCAGTCTGAACCGGGAAGCACACAACACAGGATTATTTTCATGGAGGTTATAATGAGTATGAAATATGTTGCTACCATCATAGTGGTAACATCATTACTAACTGGTTGTGCAAATGACAGAGTAAAACCAGAGCAATATTCAGGGTTCCTGAAGGATTATTCATCCTTGAAACCAGCCGTTTCTACTACCGGTGTGCCAGTTATGCGCTGGATCGATTCTCATGCTCATCTGGAAAATTATTCCAAAATTATTTATGAACCTGTTGTCTATTATCCTGAGCCTCGCTCATCAACTCAGGTAGGTGAAGCTGTTCTACAGGGGATTCTGGATTACACTAATCAGAGTATGAAAACAGCTGCCGCAAAGCGCTTTATGCTGGTTGATAAACCAGGCCCTGGCACCTTGATCTTCAGAGGGGCAATTACTGCTGTTGATACCAGTAATATGGGATTACAGTTTTATGAGGTAATCCCGATAGCGATGGTGCTGGCAGGAACACAGGTAATTAGCGGATACAGGACTCAGGAAACCAGACTCTACTTTGAAGGTGAATTGATTGATTCACAAAGTGGAAATGCCGTAGCTAAAGTGCTGAGAAAGGGGCAGGGTAAAGATCTTCCGAACAGTAACCAGTTACTTACAGTTGATGATTTGAAAGCGGTGATTGATAAAATGGCTTCCGATGCAGCTGTTTTCAACCTGTAATTTTGGGTTCTATTGTAGACAAGAACAGGGCTACGGCCCTAGATATTTCATTTCATTGTAGCGCCATCATAAGTACTTTAGCTATAAACTGAGAATCCATTTATTTGAAATAATGTAGTTAATTACATTTTTAAAATATAATTCAGTGAGGGTGTATGTTCCTGAACTATTTCTCTTTAGGAATGCTGTTTTTTGTATTCCTGATAATTTTTTATGGGGTCATCATGATTCATGATATTCCTTATATTATTGCAAAAAAACGTAATCATCCTCATGCTGACGCGATCCATACAGCTGGCTGGGTTAGCTTGTTTACACTGCATATCATCTGGCCTTTTTTGTGGATCTGGGCCACGCTCTATCAACCAGAACGTGGGTGGGGCATGCAGGCGAATGCCGCTCAGTCTGAAAGAAATCCTGATATAGACGCATTAACAAAACGTATTGCAGATCTGGAGACATTGGTAAATAAAACACATAACAAAATAGATAAAGAATCACCGGAGATTTAATTGTGGATTTGCTTATTATACTGACCTATATTGCACTGGCATGGACAGTTTTTAAATTATTCAGGATACCAGTAAATCAGTGGACACTTTCGTCAGCGGCTCTGGGCGGTATAGGGCTGGTTAGTGGGCTTATTTTATTAATGAACTATAACCATCCCTATACATTTACTGCCCAAAAAGCAGTGATTTCTGTTCCTGTGATCCCTCAGGTTACGGGAAGAGTAATTGAAGTCATTGACAAACCAAATCAACTAATTAAAAAAGGAGAAGTACTTTTTAAAATTGAGCCTGATAAATATCAGTCTCGCGTCGAGCGTTTACAGGCAGATTTAGTCACGGCCATCCATAATGTTGAGGTACTAAAGGCCCAGTTGTCTGAAGCTCAGGAAAATACCATACGAGTCTCAGTTGAACGCGACCGTCTTTATAAAGATTATCAACGCTATGTGAAGGGGAGCCAGGCTAAGGTAAATCCCTTTTCTGAAAGAGATATAGACAATGCCCGACAAAGTTATCTGTCTCAGGATGCAGTAGTAAAAGCTTCTGTTGCCGAACAGGCTCAGATTCAGAGTCAACTGGACAGTAAGGTAAATGGCGAACAGTCCCAGATTGTTAGTCTGAGAGCGCAACTTGCTGAAGCGAAATATAATCTTGCACAAACAATCGTCCGGGCCCCTGGAAATGGATACGTCACTCAGTTGTTGATTCAGCCCGGCACATATGCGTCTTCATTACCGCTTCGTCCCGTGATGGTCTTCATCCCGGAACAGAAACGACAGGTTGTAGCGCAGTTTCGTCAGAACTCATTGTTGCGTCTAAAACCTGGTGACGAAGCTGAAGTCGTGTTTAACGCCCTGCCAGGAAAAGTGTTTGAAGGGAAATTAATGAGTATTCTTCCTGTTGTGCCGGGAGGGGCTTACCAGGCCGAGGGCACACTACAGGCACTAACCGTTACACCGGCAATGGATGGGGTGATGGTAACTATTGAACTTGAACATAATGAATATATTGATGTGTTACCCGACGGTGTTTCTGCGCAGGTAGCTGCATATTCGGAACATTTCTCGCATGTTTCCGTATTACGTAAGGTGCTTTTGCGTATGACAAGCTGGATGCATTATATTTATCTTGATCATTAATATTAATCAGCGAACGCAACCGGATGTAATTACTATGTTTGGTTGCATTGCCATCCTTGTTTTCTAACTTGAGAGATCTGTTTCTGGGCTAATGAACTCTGTTATCGGGAACCAATATAATGAAAATCAAAATGGAGATTAGTGAACTATACTAATAATTACGCCACCTCATTGCCTGATGGGAGGTATTATGAATGTAAATTATTTAATACATGTGCATGCATTGTTGCAGTGGATCGAAGATCACCTTTCCGAAGAGTTAACGATAGAACTGCTTAGTCAAAAATCCGGGTATAGCAGTAGTTACTTACAAAAAATATTTAAAGATACTACCGGTGATTCATTATCAAAATATGTTCGTGGTCGACGGATGTTTAAGGCTGGTGTATTTCTGTGTTTTACCAGAGCTAGTATTGGATATGTTTCTGAGGTTTTAAAGTTTAATTCAATAAGTGCCTTTTCACGTTCTTTTAAAAATACTTTTGGGGTTTCTCCCCAGGATTTCAGGAGAAAAGGAGTTTTAAATGTCAGCAACACGATTGCAAAGGCCGAAGTGTTTAAGATTCCATGTGAAATTAAAACTATCAGTATGATTGATAATGCCAGTATCAGATTATACGGTCAGTATTTTAACTATAGTGTAGATGCTATTGATTTTGATAAACCTCACTTCAATCAGCGGAAGCGTTTTAGGAAAAAGTTCTTTCAACATCTGGGATATACACCCGAGCATTATTATGCCACTTCCCAATATTCACCCTCATGGCGAAGCGAGAGAGAAATAGATATAAAATATTTTGTTGGATTAGCAGAACAACCTGATGGTATTGCTGGACTGGAGAATGCTGAATTTTGCTTACACTCAAATAAAATAGCCTGTTTTTATGCAGAGGGAATGTTTGTTAACCCTTTCTATATAGCGTTGTCAGCTAACATGAAAAGTATGTCGGAATTATTCACCGGATGGAACTGTAATTGGGATCTGGAATGTTTTTTAACTCATAACAGATTTACTGAATATCGCTATATTATTCCTGTATCCTGATATTAATAAACTGGCTTGATACTTTACCACAGTGCTTTGTATCTGGTTCATGCCAGCTTTACACATAAATAGACTACTTTACGAAATATCACAGGAGTAATAGGGCGGAAATTTAACAGTCATGTCCAGCATCTCCGCAATCTTTGTTGCGACCCAGAGATATCAAGGGATTTATTGTTTTAATCAACAGCAGGTTAGCTAATGGAGTTGTAACTGTTCTTAATAACTAAGAAGTGAAAATGTCAAGTGTTGCTGCAATTAAATCCAACAATTGTGTGAGATTATAATATTATTGCTACAGATTATATGAGACATGTTTTCATTTATGATTTAGCTGTCGTTGCAGTAATTATCTGTAATTTTTTTTCGGATTGATGACTATCAAGCAATAGTCGTCTCTTTTGTCTGGAGTGAGAGTAATTGTGAAAAAGAAGTATCTGAGTTGTGCTGTCTCTTTTGTGTTGTCTGTAGGAGCAGAAGCTGCTCCTGTCTATTGGACAGGAAATACCAGTGACTGGTCAGATAGCCAAAACTGGGATATCGGAATATTGCCTGGCGAAAATGATGAGGTATATATAGATGGTCCTAATGGACACTTTCCAATAATTACTGATGATATCTCAGTCAGTAGTATTGATAATAACTATCACCTTGCCGTTAATGATGCGAAGCTCGTCGTCGCCAACACGCTTCGCGTAGGCATTGCCGAACCGGACCTTGGAGGGGAGAGCTTGACAGGAAGACTCTCCCTTTTAAATGCAACAGTCGATGCCTCTGAAATTACAGTTGGCGGCGGGAGTACGGAATATACTGGATTTCTTAACGCAGTATCTTCAGAAATTAATACAAAAAATCTGTTAATTGGTTATCTGTATGGTAACGGTCATGGCACTCTTAGTGAGTCCAGTCTGTCGACTGAGGCGATCCTTGTGGGTACCAATCGGGGGACAGGGCAGCTGGATATCCGAAATTCTGAGGTCAGTACCACTTATTTATATATTGGTTACACGATGGGGCAAGGGGTTGTTAATGTTGACAACTCGAGAGTCAATATTTTTGGGCCGGGGACAATAGCGATAGTCGGTGAGCGGGCAGGAGGTGATGGGGTACTTAATATTACTAATGGTGGTATTGTTACATCTTTTCGTCTTTTGTCAGGCGTCTTAGGGGGGCATGGTGAAATAAATGTTTCTGGTCAAAACTCTTCCCTGAGTACTAACTCCCTGACTCTTGCTCAATCTGGATCGGCAATAATGACTGTTTCAGATGGTGGTGAGATAAATACTACCAGTGAGTTTTTGATTGCGGATCAGCAAGGCAGTAACGGTGTGTTGAATATAGGTAACAACAGCGCCCCAGGTTACGTTAACTCCAGAGTTATTAAGTTTGGCAATGGAGCTGGTATGATCAATTTCTCACATACCAGCGATGATTATAAATTTCTTTCCCAGATTACAGGTGACGGGACGGTAAATATCTGGAGTGGTTCGACGACTTTACAGGGTGGTAATGACTACACAGGAAACACTAATCTTCATGGTGGGTATTTACGCGCTGGTAGTGATAACGCATTTAGTGCTGGTTCTGATTTTAACATCGGTAAAGATGGTGTTCTCGATCTAAATGGTTATGCTCAAACGGTGGGTACTGTCTATCACGATGGTACCATTTACATGAATGAAGCCGCTTCATCTGCTGGCACTACGTTGACTGTCGATGGTGATTATCATGGTCAGGGAGGAACTCTGGTCTTTAATTCTCAGCTGGCAGGCGATGCTTCTATTACAGATAGTATGCATATCACAGGTGATACAGACGGTAGCAGCTACGTAACAGTAAATAATCTGGGTGGGCAAGGCGCTCAAACTGTCGAAGGCATTGAGATTATTCGCGTTGATGGTAATTCAGATGGTCAATTTGTCCAGCGCGGTCGTATTGTTGCCGGCGCTTATGATTATAACCTTGTGCAGGGCGGCAATGGAGGTAACAGTAATAACTGGTACCTGACCAGCAGCACAGAACCTGTGGATCCAACAGAGCCGGTTGACCCGACAGAACCCGTGGATCCAACAGAGCCGGTTGATCCGACAGAACCTGTGGGCCCAATAGGGCCGGTTGATCCGACAGAACCACCGTCACCACCTGTATTCCCGAATACCAGCATCTCCCGCCCGGAAGCCGGTAGTTACATGACCAACCTCGCAGCGGCAAATGAGATGTTCATGACCAGGCTTGAGGACCGTGGCGGTGACCGCATGTACACCGATCCGTTCACTGGTGAAAAGAAGCTGACCAGTATGTGGATACGTACGGAAGGGCGACACCTTGACAGCCGGGACAGCAGCGGTCAACTCAATACGGACGAGAATCGCTATGTCATCCAGATGGGCGGTGATATTGCCAGCGGCACCTACACCGGCACGGACATCTGGCGGGCTGGTTTGATGGCCGGCTACGGCAGCAGCCACAGTACCACGGACTCCTCCCTGACGGGTTATCGCTCAGAAGGAAACGTCAGCGGCTACAGCGTTGGGCTATACGGAACATGGTTCAGGAATGCGGATCAGCGTACTGGCGCGTATATCGACACATGGCTGCAATATGCGTGGTATGACAACGAAGTGCAGGGAAAAGGACTTGCGAAAGAGAAGTATGACTCGGATGGCCTGCTGGCCTCAGTTGAGGGCGGATATACATTCCATCTGTGGGGAGATAAACATAATGATGTCTTCATCCAGCCACAGGCACAGGTGGTGTGGAGCGGGGTGACGATGGATGAGCACCGTGAAACTAACGGAACTCGAGTAGCTGGTAAGGGTGAAAATAATACGCAGTCCCGGTTGGGCGTGAAGGCCTTTATGGAGCATCGCTCCGGTAAGGAGAGCGTCTGGAAACCTTACCTGGCAGCGAACTGGCTGCATAACAGTGAGAAAAGCGGGGTCAGAATGGATGACGTGACGCTGTACGACGAGGGCCGTAAGGACATTGGAGAAGCTAAGCTGGGTGTTGAAGCCAGCCTGATAGAGAAGCTGAGCGTACAGGTTGGTGTGAGTTCCCGCTTCGGCATCGATAATTACCGTGACACGGGTGGCGGTATTAGCGTGCGCTATGAGTTTTAACTTTCGTGCGCCGTATCAGTAAAGGCCCCATAGGGGGCCTTCAGCCTATAGGTTTTTTCAATATGATAACAACGCCATTAGATCAATTCGCGCTGTCAGCCTTAAATGAACTGGTTAAATCCATTATTCCTGCAACAGAACAAAGAAGAATGTTATTTGTGCAAGATATTGATTTGATCACTGCATGTTACTGCCGACAGTTATCTGATGATGTTGTGATTATACCACTTAGTTCGTGGGGAACATCTTCCTGTGGAACTATATCGTTGCAGGATAATACTTCAGATATTCGTGAGGCGTTAAAATGTACGCTACAAAGAAAATCTGATGAAACATGTCGATACTGCCAGCTCATCAGTGAATTAACATTAAGGGAACTCGGTATCATTCGGTTGATGAAATATTCTGACAGCATGCCAGGAGTTCGTCTAATGACAAGAATAAGCAGAAAAACGGTATATACCCATCAATCGAATATTAGAAAAAAGGCAGGTTTCAAAACAAGGAGCCAGTTTCTGGCATGGTGCAAAGCTGTCTCCGGGTCGCTAACAATTTGAATCGACCAATGCAAACGCTGTTGTCGCTGTCAGAGGCAACGGCGGTGTTCATGTGAACATGGGGAAGACAGTTATGAGCCAAAGGAAGAGGAATAGCAAAAACGGACCTCCGTGGAGGTCCGTTGATATGAATTTTGGTGCCCGGACTCGGAATCGAACCAAGGACACGGGGATTTTCAATCCCCTGCTCTACCGACTGAGCTATCCGGGCAACGGGGCGCATTAAAACCGATTCGCTTCGTTTCGTCAACGAAATTTCTTCAAATCCATGCAGACTGCACAATCTATCACCAGATTGTTGGTATTGCACGCATTTTCAGGCAAAAAACGCGGTCCACGCGGCGGAAAGCGGCATCGCCAGGAGCAGGGCGGGGAGCATATTGACCACCGCAAACATCTTGATTCCGCAAATACGTAGACCGGTCGCCAGCAGCAGTAATCCGCCTACGGCACTAAAATCTGCCATCATCGCCGGGGTGGTGAGCGGTAAAATTAAGGCCGCGCAGGTGGCGAGCAATAGCTGGATAACCAACATAGGGGCGGAAATAACGGCGACGGCGACTCCCAGCGAGCAGGCGAAGATCATGGCCGTGAAGAAATCGAGAAACGATTTTGCGATGAGAATGCTCGGGTCGCCGGTCATGCCTTCATGCATCGCGCCGAAAATGCCGGTTCCGCTGGCGCAAAAAAGAACAATAATGGCGACATAGTTCTGAATAAAGGTGTCGTGGACGGCTTTCTTCCCCGGTTTCTTAATCAGTTGCTGCGCTTTCGTCACCGCCGTGTTGATGCCTTTTTCCAGGTAACAAAACTCGCCGATAAGCGCGCCGATGATTGTCGCCAGAACCATCACCGGAAGGTTGGCGCATTTTATGACCAGTAAAATACCGATCCCCAGCGATGCCAGCCCGAAAATAGAGGTCATTGAGACACGAATCCGTTCCGGTAAACGCTGGCTGAGAAGCGCGCCAAGCACGCCTCCAGCTAAAACGGCGCTGGCGTTAATAAAAGGCCCGATTACCACAGTCGCTCCTGCTATTTGTTTTATCTGATTGCATTATTATGCCCCGAATATCACGTATTATGCGCGTTTGTCGATGGCGCGTATGTCCGGGATTTGATCTTGCGCCCCCAGGGGAAAGGTGCCATGATTGCGCGAATTTTCTCCTGTTTGTACGGGGCAGCCTGGGATGACCATATTACCCTTACATCGCCTTCAACTTCGCCTTTCTGCGCGACGATTGCCCCTTTCTTTGATCTCCCTTCATTCTCTCACCATGCGGTGAGGGCAGCGCACGCTCACTGCGGGACAACAGTAAGATCAGAGGCTGTCTGCTTTTACTGATGTCTGGCGGTCGGAGCTGGTGACCAGTTTGACCCAACATTTCGTGGGGCAGGGTAATGTTACTTTGCCCGGGACTTCTATTCTCCCGAAACGGGTTTTTGCGCTTATGAAATCAATGAATATTGCCGCCAGTGGTGAACTGGTCTCCCGCCTGTCTACCCACCGCCATGTGGTGGCGCTGGACGGCACTGACTTTACTGATGTCGCGGCAGTCGTCATTACCGTTGCGGATAGTCGCAGCGGCATCCTGGCATTGCTTAAACGCACCGGTTTTCAGTTGCCGGTGTTTATTCTCTCTGACGATCATGTTGATGCGCCTGCCGGTGTTGAGGCGGTGATAAACGGCAACGCGCAGGACTGGCTGGAACTGGAATCGGCCGCCTGCCGTTATGAAGAGAATCTGCTGCCGCCGTTTTATGACACGCTGACCCAGTATGTCGATATGGGTAACAGCACCTTTGCCTGCCCGGGCCATCAGCATGGTGAGTTTTTCAGAAAACACCCGGCCGGTCGGCATTTTTATGACTTCTTCGGCGAAAACCTCTTTCGGGCGGATATGTGCAACGCCGACGTAAAGCTGGGGGATCTGCTCATTCATGAGGGATCGGCCAAGCATGCGCAGAAGTTTGCGGCGAAAGTCTTTCATGCGGATAAAACGTATTTCGTGCTGAATGGCACCTCGGCGGCGAATAAGGTTGTGACCAACGCGCTGCTGACGCGCGGCGATCTGGTGCTGTTCGATCGTAACAACCATAAATCAAACCACCACGGGGCGTTGATTCAGGCGGGCGCCACGCCGGTCTATCTCGAAGCCGCGCGCAACCCGTTTGGTTTTATCGGCGGCATTGATGAGCACTGTTTTGACGAGGCATACCTGCGTGAGCAGATCCGCGAGGTCGCCCCGCAGAAAGCCGATCGGCCGCGCCCGTTTCGTCTGGCCGTCATTCAACTGGGGACGTATGACGGCACGATCTACAACGCCCGTCAGGTCATCGACAAAATCGGCAGTCTGTGTGATTACATCCTGTTTGACTCCGCCTGGGTCGGGTATGAGCAATTTATTCCGATGATGGCGGACGGCTCGCCGCTGCTGCTGGAGCTGAACGAAAACGATCCGGGAATTTTTGTTACGCAGTCGGTACACAAGCAGCAGGCTGGTTTCTCGCAAACCTCGCAGATTCACAAAAAGGACAACCACATTCGCGGTCAGGCGCGTTTTTGCCCGCACAAGCGCCTGAATAACGCCTTTATGCTGCATGCTTCCACCAGTCCGTTCTACCCGTTGTTTGCTGCGCTGGATGTCAATGCCAAAATCCATGAAGGGGAGAGCGGTCGCCGCCTGTGGGCAGAGTGCGTGGCGCTGGGCATCGAGGCGCGCAAGGCGATACTCGCCCGCTGCAAACTGCTTCAGCCATTCATTCCGCCGCTTGTGGACGGTAAACCGTGGCAGGATCATCCAACGGAACTGATTGCCAGCGATCGACGCTTCTTCAGCTTTGAACCCGGGGCGAAATGGCATGGCTTTGCAGGCTATGCGGAGGATCAGTATTTTGTCGATCCGTGCAAACTGCTGCTGACCACGCCGGGCATTGATGCTGAAACCGGGCGCTATACCGACTTTGGTATCCCGGCCACCATTCTGGCGCACTATCTGCGTGAGAACGGCATCGTGCCGGAAAAATGCGATCTCAACTCGATTTTGTTCCTGCTGACGCCTGCCGAAAGCGAAGCCAAAATGGCGCAATTGGTGGCGATGTTGGCCCAGTTCGAACAACATATCGAAGACGACACGCCGCTGGCGGATGTGCTGCCGACCATCTTTAACAAATATCCGGTACGTTACCGCGACTACACCCTGCGCCAGTTATGCCAGGAGATGCACGATCTGTACGTCAGTTTTGACGTGAAAGATCTGCAAAAAGCGATGTTCCGCAAAGAGAGCCTGCCTGCGGTGGCGATGAATCCGCAGGATGCCAATAGCGCTTTTATTCGCGGCGATGTTGAGTTAGTGCGTATTCGTGACGCTGAAGGGCGTATCGCGGCAGAAGGCGCGCTGCCATATCCACCGGGCGTGCTGTGCGTCGTGCCGGGCGAAGTGTGGGGCGGGGCGGTGCAGCGCTACTTCCTGGCGCTGGAAGAGGGCGTCAATTTGCTGCCCGGTTTCTCGCCTGAGTTGCAGGGAGTTTACAGCGAGACTGATGCCGATGGGATTAAACGGCTGTATGGCTATGTGCTGAAATAAGTTCGCGTTATCCGGCCTACGGGGCGACTCCCTTGTAGGCCGGATAAGCATTAGCGCCATCCGGCGTAAAGATTAGTGCGCGATAGTCTGCGCGCCTGTCGGAACGCGAACGTGTTTGTATTTAAACAGTGCCACGAACGCAAAGGCCAGAACCAGAGAGTAGCCTGCGAAAATCAGCCACACGGTCTGCCAGTCGGTAATGCCGTTCAGGGTGTAGTGTTCCACCACTTTACCGCTCACGACGCCGCCAAGGATACAACCGAAGCCGTTAGTCATCATCAGGAACATGCCCTGCGCACTGGCGCGGATTTCAGGGCGTACCTCTTTTTCCACAAACACCGAACCGGAGATGTTGAAGAAGTCGAAGGCGCAGCCGTAAACAATCATCGACAGAACCAGCAGCACGGTACCGAACGGCGTTGGGTCGCCATAAGCGAACAGGCCAAAGCGCAGCATCCAGGCCACAATACTGATCAGCATGACGTTCTTAATACCGTAACGGCTTAAGAAAAACGGAATGGTCAGGATGAACAGTGTCTCGGAAATCTGCGAAATCGACATCATGACCGAGGCATGCTGCACGATAAAGCTGCTGGCGAACAGCGGATCTTTATCAAAGCTGTGCAGGAAGGTGTTACCGAACATATTGGTAATTTGCAGCTCGGCGCCCAGCATCATGGAGAAGATAAAGAAAATCGCCATGCGTTTGTTTTTGAACAGCGCGAAAGCATCCAGCCCCAGCATTGAAGTCCAGCTCTGGTTCTTCTGCTGTCTGGCAACCGGAATGTGCGGCAGCGTAAGCGTAAACAGTACCAGAATGACGGAAAGCGCCGCGCCGATGTACAGCTGCATATGGCTCAGTTCAAAGCCAGAGAAGCTTACGCCCCACATCGCCATAATAAAGCCGATGGTGCCCCAGATACGAATAGGCGGGAAGTCGGTGACGATGTCCATCCCTGCGGATTGCAGGCGGTAGTAGGAGATGGTGTTGATCAACCCTAACGTTGGCATATAGGCCAGCGAGTTAAGCAAGATCACAAAGAACATGGCGCCTGGCGTGGTCACTTCGGCAGCCATGAACAATGTTGCAGCGCCAACGACGTGGCAAATGGCGTATACCCATTTCGCACTCAACCATTTGTCGGCCACAATCCCTAACAGCGTGGGCATAAAGACAGCGGCAATCCCCAGCGAGCTATACACAGCACCGATGGATGCACCGTCGAATTTAAGGGTGACAAACATATATGAGCCGAGGGTGGTAAGCCAGCTTCCCCACAGGCAGAACTGCAGAAAGGAGAGGACTTTCAGCTGCAGCTTAAGATTCATGTTAATTTCCTCACACCATATAGCGGATGGATGTTTTAAAAGGCACATTTGCCGTTGCAATATGATGTGATTCTATCAATGAGGAAAGGGTATTTTTTGTTACCTGTGACAAATATTTGCAAACAATTTCTAATTGCAAAGCAAAAGAGTGATGGAGTTAACACTTTTCGGCCTTCCCGCCCCAGTGCGATCGGGGGCGGGAACGGCGAGATTACTTCCGACGGTAGGATTTCTGGGTGGCATTGACCTTATACAGATAGCGACGCGATTCCGCAGAAGGATGTCGCGTGGTTAATGTCTGGTACACATCGCCCGGGGACATACTGTTGATAATGTTTGCCGCCTGAACCTTATCGTTAGAGAAAACGCGCAGCACGCTGCCTGCACCGCCGTTATAGGCGGTGATCACCGCGTAACGACGCGACGTCGGATTATCAATGCCGCCTAAATAGACATTGTTGAGCATCGCCAGATAAGCGGTGCCGGTATCAATGTTGCTGGCAGGATCGAACAGGAAACTGCGGTCTGGCGTGCCCGATTTCCCCTGTGAACGGAATACGTCTTTCCCGGCGGTGTGCTGTACTACCTGCATCAGCCCCAGCGCGTCGGAACGGCTGACCGCATACGGGTTGAAAGAGGACTCGGTTTGCATAATCGCCAGAATCAGCGACTCATCGACGCCGTATTTGCGGGCGGCCTGGCGAACCATGCCAACATATTTATGCGCACGTTTATCCAGGTGGTTCGGCACCAGATTGATCGTCACGCTGTAGATGATGCGCAGACCATTACTGCGACTCTTAAGACGCGTTTTCAGCAGATAGTCAGCGAAGTTGGTTGCGCGTCCCTCCCAGCGAATGGGTTGCCCGGTATTATCGACCACCTGACCATACAGGAACGGCTCTCTGGAGATCTGAATATCATCGACGTCGGAGTAGAGGTCGACCGAACCGGGATCGTCGCCCATTAACAGCGTCTTGATGATCGCGCGACGCAGGTGCGCGGCGGGCTCTGTTCCGGCAATGGTTTCGACGGTGATCGTACCGTCGTCAAAGTTGATGTGGCTGCGGGTCTGATACTGGTCAGTGTACTTCACGTAGTCCTTCGGACCCGCGATCAACACTTCCTTGAACCCCCACAGATTCTCAATGTTATGGGCAAACTGCCCCATCAGAATATCAAAACCGTTGGTATCCTTGACCCAGGCTTCGTTATAGGTATCGCCTTTTTTGGTCGAACTGGAGCAGGAGATGAGCAACGGCGCAACAAGAGCAAGCGCGAAAAATTTTTTCATCATTCCGGGAGTGCGTGTTGTGTTTGTTGTTGTATCGTTTTGCCGGATGGCGGTGCAAGCACCTTATCCGGCCTACGAGATTGCCAGCAATAGATGCTTATTTTTTCTCTTCCGGCGTATAGCCTTCAATATGCACGTCTTTCCCTTCAAACAGGAAGTTGATCATCTCTTGTTCCAGCAGTTTGCGGTGCTCGACGTTCATCATGTTGAGTTTCTTTTCGTTGATCAGCATGGTTTGCTTATGCTGCCACTGCGCCCACGCTTCTTTAGAGATCTCGTTGTAGATGCGTTTCCCCAGTTCGCCCGGGTACAGCTGAAAATCCTGGCCTTCCGCTTCACGTTGCAGGAAAGTACAAAAAATGGTTCTGCTCATAAAAAATCCTCTTTATCGACCGGGGTACTCAAACCGGCGCGCCGGTACGTAACTGCTGTAACAAACGCTCCACGGGGGCCGCCAGTCCGACCGACGGCGGTTGCGCTAAGTTATACCAGAGCGCGTTGCCTTCATCCATGCACACGGTGAATGAAGACACGGGAAGCCACATAGGCACAATATCTAAGTGGAAATG
This sequence comes from Citrobacter sp. CK195, assembly GCF_030333365.1. Lineage (NCBI taxonomy): Bacteria > Pseudomonadati > Pseudomonadota > Gammaproteobacteria > Enterobacterales > Enterobacteriaceae > Citrobacter > Citrobacter sp. CK195. Next base: position 304,492 of record NZ_JAOWGB010000025.1, read on the forward strand.
GCTAAACGTGTGGCGAAAAGCATTAAGTTGACTGAGATTATCGGCCTGAATATGCCGTTGCGCCAGCCACTGACGCAAGCCACCTTCATCCTCAAACTGAGGAAAACAGTATAATCCGCCCCATAAGCCGCTCGGCGGACGCTGCGCCAGAAACACCTCGTCATTATGCTGCAACAGCAAAAAATAGCCTGTACGCTCCGGCAGCGTCTGTTTTGGCTTCTTGCCGGGGTACAGCGACCAGCTCTCGTTCGCGGCGGCAACGCAGCCATTCTGGAGCGGGCACAGCGAACATTTCGGCCTGGAGCGCGTACACACCATAGCGCCTAAATCCATCATCGCCTGGTTAAAGCGCGCCACGCCGTTGGCAGGCGTAACCTGTTCGCTCAGATCCCACAGCCGTTTCTCAACCTCTTTCTTCCCCGGCCAGCCGCTGACAGCATAGCAGCGTGCCAGCACGCGTTTAACGTTGCCGTCGAGAATCGGAAAATGTTTATCCAAAGAGAGCGAGAGAACCGCGCCGGCGGTGGAGCGGCCTACGCCAGGCAGGGCGGTGACCTCGTCGAACGTTTCCGGGAACCGGCCGCCGTGCAGCGTCGCCACCTGTTGCGCCGCCTTATGCAGATTGCGCGCGCGGGCGTAGTAGCCGAGGCCCGTCCACAAATGCAGAACCTCATCCAGCGGCGCGTTGGCTAAATCTGTCACCGTTGGAAAGTGCGACATAAAACGTTCGAAATAGGGGATAACTGTCGCAACCTGCGTCTGTTGCAACATTACTTCCGAGAGCCATACTTTGTAGGGCGTCTTGTCAATTTGCCAGGGCAGGGTTTTCCGCCCGTATTTATCGTACCAGCCCAAAACCTGAGCCGAAAATTGAGACGCTTGCATGGTCATCGCTTTAAAATTGCTGGGGGCAAGATTGCAGCACAGAGGCAACGAGGTGTAAACCGGAACTTTCCTGTGATCACTCTCTTCCTTTACTTGCATCCGGCAACTAACTTTGGATAATGCCCGTTTTCGGAACTCAATCACAAGCAGACTTAACTTTTATGAAGAACGACGTCATTTCACCGGAATTTGATGAAAACGGCCGCCCGTTGCGCCGAATTCGTAGCTTTGTTCGTCGCCAGGGGCGACTGACGAAAGGGCAGGAACACGCGCTGGAAAACTACTGGCCGGTGATGGGCGTTGAATTCAGCGAAGAACCGGTGGATTTCGCCACGCTGTTTGGCCGCGACGCGCCGGTTACGCTTGAGATTGGTTTTGGTATGGGCGCCTCGCTGGTGGCGATGGCGAAAGCCCGCCCGGAACAAAATTTCCTCGGTATTGAAGTGCATTCGCCTGGCGTTGGCGCATGTCTGGCGTCTGCGCACGAAGAAGGCGTCGGGAACCTGCGTGTGATGTGTCATGACGCGGTTGAAGTGCTGCATAAAATGATTCCTGACAATTCTTTATCGATGGTTCAGCTCTTTTTCCCTGACCCGTGGCATAAAGCGCGTCATAATAAACGCCGTATCGTTCAGGTTCCGTTTGCCGAACTGGTGAAAAGCAAACTGAAGTTGGGCGGTGTGTTCCATATGGCGACCGACTGGGAAGCCTATGCGGAGCATATGCTGGAAGTGATGTCCTCCATCGACGGGTATAAAAACCTGTCAGAGAGTAACGATTATGTACCGCGCCCGGAATCGCGCCCGGTAACCAAATTTGAACAACGTGGTCATCGTCTTGGCCACGGCGTATGGGACTTAATGTTCGAGAGGGTGAAATAATGGCAAAGAACCGTAGTCGTCGTCTGCGTAAAAAAATGCATATCGACGAATTCCAGGAATTAGGGTTTTCGGTTGCATGGCGTTTCCCGGAAGGCACTTCTGAAGAGCAGGTTGATAAAATTGTCGATGACTTTATCAATGACGTTATTGAGCCAAATAAACTGGCGTTTGACGGCAGCGGTTATCTGTCCTGGGAAGGGCTGATCTGCATGCAGGAAATCGGCAAATGCACCGAAGAACATCAGGCGATTGTGCGTAAGTGGCTGGAAGAACACAAACTTGAAGACGTGCGCACCAGCGAACTTTTCGACGTTTGGTGGGACTAATAAAGCATACGGGGCCAGCATTTGCTGGCCCGATTTGTCTTGAGGGAAAGTTATGATGCGCAAAACGCTGCTGGCGGCAGTTCTTTCGTTGACGGCGATGGCCGCACACGCGGATTATCAATGCAGCGTCACTCCGCGTGACGATGTGATTCTTAGCCCGCAAACGGTTCAGGTAAAAGGCGAAAACGGCAACCTGGTGATCGCGCCGGACGGCAACGTGATGTTTAACGGCAAACAGTACACCCTTAGCGCCGCGCAGCGCGAACAGGCGAAAGATTACCAGGCGGAATTGCGCAGCGCGCTGCCGTGGATCGATGAGGGCGCCAGAAGCCGCGTCGAGAAAGGCCGCGTGGCGCTGGATAAAATCATCGCGCAGGAAGTGGGCGAAAGCAGCAATATGCGTGGTCGATTGACCAAACTTGATGCGCAACTGAAAGAGCAGATGAACCGCATCATTGAGCATCGTACTGACGGCCTGACCTTCCACTACAAGGCGATTGATCAGGTGCGCGCCGACGGCCAGCAGCTGGTGAATCAGGCGATGGGCGGCATTTTGCAGGACAGCATTAACGAAATGGGCGCGAAAGCGGTGCTTAAAGGCGGCGGTAATCCGTTGCAGGGCGTGCTGGGTAGCCTCGGCGGTCTGCAAACGTCGATTCAGAACGAATGGAAGAATCAGGAAAAAGACTTCCAGCAGTTCGGCAAAGATGTGTGCAGTCGCGTTGTGACGCTGGAAGACAGCCGCAAAGCGCTGGTGAGCAGCCTGAAATAAAACTCTTGTCTATGGCACAGCGCCTGCTGTGCCGTTTTATGTTGTCATATCCCGCCGTTTTGATATCCATCTCTAAAAACCACAAACGTAAAAAGATATTTATCTGGTTAATTGGAAGACGTCACATTATTCATCTTCGACATTGGGATAATGCGTCAAATTCACGTAACTGGAGAAATAACATGGAGTTTTTCAGGAAAACGGTACTCGCCGCTCTGGTAATGGGTTGCAGCGGCGCGGCGCTGGCTTTGCCGAATGTCACTATTCTGGCGACCGGGGGAACCATTGCCGGTGGCGGTGACTCCGCGACAAAATCAAATTATACGGCGGGTAAAGTTGGCGTCGAAAGCCTGGTGGACGCGGTGCCTCAGTTAAAGGATATTGCAGTTGTAAAAGGTGAGCAGGTCGTCAATATCGGTTCGCAGGATATGAACGATGAAGTCTGGTTAACGCTGGCGAAGAAAATCAACACCGACTGCGATAACACCGATGGCTTCGTGATCACCCACGGTACTGATACGATGGAAGAGACGGCTTATTTCCTCGACCTGACCGTCAAGTGTAATAAACCGGTAGTGCTGGTCGGGGCGATGCGTCCGTCCACGTCAATGAGCGCCGACGGCCCGTTCAACCTCTATAACGCCGTGGTTACTGCGGCGGATAAAGCGTCCGCGAATCGCGGCGTACTGGTGGTGATGAACGACACTGTGCTGGACGGCCGTGACGTTACCAAGACCAATACCACCGATGTCGCCACCTTCAAGTCTGTGAATTACGGGCCGCTGGGCTACATTCACAACGGTAAAATTGATTATCAGCGTACGCCAGCGCGCAAGCACACCACTTCCACGCCGTTTGACGTTTCTAAGCTGACTGAACTGCCGAAAGTCGGGATTATTTATAACTACGCGAATGCGTCCGATCTGCCGGCGAAAGCGCTGGTGGATGCGGGTTACGAAGGGATTGTGAGCGCGGGCGTGGGTAACGGCAACCTGTACAAAACGGTTTTCGATACGCTGGCGACTGCTGCGCATAAAGGCACGGTTGTCGTGCGTTCTTCTCGTGTACCGACTGGCGCCACCACGCAGGATGCTGAAGTCGATGACGCGAAATACGGGTTTGTCGCTTCCGGTTCGTTGAACCCGCAAAAAGCGCGCGTGCTGTTGCAACTGGCGCTGACGCAAACCAAAGATCCGCAACAGATCCAGACGATGTTTAATCAGTATTAATCGGTGAAGGTGGCTGCGCTTATCGCCCTAACCCTGTAGGCCTGATAAGCGCAGCGCCATCAGGCAATTTGCCGGATGGCGGCTCAAGGCCTTATCCGGCCTACATCTTCACCCGCCATCACTCCGCCAGAAACAGCTCCAGAAGGGAGTTTAAAAACAGCTTGCCGTGTTGGGTAATCTGCCAGTGCTGCTCGCATTCGGTGAGATACCCCTGGGCGATGGCCTCGTCGAGCTGCTCACGAATTACCGCTTCGGCAAGCCCGGTATACTGCGTAAACTCTGCCCGGGGAGCCGCTTCCAGTAACCGAAAACGGTTCATAAAGAACTCAAACGGCTTGTCGGCCTGTTCGACATCACGCTGGCTTTCCAGATAGCGCCCCTGCATATAACCGCGCGGGTGACGCGTTTTAGTGGTCCGCAGGATGCGCCCGTCCGGGAAGGTCACTTTACCGTGCGCGCCGCAGCCAATTCCGAGATAATCGCCAAAGCGCCAGTAGTTCAGATTGTGCTGACACTGATAACCCGGCCTGGCATACGCGGAGGTTTCGTACTGCTGATAACCCGCCGCTGTCAGCAACTGGTGGCCTTGCTCGAAGATATCCCACAGTGCGTCATCGTCTGGCAATACCGGCGGGCGTGAGCCGAACAGCGTGTTAGGTTCGATAGTCAACTGATACCACGACAGATGCGGCGGATTGAGCGCGATAGCCTGGCGCAGGTCGCCCAGCGCCTCTTCCAGCGTTTGATCCGGCAGGCCGTGCATCAGGTCCAGGTTGAAGCTGCGCAGCCCCAGACTGCTCGCCAGATTTGCCGCCCGCTTCGCCTCTTCCGGGCCGTGAATGCGCCCGAGGCGTTTTAGCTTCGGCTCACTAAAACTCTGCACGCCGATGGAGATACGGTTTACCCCGGCGCGCTGGTAATCAACGAAACGGTCGGCCTCTACCGTCCCCGGATTCGCCTCCATCGTGATTTCTGCATCCGCCGCCAGCGGCAGGCGCGCCCGCACGCCGTCCAGCAGCGTTTGCATTGCCGGGCCTGAGAGCAGACTCGGCGTACCGCCGCCAATAAAAATGGTCTTTACTTCGCGTCCCTGCGCATATGCCACGTTGGTATCGAGATCGCTCAGCAGGTGCTGAACATAATCATCGTGCGGCACTTCGCCTTTCAGCGCATGCGAGTTGAAATCGCAGTACGGGCATTTCTGCACGCACCACGGGATGTGAATATAAAGACTCAGCGGCGGCAGCTTAACCATTGCGTAAGGCGTCCAGCAGCAGCTTCAGCGCCTGCCCACGGTGGGAGATCGCGCTTTTTTCTTCACGGGTTAACTCGGCTGCCGTTTTACCTTCCGTCGGAACAAAGAAAATAGGGTCATAGCCGAAACCGCCATTGCCCGCCGCTTCGCGGGTAATCATTCCTGGCCAGCTTCCGTGGCACACCAGCGGCGTCGGGTCTTCTGCGTGGCGCATGTAGACCAGCACGCAGTGGAAACGCGCCTGGCGCTTCTCATCCGGCACCTCCCGCAGGGTATGCAACAGTTTTTCCAGATTACGCTGGTCGGTGGTGTCTTCGCCGGAATAACGGGCGGAGTAAATACCCGGCGCGCCACCCAGCGCATCAACGGCCAGGCCGGAGTCGTCGGCAATGGCGGGCAGACCGGTAGCTTTTGCGGCATGACGCGCTTTCAGGATCGCATTTTCGATGAACGTCAGACCGGTCTCTTCGGCTGAATCAACGCCCAGTTCGGTTTGCGCGATGACATCAAGCCCAAAATCGCTCAACAGTGAGGCAAGCTCACGCACTTTACCGGCATTGCCGGTAGCGAGGACAACTTTTTGCATAGGATACCTAATCAGTTAACGCCGCGATTTCTGGCGGGATCTGTTGCGGATGAATGATTTTAACCTGTTTGTGGCGGCCCAGTTCGCCCTTTTCAATGACGACCTGGCTTTTCGCCACGCGGAATTGTTTGCCAAGAAACTTCACCAGATGGCTGTTGGCCTGGCCATCAACCGGCGGGGCGGTAATGGCGACTTTCACTTCGTCGCCATGTAAACCCACAATACTGTCACGGCTGGCTTTTGGCTGAATATAGAGCCGTAAAATCAGACCGTCAGCGCAGGGTGTAACGGCACTCATAGCGCCATCCACAGCCCCGGCAGCAGCATATTGCCTGTCGCCTGTAAGACTTCAGCGATGCCCATGTTGATAACATACAGCAGCAGAACCAGGATCATCGGCGAGAAGTCGATGCCGCCCATCGAAGGGAGCAGACGACGAATCGGGCGCAGCAAAGGGTCCGCCAGTTGAAGCAGAACGTATTCAATCGGGCTGCGGCCCTGGCTCACCCAGCTCATGATCGCCATCACCAGCAGTACCCAGAAAATCAGCAGGCCGATGGTTTTCAGGACGATAAGTATGGCGGCGATCCAGATAATCGGCTGGAACGTCACGACCATGAAAAGCACTATCGCTTTGATAAAGCTCAGAATAAATGCCAACAGCATGGAGGCGCTATCAATCGGCCCCATTGGCGGAATAATACGACGCAGCGGCCCGATAATGGGTTGAGTCGCTTTCACCACAAACTGTGAGAAAGGGTTGTAAAAATCACAGCGAGCCCACTGCATCCATACGCGCAACAATAGCACCATGGTATACAGTTCAATTACCGTTGAGAGCAGGAAGGTCAACGTCTTCATGGCGTTCCTCAGTTTTCCTTAATTTTTTGTGTAATCACGCGCACCAAAAATAGCGGTGCCGATGCGCACCATCGTGCTACCTGCCGCAATTGCGGCGTCCATATCATCCGACATACCCAGAGAAAGGGTATCAACGCCAGGATAGCGCGTTTTCAGCCCGGCAAATGCTACAGCCATTTGGCGTGCAACTTCAAACTGCCTTACATAATCTGACTCAGGGGCGGGGATCGCCATCAGTCCGCGCAGCCTGATACCGGGAAGCTCAACCACGCTTGCCGCCAGAGCGTCCAGTTCCGTAAGCGGAATCCCGGACTTGCTGTTCTCATCGCTGATATTAATTTGAATCAGCACGTTCAGCGGCGGCAGACCTGCCGGGCGCTGTTCGCTCAGACGGGCGGCGATACGCAGACGATCGATCGTATGGCACCAGTCAAAATGCTCTGCCACCAGACGACTTTTGTTGGACTGCAAGGGGCCAATAAAGTGCCATTGCAGCCCTTCGACGCCGCTTTCTTTGAAGTGGCGAATTTTCTCTACCCCTTCCTGAACATAGTTTTCGCCAAACGCCCGCTGCCCGACCGCGATGGCTTCTGCGATGGCGCTCGCAGGCTTGGTTTTACTCACTGCAAGCAGCGTAACTTCTTCTGAAGACCGCCCGCAACGCGTCGCGGCGGCTGAGATTTTGTCCCGGACATGTGCCAGGTTATGCGCGATATCGTTCATTTTCCGAGGATGTTCGTATGGATATGGAAGAAATAGTGGCCCTTAGTGTAAAGCATAACGTCTCGGATCTACACCTGTGCAACGCATGGCCTGCGCGCTGGCGTAAACGGGGAAAAGTGGAAATAGCCCCGTTTAGCAGCCCGAATGTCGAGGTTTTGCTGTCACAATGGCTTAACGACGCGCAGCGCCGGGCGTGGCAGGCGGATGGTCAGCTCGATTTTGCGGTGTCGCTGCCGGGCGAACTGCGGTTACGCGCCAGCGCTTTTCATCACGAGCAGGGCGCATCGCTGGCGCTGCGGTTGCTGCCCACTACGTGCCCGCAACTGGACGCGCTCCAGACGCCTGCCGCGCTACCCGCGCTCCTTGGCGGCGAGAACGGACTGATTCTGGTGACCGGGGCGACGGGAAGCGGGAAATCCACCACGCTGGCGGCAATGGTGGAATACCTCAACCAGCATCTCGATGGTCATATTCTGACGCTGGAAGATCCTATTGAGTACCGCCATACCAGCCAGCGCTGCCTGATTCAGCAGAGGGAGGTTGGCGTACACTGCCGCTCCTTTGCCGCCGGGTTACGCGCTGCACTGCGTGAAGACCCGGATGTGATTTTATTAGGCGAACTGCGCGACAGTGAGACCATTCGCCTGGCGCTGACGGCGGCGGAAACGGGGCATCTGGTTCTGGCGACGCTACATACGCGCGGCGCGGCACAGGCGGTAGAGCGGCTGGTCGACTCCTTTCCGGCGCAGGAGAAAGATCCGGTACGCAGTCAACTTGCGGGCAGCCTGCGCGCCGTGTTGTCGCAGAAGCTGGAAACCGACAGGCAGGACGGACGCGTGGCGTTATTCGAACTGCTCATCAACACGCCAGCGGTTGGCAATCTTATTCGGGAGGGGAAAATCCACCAGTTGCCCGGCGTTATTCAGACCAGCCAACAGGCGGGGATGCAGACGTTTGCCCAGAGTCAGCAACAGCGGCAGGCGCAGGGCAGGCTTTAGCGAACGGTTGTGCCGGATGGCGGCCGATGGCCTTATCCGGCCTACAAGCGTGCCCGTAGGCCTGATAAGCGAAGCGCCATCAGGCAATTCGCTTCAATAACCCTGCTCGAAATAGCTTTCGAGGATGATGACGGCCGAGGCAGAATCCACTTTGCCTTTGTTGAGTGCGCGATAACCGCCCTGTTCAAACAGGCCAGAGCGCGCTTCTACGGTGCTGAGGCGTTCGTCATGCAGCGTAACCGGTACGCCAAAACGGCCATGAATGCGGTTGGCGAACTTGCGGGCGCGAGCGGTGAGGGGCTGCTCTGTGCCATCCATATTGAGCGGTAGCCCGACAATAATTTCATCCGGCTGCCACTCTTTCAGCAAACGCTCGATAATGTTCCAGTCTGGCGTTCCGTCCTGCGCTTTTATCGCTGGCAGTGCACGGGCGGTGCCGGTGATGCGCTGTCCTATCGCTACGCCGATACTTTTGGTGCCGAAATCAAATGCGAGTAAGGTTCCGCTCATCAGGCATGCCCCGCCACGCCAGGCATGGTCAGAATATCAATTCCGATTAATTTGGCTGCGTCGCGCCAGCGGTCGGCAATCGGCGTTTTGAACAGAATATTGAGATCGGCAGGGGCCGTGAGCCAGGCATTATCCATCAGCTCTTGCTCCAGTTGACCTTTATCCCATGATGAATAACCCAGCGCCACCAGCACCTCAGAGGGTTGCTCCGGTGTGCCTAACGTCTCCAGCACGTCGCGGGACGTGGTGATCACCGTATTGTCAGAAATACGAATACTGGACGAAAAGCGGGAGGGCGGAGTATGTAAAATAAATCCCCGATCTTCCGCCAGCGGTCCGCCGAGCATTACGGCTTTATCCAGACGAATCGCCGGATCGCGCGGTTCAGGCGTAATCTTCAGTTTTTCCAGAATCCCTTCAATCTGTAGATTTTCCAGAGGCTTATTAATGATAATCCCCATTGCGCCATCTTCATTGTGTTCGCAAATGTACACCACGGAGCGGCGGAAAATTGGGTCCTGGAGAGCAGGCATGGCAATAAGAAAGTGATGCTGTAAATTCATTGTCAGAGGTTCTGTATCCGGGTTCAAAAAAGCAACAGCGTCCAGTATGTGGGGAAAGCGCGAAGATGTCACCCTCTGAAAATAGCTTTGCCGGATGGCAGTTTCGTCTTATCCGGCCTGTGGGGTGAAATTCCAGGCCGGATAAGACGCGAAGGCGTCGTCATCCGGCAACTAATTTACTTCTGCAAACGCGCCTCAATGGCATCCATCAGCATTCCGGTAATCGAAACCGGGAACTCCGCTTCAATTTCACGAATACAGGTTGGGCTGGTGACGTTAATTTCCGTCAGACGATCGCCGATGATATCCAGACCCACAAAAATCAGCCCTTTCGCTTTCAGGGTTGGGCCAATGCGGCGGGCGATTTCCCAGTCGCTGTCGGTAAGCGGGCGCGGTTCGCCGCGACCACCGGCCGCCAGGTTGCCACGGGTCTCGCCGCCCTGCGGAATCCGCGCCAGGCAGTACGGAACGGGTTCGCCGTCAACAACCAGCACGCGTTTGTCGCCGTCTTTAATGGCAGGCAGATAGTTCTGCGCCATGCAATAGCGGGTGCCATGCTCGGTCAGCGTTTCGGCGATCACGCCGAGGTTGGGGTCGCCTTCCTTCACGCGGAAGATAGACGCGCCGCCCATGCCGTCCAGCGGCTTGAGAATGATGTCGCTGTGCTTCTGCCAGAAGGCTTTCAGCTGCGCTTTGTTGCGCGTGACCAGTGTTTCCGGCGTCAGGTCGGAGAACCAGGCGGTGAACAGTTTTTCGTTGCAGTCGCGCAGGCTCTGGGGCTTATTGACGATCAGCGTGCCTTTCTCTTCCGCGCGCTCCAGAATATAAGTGGCGTAGATAAATTCGGTATCGAACGGCGGATCTTTACGCATCAGGATGACGTCCAGATCGGCCAGCGGCAGATCCTGCTCGTCGTTGAACGTATACCAGTTGTCATAGTTCTGCTCTACGCTCAGGGTACGCGTGCGTGCGCGAGCCTCACCGTTGATCAAATACAGATCGGCCATCTCCATGTAATGAAGTTCGTAGCCACGACGTTGTGCTTCCAGCAGCATAGCGAAGCTGGAATCTTTCTTGATGTTGATGCTTGCGATGGGGTCCATCACGATGCCGAGCTTGATCATTGTTCTTCTCCGTTAGCCCAGATCGCCAAAACGCACCTGTAGCGCAGTAATGGCGGTGAGCGCAGTTGTCTCAGTACGCAGAACGCGAGGTCCTAACAGGATATCAGTAAACTGGTAGCGGGCAGTCATGGCGATTTCATCTGCCGACAAACCGCCTTCCGGGCCAATCAACAGGCGTACGCGCTCCACGGGGAGCGGCAGGGTGTTGATACTGGCGCTGGCGCGCGGGTGAAGGTTCAGTTTCAGCCCCTCGTCCTGTTCGGCGCACCAGGCTTCCAGATCCATTGCCGGGCGAATTTCCGGCACCCGGTTACGACCGCACTGTTCGCAGGCGGCAATAGCGATTTTTTGCCACTGCTGGCGCTTCTTGTTCAGACGTTCGCTGTCCAGTTTAACGCCGCAGCGCTCAGAAAAAAGTGGCGTAATGAGGCTTACACCCAGTTCGATCGATTTCTGGATAGTGAATTCCATTTTTTCGCCGCGCGACATCACCTGGCCGAGGTGAATATGCAGCGGGGATTCACGATCGTCGAGGGTGCCGCTGAGCACTTTTACATCGACGCTTTTTTTGCTGGCGTTGGTTATCTCGGCGTCAAACACCTGATTGCTGCCGTCAAACAGCTGGAGCGCCTGGCCTGGCCCCATACGCAGCACGCGTCCGATATGGTTGGCGGCGTCTTCACACAGGGAGAACTGGCTGCCGGATGTGATGGGTTCAGGGTGATAAATGCGGGGAATGCGCATAATAGAAAAATCCGCGTCATCTCCCCACGCCATCTGATCGCGTGGGGCTGGGTTAAAAATATTCCCGCTAGTGTAGGTTAGCTCTTTTGCGCCTGGCAAGCGCGTTGCACGTATGGATTGTGGTTCCCTTGTACCCTGGCGATGCGTTCGTCGCGCTCGCACTCCCAGTCCGTGACCGGATACAGCTTGTTCCAGGCGTTGAAAAGCTGCGTTTGCTGACGGGAGAGCGTCAGATTGTACTGGTCGCGCATATAAAAGTAGGTACGGGCGATCGCACCACGGGCGCGAGCAGGCGGATCGGCGATTTTTTCCTTAAAATTGACCTTCATGGCGCACTGGCCGTACTGACCTTCGCCGCCATTCCACTGGCTGTACATGAAGTTGCCGCGATCGCCATTCACCTCGCCGACGGCGGGTTGCAGATTGTGCATGTCGCTCTCCATCTTGCGGTAGACAGGATCTTTCGCACAGTTTTTTCGCCCGCCGTCCTGCCAGCACTGACGCTGGTGGCCGAACTGCCAGGCGGGCACGACGTGTTCCCATTCAATGCGGCTGGCGCGGTTTTCATTTTTTCGGACTTTATAGCCGCAGGAGGCGAGATCCACGACGCCTTTTTTACCCTGCCAGTTAATTTTACACCCACAGTAGAAATCGCCGGGAACATCGGCATTGACTTTGACCCCGGCGGTTTTGGCCTGAGAAAAACTGTTGATGCCTGTAGCCAGCACCTGCCCTGAGAGCATCATCGCCAACAACGCTGCGGCAACAGAAAAATTACGGTACATCACGAACTCCGTGTCAAAACGAGCCCGCAACGTAGCGAAAGTTGTTCTTGTATGCAATCAGGCAGATCAGAAAAGTTCCTGATTATTCTGGCGATTATTCAGCAACAAGCGGTTCGCCGCAGTGAACGCAGCGGTAGGTGGCTTCACCGCGCACGATGCGATTATGGCGGCGCACGGTGAGCTGATGCTGCTGGCATTTACAGCGGTAGGTAAAGGTATTGCGGCGAACGGATTGCAGTTCAAACTGATGCGTGCGTCTGGCAGGGACGCCCAGTACGCTTTCCATCATCCATTTCCACTCTTTGCCGTGCGGCGCAACCCGGCCAAAATGTTTCCAGACCAGCAAATGCGCCAGTTCATGGGGCACCACTTCATTAACGAACGCGTCGACGTTTTCCATCAATAGCACAGGATTGAGACGGATTTCGTAGGTTTGTAGCCATGCTGTTCCCGCGGCAGTTCCACGTTGTTGATAAACCAGCCTGGGTTCCGGGTAATGACGTTCCAGTTTGAGATTGGCCTGGGCGAGTTTTTCCCGCAGGCTGCGCATAACGGCTTGCTGGACAGCGATAGGGAGACGGGAGGTTTTCATAACGACAGAGGATAATGGGAGGTGATGGAGACTGCAAGAGGGACGCTTCACCCCGCTAAGTTTTGCCGGATGGCGGCCGACAAACCGCGCTGCGTTCAACTGAGGGCAGTAGGCCCGATAAGCTTGCGCCATCGGGCACTTACCGCTAATTATCAGCGTTAGTCGTGAGCGCCGATTTCGCGCAGCTTACGGCCTTTCATCAGGTTACGTTCAATGTGTTCCAGAGAGACGTGTTTGGTTTCAGGAACCAGCCAGATGGTCAGGATGATGAAGAACAGGTTCAGACCGGCATAGACCCAGAAGGTGTTTGCGTTGCCCAGCGTGTTGAGCATGGTCAGGAACGTTGCGCCGACGATCATATTGGCGATCCAGTTGGTGGCGGTAGAGCAGGTGATACCGAAATCGCGGCCTTTCAGCGGCTGAATTTCAGAGCACAGTACCCAAATCAGCGGGCCGGCGCTCATCGCGAACCCGATGATAAACATCAGCAGCATGGCGATGGCGAAGTATTGCGCTGACGGCGAGTGAATGCCGATATGCATCATGGTGCCGAGAGTGCCCATGCCGATAGCCATGACCAGGAAGCCCAGCGTCAGCGTTGGTTTACGCCCCCAGCGGTCTACCAGGCCGATAGCGATAAAGGTGGCCAGCACGTTCGTCAGGCCAACGATAACGGTGCCCCACATCTGCTCGGTGGTATTGGTATAACCTGCCAGTTCAAAGATTTTCGGCGCGTAGTACATGATGACGTTCATCCCGGTGAACTGTTGCATCACCTGCAAAAGCACCCCGAGGAACACCGCGCGACGGAAGTTGCTGTTCTCTTTAAACAGCGCCCAGCCGCTCTGTTTTACTTGCAGACTTTCACGGATCTCATCCAGCTCGCGTTTGGCTTCTGCGCTGGTATCACGCAGGCGCAGCAGTACGCGTTCGGCATCAATAAAGCGACGTTTCGCCGCGAACCAGCGCGGGCTGTCCGGCAGGAAGAACACGCCGATCAGCAGCAGAATGGCCGGAATGATGATCACGCCCAGCATCCAGCGCCATGCGCCGCTGTAGCTGAACGCGGTGTCAGACAGATAGGCGCCAAGAATACCGATGGTGATCATCAACTGGTACATGGAGATCATACTGCCGCGAATTTTCTCCGGCGCGATCTCAGACAGGTACAGCGGGGCGGTGTAGGACGCGACGCCAACGGCCAGGCCTAACAGAACGCGGGAAACGATCAGCACCTCAACATTAGGCGCGGCGGCGGAAAACAGCGAACCGGCCACAAACAGGATCGCGCCGATCATCAGGCTTTTCTTACGACCTAATTTGAAGGAGAGCCAGCCGCTGCCGACGGCACCGACGGCGGCGCCGAACATCATCGAACTGACCACCCACTCCTGAGTGTGCGCGGTAATCTGGAATTCGTCAGTGATGAAGGGTAAAGCACCGGCGATAACGCCGATATCCAGGCCAAAAAGTAATCCTGCCAGGGCTGCAAGAAAGCAGACAAAAAATGTCATGGCCTTGTTTGAACGCCCCTGTTTTTTATTGTCAGGCATGATGCCTCCGGTTGGGTTGCCAGTTTTGTTGATGCTAAGGGTAGGTGAGTGGCCCGCAAAAATATGTGATTAGAATCACGTTAGTGTAATCGTTTACACTAACATTTGATGGTGAAAGTAATTAATGCTTTGAAAACATAGAAGTAAGTTAGGCGGTTTGTATCGCGAATACGCACATTTAAGACTTAACTGAAAAAAATGTAACGTCAGAAGAAAAACGATCATGCAAAAGGATTATTTTCAACGCATTGCTTATGGAATGGAGGGTAAGCGGTTTCATTAATCGCCGGGTGACGGCTACGCCAAAACGACAGAACCCGTAGGCCCGTGCAAGCGAAGCGCCGCCGGGCAAAAGATGCGCGCACAAATACAAAAGGCCAGCACGAGGCTGGCCTTAAAAAAACAACGTCAGTAAATTACTTCAGACCTGCGGCATCACGCAGCAGCTGCGCCTTGTCGGTTTTTTCCCACGGGAAATGTTCGCGGCCAAAGTGACCGTATGCAGCGGTTTCTTTGTAGATCGGGTGCAGCAGATCCAACATCTGAATCAGGCCGTACGGACGCAGGTCGAAGAACTCGCGTACCAGCAGGGTCAGCTGTTCAGAAGGCACTTTTTCAGTACCGAAGGTTTCAACCATGATAGAGGTCGGTTCAGCCACGCCGATAGCGTAAGAAACCTGAATCTCACAACGGTCAGCCAGACCTGCGGCAACGATGTTTTTCGCAACATAACGCGCGGCGTAGGCTGCGGAACGGTCAACCTTAGACGGGTCCTTACCGGAGAATGCGCCGCCGCCGTGACGCGCCATACCGCCGTAGGTATCCACGATAATCTTACGACCGGTCAGACCACAGTCGCCCATCGGGCCGCCGATAACAAAACGACCGGTTGGGTTGATGAAGAATTTCGTCGACGCGTTCAGCCATTCTGACGGCAGGATCGGCTTGATGATCTCTTCCATCACCGCTTCCTGAAGCGATTTCTGGTCAATTTCTTCAGCGTGCTGAGTAGACAGCACTACCGCGTCGATGCCGACAATTTTGCCGTCGTCATACTGGAAAGTGACCTGGCTTTTCGCATCCGGGCGCAGCCACGGCAGCGTGCCGTTTTTACGCACTTCAGCCTGACGCTGTACCAGACGGTGCGCGTAGGTGATCGGCGCTGGCATCAGCACGTCAGTTTCATTGGTCGCGTAACCGAACATCAGGCCCTGGTCGCCCGCGCCCTGTTCCAGCGGATCGGCACGGTCAACGCCCTGGTTGATATCCGGGGACTGTTTGCCGATAGCGCTCAGCACGGCGCAAGAGTTGGCGTCAAAGCCCATGTCGGAATGCACATAGCCAATCTCACGGACCGTGTTACGGGTGATCTCTTCGATATCAACCCATGCGCTGGTCGTGATCTCACCGCCAACTAAAACCATACCGGTTTTAACGTAGGTTTCGCATGCGACGCGCGCTTTCGGATCCTGTTCCAGGATCGCATCCAGCACGGCATCAGAGATTTGGTCAGCAATTTTGTCAGGATGCCCTTCTGATACGGACTCGGACGTAAAAAGGTGTTTTGCCATGTTTTATTTCACCTAAGGAGAATTTGGTTAGCTCAAACTGTTGTGTGGAATAGCCAAAGCAGAGGATTCTACCAAGGCTTGCAGGTTGATGACACTGGCAGTCTGAGTGTTAATCAGTATGGATGGATTAACATCTGGATGGCTATTTTAGGTCACTTCTTCACCCGATTTCCAGTTTTTTTTGAATCAACTCTCGTTGCGTTGAAAACACGACTGGAAATTTTTCAGGACACTGCTGGCAATGTGCGCATTTATGCTTTGCATTTTTCCCCTCTTGTCGGTATAAAACGCGGCGCGCGGCTCATACTAAAAAGCACACGACGGATTCCTCGTGTCGCCACTTCCAGCCGGGCTAAAACGTTGCTTTGGCTTAGAGGCTTGTCTTACGGGGCGGCCGTGGAGGTGATACGAGATAATGAACCGTTGTATTCTGCTGAATCTGTCGCACCGTTCTGGTGTGCGCATGTCCCCCGCAATCTGCATCTCTGCTTTGCATACCTGCCGATGTTATACCCATCTCGGCGCTTCTCAGGACTCCAGAGCCGGTCGGTAACGGAAGACTGAACAAGGGCGCTCTTGTTGAAACAAGAGTTTTCTCGTGGTTTCGCCGAACCGTCATACTTAAGTTCGGTTACGTGTTTTACAATGATATGAAAAAGAAACCGGTCGCGCAGGCGGAGCGTCAGCACTATCTGCTGGAAAATACGTCTGTTTATGGGTTGTTATCGCGTCTACGGATTGCGATAGTAGTCAACTGTTTTACACTTGTTAATAAAATTTGAGGTTCGCTATGTCTGACGACATGTCTATGGGTTCGCCTTCGTCAGCAGGCGAACAGGGTGTACTACGCTCCATGCAGGAGGTTGCAATGAGCTCCCAGGAAGCCAGCAAGATGCTGCGTACTTACAATATTGCCTGGTGGGGCAATAACTACTACGACGTCAACGAACTGGGACACATCAGCGTGTGCCCGGACCCTGACGTCCCTCAGGCGCGCGTCGATCTCGCCAAACTGGTGAAAGCTCGCGAAGCGCAAGGCCAGCGTCTGCCTGCGTTGTTCTGCTTCCCGCAGATCCTGCAACACCGTCTGCGCTCCATTAACGCGGCGTTTAAACGCGCGCGTGAATCCTACGGTTATAACGGCGACTACTTCCTCGTTTATCCGATCAAGGTCAACCAGCACCGCCGGGTGATTGAATCGCTGATTCACTCCGGCGAACCGCTGGGTCTGGAAGCCGGTTCGAAGGCGGAGCTGATGGCGGTTCTGGCGCACGCCGGAATGACCCGCAGCGTGATCGTCTGTAACGGCTACAAAGACCGCGAATACATCCGTCTGGCGCTGATCGGCGAAAAGATGGGCCACAAGGTCTACCTGGTCATCGAGAAGATGTCAGAAATCGCTATCGTGCTGGATGAAGCCGAGCGTCTGAACGTGATCCCGCGCCTGGGCGTGCGTGCGCGTCTGGCCTCGCAGGGTTCCGGTAAATGGCAGTCTTCCGGCGGAGAAAAATCCAAATTCGGCCTGGCGGCGACGCAGGTGCTGCAACTGGTTGAAACCCTGCGTGAAGCCGGGCGACTGGACAGCCTGCAACTGCTGCATTTCCACCTCGGCTCGCAGATGGCGAATATCCGCGACATTGCCACCGGCGTGCGCGAATCCGCCCGTTTCTACGTTGAATTGCATAAACTGGGCGTCAACATTCAGTGTTTCGACGTCGGCGGCGGTCTGGGCGTGGATTACGAAGGAACCCGCTCGCAGTCTGATTGCTCCGTGAACTACGGCCTGAACGAATACGCCAACAACATCATCTGGGCGATTGGCGACGCGTGTGAAGAACATGGTCTGCCGCACCCAACGGTGATCACCGAGTCTGGCCGTGCGGTAACTGCGCACCATACCGTGCTGGTATCGAACATCATCGGCGTGGAGCGTAACGAATATACGGTGCCCACCGCGCCTGCCGACGACGCGCCGCGCGCGTTGCAGAGCATGTGGGAAACCTGGCAGGAGATGCACGAACCGGGCACCCGTCGCTCGCTGCGTGAATGGCTGCACGACAGCCAGATGGACCTGCACGACATTCACATTGGCTACTCTTCCGGGACGTTCAGCTTGCAGGAACGCGCCTGGGCGGAACAGCTCTACCTGAGCATGTGCCACGAAGTACAGAAACAGCTGGACCCGCAGAACCGTGCGCATCGTCCGATCATCGATGAGTTGCAGGAGCGTATGGCGGACAAAATGTACGTCAACTTCTCGCTGTTCCAGTCAATGCCGGATGCGTGGGGTATCGATCAACTGTTCCCGGTGCTGCCGCTGGAAGGGCTGGATCAGGTGCCTGAGCGCCGCGCGGTGCTGCTGGATATCACCTGTGATTCCGATGGCGCGATCGATCACTACATCGACGGTGACGGCATCGCCACCACTATGCCGATGCCGGAGTACGATCCAGAGAACCCGCCGATGCTCGGTTTCTTTATGGTCGGCGCCTATCAGGAGATCCTTGGCAACATGCACAACCTGTTCGGCGACACCGAAGCGGTTGACGTGTTTGTCTTCCCGGATGGCAGCGTGGAAGTTGAGCTGTCTGACGAAGGGGACACCGTGGCGGATATGCTGCAATACGTACAGCTCGATCCGAACACGCTGCTGACCCACTTCCGCGATCAGGTTAAACAGACCGGTCTGGACGATGCGCTGCAACAGCAGTTCCTCGAAGAGTTTGAGACGGGGCTGTACGGGTACACTTACCTGGAAGACGAGTAGCCGCTGATGCCCGGTGGCGCTGCGCTTACCGGGCCTACGAATATAGGCCGGATACGGCGAAGCCGCCATCCGGCAGAATGCTATACTCACTTGAACCCGTATGAATTAACGGCGATAATTCGCCCCAATAAGCGATTTACGAATCAATCCCTTCCTCGTCGGGTTTAACGACGCGGAGGGGATTTTTTTTCATCTGTTTTTAATGTATCGACTTTAAAAGAGGTCAGGACATGAGCACTTTAGGTCATCAGTACGATAACTCCCTGGTTTCCAACGCCTTCGGCTTTCTGCGTCTGCCGCTGAATTTCCAGCCTTATGACAGCGACGCCGACTGGGTTATCACCGGCGTACCGTTTGATATGGCGACTTCCGGTCGTGCGGGCGGCCGCCACGGCCCGGCGGCAATCCGTCAGGTTTCCACTAACCTGGCCTGGGAGCACAACCGCTTCCCGTGGAACTTCGACATGCGCGAGCGCCTGAACGTTGTGGACTGCGGTGACCTGGTCTATGCGTTTGGCGACGCGCGCGAGATGAGTGAAAAATTGCAGGCGCATGCGGAGAAACTGCTGTCAGCCGGTAAACGTATGCTCTCCTTCGGCGGCGACCACTTCGTGACCCTGCCGCTGCTGCGCGCTCATGCAAAGCACTTTGGCAAAATGGCGCTGGTGCATTTTGACGCGCATACCGACACCTACGCGAACGGCTGCGAGTTTGACCACGGCACCATGTTCTACACTGCGCCGAAAGAGGGGTTGATTGACCCGAACCACTCCGTGCAGATTGGTATTCGTACTGAATTTGATAAAGACAACGGTTTCACCGTGCTGGATGCCTGCCAGGTGAACGATCGCGGCGTGGATGACATCATCGCGCAGGTTAATCAGATCGTTGGCGATATGCCGGTCTACCTGAC
Organism: Citrobacter sp. CK195; assembly: GCF_030333365.1. NCBI lineage: Bacteria > Pseudomonadati > Pseudomonadota > Gammaproteobacteria > Enterobacterales > Enterobacteriaceae > Citrobacter > Citrobacter sp. CK195. Next base: position 324,130 of record NZ_JAOWGB010000025.1, read on the forward strand.
CTTTGATATCGACTGTCTGGACCCGGCGTTCGCACCGGGCACAGGGACACCGGTGATCGGCGGCCTGACTTCCGATCGCGCCATTAAACTGGTGCGCGGTCTGAAAGATCTGAACATCGTCGGGATGGACGTGGTGGAAGTGGCTCCGGCTTATGACCAGTCCGAAATCACCGCGCTGGCTGCGGCGACCCTGGCGCTGGAAATGCTCTACATTCAGGCGGCGAAAAAAGGCGAATAAGTGCTTCCCCCTCTCCGTCATCAGGAGAGGGGTTTTAACTTAAAAGATGTTAAACGGATATTCCACGTAAGCGCGAATCTCGTTGCCGCTGACGTTATAGTCGCTGGCGTTGCTGGACACGCGTAATACGGAATAGCGCAGCTTCAGTTTCAGGTCTTTCGCCATGCCGTCCTGAACCTGGTATTGCACCTGGTTGAACCACTCGTGCTCTTTGCCGTTGCTGGTTGCCGATGTTTTGATGTTATCGCCGCGAACATAAGCGGTTGTCCAGCTCAGCCCCGGTAAACCGAGACCGGCAAAATCCAGTCCATATGACGCCTGCCAGGAACGTTCGTCTTCACCGTTAAAATCAGACCAGTAAGAGTTCGCCAGCCAGATGGTGTTGCCGCCATCGCCGACGCCGCCCTGATCGCGATAGCTGCCGTAGTGATAACCGGTGCTGCCGCTGCTTTGCTGATACGCCACTTTAAAGGTATGAATATCCCAGATATAACTTGCCGCCAGGCTCCAGATGCTGTTGCTGCGGCCAGTATTCAGGCTATCGGCGTAACCGGAATCCAGACGTGAGTTGTAGCCGTTAAAGTCCAGCACCAGCTGCTGTCCGGTGCTGAAAGGCTGTTTGAAGTTCAGTCCCAGATACTGTTTGTTCAGCACATCTTCGACGTGCGAGGCATACAGGGCGCCGCTGAACTGATCGTTAAACTGGTAGCTCGCGCCGCCGAAAGAGAGGCTTTTCAGGCCGCTGTTGTGGCGGTCGTCGCTTTTGCGCTGCTCGTCGGTGAAATAACCGGCATTAATCTCCAGACCGTCGATCTCTCTGGAGGTCAACATGGTGCCGGTGAAGCTTTCAAACAGCAGACGGGAATCGTCGGCGTAGACGATCGGGAGCTGCGGACGCTGGTTGCCGTAGCTCAGGACGGTGTTGGAGATGCGCATTTTGGCGGTTGCGCCAAATTTTGCCAGATCGGATTTCGCGCGGCCGTCGCTGTCTTGTTTGAAGAAGTCGATACCGCCTGCGCCACTGCGGCCACGGCCGCCGTCCAGACGCACGCCATACTGCGCAATACCGTCAACGCCAAAGCCGATCAGACCTTCGGTATAGCCGGATTCAAAGGTGGCGACAATGCCCTGGCCCCATTCGGCTTTGTCCTGTACGCCACCCTGATAGTCGCGGTTAATCCAGGCGTTGCGTAAAAAGAGATTTAAATGGCTGTCATTAACAAAACCCTGGCTGTCGGATTGTTGGCTGGCAATGGCAGGCAATGCGGCGAATAAACTTAATGCGATTAACGATATTTCTTTTTTCACTGAGGGAACTTCTCTTTATGGATAATATCAAATTGAATTGCTGCGTTACGGATAGTTACCTGAATAATTATTGATTGCAAACATTTTGTGACAAAGGCTTACAGCCGTTGGCGTGCCGGTCATATCGGGGCTGGACTATTTTATATTTTGTCTGCGGCGTTAAAAGAAGTGATAAAACATGCCGGGGAATATAAATACTAAAATAATCCTCTATCAGAGAATAAAACGTCGAATATATCGCTACTGTTTATATTCTGATATTTAACGTTCTGTGCGCTTAAGTTATCAATTTATGCGCTATAAGAATGGGGTAATTACCATTTGAGCGCTATTCTGTCTGCCGGGAGAATATTTAGCCAGGAAGATTGTTTCCGTTCACCTGATGTTCAATATTCCTCTGAAGACTCAGTACCCGTGAACGTGCAAGGGAGGCGGCGACGAGCCTCCTTAACACGTTCGCAAATGCTATGGTTTCAGACAGGTAACGAACATAAGGCGAACGGAACAGCTAACAAGAGCTACATGTTGCTCTCGTTTTTATTTAATACCGTCTGCCGCCATTCGGTCGCGAATATGCTGGGCGCGTTCGGCGGAGGCCGGGTGATCGTCAAACATGGAGCTTTGACGTCCCGCTTCCAGCTTCGCCAGTTTCTCAAAACTGGTTGCCAGACCAGCCGGACTGATGCCGCGTTTGCGCAACAACTCATAGGAGTAATCATCCGCTTCGGACTCCTGGCGCTGGGAGAACTGTGAGTTCACCAGTTTCTCGCCAAGATCGCCCAACTGTGACTGCGACAGACTACCGACAATACCGCCAGCGGAAGCGGCTGCGGCGCGAACCGCGTTAGTCCCCAGCGCAACCTGCATCCCTTTCTTCACATGGCCGAGCGCAACGTGTCCCATTTCGTGGCCGATGACCGCCTCCACTTCGTTATCGGTCATGATGTCCATCAGGCCGCTATAGACGCGGATACAGCCGTTCGCCATTGCAAACGCGTTAACGTCTTTCGCCACATAGACTTTGTAATTCACCGACTGGCCGTTGATATTGTCGCCGAGCGCAGAGGCGATTTTGCTCAGTCGCTTCGCGTATTCGCTGCTGGCCGGGGCGATCGTCGCCTTGCTGTCCATTTCCGTACATGCCTGGTCGCTGAGCGCTTTTACTTGCTCATCACTGAGGCTGTAAGCCTGAAAAGCGCCTGCACCTGAAGCGAGCAGTCCATTGGAGTCCATATTCTGGCAACCGGTCAGAACCGTCGCCATGCTCATAGCAAGCAGTAAAGCGCGAATTTTCATGTTTTCTCTTCCGCACGAAATCAGGATTGTTCTAAAAGTGCGCCTTGTGTCGATGAACCAGCGCCACGCTAAGTATAAAGAAAAGAACGACAAGGGGGTGAGCAGATTGCGCAACATGCGAACACGATCCGGAGATTTCTGAAGCGGCGAAAGGATGCTCCATGTACATGGCTCGCGGCTTGGGTTACATTGTTGGCACTTTTTTCCGGCGTAGCCCAAAACGCGCTGTCGTCAAGTCGTTAAGGGCATGGCCTTCATCATCCGATCTGGAGTCAAAATGTCCTCACGTAAAGAGCTTGCCAATGCTATTCGTGCGCTGAGCATGGACGCAGTACAGAAAGCCAAATCCGGTCACCCGGGTGCCCCTATGGGTATGGCTGACATTGCCGAAGTCCTGTGGCGTGATTTCCTGAACCACAACCCGCAGAACCCTTCCTGGGCTGACCGTGACCGCTTCGTGCTGTCTAACGGCCACGGCTCCATGCTGATCTACAGCCTGCTGCACCTCACCGGCTATGACCTGCCGATGTCTGAGCTGCAAAACTTCCGTCAGCTGCACTCCAAAACGCCGGGCCACCCGGAAGTGGGTTACACCGCAGGTGTTGAAACCACCACCGGCCCGCTGGGTCAGGGGATTGCGAACGCGGTCGGTATGGCGATTGCGGAAAAAACACTGGCGGCGCAGTTCAACCGTCCAGGCCACGATATCGTGGATCACTTCACCTATGCCTTCATGGGCGATGGCTGCATGATGGAAGGTATCTCCCATGAAGTCTGCTCTCTGGCAGGAACGCTGAAGCTGGGCAAACTGATCGCGTTCTACGATGACAACGGTATCTCTATCGATGGCCACGTTGAAGGCTGGTTCACTGATGACACCGCTAAACGTTTCGAAGCCTACGGCTGGCACGTTGTGCGCGGTATCGACGGTCACGATGCTGAAGCGATTAAACGCGCGGTTGAAGAAGCGCGCGCTGTTACTGACAAACCGTCCCTGCTGATGTGCAAAACCATCATCGGTTTCGGTTCCCCGAACAAAGCGGGTACGCACGACTCTCACGGCGCGCCGCTGGGCGATGCTGAAATCGCACTGACCCGCGAACAGCTGGGCTGGAAATACGCGCCGTTCGAAATCCCGTCTGAAATCTACGCGCAGTGGGATGCGAAAGAAGCCGGTCAGGCAAAAGAAGCGGCCTGGAATGAGAAATTCGCCGCCTATGCAAAAGCCTTCCCGCAGGAAGCCGCTGAATTTACCCGTCGTATGAAAGGCGAAATGCCGTCTGACTTCGACGCGAAAGCGAATGAATTTATCGCTAAGTTGCAGGCTAACCCGGCGAAAATCGCCAGCCGTAAAGCGTCTCAGAATGCGATTGAAGCGTTCGGGCCGCTGCTGCCTGAGTTCCTCGGCGGTTCCGCTGACCTGGCGCCAAGCAACCTGACCCTGTGGTCGGGTTCTAAAGCCATCAACGAAGATGCTGCGGGTAACTACATCCATTACGGCGTGCGCGAGTTCGGTATGACCGCCATCGCTAACGGCATCTCCCTGCACGGTGGTTTCCTGCCGTACACCTCGACCTTCCTGATGTTCGTGGAATATGCCCGTAACGCGGTGCGTATGGCTGCGCTGATGAAACAGCGTCAGGTGATGGTCTACACCCACGACTCCATCGGTCTGGGCGAAGATGGCCCGACTCACCAGCCGGTAGAGCAGGTGGCTTCTTTGCGCGTAACGCCGAACATGAGCACCTGGCGTCCGTGTGACCAGGTTGAATCCGCAGTGGCGTGGAAATACGGCGTTGAGCGTCAGGACGGCCCGACCGCGCTGATCCTCTCCCGTCAGAATCTGGCGCAGCAGGAACGTACCGAAGAGCAGCTGGCGAACATTGCGCGCGGTGGTTATGTGTTGAAAGATTGCGCCGGTCAGCCGGAACTGATCTTCATCGCAACCGGTTCTGAAGTTGAGCTGGCCGTTGCCGCATGGGACAAACTGTCTGCCGAAGGCGTGAAAGCGCGCGTGGTCTCCATGCCGTCTACCGACGCTTTCGACAAGCAGGATGCCGCTTACCGTGAAGCCGTACTGCCGAAAGCGGTTTCCGCTCGTGTGGCAGTGGAAGCGGGTATCGCTGACTACTGGTTCAAATACGTGGGCCTGAATGGCGCTATCGTCGGCATGACCACCTTCGGTGAGTCTGCGCCTGCTGAGCTGCTGTTCGAAGAGTTCGGCTTTACCGTTGATAACGTTGTCGCGAAAGCAAAAGAACTGCTGTAATCACGATACAACACCGAACGGGTCGCTCAGGCGGCCCGTTTTTTATAAAGGGATTATAAATAATTTCGTTCAGACAAGTGGCTATATTTGATCTAATTCACATATTTGATATTTAGTGATTTGATGTAATTGTGATAAATAGCACATAAATATGGTTGCTTTTTATTTTTATGTTTTTAACTGTCTGTTTTTATTGGGTTCTAAAAAAACACTTTCTCCTTCTTCGCATTTTTCCCCTCGATTGATTTCGCTTTGCCGCGCGAGTATTTTGTTTTTAACGATAAGCAGTACCCTATATAAATAAGGATAATTTATGCGGCTGATTGATTATTTCCCTGAATCGTCAATAGCAATAAAAAATGCAGCGACTGACTGGCGCGAAGCAATTGATTTTTCCATGTCCTCTCTGCTTTCTCATGATTATGTTAACTCACGGTATATTCAGGCCATTAAAGAGTCCACATTAACCAATGGGCCTTATTATATTCTGGCGCCAGGCGTCGCAATGCCGCATGCGCGTCCTGAATGTGGTGCTTTAAAAACGGGGATGTCGTTAACACTCCTCCGGCAAGAAGTGAAGTTTACAGAAGATGATCCGATCAAACTATTAATCGGTTTATCCGCCGCAGATGCGGACTCTCACATTTGCGCTATTCAGGCGTTAAGTGAATTATTATGTGAAGATGAAATTCTTACTGAGTTGTTAACAGCGACATCTGAAAAACAGCTAGCGGATATTATTGCTCGCGCATAATTAATTTCTCCTCTACAGGATATTATTATGGAACACAAGTCTGCTCGTGCAAAGGTCCAGGCTTTTGGGGGCTTTTTGACTGCAATGGTCATTCCCAATATCGGCGCATTTATTGCCTGGGGGTTTATTACTGCCTTATTTATTCCAACCGGTTGGCTACCGAATGAACATTTCGCCAAAATAGTTGGCCCTATGATCACCTATTTGCTGCCAGTAATGATCGGTTCTACTGGCGGCCATCTGGTGGGCGGGAAACGAGGCGCGGTGATGGGGGGAATTGGTACGATTGGCGTCATTATAGGCGCGGATATTCCTATGTTCCTCGGCTCAATGATCATGGGGCCACTTGGTGGGCTGGTGATTAAACATATCGACCGACTGCTGGACAAGCGTATTCCCGCTGGCTTTGAGATGGTGATTAATAACTTCTCTCTGGGGATTGCCGGGATGCTCCTGTGCCTGCTGGGGTTTGAGGTGATTGGCCCGGCAGTGCTCATCGCGAATAATTTTGTGAAAGAGTGTATTGAATCGCTGGTGCATGCCGGTTATCTGCCGCTGCTGTCGCTTATTAACGAACCTGCGAAAATTCTCTTTCTGAATAACGCGATTGATCAGGGCGTCTATTACCCGTTGGGGATGCAACAGGCGTCGGAGACGGGGAAATCGATTTTCTTCATGGTGGCCTCTAACCCTGGCCCGGGATTAGGGCTGCTGCTGGGCTTTACCTTCTTTGGCCGTGGTATGAGCAAAAAATCCGCGCCGGGAGCGATGATCATCCACTTCCTGGGGGGGATTCACGAGCTGTACTTCCCGTATGTACTGATGAAACCGTTAACGCTGATTGCGATGATCGCTGGCGGGATGACGGGAACCTGGGTGTTTAATCTGTTAGGCGGTGGACTGGTTGCAGGCCCAAGTCCGGGTTCGATTTTCGCGTACCTTGCGCTGACGCCGAAAGGATCTTTCCTGGCTACGATCGCGGGTGTAACGGCGGGAACGCTGGTGACCTTCATCGTGACTTCGATCATCCTGAAAATGGAAAAGAGCGTTGAAACGGAGAATGAAGAAGACCATTTCGCAGAGTCTGCGAAAGCCGTGAAAGCAATGAAACAGGAAGGCGCATTTTCTTATAAGAATATTAAACGTATCGCTTTTGTCTGCGATGCCGGAATGGGTTCCAGCGCGATGGGAGCAACGACATTCCGTAAGCGTCTGGAGAAAGCCGGTCTGGTGATTGCGGTGGCTCATCATGCTATCGAAAATGTTCCTGATGACGCCGATATTATCGTGACGCATGCCAGCCTTGAGGGCCGCGTTAAGCGTGTGAGTAATAAGCCCACGGTGTTAATTAAAAATTACATCGGTGACCCACTGCTGGATGAATTATTTAAAAAACTCATCGCGGATTAGCATCATCAATTTTTCGGAGTAACTATGAAGACCAAAGTCGCTGCTATTTATGGTAAGCAGGATGTTCGCATCCGCGAGTTTGAATTGCCTGAAATTACAGATAATGAACTGTTAGTGAGTGTAATATCAGACAGCGTGTGTTTATCGACATGGAAAGCCGCCACGTTAGGTAGCGAGCATAAACGTGTGCCTGATGACTTAGAGAATCACCCGGTTATTACTGGTCATGAGTGTGCAGGTATTATTGTTGAAGTGGGGAAAAACCTGACCGATAAATATAAAAAGGGACAACGCTTTGTGTTGCAACCGGCGATGGGGTTGCCCAGCGGATATTCAGCGGGATATAGCTATGAATATTTTGGCGGCAATGCGACGTATATGATTATTCCTGAGCTGGCGATTAACCTCGGCTGTGTTTTACCGTATCACGGCTCCTATTTCGCGGCGGCGTCACTGGCAGAACCCATGTGCTGTATTATCGGCGCATACAATGCGAACTACCACACGACGCCTTATGTTTATGAGCACCGCATGGGGGTGAAACCCGGCGGTAATATTGCGCTTCTGGCGTGTGCCGGGCCGATGGGGATCGGCGCCATTGATTATGCCATCAACGGTGGTATCCAGCCTTCGCGAGTGGTGGTGGTCGATATTGATGAAGCCCGTCTGTCACAAGCGAAAAAACTGCTGCCGGTCGAGCTGGCGGCGGCGAAGGGGATTGAGCTTGTTTATGTGAATACCTGCGGCATGGAAAACCCGACGGCAAAACTGCGTGCGCTAACGGAAGATGCGGGTTTCGATGACGTTTTCGTTTATGCCGCCGTCCCGGCGGTGGTGGAAATGGCCGATACACTGCTGGCTGAAGACGGTTGTCTGAACTTTTTCGCGGGCCCAACGGATAAAGATTTTAAGGTTCCGTTTAACTTCTACAACGTGCATTACAACAGTACCCATGTTGTGGGAACGTCCGGTGGTTCGACCGATGACATGAAAGAGGCCATTGCGTTGAGCGCCACAGGGCAACTACAGCCTTCATTTATGGTAACGCACATTGGTGGGCTGGATGCCGTCCCGGAAACGGTGCTTAACCTGCCCAATATTCCGGGCGGGAAAAAACTCATTTATAACGGCGTGACCATGCCGCTGACCGCTATCGCCGATTTTGCCGAAAAAGGAAAAAACGACCCGTTATTCAAAGCGCTGGCGCGTTTGGTTGAAGAGACGCACGGCATCTGGAATGAAAACGCGGAGAGATATTTGCTGGCGCAGTTTGGCGTAGATATTGGGGAGGCGGCGGCATGATGTCTCTGGCGTGGCCGCTTTTTCGGATTACGGAACAGGCAGCGCTTGCTGCCTGGCCGCAAACCGGATGCGGCGATAAAAACAAAATCGATGGACTGGCGGTGACAGCCATGCGTCAGTCATTAAATGAAGTTGCCATGCGGGGCAAAATTGTTATCGGCGAAGGCGAAATCGACCATGCACCGATGTTGTATATCGGTGAAGAGGTCGGAACCGGGACTGGGCCGAGCGTGGATATCGCCGTCGACCCGATTGAGGGAACGCGCATGGTGGCGATGGGGCAGAATAATGCGTTGTCCGTGATGGCGCTGGCGCCGCAGGGGAGCCTGCTGCATGCGCCTGACATGTATATGCGCAAACTGGTGGTTAACCGTCAGGCGAAAGGGGCGATTAACCTCGCGTTATCGCTGGAAGAGAACCTGAGTAATATTGCCGCTGCGCTGAATAAGCCGCTCACGTCGTTGCGTATGGCGACGCTGGATAAACCGCGCCATCAGGCGGTTATTCAGCAGGCCGCGCAGCTTGGCGTCAAGGTGTTTGCCTTGCCGGATGGCGATGTCGCCGCCAGCGTATTAACCTGCCAGCAACATCATCCGTTCGATGTGATGTACGCTATTGGCGGCGCGCCGGAAGGGGTGATATCAGCCTGCGCCGTGAAGGCGCTTGATGGTGATATGCAGGCTGAGTTGATTGACTTTTGTCAGGCGAAAGGTGAAACGGCGGAACACCGATTGATCGCGAACGATGAGTTACGCCGCTGTAAGCAAATGGGGGTAGCGGTGAACCGGGTTTATACGCTGGATGAACTCGTGGGAAGCCAGGATATTCTGTTTTCAGCAACGGGCGTAACGGGAGGCGATCTGTTACATGGCGTGCAGAAAACGGAAAATGGCGTCAGTACGCAAACATTACTGATCGGCGGCATCGATCGAACGTGTAATATAATAGACTCTCTGCATTGCTGGTGATTTATCGAGAAACGCATGACGACGTTGACAGAAGATGATGTACTTGAGCAACTGGACGCTCAGGATAATTTACTTTCGTTTATGGCAACCGCAAATGACATCCTGTTGCAGGCCATCAAAAATTTTCTGCCGTCATTATTCGTCAATAACGATGAAGAAATCGTCGAATATGCAGTGAAGCCGTTACTGGCTCAAAGCGGCCCGCTTGATGACATTGATGTGGCAATACGTTTGATTTATGCGTTGGGAAAAATGGATAAATGGCTGTATGCCGATGTGATTCACTTCTCTCAGTTTTATCAGTATTTACGTGAACAGCGTGAAATCCCCCGTTTTTCTGATGATATCACCTGGGATTTTATGAGTAACGTCAATAGCATAACGACGAATGCCACACTCTACAATTCGTTGAAATCAATGAAGTTTGCCGATTTCGCCATCTATTCAGAAATACGTTTTGTCACCATGATCAAAACCGGGCTGGCTTTAGCGGTAACGACGATATTAAGGGAATTAACACCGTGAAAATATCGCTCCAGATTAATGGGCTGATGACTGACGCCTGGTATGATGACGATGAAGTAGAAAATGTCCATAAACCGCTGTTACGGCATCTGGCAACATTAAACGCGAAAACACCTGAGCGCCGCACCGTTATTTTTCTGAGCGCCCCGCCAGGAACAGGAAAGTCAACGCTCACCACCTTCTGGGAATATCTGTCGCGTAACGATCCAGAATTACCGACGATCCAGACGCTGCCGATGGATGGCTTCCATCATTATAATTGCTGGCTGGATGAGCATGAACTGCGCGCCGCTAAAGGTGCGCCTGAAACCTTTAACGTTGAAAAACTGGCGAGTAATTTACGTCAGCTCCATGAGCAAAATGCAACCTGGCCTCAATATGATCGCCAACTGCATGACCCTGTCGAAAATGCCATTCAGGTGACGGCGCCTGTCGTTATTATTGAAGGAAACTGGCTGTTGTATAACGCGCCGTCCTGGCGCGAGCTACGGCAGTATTGCGATTATTCACTGTTTATCCGCGCGCCTGCCGATGTGCTGCGCGGCCGTTTAATCGCACGTAAACAGGCAGGAGGGCTGAGCGAAGAGCAGGCGCAGATGTTTTTTGACCGTACCGACGGGCCTAACGTTTGTCGGGTGCTGGAAAACAGCTTACCTGCGAGTCTTACGTTAGAGATGACGGCAAAGGGCGAGTATCGTCTTGCGCAGGCGTTGCCTGACGAGCCTCAGTAATGGCTCCGTTATGCAGACGAACCACCCTGGAAAAATGGCGCTGCGTAAAAGCGGCGTCATGACTGATCGCCACCACGCTGGTTCCCCGTTGTCGGCAAACCGCGAGCCAGTTTTCAAAGATTGCCAGCCAGTGGGCGTCAAAATCCCGGCTGGGTTCATCAAGCATCAGAATTGCTGGTCTCATGACGTCAAGACTGGCAACGGCGACCATACGGCGTTGCGCCGTATGAAGATCTAACGGATGCATATCCGCGACCTCTTCCAGAGCGCATAATTTCAGCGCCGTAGCGGTGCGTTGCGCAATTTCGGTCGGCGGCAACTTTTGTAGCCGCAAGCCAAAAGCGACCTCTTCGGCGACATTACTGTGAAAAAGCTGGTTTTCCGCTTCCTGAAACAGCACGCCGAGAATCTGCGCGCGTTCGCGGTTTTTGCGTTGCGCAATCGGCGTTCCCTGAAGCAGCACGTCGCCGGATGACGGAGTGAGTAAGCCAGCCATGATGCGCAGAAGCGTCGATTTCCCCGCGCCGTTATCACCGGTCAGCGCCAGCCATTCCCCTGCGTTCAGCGTCAGTGAGATATCGTGAAGGCAGGGAGTAGCGGCGCCCGGCCAGCGAAAAGTCACCTGTTCTAGCGTCAGCATCGTAAAGATAATCCTTCGTTGTGCAACTGCCATGTGCGATCGCAATAGGCGAGAAAGGGGGCGGGGTCACGCTCAAAAAGAATGATTAACGCCTGTTGCGTATGCGCCCAGTCCTGTAAACGCGTCAGCAGCAGCGCCGTGGCCTGAGCCGTTAAACGGCTGAACGCTTCATCAAGAATCAACAGTTTCGGTTGCATAGCGAGTGCGCTGGCAATCACCACGCGCTGGGTTTCCCCGCCGGAAAGCGTACCCGGGTGGCGATGGCGCAATGGCTGGCATTCCGTCAGCGAGAGCGCGGCATCAACGCGACGCAGGATCTCCGCTTCTCTGAGCGCAAGGTTTTCCGGGCCGAACGCGATCTCTTCCTCCACGCTGAAGGTACAGCCGGAAAGTTGCAGCCAGGGCGACTGCTGGACAAGCTGGATGGTTTGCGCGTGTTCCGCCAGGGAGCGCTGCCCTATGGGCGTGCATAACAGTTCGCCTTTGCCGTCGATCGTGCCGGGAAGAAAATCGGGAAACCAGCCCGCCATTAACTGCGCCAGCGTACTTTTTCCGCTGCCGTTATTGCCAAAAATCGCCACGATACCGGGCGTGTCGTAATGAAAATCGAAGCACAGCGGGGCGCGCGTCGCATGTGTCGGGTGATAACGGAACTGCTCTAGCGTAACCATATCCACACTCCGGTTTCGACCAGCATCGCCAGTATCATGCTGTAGCGTGCGACCCGTTGCCGGGCGCTGTCCTCCGGCGCCCACAATGTGGTGCGACGGCGATGTAAACGAAACGCCCGCATATCCAATGCCGCGCCGCGAACCGCCAGATCGTTGAGCGCATTGTGCGTTAACGGAACGATAAGCGCAGGCATGGCGCGAAGTCGCTGATACCAACGTTCGTCCAGCGGCACGCCGCGGGCGCGCTGGGCTTCATGAATGATCGACAGCTGGCGTTTTAGCTGTTCGACAACCAGCAGCGGGCCGGCAAACAGGTAGGCGATACCCGGCGGCAGGCGTGAGGCGAACAGGGCGCGAATAAACTGGCGAACCGGCACGTACTGCATCCACAACTGTGAGGTGGAGACTATCGCCAGAATCCGTAGCCAGAGCGTGACGGCGTGTTGCCAGCGTTGCGGATCGCGCGGCTGGCCGCTGATCCACTCGGTCAGCCAGCCTCCGTGTACCAGCCATAGGCCGAACCCCAGAGAAAACATCAGCCACGCGACATATTTCGCCCGCGGGCGCGTGGCGCTTATCCCCAGTAAACAGAGAAACGTCGCCGCGCTGTACAGCGTGAGCGCCATGCCGGCAGGAAGCAGCAGCGTGGTGCAGGCGGCCAGCGCCCAGAGCGTTAACGAGGTAAAAGGGTGCATTAGCGCACGGGCGACATCGTTGGGAAATGGCGCGTGGTGCGTAATGGCAACTGGCGCAACAGCACCCAGACGATAATCGCGGTCAGGATTTTATCGACCAGATTCGCCCCCAGGACGGTAATCGCAACGGACTCCACCAGGTTCTGACCGACAGAGTGCATCCAGGCGACAAACAGGTCGGCGCCGCTTCCGGTCACACCGCCAAACAGCGTGGTTCGCAGCGGCACGGCGACAACTGTGACCGCCAGCGTAATCACCACGCCGCTGGCCACCACTTTTGGCAGGGTGCGAAACCATCCGGCACGCGCCAGCCAACCGGCGACCAGACCAATCACCATCGCGACCGGCGCAAAGGCGGCGGCGATGGGATCGGTTAATAATCCCCAGAGTACGTTGGTGAGCAACCCGGTTAACATGCCGACAATCGGGCCGAGCAGGACGGCGCTGATCAACGTCCCGATGGAGTCGAGGAAAACCGGTAACTTCAACATGCTGATGAGCTGTCCGCCGATCATATTGATGGCGATAGCAATCACGATCAAAGCCAGGGACTGGCTGGAAAACTGGCGACGCGCCATAGAAAACCTCTTACTGAGTGAAACGTTAACGGGGTGAGATAACCAGTTCTTCATAACCGGAAACAGCGCAGGGCTGGCGGCTAAACGCCAGCGCGTTAAGCTCTCCGATGACCAGCTCAAGCGTGGTGCGAACGGTACAGCCTGCCATCATATGGCCGCCCAGCATTGCGCCTTTTGGGTCGGAAACAGAGAGATGAAGGTGTTCGCCAGTGAGTTCCAGCGTGCCGTTCAGGGAGATGACCTCATACGTTCCGGTGAGCAGGGTGGTTTCCTCTTGCCCGGCGAATCGCAGCGCGACGTCAGTCAGGCTGCCGGTACACCCGGCTATCCACGCGGCGCGCAGTTGGTGCTGTTGGACGAACGCGTGTAGTTGTGAAAAAACTTCCTGGCCGGGAAGCAGGCGCAGCGCATAAAAGCGTGCGGCAGATGAGGGAACTGGCGGCATTGTCATGGTTTGGGGACTCCGAGACTCGGACGTAGCGCTGATAATATAGACGCTGGCTCACGTACTTCCTGATATAAATCAGGATTTGTGACGCGGCAACGAAAAGATATTGCTACGCTTATTCGCCATTCTGGAATATGGAATAAATTGGGCGCTGAAGGGGGCGAAAGTGTGATGCAGGTCAGATAACTGGCTTCTTTGACTGGACAATCATTCCTTTTATTCCTCGTTTCGCTTATTCTAGCTGAAGCGTTTCAGTCGATTAAATGTTCGACAAATAATCAATCAGTCGCAGTTTGCGACAGGTAAGGTTTTCCTCGACGATTTGCTGGATTACTCTGTCTGCCTCATCTGAATCGGGATAGCCTTGCAGGAGACCTATGACCGTACGCGTAGCGATTAATGGCTTTGGTCGCATCGGGCGTAACGTGGTTCGTGCTTTGTATGAATCAGGACGCCGGGCGGAAATCAGCGTGGTGGCAATCAACGAACTTGCGGATGCTGCGGGCATGGCGCATTTGTTGAAATATGACACCAGCCATGGACGTTTTGCATGGGATGTTCGCCAGGAGCGCGAGCAGCTCATCGTCGGTGACGACACGATTCGCATTTTGCACGAGCGAACGCTGGATGCGCTGCCCTGGCGCGAACTGAGTATTGATGTCGTGCTGGATTGCACGGGCGTGTACGGTAATCGTGAACACGGCGAGGCGCATCTTGCCGCTGGCGCGAAAAAAGTGCTCTTTTCACATCCCGGCAGCCACGATCTTGACGCCACCGTCGTGTTTGGCGTGAACCAGGAGCAATTGCGTGCGGAACACCGCATCGTATCGAATGCGTCCTGTACCACGAATTGCATCATCCCCGTCATTAAATTGTTAGATGATGCATACGGCATTGAGTCGGGAACCGTCACGACGATCCACTCCGCCATGCACGATCAGCAGGTGATCGACGCGTACCATTCCGATCTGCGACGCACCCGCGCCGCCAGCCAGTCGATTATTCCGGTTGATACCAAACTGGCGGCGGGCATTACGCGAATTTTCCCGCAGTTCAACGACCGTTTTGAGGCGATTGCGGTACGCGTACCGACCATAAATGTGACGGCGATCGACTTAAGCGTGACGGTGAAAAAGCCGGTAAAAGCCAATGAAGTCAACCAGTTGCTGCAAAAAGCAGCACATGGGGCATTTCATGGTATAGTTGACTATACGGAATTGCCGTTGGTCTCGATAGATTTCAACCACGACCCGCATAGCGCCATCGTTGATGGCACCCAGACCCGGGTCAGTGGCGCCCACCTGATCAAGACATTGGTCTGGTGCGATAATGAATGGGGCTTTGCTAACCGAATGCTCGACACGACGTTAGCGATGGCCGCAGTTGGTTTCAAGTAGGACATTCCATGCGCAAAATCCTTCAAAAGGATGAAGCGCATGACGTCTGCAAAACTTTATGAATCAATGAGAGGATTCACCATGTCTGTAATTAAGATGACCGATCTGGATCTTGCTGGTAAACGTGTTTTTATCCGTGCGGATCTGAACGTTCCAGTTAAAGAAGGGAAAGTAACCAGCGACGCGCGTATTCGCGCTTCCCTGCCGACCATCGAACTGGCCCTGAAACAGGGTGCGAAAGTGATGGTTACTTCCCACCTGGGTCGTCCTACCGAAGGCGAGTACAACGAAGAATTCTCTCTGCTGCCGGTTGTTAACTACCTGAAAGACAAACTGTCCAATCCGGTTCGCCTGGTAAAAGATTACCTGGACGGCGTTGAAGTGGCCGCCGGTGAACTGGTGGTTCTGGAAAACGTTCGCTTTAACAAAGGCGAGAAGAAAGACGACGAAGCCCTGTCTAAGAAATACGCTGCGCTGTGCGACGTATTCGTGATGGACGCTTTCGGTACTGCGCACCGCGCCCAGGCTTCTACCCACGGTATCGGTAAATTCGCCGACGTCGCTTGCGCAGGTCCGCTGCTGGCGGCAGAACTGGATGCGCTGGGTAAAGCGCTGAAAGAACCGGCTCGCCCGATGGTGGCTATCGTTGGCGGTTCTAAAGTGTCTACCAAACTGACCGTTCTGGACTCCCTGTCCAAAATCGCTGACCAGCTGATCGTTGGCGGCGGCATCGCAAACACCTTCGTTGCCGCTCAGGGCCACAATGTGGGCAAATCCCTGTACGAAGCTGACCTGGTTGACGAAGCGAAACGTCTGCTGACCACCTGTGATATCCCGGTTCCAACTGACGTACGCGTAGCAACAGAGTTCTCCGAAACCGCTACCGCGACCCTGAAATCTGTTAACGATATCAAAGACGACGAGCAGATTCTGGATCTGGGCGATACCTCCGCTGAGAAACTGGCTGACATCCTGAAGAATGCGAAAACTATTCTGTGGAACGGCCCGGTTGGCGTGTTCGAATTCCCGAACTTCCGTAAAGGCACCGAAATTGTTGCCAACGCGATCGCAGACAGCGAAGCGTTCTCCATCGCAGGCGGCGGCGACACTCTGGCGGCAATCGACCTGTTCGGCATTGCTGACAAAATCTCCTACATCTCCACTGGCGGTGGCGCATTCCTCGAATTCGTGGAAGGCAAAGTGCTGCCAGCAGTAGCAATGCTCGAAGAGCGCGCTAAGAAGTAATCGTTACGGGCAGGGATTCCTGCCCGTTGATTTATTGCCGTGCTGACATTCAGGGCGGCTCGTGTTTTTTCTAAGGCCCGACGATACAGGACAACGAAACATGTCTAAAATTTTTGATTTCGTAAAACCAGGCGTAATTACTGGTGATGACGTACAGAAAGTGTTCCAGGTAGCAAAAGAAAACAACTTTGCTCTGCCAGCAGTTAACTGCGTGGGCACCGATTCCATCAACGCCGTTCTGGAAACCGCTGCGAAAGTTAAAGCGCCGGTCATCGTCCAGTTCTCCAACGGTGGCGCTTCCTTTATCGCGGGTAAAGGCGTGAAAACCGACGTTCCTCAGGGCTCGGCAATCCTGGGCGCTATCTCTGGCGCGCATCACGTTCACCAGATGGCTGAACACTACGGTGTTCCGGTAATTCTGCACACCGACCACTGCGCGAAGAAACTGCTGCCGTGGATCGACGGTCTGCTGGACGCGGGTGAAAAACATTTCGCTGCGACCGGTAAGCCGCTGTTCTCTTCTCACATGATCGACCTGTCTGAAGAGTCTCTGGAAGAGAACATCGAAATCTGCTCCAAATACCTGGCGCGCATGGCCAAAATGGGCATGACTCTGGAAATCGAACTGGGTTGCACCGGTGGTGAAGAAGACGGCGTGGACAACAGCCACATGGACGCTTCTGCACTGTACACCCAGCCGGAAGACGTTGATTACGCATACACTGAGCTGAGCAAAATCAGCCCGCGTTTCACCATCGCGGCTTCCTTCGGTAACGTACACGGTGTTTACAAACCGGGTAACGTGGTTCTGACCCCGACCATCCTGCGCGACTCTCAGGAATATGTTTCTAAGAAACACAACCTGCCGCACAACAGCCTGAACTTCGTATTCCACGGTGGTTCCGGTTCTACTGCTCAGGAAATCAAAGACTCCGTAAGCTACGGCGTAATCAAAATGAACATCGATACCGATACCCAATGGGCGACCTGGGAAGGTGTTCTGAAGTATTACAAAGATAACGAAGCGTATCTTCAGGGTCAGCTGGGCAACCCGAAAGGCGAAGATCAGCCGAACAAGAAATACTACGATCCGCGCGTATGGCTGCGTGCCGGCCAGACTTCCATGATCGCGCGTCTGGAACAGGCTTTCAAAGAACTGAACGCGATTGACGTTCTGTAATTCAGCCTGCTGATTGTAAAAATGGCTTCCTTCGGGAAGCCATTTTTTTTGCCGGATGGCGATTACGATTGGCAACCATGCTTCCCGTAGGCCGGATAAGACGCTTTCGCGTCGCCATCCGGCAAAAAAAGTTTACCGCGTCACACAGGTGCCTTTTTCCCCCGCCAGAATCTGTGGCGCATCTTTTAGCGCGCCGATAAACGCAGTGTTCCCGGTCTGTTTAACAAACTGCATCACCGCTGCGGCTTTGGGGCCCATCGCACCATCGGGGGCGGCAAACGGCGCCAGTTCTTCTACCGTTGCATGGCGCAGCGCGCGCGCCTGTGGCGTTCCCCAGTTCTCATACACAGCGTCCGCATCCGTCAGGATCAACAGATGATCGGCGTGGAGAGACTGCGCCAGCACCGAGGCCGTTAAATCTTTATCAATGACCGCTTCGACTCCCTGGTATCCCTCGTCTTGTGCGATAACCGGAATGCCGCCGCCACCGCAGCAAATTACCGTATGTCCGGCATCTATCAACGTTTGTATTGCGTCACTGTCGAGAATTTTTAATGGTGTCGGAGAGGGAACAACCCGACGAATATAGTTGCCATCGGCTTTCATCTGCCAGCCGTAGCGCGCTTCCAGCTCCGCCTGCTGCGCCGGTTGATATACCGGGCCGATATACTTGCCGGGCGTTGCAAAGGCGTCATCTCGCAGATCGACCGCCACACGGGTCATCAGCGTTGTGACGGGCGCGCCGCCGGTGCATGACGCCAGTTCCTGAGCGATAGCAAAACCGATCATTCCCTGGCTTTCGGCGACCAGAATATCCAGTGGCCAGGCGGGGGAGTCTGTACAGGCCGCATTCTGTAACGCCAGCAGACCCACCTGCGGGCCGTTGCCGTGAACAATCACCAGTTGATAATCCCGGGCCAGTACGGATGCCATTCTGGCGAATACCTGAATGCTACGCTGCTGATTTTCCGCGCTAAGAATTTCTCCGCGCTGTAATAACGCATTGCCGCCAAGGGCAATAACGATTTTCTTTTTCATGATGACCTCATTGTGCGAAATATCTCGCGGTAAAAATATCGTCTTGTTATTTTCATAATGTGATGTAACCGACAGCTCATTTACCCACAAAAATATCTCGCTAATCCTTGGCGTTTTTATCTCTTTTATTTAAATTGTTTTAAAAATGATTATTAGACTTTTTTTAATAATGCAGCGGTCAGTTCCCAGGAATTTATAACAATGGATTTTGTGTGATTTTGTTCAAATGAAATGGATTTTTCCCCCGATAAGGTAGCCTCAGTTAAAACATCAAACCTCACGTATCATGTCAGATAGCATGAGGTGTTCAGCGGTAAATATTACCGGGAGATTGCTTATGTCTGGATCATATGAAGTGACTGAGGTCACGAATAAAAGAGGAATACCGGCCTGGTGGGTCACCGTTTTCCTGTTCTGGTTAGGGTGGATTTTTATGTACGCTGACCGCACGATACTCAATCCGGTAATGGGAGAGCTGGAAAAAGAATTTGGCTTAAGTGGTACGCAATTAGGTATTCTTAATTCAGTTTTCTATTTTTCTTATGCTTTGCTTCAGGTTCCTGCAGGCATTCTGGGCGATAAGATCGGCAAAAAGAAAGTGCTGGTGCCGGGGTTTATTCTTTTTGGCGTATTCACCGCCGTCACCGGTTGGGCGAAAAGCTGGTATACGCTGCTGTTTGCCCGCGTGGTAACGGGAGCGGGAGAAGGGACTTACTATGGCCCGCAGTATGGCTTGTCTTCCGAGCAGATCCCCAAAAAATACCGCTCGCTGGGCAGCGCAATCATCAATAGCGGGATGGCCTTTGGTATTGCGCTGGGCCTGATGACCTCCAGTTGGCTGGTGTACGACCAGGGGTATTCATGGCGTATGCCATTTTACGCGATGGCGATCCCCTCCGTGCTGGTTGGGATTGCGATCTGGTTGTTTGTGAAAGAGAAGAAGCGCACGGCCGAAGCCGATGGCAAACCGGTAAAAAAAGGGAATTTCAGCGACCTTCTGAAAAACCGTAATTTAATTATCACCTATATTATGGTGTTCTGTAGCCTGTTTGGTTTCTTCGTTATTCTGACCTGGCTTCCCTATTATCTGCAAAGTGAACGTGGCATCGCGGGCAGTGAAACCGGATTTATTTCTTCGCTGGTGGCGTGGATTTCAATTCCTGGCGCGCTGTTATTCTCCAGCCTGTCTGACAAACTGGGTAAGCGTAAACCATTAATTATGTTCCTGGTGCCCGTTGCCATTCTCAGCATGCTGTCAATTATCTGGATGCCAAATATGACCGGCGTCATTATCGCTCTGTGCGTTTATGGCCTTGTCGGAAAACTGGCGCTGGACCCGGTACTGGTCGCTCTGGTGGCGGATAGCGTCGATGAAAATAATTACAGCACGGCATTTGGTTTATTTAATTTTATCGGCATGAGTTCATCCATTCTGGCACCCATTATTGCAGGCGCGGCGCGTGATATCACCGGAAGTCTGGCTTCCAGTTTCTATGTTTCAGCCGCGCTGCTGGCTGTCGGTTTATTCGCCATGTTGTTTTTAAAAGAAAAACGCACATAAAGAGGTAGCGGTAATGATTTACGCCTTTATTAAAAAGGGAAGTTTTCAGGACTCCGTCAGCCTGATGATTATTTCCCGAAAACTCAGTGAACGCCCGGAAGTTGATCGGGTCTCGGTGATGATGGGCACGCCAGCGAATAAGTCGATGCTGGATTCAACCGGGTTCTGGCATGACGATTTTGCCGATGCCACGCCAAACGATATTTGCGTGGCGGTGCGAACCGAAGGCGAACAGCCCGGCATTCTGGATTTGATTCGTGAGCAACTGGAGAAAGAACTGAATGCAATGACGAATGCCTCGGGCAGCTCGCACCAGTTGATCAAAGCGCGCCGCTGGGAGAGCGCATGTCAAAAATTACCCCAGGCCAATCTGCTGTTAGTTTCCGTTGCCGGGGAATATGCCGCATCGGTTGCCAGAGAGGGGCTGCTGGCGAATAAAAACGTGATGCTGTTTTCCGATAACGTGCCGCTGGAACAGGAAGTCGAGCTGAAAACAATGGCGCGCGAGCGGGGGTTGATTGTGATGGGGCCTGACTGTGGCACGGCGATGATTGCCGGAAGTCCGCTGGCTTTTGCCAACGTACTGCCTGAAGGCGGGATTGGCGTAATTGGCGCATCGGGGACGGGGATTCAGGAAGTGACGTCGCAGATTGCGCTGCATCAGCAGGGAATCAGCCATGCGATAGGCCTGGGCGGGCGCGACCTGAGCGCGGAAGTGGGCGGCATCAGCGCGCTGACCGCGCTCGACATGCTGGCTGCGGATGACGCCACGCGGGTGATTGCTTTTGTCTCCAAACCGCCGTCGCCGCAGGTGCGAACCCGCATCATTGCGGCCATGCAAAACGTGGGGAAACCGGTGGTCGCGTTGTTCCTCGGGCGTCAACCGGAACAGCGCCGTGAAGGTAACGTCTGGCTGGCGAACTCCTTGTCGGATGCCGCTCAGTTGGCGGTGCTGCTGATGCGCGTGGCGCAACAGCGACGGATTCAGCCGGAAGTGGCAGGGAAAGGTATTTATGGCCTGTACGCCGGGGGCACGCTGGCAGCCGAAGCCGCTATGCTGCTCTCCGCCGGGCTGGGCGTCCCCGTCAGCGAAAGCCACGATCAGGGCGTGATGCTGGAGGCTGGCGGCCATCGCATTGTCGACCTTGGTGATGACAGTTACACCCTGGGCAGACCTCATCCGATGATTGATCCAACAACCCGCAGTATTGAAATTGAAAAACTGACCGCAATGCCGACGGTGGGCGTGCTGCTGCTGGATGTGGTGCTGGGCTATGGCGCCTGTGCCGACCCGGCGGGAGCGGTCGTCGAGGCGATAGAGCAAGTGCGCGCCAAACGCGCCGCGCCGCTGGTGGTGATTGCCACCCTGACCGGTACTGATGCCGACCCGCAGGGGCGCAGCGGGCAGGCGGAAAAACTTCGCGAGGCCGGGATTGCGGTGGTGGAAACGCTGGAAGAAGCCGTCCTGCTCGCCATCAGTCTTACATGCCGTCAGGAGTGCGGCATACCGCAAGCACATAGCGCGCTTCTTGATGGCGTGCAGGTCATCAACGCCGGGTTGCGCAGCTTCGCGCTGGATCTGCAAAGCAGCGGTACGCCGGTTGTGCATTATCAGTGGGCGCCCGTTGCCGGTGGCAACGCCCGTCTCGCCAGTCTACTCAAACAGTTACATTAAGTTCAGAGGTACGGATATGTATTCATCTATTGCACAGGCCAACGAAGCCATTATTGAACGAATCAAAGCCGCGCGCCCATATTGGGTTGCGGTACGCCCGGCGAAAGACGCGGTGGACGAATTAGCGTCTGGACGTAAATTACTGCACGCCGGCCCGCCGATCGCCTGGGAAGAGATGACCGGCCCGATGCGCGGCGCCTGTATCGGCGCGTCGCTGTTTGAAGGCTGGGCGGCCAGCGAGGAAGAGGCCGTACGCATGCTGGAACAAGGTGAGGTGGCGTTTATTCCTTGTCATCATGTGGGCGCGGTGGGGCCGATGGGCGGTATCACCTCCGCCAGTATGCCGGTGCTGGTGGTGCGTGACGTGGTGCATGGCAACTTGTCCTGCTGCAACCTTAATGAAGGGATCGGCAAAGTGATGCGTTTCGGCGCTTACGGCGATGACGTCCAGAAACGCCTGCGCTGGATGCGTGATGTGCTGGCGCCGGTGTTGCAGGAAGCGCTCTCGCGGATGGAAAACGGCGTCGATCTGACGGCGCTGATGGCGCAGGCGATCACTATGGGGGATGAGTTCCACCAGCGTAATATTGCCGCCTCTTCTTTGCTGCTGCGCACGTTGTCGCCGGTGATCGCCGGACTGGATCGTCCGAAGGCTGAAATCATTGATGTGCTGCAATTCCTCAGTGTCACCGACCAGTTCTTCCTCAACCTGGCGATGGCCTACAGTAAAGCGGTGATGGATGCGGCGGCGGAAATTAAAGCCGGATCGGTCGTTACGGCCATGACGCGTAACGGTCGCGACTTTGGTATTCGCGTAAGCGGCACCGGCGACCGTTGGTTTACCGCGCCGGTGAACACGCCGCAGGGGCTGTTTTTTACCGGTTACAGTCAGGCCGATGCGAACCCGGATATTGGCGACAGCGCCATCACGGAAACGCTGGGGATCGGCGGCGCGGCAATGATTGCCGCGCCTGGCGTAACGCGTTTTGTCGGCGCAGGCGGTATGGGGGCGGCGCTGGAAACGTCGGAAGAGATGGCTGAAATCTATCTGTCCAGCAATCCGCTGTTCCAGATTCCGTCCTGGGATTTCAGGGGGGCCTGCCTGGGGCTGGATATTCGCCGCGTTGTTGAAACGGGGATCACGCCGCTGATTAATACCGGTATTGCCCATCGTGAAGCGGGAATTGGGCAGGTGGGGGCGGGAACCGTACGCGCTCCGCTGCTTTGCTTTGAAAAAGCGCTGGAAGCGCTGGCGGAGTTGCATCACATCACGGCGTAATCGCTTTGCCCGGTGGCGCTACGCTTACCGGGCTTACGGTCTGGCAATGCTGTAAAGGCGTTTACGCCGCCATCCGGCATACTGGAGTGTACCGATGAGCATTATCAATCCTCTGGCCTGTGCCGGACTTTATCGACTTCCCGATGGTGAGTGGTCGTTACACAGCCGCTTCTCGCAGGCGATTAACTTTTGCCATTCCGGTGGCGAGCTGTTGACGCTGTTTCGTTATGGGAAAGGAATGGGGCCGACGGGCGTGTTACTGAGCACCACGCAGTTTTCCCGCGTGGCCCATGTTGAACGACTCATCAAACAGGGGAACACCCTGTGGGGGCAGGGCATAATGCTTGACCCTCGTCGCATACTTCGTGTGTCGCTGAGTTCTGCTGCTGTCGCTCCTGTCGATCTCTCATTCTGTACGCAACGCAGCGGCTTCTCCGGGGCGTTAAATCAACCGCTGACGGCTATGCCGCACTATCCTGAAATAATTAAGCAGCTTGCATGCTGGCATCATGGCATGATGCCAGACTGGCGCTGGCTTATCGGGTGCGGGCCAGGGCTGACGCCCAGCGGCGATGATATGCTGACGGGTATGCTTGCCGTGCTGTATGCCGCCGGGTTTTCTGCGCGGCTGGGGCATTTCTTACCTCCGGCGGATCAGCTTGCGCAACTTACAACATCGGTAAGTTGCAGTTATCTGAACAGCGCCAGAATGGGGGAGTTTTCAATACCGGTGCTGAAGGTGATGCGTCGTTTACAGTCAGAGCGCGACCCGCAGCCCGCGATTCAGCGTTTGCTCGCGGTTGGACACACTTCAGGCGCCGATACATTACTGGGGATAGCAATAGCGCAACGGTGGTTACAGATGGTCGACTCAAGGGGAAGGCATGCTCGATCAGGAAACAATACGCACATTTATTCGGGTTGCGGAGACGGAGAGCTTTTCCCGCGCGGCCAGCTCGCTACATAAAACGCCAGCGGCGATCAGCTATCGCATAAAAACGCTGGAGGAGCAGGTGGGAACGCAGCTCTTTTTACGTACGACCCGATCGGTCAGCCTGACTCTTGCCGGGCAGCACCTGCTTGAGCATTGCCGCCAGTGGCTTAACTGGCTGGATGCAATGCCGGACGAGCTTCAGCAGATCAACGCAGGCGTTGAGCGGCAGGTGAATATCGTTATCAATAACCTGCTGTATCAGCCGCAGACCACGGCGGACTTACTGACGTGGTTACATCAACAGTTTCCGTTTACCCGTTTTCAAATTTCCCGTCAGGTCTACATGGGCGTGTGGGATTCGCTTTTGTATGACGACTTCCAGTTAGCGATTGGCGTGACGGGCTCGGAGTCGCTCTCCAATAACATCTCTCTGCTGCCGCTGGGGGATATCAGCTGGCAGTTTGTGGTGGCGCAAAGTCATCCTTTGGCGAGCCATCCTGCGCCGGTATTGTCTGACGATATGCTGCGCCGTTACCCCGCCATTAATATTGAAGATACTTCGCGAACGCTGACGCGCCGTGTTGCCTGGTTGCTGAGCGGACAAAAAGAGATCAAGGTTCCAGATCTTAGCACCAAGCTGGCCTGCCATTTAAGCGGCCTCGGTGTCGGTTTTTTACCGGAGCGATTGTGCCGTCCGTATGTCGAGTCCGGGGCGCTGGTTGCCCGCTCAGTGGTCAATCCACGCCAGCCTTCGCCGCTTTCTATCGCCTGGAAGAATGCGGGCAGCGGAAAAGTGGTGAGTGAAATCGCCGACGTCTTTAAGCAGAAGAGTGCATTAGTGAGCGGATTTCTCAGAATGGTCGATCGACCTGCGGAGTATTAACGCTGCGCGTTTCCTTGATGGGATCATGTTGAAAAATGGCATATTCGACTGTTTTTGTTTACCTTTAAAAGGTCGTTTTCGTGAGAATGATCTCATTTGCGTTTTTTTGATATGACCAAGGAATATTGAATGGAAGATTTGAATGTTGTCGACAGCATAAATGGTGCGGGCACCTGGCTGGTGCGCAACCAGGAGCTGCTGCTGAGTTATGCGGTTAACATCGTTGCGGCTATCGCTATCATCATCATCGGGATGATCGTGGCGCGTATTGTTTCCAATACCGTTAATCGCCTGATGCTGGCGCGCCATATTGATGCGACCGTGGCTGACTTCCTGTCTGCGCTGGTGCGTTACGGCATTATTGCCTTCACGCTGATTGCCGCTCTGGGGCGCGTTGGCGTACAAACGGCTTCCGTTATCGCTGTGTTGGGTGCCGCCGGTTTAGCGGTCGGTCTGGCCTTACAAGGTTCTTTGTCTAACCTCGCGGCAGGCGTACTGCTAGTGATGTTCCGTCCTTTCCGCGCGGGAGAATATGTCGATCTCGGCGGCGTCGCGGGTACGGTACTGAACGTACAAATTTTTTCGACCACCATGCGTACCGTGGACGGCAAAATTGTGGTGATCCCGAATGGCAAGATTATTGCCGGAAATATCATTAACTTTTCCCGCGAACCGGTGCGTCGTAACGAATTTATCATTGGCGTGGCGTATGACTCTGATATCGACCAGGTGAAAAAAATCCTGACCGATATTATCCAGTCCGACGAGCGTATTCTGAAAGACCGTGAAATGACGGTGCGCCTGAATGAGCTGGGCGCCTCCTCCATTAATTTCGTGGTGCGTGCATGGAGTAAAAGCGGCGATCTGCAAAATGTTTACTGGGATGTGCTGGAACGTATTAAACGTGAGTTCGATGCCGCAGGCATCAGCTTCCCGTATCCGCAGATGGACGTGAATTTCAAACGAGTGAAAGAGAACGCGGAATAAGCCGTTTTGCCCGGTGGCGTTGTCGCTTACCGGGCCTACAGGTTGTTTTGTAGGCCGGATAAGGCGTTAGCCGCCATCCGGCATTTCCTTCCCCCTTTATTAATTCCCCTAATCTGCGATTAAAATTATCAATTTCCGCTAATGATTCTCTCGCGCTATAGTCTGCGCTTAAGAGAAATAGTTCGGAATAATTATCGTGATATCTTATTATTTTCAAGGTCTTGTGCTTGGTGCAGCCATGATCCTGCCACTCGGCCCGCAGAATGCGTTTGTGATGAATCAGGGGATTCGTCGGCAGTATCACATCATGATTGCGCTGCTTTGCGCGATCAGCGATTTAGTGCTTATCTGCGCAGGCATCTTTGGCGGCAGCGCATTGCTCATGCAGTCCCCCTGGCTGATGGCGTTAGTGACCTGGGGCGGTGTGGCGTTTTTATTGTGGTACGGCTTTGGCGCGTTAAAAACGGCAATGAGCAGCAACCTGGAACTGGCCAGCGCCGAGGTGATGAAGCAGGGGCGCTGGAAAATCATCGCCACGATGCTGGCGGTGACGTGGCTGAATCCGCACGTTTATCTGGACACTTTCGTGGTGCTGGGTAGCCTGGGCGGGCAACTGGATATGGAGCCGAAGCGTTGGTTCGCTTTGGGAACCGTCAGCGCTTCTTTCCTGTGGTTCTTCGGTCTGGCGCTGCTGGCCGCCTGGCTGGCGCCGCGACTGCGTACCGCCAAAGCCCAGCGTATCATCAATACTCTGGTAGGGCTGGTGATGTGGTTTATCGCTTTTCAACTGGCAAAAGAAGGGGTTGCACACGTTCACGCATTATTCAACTAAGCGTTGTCTGATGGACAACGCGCAGATACCCGCTAAGCTTGCCTGCATGCGCCCTGAGTTTCAGGGCGATTAACGTAACATGGAGGAGCGACAGTGAAGTTCAAAGTGATGGCCCTTGCGGCATTAGTCGGATTTAGCGCAATCCCGGTACAGGCAAATGAGTTGCCGAATGGACCGCACATCGTGACTTCCGGGACGGCAAGCGTGGATGCGACGCCCGACATCGCCACCCTGGCGATTGAAGTCAACGTGTCGGCAAAGGATGCCGCTTCCGCCAAGAAACAGGCCGATGAGCGTGTTGCGCAATACCTTTCTTTTCTTGAACAAAATCAGATTGCCAAGAAAGACATCAGCTCTGCAAACCTGCGCACTCAGCCGGACTATGACTACCAGAATGGTAAAAGTGTGCTGAAAGGCTACCGCGCGGTGCGAACCGTTGAAGTTACGCTGCGCCAGCTGGACAAACTCAACTCTCTGCTGGATGGCGCGCTGAAAGCGGGTCTGAATGAGATCCGGTCGGTGTCATTAGGCGTTGCGCAACCGGATGCCTATAAAGATAAAGCGCGTAAAGCGGCGATTGACGACGCGGTTCACCAGGCTGAGCAACTGGCAGCGGGCTTTAACAGCAAGCTGGGGCCGGTTTATAGCGTGCGTTACCACGTTTCTAATTATCAGCCGAGCCCGGTGGTGCGAATGATGAAAGCGGACGCGGCGCCTGCGGTGTCGGCCCAGGAAACCTATGAGCAGCCGACAATTCAGTTTGCTGATCAGGTCGATGTGGTGTTCCAGTTAGAACCAGCAGCAGAGACGAAAGCGCAGTAAGCGTTGTTGAAACGTCTTATCCGGCCTGCGATGGTTTGTAGGCCCGGCAAGCGCAGCGCCCCGGGCAAATTGCCGGATGGCGGCGTAAACGCCTGATCCGGCCTACAAAATAACCTGTAGGCCTGATAAGCGTAGCGTCATCAGGCACGGCGCGTTAATCCTGCCTTAAAACCTTATGCCCATACTCCAGCAGCGCGTCAGTCACGTTGCGCATCATACGGCTTTCCGGCGCAAAACGGTGCCAGTAGAGCATCCGACGCTGGAACAGGCCAGGCGTTAAATCGATCAGCTCACCGCTCTCCAGCTCTTTCTCGATCTGCAAATGCGGGATCATACAGCAGGTGGTGCCCTGACGCGCGAGCTGTACGAAGGCTTCGGAAGAGTTAACGATATGGCACGGCACGCTGCCCGGCGGTAAATCGAAGTTCTGCTGTAAAAAGGCCTGGTGCATGTCGTCCAGATGGTCAAACGCCACTGCGGGCGCTTTCAGCAGCGCGGAACGGGTGACGCCGTTGGGGAAGTAGCGCTCGGCGAAGGGTTTTGATCCCACGAACAGATAGTCGAGCGCGCCAAGTTTGTCTACCAGGCAGCTTGGCAGCGCCTGGTGCTGAATACTCACCGCGCCAACCACTTCGCCGCGACGCAGACGCTCCTGGGTGCGGGTTTCATCTTCCACCTGCAAATTGAGGCGAATAGGCGAGTCGGCCAGAACCGGCGCCAGCGCCGGAAGCAGCCAGGTCGCCAGACTGTCGGCGTTGACCGCCAGTGACAGCAGCAGCGGCGTGGAGCCGGTTTGCTCATCGCCAAGCCACTCATCTTCCAGTAGCTCTACCTGACGCAGCAGCGCCAGCAATTTTTGCCCTTGTTCGGTAGGACGCGGCGGAACGGTTCGTACCAGCAGCGGTTGCCCAAACATATTCTCAAGCTGTTTTATGCGTTGTGAGACAGCGGATTGTGTGATGCACAACTTCTGTGCGGCGCGTTCAAATCCCCGTTCACGAATCACCGCATCCAGCGCTTGTAGTGTTCTGTAGTCTGGACGTTTCATTGCTCTGAGGTACTCCTGAAATTTTTCTTATCCCGCACTATGACATAAATTTCACTCAGGTACAGACGAAATCCGCCGCTTGCGAGCGGGGTCGGAGGGATTTTTTCGCACAATGATCTATAATGCGCCTGAATTTTCACACCACAGGCGAAACGATCATGACGCAGGATGAACTGAAAAAAGCAGTAGGATGGGCGGCACTTCAGTATGTACAGCCCGGCACCATTGTGGGCGTAGGTACCGGTTCAACAGCCGCGCACTTTATTGATGCGCTGGGCACAATGAAAGGTCAGATTGAAGGGGCGGTGTCCAGCTCGGATGCATCTACTGAAAAACTCAAGAGCCTCGGCATTACCGTTTTCGATCTGAATGAAGTGGACAGCCTGGGCGTCTATGTTGATGGCGCGGATGAGATCAACGGCCACATGCAGATGATTAAAGGCGGCGGCGCGGCGCTGACGCGTGAGAAAATCATTGCTTCGGTGGCGAAGAAATTTATCTGCATCGCGGATGCCTCCAAAGAGGTCGATATTCTGGGTAAATTCCCGCTTCCGGTGGAAGTGATCCCGATGGCGCGCAGCGCTGTCGCACGCCAGTTAGTGAAGCTGGGCGGTCGTCCTGAGTACCGTCAGGGCGTAGTCACTGATAACGGCAATGTGATCCTCGACGTATACGGCATGGAAATTCTTGATCCGATCGCGATGGAAAACGCGATTAACGCCATTCCGGGCGTCGTGACCGTCGGCCTGTTCGCCAACCGTGGCGCGGATGTGGCGCTGATTGGTACGGCAGACGGCGTAAAAACTATCGTAAAATGATCTGGCGAGGGTGATTCATCCCGCGTTAAAAAAATTTGGCAGGGCAAATTTGGTGACTTGTGTCACGTTTTGGATGTTGCCCTGCCGATCTCTCCAAAGAAAATCTTATCCCCAGCATTTTCCTCTGCCATTTCACGCTGAATGATATTTCTTCAGAGTGGCGACGCAAACGTTCATATTGCCGCAATAGTTTTTTTTGATATGTTGAAAGGCGGATACAAATCCACATACAACACATCAGTTTCGATAAAAAGACAGGGTCGGGGAAATGGCAAAGGTATCACTGGAGAAAGACAAGATTAAATTTCTGCTGGTTGAAGGTGTGCACCAAAAGGCACTCGAAAACCTTCGCGCGGCAGGTTATACCAACATCGAATTTCACAAAGGCGCTCTGGATACTGAGCAGTTGAAAGAGTCCATCCGTGATGCCCATTTCATTGGCCTGCGATCCCGAACCCATCTGACCGAAGATGTGATTGACGCCGCAGAGAAACTGGTGGCGATTGGATGTTTCTGCATCGGCACCAACCAGGTTGATCTGAACGCAGCGGCAAAACGCGGAATCCCCGTGTTTAACGCGCCGTTCTCCAACACGCGTTCTGTTGCGGAGCTGGTGATTGGCGAGCTGCTGCTACTGCTTCGCGGCGTGCCGGAAGCGAACGCGAAAGCGCACCGTGGCGTGTGGAACAAACTGGCGGCCGGTTCGTTTGAAGCGCGCGGCAAAAAGCTGGGGATCATTGGTTACGGCCACATTGGCACACAGTTGGGCATTCTGGCGGAATCGCTGGGCATGCACGTCTTCTTCTACGATATTGAAAACAAACTGCCGCTGGGCAACGCGACCCAGGTACAGCATCTTTCCGATCTGCTGAACATGAGCGACGTTGTGAGCCTGCATGTGCCGGAAAACGCCTCCACCAAAAATATGATGGGCGCGATGGAAATCGCACTGATGAAACCGGGCGCGCTGCTGATCAACGCGTCTCGCGGTACGGTGGTGGACATCCCGGCGCTGTGCGATGCGCTGGCGAGCAAACACCTGGCGGGCGCAGCTATCGACGTGTTCCCGACGGAACCTGCGACCAACAGCGATCCGTTTACTTCTCCGCTATGTGAATTCGACAATGTGCTTCTGACGCCGCATATCGGCGGTTCTACCCAGGAAGCGCAGGAGAACATCGGCCTTGAAGTGGCGGGCAAACTGACGAAGTATTCTGATAACGGCTCTACGCTGTCTGCGGTGAACTTCCCGGAAGTCTCCCTGCCGCTGCACGGCGGTCGTCGTCTGATGCATATCCATGAAAATCGTCCGGGCGTGCTGACCGCGCTTAACCAGATTTTTGCCGAGCAGGGCGTTAACATCGCCGCGCAGTATCTGCAAACGTCTGCCCAGGTCGGTTACGTGGTGATTGATATCGAAGCGGATGAAGATGTGGCGGAGAAAGCCCTGCTGGCGATGAAAGCGCTACCGGGTACGATTCGCGCTCGTCTGCTGTACTAATTTGTATACTGTGCCGGGTGGCGGCTATGCCTCACCCGGCCTGTGAGATCGGTTCGTAGGCCGGGTAAGCGAGCGCCATCAGGCAATTCACTGCGGCCACTCCCACACTTTTGACGGCGTCACCACCGCAGGCAGCGGGATATCCCACTCTTCGACAGGCAACTTTTCCACTAACTGACAATCGTGCGCATAACCCACCGGTTGGATCTTATGCTGTCGCCAGTTCTGCAACGTTCTGTCGTAGAACCCGCCGCCCATTCCCAGACGCTGGCCGTCTTCGTCGAAAGCGACTAACGGTGTAACCAGCACATCTAACTGAGAGAGCGGCAGCACGTCGCGCACGTCCAGCTTCGGTTCCTGAATTTTCAGACGATTCATCACCAGAGAGCTTTGCGGATGATAATGCAGAAACAGCAAATTGCCGGGGCTGAACGGATGGAGAACCGGTAAATACACGCGTTTTCCCGCGCGCCAGAGCTGCTCAATCAAGGGTTGCGTGTCCAGCTCGCCATCAAATGAAAGAAACACCGCGACGGTGTGGGCAAGAACCACGGGAGGATAAGCAAGCATTCTGGTGGCGGCCTGTTGACCGAACGCAGTTTGCTGTTGAGACGTCAGCGTACGGCGACGTTGCCGAATCATCTGGCGGATTTCTTGTCGGGATAAAAGAAGTTCAGGAAGTTGCGTCATGGCTGTCGCCAGGTAGAAGGGGAATCTCCGAGATGCCGCCGCAGGCTGTAACCCTTGAACCCTTGGTTCAAGGTGAATGCGTCGTCACGGTTTTAAGGCTTCTCGGACTAGCCGAGCATGCTCACCAACCATGGAGCGCCACATTCTTGTGGTATGAAATATCGGCTCAGGGGACTGGCCCGCTTGCAAACATCTCAGAGAAATTTTGTCTTCACGGTCACTCTACCATAGTAAACCGAAAAGTGTTATTCAAAGTTTTGGCCCGTTTTTTCGGTTATGCGACCCTGATCAAGCAACGCCTGTTCAATGGTCTGTTGAAGCATCCGAATTCGTTGTTCCATGCTCGCCGCGTAGTCGCGGGTCTTCGCTTTTTCCTGAGTTAATTCATAGCTGATGTTCAATGCGGCAATGAAAACCAGCTGCTCAGTATTTGTGACTCTAGTGCGAACTTTTAGATCTTGCAACCGCTGATTCAGATCGTCCGCAGCCTGATTCAACGCATCCCTTTGTTCAGGCGGGCAATTCACGCGGAGTGAACGGCCAAAAATTTGGATATCGACGGGTTGTGCAGACATGCCACCTTCCTGCTGATTGACTGCGCTGCCTTCGCCTCCAGACCCTGGGTCGGCGAAGGGGCGACACTATAGCTACCCCGGTGTGAAGATACAAGCCCTTTTCTGGTTCACCAGGGTCCAAAGTGGTAGCATATCATGAATATCCTCCCTTTGATGACGAATGCTTATGTCTATACAGAACGAAATGCCTGGTTACAACGAAATGAACCAGTTTTTGAACCAACAGGGGACGGGGTTAACCCCGGCCGAAATGCACGGTTTGATCAGTGGGATGATTTGCGGCGGCAACAACGACAGCTCATGGCAGCCGCTGTTGCACGACCTGACGAACGAGGGGCTGGCATTTGGTCACGAACTGGCGCAGGCGCTGCGTAAAATGCACGCGGCAACCAGCGACGCGCTGGAAGACGACGGCTTCCTTTTTCAGCTTTTTCTGCCTGAAGGCGACGACGTGAGCGTATTCGATCGCGCTGATGCGCTGGCCGGCTGGGTTAACCACTTTTTACTGGGGCTTGGCGTCACGCAGCCTAAGCTGGATAAAGTGACCGGCGAAACCGGTGAAGCCATTGACGATCTGCGCAACATCGCCCAGCTCGGTTATGACGAAGACGAAGATCAGGAAGAGCTGGAGATGTCGCTCGAAGAGATCATCGAATATGTGCGGGTTGCGGCGCTGCTGTGCCACGACACCTTTACGCGTCAGCAGCCAACGGCGCCGGAAGTCCAGAAACCGACTCTGCACTAAGAACGTAAACGCAATGGAGAGTGTTATGAGCGATATATCTCAGCAGGAGTATCAGCGTCGCCGCCAGACATTACTGGCGCAAATGCAGCCGGGCAGCGCCGCGTTGATTTTTGCAGCTCAGGAAGCCACGCGCAGCGCGGACAGTGAATATCCGTATCGCCAGAGCAGTGATTTCTGGTATTTCACCGGTTTTAACGAACCGGAAGCGGTGCTGGTGCTGATTAAAAGCGATGACACTCATAACCACAGCGTTTTGTTTAACCGCGTTCGCGATCTGACGGCGGAGATCTGGTTTGGCCGCCGCCTGGGGCAGGACGCCGTGCCGGAAAAACTGGGCGTGGATCGCGCGCTGGCGTTCAGCGAAATCAACCAGCAGCTTTATCAGTTACTCAATGGCCTTGACGTGGTTTACCACGCGCAGGGCGAATATGCGTATGCCGACGAGATTGTTTTCGCCGCGCTGGATAAACTGCGTAAAGGTTCCCGACAGAACCTGACTGCACCGGCGACGATGACCGACTGGCGGCCAATGGTGCACGAGATGCGCCTGTTTAAATCGCCGGAAGAGATTGCCGTCATGCGTCGCGCGGGCGAGATCAGCGCGCTGGCGCATACCCGCGCAATGAAAAAATGCCGTCCGGGGATGTTCGAATATCAACTGGAAGGTGAAATTCACCACGAATTTAACCGTCACGGCGCGCGCTATCCGTCTTATAACACCATTGTTGGCAGCGGTGAGAACGGCTGCATCCTCCACTACACCGAAAATGAAAGCGAAATGCGCGACGGCGATCTGGTGTTGATCGACGCCGGATGCGAATACAAAGGTTATGCTGGCGACATTACGCGTACTTTCCCGGTGAACGGCAAATTTACGCCTGCCCAGCGCGAAATCTACGATATCGTGCTGGCGTCGCTGGAAACCAGCTTACGCCTGTTTCGTCCGGGAACGTCTATCCAGGAGGTCACGGGAGAAGTGGTGCGCATCATGATCGCGGGGCTGGTGAATCTGGGCATTTTGCAGGGCGACGTGGAGCAGTTGATCGCGGAAAACGCCCATCGTCCATTCTTTATGCATGGTCTTAGCCACTGGCTGGGGCTGGACGTACACGATGTCGGCGTTTACGGGCAGGAGCGCTCCCGCGTACTGGAGCCGGGCATGGTGCTCACCGTTGAGCCGGGTCTGTACATCGCGCCGGACGCCGACGTGCCGGAAGCGTATCGCGGCATCGGCATCCGTATTGAAGATGACATCGTCATTACGGAAACGGGCAACGAAAACCTGACCGCCAGCGTGGTGAAAAAAGCGGACGATATTGAAGCCTTAATGGCGGCGGCGCGTCAGCTATGAGCGTGATTATTGTTGGCGGCGGTATGGTGGGCGCGACGCTGGCGCTGGCCCTTTCTCAGCTTAGCCACGGCAAACTGGCCGTGCACCTGATTGAAGCGAGCGCGCCTGAAGCCGCCGCGCATCCCGGGTTCGACGCCCGGGCGATCGCGCTGGCGGCAGGCACCTGTCAGCAACTGGCGCGGATTGGCGTCTGGCAGGCGATTGCTGATTGCGCAACGGCGATCAACACGGTACATGTCAGCGATCGCGGCCATGCCGGTTTTGTCACTCTGGACGCGCAGGATTACAGCATCGCTGCGTTGGGGCAGGTTGTGGAGCTGCATGATGTCGGTCAGCGACTGTTTGCGCTGTTGCGCAAAGCGCCGGGCGTGACGCTGCATTGCCCGGATCGCGTTGCCAGCGTGGCGCGGACGCAAGAAAAGGTGAATGTCACTCTGGAAAATGGCGACGTGATTTCTGGTCATGTCGTGGTGGCGGCCGACGGTACGCACTCCGCTCTGGCGACCGCCTGCGGCGTGGACTGGCAGCAGCAGCCTTATGAACAACTGGCGGTGATCGCCAACGTTGCGACCGCTATCGCGCATGACGGACGTGCGTTTGAACGCTTTACCCAACACGGCCCGCTGGCGATGTTGCCGATGTCTGAAGGTCGCTGTTCGCTGGTGTGGTGCCATCCGCTTGAACAGCGCGATGAGATCATGCGCTGGTCGGATGAACGCTTTTGCCATGAGCTACAGTCGGCGTTTGGCTGGCGGCTGGGACGAATCACCCATGCGGGTAAGCGCAGCGCTTATCCGTTAGCGCTCACCACGGCGGCCAAAGCGATAACCCATCGCACCGTGCTGGTCGGCAATGCGGCGCAGACGCTGCATCCTATCGCCGGGCAAGGGTTTAACCTGGGGCTGCGCGATGTGATGAGCCTTGCCGAAACGCTGGTGCAGGCGCATGAGTCTGGGGCGGACGTTGGCGAGTACGGCGTGCTTTCTGAGTACCAGTCGCGCCGTCAGGCTGACAGAGAGGCGACGGTTGGCATAACGGATAGTCTGGTGCATCTGTTTGCTAACCGCTGGGCGCCGCTGGTTGCCGGGCGCAACGTCGGCTTAATGGCGATGGAGTTATTGCCTCCCCTTCGCGACACGTTGGCAAAACGGACGTTGGGCTGGGTCGCACGATAATTCACCGGTAGGTCGGAATAAAGAAGTAGGCCTGATTAGCGCAGCGCCATCAGGCAATGCCGCGGAAGTAATGTAATGCCGGATGGTGGCTTTGCCTTATCCGGCCTACGGTTTTTGATTGTCCTATTTTCAGGAGTACACAGTGCAAAGTGTTGATGTAGCCATTGTTGGCGGAGGCATGGTAGGCCTGGCTGTCGCCTGCGGTTTGCAGGGCAGCGGTTTACGCGTTGCCGTTCTGGAACAGCGCGTTCCACAGCCGCTGGCGAGCGACGCTCCCCCGGCATTACGCGTGTCGGCTATCAATGCCGCCAGTGAAAAACTGCTTACGCGTCTTGGGGTCTGGTCAGACATTCTTGCTCGCCGCGCAAGCTGCTACCACGGTATGGAAGTCTGGGATAAAGACAGCTTTGGCCGCATCGAGTTTGATGACAAAAGCATGGGATACAGCCACCTGGGGCACATCATTGAAAATTCGGTGATCCACTACGCGCTATGGCAAAAGGCGCAGCAGTCAGCGGATATTACCCTGATGGCGCCGGCTGAATTGCAGCAGGTCGCCTGGGGAGAAAATGAAACCTTCCTGACCCTGAAAGATGGCGCGATGCTGACGGCAAGGCTGGTGATTGGCGCAGACGGCGCGAACTCCTGGCTGCGCAACAAAGCGGATATTCCGCTGACCTTCTGGGATTACCGTCATCATGCGCTGGTGGCGACCATCCGCACCGAAGAAGCGCACGGCGCCGTTGCGCGTCAGGCGTTTCATGGCGAAGGCATCCTGGCGTTCCTGCCATTAAGCGATCCGCATCTGTGTTCCATTGTCTGGTCGCTGTCTCCGCAGGACGCTGAGCATATGCAGCAGGCGAGTGAGGATGCGTTCAACCGGGCGCTGAACGTCGCGTTTGATAACCGCCTCGGTTTATGCCGCGTTGAGAGCGAACGCCAGGTGTTCCCGCTGACGGGACGCTATGCGCGTCAGTTTGCCGCACACCGGCTGGCGCTGGTGGGCGACGCCGCACATACCATCCATCCGCTGGCGGGGCAGGGGGTGAACCTCGGCTTTATGGACGCCGCAGAGTTGATCGATGAACTCAAACGTCTGCAACGCCAGGGCAAAGACATTGGTCAATACCTCTATTTGCGTCGTTACGAGCGCAGCCGTAAGCACAGCGCCGCGATGATGCTGGCAGGTATGCAAGGTTTTCGCGAACTGTTTGCCGGAGAGAACCCGGCGAAGAAATTGCTGCGCGATATTGGTCTGAAACTGGCCGATACTCTCCCGGGCGTAAAACCGCAACTGATTCGTCAGGCGATGGGATTGAACGATCTGCCTGAGTGGCTCCGCTAAGCATTTCCCTCCTGCTTCTGAGAGTTTGAAACCCGTCACATTTTCCTCTCCCGGCCTTCGCGCCGGGACGCTTTCCTCATTTGAAATAATCTAATTTCACCTCTCTTTTCGCATTAGTTTTTTTAATATTACGATTTTCAACTATCATCATTTTTGACATTTTTTCCACATTTAATATTGATGCGTGCGGGGTGGTTGCGTATTTTATTATCGTTTATGGAGGTGGTTTGTTTATTTTGTGGTTTTTTATGCTGAGACGGGTTTGGCGTTTTTTGGTCATAAGCTAATGTGATGGTTAATTTTGCCTTATGGTTTAGCGTCTGCTTCGGTGGTAAGTTCAGGTAAAAGAGAACGTTTGCGTCGAAGCCCTGGAGTGGCTGCGACGCCGGGTTTCGTGGCGAAGATTTCACCATGAAATGGTTGTAAGCCCCGCTTATTCAATGAGGACAAGATGGCTCAACAGACTCCTTTATACGAACAACACACGCTTTGTGGCGCGCGCATGGTGGATTTCCATGGCTGGATGATGCCGCTGCACTATGGTTCTCAACTTGATGAGCACCATGCAGTTCGCACTGATGCCGGTATGTTTGATGTGTCGCATATGACCATCGTCGATCTACGCGGCAGCCGCACCCGGGAGTTTTTGCGTTATCTGCTGGCGAATGACGTGGCGAAACTCACAAAGACCGGTAAAGCCCTCTACTCTGGTATGCTCAATGCCTCGGGCGGCGTGATAGATGACCTGATTGTCTATTACTTCACTGAAGATTTCTTCCGCCTCGTTGTAAACTCCGCCACCCGCGAAAAAGACCTCTCCTGGATTACCCAACACGCCGAACCTTACGCCATCGACATCACCGTTCGTGACGACCTGTCGCTGATTGCGGTACAGGGGCCGAATGCGCAGGCGAAAGCGGCCACGCTGTTTACTGAAGAACAGCGCAAGGCGGTGGAAGGCATGAAACCGTTCTTTGGCGTGCAGGCGGGCGATCTGTTTATTGCAACAACCGGTTATACCGGCGAAGCAGGCTATGAAATTGCGATGCCAAACGAAAAGGCGGCGGATTTCTGGCGTGCGCTGGTGGAATCCGGCGTGAAGCCGTGTGGCTTGGGCGCGCGTGATACGCTGCGTCTGGAAGCGGGTATGAACCTGTATGGTCAGGAGATGGATGAAGGCGTCTCTCCGCTGGCGGCGAACATGGGCTGGACCATCGCCTGGGAACCGGCCGATCGCGATTTTATTGGTCGCGAGGCGCTGGAAGTCCAGCGTGAAAAAGGTACCGAACAACTGGTGGGTCTGGTTATGACCGAGAAAGGCGTACTGCGTAATGAACTGCCGGTACGCTTTACCGATGCCCAGGGGAATCAGCTGGAAGGCGTTATCACCAGCGGCACTTTCTCTCCGACGCTGGGCTACAGCATTGCGCTGGCGCGCGTTCCGGCGGGTATTGGCGAGACGGCGATCGTG
Source organism: Citrobacter sp. CK195 (assembly GCF_030333365.1). Taxonomy (NCBI): domain Bacteria; kingdom Pseudomonadati; phylum Pseudomonadota; class Gammaproteobacteria; order Enterobacterales; family Enterobacteriaceae; genus Citrobacter; species Citrobacter sp. CK195. The sequence continues at coordinate 362,515 of NZ_JAOWGB010000025.1, forward strand.
CAGATCCGCAACCGCGAAATGCCAGTAAAAGTCACTAAACCTGTTTTTGTGCGTAACGGCAAAGCCGTCGCGTGATTCATCCTTTTTTGGAGATTTATTGATGAGCAACGTACCTGTAGAACTGAAATACAGCAAAGAACACGAATGGCTGCGCAAAGAAGCAGACGGTACTTACACGGTTGGCATCACGGAACACGCTCAGGAATTGCTGGGCGATATGGTTTTTGTCGATCTGCCAGACGTCGGCGCCACCGTTGCGGTGGGCGATGACTGCGCGGTAGCAGAATCGGTAAAAGCCGCTTCTGACATTTATGCGCCGGTGAGCGGTGAGATTGTGGCGGTAAACGACGCGCTCAGCGACTCCCCTGAACTGGTCAACAGCGAGCCGTATGCGGGTGGCTGGATCTTCAAAATCAAAGCCAGCGACGAAAGCGAAATCGACTCGCTACTGGATGCAACCGCATACGAAGCATTGTTAGAAGACGAATAAATACGCTTCATCCTTCACGCAGCAGGTGTGTTGGCTTCCTCGCTCACTCCAGTCACTTACTTATGTAAGCTCCTGGGGGTTCTCTGCGTCGCCGCCGTCCTGCAACGTGAATGATTTTGCGTATTCGTTTTCGCACGCGTAGGCCCGGTAAGCGTTAGCGCCACCGGGCAATTGAGCCAGAGACAATCACGATTCACTGCACGTTTCAGGAACCATCGCCCATGACACAGACGCTAAGCCAGCTTGAAAACAGCGGCGCTTTCATTGAACGCCACATTGGACCGGACGCCGCACAGCAGCAAGAGATGCTGAATACCGTTGGCGCCGAGTCGTTAAACGCGCTGATCGGCCAGATTGTGCCGAAAGACATTCAGCTTGCCATGCCGCCGCAGGTAGGTGAAGCGGCGACGGAATACGCCGCGCTGGCCGAATTAAAAGCGATTGCCGGTCGCAACAAGCGCTTCACGTCTTACATTGGCATGGGTTATACCGCGGTGCAGCTGCCGCCGGTTATCCTGCGCAATATGCTGGAAAATCCGGGCTGGTACACTGCGTATACGCCTTATCAGCCGGAAGTTTCGCAGGGGCGTCTGGAAGCGCTGCTGAATTTCCAGCAGGTGACGCTGGATCTGACCGGGCTGGATATGGCCTCCGCTTCGTTGCTGGATGAAGCAACCGCTGCCGCAGAAGCGATGGCGATGGCAAAACGCATCAGCAAACTGAAAAACGCCAACCGTTTCTTTGTCGCCTCTGACGTTCACCCGCAAACGCTGGACGTCGTGCGCACCCGCGCGGAGACCTTCGGTTTTGATGTGATCGTCGATGACGCGGAAAAAGTGCTGGATCACCAGGATGTGTTCGGCGTGCTGTTGCAGCAGGTTGGCACCACCGGTGAAGTCCACGACTACAGCGCGCTGATTAGCGAACTGAAGTCACGTAAAGTTGTCGTCAGCGTAGCCGCCGATTTTATGGCGCTGGTGCTGCTGACGGCACCGGGTAAACAGGGCGCGGACATTGTGTTCGGCTCTGCGCAACGCTTCGGCGTACCGATGGGCTACGGCGGCCCACACGCGGCGTTCTTTGCCGCCAAAGATGAATTCAAACGCTCCATGCCGGGCCGTATTATCGGCGTATCGAAAGATGCGGCGGGCAATACCGCACTGCGCATGGCGATGCAGACTCGCGAACAGCATATCCGTCGCGAGAAAGCGAACTCCAATATTTGTACTTCGCAGGTGCTGCTGGCCAACATCGCCAGCCTGTATGCCGTTTATCACGGCCCGGTTGGGCTGAAGCGCATTGCTAATCGCATTCACCGCCTGACCGACATTCTGGCGGCGGGCCTGCAACAAAAAGGGCTGAAACTGCGCCATGCGCATTACTTCGACACCCTGTGCGTAGAGGTGGCCGATAAAGCCGCCGTCCTGGCGCGCGCGGAAGCCGCAGAGATCAACCTGCGCAGCGACATCCACAACGCTGTTGGCATCACGCTGGATGAAACGACAACCCGCGAAAACGTGCTGCAACTGTTCTCTGTACTGCTGGGCGACGACCACGGTCTGAACATTGATACGCTGGATAAAGACGTGGCGCACGATAGCCGCTCTATCCAGGAGAGTATGCTGCGTGATGACGCGATCCTGACGCACCCGGTGTTCAACCGTTACCACAGCGAAACGGAGATGATGCGCTACATGCACTCGCTGGAGCGTAAAGATCTGGCGCTGAACCAGGCAATGATCCCGCTGGGTTCCTGTACCATGAAGCTGAACGCGGCGGCGGAGATGATCCCCATCACCTGGCCGGAATTTGCGGAACTGCATCCGTTCTGCCCGGCAGATCAGGCGGAAGGGTATCATCAGATGATCAACCAGCTTTCTGACTGGCTGGTGAAACTGACGGGCTATGATGCCGTGTGTATGCAGCCGAACTCCGGCGCGCAGGGCGAATACGCGGGCCTGCTGGCGATTCGTCATTATCACGAAAGCCGCAACGACGGTCATCGCGATATCTGTCTGATCCCGGCCTCCGCTCACGGCACCAACCCGGCTTCCGCACAGATGGCGGGTATGCAGGTGGTGGTGGTCGCATGCGATAAGAACGGCAACATCGATCTGGCGGATCTGCGCGCTAAAGCCGAGCAGGCGGGTGACAATCTCTCCTGCATCATGGTGACTTACCCATCCACCCACGGCGTGTACGAAGAAACCATTCGTGAAGTGTGCGAGATCGTGCATCAGTTCGGCGGCCAGGTATACCTCGATGGCGCAAACATGAACGCGCAGGTTGGCATTACCTCTCCGGGCTTCATCGGCGCGGATGTTTCACACCTCAACCTGCATAAAACCTTCTGCATTCCGCACGGCGGCGGCGGCCCGGGTATGGGGCCGATTGGCGTGAAATCACATCTGGCGCCGTTTGTTCCGGGTCACAGCGTGGTGCAGATCGAAGGGATGCTGACCCGTCAGGGCGCGGTGTCCGCCGCACCGTTCGGCAGCGCATCCATTCTGCCGATCAGCTGGATGTACATCCGCATGATGGGCGCGGAAGGGCTGAAGCAGGCGAGCCAGGTGGCGATTCTGAACGCCAACTATATCGCCAGCCGCCTGAAAGACGCGTATCCGGTGCTGTATACCGGTCGCGATGGCCGCGTGGCGCACGAGTGTATTCTCGACATCCGCCCGCTGAAAGAAGAAACCGGCATCAGCGAACTGGATATTGCCAAGCGTTTGATCGACTACGGCTTCCACGCGCCGACCATGTCGTTCCCGGTGGCGGGAACGTTGATGGTTGAACCGACGGAATCTGAAAGCAAGATGGAGCTGGATCGCTTTATCAATGCGATGCTGGCGATTCGTGCGGAAATCGATCGCGTGAAAGCTGGTGAGTGGCCGCTGGAGGATAACCCGCTGGTTAACGCGCCGCACACGCAGAATGAGCTGGTCGCGGAGTGGAACCACGGATACAGCCGTGAAGTCGCGGTGTTCCCGGCGGGGGTAACGAACAAGTACTGGCCGACCGTGAAACGCCTTGATGACGTTTACGGCGACCGTAACCTGTTCTGCTCCTGCGTACCGATGAGCGAATATCAGTAATCTCTCTGCCATACTGTAGGCCGGGTAAGCGCAAGCGCTACCCGGCTTTTTTTTATTCGGAGACAGAACTTGTAGGCCGGATAAGGTATTAGCCGCCATCCGGCAAAAAATTACAGCTTCTCGCCGTTGCTGGCGATAACCTCTTTATACCAGGTAAAACTTTTCTTCCGCGAGCGCGCCATATCGCCGCTGCCGTCGTCATGCTTGTTCACGTAAATAAAACCGTAACGTTTGCTGTATTGTCCGGTCGTGAATGACACGCAGTCGATGCAGCCCCACGGCGTATAGCCCATCAGATCCACGCCATCATACGTCACCGCTTTCATCATCTCTTCTACGTGAGCACGCAGATAGTCGATGCGGTAATCGTCGTTGATGCTACCGTCTTCTTCCACTTTGTCGTAGGCGCCAAACCCATTTTCCACAATAAACAGCGGCTTCTGATAGCGTTCATACAGCTCGCACAGGGAATAACGCAGGCCGACCGGGTCAATCTGCCAGCCCCAGTCGGAGGCTTTGACGTGCGGATTCGGCACGCTGCCCTCGAAGCCGGAAATGGCATCGCCGCTACCGCCTTCCGCTTTTACTGCGTTAGTCATGTAATAGCTGAAGCCAAGGTAATCGCAGGTGCCTTCGCGCAGAATCTCCGCGTCGCCAGCGTCCATGTTGATGTTAAAGCCGCGACGTTCCCATTCGTTCAGTACGTAAGACGGGTAGTAGCCGCGTAGCTGAACGTCGGTAAACACATAGCGCTCACGCATGGATTCCTGCGCGAACATGACATCTTCCGGCTTACAGGAAAACGGATAGAGCGCGACCATCGCCAGCATACAGCCGACCTTCATCTCCGGGTTGATGCGGCGTGCCGCCTTCACCGCCAGCGCGCTGGCGACGAACTGGTGATGCAGCACCTGATACATGGTTTCTTCCGGGTTTTCATGCTCGGTATACACCACGCCGGAACAGCAGTAGCCAAACAGCGGCGCGCGCCAGTTGCGCTGGTTGTTGATCTCGTTGAAGGTCATCCAGTATTTGACTTTGTGCTTGTAGCGCTCAAATACCACCTCCGCGAAGCGGACGAAGAAATCCACCACTTTACGGTTGGTCCAGCCGCCGTATTGCTGTACCAGATGCAGCGGCATTTCAAAGTGGGAGAGGGTGATGACCGGTTCGATGTTGTATCTGAGCAACTCATCGAACATATCATCGTAGAATTTCAGCCCTTCTTCGTTCGGTTGCGTCTCGTCACCCTGCGGGAAAATGCGGGTCCAGGCGATGGAGGTGCGAAAGCATTTAAAACCCATCTCGGCGAACAGCTTAATGTCTTCTTTATAGTGACCGTAAAAATCGACCGCTTCATGGTTTGGATAATATTTACCCGCTACAACTTGTCGGGTGATTTCACGCGGTACGCCATGTGCTCCTCCGGTCAGCACATCACAGATGCTCGGCCCTTTGCCGCCTTTGTTCCAGCCGCCTTCAACCTGATGAGCGGCAACTGCGCCGCCCCATAAGAAATCTTTTGGTAAGGTGAGTTTTTTCATTGTTGCTCAATCTCAAATTAATACAATCTGATTTTGAGTCTAACAAAGGAAGGCAAAAAGTCACGATATAACAAAATAGCGCCGGTGTAATTTGTTACACCCAAAAAACAAATTGTTTTTTTACGCTAATTTTTTCGCCAGCTTACGGCCTAATGATTCAAGAATATAGATAACTGGGATCTGCGTTGTAATATCATAAACGCCAGCAATACGGGTTTGTGGTACATGCCAGGAGAGATTAAAATCAGCCAGCTTTGCCAGCGCCGAGTGTTCATGGCTGGTAATCGACAGCACTTTGCAGTTGTGCAGGCTGAACTGGCTGGCAAAGCGCAGGATCTCCGCAGTCTCTCCCGATACTGAAAGCACAATCGCCAGCGCGTTTTTTGCCATGTCGTTGGTGACCGGAAAATAAGGATCATCAATATGATTACTGAATTTCCCGACGTTAGAGAAAAAACGTGCGCCATATTTTGCCAGCGCGCCGGAAGTTCCTGCGCCGACAAATATAATACGTTCGGAAGATAAAATGATATCGACAGCCTGATCGAGTAATTTATCAAACTCATCGTTATTGACGCTTTTAAAGAAACTGATAATTTCGCTGGCGCCAAAATTAGCCTGTTGCGGCTCATCCTGCTCTAAATATAATTTAAAGCGCACGCGGAATTCAGAGTAGCCGTCACAGTGAAGTTTGCGACAAAAGCGCAGTACGGTGGTGGTGGAAACGCCCACGGCATCAGCCAGTTCGCGAATGGTCATGTACATGACTTTGTCACGGTTTTTGATGACATAGTTGTAGACCAGCATCTCAAGATTGTTGAGACTGGCGATGGCAGCGTGGGAGAACATACTCACAATGGCAAAACTCACTCATCAGACTTCATCTACAGGGAATAATAACATGCAGCCAAATGACATCACTTTTTTTCAGCGTTTCCAGGATGACATTCTGGCCGGACGCAAAACTATCACCATTCGTGACGAGTCCGAATCACACTTCAAAGCCGGGGACATTCTACGGGTTGGACGCTTCGAAGATGAGGGTTACTTCTGCACAATTGAGATTGTTGGCACCTCAACCGTCACGCTGGAGACGCTGACGGAAAAACATGCCCGGCAGGAAAACATGACGCTTGAAGAACTTAAACATGTGATTGCTGGGATTTACCCGGATCAGACGCAATTTTATGTGATTGATTTTAAATGCCTTTGATTTTAATGAACAACTGTTAGTTGAAAAATAAGTTTCAACATCATGATTTACAAGGATTAATCTTAAGTTGATATTTATTTTAGCTAACAGGTGTTCACTGGAACCATTCTCAGTTACGCTAGGAACGCTATCACGATTGTGAACGTTCTTTGGAGTAAGCTATGGTGCAGAAACCATTAATCGCACAGGGATATTCGCTGGCAGAGGAAATTGCCAATAGCATCAGCCACGGTATTGGGTTGGTGTTTGGTATTGTCGGTCTGGTGCTGTTACTGGTTCAGGCGGTAGACGCGAATGCCAGTGCAACGGCCATTACCAGCTACAGCCTGTACGGCGGCAGCATGATCCTGCTGTTTCTTGCTTCAACCCTCTACCACGCGATTCCGCATCAGCGGGCGAAGATCTGGCTGAAAAAATTCGACCACTGCGCTATCTATCTGCTGATTGCCGGAACCTATACGCCGTTTTTGCTGGTAGGGCTGGATTCGCCGCTGGCGCGTGGGCTGATGATTGTCATCTGGAGCCTGGCGCTGCTCGGTATTTTATTCAAGCTGACTATCGCCCACCGGTTTAAGGTTCTCTCGCTGGTAACGTATTTAACGATGGGGTGGCTGTCGCTGATTGTGGTTTATCAACTGGCGATCAAACTGGCGGCGGGAGGCGTGACGCTGCTGGCGGTCGGCGGCGTGGTCTATTCGCTAGGCGTGATTTTCTACGTCTGCAAACGCATTCCCTATAACCATGCAATCTGGCACGGGTTCGTGCTGGGCGGCAGTGTGTGCCACTTTCTGGCGATCTATCTGTATGTAGGGCAGGTCTGACACACTGTTGCCGGATGGCGGCTACGCCTTATCCGGCCTACGAGGGATGGGGCCTGAAACCCAACTGTCGGATGGCGGCTAATACCTTATCCGGCCTACATGGCGCACTGAACCGTAGGCCTGATAAGCGCAGCGCCATCAGGCGTTATTCTTTTCACTCTTCCAGCGAATAGGGCAGCGGTACGATGTGCAGGGTATTCGCATCATCGCGTACGCGAAATACGCTGTCAGCTTCCATATCGTTGTTCATGACCACCTGCACCAGAACCTGGCCGTCATCCAGTTGCACTGCCGCAAGAATGGTGCCGGTACGACGCCAGTTCTCACCCATCTGCAACTCCAGATCTTCTCCGGCTTCCGGTACGCGGCTGGCTTTACCTGCCAGAGACCAGAGCGCGCGTTTGTTCGCACCGCGGAATTTTGCCCGGGCGACCATCTCCTGCCCGCTGTAGCAGCCTTTCTTAAAGCTGATACCGCCCAGCGCCTGTAGGTTGGTTGCCTGCGGTATAAATTGCCCGCTGTTCGCGGAGTCAATGACCGGAATGCCCGCTTCAATATCCAGCGCCAGCCACTGCTGGCTGTTGTTCAGCGCCGCTTCGCCACGCAGTTTTTCAGTCAGGGATTCAGCCGTGGCGACATCCGTAATCAGCAGAAAACGTTCCGCCGGATGTTCAAACCAAAGCAGGGTGGACGCCCCTTCGCTCACGACCTGTTTTTCGCTGTTTGGTAACTCGCTAAAGATATTCGCCAGCGCTGCGCGAGCCTGAAAACCAGCGATACCGAGCAGAACACGCTCATCGTCAGGCGCGATCGCGACTTTAGAGAACACGGCGTATTTTTTCAGCTCGGTCAGTTGGGCCTCGCGCAGAGTACGGCGTTCGATCCAGGCAAAACCGTCGCCGTCGCGGAACAGACGCAGGTTGCTCCACATCTTCCCTTTTGCATCGCAATGGGCGACCAGTAAGTGTTGCTGTTCGGTAAGCTGGTTGACGTCCGCGGTGACCTGACCTTGCATATACTTCTCGCTGTCGGCGCCGGTGATCGAGGCCAGCGCCCAGTCATCGAGAGTGATCAGCGTCAGAGGCAAACGGGCTGACGCGGACGGTTGACGAGGAGGAAAAGGTGTAAAAGCCATAATAATGTCCTGATTTGCTTAACGCAGTAATAGTGACTAATGGTAAAAGAGCTATAGCCCATTGCAAGCGGTTTAAACATCCCATTTGTGCCTTATCGCCCGCTTTGCGAGGCGCGATGCAAAATCGATGAACCCTTTGACTTAATGTGGTTTTATTTGCCGATCATGCTTCCGTTTATGGAGATTCCCGTAAAAGAACATGAAAAACACGTTACAATAGCCGGGTACTTCATTTTCGCGAGACAGGAAGAAGAACATGGATATTAATAACAAAGCACGTATTCATTGGGCATGCCGTCGCGGTATGCGTGAGCTCGACATTTCTATCATGCCGTTTTTCGAACATGAGTACGATAACTTAAGCGATGAAGAAAAATGCATCTTTGTTCGTTTGCTGGAATGCGACGATCCTGATTTATTTAACTGGTTGATGAACCACGGTAAACCGGGTGATGCAGAGCTGGAACAAATGGTGAAACTCATCCAGACACGGAATCGGGAACGTGGTCCTGTGGCAATCTGATTTACGCGTCTCCTGGCGCGCACAATGGCTCTCTTTGCTCATTCATGGGCTTGTCGCCGCATTGGTTTTATTGATGCCCTGGCCATTGAGCTACACGCCGCTCTGGCTGATATTGCTTTCGCTGGTGGTGTTCGACTGTGTGCGCAGTCAGCGGCGGATTAATACCCGGCAGGGCGAAATTAAACTGCTGATGGATGGGCGTTTACGTTGGCAAGGGCAAGACTGGACGATTCAGGGCCCGCCCTGGATGCTTAAAACTGGCATGATGCTGCGTTTGCGCGCCGACAGCGGGAAGCGTCAGCACTTGTGGCTGGCGGCAGACAGCATGGATGACGCCGAGTGGCGGGATTTACGGCGGTTAATGTTGCAACAGGCGACGCAGGGGTAACGCCAACGAAGGCCTGATGGCGCGCAGCTTTAAGGCCTACGGTTCGGTGCGCCATGCAGGCCGGACAGGGCGTTCACGCCGCTATCCGGCAAAACGGTCAGCAGGAATAGTGCTCTGCCATCTCACCGAGAATTTGCTCGCACCAGGCCTGGATGCGCTCATCGCTGAGATCGTACTGGTTGGTTTCATCCAGCGCCAGGCCGACAAAAAGTTGCCCATCGGCAATGACCGGTTTCGGGCTGGTGAACTCATAGCCTTCGGTAGGCCAGTAGCCGACAAATTTAACGCCTTTGGTGACAAGTTTGTCATGCAGCATACCCAGCGCATCCAGGAACCACTCGCCGTAGCCCAACTGGTCGCCCATGCCGTAGAGCGCGACAATTTTGCCTTCCAGCTTGAGATCGTCCAGTTGATTCCAGACGGCTTCCCAGTCTTCCTGTATTTCACCAAAATCCCAGGTCGGAATGCCTAAAATGAGCACATCGTACTGCTCCATTAAGGTCGGAGAGTCATCCTTGAGGTTGTGTAATGTGACCAGTTCCGGGCCAATAATGTCGCGAATTTTTTCCGCTGCCATTTCGGTATAGCAGGTGCTGGAACCATAAAAAAGGCCGATATTCATGACGTACTGCTCTCGATTCTTGCGATGACGATGCGGCTAGTGTACCAGAAAGGCGTCGGCTTCAGGCATAATGGCGTTGATTTAACACGCAGAGGGGCCCGAGATGGATAAGGATCTGGCGCGTATCGAGCAGTTTCTCGATGCCCTGTGGCTGGAGCGTAATCTGGCGGAAAATACGCTGAGCGCGTATCGGCGCGACTTGTCGATGGTGGTCGAATGGTTGCATCATCGTGGAAAAACGCTGGCGACGGTGCAGAGCGATGATTTACAAACGCTGCTGGCGGAACGTATGGATGGCGGGTATAAAGCCACCAGTTCCGCACGATTGTTGAGCGCCACGCGGCGCTTCTTTCAGCATCTGTACCGTGAAAAATTTCGTGAGGACGATCCGAGCGCGCAGCTCGCGTCGCCCAAACTTCCGCAGCGTTTGCCAAAAGATCTCAGCGAAGCACAAGTTGAGAGATTATTACAGTCGCCAGTTGTTGACCAACCGCTGGAATTACGCGACAAAGCAATGCTGGAAGTGCTGTATGCGACGGGCCTGCGCGTTTCTGAGCTGGTCGGGCTGACCATGAGCGATATCAGCCTGCGCCAGGGCGTCGTGCGGGTTATCGGTAAAGGCAATAAAGAACGTCTGGTGCCGTTGGGCGAAGAAGCGGTGTACTGGCTGGAGACGTATCTGGAGCACGGGCGCCCGTGGCTGTTGAACGGCGTGTCGATTGACGTTTTATTTCCCAGCCAGCGGGCGCAACAAATGACGCGTCAGACCTTCTGGCACCGCATTAAACACTATGCCGTGCTGGCGGGAATCGACAGCGAAAAGCTGTCGCCGCACGTTTTGCGTCACGCTTTCGCCACCCATTTGCTGAATCATGGCGCTGACTTACGCGTTGTACAGATGCTGCTTGGGCATAGCGATCTCTCGACCACACAAATTTATACTCATGTCGCAACGGAGCGCTTGCGTCAACTTCATCAACAGCATCACCCGCGAGCGTGAGTGCTGACAGGAAAGGATAGGTTATGAAAAAACGTTTTATGATGTTCACCCTGCTGGCGGCGGCATTTTCGGGAATGGTTCATGCGGACGATGCAGCCATTCGCCAGTCGCTGACTAAGCTGGGCGTGCAGAGCACGGAAATTCAGCCCGCGCCGGTTGCAGGCATGAAAACCGTGCTGACCAACAGCGGCGTGCTGTACGTCACCGACGATGGTAAGCATATTATTCAGGGGCCGATGTATGACGTCAGCGGCGCGTCGCCGGTAAATGTCACCAATCAGTTGCTGATGAAACACCTGAATGCGCTGGAAAAAGAGATGATTGTTTACAAAGCGCCGCAGGAAAAACACGTCATCACCATCTTTACCGACATCACCTGCGGCTACTGTCACAAGCTGCATGAAGAGATGAAAGACTATAACGCGCTGGGGATTACCGTGCGTTATCTGGCCTTCCCGCGCCAGGGGCTGGAAAGCCAGGCCGAGCAGGATATGAAGTCCATCTGGTGCGCGAAAGACCGAAACAAAGCCTTTGATGACGCGATGGCGGGCAAAGGCGTGAAAGCCGCCACCTGCGATATCGATATCGCCAATCATTATGCGCTGGGTGTGCAGTTCGGCGTGAGCGGCACGCCAGCGATTGTGCTGAGTAACGGCTATGTGGTGCCTGGCTATCAGGGGCCGAAAGAGATGAAGGCGTTCCTTGACGCGCACCAGAAACAGACCAGCGGTAAATAATTCGCGTGAAACAACAGATACAACTTCGTCGGCGTGAGGCCGACGAGACAGCTGAGCTGCCTGCTGACCTGCCGCCGTTGCTGCGCCGTTTATACGCCAGCCGGGGCGTACGCAGCGCGCAGGAGCTGGAGCGCAGCGTAAAAGGGATGCTGCCGTGGCAGCAGCTTAGCGGCGTCGAAAAGGCGGTTGAGATCCTCTATAACGCGTTTCGCGAGGGGACTCGCATCGTCGTCGTGGGTGATTTTGACGCGGATGGCGCCACCAGTACGGCGCTTAGCGTCCTCGGTATGCGTTCGCTGGGCTGTAACAATATCAGCTACCTGGTGCCAAACCGTTTTGAAGACGGCTACGGATTAAGCCCGGAAGTGGTCGATCAGGCGCATGCTCGCGGCGCGCAGCTGATTGTGACGGTGGATAACGGTATCTCTTCTCATGCCGGTGTGGAACATGCCAGAGCGTTGGGGATTCCGGTGGTGGTGACCGATCACCACCTGCCGGGCGATACGCTACCTGACGCAGAAGCCATCATTAACCCGAATCTGCGAGATTGCGATTTCCCGTCGAAGTCGCTGGCAGGCGTTGGCGTGGCGTTCTATCTGATGCTGGCGCTGCGCACTTTCCTGCGTGATAAAGGCTGGTTTGATGAGCGTGGCATTACGCCGCCGAATCTGGCGGAACTGCTCGACCTGGTCGCGTTAGGCACGGTGGCGGACGTGGTGCCGCTGGACGCCAATAACCGCATCCTGACGTGGCAGGGGTTGAGCCGTATCCGCGCCGGGAAATGTCGCCCAGGCATTAAGGCGCTGCTTGAGGTGTCGAACCGCGATCCGCAGAAGCTGGCGGCCAGCGATTTAGGCTTTGCGCTGGGGCCGCGTCTGAATGCCGCAGGGCGGCTGGATGATATGTCCGTCGGCGTGGCGTTGCTGCTGTGCGATAACATCGGCGAAGCGCGGGTGTTGGCGAATGAACTGGATGCGCTGAACCAGACGCGTAAAGAGATCGAACAGGGGATGCAGGCGGAAGCGCTGACCCTGTGCGAGAAACTGGAACGCAGCCGTGAAACGCTGCCTGGCGGCCTGGTGATGTATCATCCAGAATGGCATCAGGGCGTGGTCGGCATTCTGGCTTCGCGCATTAAAGAGCGCTTCCATCGCCCGGTGATTGCCTTTGCGCCCGCCGGTGACGGTACGCTGAAAGGTTCCGGTCGTTCCATTCAGGGGCTGCATATGCGCGATGCGCTGGAGCGTCTGGATACGCTGTATCCGGGGATGATGCTCAAATTCGGCGGCCATGCGATGGCGGCAGGATTGTCACTGGAAGAGGCGCAGTTTGAACATTTCCAGCAGCGTTTTGGCGAGCTGGTGACCGAGTGGCTCGACCCATCGCTGCTACAGGGCGAAGTGGTTTCTGACGGCCCGCTGAGCGTGGCTGAGATGACGATGGAAGTGGCGCAACTGCTGCGTGACGCAGGGCCGTGGGGGCAGATGTTCCCGGAACCGCTGTTTGACGGACGTTTTCGCCTGTTGCAGCAGCGGTTGGTCGGCGAACGCCACCTGAAAGTGATGGTCGAACCGGTTGGCGGCGGCCCGCTGCTGGACGGCATTGCGTTTAACGTTGATACCGCCTGCTGGCCGGATAACGGCGTACGCGAAGTTCAGCTTGCCTATAAGCTGGATATCAACGAGTTTCGCGGCAACCGTAGCCTACAGCTGATCATTGATCACCTCTGGCCAAATTGACAACAGTATATTGTATATTAATGAGAGCGCGAATCCGGTAGAATTCCGCTCTTATCACTGCATTTTGACTAGTCCAATAAAAGAAATCAGACCATGTTTGAAATTAACCCGGTAAATAACCGCATTCAGGACCTCACGGAACGCTCTGACGTTCTTAGGGGGTATCTTTGACTACGATGCCAAGAAAGAGCGTCTGGAAGAAGTAAACGCCGAGCTGGAACAGCCGGATGTCTGGAACGAACCCGAACGCGCGCAGGCGCTGGGCAAAGAGCGTTCCTCCCTTGAAGCGATTGTCGACACCCTCGACCAAATGACTCAGGGTCTGGAAGATGTTTCCGGGCTGCTGGAGCTGGCTGTAGAAGCCGACGACGAAGAAACCTTTAACGAAGCCGTAGCTGAACTCGATACGCTGGAAGAAAAGCTGGCGCAGCTGGAATTCCGTCGTATGTTCTCCGGTGAGTATGACAGCGCGGATTGCTACCTCGATATTCAGGCAGGTTCCGGCGGTACTGAAGCGCAGGACTGGGCAAGCATGCTGGAGCGTATGTATCTGCGCTGGGCAGAAGCGCGCGGCTTTAAAACCGAAATTATTGAAGAGTCTGAAGGTGAAGTCGCGGGGATCAAATCCGTCACCATCAAGATTTCCGGCGAATACGCCTATGGCTGGCTGCGTACCGAAACCGGCGTTCATCGCCTGGTGCGTAAGAGCCCGTTCGATTCCGGCGGCCGTCGTCATACCTCGTTCAGCTCCGCGTTCGTCTACCCGGAAGTTGACGATGATATTGATATCGAGATCAACCCGGCAGACCTGCGTATCGACGTTTATCGCGCATCCGGCGCGGGCGGTCAGCACGTTAACCGTACAGAATCTGCGGTACGTATTACGCACATCCCGACCGGGATTGTGACGCAGTGCCAGAACGACCGTTCCCAGCACAAAAACAAAGACCAGGCCATGAAGCAGATGAAAGCGAAGCTTTATGAACTGGAGATGCAGAAGAAAAATGCCGAGAAACAGGCGATGGAAGATAACAAATCCGACATTGGCTGGGGCAGCCAGATTCGTTCTTATGTCCTTGATGACTCCCGCATTAAAGACTTGCGTACCGGGGTTGAGACCCGCAACACGCAGGCGGTGCTGGATGGCAGCCTGGATCAATTTATCGAAGCAAGTTTGAAAGCAGGGTTATGAGGAACCAACATGTCTGAACAACACGCACAGGGCGCTGACGCGGTAACCGATCTTAACAATGAACTGAAAACGCGCCGCGAGAAGCTGGCTAGCCTGCGCGAGCAGGGTATCCCGTTCCCGAATGATTTCCGTCGCGATCACACCTCAGACCAACTGCACGCTGACTTCGACGCGAAAGAGAACGAAGAACTGGAAGCGCTGAACATCGAAGTGTCCGTTGCGGGCCGTATGATGACCCGTCGTATTATGGGTAAAGCGTCTTTCGTTACGTTGCAGGATGTCGGCGGCCGTATTCAGCTGTACGTTGCCCGTGACGATCTGCCGGAAGGCGTTTACAACGAGCAGTTCAAAAAATGGGATCTGGGCGATATCCTCGGCGCGAAAGGGAAGCTGTTCAAGACCAAAACCGGTGAGCTGTCCATCCACTGCACCGAACTGCGTCTGCTGACCAAAGCGCTACGTCCGCTGCCGGATAAATTCCACGGCTTGCAGGATCAGGAAGCGCGCTATCGCCAGCGTTACCTGGATCTCATCTCTAACGATGAATCCCGTAACACCTTTAAAGTCCGTTCACAGATTATGGCGGGTATTCGTCAGTTCATGGTGGGCCGCGGCTTTATGGAAGTAGAAACCCCGATGATGCAGGTGATTCCTGGCGGTGCGGCAGCACGTCCGTTTATCACCCATCACAACGCGCTGGATCTGGACATGTACCTGCGTATCGCGCCGGAACTGTACCTGAAGCGTCTGGTGGTTGGCGGCTTCGAGCGTGTGTTCGAAATCAACCGTAACTTCCGTAACGAAGGGATCTCCGTTCGTCATAACCCAGAGTTCACCATGATGGAACTCTATATGGCGTATGCGGACTATAAAGACCTGATCGAACTGACCGAATCGCTGTTCCGTACGCTGGCGCAGGATATCCTGGGCAAAACTGAAGTGCCTTACGGCGATGAAGTGTTCGACTTCGGCAAGCCGTTCGAAAAACTGACCATGCGCGAGGCTATCAAGAAATACCGTCCTGAAACGGATATGGCCGATCTGGATAATTTCGACTCCGCCAAAGCGATCGCTGAATCTATCGGCATCAAGGTTGAGAAAAGCTGGGGCCTGGGCCGCATCGTAACTGAGATCTTCGAAGAAGTGGCGGAAGCGCACCTGATTCAGCCGACCTTCATTACCGAATATCCGGCAGAGGTTTCTCCGCTGGCGCGCCGTAACGACGTGAACCCGGAAATCACCGACCGCTTTGAATTCTTCATCGGCGGCCGTGAAATCGGTAACGGCTTTAGCGAGCTGAACGATGCAGAAGATCAGGCGCAGCGTTTCCAGGATCAGGTTAACGCGAAAGAAGCTGGTGACGACGAAGCGATGTTCTACGACGAAGACTACGTTACCGCTCTGGAGCACGGCCTGCCGCCGACAGCGGGTCTGGGAATTGGTATCGACCGTATGGTAATGCTGTTCACCAACAGCCACACCATCCGCGACGTGATTCTGTTCCCGGCGATGCGTCCGGTAAAATAAGACGTGGGATGCCGGATGGCGGCTTCGCCTTATCCGGCCTACGTTTTGCACTTCTGTAGGCCCGGTAAGCGCAGTGCCACCGGGCACAAAGCCGGATGGCGGCTTCACCTTATCCGGCCTACGATTTGCACCTCTGTAGGCCCGGTAAGCGCAGCGCCACCGGGCACAAAGCCGGATGGCGGCTTTGCCTTATCCGGCCTACGTTTTGCTCCTCTGTAGGCCCGGTAAGCACAGCGCCACCGGGCACAAAGCCAGTAAATTACCCCTGGTTATACTCCCGCAACAACTCACGCGCCTTGTCGTCAGACGCCTGCAACACCATCCACGGACTGAACGCCCACGGCGCTGCGCTCAATGCTTGCAGTACGGTTTCCAGGCCGCTCCACTGGTAATCCATCACTTCATCCGGGTTTACCTGTAGCGCACTGGTCACCTGCGCGGCGTATACCGGACAGACCTCATTTTCCACGATGCCATTCGGGTCAGTTGCCCGATAGCGAAAATCTGGATAGACGGGCGTCAGGTTGGTAATTTCGACGCCAAGCTCAAAACGGCTGCGTCGGATAATTGCCGCTTCAGTGCTTTCTCCCTGCTGTGGGTGTCCGCATACTGAGTTGGTCCAGACTCCCGGCCACGCTTTTTTACTGAGTGAGCGGCGAGTGACCAGCAATTGCCCCTGCGCGTTAAACAACCAGCATGAGAAGGCGAGATGTAAAAGGGTATCAGAGGTATGAGCCGCATATTTCTCCAGTATGCCGTCAGGATTACCCTGCTCATCCAGCAATATGACATGTTCCCCGGTCATAAAAACTCCTGAATATGAAAATAGCCGCATACTGCTGCAAGCCATATACTCTGGCAACTAGCGTAGTCTATATAGGGTGGAAAGGCATTACCAAAAGTAGCGGTGGCAAGAAGGATATATCGTGACACCGATGGCAATACATTGGGCATCTGGCTTTTGGCTGCTATGATAAGGCGTTTGAAATGTTGCGAGGAATAGTTTTGAGTGCAGGACGCCTGAACAACAAGAGCCTGAGTATTGTGATGCTGCTTTGTGCAGGCTTGCTTTTAGCGGGCTGCTCCAGCAATCAATCTTCTGATTCGGGTTCCGTCTATACCGTTAAGCGGGGAGATACGCTCTACCGCATTTCGCGCACGACGGGAACCAGCGTGAAAGAACTTGCCCGCCTGAACGGTATTTCCCCGCCTTACACCATTGAGGTAGGGCAAAAACTGAAACTGGGCGGCGGGGCAAAGCGTTCCGGTTCATCGCGTGCGACCACGGCGAAATCCTCTACGAAAACGGCGGCAGTCAGACCGTCCTCTTCTGTGCCGCAATCTTCCTGGCCTCCGGTAGGGCAGCGTTGCTGGCGCTGGCCTGCCAGCGGCAAAGTCATTTTGCCTTATTCAACGGCGGAAGGCGGCAACAAAGGCATTGATATATCCGCCGCGCGCGGCACGCCGATTTATGCGGCAGGGGCAGGGAAGGTGGTCTATGTCGGCAACCAGTTACGCGGTTACGGGAACCTCATCATGATTAAACATAATGAGGATTACATCACCGCTTATGCCCACAACGACACGCTGTTAGTTAACAACGGGCAGAGCGTGAAAGCCGGGCAGAAAATCGCCACAATGGGGAGCACTGATGCGGATTCCGTTCGCTTGCACTTCCAGATTCGCTACCGCGCAACAGCGATTGATCCTCTGCGTTATTTACCGCCGCAGGGGAGCAAACCAAAATGCTGACGGTGAATTAATCGCCAGTCAGTGAGCAAGTACCTTGTCAATAAGAGCGTAAGGTTTATAATGCCTTACGCATCTCGAAGCGGGCGTAGTTCAATGGTAGAACGAGAGCTTCCCAAGCTCTATACGAGGGTTCGATTCCCTTCGCCCGCTCCAGATCTCTCCCCTTGTGGCAAAACTTCTATAAAACTCGTTTTGCTTTCAACAACTTACTTAACATAAGCTGTCGTGATCGTTCTACCATTGAACGACGAAGTACCAACAAGAGGTATATTGTCTCTTACACCAGACTGATCACACGCATTCAAGCCCGATGTGCGGCCTTATGAGCCACGTAAACAGGTTTAGTACCTACAAACGACATGTAGGCTCTATCAGCGTTTCAGCCACGCTCCCGCAAGGGTACACGGTTATTCTGATAAGGTGTGATCCCTCTAACAGTCTGATGAAGTCGCTACGCTTGTTGCTGTATCACTAACGGGGCTTTATGGCTGCTATTGTCTGAAAATCAGAGGCTTCTCGGAAGAAAACCTTCCTATGTCCAATTGCTTAGGAGTACGATAAGCCAACAAATCATTATAGATAAAAGGGTTATCTGTGGCTCTACATGGAAAGTTCGTAATTAATGATGCGTACTACTCCCCTTTATCGTTTCCTGGTGTAGGCACGTTTTTAGCTTTCTCTGGTAATGGTGCTTACCGTAACCGTGGGGCATGTGGAATGATCCCCAAAGAGGGGCCAGTACCAGCGGGTAAATACTGGATTGTTGACCGCCCTCAAGGTGGACTCAAGTCACAGCTAAACGCAGGGGTGAGAGACATTTATAATCACTTCGCCAGTGGCGCAACATTCAAACATTCCGAATGGTTCGCATTATGGCGTGATGATTGGGGGAACGACGATTACACATGGATTGAGAACGTTAAGCGTGGCAATTTCCGTTTGCATCCAGGCGTACTATCAGAAGGTTGTATCACTCTCCCACATGATTCTGATTTTGCCATGTTGCGTAATGCTCTGTTGAGAACCCGAAAAATAGATGTTCCTTGCATGAGGAAGCTACAGGCATACGGCACGATTGAGGTGATCGCCAATGGCAAAACATGCCCTTAGTTTGTTCATCAAGATAGTGCTGTTCGCTGTTGTTATGCTGATCGTTGCTAAAATGGTTCCGTATGAGGGATTAGTTAATTCTATTACGGGGCTTTTCGATTTCCAGAGTGCCGACAAGTTTACCCGCTTCATTTTGGGTGAACCTGATTTAGAAGTTTGGGAATCGTTAGGCGACTATTTTAGCATCTTAATTAACACATTAATCAGCGTACCTGTCATGAGTGCCATTATCACGGCGTACAGTGGCGTGACACACAAAGTTAGTCCAGCAGGTATCCCCAGAGAGTGGGGCAGTTCTACGTTGCGGCGGTTAGCTAAAATCTTCGGGTTTACCTTCCTGTTTTGGGCGTTGTTTCGCTTGCTGCCTTATCAGTCTTTATTCCCAGATCAAACGTATTCAAATTTCACAATGGCTGCGATTGTGGGCTTTCAGTTGCTCTTAACGATTGTTTGCTACTGGTTCATCACGAAGAAAATCACAACTAAAAGGAGTTTGTAAAATGCCTATTCCGGCTTACATGTGGCTTAAAGACGATGGCGGCGCAGACATTAAAGGATCTGTAGACGTTCAGGATCGTGAGGGGAGTATAGAAATTGTTGGCTTTAGTCATGGTCTGAACATTCCAGTAGACAGTGCCAACGGTAAGATCACTGGCAAGCGTTCACATTCTCCGATGATGATTGAAAAGGAGTTTGATAGCTCCAGCCCGTATCTATACAAAGCCGTTGCCACTGGTCAAACGTTGAAAAGTGCGGAGATTCGCTGGTATCGAATTAACCATGCAGGACAAGAAGAGTGTTACTTCGTCATGACCATTGAGGGCGTGAAAGTGACGGGCATTAATCCAGGGATGCCAAACGCTAAAATGGCAGGGAACTCGCAGATCAACCACATGGAATCTGTTTCCCTGATGTATGACAAAATCACCTGGCGTTATGTTGATGGTAATGTCCAGTATACGGACGATTGGAACGTAAGAGCGTAACATGCACCAAGTTTTGTTAATAAATCCATGGGATTACGAGATCTTTGGAACGGGGGTGATTTCCCTTCGCCCGCTCCAGCTTCAAGTTTCCTGAACTCCGCATTCAACTCCCAACAGGATTAACTGCCCGCTATTATGGCGTCCGTGCCAGTAGTGCGGTCATTAACAGCCGTGTCAACAATCTTCAATAATCAGATATACCGCCTTAACCGGGCCATGCACGCCGACCACCTTGATCAGTTCGATATCCGCCGTTGAGCTGGGTCCACTGATGATGTTAATACACGATGGCATGCGTTCACCGGCCTGCGCTTTCTGATGCAGTTTTTCCGCCAGTTGTGCCACGCGCGGCAGAATGGTGCTCTTGCGTAGCACGAAAATCGAGGACTCCGGCAGCAGGCTTAATGAACGCCCGCGCTCCGGCGCGGAAAACAGCACCACGCCGCCCGATTCCGTTAAGCCGTATTCGGCATACACTACACCGACTTTCGCTTGTTCGGCCTGGGTAACATTCTCTGCTCCCCGGGCCGGGGCCCAGACCACGGCGTTGCATTCCTGCTGCAAGCGTTCGGTGATCCCCAGTTCAACCAGTCGGCTATCGCCGCTGAGCACCACCGATTTATGCCCCAGTTCTTCACACAGGCGTAACGCCGCTTCCGGCGCCTGCGCTTCGCTGGTCAGTTCGCAGCGTACCAGCATGACATCGCTCGCAAACTGGATAAACGCGTCGCAGCGCTGCTGCTGGCTAAGTTCGGTCAGTCGCTCGTTCGCATAGTTGTTAACCGGCAGCGTATCTGCCTGCGGTTCGAATCGCAGCGGGCGGCCCAGCGCCTGGGCGATGGTGTTTAAAAACGCGCTACGGTTATCCATTCTTTTTCTCCTCTGCCTGATGTTTCTTAAACCAGCTACGGAAACTCTCTCCGTCAGCATCAGGGAGATCTCGCGCCTCCATCCAGTCACCAATAGCGCCGACTTTAAGCGGCGTTTTACCGCCATTAATAAACCAGCTTGCCGCATGGGCGCCCGCCATCATCCCGACTTTCCACAGCCCAGGATGGCTATTGGCATAAGCGAACATTTTGATCGCCCGTCGCTCGGCTTTCGGGGTAATGCCCTCTTCGGCCATCACTCGGCGATGGCGCAGGATCAGTTTTGACAGCGGAATGCGCACCGGGCAGACGCTGTCGCAGGCCGTGCATAATGAACAGGCATACGGCAGATCTTTAAAATCCTTATAACCGCCGAGCAGCGGGGAAATCACCGCGCCGATAGGGCCGGGATAGATAGAGCCATAGCCGTGTCCACCAATGTGGCGGTATGCCGGGCAGGTGTTCATACAGGCTCCGCAGCGAATGCAGCGCAGCACGTCGCGAAATTCAGAACCGAGTACCTGGGAGCGCCCGTTATCCACGATAACCAGATGGAACTCTTCCGGCCCGTCAACGTGGCCAGCCTCGCGCGGGCCGGTCAGCCAGGTGTTATAACCCGTCAAACGTGCGCCAACGGCGCTGCGCGCCAGCATGGTGATCAGTACATCCACGTCGGCAAAGGTGGGGGCGATACGCTCCATCCCCATCACCGCAATGTGCGTTTTCGGCAGCGTGGTACACATCCGCGCATTGCCTTCGTTGGTCACCAGGCACACCGATCCGGTTTCCGCCACGGCGAAATTACAGCCGGTAATACCGATTTCAGCGCTGAGGAAATCCTCGCGGATCTTCTGGCGGATGAATAAGGTCATCGCTTCTGGCGTTTCCGGGCCGTCATAGCCCAGACGTTCATGCAGCACGCGGCGGATCTGATAGCGATCCTTATGGATTGCCGGAACCACAACGTGTGAAGGCGGGTCCTGATCCAACTGGAGAATATATTCGCCCAGATCGGTTTCGATCACCTGAATTCCGGCATCCTGCAATACATGATTGACGCCAATCTCTTCGGTCACCATCGACTTGGACTTCACTACCTTGCGCGCGTTTTTACTTTGGGCGACCTGTAAAATGTAGCGGGTGGCTTCTTCTTTGGTTTTGGCGAAATAGACGTGTCCGCCGTTTTCCGTCACTTTCTCGGTGAGTTGATACAGGTAAGCGTCGAGATTACTCAGAACATGGTCGCGGATCTGGCTGGCACGGTCACGCCATTCGTCCCAGTGCCCTAATTCATCGACCATTTTTTGCCGATTCGCGCCGATACGCTCCTGCGCATTGGCCACGGCTTTGCGCATGATCGGATCTTCAATTTGCTGACGAATGCGCAGTTTAAATTCTACATCGCTGGTTTTTATCGACATCTCTTTCCCCTCAGCGGCTCATCAGCACTTCAGCAATATGCATCACTTTGACCGGCTGGCCTTCCCGTTGCAGTCGACCGCCAATGTTCAGCAGGCAGCTGACGTCTGCGCCAATCAAATATTCAGGCCGGGCATCCATCAGGTGTAAGACTTTCTCTTTCACCATCTCGCCGGATATTTCGGCCATTTTGACCGAGAACGTCCCGCCAAATCCGCAGCAGGTATCCTGATCGGCAAACGTCAACAGCTCCAGCCCGCGCACATTTTTCAGTAGCGTGAGCGGTTCTTCCTTCACTCCCAGCTTGCGGGTCAGGCTACAGGATGGGTGATAGACAGCTCTGCCCTGAAGGCTGGCTCCCACATCCACCACACCCAGTTTATTAACGATAAAGGAGGTGAGATCCTGCATGCGCGCGGCGACCTTTTCCGCACGTAACGCCCATTCAGGCTCATCGACCAGATATGTTGGGTAGCTTTTTACCGCGTAGGTACAGGAGCCAGCAGGAGAGATAATCGGGTCGTCGTTGTCTTCCAGCGCTGCGATCAGGTTTTTCATCCCCGGGATCGCTTCTTTGATGTAGCCGCTGTTGATGGCTGGCTGGCCGCAACACCCTTGCTTCTCAGGGAAATTAACGCGGCAGCCCAGTTTTTCCAGCAGCAATACGGAGTCTCGGGCCATCCGTGATTTCAGCGCGTCACCAATACAGGTAACAAAGAAATTTACATTCACAATCAATGCTCCATTGCTTCACTTCTATTTAGCCCCGATGGCAACCGGCCACCGGGTCATAAATCAATAATAAAAACGACCATTGTTTTTCGGTTTATCCTACTCTATGTTCATTTGTATGACAAAATAGAATAATCCACCAATCAATACCCATATGCAATACCCGGGTTTATTTATTTCGGCATCGCTCACATTTTTATAATGAAAACTACAGCGATGTGAACGTCCGAAAAATAGTTTCAAGTGATTACTAATTTCGTCAATATCATTATTAAACAGGTTGTTAAATAACTATTTATAGGTATCTGCCTTGCTCTTAAGTATATTTGCCTGGCATTGAATTTTAATTAAAAGATTACAATAGTTACAAAACTACAAATCATAATTACTTTATTCACTGAAGCGATTCAGTTTACATATTTCATTTGACCGGCAATGTAGCCTCCCCACCATAAATATAAATCAGGTTTAATGAACCAATCAGGAATAGTAATGAACGAATATTTTATGTTTGCCCTGGCACTTTCTCCTTTGCTGCTTATGGTATTTTTAATTCTGAAATTGAAAATGCCCATCCATTATTCAGTTTTGATTTCGCTGGCATTCACTGCCGCGCTGTCTGCAATATTCTGGGACATGCCAGTACAAAATCTTAAAGCCTCGATGGGTTATGGCGCACTGAAAGGATTATGGCCGATCGTGATTGTGATCCTCGGCGCTATATTCAGTTATAACGTCATGCAGGCGACCAAAGCGCTGGATATTCTCCGCGATATTCTCGCCAGTATTAGCGAAGATAAGCGTATTCAGGTACTGCTGATTTCGTGGTGTTTCGGTGGATTCCTTGAAGCGGCTGCCGGGTACGGTACGGCGGTCGCGATACCTATCGGTATTCTCATCGCGCTGGGATTCAACCCACTGAAGGCAGCAATTGCTTCACTTGTGGCCAACACCGTACCCACGGCGTTCGGGGCGGTTGGTATTCCGGTCTCTATCCTGGCTGAACAGGTTAATCTGCCGGTTTACACCTTAGGCGGAACGATTATTCTGCAATTAGCCCTTTTTAATATCCTGCTGCCGTTTGTCATAATTTGCATTATTGGCGGTGGCCTGAAAGCCATTCGCGGCGTGTTCCTTATTACGCTGCTTTGCGGTATCACAACGCTTGTTCCGCAGTATTTTGTCGCCATACATCTCGGGGCAGAATTACCCGCTTTTGCCGGCAGCCTGGTCAGTCTTTTTGCCGTCGCAATTGCCAGCCGCCTGCGCAAAGGGAAAACAGATCCCGAGTGGCGCATTGAAGTCAGCCACACCCGTGAAACGACGCCGCGCTCGGCGAAAGTGCTGTTCCGGGTCGGTTCTATCTATCTGTTTATTTTTGTCTTTATTCTGCTGTGCTCGCCGTTATTTCCAACGATAAAAGCGGCGGCTTCTCAGTTGGCTTCGGTGCTGCATTTTACGCTGGCCGATGGCAAAACGCTGGCGCTGAAAGTTGAATGGGTCACCACGCCCGGAATGTTGATTATCTTTGCGACCATTATTGGCGGTTTTATTCAGGGGGCATCAGCACGCGGTATGCTGGAAGTGTTTATCAAAACCGTGTTCCAGCTTAAAAATTCCATTGTCGCGATTATGGCGATCGTCGCCCTGGCAACGGTAATGGATCTTAGTGGTATTATCTCCACGCTGGCCCAGTCGATTGTCGATCTGACCGGAAGCTCGTACGTTTTTCTCGCTCCGGTGATTGGCGCGCTGGGAACGTTTGTTACCGGCAGCGACACCAACTCGAATATTCTGTTTGGCAAACTACAAACCATTGCCGCCAGTAAATTAAATATTGATCCAAACTGGCTGGCTGCGGCAAATACCTCCGGCGCAACAGGCGGGAAAATGATTTCACCGCAAAGTATCGCCATTGCGGTTTCGGCAACCAAAATGGAAGGACAGGCGAATCAGATAATGTCCGGCACTATGAAGTACTGCTGTGCCTATATTGTAATCCTTGGATTAAAAGTTGGTCTCTTTTATTACTGGTTTATGACTTAACGTTATTTTGCGCAACGACGACTGCTCATCAACTGGCAAATGCCTCTGTTTTCCTGTAGCCACGCCACTTTGACGGGGCTATGCTTACTAGCGAAAACATAACAATTACAGAGGCAATGTCATGGATCAGGAACTACTGGATGCGGGTTACCGGGCCTATACCGGCGAGAAAATCGATGTCTATTTCAATACGGCCATTTGTCAGCACTCGGGTAATTGCGTGCGCGGTAGTGCGAAGCTCTTTAATCTGAAACGTAAGCCGTGGATCATCCCGGATGAAGTGGATGTGGCAACGGTTGTGCATGTTATTGATACCTGTCCGAGCGGCGCGCTGAAATACCGCCAGAAATAAGTGAGGAAATGATGGAGATACTCGAAGGCCACAACAAATTTTATGTGAATGATGCTGCGGGTAATCAGGTCGCCGAAATCGTATTTGTACCGACGGGCGAACATCTGAGCATTATTGAGCATACGGATGTCGATCCCAGCCTGAAGGGGCAGGGCGTCGGTAAACAGCTTGTCGCGAAGGTGGTTGAAAAGATGCGCCAGGAGAACCGCAAGGTTATTCCACTTTGTCCTTTCGCCAAACATGAGTTTGATAAAACGCGCGAGTATGACGATATCCGCGCCTGATGCGTTTTACCGGTCATCGCCGTGGGTTTCTGCCCACGGTATTTTCCGGCGTTTCGCTGTTTATTATCGGTTTCTCATAAACCCAGCGATTACCGTGGTCGTTGATAAGCTCGTATCTGACGGTACGACAATGTCCTGCCTTCCCGGATAATGCTAGCGGTTGTGAAGACAGCGGAGCGATCATCAGCGGCGTTGCGCTGGTGTTGTCGCACGCCAGCGCTGCCAGCGTGATGTACCACGGCGTCGGGTTATTGACATAAAGCTGCGCCTCCTGCGGCTGGAATGTGAAGGTCAGCCGTTCGCCATCCTGCTCTCTCAATGGCCCAACGCCCTGTGGACGAATAAACACTTTCATGCGGATGCGCAGCGGCATAACGAGTTTTTGCCGCGTTTTCGCATCCTGATCGGTCATCGGCGGGATCTGGTAGATATTCAGCCAGTAAAGCGACTCCCGCTCGCGCGCTAACCCAGGTTTCTCTGCGAGCTGTAACTTTACCGTCCGAATTTCCGTCGGCTGCATTTTGAATACGGGCGGTATCGCGACGATGGGCGTGATGGTCTCAGCAGGCTGACTCAGCGGATCGCCTTCATCCGTCCAGATTTGAACCAGGGCAGGGTGCTGCGCTGAATTTGCCAGCGCCAGCGAATAATGGCTCTCTCCGGCGTTAAAAATAACGCGAGTCACTTCCGTATTGACCACGGCCCGTGCGGGGGGCGCCGTCCATCCTGTCCAGACGATAAGAAGCGTGTATGTGGGCCAGTTACTGAAAACTGACCACCACCTGGAGCTGTGCATAGACCGTTCCTGCTGTTACGTTTTCCCCCGGAATCGCTTCCAGAGAGGCGGTAAAGTCGCCGCTGTAGAGGCTGGTTGAGCCGCTGGCGGTTTGCGTGGTCAGATCCTGATAGCCGTACCAGCCGCCCGCGTTGCCCGTGGCTGTGGCTATTTGGTTGGGCAGAAGATTCAGCGCATTGCCATTTTGCTTGTCGCTGTAGAGGCGAATGCCGACGCCTGATGCAACGCCGTTTACGCCATAATGATTGTCGAGTAGCCATGTATAGGCGCCGGAACCGGTCTTGAGGCCCAACTGAGAGGCCGCATTGGCTGCGGTGGGATTGCTGACCAGGAATCCCATCGCTACATATGCTCTTAAGCTGGTGGACGCCGTCGTGCCGGACAACGCCCCGGTTTCGCATTCGACGCTAATGCTAAAAGGAGCCTGACTGCTGCCGCCGCTGATGAGTTCGCCAACGCTGGTAGGCGGTAACCTGACAATGGCGGGGTAGTCGTTGACCCGGCAGGCGGCGCCGCGCACGAACACGGTCTGGCTGGTTAACGTCCAGCCGCCGGGCCACTGCGCCGCGCCCCAGCCGCTATAGTTGGTTCGGCTGTCAGCGCCCTCGAAAAGCCCTGAACTCATGCCGCCGCCGTGGAAAGCGATATAGCCTGCCGGTCCCGCGTAGGGATAGGTATAACGGTTGGAACCATCAACGCCTCTGGCGCTGTCATCAACCCGAAACAGTTCAACAAATACGTCGCTAAAGGCGCTGGCAGGAATGTAGATATAGGTGCCGTCATTGAACATTTCACTTTCCGGGATTGCGCGCGCTTTCCAGTAACGGGAGTAATATTCTCCGGTTTTTAGATTGGTCAGCCTGACCGCCACGTTTTTAACGTAGGTGTAGTAAGCGCCGTCGATTCCCGGTACGTCGACCATGCCTCCCCAGTAATCGTCGCCGTTGGTGGCGTAGTATTCATATACCTGGCCGATTTCGGAAACGGTACAGCGAAACATAATCTGATTGGCCGTGACGCCCTGCGTTCGTCCATTGGGGACGAAACTGGCAGCGGCGCTGCCCAGCAACGTGCCTTCGCTCTGAAATCCCGCCCCGTTGCTTAAGGTAATGACGCCGGGCAAGCCCAGTTTCCCTTTTACATCGCCGTCCCCCACGCCGCCCCAACTGGCGCCCACATAGCCTGCGTCTTTCGCCGCCTGAGAAAGGGGGCTGGCTGACGTGACCTTGATGCAGGCGGACAAGGCAGGATGCGCAACCATGCCGCTGAATAACAGGCCGTAAAAGAGCTGTCTGATTTTCATATGTTATTCCTGACGACAAGGTAGTGTGAGCTGATACAGCGGCGCATGCGTTTTAGCCGGTAGTTGATACCAGACCTGGCACCGCTGCGTGGATTTTTGCCCCCACTGTACGAACAGCACGCCGGATTGTTCCGCCAGTCGGGCGTAAATTTGCCCGCCCTGGCCGACCATTCCCACGGATTCGCCGTGGCCGTCCGTCACGTCAGCACCCATCGGCGGCTGGTCGCCATCGGGAAGCGTTGTGTTGATGAGCGCCGCTTTACCGCTGGTGGTCGTGAATTTAACGCGGGAAATCGCGCCGGCGTAGGGCACGATGCGCTTGCTGCCGCTCTGTAGCTCAACTTCGGCATTCATGTTTCCGCTGTCCAGGCTTACGGTGTTATAGCGATAGGGGGTCATGGAAGGGAGCAGGGCATAGCCGAAATAATCGACCGTTGCGCCTTGCCCGTTACGTACCGCCGCGCCGCGTGCGCCTGGCGCTTCGATAAGCGCGAACGTATCGCTGGTGTAGGGGCCAGCGGTGATCCCGCCGCGGTGCGCAACCAGCGTGCCGGACATCCCCAGACCATATTGCTGGTAATCGCTGCCGCGGGAGGCAAAGCCGCGAAACGCGCCGACGGCGGTTCGTTGCTCCACGTTGCCGCCCCAGGTTGCGCTGCTGCCGTCGTGCTTATCTCGCTCCAGGCCGCTATAAACGGCCCAGGATGTGGCGCTGTTCTCGCCCGTGGCGCCGCTTATCCCCACCGTGGCGGTGCGAACGTCGCGGCTGCGATTCATATCCAGATTTAGCTGCGTGCGGCTGGCGCCAACATCGAAGGGGATGGAGATCCCCAGTGAAAGCGTGTTTTCGGTGTATTTACGCTGGTTTTCGCGGTCAAAATCCTGGTCGTTTACGCTGGTGTCGTAGCGGCTGGCATAACTGCTGCGCTGTCTGGCGGCGCTAAGATTAAAGGTGATGTTGCGCCAGCTGTTGCTGTAGCCAAACTGGAGTTGGGTGATGCGCGACGCGTCGCTGTAGTAATCTGACGTACTGCCGGTGAAGCTAACCATGCCCCAGTCGCCCATCGGCTGGCTGAGCGTGGCGGAAAAGTTATTACGCTGGTGCAGCGTATCCGAATAATACGCCACGCTGTTTTTCTGCTGACGGCGCACGCCCAGCACATCCTGCAAATCACGATAACCGCTGGTGGAGTAACGGTAGGCCGCCAGCACCAGATTTGTGCCGGTGGTAAACGTTTTGCTGTAGCTGGCCTCAATGCGCCAGCCCTGCTCGTTATCGTCGTTTTCGACTCTGGCGTTTGAGTAAACGGTATTGAGGCCGAATGCTCCGACGGATGTTGCCATCACCCCGCCCAGCAGAAACGCCTGATAATCATCGGCCAGCCGTGAACCCAAATTGGCGGTTAGCGTGTTGCTCATCCCGCGCTGCAAAACGCCTTCGACAAATTTATTCTCCACGCTGTAGTAGTGGCGAACGTAGCCCATTGCCAGCTCATAGTTCCAGTTTCCCGGTCGAACGGAATCAGGAACCGCCGAGTAGGGAACGGTAAAACTTGAGATTTGCCCGTTCGCTTCGATGACATCGACGGCCAGATCGCCCTGGCCACGGGTATTGTAGAGATCGTTAATAACAAAAGCGCCGGGCGCGACGGTGGTTTCGTAAATCACTTTACCCTGCTGGCGTACCACCACGCGGGCGGTTGTGGTCGCCACGCCGCGCACTTCCGGCGCATAACCGCGTTTGCCCTGCGGCCACATCCGTTGATCGGTGTTCAGTTTTATGCCGTTGAATGAGAGGCTGCCGAACAGGCTGCTGTTGGTGTAATTGTCCCCAAACGCTATCACGCTCTCAAACTGAGGTAGAGGGCGCTGAATCGCAGTCGCTACCGCATTGTATTTGTAGTGGCTACCCGTCTGGTTGTCATCGGCATAGCGGAGGTTCCCCTGATGGCGAAATTGCCACAGCCCGATGTTGAAACCGCCATTGATATTGCTCCACAGGTAGTCGTAGCGCAGGTGTGAGTCTGTATTTTCCGTATGATAAAAATTGGTATTGTGGCGCAAAAACAGCGCGGTCTCTCCGGCGTCCCATTCGGAAACGGGAATATACCCCCGGGGAGCGTGGTAAAGCCCGGCCTGAGGAATCGTCATATTCAGGCGCAGCTTCGCCATATCCACTTGCCAACTGATTTTTTGCCCGGTCTCGCTGATGCGCAGACAGTGCGGCGTTGAAGACGCCGCAGAGGAGCGCGTGCGAATCGCGCTGGCGCGAACCATCTCAAACGGCAGACAGGGTTCGACGGCGCTATCCGGCGTGGCGGATGCGATAAGTTCGATCTTTTCCTGCTGGCGAATCAACTGGTTATTAAGATAAACATCCAGCACGTATTCACCAGCAGGCACGCTGTCTTGGGTATGATTAAAGCGCTGGAGATCCAGACCATGACCGTATGCGGACCCCTGGAGCAGCGCGGGATCAAAATAGTAATCAGCCCTGGCCGCAGCGGAAAATGCCGTAACGCATACCATCAGGCCGAAACCCGCCGGGCGATTAAAGAGGAAAATCTTCACTGATTCTGGCTCCCTGATCGTTAATCAACGTGATGCGAACACGCTGATTTGCAGTCGATCGGGCGTCGGTAAAGACATAACGTTCACTGCTGAAAGGGGCAATCATGCCTGCTTTTTGGGCGCGGGTTTCTGAGGCATTGATCAACTGTAGCCCGGCGATGGTGATGTAATAAGGCTGATTATTTTTAATGGTGATGCCGGTTTGACCCGTCCGCGTGACCTGAAGGTTCGCCAGCATTTTTTGTGGATTACCGTTTAATTCAGCCGGACGATAAAATAACTTCACCCGGTTGCGTAGCATGATCAGCAGGCTGTTTTGATTGCCCTGAACCGGGCTACGTTGGCCCACATTCGCGGGTGGAACCTGCATAAAATTAAAATAGAACAGAGATTCCCTGTCTTGTGGCAGGGACTGAGCCGCCGTAAAAACAATCCGAATAATTTGCCCTTCGCCGGGTTGAATACGAAATACCGGCGGCGTGGCGATAAAGGGAAGTTGAGCTGATTTCTCCGGCCCGTCTGCCATATTGCCATTATCGAACCAGGTTGAGACCACGTAAGGGAAGGAATCTTTATTCTTTAAATGAACATCGACAGAGTTGGCTGAACCATTATAAATAATTCGCGTCCCGGTCATGGTAATACTGGCGGCGACGTGTTCACTCCAGAGTGTAAAAAAGATAAACAGAAACCCCGCGAGAGAATACAGGGCGTCGCGAATGGGGTTCATTTATTACTCCCTGGTCGAAAGAGGGCGGGACGAAATTCCCGCCTGGGTTAAATTACTGGTAAGAAACCGCGTATTGCATGGAGGCCTGCACCGTACCGGTGGTTGCTGCGCCCCCTGAGTAATATTGGGCCTTGTAGGTTGCCGTGGCTGATGTCTCATTTGCCGCCAGCGCTAAATCTCCGCCGCCATTAAACGCGTTGCGAAAATCGATCTCTGTATCGCTGGTGTCGAGGATCTGAATTTCAACATCGTTCGCCGAGCCATTGCTGGCCAGGTTTCCGGTCGTGGCGCTGATGTTATTTCCGACGAAGACGGTCGAAATATTGATCCCGGAGGCTGAGCCGGTGCATCCGCTAACGCCGATGTCGAAGGTCGTTTGTCCTGCAACCTGATTGGTGTTCAAGGTGTTTACCGTGACGGTAGGCAGTAAGACGACAGGTGAGGCCTCAGAACCATTTACCGATACGGAACAGGTTTCATCAGAAACTTCTCCCATAAATGTAATGGTATTATCAGAAGCCAGCGCGCCCGCAGAATAGATCGCGGAGATCACCAGCGCCGGAATTAGGGCACGATTCAGTTTCATAACTAAACTCCATTTTCATTCAGTCGTGTTGATTTACCCTGAGAATTCAGGGTGTTCCCAATGCTCAGGGACATTCATAAAAATGGCACTGTGCTGGAATGTTGCTGTATTAAGTCAGTGTTGGCGAAAATATTGGTATTAATCCTGGTGTTGAGGCGTTGAAATAGAAAAATGTGCTGCTGCACGCGCCTTCTCCGTTTTTATTCAACAATGCGTCCCAGGCGACAAATAGCCCATCTGAAAATATATCTTTTTTCTTATGCCGGAATTTTAACGACAGTAATCTTAAATATGAAAATCGTTTAAAACATCCGAATAAATCTTTTGTAATAGGTGGTGGCTATTAAAAACTGGAAATAGATCGGTTGCGTCGATATTAAGATAATTAGATATTCGCTTTATTGGTATTAATGATTTAGCCGTAAAGTCGTTCCATGTCGGTGTGTTAATTAATTGAATGTGTGATGTAAATAGATACCGGTTTTATAATAATCATCAGCATCGCTATACTGTTTCTGTTGCTGACTATTAGGTGCGTACTCTTTACTTTAGGAATTTTATTTTATTTTGTTGGATCTTTTGGAGCTTAAAAGGCTTAGTTTCCAATAAACCCTATTTGATTAAGATCAACAATTGATGCAATCGTATTTAAGTTGCCAGTTGATATAGTGCGTTTTGTTCGCATGAAGCGTGTTTTCTGTGCGGAGTTATGCTGATGTTGAGCGTGGGAGAGAACAATTTTTCCGCAATAAATCCGCAATGCCTGCGCGCTT
Organism: Citrobacter sp. CK195; assembly: GCF_030333365.1. Lineage (NCBI taxonomy): Bacteria > Pseudomonadati > Pseudomonadota > Gammaproteobacteria > Enterobacterales > Enterobacteriaceae > Citrobacter > Citrobacter sp. CK195. The sequence goes on from NZ_JAOWGB010000025.1 coordinate 394,850, forward strand.
GTCGCAAAAGCGCGGAACTGCAATACGCGTTGGGTAATAGCATCGAATTATACGGCCAGGCGACTTTCTGGAAAGATTCGTTAATGCGCTTCACTCATCAGAGCGGCTTACCGCCCGTCTACGGTCTGCTCATGGCTTGCGAAAAATTGATATGAACGGACGTGCAGCACTTGGGTCGCTGCACGTTTGTGGAAAAAGGCGGGGAACAATTAGTGGATAATGCCCAGATAACCATGCATTCCCATATAAAGCCCCACCAGACCGATCAGTATGCTGGAGAAATAGGGGGCTTTTCTCGCCAGGGTATTAAATCCGCTCCAGCGTTTTGCGGCCTGTTGCACGCTGATGGCTGCGCCTACGCCAACGGCTACCAGCGTTAACGCCAGACCAATGCTGAAGCACAGTACCATCGTGGCTCCCAGCGTGAAGGCTTTAAGCTGGATGCAGATCAGCAATACGGTGATGGCTGCCGGGCAAGGGATCAGGCCGCCCGTCAGGCCAAACAGTAAAATCTGTCCGTTTGTCACTTCCCGGTCGTGAAAGCGGCGCTGAATATCGGTTGCATGTGCCCGTTCATGGGCATCCTGCCAGGCGTGCGATCCGTCCGTTAGCCCCTTCAGGGAAATATGAACATGCTGGTGGTCGTGGTGATGGTCGTGGTCGTGATGGTGGTGCTCATGGTCGTGATGGTGGTGAGTGTGGGCAGGAGGCCTGTTAGCCAACCCGTCCCGCTCCCCTTTCCAGGTACGCCAGAACATCCAGAACGCCGTGCTCAGAATAATGATGGCGGAGACCAGCTGTAGCCAGGGTTCCACGGATTCTGCGGTAAACGCTCTGCTGATGTACATGCCGCCCAGGGCGATAAGCCACACAACGGCGGTATGTGAAAGCGTGGCTGCCAGCCCCAGCATCACAGCCTGCTTAATCGTCCCTTTGATGGCGATGATAAACGCCGCCATCATCGTTTTGGAGTGCCCGGGTTCCAGCCCATGTAATACGCCCAACAGAATGGCGCTGGGAATGAAGAACCAGGCGTTTCCTTGCTGAAGTAATGTTGAAAATTCGCCCATGAGAATGATTCTTAGTTGTCTTATTTCCCCGCATTCTACTCCCCCCCAGTACCAAATACTACCCCCCAGTAGCGTCACAATGCTATAATCCATAATGATTTATGTTAATAAGGCGTTGTTATGTCACATACGATCCGGGATAAACAAAAACTTAAAGCTCGCGCCAGTAAAATCCAGGGGCAGGTTGTCGCACTGAAAAAAATGCTGGATGAGCCTCACGAATGTGCCGCGGTATTGCAGCAAATCGCGGCGATACGTGGCGCGGTGAACGGATTAATGCGTGAGGTGATCAAAGGGCATCTGACCGAACACATTGTTCATCAGAGCGATGAAGTGAAGCGCGAAGACGATCTGGAGGTGATCCTGAAGGTGCTGGATTCCTATATAAAATAGCCGGGACCGGTGCCCGACTGTTGTCTTCAATGCTAACGCCGTCTTTGCAGATGAATAAGCGAGCCTTTGCATTCCTTTGTGATCATTGGGAATGCGGCTTTTTCATTGGAGAGTGGATGCGAATGAATAAACAGCGTGTTTATCTTCCCGCCCATTCTTTTCTCGATCCTCTGTTTATAAGCATAGACGCTGCGGATATCCATACTCAGTAACTCGGCGATTTGATGCGGATTTTTCCCTGCAACCATGTTACCCATAATGATGAACTCCGTCTGGGTCAGGGTATTCCCTTTTGTAAAAGACAGATGTCGCCCAATAAATACTTGTCTGATTTTTTCATTTGCAACCGCCAGTCCATCATCGTGATAAATGACGACAGAAACCGCCGGATGATGTTTACGCCAGTAGTTGGCTAACGACTGCATGTTCCGATCGCTCACCAGTACAATACCCATACGTGTGCTGGCGAGATAATCAATCCACTGTTTGTCGAGAAACAGCCGCAAAAAGCTGATAGAAAAATCGACAAAAATATAACCATTTAATCGGGCATTATGATTATTATTTAAAATGCCCTCAATAACACCTCTGTTAAAGTAGATACTTTCTTCCGGCCACATACAAAAACATGCGTTAGCACAATATTGTAAACGAGGTGATTTTTCTGGCATTATTTTACAATGTAAAGAACAACTACTGCACGTAAGGTTTTTTAATTTAACATCCAGCTCCATACAGGAACCTCCCTATCCGTAGATAATTTCATAATTTCATCCGTTTTTAAATATGTCAATACTTTGCCAGACGGCGATTAGCGTGCGTAAAAAATCGATGTATATCACTTATTGCTATTTTTCTTAAAGCCTTGCGATGTATTTATAATAGTGGCTATTTACATGCTGCTTATTTTCCTGGAGCGACGTCTCGTCAGAGACAGAAACAATTTAGCATCCAGGACTTTTATAGCAAAATCCAGGAATAGTTATATTGCAAAAATGTTTAAGATATTTTGTTAAATGGCATTTATGGACAAAAGTTGCATCAATGTTAATTACTGTATCTTAATTGTAAAATCGCTATTGTTTTTCATAATTAATAAATTATGTATTTGTGTGCTTTTTAAGCTTATCGTAATAATATCAGGAGAGCATGAAAATGCTTTAAAAATAGTCTTAATTAAGAACAAATGATCTTTTTTGACTTAAGGTTTTTGATTTATAAGTAATTTTACCGCTGGCGTTTGACAGTAATCGCATAATCAAATATTTATAGTGATCTCGATATAAGAATTTTGTAGCATGGCATTCATCATGTGAATGCCAGAAGGAATACTGTGTCGGATTTGTTAAAACACACCAGATGTTACACAATTAATAACCTGGTTGACTTTCACCCTGGAAACCGGGCGTTATCGAATAGCGCAATGCAGAAGACCGTAACGTTACAGAGTCCTGCAAGCCTTATCCTTTTATATCTTATTCAGCATAACAACACGGTGGTTTCTCAAAACCAGCTGATTACAGCGGGTTGGGGAGAGAAGAATCATGTTACCTCGGCGAATACTTTTTATCAGACGATTCTCATTCTAAGAAATGCGTTAAGTTATATTGGGTTACCGCGCGATCTTATAAAAACCATTGCCCGTCGCGGTATGATGATTTCAGCGAATATTCAGACGGATGAGATAACCGCAAAAGCATCAGCGACCGAAGCGCCGGCGCAGATTGTTGCACCCCAAATGGAGCCGAAGGGAGACACGCCAATAAAAAAGCGCCATCTCTCGTTGCCTGCGGCGCTTTGCGGACTGGCGCTTCTGGTGGTGATGATAAGCATTGCCGCCAGCCTGTTTTATATGTCTCCAGAGTCGCTGCTGTCGTCTTATGAGGTTCTGGACTCCGAGACTTTTTCATCCTGTACCGTCCTGCAAAAAGGGAATGATGTGCTGGAGCTAAATTATATTCGCTTTATGCACAAACATCGCGAGATTTGCGATAACAATAACTATGTGTTTCTCTCAGGAATGAGCAGCGCAAAAAATATCACGGCGATTATATGCCCGGAGGATGCCAGAGAAAATCCGTCCGTAAAGTGTATAACCTACTATTCGATAAATGATGAAAATTAAAATACTGGCAGCGGCTATTATTATCACGATCTTCATTGTGGGTGGCGGAGGATTCTGGTATGCGCACAGCATTAATCCGAAAATTGATTGCAGTGGTTATGCCGTCTGGGATATTGATCATGAACTTTTTGCTGGTGATATTACCTACCAGATGCATAATCATCAGGGGATCGTGACATTAACCGGCGTGTTGAATACGCCTGACGCTCATTCTTATAAAATTAGCCGGATTATTTATTTTACGTACCAGAAGTTGCAGCAAAACTATATTATTACGACGCATAATCTGGTCCGATATCCGTCTGACGAATTGCAGGGCAGCCATGAACGCAAGGCCATGCCGCTTATTTATTTATCAAAGGACGCGACGTTCTCGTTTTTGATACAACCCTGGCGGGAAGGCTGGACGTTTACGACAGTCGGGTCGCCCTCACTATTATGCCGATAGATTAAAGACTGAGTAAAACGGCTCGCCCCTCTTCAGGTGGATGAGCCGTTTTGTATTGAGATTAGCCAAAAAACATCACGGACACGCAAAGCAGACCCACAATCAGGGTAAGCAGATTTCCCAGAGAGCGGTATGGTTTGAGCGCGGGGATCAGATAGGTCGACAGCGTCGGCATGATAAACAAAATCATGGCGATAAGCGGGCCGCTGATCGCATAAATCATCGAAATGGCGTTGGGATTAATGCAGCAAACGACAAAGGTAATCAGCGAGACCAGCATGATAGACAGGGCGCGATTAAATGCCCGGCTTTTCTTCACGCCAGTCTGAAGTAACGCCGTTCGTACTATCTCTGTTGCCCCTTCAATCACTCCAAAATAGGTGCCCAGAAACGATTTTGACATCGCGACAACGGCGACAATAATCCCTGAAATGGAGAGCCATGCCGGTGCGGCTGGCATCATAGACAGCGCTGACAGGATGGTCACGCCTTCATGTTTCGCGGCTTCAATATAGGATGGCGGAATGGAGAGCAGACAGCTGAAAACGAAAAACAGCACGCTCAGGCAAATGATCAGATAAGCCACCTTCATGATTTTTTTGCATTTACCCATGGCCTGCTCGCCGTATCTTTCACGTCTGTCGATAGCAAACGTGGAGATAATGGGCGTATGGCTAAAAGCGAAAACCATCACCGGAATGGATATCCATACCTGATGAAGTGTGTGCCGATCGAAAGACATCTGGCTGGTCAATAACGCGGGCTGCCAGCTTCCGGTCAAATAAAGCGACAGAAATAAGAAATAGGCGATAAGCGGAAACACTAAAAAGCCCATCACGCGGATAGTCGCATGTCGTCCCATCAGGAAAATCAGATTCAGAATCAATACGACGCCCAGGCTGACCAGAACACGCACCCGCAGGTCTACCGTCATCTGCTTTGCCAGCTGTTCCGTCAGGGAGTTGGTTATCGCCACGGCGTAAATCAGGACCACCACGAAAAACGCAATAAAGTATAGCGAGGTGATGAGACTGCCGATCTTCTTGCCGTAGTAATGCGTTACCGCACCGGTGATCCCTTCGCCAGCGGAGGTTTTCGAAGAGAGGATAAACTGGCACAGCGCTTTATGAGGCCAGTAAGTCAGAGGCCAGGCAACCAGTGCGGTAATAAACAGCACGATGGCCCCCGCGGAACCCAACTGAATGGGGAGGAAAAGGGTGCCTGCGCCGACCGCAGTCCCATATAGTGCAAAACTCCAGAGAGTTTCTTCTTTTGACCAAATTTTCGACATTATTTGAACGTATCAACTATAAAATAAACAAAAAGAAGCGCAATTTACCATAAATGGCATGGGGCTGGGGAAACTAAAGCGGTGTGCGAGGGCAGGCAGGAAGCGCCGGAACGGGGAATGTTCCGGCTAAACAGAGCATTATCAGGCAGTAACGCGCTGCTGGCGGCGTCTTACTACGCGAAGACGCAACGTGTCATAGGCCCAGTTGTAGAACATGGTGTATGGCAGGAAGAAAAGGAAGAAACCGATTTCCAGCGTGAAGGCCTGCAACAGGCTGACGTTCAGCGCCCAGGCGACAATACTCACACCAATGACGATAAAGCCGCTTTCAAATCCCAGCGCGTGCAGTGCGCGAACTTTAGCGGTGCGCGTCACTACGTGTGACGGCCAGAAGCGGTCAAACAGCGCGTTATAGATGATATTCCAGATCATCGCCGTGGTTGCCAGCAGAATGGTTAAGCCTCCCATTTCCAGCACTGAGCGCTGCATCAGCCAGGCGGTAGTCGGGGCCAGAATGGCGGTGGCAATGCCTTCGAAGCAGACCGCATGGAAAATGCGTTCGAGTAGCGAACGGCGTTGGACTAAATCATGTTGCATAGGATCAAACCTTTTTTTTCATCTCCGGGAAAACGGAATGTCAGGCATTTTATCGTTTAATATGATATCTAAAAGATAGAATCCATCGATAAAGTAGATAGTTTATGCGCTACTCTCCCGAAGCATTGATCGCATTTGTTGAGACGGTCTCCTGCGGCTCGTTTTCCGCTGCGGCGCGCCGGTTACGGAAAAGTCAGTCCACCGTCAGTACGGCGATTGCCCACCTGGAAGCCGATCTGGGGTTTTCACTGTTTGATCGCTCTTCACGACAGCCAGTGCTGACGGAAGAGGGCAAGCGGGTGCTCAGCTATGTGCAGGCTATTCTGTCAGCAAGCGATCGTCTGGATGAGGTGGCGTTATCCCTGTCTGGCGAAACGGAAACCCGTCTGACATTCGTGCTATCCGACACCCTGCATCCAGACGTTCTGGAAGAATTAATGGTGCAGTTCGACCGCCAGTTTCCCCATACAGAATTTGAATGTCTGATCGGCGAAGATGAAGATGTCATCGATCTCCTGCAAAAGGGACGCGCGCAGGTCGGGCTGATTGAAGCGCGCAATCATTACCCTACCGAGATGGGGGTGACGCGTCTGCCCATGCAGACCTGGATGGGACTCTACGTGGCGGCCTCGCATCCTCTGGCCGCGCAGAAAACCCTGCAATGGGATCAGCTGCATACCTGGCGTGAACTGCGGCTGAATACCTATCTGGAAAGTGGCGCCAGCGTGGCGCGCGGCCCGGCCTGGTCTGCACCTAACTATTTGTTATTACTGAGTATGGCGGTACAGGGATTTGGCTGGTGCGCATTGCCTTGCGCGCTGGTGGAAGAGTTCGCGGCTGAAAAACCGCTGGTGCAACTGGATGTGCCCGGCTGGCCGAAGGCGATCTCGATTGATCTTCTCTGGAACAAGAAGTCGCCGCCGGGCGCGGCGGGAAGCTGGCTCCGCGATCATTTACAGCAGGGGCGTATACCGGCTGATTAAAATAGCTGCAATTTCCTTTGTGATAAAACTCACCATTTTTAAACAAGCAGGATAATTATCTTTAACAATCCTCTACTATTGCGGTGTTATTTTGCGCTGAGGTGGTGATGAAAGAGGTTGTGATAGTTGGGGCTTTACGTACGCCGATCGGATGCTTCCAGGGAACGCTGTCCCGCCATTCTGCCGTTGAACTGGGCAGCATGGTGGTAAAAGCGTTGATGGAGCGTACCGGCGTTGATGTACATGCTATCGATGAAGTTATCCTCGGTCAGGTGCTCACGGCGGGCGCAGGACAAAACCCGGCGCGGCAGTCAGCCATCAAAGGTGGGCTGCCCAACACCGTTTCCGCTATCACCATCAACGATGTCTGCGGCTCCGGCCTGAAAGCGCTGCACCTGGCTACGCAGGCAATTCAGTGCGGCGAGGCGGATATTGTCATTGCCGGCGGGCAGGAGAACATGAGCCGGGCGCCGCACGTTCTTACCGACAGCCGCACAGGGGCGCAGCTCGGTAACAGCCAACTGGTGGACAGCCTGGTTCACGACGGCTTGTGGGATGCGTTTAACGATTACCACATGGGCGTTACCGCTGAAAATCTGGCGCGGGAATACGGCATCAGCCGCGAATTGCAGGACGCCTATGCCCTCAGCTCCCAGCAAAAAGCGCGGGCGGCCATTGATGCCGGGCGTTTTAAAGCTGAGATTGTCCCGGTTGTCACCCAGCGTAACGGCCAGCCTGTCGTTGTCGATACTGATGAGCAGCCAAGAACCGATGCCAGCGCGGAAGGATTGGCCCAGTTGAACCCGGCATTTGATCTCCTCGGCTCGGTCACGGCGGGCAATGCCTCGTCAATTAACGATGGCGCGGCTGCCGTCATGATGATGAGCGAAGCCAAAGCGCAGGAACTGGATTTACCCATACTGGCGCGTATTCGCGCTTTTGCCAGCGTCGGCGTCGATCCCGCACTGATGGGCATTGCGCCCGTTTACGCCACCCGACGTTGTCTTGAACGGGTAGGCTGGCAGCTGGCGGACGTGGATCTTATCGAGGCTAACGAGGCTTTTGCTGCGCAGGCGTTATCCGTTGGCAAAATGCTGGAGTGGGACGAACGCCGGGTGAACGTTAACGGCGGAGCGATTGCGCTCGGTCATCCCATTGGCGCATCCGGCTGCCGGATTCTGGTGTCGCTGGTGCATGAGATGGTTAAACGCAATGCGCGAAAGGGCCTGGCGACGCTCTGCATTGGCGGTGGGCAAGGTGTGGCGCTTGCTATCGAACGAGATTAAAACCTCTTTCATTTTCCGCTTCCCCCATACAGGCGCTGCCAACCGCGCCAGCCGCAATATGTGCTGATATTTCCCCTCCCTGACGCCGCGGGTTGCAGCAATCCGGCGTTTCTTTTCAGGAGCACACGCTGCTCCCATATCCACCTGATAAACCTATCTTATTGTTTTTAATTTTATTTTAAGTATCTCCGCCTGTGCCTGCTAAAGGAAAACCTCGCGCTGACGTGATCGCAATTACACTTTTGATAATAAGATGCGGAAAAAATGAAACAACGTTTTATTTGTAATTGAAAACCCGTTTCTGGAGGGATATCATTACCGCATAAAGTAAAACGGAACGGTGTTTCGCCTTCCGTTCTGACATTCACGGTCGGTTTATTATTGGAGGTTGATGTGGACGTAAGACAGAGCATCCACAGCGCGCACGCTAAAACGCTGGACACCCAGGGGCTGCGCAACGAGTTTTTGGTCGAGAAAGTGTTTGTTGCTGATGAATACACCATGGTTTACAGCCACATCGACCGCATTATTGTCGGCGGCATCATGCCGGTGGCGAAAACGGTTTCCGTTGGCGGTGAAGTTGGTAAACAGTTGGGCGTTACCTACTTCCTGGAGCGTCGTGAACTGGGGGTGATCAACATCGGCGGGCCGGGCACGATCGCTGTCGATGGTCAGTGCTATGAGATCGGCCACCGCGATGCCTTATACATCGGTAAAGGCGCGAAAGAAGTTGTTTTCGCCAGCGTTGATGGCGCAAATCCGGCGAAGTTCTACTATAACTGTGCGCCGGCGCATACTACTTACCCGACTAAAAAAGTGACGCCAGCCGATGTCGCGCCGGTCACTCTGGGCGACAACCTCACCAGTAACCGCCGCACCATTAACAAATACTTCGTGCCGGACGTACTGGAGACCTGCCAGCTGAGCATGGGCCTGACCGAACTGGCGCCCGGCAACCTGTGGAACACCATGCCTTGTCATACCCATGAACGCCGCATGGAAGTGTACTTCTATTTCAACATGGAAGAGAACGCCTGCGTCTTTCATATGATGGGGCAGCCTCAGGAAACGCGTCATATCGTGATGCATAACGAGCAGGCGGTTATCTCCCCAAGCTGGTCTATTCACTCCGGCGTCGGCACCCAGGCCTATACGTTCATCTGGGGGATGGTGGGTGAAAACCAGGTCTTTGATGATATGGACCACGTTGCAGTAAAAGATCTGCGCTAGTCGCGGACGGCAATCATGTCTGTCCGTGACAGGCACTAAGAAAATAAGGATTAACAATGATTTTGAATGCATTCTCTCTTGAAGGTAAGGTCGCGGTAGTCACAGGTTGTGATACCGGTCTGGGTCAGGGGATGGCGCTGGGTCTGGCGGAAGCGGGCTGTGATATTGTCGGGATCAACATTGTTGAGCCGACGGAAACCATTGAACGCGTCACCGCGCTGGGCCGCCGTTTTTTAAGTCTGACGGCGGATTTGCGTCAGATTGACGGTATTCCTGCCCTGCTTGAACGTGCGGTGGCGGAATTCGGCCACATCGATATTCTGGTGAATAACGCCGGTCTGATCCGCCGTGAAGACGCGATCGACTTCAGTGAAAAAGACTGGGATGACGTCATGAACCTGAACATTAAGAGCGTGTTCTTTATGTCTCAGGCTGCGGCGAAGCACTTCATCGCCCAGGGTAACGGCGGTAAAATTATTAATATCGCCTCTATGCTCTCCTTCCAGGGCGGGATTCGCGTTCCTTCTTACACCGCGTCTAAAAGCGGCGTTATGGGCGTAACGCGCCTGATGGCGAACGAATGGGCGAAACATAACATCAACGTGAATGCTATCGCGCCGGGTTACATGGCGACGAACAATACTCAGCAACTGCGTGCTGATGAGCAGCGTAGCGCGGAAATCCTCGACCGTATTCCGGCGGGGCGTTGGGGACTGCCTAGCGATCTGATGGGGCCGGTGGTGTTCCTGGCATCCAGCGCATCTGACTATATTAACGGCTATACCGTTGCGGTAGATGGCGGCTGGCTGGCGCGTTAATTCTGATGTCGTAAAAGCCTCGCCCCGGTGAGGCGATAACATCCGGCCTGCGCAGGGTTTCCTGTACAGGCCGGATGCGTATGGCTTACGCGTTGAGGAAATCTTCGCGTACTGGCGTGAAGGTATCCAGCAGTGTTCCCGGTTGTAAACACACGCAGCCATGCATGATATTGGGCCGTTTATATAGCGTGTCGCCGGCGCGCACCACATGCTTTTCTTCACCAATAGTAAACTCAAATTCACCGGACAAAACGTAAGTCAGCTGTTCATGAGGATGATTGTGCAACGGCCCGATTGCGCCTTTTTCGAAATTCACCTCTACTGCCATCATGTTGCCGTCGTGAGCCAGAATACGCCGGGTAACGCCATTTCCCAGATCCTCAAGCGTCGTCTCATTATGAAAAATAAACATGCGGTGATCCTGTTATTTATTGAAACAATGTTTCAACTAAATTAGTTCATACCGGGGAAAAAGAAAATGGCAGACCAAATGAACTGGAAACTTGATCACAAGTTTGCTTCACTGCTGTCATCAAGGTGAGAAGGAGAAGGTAATGAAAACGATTGGACTGCTGGGCGGCATGAGTTGGGAATCGACGATCCCCTATTACCGTTTGATTAATGAAGGAATCAAAACACGGCTGGGCGGTTTGCATTCCGCCAGCCTGTTGCTGCATAGCGTTGATTTCCATGAAATTGAAGAGTGTCAGCGCCAGGGCGAGTGGGATAAAACGGGAGATATTCTGGCGCAGGCCGCACTGGGTTTGCAGCAGGCGGGTGCAGAAGCGATAGTGCTGTGTACTAATACCATGCATAAAGTGGCGGAGACGATTGAGTCGCGCTGTTCACTGCCGTTTTTACATATTGCGGATGCGACAGGGCGGGCGATTGCGCGCAAAAACATGACGCGCGTGGCGCTACTGGGGACGCGCTACACGATGGAGCAGGATTTTTATCGCGGGCGTCTGGAGCAGCGATTTGCGATTGAAACCCTGGTGCCGGAAACTGACGACCGCGCGCAGATCAACCAGATAATCTTTGACGAACTGTGCCTCGGCGAGTTTAGCGAACGCTCCCGCCAGTATTATTTGCAGGTGATCGAACGTCTGGCGGCGCAGGGCGCTCAGGGCGTGATTTTCGGCTGTACCGAGATTGGGTTGCTGGTGCCGGAAGCGCAGAGCGCGCTGCCGGTGTTTGATACTGCGGCGATCCATGCGGCTGACGCCGTGGAATTTATGCTTTCGTAACCGGCTCCAGAATGGCCTCCAGCGGATCGACAAGACGCGGAAGGCTGGTTTGCAGGTGCTCGCTGAACGCATCCACCAGCGCGGATGATGGCCGGTGCAGCGGGCGGATCAGACTGACGGTAAACGGAACGTCGACACTGAACCGCCGCACGGTCACTCCGCTGGCGGCATAATCCAGCGCGGTGAGCGGGTTAACTACCGAGAGCCCGGCACCCGCGCGCACCATCGCACAAACCGACGCCGCGCTGTGGGTTTCCACGACCATCCGGCGTTTAACCTGGTGTTCGTTAAACAGCGCATCCAGCAGCTGACGATAGCTGTCGGTGCGCGACAGGCTGATGTAATTCTCTCCCTGAAAGTCGCCCGGCGTCAGCACGGATTTGGTCGCCAGCGGGTGGCCGGGCGGCAGCACGCACACTTCATTTAGCGTCAACAACGCGGTGCGTTCGGTTCCTGCCGGGGTATGCAACGTCTCCGTCAGGCCGAGGTCGTGGCGTTGAGCGGAAAGCCACTCTTCCAGCAGCGGCGACTCCTGCGGCACGATGTTCAGGCTGACATCAGGATAGCGGGCGAGAAACGGTTGCAGCAGCGTGGGTAAAAAGGACTGGGAGAAGACGGGCAGGCAGACAATCGACAGCTCGCCCTGGCGAAATTCACGTAGGCTCTCCGCCGCGTTTACAATGCGATCCAGCCCATACCAGGAACGCTGCACCTCTTCGAATAGCCGTAATCCTTGCACCGTCGGGTGCAGGCGTCCGCGCGTGCGCTCAAACAGTTTAAGCCCCAATACTTTTTCGAACCGCGCCAGTTCCCGGCTGACGGTGGGCTGCGAGGTATGCAGCAGGCGCGCCGCTTCGGTCAGGTTTCCGGCGGTCATCACGGCATGAAAGATTTCAATGTGGCGCAGGTTCACGGCTGCCATCGTTGGCTTTCCCCTCAGTGGATATCATCCATATCATTTTTGCATAGACTCGCCATAAAACGATATTTTTTATTCCCTTCAGTTTGTGGCGTAATCATAAAAAATGTCTTGCCCGGAGCCTGCTATGCCACATTCACTGAATTGCACTGATACCGACCTCAACGCTGAAAATCTGCTCAGACTACCGGCGGAATTCGGCTGCCCGGTATGGGTCTATGACGCGCAGATTATTCGCCGTCAGATCGCGGCCCTGCAACAGTTTGATGTGGTGCGCTTTGCGCAAAAGGCCTGCTCGAATATTCATATTTTGCGCCTGATGCGTGAGCAGGGCGTAAAGGTGGATTCCGTCTCGCTGGGTGAAATTGAGCGCGCGCTGGCGGCGGGATACGATCCGCAAAACCATCCTGATGATATCGTCTTCACGGCTGATGTTATTGACGCCGCCACGCTGGCCCGCGTCAGCGAACTGCGCATTCCGGTGAATGCCGGGTCGGTGGATATGCTGGATCAACTGGGGCAGGTTTCGCCGGGTCATCGCGTCTGGCTGCGTATCAATCCCGGTTTTGGTCACGGGCACAGCCAGAAAACCAATACCGGCGGCGAGAACAGCAAACACGGCATCTGGCATACCGATCTGCCTGCCGCGCTGGCGGTGATGCAGCGCCATCGGCTTCAGCTTGTCGGGGTTCACATGCATATTGGTTCCGGCGTTGATTACGGTCATCTGGAGCAGGTGTGCGGCGCGATGGTGCGCCAGGTTATCGATTTTGGGCAGGATCTGGAGGCGATTTCGGCGGGAGGCGGGCTGTCGATCCCTTATCACGAGGGAGAAGAGGCGGTCGATACGCAGCATTACTTCGGACTGTGGAACGCCGCCCGCGAGCAAATCGCTCGCCATCTGGGGCATCGGGTGAAGCTGGAAATTGAGCCGGGACGTTTTCTGGTGGCGCAATCCGGCGTGCTGGTGACGCAGGTACGCAGCGTGAAAGAGATGGGGCGCCGTCATTTTGTGCTGGTGGATGCCGGTTTCAACGACCTGATGCGCCCGGCAATGTACGGCAGCTACCACCATATTACGGCGCTGGCGGCGGACGGTCGCTCGCTTGAACATGCGCCGCTGCTGGACACCGTGGTGGCGGGGCCGTTGTGTGAGTCTGGCGATGTCTTTACGCAGCAGGAAGGCGGTAACGTGGAAACGCGTGCGCTGCCTGCGGTCGCGCCGGGGGATTATCTGGTTCTGCACGATACCGGCGCGTACGGCGCGTCCATGTCATCAAATTACAACAGCCGACCGCTGCTGCCGGAAGTGCTGTTTGATAATGGTAAAGCGCGATTGATTCGCCGCCGCCAGACGATTGAAGAGTTGCTGGCGCTGGAAGTTTTTTAACCGGCAGGCTGGATAAGACGCCTTTGCCTGATGGCGCTACGCTTATCAGGCCTACAGACGGTGCTATATCACAGGCCGGATAAGGCGCTTGCGCCGCCATCCGGCAAACCATCAGCAATCCGACTGAAAAAATGGCCCGGTGGTCACTGAATCACGCAGCACTAATGTTCCTGTAAACGGCGGGATCGGCTCCAGCTCCTCGCCGCTCGCCAGCCGAATCGCCTGATCGATTGCGGTGGTGATCATACTGTCGATCGGCAGATAAACGGTGGACAGCGCCGGTTCCAGCCACTTTGCGCTGGGCGCGTCATCGAAGCCAAACAGCGAGATATCCTGCGGTATCCGCAGCCCGGCCTGATGCAGCGCCTTTGATGCGCCAAGCGCCATATCGTCGTTACAGGCAAAGAGCGCGGTAAAGGCGATCCCTTCCTCCAGCAGTTCACGGCACGCTTCGTACCCGCGTGTCATACTGGAGTCGCCGTATTTCACTTTCGCCGGGTCCCAGGCGATCCCGTTTTTCTCCAGCGCCTTGCGGTAGCCCGTCAGGCGGGATTTTCCCGTTGGCGTGTGATTCGGTACGGTAATGCAGGCGATATCCCGATGGCCTTGTGAGATTAGGTAATCCACCGCCTGAAACGCGGCATCTTCCTGTTCAAAGAATATGGCGCGATCGCGGGCCAGACTGACATCGCGGTTGATCACGACCAGCGGCGTCTCTATGGTATTAATCAACGAGATGATCGTTTTTTCGCTCATATAGCGGGTATAGAGAATGATCGCGTCGCACTGCCTGTCGGCCAGCATTTGCACCGCCTCTTGCTCGCGTTCCGGCGTGTCATGGCCATCGGTCACGATAAGCTGCTTACCGTGCGACTCCGTCTGGCGTGACGCCTGTTGCAGCAAACGCCCGAAGTAAAATCCGTCAAAGGTCGAGACAACAAGCCCAATGCTGTTACTGGTGCGGTTCGCCAGCGATCGCGCCAAAAAATTGGGTCGGTAATCTAACGCCTGCATCGCTTTGAAGACTTTCTGGCGCGTGCTCTCTTTCACCTGTCCCGTTCCGTTCAGCACGCGAGAAACCGTCGCTTTTGATACGCCCGCGCGACGTGAAACATCCAGCATTGTTGTCATGACGCTATCCTGATTAATCGTTTGACGAAGAATTCCCGGTTTCCGACGGCGTCGAAACGGAATGCCGACGTACCAGAGTAGGGCTAAAGACATGGGTGATTTCGGGTACAGGCCGTTTTTCCGCCAGCGCGAGCGCCAGTTCGGCGGCCTGGGTCGCCATGGTCACGATCGGGTAGCGTACCGTGGTCAGACGTGGACGCACGTAGCGCGAGACCAGCACATCATCGAAACCAATCAGTGAAATTTCGCCCGGCACGTCAATACCGTTGTCGTTTAATACGCCCATTGCGCCTGCGGCCATCGAATCGTTGTAACAGGCGATCGCCGTGAAGTTTCTTCCGCGACCTAACAGTTCGGTCATTGCCTGTTCACCGCCGCTCTCATCCGGTTCACCGAACGTGACCAGCCTGTCGTTAGCCGGAATATGGCTCTCTTCCAGCGCGTCGTAATAACCCTTGAGCCGGTCTTCCGCATCAGAAATCGAATGGTTGGAACAGATATAGCCGATGCGGGTATGGCCCTGCTGAATTAAGTGACGCGTTGCCAGCCAGGCGCCGTAACGGTCATCTAACGCCACGCAGCGCTGCTCAAACCCAGGCAGGATGCGGTTAATCAGCACCATGCCAGGCATCTGTTTCATTAATGACGCCAGGTCCGCGTCCGGGATCATCTTGGCGTGTACGACTAACGCCGCGCAACGATGGCGGATCAGTTGTTCAATCGCCTGATGCTCTTTTTGTTCATTGTGGTAGCCGTTGCCAATCAGTAAGAAATTACCGGTGTGGTAGGCCACCTGCTCGACCGCTTTAACCATCGCGCCAAAGAAAGGGTCGGAGACATCCCCCACAACTAAACCAATTGTCTCTGTGGATTGCTGCGCCAGCGCTCGCGCATTGGCGTTGGGGTGATAGCTGAGCGATTCCATCGCGCTGGTGACCGCGAGGCGGGATGCTTCGCTGGCTTTCGGGGAATCATTAATAACGCGAGAAACGGTGGCGACTGAAACACCAGCCAGTCGGGCTACATCCTTTATGGTCGCCATAACAGTACCTATAGTGGGTAAACGCTTACATTTCGTCAGTGTTACGGAAAATGGCTATCTGTTCAAGCAGATTGCCTGACGGGAACGCGCAAATGTGAGCGCACGCCGGGGAAGTAAGACAGAAAAGGGAGAATGCAAACCTTTGGTTACACTTTGCGAAGCGCTGTTGCGATTGTTCGCTGGTGAGGGCGTCGGGCGGATTGCTAGAGTTGAGATCCCAGAGGTATTGATAGGTGAAATCAGCTTTCGGGTTGATCACAAGAATTACACCAACCTGCGCATCATGTGCAGGTTTTTTTTTGCGCTTACAGCAATCTGTAACAGTAACCGATAATTTACACAACTCGTTGCATTTGTGTTCATTCCTTTGCGTTTTGCTGGTGGCGCGCAGCGTCGCCGGAGACCACAATCAAGATCCCAGAGGTATTGATTGGTGAGATTATTCGGTACGCTCTTCGTACCTGTCTCTTGCACCAACCTGCGCGGATGCGCAGGTTTTTTTTCGTCCTTCCATTTACCTGTCGCGCCTGTTCCCCATCTCGTATAATCTGCAACCATGCATCTTTACCGAACTGTGAGCAAAGGGAGTTGACATGCTTTTTGGATTTTTTCGCAACCTGTTCCGCGTGCTTTATCGTGTACGCGTCACCGGGGATGCCAGGGCGCTACAGGGTGAGCGCATCCTGATCACGCCAAACCATGTCTCTTTTATCGACGGTATTTTACTCGCCCTGTTTTTACCGGTTCGCCCTGTTTTCGCGGTCTATTCCTCTATCAGCCAGCAATGGTATATGCGCTGGTTAAAGTCGCTGATTGATTTTGTGCCGCTCGACCCGACGAAGCCGATGGCGATTAAGCACCTGGTACGCCTGGTAGAGCAGGGCCGCCCGGTGGTTATCTTCCCGGAAGGGCGAATTTCGGTGAGCGGTTCGTTGATGAAAATCTACGACGGCGCCGGGTTTGTGGCGGCGAAGTCTGGCGCAACGGTGGTGCCGGTTCGTATTGAAGGCGCAGAGCTTACGCACTTTAGCCGCCTGAAAGGTCTAGTAAAACAGCGCTTTTTCCCGCGCATTCACCTGCATATCTTGCCGCCCACCCATCTGCCGATGCCGGAGGCGCCGCGAGCGCGCGAGCGCCGCAAACTGGCCGGAGAAATGCTGCATCAAATTATGATGGAAGCGCGCATGGCGGTGCGCCCGCGTGAAACGCTGTATGAATCACTGTTAGCTGCGCAGTACCGCTACGGGGCGGGTAAAAACTGTGTTGAAGATATTAACTTCACGCCGGACACTTATCGCAAATTGCTGACAAAAACGCTGTTTGTCGGCCGCATTCTGGAAAAATACAGCGCGCAGGGCGAAAACATCGGCCTGATGCTGCCAAACGCGGCCATCAGCGCCGCCGTCATCTTTGGCGCGGTTTCTCGTGGCCGTATCCCGGCGATGATGAACTACACGGCGGGTGTGAAAGGGTTGACCAGCGCCATTACCGCTGCGGAGATCAAAACCGTATTCACCTCCCGTCAGTTTCTTGAGAAAGGCAAACTCTGGCATCTGCCGGAGCAACTGACGCAGGTTCGCTGGATTTATCTCGAAGATTTAAAAGCTGATGTGACGCTCGCCGATAAGCTCTGGATTTTTGCGCATCTGCTGATGCCGCGCCTGGCGCAGGTCAAACAGCGGCCGGAAGAGGCGGCAATGATCCTCTTTACATCCGGTTCGGAAGGGCACCCGAAAGGCGTGGTGCACAGCCATAAAAGCCTTCTGGCGAACGTTGAGCAGATAAAAACCATTGCCGATTTCACGGCGAACGACCGCTTTATGTCAGCGCTGCCGCTGTTCCACTCCTTCGGTCTGACCGTCGGCCTGTTGACGCCGCTGCTGACCGGCGCTGAGGTGTTTCTCTATCCCAGCCCGTTGCACTATCGCATTGTGCCGGAACTGGTCTATGACCGGAACTGCACGGTGCTGTTTGGCACGTCGACGTTTCTGGGCAACTACGCGCGGTTTGCCAACCCGTATGACTTCTATCGTCTGCGCTATGTCGTCGCCGGCGCGGAAAAATTGCAGGACAGCACCCGACAGCTCTGGCAGGACAAATTCGGCCTGCGCGTTCTGGAAGGTTACGGCGTGACCGAATGCGCGCCGGTCGTGTCGATTAACGTACCTATGGCGGCGAAGCCGGGCACCGTTGGGCGCATTTTGCCAGGCATGGATGCGCGCTTGCTGGCGGTTCCGGGCATTGATGACGGCGGGCGTCTGCAACTCAAAGGGCCTAATATCATGAATGGCTACCTGCGGGTTGAAAAACCGGGCGTGCTGGAAGCGCCTGCGGCGGAAAATGCGCTGGGCGACGTTGAACAGGGCTGGTACGACACGGGCGATATTGTGCGTTTCGATGAAAACGGTTTTGTGCAGATCCAGGGGCGAGCGAAGCGCTTTGCGAAAATCGCCGGAGAGATGGTTTCGCTGGAGATGGTCGAACAGCTGGCGCTGGGCGTCTCGCCAGATAAAATGCACGCCACGGCGATTAAAAGCGACGCCAGCAAAGGCGAAGCGCTGGTGCTGTTCACGACAGACGGCGAGCTGACGCGTGAAAGCCTGCTGCAATATGCCCGCACACACGGCATTCCTGAACTTGCCGTACCGCGTGATATCCGCTATCTGAAACAACTTCCGTTACTGGGCAGCGGCAAGCCGGACTTTGTGACGCTGAAAAGCTGGGTTGATGAACCGGAAAAACAACATGCGTGAGTCAGTACATACTAACACCTCGATCTGGTCGAAAGGGATGATGTCGGTTATCGCCGCGCAGTTTCTCTCTGCGTTTGGCGATAACGCGCTGTTGTTCGCGACGCTGGCGCTGCTGAAGGCGCAGTTCTACCCGGACTGGAGCCAGCCGATCCTGCAAATGGTGTTTGTAGGCGCTTACATTCTTTTTGCCCCCTTTGTCGGGCAGGTGGCGGACAGCTTTGCCAAAGGTCGGGTGATGATGTTCGCCAACGGCCTGAAACTGTTGGGCGCCGCGAGCATCTGTTTTGGTTTTAATCCCTTTGTCGGCTATACGCTGGTGGGGATTGGCGCGGCGGCTTACTCTCCGGCGAAATATGGCATTCTTGGCGAGCTGACCACGGGCGACAAACTGGTGAAAGCCAATGGTCTGATGGAAGCCTCCACCATTGCCGCGATTCTGCTGGGATCGGTGGCGGGCGGCGTACTGGCAGACTGGCATGTGATTGCGGCGCTGGTCGCCTGTGCGTTGGCCTATGCGGGCGCAGTTGTCGCTAACCTTTTTATTCCGAAACTCGCGGCGGCGCGGCCAGGCCAGTCCTGGCATTTGCGTAAGATGGTGCGCAGCTTCTTCTGCGCCTGCATGTCGCTCTGGCGTAACGGGGAGACGCGTTTCTCGCTGGTTGGCACCAGCCTTTTTTGGGGCGCGGGCGTCACGCTGCGTTTTCTGCTGGTGCTGTGGGTGCCGGTAGCGCTGGGAATTACCGATAACGCCACGCCGACTTACCTGAACGCAATGGTGGCGATCGGTATTGTTGTGGGCGCAGGCGCTGCGGCGAAGCTGGTTACGCTGGAGACGGTAGCGCGTTGTATGCCTGCGGGTATTCTGATTGGCGTGGTGGTGCTGATTTTTTCTTTGCAACACGCGTTGCTTCCGGCCTATGCGCTGTTGACGCTTATTGGCGTGCTGGGCGGCTTTTTCGTGGTGCCGCTCAATGCGTTGTTGCAGGAGCGTGGCAAGAAAAGCGTCGGCGCGGGCAACGCGATTGCGGTACAGAACCTGGGGGAGAACAGCGCGATGCTGTTGATGCTGGGTCTCTATTCGCTGGCCGTACTGGTGGGCATTCCGGTCGTGGCGATCGGCATTGGTTTTGGCGGGCTGTTTGCGCTGGCGATTGCGGCGCTGTGGATTTGGCAGCGCCGCCAGATGTGATTGTTGCGCCGTCGGTAGGCCTGATAAGCGCAGCGCCATCAGGCAGAAGCGCCGGATGGCGGCGCAGGCGCCTTATCCGGCCTACGGTATGGTGCCGTCTGTAGGCCTGATAAGCGTAGCGCCATCAGGCAGAAGTGCCGGATATGTGCATTACGGTGCCGGGTAGGTATAAACCTGGTGTACCGCTTCGATCTCCGCCAGCACCTCTTCGCTTAACTCCAGATGCAAACTCTCAACGTTGGTTTTTAACTGCGCCATCGTCGTTGCGCCCAACAGGGTGCTGGCGACGAACGGCTGACGACGCACAAACGCCAGCGCCATCTGGGCCGGATCGAGGTTGTGGCGTCTGGCGATGTCGACGTAGGCCGCAACCGCCTTTTGCGCCTGCTCGCCGCTGTAGCGCGTAAAGCGGCTAAACAGGGTGTTGCGCGCGCCAGCGGGTTTGGCGCCATTCAGATATTTACCGGTCAACGTACCGAACGCCAGGCAAGAGTAGGCCAGCAGCTCGACGCCTTCATACTGGCTGACTTCCGCCAATCCCACCTCATAACTGCGGTTCAGCAGGCTGTAAGGGTTCTGGATAGTGACAATGCGCGGCAGGTCATGTTTATCTGCCAGATGCAGATAGCGCATGACGCCGAAGGCCGTTTCGTTAGAGACGCCGATGTAGCGAATTTTGCCCGCGCGCTGGAACTCCGTCAGCGCATCCAGCGTTTCGAGCAGCGTGACAACCGGTGTCGAATCCGTCCAGCTGTAGCCCAGCTTGCCGAAGCAGTTGGTCGGGCGCTGCGGCCAGTGAACCTGATACAGGTCCAGATAGTCGGTTTGCAGGCGTTTGAGGCTATCGTGTAAGGCCTCACGGATATTTTTACGATCCAGCGCCTGATTGGGGCGAATTCCGCTGTCGTTATTACGCGATGGGCCGCTTACCTTGGAAGCGATAACCAGCTTCTCACGGCTGCCGTGTTTAGCAAGCCAGTTACCGACATAGGTTTCTGTTAGCCCCTGGGTTTCCGGGCGTGGAGGCACCGGATACATTTCGGCGACGTCGATCAGGTTAATGCCCTGATCCACGGCGTAATCGAGCTGTGCATGTGCGTCGGCTTCGCTGTTTTGTTCACCAAACGTCATTGTGCCCAGCCCCAGTGTACTTATTTCAAGCGAGCTGTGGGGTATACGGTGATAGTGCATAGCCGTTTCCTTCTTATTATGAAGTCAGTAAATCCCGACAAAGGAATATAAAAATGGCAGAGGGAAGAGAAAAGGGAAAGAGAAAATTCTAAGGCCAGCAGGGCTGCTGACCTCAACAATTAGCGTTCAATGATCTGAGAGACTTCGTCACGATTGATTTGCATCGCGTTGCCTTGCTGATCGTGGTAGCTCACCAGACCCGTATCATCGTCAATTTCTGGTTTACCGTCGGTCAGAATCATCCGACCATCTTTGGTCGCCATTACATAATCGCTGCTACATCCAGAAACAGCAAAAGCCAGTCCTACAGCGGAAATCACAACTGCCCATTTTTTCATCCATTTATCCTCACGTGGCCTGCGTCTGATAATAGTCTAGTAATAACCTGAAGTTATGTCTGATAAAAGCAGTAAAATCTTAAACTGTGAGGAACGGGAGAGGCATTGCGGGTATTCGCTCCCCTTACAGGGAGCGAAAGAGTGAATCAGAGAGGGTTCTTTTTATTGCGCATCAGGTTCAGGCTCTCTACGGCGATAGAGAAGAACATGGCGAAGTAGATGTACCCTTTCGGAACGTGTACATCGAAACTTTCCAGAATCAGGGTAAAGCCGACCAGAATCAGGAAAGAGAGCGCCAGCATTTTTACGGAAGGGTGGCGGTCAACAAACTCGCCGATAGGGCGCGCCGCGAACATCATTACGCCGACGGCAATCACAACTGCCGCCATCATGATAAACAGATGATCCGAGAGGCCCACCGCCGTGATGACGGAATCAAGGCTGAAAATAATATCCAGCATCATGATCTGGACAATTGCGCCCAGGAAGGAGGAGACGCGCGTTTTCAGCCCTTCTTCCTCGCCTTCAATCGATTCGTGAATTTCTTTACTGGCTTTCCAGATCAGGAACAATCCACCCAGCAGCAGGATCAGATCGCGGGCGGAAATCGCTTCGCCGAAAATCTCGAACAGCGGGTTTGTCAGGCGTGTGACCCAGGCGATAGAAGCCAGCAAAGCCAGACGCATCACCATCGCCGCCGCCAGCCCAAGGCGTCGGGCGTGATTCCGTTGCGCTGTAGGAAGTTTCGCCACCACCAGAGAGAGGAAAATAATATTGTCGATCCCAAGAACGATCTCCAGCAGCGTCAGCGTACCGAGCGCGAGCCAGGCGTTAGGATCGGTTACCCATGCAAATAACATCGAACAAAGTCCTGCCAAAAAAAAGAAGCGCTAATTATAGGCGCGCAATGCGGCAGGTGAAAGTCCAGTCTGTGCCTGTTAGCCCTGTAACAGGAAATGGCGGGCCAGCAGCGTGCGAGTGAAGTTCTTTTTCAGATAAAAGCCGCGCGGCAGCGTCAGAATGGTCTCTCCCTGCGCGCCAATTGCTTCGGTAAGGGCTTTGGCATTCGCCGCTTTTGGCCGCAGTTGTAAAAATTCGCCATGCCGGGCGGTGATCCGCTCAACCTGACCCAGCACAATCATGTCCATCAACTCTTCCCAGTCGAGGCGAAGCTGCTGGTCTTCTTCTTCATTTGGGCTCCACAGCAGTGGGGAACCGACGCGCCGATCGGCTAACGGAATACTGCGATCCCCCTCTACGGGAACCCATAACACACGTTTTAATTTGTGGCGGACGTGACTTGTTTCCCACGTCACGCCGCTGTTGCCGGTTAGCGGCGCGACGCAGACAAACGTGGTTTCCAGCGGGCGGCCAAGGCTATCGACGGGAATTGTTTTCAGCTCCACGCCAAGCGCGGCGAAATCTTGTTCCGGTTTGCTACCGGCGCTGGCGCCGAGCCAGATCTCCAGCAGCACGCCAATCCAGCCTTTATCCCGTTTCAAATCTTTGGGGGCCACTAAACCGGCCAGCGCCGCCAGTTCGCCCAGCGAGTAACCTGAAAGCTGCTGCGCCTGGGCAAGCAAAAGGGCTTCAGATGCTGGCGGAGAAAGTAGCGGGCGGAGTCCGGGCATGACGTTATACCTTAGGCGAAAAAGTGAACAATGATTTTATACCGTATGAACAGAGTTTAACGATTTCCACACGCGATGTTCAATCGCATGATTTATATTGGTTTTTAGGAACTGATCCTGCAAGTTGCGCAACAGAGAAATGGGTTTTCCAAATCTGGTCACTGAAAATAAACAGGATCTTACACCATGTTATCCACAGAAAGATGGGATAACTGTGAAAAACCGCCACTACTGTTTCAATTTACAGCCTTGACGTGCGACGAAAATCGAATTTTTACACAAATTGTGCCTAACTTATTGGCACAATCTGTGGATAAAAGCGACGGTGGTTGATCTTTCATCAGCCTGACGATCTTCAATGTGATGGCTGTCACGATTTAGCACGAATGGTCGCAGGTTTTGCATTTAACTTAATGAATTTACGGGGCTATTTTTTGATGGTGTTTGCCGCCCAATTCAGACTGTTCCGGGTTTTCCCGTAGTAATTCCGTACTTCTTCACAACTATATCCACAGAAAAGGTGAATAAAATCGTCTGTGAACACACCTCTCTGTTTATAACTCGGCTATTTGCTGTGAGTTATTCAATTGTTATTAGTAGCTCGTACGCCTAACAGAGTGGTTTACCGTCTCTCTGGAGTGTGAAACAATCATTCATATATAAGGTTTATGTTGAGGTAGTCCGGTGATTGATGACGATGGCTACCGCCCAAATGTAGGTATCGTAATTTGTAATCGCCAGGGGCAGGTTATGTGGGCCCGGCGATTTGGTCAGCACTCCTGGCAATTCCCGCAAGGCGGGATAAATTCAGGGGAGTCAGCAGAACAAGCGATGTACCGGGAACTGTTTGAAGAAGTCGGGTTGAGCCGTAAAGATGTGCGGATACTTGCTTCTACTCGCAACTGGTTGCGTTACAAGTTACCGAAACGTTTGGTGCGTTGGGACACGAAGCCGGTTTGTATCGGCCAGAAACAAAAATGGTTTCTTCTGCAATTGATGAGCGCTGATGCGGAAATCAATATGCAAACCAGCAGCACCCCTGAGTTTGATGGCTGGCGCTGGGTAAGTTACTGGTACCCGGTCAGGCAGGTGGTGTCATTTAAACGCGATGTCTACCGCAGGGTGATGAAAGAGTTCGCAAGTGTCGTGATGGCGCTTCAGGAGAGTACGCCGAAGCCACAAAACGCACCTGCCTGGCGACGTAAAAGAGGTTAAAGCTACGCAAATTATGCTCACTCGCCTGCGCGAAATAGTGGAAAAGGTGGCCAGTGCGCCGCGCCTTAACGAGGCGCTGAATATTCTGGTCACTGATATCTGTCTTGCGATGGATACAGAGGTCTGTTCGGTCTATCTGGCCGATCACGACCGACGTTGTTACTACCTCATGGCGACGCGAGGGCTAAAAAAACCGCGTGGCCGTACTGTCACACTCGCATTTGATGAAGGTATCGTCGGCCTGGTTGGCAGGCTGGCGGAACCGATCAACCTTGCCGATGCGCAGAAACACCCCAGCTTTAAATACATCCCGTCAGTAAAAGAGGAGCGTTTCCGCGCTTTTCTGGGCGTGCCGATTATTCAGCGCCGCCAGCTACTGGGGGTGCTGGTGGTACAGCAGCGTGAACTGCGCCAGTACGATGAAAGTGAGGAGTCTTTCCTCGTTACGCTGGCGACTCAGATGGCGGCTATCCTTTCGCAGACGCAGCTAACCGCGTTATTTGGTCAATACCGCCATACGCGCATCCGTGCGCTGCCCGCCGCGCCCGGCGTGGCGATAGCGGAAGGCTGGCAGGATGCAACGTTGCCGCTGATGGAGCAGGTCTATGAAGCCTCCACCCTTGACCCGGCGCTTGAGCGCGAGCGGCTGACCGGCGCGCTGGAAGAGGCCGCTAACGAATTTCGTCGTTACAGTAAGCGCTTTGCCGCTGGCGCGCAGAAAGAGACGGCGGCGATCTTCGATCTGTATTCACACCTGCTTTCTGATGCCCGACTGCGTCGTGAACTGTTTGCCGAAGTCGATAAAGGCGCGGTGGCGGAGTGGGCCGTCAAAAAAGTCATCGAAAAGTTTGCCGAGCAGTTTGCCGCCCTGACGGATGGCTACCTCAAAGAGCGTGCCGGAGATTTACGCGCGCTGGGCCAGCGTCTGTTATTCCACCTGGATGACACCATTCAGGGGCCGAACACATGGCCCGAGCGTTTTGTGCTGGTGGCGGACGAACTCTCAGCCACCACGCTGGCGGAACTGCCGCAGGACAGACTGGCCGGCGTCGTGGTTCGCGACGGCGCGGCTAACTCGCATGCGGCGATTATGGTGCGCGCGCTCGGTATTCCGACCGTGATGGGCGCGGATATTCAGCCTTCGGTTCTTCATCACCGCACGCTGGTGGTGGATGGCTATCGCGGGGAACTGCTGGTCGATCCTGAACCGGTATTGTTGCAGGAATATCAGCGGCTTATCAGCGAAGAGAATGAACTAAGCCGGCTGGCGGAAGATGATGTCAATCTGCCCGCGCATCTGAAAAGCGGCGAACGCGTTAAGGTGATGCTTAACGCAGGGTTAAGCCCGGAACATGAAGAGAAGCTGGGCAGCCGTATCGACGGTATCGGGCTTTATCGCACCGAAATTCCGTTCATGTTGCAAAGCGGTTTCCCCTCGGAAGAAGAGCAGGTGGCGCAGTATCAGGGGATGCTGCAAATGTTTAACGACAAACCGGTGACTTTGCGTACGCTGGATGTCGGCGCGGACAAGCAACTGCCCTATATGCCGATCAGCGAAGAAAACCCGTGCCTGGGCTGGCGCGGCATTCGTATTACGCTCGATCAGCCGGAGATCTTCCTGATCCAGGTGCGCGCGATGCTGCGCGCCAACGCCGCGACCGGCAACCTGAGCATTTTACTGCCGATGGTCACCAGCATTGATGAAGTGGATGAAGCGCGACGCCTGATTGAGCGTGCCGGGCGTGAAGTCGAAGAGATGATCGGTTACGCGATCCCCAGGCCGCGCATTGGGATCATGCTGGAAGTGCCGTCGATGGTATTTATGCTGCCGCAACTGGCGAACCGGGTCGATTTTATCTCCGTTGGCACCAATGATCTGACGCAGTACATCCTGGCGGTTGATCGCAACAATACGCGTGTGGCCAGTATTTACGACAGCCTGCATCCGGGGATGTTACGTGCGCTGGCGATGATCGCTCAGGAAGCCGAAAAACAGGGGCTTGATTTGCGGCTATGTGGTGAAATGGCGGGCGATCCGATGTGTGTGGCGATCCTGATAGGCCTGGGATTCCGCCATCTGTCGATGAACGGTCGCTCCGTCGCGCGCGTGAAATACCTGCTGCGGCACATTGATTATGAAGACGCGCAAACGCTGGCGCAGCGCAGTCTGGAAGCGCAAATGGCGACGGAAGTGCGTCATCAGGTGGCGGCGTTTATGGAGCGCCGTGGCATGGGAGGCCTGATACGCGGGGGGTTGTGACAGGCGCTGTGCCCTTGATTGCCGGATGGCGGCGCACGCGCCTTATCCGGCCTACGGCACGGTGCCGTCTGTAGACCTGATAAGCGTAGCGCCATCAGGCAAAGATGTTGTGCCGTCTGTAGACCTGATAAGCGTAGCGCCATCAGGCAAAGGTGTTGTACCGTCTGTAGGCCTGATAAGCGTAAGCGCCATCAGGCAAAGGTGTTGCGCGGTCTGTAGGCCTGATAAGCGTAAGCGCCATCAGGCAAAGGTGTTGCGCGGTCCGTAGGCCTGATAAGCGTAGCGCCATCAGGCAAAGGTGTTGCGCGGTTCGTAGGCCTGATAAGCGTAAGCGCCATCAGGCATTCCTGGGATTGTCATTGATAGCCTATACAGATCTTTTACATCTTCCCGGCATCACCGATGCACCCCTTGTGCTATCATTCGCTCCTTTGGAGCGCCTGTGAACGGCTGGCGCGCATATCAATTGCTGTCTATTTTCAGCGAAATAACAAGAACTTGTGGTGACAGATGACCAGTAGCTATCTGCATTTTCCGGAATTTGATCCGGTCATTTTCTCAATTGGGCCCGTTGCGCTGCACTGGTACGGCATGATGTACCTGGTCGGTTTTGTCTTTGCAATGTGGCTGGCGATTCGCCGGGCAAACCGTCCGGGCAGCGGCTGGACCAAAAACGAAGTTGAAAACTTACTCTATGCCGGTTTTCTCGGCGTTTTCCTCGGTGGCCGTATTGGTTACGTTCTGTTCTACAACTTCCCGCTGTTCCTGGAAAATCCGCTCTATCTGTTCCGCGTCTGGGATGGCGGCATGTCTTTCCACGGCGGCCTGATCGGCGTCATTCTGGTGATGGTGATCTTCGCCAGACGCACTAAACGTTCTTTCTTCCAGGTATCCGATTTTATCGCGCCGCTGATTCCTTTTGGTTTAGGCGCAGGGCGTCTGGGGAACTTTATCAACGGCGAGCTGTGGGGGCGTGTCGATCCAAGCTTCCCGTTTGCCATGCTGTTCCCGGGCTCTCGTGCGGAAGATATCGCGCTGTTGCCGTCAAACCCGCAGTGGCAGTCGATCTTTGATACCTATGGCGTTCTGCCTCGCCATCCGTCCCAGCTGTATGAGCTGGTGCTGGAAGGTATCGTGCTGTTCATTATTCTTAACCTGTTTATCCGCAAGTCGCGCCCGATGGGGGCTGTCTCTGGCCTGTTCCTGATTGGCTATGGCGCGTTTCGTATCATTGTTGAATTCTTCCGCCAGCCGGATGCGCAGTTTACCGGCGCATGGGTACAGTACATCAGCATGGGGCAGATTCTCTCTATCCCGATGATTGTCGCTGGTGTGATCATGATGGTTTGGGCTTACCGCCGCAGCCCACAGCAACACGTTTCCTGAGGAACCATGAAACAGTATTTAGAACTGATGCAAAAAGTGCTGGATGAAGGCACACAGAAAAACGACCGTACCGGAACCGGAACGCTTTCCATTTTTGGTCATCAGATGCGTTTTAACCTGCGGGAAGGATTTCCGCTGGTGACGACGAAGCGCTGCCATTTACGCTCCATCATTCACGAGCTGTTGTGGTTCCTGCAAGGCGATACCAACGTCGCTTACCTGCATGAAAACAATGTGACGATCTGGGACGAATGGGCCGATGAAAACGGTAATTTAGGCCCGGTATATGGCAAACAGTGGCGCGCATGGCCTGCGCCGGACGGTCGCCATATTGACCAGATCACCACGGTCATGAACCAGTTGAAAAATGACCCGGACTCCCGCCGTATTATTGTTTCCGCCTGGAACGTCGGCGAGCTGGATAAAATGGCGCTGGCGCCGTGTCATGCGTTCTTCCAGTTCTATGTTGCGGACGGCAAACTCTCCTGCCAGCTGTATCAGCGCTCCTGCGACGTCTTCCTGGGGCTGCCGTTTAATATCGCCAGCTATGCGTTACTGGTGCATATGATGGCGCAACAGTGCGACCTGGAAGTGGGCGACTTCGTCTGGACCGGCGGCGACACGCACCTGTACAGCAACCATATGGAACAGACGCACCTACAGTTAAGCCGCGAACCGCGCGCGCTGCCGAAACTGGTGATCAAACGTAAGCCTGACTCTATCTTCGACTACCGTTTTGAAGATTTTGAGATTGAAGGCTACGACCCGCATCCTGGCATTAAAGCGCCGGTCGCTATCTGACCTGAGCTCATCCTGTCATAACCGACGCCTTTGCGCGTCGGTTTTTTTTATCCCGTACGCCATTCTTCGGCGCTGATTCCCGAATTTTTGCAACGCGCTGTAATACGATAACTATTTCTCGTAACGCGCCGAATAATCTGCATTCTTGCCTCGTCATTTTCTCCGCCCCCGGCATACTGCCGCTATGAAAAAACAACAGGGCTATACGCTCATTGAAACAATGGTCGCAATGCTTCTTATGGTTAGCCTTAGCGCCACAGGGCTCTATGGCTGGCAGCGTTGGCAACAGCAGCAACGGTTATGGCAAACCGCCAGCCAGCTGCGGGATTATTTGCTGCAACTGCGTGAGGATGCGAACTGGCACAACCGGGATCACATTGTTCAGGTCATCAGAGAACGCGGCGGCTGGTGCTTTGTCAGCACTGCTTCGGCGCAAGGTGCCTGTACGCCAGACGCGCCGTTCGTCTTTATTCCAGCATGGCGCGATATAGACATGGTGGAGATCACCCCCTCGCTGGCGTTTTTTGGTCTGCGCAATACCGCCTGGGCCGGGCATATCCGTCTGAAAAACGCCGCGGGCGAATGGCGTCTGGTGGTTTCGTCCTGGGGGCGAATCCGGCTCTGTGAGGGACGCGAGGCCGAAGTATGTCGATGAACGAGCGCGGTTTTTCTCTGCTGGAGGTACTTATCGCGATGGCGATAAGCAGCATGCTACTGCTCGGCGCGGCACGATTTTTACCCGCGCTACAGCGTGAGATTCTACAGACCACGCGGCAGCTGTTGCTGGAAGATGAGATCTGGCAGCGTGCTTATACCGTGGCAAAACACCTGCAACGCTCGGGATATTGTCGGGGAAACTGCACAGGGAAAGGACTGGTGATTGCCGGGCAGGGGGAGTGCGTTATCGTACAGTGGGACGCCAATAATAACGGGCGCTGGGAGACTGCGCCGGGAAAAGAGGCCGAACAGACCGGGTTTCGTTTAAACAATAAAACGCTGGAAACACTGCGTGGGGCAACATCATGCGCAGATAAAGGGTGGGATAAAATGACCGATCCCAATACGGTACAGATTGAGGCATTTAACGTTGAGCGTCAGGAGATGCCCGGTTTTGCACCGGTACTGACGCTGTCTCTTCAGGGGCGCAGTAAAGCGGCTTCTAAAACTGCTGTTAAGGCGCAATACAGCGTCACCGGGTTTAATCTGTGAAACGTGAACGGGGTGTGTCTTCTCTGGCGATGGTGCTTTTGCTGCTGGTATTGGGCAGCCTGCTGCTTCAGGGGGCAAACCAGCAGCAGGCGAGTTTTTCCACTCTGGTGGCGACAGAAAGCCGGGCCTTGCTGCGTCAGGCGGTGGCGCAGTCGGCGCTGGAATGGGGAAGGATGCAGTCATGGTCGGCGCAGGCTGCGGTTGAGTGTCGGCAATACGCCACGCCGAATGCCCGCGTTTGCCTGCGCCTGCTCGCGAACAACACCGCTTTATTGATTGCACAGTATGATGGCGCATCGGTCTGGCGTCTGGGAGCGCTGGAGGAAAGCGGCGTTGTATTTTCTCCGCATGGATGGAGCGATTTTTGCCCGTTGAGTGAGGTGACGTTATGCCAGATACCCTGAACAGGCAGCGTGGTTTTAGTCTGCCGGAAGTGATACTGGCGATGGCGCTGCTGGTGATAACCGTCACCGCGTTATCGGGTTATCAGCGGGCGTTGATGACGAGTCTTGTCGTCAGGGCGCAATATCAACAGCTCTGGCGGTACGGCTGGCAGCAAACGGCGCTGTATTCATTTTCACCTCCCGAAAGCTGGCAGACCAACCGAATGCAGACAACACAAGCGGGATGTGTCAGCATCAGCGTTAAACTCATTTCCCCTTTGGGCAGGCAAGGCCAGGTGTCGCGCTTACACTGCCCGAAAAGTCAGTAGTCAGGAGTTGCTATGTTAAGGGTCTACCACTCCAACCGTCTGGACGTGCTGGAAGCGTTAATGGAATTCATCGTTGAGCGCGATCGGCTTGACGATCCCTTTGAACCCGAAATTGTGTTGGTTCAAAGTACCGGTATGGCGCAGTGGCTGCAAATGACCCTTTCGCAGAAATTTGGTATCGCCGCGAATATCGATTTTCCGCTACCCGCGAGTTTTATCTGGGATATGTTTGTACGCGTGCTGCCTGATATCCCGAAAGAGAGCGCGTTCAGCAAGCAAAACATGAGCTGGAAGCTGATGACGCTGCTGCCGCAACTGCTGGAGCGTGAGGATTTTACGCTACTGCGCCACTATCTGACGGACGACGCTGATAAGCGCAAACTATTCCAGCTTTCCTCGCGTGCCGCCGATCTTTTCGATCAGTATCTGGTCTATCGCCCCGACTGGCTTACCCAGTGGGAGGCGGGGCAGATGGTTGACGGGTTAGGGGAGGCTCAGATCTGGCAGGCGCCGCTGTGGAAGGCGCTGGTGGAATACACGGCTGAACTGGGGCAGCCGCGCTGGCACCGTGCGAATGTGTATCAGCGTTTTATCCAGACGCTGGAAAATGCGAC
Source organism: Citrobacter sp. CK195 (assembly GCF_030333365.1). NCBI lineage: Bacteria > Pseudomonadati > Pseudomonadota > Gammaproteobacteria > Enterobacterales > Enterobacteriaceae > Citrobacter > Citrobacter sp. CK195. Next base: position 426,119 of record NZ_JAOWGB010000025.1, read on the forward strand.
AACTAGCCCGACGGGGCTACCTTCGCGCGTCTTTATTTGTGGTATTTCCGCGCTGCCGCCGGTGTATCTCCGGGCCTTGCAGGCGCTGGGAAAGCACATCGAAATCCATCTGCTGTTCACTAACCCCTGCCGTTATTACTGGGGGGATATCAGAGATCCTGCCTGGCTGGCAAAACTGGTGGCTCGTCAGCGTCGTCACAGCTTTGAGGAGCGCGACTTACCGCTGTTTCGCGATAACCAACGCGCCGGGGAGTTATTTAATAGCGACGGCGAGCAGGATGTCGGGAACCCGATGCTGGCGTCCTGGGGGAAACTGGGGCGGGACTACATCTACTTGCTTTCCGAACTGGAAAACACGCAGGAACTGGATGCGTTTGTCGATATTCCCCCGGACAACCTGCTTCATAACATTCAGGCGGACATCCTTGAGCTGGAAAGTCGCGCCGTGGCTGGGGTGAACCTCGAAGAGTACGCCCGAAGCGACAACAAGCGTCTGCTTGACCCGAATGACGCCAGCGTGACCTTTCACGTATGCCATAGCCCGCAGCGTGAAGTGGAGATCCTGCACGATCGTCTGCTGGCTATGCTGGAGGCCAACCCGACGCTGATGCCGCGCGATATTATCGTCATGGTGGCGGATATCGACAGCTATAGCCCCTTTATTCAGGCCGTATTTGGCAGTGCGCCTGCCGAACGCTACCTGCCTTATGCCATCTCCGATCGCCGGGCGCGTCAGTCGCATCCTGTTTTGCAGGCGTTTATCAGCCTGCTGTCGTTGCCGGACAGCCGTTTTGTCTCTGAAGATGTGCTGGCGCTGCTGGACGTACCGGTTCTGGCGGCTCGATTTAACATCAACGAAGAAGGGTTGCGCTATCTTCGCTTATGGGTCAATGAGTCGGGTATCCGCTGGGGGATTGATGACGACAACGTGCGCGAGCTGGCGCTTCCTGCAACGGGGCAGCATACCTGGCAATTTGGCCTGACGCGTATGCTGCTGGGTTACGCGATGGAAAGCGCGCAGGGCGAGTGGCAGTCCGTGCTGCCTTATGACGAGTCCAGCGGGCTGATTGCGGAGCTGGTCGGGCATCTGGCGTCCCTGCTGATGCAGTTGAACCTCTGGCGTCGCGGGCTGGCGCAGGCGCGTCCGCTGGAAGAGTGGCTCCCGGTTTGCCGCGACATGCTCAATGACTTTTTCCTGCCCGATGCGGAAACGGAAGCCGCGATGACCCTTATCGAGCAGCAATGGCAGGCGATTATCACCGAAGGGCTTGAGGCGGAGTATGGCGATGCGGTGCCGCTGTCTCTGTTACGGGACGAGCTGGCGCAAAGGCTGGATCAGGAACGCATCAGCCAGCGTTTTCTGGCGGGGCCGGTAAACATCTGTACGCTCATGCCTATGCGTTCTATCCCCTTTAAGGTTGTGTGTCTCCTTGGTATGAATGATGGCGTCTATCCGCGTCAGCTGGCGCCGCTCGGTTTTGACCTGATGAGTCAGAAACCGATGCGCGGGGATCGTAGCCGTCGCGATGATGACCGCTACCTGTTCCTTGAGGCCTTAATCTCTGCGCAGCAGACGCTCTATATCAGCTACATCGGGCGCTCTATTCAGGATAACAGCGAACGTTTCCCGTCAGTCCTGGTGCAGGAACTGATGGATTATATCGGGCAAAGTCACTATTTGCCGGGAGATGAAGAACTGACCAGCGATGAGAGCGAGGCCCGCGTGAAAGCGCATATCGCTCGCCTGCACACGCGGATGCCGTTTGATGCGCAAAACTATCTTCCCGGTGAACAGCAAAGCTACGCGCGCGAATGGCTGCCTGCTGCAAGTCAGTCAGGCGAGGCCCATTCTGATTTTGTACAGCCGTTGCCCTATGAACTCCCTGAGACGTTGACGCTGGAAAAACTTCAGCGCTTCTGGGCGCATCCGGTGCGGGCGTTTTTCCAGATGCGGCTACAGGTGAATTTCCGCGCGGAAGAGAGTGAAATTCCCGATACGGAGCCGTTCATTCTGGAAGGGCTAACCCGCTATCAGCTTAATCAGCAGTTGCTTAATACGCTGGTCGAAGAAGAGGATGCCGGGCTTTTATTCCGTCGCTTCCGGGCGGCGGGCGATCTCCCGTATGGCGCTTTTGGCGAGATCCTCTGGGATACGCAGCGTCAGGAGATGCAGTCGCTGGCGGACAGGATTATCGCGTGTCGTCAGCCGGGGAAAAGTATGGAAGTTGATCTGCTCTGCAATGGCGTGCAGATCACGGGGTGGTTGCCGCAGGTGCAGGAAGACGGTTTGTTGCGCTGGCGCCCATCTTTAATAAGCGTTGCGCAGGGAATGCAACTTTGGCTGGAACACCTTGTCTATTGTGCCTGTGGCGGAAAAGGCGAAAGTCGTTTGTTCCTGCGTAAAGAGGGAGAGTGGCGCTTCCCGCCGTTAGAGGCTGAACAGGCGTTAACTTACCTCGCACAGCTGATTGACGGTTATCGGGAAGGGATGTCATCCCCACTGCTGGTTCTTCCTGAAAGCGGCGGCGCATGGATAAAAGCTTGTTATGACGCGGCGAATGATGCCATGTTAGATGATGCTGACACGCTGCAAAAAGCCCGGACGAAGTTCTTGCAGGCTTATGAAGGTAACATGGTGATACGCGGAGAAGGGGATGATATCTGGTATCAACGGTTGTGGCGTCAGCTGGAGCCGAAGACGATAGAGAGCATTATTTCTCAGTCTCAACGTTATCTGTTACCGCTATTTCGTTTTAATCAGTCGTGAGGGTTGTATAAAAATTGCGCAATTAAATGGCTTCATTTATGATGCGTTTTCTGTCACGGACTGATTTTACAATAAGAGATGCTGACTCGTTTAGCACACAGTTTTGTCCTGCTCAATAAGCGCCAGCGTCGCGCTCGCGCTTCACCTGAGCGGGAAAGAAAGTTAATGATGAGGTTCGTGAATGCCCCGCAGCACCTGGTTCAAAGCGTTACTGTTGTTTGTCGCCCTTTGGGCACCCTTAAGTCAGGCAGATACCGGTTGGCAGCCTTTGGCGGAAACCATCCGTAAAAGCGAGAAAGATACGCGTCAGTATCAGGCGATTCGTCTGGACAATGACATGGTGGTTTTGCTGGTATCCGACCCGCAAGCGGTAAAATCGCTTTCCGCGCTGGTGGTGCCTGTTGGATCGCTGGAGGACCCCGATGAACATCAGGGGCTGGCGCACTATCTCGAACATATGAGTCTGATGGGATCTAAAAAATATCCCCAGCCTGACAGCCTTGCCGAATACCTTAAAATGCACGGCGGCAGCCATAATGCCAGCACCGCGCCGTATCGTACCGCCTTCTATCTGGAGGTGGAAAACGACGCCCTGTCAGGTGCGGTCGATCGCCTTGCCGATGCCATTGCCGCCCCGTTGTTGGATAAAAAATATGCCGAGCGTGAGCGCAATGCGGTCAATGCCGAACTGACGATGGCGCGTACGCGAGACGGTATGCGTATGGCGCAGGTCAGCGCAGAAACCATCAACCCGGCGCACCCGGGTTCGCGCTTCTCTGGCGGCAATCTGGAAACTTTAAGCGACAAACCGGGCAACCCGGTTCAGCAGGCGTTGCAGGCGTTTCACGAAAAATATTATTCAGCGAACCTGATGAAGGCGGTGATTTACAGTAACAAACCGCTGCCGGAACTGGCGCGTATTGCGGCTGAAACCTATGGCCGGGTGCCGAATAAAAATATCAAAAAGCCGGAAATTACCGTGCCGGTAGTAACGGACGCGCAAAAGGGCATCATCATTCATTATGTGCCTGCTCTGCCGCGTAAAGTGCTGCGCGTAGAGTTTCGTATTGATAACAACAGCGCGCAGTTTCGCAGCAAAACCGACGAACTGGTGACCTACCTGATTGGCAACCGGAGCCCGGGAACGCTCTCCGACTGGCTGCAAAAACAAGGATTAGTGGAAGGCATTCGTGCGGACTCTGACCCGGTGGTTAACGGTAACAGCGGCGTACTGGCTATTTCCGCTACCCTGACGGACAAAGGGCTGGCGAACCGGGACGACGTTGTCGCCGCCATCTTCAGCTATCTCAATCTGTTACGTGAAAAAGGCGTGGATAAACGCTACTTCGATGAGCTGGCGCATGTGCTGGATCTCGACTTCCGTTACCCCTCTATCACCCGTGATATGGATTACGTCGAATGGCTGGCGGATACGATGATTCGCGTTCCGGTGGAACATACGCTGGATGCGGTGAATATCGCCGATCAATACGATGCGGCGGCGGTGAAATCACGCCTGGCGATGATGACGCCGCAGAATGCGCGTATCTGGTACATTAGCCCGAAGGAACCGCACAACAAAACGGCCTATTTTGTCGACGCACCTTATCAGGTGAATAAAATCGACGACAAAACGCTCGCCGACTGGCAGCAAAAAGCGCAGGGCATTGCGCTGTCATTACCGGAGCTTAATCCCTATATTCCAGACGATTTCACGCTGATCAAACCGGAGAAGGAATATCCCCACCCGGAGCTGATTGTCGATGAACCGGATTTGCGCGTGGTTTATGCGCCGAGCCGTTATTTTGCCAGCGAGCCTAAGGCGGATGTCAGCGTTATTCTGCGTAACCCGAAAGCAATGGACAGCGCCAGAAACCAGGTGATGTTTGCATTAAACGATTATCTCGCGGGGATCGCGCTCGACCAGTTAAGCAACCAGGCATCGGTCGGCGGGATTGGCTTTTCCACCAACGCCAACAATGGTCTGATGCTTAACGCGAACGGTTACACGCAGCGCTTGCCGCAGCTTTTCCAGGCATTGCTGGAAGGGTATTTCAGCTACACCGCGACGGAAGAACAGCTGGAACAGGCGAAATCCTGGTATGCGCAGATGATGGATTCCGCAGAAAAAGGGAAGGCCTACGATCAGGCGATTATGCCGGCACAGATGCTTTCTCAGGTGCCTTACTTCCAGCGTGATGAACGCCGTAAGCTGTTGCCTTCGATCACGCTGAAAGAGGTCATGGCTTACCGCGATACGTTAAAAGCAGGCGCGCGACCGGAGTTTCTGGTGATTGGCAATATGCGCGAAGCGCAGGTGAAAACCATGGCGCGGGATATCCAACAGCAGCTTGGCGCCAACGGTTCAGAGTGGTGTCGCAATAAAGACGTACTGGTGGATAAAAAGCAGTCGGTCATCTTTGAGAAGGCAGGGAGCAGCACTGACTCCGCGCTGGCGGCGGTATTCGTTCCAACCGGTTACGATGAATATGCCAGTTCAGCCTACAGCGCGATGTTAGGGCAAATCGTTCAGCCGTGGTTCTATAATCAGTTGCGTACTGAAGAACAGTTAGGCTATGCGGTGTTCGCTTTCCCGATGAGCGTCGGGCGTCAGTGGGGAATGGGTTTCCTGCTGCAAAGCAGCGACAAGCAACCGTCTTATCTCTGGGAGCGTTACAAAGCATTCTTCCCAACGGCGGAAGCGAAGCTGCGGGCGATGACGCCGGAAGAGTTTGCGCAAATTCAGCAGGCGATCATCGCGCAGATGTTGCAAGCGCCGCAAACGCTGGGCGAAGAAGCGTCGAAATTAAGCAAAGATTTCGATCGCGGCAATATGCGCTTTGATTCACGTGATAAAATCGTGGCTCAGATTAAACTGCTGACGCCGCAAAAACTTGCCGATTTCTTCCATCAGGCGGTGGTTGAGCCGCAAGGCATGGCGATACTGTCACAGGTTTCCGGCAGTCAGAACGGGAAAGCAGAGTACGTGCGCCCGGAAGGCTGGAAAGTGTGGGAGAACGTCAGCGCGTTGCAGCAAACCTTACCCCTGATGAGTGAAAAGAATGAATGATGCCGCTGAGTCCCTTGATCCTTTACGCTTGCCCCTTACGGGCGAGCGTCTGATTGAAGCCTCTGCGGGCACTGGCAAAACGTTTACTATCGCCGCGTTGTATCTGCGCCTGCTGCTCGGATTGGGCGGCTCTGCCGCCTTTCCCCGACCGCTGACCGTGGAAGAACTGTTGGTCGTGACGTTTACCGAGGCGGCCACCGAAGAGTTACGCGGCCGCATCCGCAGCAACATCCATGAACTGCGCATCGCCTGTCTGCGTGAAACTACCGATAACCCGTTATATGCCCGCCTGCTGGAAGAGATCGAGGATAAAAAGCAGGCGGCGCAGTGGTTACTGTTGGCGGAAAGACAGATGGATGAGGCGGCGGTATTCACCATCCACGGTTTTTGCCAGCGCATGCTCAGCCTGAATGCGTTTGAGTCCGGCATGCTGTTCGAGCAGCAACTAATCGAAGATGAATCTCTTCTGCGCTATCAGGCCTGCGCCGACTTCTGGCGGCGTCACTGTTATCCGCTGCCGCGCGAAATTGCCCAGGTTGTCTTTGAAGCGTGGAAAGGCCCCCGGGCGCTACTGAAAGATATCGATCGTTATTTGCAGGGCGAAGCGCCGGTTATCAAAGCCCCGCCGCCGTCAGACGAGACGCTGGCGTCTCGCCACGAACACATTTTGTCGAGTATTAACGCCCTGAAGCAGCAATGGTGCGCGTCCGTTGATGAACTGGATGGGGTGATAGAGTCGTCGGGAATCGATCGCAGAAAATTCAATCGCGGCAACCAGACGAAATGGATCGAGAAGATCACGGCGTGGGCGCAGGCGGAAACGCAAACCTATCAATTACCCGATGCGCTGGAGAAATTCTCCCGGCGATTCCTGGAAGAGAGAACCAAAGCGGGCGGCATAACCCCGCAGCATCCGCTGTTTGTCGCCATTGAGGAACTGCTGGCTGAACCGTTGACGATAAAAGATCTGCTGATCACCCGTGCGCTGGCGGAAATCCGCGAGACGGTTGCGCAGGAAAAACAACGCCGGGGTGAATTAGGTTTCGACGACATGCTGAGTCGTCTGGATGTTGCGCTGCGTAGTAATAGCGGCGATGCGCTGGCAAGCGCAATTCGTGGCCGTTTCCCGGTGGCGATGATTGATGAATTTCAGGATACCGACCCGCAGCAGTACCGCATTTTCCGCCACATCTGGCGGCATCAGCCGGACACCGCGCTGTTGCTGATTGGCGATCCGAAACAGGCGATTTATGCGTTTCGCGGCGCGGATATCTTCACCTACATGAAAGCCCGCAGCGAGGTCAGCGCCCATTATACGCTGGATACCAACTGGCGTTCCGCACCGGGCATGGTCAACAGCGTGAATACGTTGTTCAGTCAGATGAACGACGCCTTTATGTTCCGCGAAATTCCATTTGCGCCGGTTAAATCGGCCCAGAAGAACCAGTCGCTGCGCTTTGTGCTGAACGGCGAGACGCAGCCCGCCATGAATATGTGGTTGATGGAAGGGGAAAGCTGCGGCATCGGCGACTATCAGAGTTACATGGCGCAGGTGTGCGCGACGCAAATTCGTGACTGGCTGAAAGCCGGGCAAACTGGCGATGCGCTGCTTGTTAGCGAGAAAACCTCACGTCCGGTTCGAGCCTCGGATATCAGCGTGCTGGTGCGAAGCCGCCAGGAAGCGGCGCAAATTCGTGATGCGCTGACGCTGCTGGCGATTCCGTCCGTTTATCTCTCCAACCGCGACAGCGTATTTGAGACGCTGGAAGCGCAGGAGATGCTGTGGATCTTACAGGCCGTCATGACGCCTGAGCGTGAAAATACGCTGCGTAGCGCGATGGCGGCCTCGATGATGGGGCTGACCGCACAGGACATCGAAACGCTGAATAACGACGAAAATGCCTGGGATACGGTGGTCGAAGAGTTCGACGGCTATCGTCAAATCTGGCATAAGCGCGGCGTCATGCCCATGCTGCGCGCGCTGATGTCAGCGCGGAATATTGCCGAAAACCTGCTGGCGACAGCGGGAGGCGAGCGCCGCCTGACCGATATTCTGCACATCAGCGAATTGTTGCAGGAAGCCGGTTCGCAGTTGGAAAGCGAGCATGCGCTGGTGCGCTGGCTGTCGCAGCATATTCTTGAGCCGGACAGCAATGCCGCCAGCCAGCAACTGCGGCTGGAAAGCGATAAACATCTGGTGAAAATCGTCACCATCCATAAATCAAAAGGGCTGGAATATCCGCTCGTCTGGCTGCCTTTTATTACCCATTTCCGCGTGCAGGATCAGGCGTTTTATCACGATCGCAATTCGTTTGACGCGGTGCTGGATCTCAGCCACGCCGAGGAGAGCGTTGAACTGGCGGAAGCAGAGCGTCTGGCGGAAGACCTGCGTTTGCTTTATGTGGCGCTGACCCGTTCGGTGTGGCATTGCAGTCTCGGCGTTGCGCCGTTGGTGCGTCGTCGCGGAGATAAGAAAGGCGATACCGATGTACACCAGAGCGCGCTCGGGCGCCTGCTGCAAAAAGGTGAGCCGAAAGATGCCGCCGGGCTTCGCGCCTGCATTGACGCGCTTTGCGGGGAGGATATCACCTGTCGGACGCCAGCCGAACCGGACAGCGAACGCTGGCAGGTAACGGAAGCGTCGCGTGCGGCGCTAAGCGCCAGAGCGTTACGCCGAACGTCTGCCGATAACTGGCGAGTAACCAGTTATTCCGGCTTACAGCAGCAAGGCCATAGCGTCGCCCAGGATTTAATTCCGCGTCTGGATGTGGATGCCGCCGGGGTAGGGGACGTGGTGGAAGAGCCGGAGCTGACGCCGCACCAGTTCCCGCGAGGGGCATCGCCGGGTACATTCCTGCATAGCCTGTTTGAAGACCTCGACTTTACGCAGCCCGTTGACCCGGCCTGGGTGCGGGAAAAACTGGAGCTTGGCGGTTATGACGCGCACTGGGAGCCGGTTTTAACGCAGTGGCTGGACGCTGTTTTGCAGGCTCCCCTGACCGAACGCGGCGTGAGTCTGCGTCATCTTTCTGCCCGTGAAAAACAGGTGGAGATGGCGTTTTATCTGCCGATCGCACAGCCGCTTATCGCCAGTCAACTGGATGCGCTGATTCGCCGGTTTGATCCGCTCTCGGCGGGCTGCCCGCCGCTCGACTTCATGCAGGTTCGCGGCATGCTGAAAGGGTTTATCGATCTGGTGTTTCGCCATGAAGGGCGATATTACCTGCTCGATTACAAATCAAACTGGCTGGGCGAAGACAGCACGGCCTACACTCAGGAGGCGATGGCCTCAGCGATGCAGGCGCATCGCTATGACCTGCAATATCAGCTGTATACGCTGGCGTTGCACCGCTATCTGCGCCATCGCATCGCCGATTATGACTATGAACGCCATTTCGGCGGCGTGATCTACCTTTTCCTGCGCGGCGTTGACCGTGAATATCCACGGCAGGGCATTTTCTCGACCCGGCCGGACGGCGAATTGATTGCGTTAATGGATGAGATGTTTGCAGGCGTTGTAGCGGAGGAGGCGCAATGACAATTCAGAAGCGGTTACTGGAGGCCGTAGAACAAAAGCTGTTGCGGCCATTAGACGCTCAGTTTGCGCTGGCGGTTGCCGGGCAGGACGATCCGTGCGTAACGCTGGCCGTTGCATTGCTCAGCCGCGATGCGGGGGAAGGGCATGTCTGTATGCCGCTTTCGCGCCTGGCGATAACGGAAGAGTCGCATCCGCTACTGGTCTCCTGGTTTAGCGAGAGGGACGCGCCTGAAGACTGGGCATCGTGTCTGCTGGCTTCCGGGGCGGTCAGTCGGGGAGAGCGGCCAACGCCGTTGATTCTGCATGAAGATCGCCTTTACCTGAACCGGATGTGGAGTAACGAGCGCACGGTAGCCCGCTTTTTTAGCGAGGTTAACCAGGCGATCGCGGTAGATGAACTGCAACTGGCCCGCACGCTGGATGCGCTTTTCCCGCCGACGGATGACGTCAACTGGCAAAAAGTGGCGGCGGCCGTGGCGTTGACGCGCCGTATTTCCGTCATTTCCGGCGGGCCTGGCACCGGTAAAACCACTACCGTGGCGAAGCTGCTGGCCGCGTTGATTCAGATGGCGGACGGCGAGCGATGCCGTATACGACTGGCGGCGCCGACGGGGAAAGCGGCGGCGCGTCTGACCGAGTCGCTTGGCGCGGCATTGCGCCAGCTTCCGCTCACGGATGAGCAAAAAAAACGCATCCCGGATGACGCCAGTACGTTGCACCGGCTGTTGGGCGCACAGCCCGGTAGCCAGAGGCTGCGCCATCACGCGGGAAATCCGCTGCATCTGGACGTGCTGGTGGTGGATGAGGCATCAATGATCGATTTGCCGATGATGTCGCGGCTAATTGAGGCGCTGCCGCCGCACGGACGCGTGATTTTTCTCGGCGATCGCGATCAGCTGGCTTCCGTTGAGGCGGGGGCGGTGCTGGGCGATATCTGCGCCTGGGTGAATGCCGGATTTACCGCCGGGCGCGCGCAGCAGCTGAGCCGATTGACGGGAAGCCCCATTCCTGCGGGCGCAGGCACGGAGGCAGCCTCTTTGCGCGATAGCCTGTGTTTGCTGCAAAAAAGCTATCGCTTCGGGCATGATTCCGGCATTGGTCAACTGGCGGCAGCCATTAATCGCGGCGATAAAGCGGCGATGAAAACGGTCTTTCAGCAGGGATTTAGCGATATTGAAAAACGAACGCTACAGAGCAGCGAGGATTACGCCGCCATGCTCGATGAGGCGCTGGCCGGTTATGGGCGTTATCTGGCGCTTGTTCGCGAGGGCGCGGAGCCGGGGGCGATTATTCAGGCTTTCAATGAGTACCAGTTGCTGTGCGCGCTGCGTGAAGGGCCGTTTGGCGTTGGCGGTCTGAATGAACGCATCGAACAGGTTATGCTGCAAAAGCGCAAAATTCAGCGTCACCCGCACAGCCGCTGGTATGAAGGGCGTCCGGTAATGATTGCGCGCAATGACAGCGCGTTGGGGTTGTTCAATGGCGATATCGGCATTGCGCTCGATCGCGGCCAGGGGTTGAGGGTGTGGTTCGCCATGCCGGATGGCAGCATTAAGTCGGTGCAGCCCAGCCGTTTGCCGGAGCATGAAACAACCTGGGCGATGACGGTGCATAAATCGCAGGGATCGGAGTTCGATCATGCGGCGCTGATTTTACCCAGCCAGCGCTCGCCGGTTGTGACCCGTGAGCTGGTGTATACCGCCGTGACGCGCGCACGTCGTCGCCTGTCTCTCTATGCCGATGAACGGGTTTTGAGCGGGGCAATTGCGACGCGCACGGAGCGACGTAGCGGACTGTCCGCGTTTTTTAATAACGGGCTGTGAGGCAAGTTGCCGGATGGCGCCTGCGCTTATCCGGCCTACAGCATCCCCGTAGACCCGATAAGACGCTTTAGCGTCGCCGTCAGGCAAAATGGTTATCCCAAATCTGCCATCAACACCTTTGAACGACGCTGATAGTTGTACATCTCTTTTTTGCTCTCGGGCAGCAGTTCGATATCCACCGGCGTAAACCCACGTTCCTGGAACCAGTGAATACTGCGTGTTGTCAGCACAAACAGCTTGCTGAGGCCCATCTGTCTTGCCTGCACGGCGATCCGCTCCAGCAAGACTTCGCCACGCGATGAACTGCGATAATCTGGATGTACCGCCACGCAGGCCATTTCGCCGATTTTTTCTTCGGGGAAAGGGTACAGCGCGGCGCAGGCGATGGTCAGATTATCTCGCTGGATAATCGTGAATTTGTCGATCTCCATCTCCAGTTGTTCACGGGAGCGGCGCACCAGAATCCCCTGTTGCTCCAGCGGGCGAATCAGCTCCAGGATCCCGCCGATATCGTTAATGGTGGCGCGGCGAATCTGCTCGGCGCTCTCCATCACGATTTGCGTCCCGATCCCGTCGCGTGAGAACAGCTCCTGCAATAGCGCGCCGTCTTCCTGGTAGCTAATCAGATGGCAGCGACGCACGCCGCTGCGACAGGCTTTCACCGCGCCGCGCAGGAACCGCACGGTGCCTGAATTGTAATCGCCTTTTTCTTCCTGCGCTTCAACGCGTGCCTGCGCTTCGTTCGGGAAAAGTTCGGAAACGATGTCGCCTTCGTCGTTAGTTACCCCTTGCGACGAACAGAAGCCGATCATCTTCTCCGCCTTCAGTTTGATGGCGAGCTGGGTGGCGATCTCTTCTGAGGTCAGGTTAAAGCTTTCGCCTGTGACGGAAACCGCGACCGGCCCCATCAGCACAATTGCGCCGCTGTCTAACTGGCGATGAATTGCCTCTTCATCAATACGGCGAATGCGTCCGCTGTGGCAGTAATCCACGCCGTCATCCACGCCCAACGGCTGTGCAATAATAAAATTGCCGCTGACGACGTTGATGTGCGCGCCCTGTAAGGGGGTGTTGTTCAGGCTCATCGACAGACGGGCGGTGATATCCAGCTGCAACGTGCCTGCCGCTTGCTTAACCAGTTCCAGCGTTTTGGCGTCCGTCACGCGGGTATTTTTGTGGTACAGCGGCTCATGATGATGTGCGGCAAGGTTCGCGTCGATTTGCGGACGCGCGCCATACACCACCACCAGGCGAATGCCCAGACTGTGCAGAAGCCCGATGTCATTGACGATACTGGAGAAATTTTCATGCTCAATGGCCTCACCGCCAAGCATAATGACAAACGTTTTTCCCCGATGGGTATTGATATAGGGAACAGAATGGCGGAATCCCTGTACCAGTTCGGTTCTACGTTCCTTCACCACGGCACACCCTCATTGCATGATTATTCGAAATTAATGTATTTTTATTCTGTTTTTCCGTCGTGCGCAAGCGCAAATTTTAATCCCGCTGAAGTTTTCTCCCAGTAATACCGTGAATACAAAAAGAAAGTTTACCCTTTTATAGATGACAGATTATGCGTCATTCGCTAAAGTTTCCGGTCAATTTAGACGTTTTGTACATCAGCACCGTTAAGTTTGTTTTGCTCGGGAGAAGCATGTCGGGATCCAACTCAGCAATCAGTCGCCGTCGTTTACTACAAGGGACGGGCGCCATGTGGCTATTGAGCGTAAGTCAGGTCGGTTTGGCTGCCGTCAGCCAGGTCGTCGCGGTACGCATCTGGCCTGCGTCCAGCTATACCCGCGTCACGGTGGAATCGAACCGTCTGCTGAAATACAAACAGTTTGCCCTGAGTAACCCTGAGCGCGTGGTGGTGGATATTGAAGGTGTGAATCTGAACTCGGTGCTTAAAGGCATTGGCGCGCAGATCCGCGCGGACGATCCGTATATCAAGTCAGCGCGAGTGGGGCAGTTTGATCCACAGACGGTGCGGATGGTGTTTGAGCTGAAGCAAAACGTGAAACCGCAGCTGTTTGCCCTTGCGCCGGTGGCGGGCTTTAAAGAACGCCTGGTGATGGATCTCTACCCTGCCAATGCGCAGGATATGCAGGACCCGTTGCTGGCGCTGCTGGAAGATTACAACAAAGGCGATCTGGATAAGCAGGTGCCGCCTGCGCAGAGCGGGCCGCAGCCGGGCAAGGCGGGACGCGATCGCCCGATCGTGATCATGCTCGATCCCGGTCATGGAGGGGAAGATCCCGGCGCCGTGGGGAAATACAAGACGCGCGAAAAAGACGTGGTGTTGCAGATTGCCCGCCGCTTGCGCGCGTTAATTGAGAGAGAAGGCAATATGAAGGTCTACATGACGCGTAATGAGGATATCTTCATTCCGCTGAAAGTGCGCGTGGCGAAAGCCCAGAAGCAGCGCGCCGACCTGTTTGTCTCTATCCATGCGGACGCGTTTACCAGCCGACAGCCCAGCGGTTCATCCGTTTTTGCGCTCTCGACGAAGGGCGCGACCAGTACGGCGGCAAAATACCTCGCGCAAACTCAGAACGCCTCGGATTTGATCGGCGGCGTGAGTAAAAGCGGCGATCGCTATGTCGATCACACGATGTTCGACATGGTGCAATCGTTGACCATCGCCGATAGCCTGAAGTTCGGTAAAGCGGTGCTCAACAAGCTGGGAAGGGTTAATAATCTGCACAAAAATCAGGTCGAGCAGGCCGGCTTTGCGGTGCTGAAAGCGCCGGATATTCCCTCTATTCTCGTGGAAACCGCCTTTATCAGTAATATTGAAGAGGAGCGTAAGCTCAAAACGGCGAAGTTCCAGCAGGAAGTGGCGGAGTCGATTCTGGCGGGTATTAAAGCCTACTTTGCCGATGGGGCGACGCTGGCGAGAAGGGGATAATAAAAAAGCGCTGAAAGGCGCTTTTTTTACGGACCGCAGAAACGAAAAAACACCCGTTAAGGTGTTTAATATTGGTTGCGGGGGCCGGATTTGAACCGACGACCTTCGGGTTATGAGCCCGACGAGCTACCAGGCTGCTCCACCCCGCGTCCGTCTGTTACTCTTTCATCGAGTAACCTTTTCTTCACATTGTATTGGTTGCGGGGGCCAGATTTGAACTGACGACCTTCGGGTTATGAGCCCGACGAGCTACCAGGCTGCTCCACCCCGCGTCCGTGGATGCGCACTATACTCTGCTAACATTTTCATGCAACCCTTTTTTCACCCGGATCACGAAATTGGGATGATTGTGTGCAAAAACAACGCGCTTTGGTACGTTTTTTGTGCGTAATTTGCGTCAGGGGAGCGCTTCGCATTTCATTAGGTTCGGGGGTTTGTTATCTTCATAGCGCAAGATTTACAGCTAAAAGACGAGAACTCATGAAAGGACGTTGGGCAAATTACCTTCTTATGGGGGCGGTGGTTGCAATGCTTGCCGCCTGTTCCTCTAAACCGACCGATCGCGGCCAGCAGTATAAAGACGGGAAGTTTACCCAGCCTTTCTCACTGGTGAACCAACCTGACGCCATTGGGGCGCCTATCAACGCAGGCGATTTCGCCGAGCAGGTCAACCAAATCCGCAGCGCGTCGCCGCGTCTGTATGGCAACCAGAGCAACGTCTATAACGCCGTGCAGGAGTGGTTACGTTCCGGTGGCGATACGCGAATGATGCGCCAGTTTGGTATTGATGCCTGGCAGATGGAAGGGGCGGATAACTACGGCAACGTCCAGTTTACTGGCTACTACACGCCGGTTATCCAGGCGCGCCATACCCGTCAGGGCGAGTTCCAGTACCCTATTTATCGCATGCCGCCAAAACGCGGCCGCTTACCGTCTCGTGCCGAGATCTATTCCGGCGCGCTGAGCGACAGCTACATTCTGGCGTACAGCAACTCGCTGATGGATAACTTCATCATGGACGTTCAGGGCAGCGGCTATATTGATTTTGGCGACGGCAGCCCGCTGAATTTCTTCAGCTATGCCGGGAAAAACGGCCATGCTTACCGCAGTATCGGCAAGGTGCTGATCGATCGCGGTGAAGTGAAGAAAGAAGATATGTCGATGCAGGCCATTCGCCACTGGGGAGAAACCCACAGTGAAGCGGAAGTGCGCGAGCTGCTGGAGCAAAACCCGTCATTCGTCTTCTTTAAGCCGCAATCTTTTGCGCCGGTGAAAGGCGCCAGCGCCGTGCCGCTTATCGGTCGTGCGTCTGTGGCTTCCGATCGCAGCATTATCCCGGCAGGAACAACCCTGCTGGCGGAAGTCCCGCTGCTGGATAACAACGGCAAGTTTAACGGCCAGTACGAACTGCGCCTGATGGTGGCGCTGGACGTGGGCGGCGCGATTAAAGGCCAGCACTTTGATATTTATCAGGGGATAGGCCCGGACGCCGGGCACCGCGCAGGCTGGTATAATCACTATGGGCGCGTCTGGGTGCTGAAAAACGCCCCGGGAACCGGTAACGTATTTAGCGGCTGATTGCCTGATGGCGGCTTCGCTGAAGATTTAAATCGTAGGCCTGATAAGCGTAGCGCCATCAGGCAAATCATGCCGGATGGCGTCGCAAGCGACGTATCCGGCCTACGATCGTATTACCCCTTTTTAATTCTGAGGTCGTATGTCTGTTGTAATTAGTGATGCCTGGCGCCAGCGTTTTGGCGGCACCGCCCGTCTGTATGGTGAAAAAGCGTTGCAGCTGTTTGCCGGTGCGCATATTTGCGTGGTCGGGATCGGCGGCGTCGGCTCCTGGGCGGCAGAGGCGCTGGCGCGTACCGGCATTGGCGCGATCACGCTCATCGATATGGATGACGTATGCGTCACCAACATCAACCGGCAAATTCATGCGCTACGCGATAACGTCGGTCTGGCGAAAGCCGAGGTGATGGCCGAGCGTATTCGTCAGATCAACCCGGAGTGCCGGGTGACGGTGGTGGATGACTTTGTCACGCCGGATAACGTCGCGGAGTATATGAGCGCAGGGTTTTCGTATGTCATTGATGCCATCGACAGCGTGCGGCCAAAAGCCGCGCTGATTGCCTGGTGCCGCCGAAATAAGGTTCCGTTAGTCACCACCGGCGGGGCGGGTGGGCAGATAGACCCGACCCAGATTCAGGTAACGGATCTGGCGAAAACCATCCAGGACCCGCTGGCGGCGAAACTGCGCGAACGGCTGAAAAGCGACTTTGGCGTGGTGAAAAACAGCAAGGGCAAACTGGGCGTGGACTGCGTGTTCTCAACGGAAGCGCTGGTTTATCCGCAGGCTGATGGTTCCGTATGTGCGATGAAAGCGACGGCGGAGGGGCCGAAACGAATGGATTGCGCCTCTGGATTCGGCGCAGCCACGATGGTAACTGCGACCTTTGGCTTTGTTGCTGTGTCTCATGCGCTGAAGAAGATGATGGCGAAGGCGGCGCGTCAGGCTTGATTGTGTCGGATGGCGCTATGCTTATCCGACCTACGGTTCGTGCGGTGTTGTAGGCCGGATAAGACGCATCAGCGTCGTCATCCGGCTTGCTGGGCAGCCTCAAGAATCGCGTTATTCAGCGCATGCAGCCCCTGGCTGCGCGATGCGCTAAGTTGTGTTGTTAAGCCTAACTCATCAAACAACCCCAGCGGCGAGTGCGCCAGCAGTTCCGCCGGGGTCTTTCCCTCTACCGCCGTGAGTAAAACCGCCAGCAAACCGCGTACAATACGCCCTTCGCTGTCACCGAAAAAGTGCAGCGTTCCCTTCTCTGACAGGGTATGCCCCAGCCAGACGCGGTTCTCACATCCTGCGATCTCTTTTGCCTGCGTTTTTAGCTCATCCGGCAATGCCGGGAGTTGCTTACCCAACAGAATAAGCTGGCGATACTTGTCCTCCCACTGCGAGAGCGGGATAAAGAGAGCGCGTAACGTCTCTTCCGTTACGGTCGTGCCAAACGGGTGTCCGGCAAAAAGAGGGCTTGTCATTAATCCACCAGTATTTCCAGCGCGCGGTCAACGGCGCTGACCAACGCATCCACATCATGCTTTGTATTATACGGCGCAAAAGAGGCGCGCAGGGTGCCCGTTACGCCAAGCGCCGCCAGTAGCGGCTGCGCGCAGTGCTGCCCGGCGCGCAGGGCGATGCCGTATTCGGCCAGTAACGTCACCATATCGCTGTGATGAACGCCGGCAAAATCGAAGGCCAGCAGGCTGGAGTCCTGGCAACGGAAAGCGCGGAAACCCGGACGCTTCGCCAGCGCGTCTTCCGCCAGCGTCGCCAGACCGCGACTCCAGCTTTCGGCCTGCGCCATATCCACTTCCGCCAGCCACTCCAGCGCGGCGCTAAGGCCAATAACTCCAGCCACGTTTGGCGTGCCGGCTTCCAGACGCCAGGGAACGGCCTGGGTTGTGAATCCTTCAAAATTGACTTCAGCGATCATCTTGCCGCCGCCGAGCCACGGGGACATCTCTTCCAGTAAGGCCGGTTTGCCGTACAGCGCGCCGATGCCCGTCGGGCCGTACAACTTGTGGGCGGAGAAGGCATAAAAATCAATATCCAACTGCTGTACATCGGCGGGGAAATGCACCGCGCCTTGCGCGCCGTCAACCATCACCACCATCCCTGCCGCGTGCGCCAGCGTGATAGCGCGCGCCAGGTCCGGGCAGCCGCCCGTGACGTTCGACATCTGTCCCAGCGCCAGAATCCGGCTGCGTGGCGTGATGAGTTCAGGCAGACGCTCCACGTCGGGGAGGAAAAGGGCATTTAGGGGCAGTTTGACGATTTTTGCGCCCGTCTGCTGAGCGACCATCAGCCAGGGAACGAGATTCGCGTGATGCTCCGCTTCACTGACGATTATCTCATCGCCGGGTTGCAGGCGCGGGCGGGCATAGCATTGCGCCACCATATTGATGGCTTCCGTGGTGCCGCGTGTCCAGACAATCGATGCATCATCAGGCGCGTTCAGCCACTGCGCCACTTTGCCGCGCGCCGCTTCATAGCGCGCGGTTAGCCGCTGTGCCTCGGCGAACTGGCTGCGATGGACGTTTCCGGCGCTCAGGCTGTAGAACTGATGCGTGGCGTCGATCACGGCCTGAGGCTTAAGCGCCGTCGCGGCGCTGTCGAGATAAACGCCCGCATCGGTAAGGGCAGGAAATTGCGCGCGAAACTGCGAAGGATTGAAAGCGTTCATGGTATTCCTCAATTCAGTATACCGATCGTGGCGCAAAAAGGGCTGTGATACAAGGTTTGTCCTAACCATCGGAATTGTCTGGTTATCCTGGTGAAGTCAGGGAAGCAGGTTATGCTAAATAGTGTTAGGCGAATGTTTTTGCCTGTTACGGAACCCGTTTTATTTAGCATAAACAGCTTTAAGGAGAAGAAGATGAAAATGAAAAAGACTGCCGCAATGATCTCTGCATGTATGCTGACTTTTGCCCTGAGCGCCTGTTCCGGTCCGAATTATGTGATGCACACAAATGATGGCCGTACTATCGTGTCAGACGGTAAGCCAAAAACCGATGATGAAACCGGCATGATTTCTTATAAAGACGCTAACGGCAACAAACAGCAGATCAATCGTACTGACGTTAAAGAGATGGTCGAACTGGATCAGTAACCGGTCGGTCATGGACAAAAAAAAGCACCGCAATTGGCGGTGCTACATTAATCACTATGGACAGACAGGGTAAATGTACAGGAAGTGAAAAAGGGTAGCTTCGCTACCATGGTCTGAATCGCAGACCAATTGCAAACACAACAACACAACATCACAACCGTAAGCCAAAAGCCCATCAGAACACGCATTCCGATAAAACTTTTCGTTCCGGCTCAGGAAGTGTCGCCACTATAGGTATTTGCTGGTAGAACCTCAACGGACAAATTATAATGGCTCAGATTAAAAAAACTAATAGGTTACACAAGGTTACCTAATTGTTAAATTTATTTAACATCAAAGTCTAAAAGCCATGTCAAAACGATTACCACCCTTAAATGCATTACGTGTTTTTGATGCCGCAGCGCGGCATTTAAGCTTCACTCGCGCAGCAGAAGAGCTTTTTGTGACGCAGGCCGCAGTAAGTCACCAAATCAAGTCACTTGAGGATTTTTTGGGGCTAAAACTGTTCCGTCGTCGCAATCGTTCGCTTTTGCTAACGGAAGAGGGGCAGAGCTATTTCCTCGACATCAAAGAGATTTTTTCGCAATTAACCGAAGCGACGCGTAAACTTCAGGCGCGGAGTGCAAAAGGCGCGCTTACGGTCAGTTTATTGCCCAGTTTTGCGATCCAGTGGCTGGTTCCTCGACTCTCAAGCTTTAACTCAACTTATCCGGGAATCGATGTCAGAATTCAGGCCGTGGACCGTCAGGAAGATAAGCTGGCTGATGATGTCGACGTCGCTATTTTTTATGGGCGTGGCAACTGGCCGGGCTTGCGCGTCGAAAAATTGTACGCAGAATATTTACTGCCGGTGTGTTCACCGTTATTACTGACGGGCGATAAGCCGTTAAAGACGCCGGAAGATCTGGCAAAACATACATTACTGCATGATGCTTCGCGAAGAGACTGGCAGACCTATACGCGTCAGTTGGGGCTGAATCATATTAATGTGCAGCAGGGACCTATTTTCAGCCATAGCGCAATGGTGCTACAGGCTGCCATCCACGGACAGGGGGTTGCGCTGGCGAACAACGTCATGGCGCAATCAGAAATTGAAGCCGGGCGTCTTGTCTGTCCCTTTAACGACGTTCTGGTCAGTAAAAATGCTTTTTATCTGGTTTGTCATGACAGTCAGGCAGAACTGGGTAAAATAGCCGCCTTTCGTCAGTGGATTCTGACCAAAGCGGCCGCTGAACAAGAAAAATTCCGCTTTCGTTACGAACAATAATTTATTTAGGGTACTACCATGACCAGCCGTTTTATGCTGATTTTTGCCGCGATAAGCGGCTTTATCTATGTTGCTCTGGGTGCCTTTGGGGCGCATGTCCTGAGCAAAACTCTTGGTGTGGTTGAAATGGGCTGGGTCCAGACCGGTCTGCAATATCAGGCGTTTCATACGCTGGCCATTTTTGGCCTGGCGGTTGCGATGCAGCGACGTATTAGCATCTGGTTTTACTGGAGCAGCGTTTTTCTGGCGTTAGGTACGGTGCTGTTTAGCGGCAGCCTGTATTGCCTGGCGCTGTCTCATTTACGCCTGTGGGCGTTTGTTACTCCTGTCGGCGGCGTGAGTTTCCTGGCAGGCTGGGTGCTGATGTTAATTGGCGCCATCCGTTTGAAACGTAAGGGCGTTGGTCATGAATAAGGTTGTATTGTTGTGTCGCCCTGGTTTTGAAAAGGAGTGCGCTGCTGAAATAACGGATAAGGCGGCGCGTCGGGAAATCTTTGGCTTCGCTCGTGTTAAAGACAATGCCGGATACGTCGTCTTTGAGTGCTATCAGCCGGACGATGCTGAAAAAATAGTAAAAGAGTTGCCTTTTTCCTCGCTCATTTTTGCGCGTCAGATGTTCGTCGTCGGCGAGCTGCTGCGCGACCTGCCGCCGGACGATCGCATTACGCCGATTGTCGGGATGCTACAGGGCGTTGTGGAAAAAGGCGGCGAGCTGCGTGTTGAAGTCGCAGACACCAATGAAAGCAAAGAGTTGATGAAGTTTTGCCGTAAATTTACGGTGCCGCTGCGGGCCGCGCTGCGCGACGCGGGGATTCTGACAAACTATGAAACGCCAAAGCGTCCGGTGGTGCATGTTTTCTTCATCGCGCCGGGCTGCTGTTATACCGGGTATTCGTATCCTGACAACAACTCGCCGTTCTATATGGGGATTCCGCGGCTGAAATTCCCGGCCGATGCGCCAAGCCGTTCGACGCTGAAGCTGGAAGAAGCGCTGCATGTTTTTATTCCGGCCGATGAGTGGGATGAACGTCTGGCGAACGGGATGTATGCCGTGGATTTAGGCGCCTGCCCTGGCGGTTGGACCTACCAGTTAGTGAAGCGCAACATGTGGGTTTACTCTGTCGATAACGGCCCAATGGCGCAGAGCCTGATGGATACCGGGCAGGTGACCTGGCTGCGCGAAGATGGATTCAGATACCGTCCGAACCGTAACAACATCTCGTGGATGGTGTGCGACATGGTGGAAAAACCAGCTAAGGTTGCCGCGCTGATGGCGCAGTGGTTAGTAAACGGCTGGTGTCGCGAGACGATCTTCAATCTCAAGCTGCCGATGAAAAAACGCTATGAAGAGGTGTCGCAGAACCTGGCATACATTCAGGCGCAGCTTGATGAACACGGCATTAACGCGCAAATTCAGGCGCGACAGCTGTATCACGATCGTGAAGAAGTGACCGTGCATGTCCGTCGGCTGTGGGCCGCCGTGGGCGGGCGTCGCGACGAGCGGTAATACGATGAATTGCCGGATAGCGGCGTAAATGCCTTATCCGGCCCGCGCCGGGTATTTGTTGTCCTGATAAGCGGCAACGCCATCAGGCGTGAATCACCCCCTGGCGCTCATCGGAAATGATGTGCGTCACATCATCCAGATGCCCGATGCAGGCCTCTCCCGAGCGGTTGAGCTTACTCTTGTCGATCAACAATAAAGACTGCGATGCGCGCTTAAGCAGCGTGGATTTGAAATCCGCGTTGATCGTATTTGAGTCCCAGAGCGCGCCGCCGCGGTCAATCCCTTCGCAGGAAAAAATAAACAGGTCAATGTCGAGCGGCTTAAGCTGAGAAATAAGCGACGGATTGACGTAGCAGCCATATTTACGCTCAAGCTGGCCGCCGGAACTGATGAGCTGAATATGCTCGCGTTTGCCCAGCTCCTGGCAAATCGGGTGACTGTTGGTAAAGACGTGAATATCAATGTCCGGCAACTGGCGGGCCAGATACCAGCAGGTTGAGCTGGCGTCCAGAGCGATCACCATGCCCGGTTCTATCCATGCCAGCGCCTCCCTGGCGATATCCGCCTTATGCGCATAGTGGCTTTTCAGCCGGATGTGGAACGGGTCGCCGCTGTCCTGGTTTTCCCGGTGAATATACTTGGCGCGCCCGTGATTGCGCAGCACTTTTCCCTGCGCCTGTAGCTCGCTGAGATCGCGGCGAATGGTCTCTTTGCTGACGTTAAGCTGTACCGACAGCGCCTCGGTGGTCAGACTTTTATGGTTGATCAGCAGGTCTACTATCGCTTGTTGGCGTGCCGCTTTCATCTTTTCTCACCCCATCATTCGATGAACGCCCGCATCATGCGGGCGCACCGGCAAGAGATTACGGCGTTACCCCTTTTTTTAAAAGAATATTCCCGTACTTCGCGCACTCTCCTGTGATAACGATCGCAAAGGCTTTTTGCGCCCGCTCATAAAACGCATAGCGGTCGATGCGGACAATCTCCGGGCACGGCGTCTGCAATGAGAGCGCATCGCGATAACGCGCTTCAACCGTCGGGTCGAGCGAATCGCCCTCTACGGCGGCCATCATCACCAGCGGCGGCGCGTAGCTGTCCAGTTCAAACAGCGGGATAATCGCCCGGAGCAGATCGCTGACTTTCAGACCATCTGCGCGAATAACCTGCGGTCCCATGCTGTGAGCGGGAAAGTGGGCATCGGAAAAAATAATCTCATCCCCGTGCCCCATTTTAGCCAGCACTTTCAGTAACTCAGGGGATATCAATGGCGAAATAGTTTTTAGCATCTCACACTCCCTCAATAAATTCGGGTTCAGTTTGCGGCCAGAAATAGCGGTACTGATAGCGCACCTGGGCTCGGGCCTGTTCCGGGCTGGCAAATTCGCCTACGCCATACCAGCCGAACATGGCGGCCCCGGCGACGGTGGTTTCCGCGTCATCCAGCACCTTAATCGGTATATCAAGCAGATTGGCTTTGATTTGATTCCACAGCGCGTTGCGGCTTCCGCCGCCAACCAGCAGAAGCTCAGTTGCCTGGAAGTGACCAATCTTTTCCAGCGTTTGCAGATTACGTTGCAGTTGCGCCGTTAGCCCTTCCAGCGCGGCGCGGTAAAAATGACCACGCGTTGTGTTCAGCGTCACCCCCTGCCAGCCCGCGTTTTGACAGGTGAGGAGATCGCACTGCATCTTCACGCCTTCAGCACCCGGCGGAATGGCGTGCGCCTCGTCAATCAGCGTCTGCCACGGCGTTTCTGGCGTCCAGAGCAGTTTGCGCACCCATTCGAGCACGCCGGAAGCCAGCCACTGCATGCCCGGATTATAAAGTCCGGCCTGGCTGTCCAGTTCACAGGTGGAACCGGCGTAATGGCTGAGCAGCGGCGTGTTCACCTGCGCGCTGCGTACCATCAGGATTTCCCACGTACCGGACGAGAGTACCGGTTCATCCTGTTCTGCGCCGGCGCCAAAAAGGGCAAACTGCGTGTCATGCCCGGCGGAGATCACCGGAATACCCGCCTCAAGCCCAAGCAGGTTTGCGGCGTCGTTTTGCAGCGTGCCAATCCGTTCGCCCGCTTCAACTAACCGTGGAAACAGACGGCGGGGTAAACCCGTGGCCTGTAAAATCTCCGGGCTGAAATCCCGCTGGTGGATATCCAGCATCTGGCTGGTGCCCGCCATGGTGATATCCGTGGTGAATTCACCGGTTAAACGGTGGTTGATCAGTGATGAAATAAACAGCCAGGCGTGCGCCTGTTCGAGCAACTGCGGGTGGTTCTCTTTCAGCCACACCAGTTTATGCAGCGTATTAAAGGCGAATGCGCCGACGCCGGAGATCGCCTGCAACTGCTGCGGCGGCATAAAGCGGCCGATGTTTTCCATGACGGCAAGGGTGCGAGGGCATTTCCAGCTGATCACCGGATAGAGCAACTGACCGTGTTCATCGACCAGCGCACCGTCCACGCCAAAGGTGGTGACCGTAATACCGCGAACCCGGCAGGCCGCCAGTTCCGTCTTCAGTTGCTGACAGCAGTCCGCGAAGCGTTGCAGAATGGCCGCCAGCGACCACTGATGCCAGGCGCTATTTTCCGTGGCGATGTCGCTGGCATTCGCTGTTGATGCGCGGGCGACAATGTTTCCCTGACGGTCAACGGCCATTGCCCGTACGTTGGTGGCGCCGCAGTCGAGAACCAGAATGACGTCTTGTTTCATAGTAGCTCCGAAACGTTGCCGGATGGCGCTTCGCTGATCCGGCCTACAAAATGCGAAATTGTAGGCCCGGTAAGCTTACGCCACCGGGCAAAGAAGTGACGCATTAACGTTTGTACAGCGGCCCGTAGTTCTGGCAGGCGCGATAATCCTGGCCTTCAATATCCATACCGTGCGCAGCCCAGGCGGAAGGACGGTAGATTTTCGCATCGTCCACGTTGTGCATGCAGACCGGAATACGCAGCATGGCGGCGAGCGTGATGAAGTCAGCGCCGACGTGGCCGATGGTCAGTACGCCGTGGTTAGCGCCCCAGTTCGCCATCACCGAGTAAACGTCGGTGAACGGGCCTTTACCGGTAAGACGCGGCGCAAACCAGGTGGTCGGCCAGGTCGAGTTGGTGCGGGCGTCGAGCTGATCGTGCATCTCTTTCGGCAGTTCCACGCTCCAGCCTTCAGCGATTTGCAGTACCGGCCCCAGACCCTTGATGATGTTCACGCGGGTCATGGTGAACGGCACGCCGCCTTCGGTCAGGAAGCGAGAGGAGTAGCCGCCGCCACGGAAGTATTCGTGGATCGCCGGGCACCATTCGGTGGCGGCCAGGCAGGCGTCCGCTTCCTGTTGGCTGATTTCCCAGTGCGGCTTCATGGTCGGTTTGCCTTCGCTATCGCGCTGCTTGCAGGAGCCGTCCAGCGCCGCAGAGCCGGAGTTGATCAGGTGAATGATGCCGTGCTCCGCAAGGCCGGTGAGCGGCTGGCCTGTGACGCGCTCTACCGCTTCCGGCGACCAGTAGGTTCGCACGTCGGCAAAGACCTGCGCGGTTCCGGTGAGTTGGTGGCCCAGCAGCATCGCTACGCCGTTGAGGCTGTCGTTTTCGGTAGCGACGACAAACGGTTCGCGCACGCCGTTCCAGTCAAAGGAGCTGTTCAGCAGCGCTTCGGCGGTGTCGCCGTTCGGGTATTGATCGGTCCAGTGGCGCTGGCCCTGGAAGCCTGCCGCAATAGCGTTATAACCCAGCGACTCTTCGACCAGCCCTTTTTCCGCCAGCTTGTTGTTGCCCTGCATCATGTCGCGAATGCACATTGCCATCAGCAGGCTCTCTTTCAGCACCGCGCGGCTTTGTTCTTCATTACGTTTGTACTGCTGCGCGTTCTGATCCTCGCCATAGCGGAAGTTTTTATCCGCCCACGCCAGCGCCATCTCCAGCTCGGCTTCGTCATAGATTTTCTGGTCGATGCGACGGCGCAGCTCGGTCATGTCCACCGCCTGCACTTTCATCCCCAGCCAGGACTCAAAGAAGTTGTGATCGACGATGGAACCGGCAATCCCCATTGAGACGCCGCCCACAGAGAGGTAGCTTCTGCCTTTCATGCTGGCGACCGCCAGACCCGCGCGCGCAAAGCGCAGCAGTTTTTCTTCAACGTCGGCAGGGATCGAGGTGTCGTCGGCATCCTGTACGTCATGACCATAAATAGAGAATGCCGGAATGCCTTTCTGGCTGTGCGCGGCCAACGCGGCGGCCAGATAAACGGCGCCGGGACGTTCCGTACCGTTGAAGCCCCAGATGGCTTTCGGGCGCATTGGGTCCATATCGATGGTTTCGCTGCCGTAGCACCAGCACGGCGTCACGGTAATGGTTACGCCAACATTCTGGCTGCTGAATTTCTCCTCACAGGCGGCGGATTCCGCCATTCCGGCAATGCAGGTATCCGCAATCACGCACTCAATCTGCGCGCCGCAGGCATGGCGGAGTTTTTCGGTGATAAGCGCAGCGGTGGCTTTCGCCATATTCATGGTCTGTTCTTCCAGCGACTCGCGTACCCCCATGCGACGTCCATCAATAACCGGGCGAATGCCAATTTTCGGTAAGCTGATTTTTTTCATTACAGGTTCCTCACGTTATTCGGAAAAATGTTCAGTTAGTTGCCGCTTGTGAACGGAAACGGGCAAAGATGAAGATGACGGCAAAGCAGAGCGCCGGGACCAGCTCAGCCGTTGGGATGTTGCCAGCCGCATCGCTGACAAAACCCATGACCGGCGTGACGATGCCGCCGCCAATGATGGTCATGACGATGAATGACGAGCCGTATTTGGTGTCCTGTCCCAGATTTTTAATACCCAGCGAGAAGATAGTGGGGTACTGAATCGACATAAATGCGCTGCACAGCGTCAGGGCCAGCAGACCGATATGGCCGCCGCTAAAGGCTGAAACCAGACACAGGATCATGGAGAGCAGGGCATAGGCAGCCAGCACTTTATGCGGCGCAAAGCGGCTGATAAGCCAGGTGCCGGAGAAGCGGCCGATAAAGAAGCACACCATCGTGCCGGTCAGGTAGTTGGCGGCAAAGCCAGGCGTCATACCGGGGATCTCTTCGATAGCGTAACGGATCAGGTAGCTCCAGCAGGCGGTTTGCGCGCCGACGTAGCAGAACTGCGCCAGCACCGCCCAGCGCCAGTGGCGAATACGCACCAGGCGGGCAAGCGAAGCGGTGAATGAACTTTGTTGGGCGTCACTGTGATCGTCGCTCTGTAGCGCCGGGAATTTGGTCAGCATGATCAGCAGGGCAACCAGTAAAACGATAGCCACGATGATCATATAAGGCGTCTGTACCGACAAAACCAGGCTGTGTTTATATGTACTCAATTGCTCAGGCGTCATTTTATCGAGCACGTCCTGAGATTGATGTGGAACGTTAGACAAAATAAGACTTTGCCCGAACACCACGGCGATAATAGCGCCGAAAGAGTTAAATGTTTGCGCCAGATTGAGACGGAAATGGCCACCGCTTTCTGGCCCTAATACCGTAACAAAAGGGTTCGCGGCGGTTTCAAGACAACCAAGTCCTGCGGCAATAATAAAAAGACCAATCAAAAACAAGGTGTAATTCATCACTTCAGCAGCCGGCCAGAATAATGCCGCGCCAAAAGCATATAAGAATAGTCCGGTAATTATCCCCGCTTTATAACTCAGCTTTTTCATCAAAATACCCGCGGGGATGGGAATAACAAAATAGCCGAAATAAAAAGCAGACTGAATCAAACCTGCCTGAAAATTAGTTAATGTAAAGGCTTGCTGAAATTGTGGTAATAAAATGTCATTCAGGTTATTGGCAACCGCCCAAAGGAAAAACAGTGAGCAGAGTAAAGCGAACGGAATGATATAGCGTTTGCTTTGCCCTGTATCCACCGCACGAAAACTCTGCGTCTGTATTGTTGTGTTTCCCATAGCATCCTCATTGGCTCAGAAGCGTGTTCAACATTTTAGAAGTACGACCGGTGTTTCTCACCAGATCGACAAACCAGGCGAGTTCCTGTTATCTGCCAGAGAAAATTGGCTGTTGATGGTGAACTCATGAATTCATTTTCAAATAAAAAACGCTGTTTAATATGATGGTGGTCACATTTAGCACCTGGAGGGTGGCTTTATGTGATTATCATCACTTTAATTTCTGAAAAATGATGCCCGTTTGAGTAAATAAAATTAAAAACCCACAGCGTTGATGACCGATTTAATTTATTACTGCGAAAACGGGCATTTGTTACAAATATTATGAAAATGCCCGTTTGGATAAATAATATTAAGAGCGGTCATTTTGGCGAGAGTGAATCCGGCGAAAACGGTATTTAACTGACGTGATTAATTGATGCGTATCACAAAATAAAGTCATGTAAATTCCTTTATCGCTATTCAATATGATGATGGTTACCAAATGTTCAATTAATTCAGCAGAGCAACGTGCTGTTCTGTTGTCGCGTTTTGAATGACTGAGAGAGGTAACTAATGGAACGAAACACACTGGCCCGCCAGATTATCGACACCTGCCTGGAGATGACCCGGCTGGGGCTGAACCAGGGGACCGCAGGCAATGTGAGCGTGCGTTATCAGGGCGGGATGCTGATCACGCCAACGGGCATTCCGTATGACAAACTCACCGAATCACATATCGTCTTTATTGATGCAGAGGGTCAGCATGAGCAGGGAAAATTGCCTTCCAGCGAGTGGCGTTTTCATATGGCGGCCTACCAGACGCGCCCGGATGCTAATGCTGTCGTCCATAACCATGCCGTTCACTGCACGGCGGTGTCGATCCTCAATCGTCCTATTCCAGCCATTCATTACATGATTGCGGCGGCGGGGGGGAACTCCATTCCGTGTGCGCCTTACGCCACGTTCGGCACGCGTGAACTTTCTGAATACGTTGCCGTTGCGCTCAAAAATCGCAAAGCGACCCTGCTACAGCATCATGGGTTGATCGCCTGCGAAGAGAACCTGGAAAAAGCGCTGTGGCTGGCGCATGAAGTGGAAGTGCTGGCGCAGCTGTACCTCAGTACGCTGGCGATTACCGATCCGGTGCCTGTACTGGATGATGAGGCTATCGCCATTGTGCTGGAAAAATTCAAAACCTACGGATTACGTATCGAAGAGTAATTTCGCACAGCGAAGGAGACGGGCTATGGCGAACAGAATGATCCTGAACGAAACGGCATGGTTTGGCCGGGGGGCGGTGGCGGCGTTAACCGATGAGGTTCAACGCCGGGGCTATCGCAAGGCGCTAATTGTCAGTGACAAAACGCTGGTGCAGTGCGGTGTGGTCAGAAACGTCACGGATAAGATGGATGCCGCAGGGCTGGCATGGGCGATCTACGATGGCGTGATCCCAAATCCAACCATCGGTGTGGTGAAAGAGGGGCTGAACGTATTTCAACAAAGCGGGGCAGACTACCTGATTGCCATCGGCGGCGGCTCCCCGCAGGATACCTGTAAGGCGATCGGTATTATCAGCAATAACCCTGAGTTTGCTGACGTGCGCAGTCTGGAAGGTCTGTCGCCGACCCGTTATCCGAGCGTGCCGGTGATGGCGATCCCGACCACTGCGGGAACCGCAGCGGAAGTGACCATTAACTATGTGATCACCGATGAAGAAAAGCGGCGTAAATTTGTTTGTGTCGATCCGCATGATATCCCGCAGGTCGCGTTTATTGATGCCGACATGATGGATGGCATGCCGCCCGCGCTGAAGGCGGCAACCGGGGTGGATGCGTTAACCCACGCGATCGAAGGATACATCACCCGTGCCGCGTGGGCGTTGACGGATGCGCTGCATATTAAGGCCATTGAGATTATCGCCGGGGCATTGCGTGGTTCGGTTGCGGGCGAGCGTGAAGCGGGCGAAGCGATGGCGCTGGGGCAGTATGTTGCCGGGATGGGCTTTTCCAACGTGGGGCTTGGGCTGGTGCACGGGATGGCGCATCCGCTGGGCGCGTTTTATAACACTCCGCACGGCGTTGCTAATGCGATTCTTCTGCCGCATATCATGCGCTACAACGCGGAATATACCGGTGAGAAGTTCCGTGATATCGCGTGTGCGATGGGCGAGAAGGTTGAGGGGATAAGTTTGAGCGAGGCGCGTAATGCCGCCGTGGAAGCGGTATTTACCCTCAACCGGGACGTCGGTATTCCGTTGCATTTACGCGATGTCGGCGTGCGTAAAGAGGATATTCCGGCGCTGGCGCAGGCGGCATTTGACGATGTCTGCACCGGTGGTAATCCGCGTGAAGCGAGTATTGCCGATATCGTCGAGTTGTATCATACCGCCTGGTAATTTTGCCAGATGGCCTTATCCGGCCTACAGGATTGCACGAAATGTAGGCCGGATAAGCGCAGCGCCACCCGGCAACACAGCTACCACGTCAGCCGTAGCTGCTGCAAGTTCCCGTCGATATGGAGATCCGTTTGCAGGCGCGCGATATCGCGGCACAAAAATGCCATCTCTTTATGCGCTTCAAGCTTCTTGCGCCACTTTTCCGCCACCTCGTCGAGGTGCGCATAAATCCCTTCCAGAGTCTGAAACTGAACCAACAATTGGGTCGCGCTTTTGGGGCCGATGCCCGCCACGCCGGGGACTTTTGAACTGCTGATCCCCGCCAGTCCCCAGTAGTCCGGCAACTGTTGGGGAAGGACGCCGAACTCTTTCTCAATGAATGGCGCATCCAGCCAGCGTTTCTGGAAATAATCGCGGATACGCAGCGTCGGGGAGAGCAACTGACAGTAGCCTTTGTCGGTAGAAACGATAGTGGCCTGATGCCCGGCCTGTGTGACCTTGACCGCCAGCGTGGCGGCTAAATCATCCGCCTCATTGCCGCTGGAAACCCAGCATTGCACGCCGCGCTGTTCGAAGGCGGCGCGTATTGCGGGCATTTCATTGTGCAACTCGTCAGGCATGGGAGGACGACCGGCTTTGTAGTCCGGGAGACGCTGATGACGCCAGCCGCTGTTGCGCGCGTCATCGTCAAATACGGCGACGGCGTGCGTCGGCTGACTGTGTACAATCAACTGCTCAAGCGCATGCAGGCAGGTCTCCGCGCAGGGCGAGCCTTGAACCGCATGAATACGGCGAATTAAATTCAGTGCATCGACGATAAGCAGATGGACGGCCACGGTGTTCTCCCTGACAAATTTGGGGACAGGGTAACATCCAGGGCGACAGGAGGCGAGTGTTGCGAAATAGCGCGATCCGTAGGCCTGATAAGCGAAGCGCCATCAGGCAATAAATGCCGGATGGCGTCGAGCGCCTTATCCGGCCTACAGATCCTGAAACGTGGTAGGACTTAATCGCAGGCGACAATCTTCATCGCCAGGCCGCCGCGAGAGGTTTCACGGTACTTGGCGTTCATGTCTTTACCGGTTTCGTACATGGTCTCAATAACTTTATCGAGGCACACGCGCGGCTCGCTGGTACGACGCAGCGCCATACGCGCGGCGTTGACCGCTTTCACGGAGGCAATCGCGTTACGCTCAATGCACGGCACCTGTACCTGGCCCGCAACCGGATCGCAGGTCAGACCCAGGTTGTGCTCCATGCCGATTTCCGCAGCGATGCACACTTGCGTCGGACTGCCGCCCAGCAGCTCTGCCAGACCCGCCGCCGCCATAGAGCAGGCCACGCCGACCTCACCCTGACAGCCCACTTCCGCACCGGAAATGGAGGCGTTCATCTTGTACAGAGAGCCGATCGCGCTGGCCACCAGCATGTAGCGAGCCAGTGAGTTGGCGTTAACTTCGCGGATAAACTTGTCGTAGTACGCCAGTACCGCCGGAACGATGCCGCATGCGCCGTTGGTTGGCGCAGTCACGACACGCCCGCCCGCCGCGTTCTCTTCGTTGACCGCCAGCGCGAACATGTTGATCCAGTCGACAACCGCCATCGGGTCGGTCGTGGTTTTATCCTGGCTGACCAGCATACGACGCAGCGCCGCGGCACGACGTGGAACGCGCAGTTTCCCCGGCAGTACGCCTTCCGTCGTGATGCCGCGTTCAATACCGCCGCGCATCACTTCCCAGACGTTGGCAAAGTGCTGTTCCAGCTCTTCTTTGCTGTGCAGCGCCAGCTCGTTTTGCATCATCAGGCCGGAAAGCGACAGACCGGTTTCCTGGCAGTGTTTTTGCAGATCGGCAGCGGATTTGTACGGATACGGCACGTTGACCGGCGCACTGTTCGACAAACCGAAATGTTCTTCATCAACGATGAAACCACCGCCAATGGAGTAGTAAGTTTGGCTGTAGAGGACCTTATCGCCCGCCAGCGCGCTAATACGCATCCCGTTCTCATGCAGAGACAGGTTGTCGGCATGGAAATTCATGCACTTATCGACCGGAAACTCCACTTCATGCTGACCATTCGCCAGCAGTAAACGTCCGTGGGTATTCACGTCCTGAATAAAGAACGGAATGGCGTCGATGTCGACGGTATCCGGCAGATTTCCCGCCAGACCCATAATAATGGCAATGTCAGTGTGGTGACCTTTACCGGTCAGCGACAGTGAACCATAGACATCCACCACGACGCGGGTGACATCGGTCAGGATATTGCGGGCAATCAGATCATCCGTGAATTGTTTGCCTGCTTTCATTGGCCCGACGGTGTGAGAGCTGGAAGGGCCAATGCCGATTTTGAAAATATCGAATACGCTAATCATAGGGCATCCATTGCTTAAATCTCAGGGAGGAAGCGCCGCCCGAAAGCGGCGCTACAAAACTTAGCTGAACAGGGAGTAGAAAATAGCGGAGATAGCGATCAGACCCATAACAACAACGAACACGTTGCTGATGTGGCCGCTGTACTTACGCATTGCCGGGACTTTCTGGATGGCATACATCGGCATCAGGAACAGAATCATCGCGATGATTGGGCCGCCCAGGGTTTCAATCATTCCCAGGATGCTTGGGTTCAGCGTGGCGACAATCCAGGTCGTAACCAGCATGAACAGCGCAGTGATTTTGTTCAGCTTGTTGATTTCGATGGATTTGCCTTTGCCGCGCAGAGACTTGATAACCATTCCGTTGAAACCTTCACGAGCGCCCAGGTAGTGGCCGAGGAAGGATTTCGTGATGGCGATAATCGCGATGATCGGCGCCATCCAGGCGATAACTGGCGCGTTAAAGTGGTTCGCCAGGTAAGACAGAATAGAGATGTTCTGCTCTTTCGCTGCCGCCAGGTCTGCTGGCGTCAGGCTCAGTACGCAACTGAAGACGAAGAACATAACGGTCAGCACCATCATGATGTGAGCGAATGCCAGGATCTTAGAGCATTTCTTCTCAGCCGCATCGCCGTACTCTTCACGCTTCGCGACCGCGAAGGAGGAGATGATCGGAGAGTGGTTGAAAGAGAACACCATTACCGGAATTGCCAGCCACAGCGTCATCCACAGACCATTGCCGGTAGAGGCAGCGGAATCAAAGGAGAGCGTTTCCAGCGCTGCGCCGCTCCACTGGGGGATCAGGTACAGGGCCAGCAGCATCAGGGCCGCAACAAACGGGAATACCAGAATACTCATCGCTTTAACGATCATCTGCTCACCGAAGCGCACGATGGTCATCATGCCGACAATCAGGATCAGAGACAGAATCGCGCGCGGCGGCGGGGTGATGGCCAACTGGTGGGTCATGAAGCTTTCCACGGTGTTGGTAATCGCCACACTGTAAACCAGCAGAATCGGGTAAATCGCGAAGAAGTAGAGCAGGGTGATCAGTTTACCCGCGCCAATACCGAAGTGCTCTTCAACCACTTCAGTGATGTCTTCGCCAGGGTTTTTACCGGACAGCACGAAGCGAGTCAGGCCACGGTGTGCGAAGAAGGTCATCGGGAAAGCGATAATCGCCATGATGATCAGCGGGATCATACCGCCGACGCCTGCGTTAATTGGCAGGAACAGTACGCCCGCGCCGATTGCCGTGCCGTAAAGGCCCAGCATCCACATGGTGTCCGTCTTGCGCCATCCGCTTCGAGAATCAATCGAAGCAATAGTGCTGGTTTGAGTGGTTTCCATCTGTTTCTCCTGGAGGAAGCTAAAAGTCAGGTTTGTGGTCTAATCCAATGAAAAAAGACCTGACCGTAAAATGAAATTCGTTTAATGACGATTTTTATATAATTTTTCGCCGTAATAATTTGCGGGCGGAAAGATACATTTAACTTATGAATGTATCAGTGATCGCGATCCCAAATGCAATAATCCACCTGTTATGTGGATAAATTTGGACCATTAATCTGTTAAAAAAACGTCAAAGCGAATTTACGGGCGCGAAGGCTACCATTAACGACATATGCCCTAAAAGATCGGGGCGCAATATACGGAGGTTTGGCTATAAAAAACAATGTTTTTGGAGGATTGTCGCGACTAATAAGAATTACGGCTGATAAATTACTATTGGTATTGTAAGGTAAACGTTTGCGCATTAATGCTTTTATTTTGAAATATAAGCGGCATTTATAAACTTAGCTTCACTATGTGACTGGTATCAATGAAAAAACCGGGCGGTGAAAACACCAGACCCGGTCTGAGAAAGCGGACGATCGTCTGACCCGGCGGATGTGCTCCACCGGGCGCTGCGCGTTATGCGCAGATTTCGTAGCAGGGAATGTAAGCCGAGCCGGGCAGTTTCATACGATGCTGCGCGACAAAGCCCTGGAGCAGGTCGTCCATGCGACGCATCATCTCGCGGTCGCCGTGGATTTTATAAGGCCCGAACTCCTCAATCGCACGGATGCCAACCTCCTTGACGTTACCCGCAACGATGCCGGAGAAGGCGCGCCGCAGATCCGCCGCCAGAATTTCAACCGGTTGATCGGGGTAAAGTTGCAGATTCGCCATATTCTCATGCGACGGTTCGAACGGAATTTGCAGGTCCGGCGCGATGCGAATCGACCAGTTGAAGCTGTAAGCGTCGCCAGTGTCGCGGCGATTCTCTTTCACCAGCGGCATCGCTTTTTTCATCAGCCGCGCCACTTCCGTGGCGTCATCAATGATGACGCGGTAGTAACGGCGGGCGTCTTCTCCCAGCGTATGCACGATAAATTCGTCCAGCACGCGGAAGTAATCCGCACTCTCTTTCGGCCCGGTGAGGATCAGCGGCAGCACCTGATCTTTATTCGCCGGGTTCATCAGGATCCCCAGCAGATAGAGAAGTTCTTCCGCCGTACCGACGCCGCCCGGGAAGATGATGATGCCGTGGGCGATACGCACGAAGGCTTCGAGGCGTTTTTCGATATCCGGCATGATGATCAACTCATTGACCAGCGGGTTAGGCGGTTCTGCCGCGATGATGGAAGGTTCCGTCATACCGATAAAGCGGCTGTCTTTGTAACGCTGCTGCGCGTGGCCTACCGCTGCGCCTTTCATTGGCGCTTCCATTGCCCCTGGCCCGCAGCCGGTGCAAATGTTCAGCTCACGCAGACCCAGCTGGGTGCCGACGCGGCGGGCATAGAGATATTCGTTTTCGTTAATGGAGTGACCGCCCCAGCAGACGACCATGTTTGGCGCTTCGCCGACGTGCAGCGCCCGGGCGTTGCGCAGAATCGAGAACACCAGGTTGGTAATATGCACCGAGCTTTCGAGATCCAGATGCTGGAAACGGCCTGCATTGTGAATCTGACCGTTGACGAACAGGATGTCGCGCAACACGGCGAACAGGTTAGCCTGCAAGGCGCGGATGATGCGTCCGTCCACAAAGGCGTCTTCAGGCGGGTTAATCAGTTCGAGCTTCACGCCGCGTTCACGACGCAGCACGTTGATGTCGAAACTTTCAAAACGAGACAGCAATTCCTTGCTGTTATCAGTCAGACTGCCGGAGTTCAGTACGGCAAGCGAACAGTTACGAAACAGTTGATACAAGTCGCTGCTGGCCGTGCGTTTAAGCATATCGACTTCCAGCTGCGACAACATGTCCATTGAGCCAAGCGGGCTAATATGTGTAATCAAGTAAACTCCTTATGGGACGCAAGACGTCATTCCCTGTTGATTACAATAGCGCTGGCTTATGACCTTTCACAACCTTGCGCGCGGAATCAGGCGCGCAAAATTGAGAAAAAAAGATTACTGACGCACCAGTCTGCCCGTCGCAGGCACAAAATCGGTGTTGCTGCGCCACGGGTTGATATCCAGACCGCCACGACGCGTATAGCGCGCGTACACGCTCAGTTTTTCCGGCTGGCAGAAACGCAGAAGGTCGTTAAAAATGCGCTCTACGCACTGCTCGTGGAACTCGTTGTGATGACGGAACGAGACCAGATAACGCAGCAGCTTCTCGCGGTCAATTTTGCGCCCGCGATAACAAATTTGTATGGAGCCCCAGTCCGGCTGGTGGGTGATCAGGCAGTTTGACTTCAGCAGATGGCTGACCAGCGTCTCTTCCACGACTTTTTCGCCGCTGGCGGCATTCTCCAGGTAGTCGGTGCTGAACTGATAGTTATCGATGGTGATATCCTGGTCATCAATGCAGGTGCCGTGAAAATGGGCGGCAGGTTGCCCTTCCAGCTCATCAAGACGGTACAGCGCGACGCTGACTTCGCCTTGCGCACAGGCGCGCAGGTCGTTTTCCAGCGTCTGGCGCACGGCGTCCCAGGAGTCAAAACGGGTCTGGTTAAAGCTGTTCAGGTACAGCTTAAAACTTTTCGACTCAATCAAATTGACGCTGGTGTAGTCCAGTTCCACATGACCAACGGCGACCTGCGGCACGCCTTTCGCGTTCAGCCATGACAGTTCATACAGCGTCCAGATATCGGCGCCGTGAAAAGGCAGGTTGTCCGCTTTTAAATCCAGCGGATCGCGATTCAGGCTGCGCGGAACTCCCTGTAACAGGCTGGCGTCATAATTATCCCGGTAATCCGTTGATTTTCCGAGAGTCAGGCCATCAAGCGCCTGATGGTTTTCATAAGAAGACATGTTTCACCGTCATAAACCAGATACACTATGCGTCAAGTGTATCCTGGCTTTTATGAAGAGAGAAATCGGTGGACGAACTGACATCGCAAGCCCTGACGGCATTTACGACGCGTTATTGCGACGCATGGCATGAGAAACACAACAGCTGGCCGCTCAGCGAAGAGCTGTATGGCGTGCCTTCCCCGTGCATTATCTCTTCGACCAGCGATGCCGTTTACTGGCAGCCGCAGCCGTTTGAAGGCGAGGCGAATGTAAACGCGGTTGAACGCGCATTTGATATTGTGATACAACCTGCGGTCCATGCTTTTTACACCACGCAATTTGCCGGGGATATGTACGCGCAGTTCGCGGATGAAAAGCTGACGCTGCTGCAAACATGGAGCGCAGATGACTTCAGACGCGTTCAGGAAAACCTGATCGGCCATCTGGTCACGCAGAAGCGTCTCAAGTTACCGCCTACGCTTTTTATCGCCACGCTGGAAAATGAACTTGAGGTCATTTCGGTGTGTAATCTCTCTGGTGAAGTTTGCAAAGAGACCCTGGGAACGCGCAATCGTACCGTTCTGGCCGCCTCTCTTGCGGAATTCCTGACTCAGCTTAAGCCGCTTCTGTAATCCACTTTGCCAGACACTGTGTGAGAGATCTCTTACATACCCTGTGAGAGATCGCCAGATAATAAGCGAATACTTATCTCATGGTGTTAACTATAATTCCTTTAATATTAATGAGTTGAGTTAACAATCCTGCCTTTCATATGAAAATATCCTTAAGGCATTGTCTGTAAGTGTCTTGTAAGACAAGGCGAAACAGGCGATTCTATACCTGTCGACAAGGAGTCGCACAACGAAGCGAACGTCAGGATGATGGCGCTTCAGCAGGACACGCCAGGATGGTGTTACAAGGACAGGCTTCAGGATGAAGCAAAGTGGAAAACGCCGGATGCGTTAAGGGACACCTCCAGGACGGAGAACGAGAGCCGGGCAGGATGTTCGGTGGGTCAGGATGGCCAGGATACTTCAGGATGAAGTCGATTCGCATCGGGGTGATGTGAGCAGGATGCAAATTGTTCAGGATGAGCAGGTCGCAAGACCACAGGAAAAGTTGTCACGGATGAGCAGGGAGCACCAAAAGTAGCCGGAATGCTGCGAAACGAACCGGGAGCACTGTTTTTACAGTGCTCCCTTTTTTTATTTCGTCTTCACTGATGCTATTCTTCGCGCCAGTTTTTCATCACTGAGGTTAATTTCATGACGACTCATGACCGTGTGCGCCAGCAACTCCACGCGCTGGAAGCCCTGCTGCGTGAACATCATCACTGGCGGATGGACGAGCCGCAGGCCCACCTGTTTACCAGCACGCAACCTTTTTGTATGGATACGATGGAACCGCTTGA
Organism: Citrobacter sp. CK195; assembly: GCF_030333365.1. Lineage (NCBI taxonomy): Bacteria > Pseudomonadati > Pseudomonadota > Gammaproteobacteria > Enterobacterales > Enterobacteriaceae > Citrobacter > Citrobacter sp. CK195. Next base: position 463,994 of record NZ_JAOWGB010000025.1, read on the forward strand.
ATGGCTGCAATGGGTGCTGATCCCCCGTATGCACGCGTTGCTTGATAACGCGCAGCCGCTTCCGCAAGCCTTTGCTGTCGCGCCGTATTATGAAATGGCGCTGACGGCCGATCATCCTCAACGCGAGGTGATCCTGGCGACATTGCAGGATCTGGACGCGCTGTTTACGAGCGATAACGTCTGATGCTGGAAATCCTCTATCAGGATGAATGGCTGGTGGCGGTGAATAAACCGTCTGGCTGGCTGGTTCACCGCAGCTGGTTGGATCGCGACGAAAAAGTCGTGGTGATGCAAACCGTACGCGACCAGATTGGTCAGCACGTCTTTACCGCCCACCGACTCGACAGGCCGACTTCCGGTGTCCTGCTGATGGGGCTTTCCAGCGAAGCGGGGCGCTTGCTGGCGCAGCAGTTTGAGCAGCATCAGATTCAGAAACGCTACCATGCGATTGTGCGCGGCTGGTTAATGGATGAGGCCGTTCTGGATTATCCGCTGGTGGAAGAACTGGATAAGATTGCCGATAAATTTGCCCGCGAGGATAAAGGCCCGCAGCCTGCCGTGACCCATTACCGGGGGCTGGCGACGGTCGAAATGCCGGTGGCGACCGGGCGTTATCCGACAACCCGCTACGGCCTGGTGGAACTGGAGCCGAAAACGGGCCGTAAACACCAGCTCAGACGTCATCTGGCGCATTTACGCCATCCGATTATCGGCGACAGCAAACACGGCGATTTACGTCAGAATCGCAGCGCCGCAGAGCATTTTGGTTGCCAGCGCTTAATGCTGCACGCCAGTCAACTGACGCTTACCCACCCCTTTACCGGTGAACCGCTGATCCTGCGCGCCGGCCTGGACGACGTCTGGATGCAGGCGTTATCACAGTTTGGCTGGCGCGGACTTCTCCCTGAGAATGAAAGGGTTGAGTTTAGTGCGTTGTCCCGGCAGGATGAAAATAATCAGGCTTAAATCAGGGAGAAAACGTTAATGGCGGAAATTGGTATTTTTGTCGGCACCATGTATGGAAACTCGCTGTTGGTTGCCGAAGAGGCCGAGGCGATCCTTACCGCGCAGGGGCATAAAGCAACCGTCTTTGAAGATCCGCAACTGAGCGACTGGCAGCCGTATCTGGATAAAGTTGTGCTGGTTGTGACATCGACGACGGGGCAGGGCGATCTTCCGGACAGCATTGTGCCGCTGTTCCAGGGAATAAAGGACAATCTCGGTTTTCAGCCAAATCTGCGTTACGGCGTGATTGCGCTGGGCGACAGCAGCTACGTTAATTTTTGCAATGGCGGCAAACAGTTCGATGCGCTGTTGCAGGAGCAAAGCGCGCAGCGTGTTGGGGAGATGCTGTTGATTGACGCCAGCGAACACCCGGAGCCGGAGAGCGAATCCAACCCCTGGGTCGAAAACTGGGGAACATTGCTCTCCTGAGCAAAACCCAGCCGGATGGCGACGTCCGGTCTACATGCGCAGTCTGTTGGCCTGATAAGCGTAGCGCCATCAGGCATTTGCCCTAAAACCCTTTCATACGAAAGGGTTTTCAGAGGCATTTTCATAGGGTCAAGCGACCCGTTTCACACTCCTCTTCTTTTGCTTCTCGCACCCTGTCTGTTTACCTCTTCGTTTTTCATTTCCGTGAAGTGGCTTCCATTGCCCTGGGCTTTTGCCACAAACATACGTGATACGCTGCCGAAATACTGTGTTGTTGCACGGTGAGAGTGCGAGGTGTGCTTTTTATACTTCTCGTGCCAGTTATTAAAAATGCAGTACACAAGGCAAACGACCTCATAAAAAGCTGCAAAAAAACACGAAACGTCATCTCTGATTCCCTACCGGTTGTGCAGTTCAGAGTGAGCGTAGATAACGCGAAAATTCAGGAGTGCAACAATGAGTTCATTAAGTCACGCGGTGAGCGGCGCGGAAAAACGCACCAATGCCCGCTACTGGATAGTGGTGATGCTGTTTATCGTCACATCCTTCAACTATGGCGACCGCGCCACATTGTCCATTGCCGGATCGGAAATGGCCAAAGATATTGGTCTCGACCCGGTAGGCATGGGGTACGTGTTCTCCGCTTTCTCATGGGCCTACGTGATCGGGCAAATCCCCGGCGGTTGGCTGCTCGACCGTTTTGGTTCTAAACGTGTCTACTTCTGGTCCATCTTTATCTGGTCCATGTTTACCCTGTTACAGGGCTTTGTGGATATCTTCAGCGGTTTTGGCATCATCGTGGCGCTGTTTACCCTGCGATTCCTGGTCGGGTTAGCCGAAGCGCCATCTTTCCCCGGCAACAGCCGAATCGTCGCGGCCTGGTTCCCGGCGCAGGAGAGGGGAACGGCGGTGGCGATTTTCAACTCCGCGCAATACTTTGCCACCGTTATCTTTGCGCCAATCATGGGCTGGCTGACCCATGAAGTGGGTTGGTCGCATGTCTTCTTCTTTATGGGCGGTCTGGGGATCGTGATCAGCTTTATCTGGCTGAAAGTGATCCATGAACCAAACCAGCATCCCGGCGTTAACAAAAAAGAGCTGGAGTACATTGCTGAAGGCGGCGCGCTGATCAATATGGATCAGAAAGATACGAAGGTGAAAGTCCCGTTTAGCGTGAAATGGGGCCAAATCAAACAGCTGCTGGGTTCCCGCATGATGATCGGCGTCTATATCGGCCAGTACTGCATTAATGCGTTGACCTATTTCTTTATCACCTGGTTCCCGGTTTATCTGGTGCAGGCGCGTGGCATGTCGATTCTGAAAGCGGGATTCGTCGCTTCCGTCCCGGCTATTTGCGGCTTCGTGGGCGGCGTGCTGGGCGGCATTATTTCCGACTGGCTGATGCGTCGTACCGGCTCGCTGAACATCGCCCGTAAGACGCCGATCGTGATGGGGATGCTGCTGTCGATGGTGATGGTGTTCTGTAATTACGTCAACGTCGAATGGATGATTATCGGCTTCATGGCGCTGGCCTTCTTCGGTAAAGGCATTGGCGCGTTGGGCTGGGCAGTCATGGCGGACACCGCGCCGAAAGAAATCAGCGGCTTGAGCGGCGGCTTATTCAACATGTTTGGCAATATTTCCGGCATCGTAACGCCAATTGCGATTGGCTACATCGTCGGCACGACCGGCTCGTTCAATGGCGCGCTGATTTACGTTGGCGTCCATGCGCTGGTGGCGGTACTGAGTTACCTCGTGCTGGTCGGGGATATTAAACGCATCGAACTGAAACCTGTAGCAGGACAATAAATATGACAACGCAATCAAGTCCCGTCATTACCGATATGAAAGTCATTCCGGTGGCCGGACATGACAGTATGTTACTCAACATCGGTGGGGCGCATAACGCGTATTTCACGCGCAATATCGTCGTCCTCACCGATAACGCCGGTAACACCGGCGTGGGTGAAGCGCCCGGCGGCGAGGTGATTTACCAGACGCTGGTGGATGCGATTCCGATGGTTTTAGGCCAGGAAGTGGCCCGCCTGAATAAAGTGGTGCAACAGGTGCATAAAGGTAATCAGGCTGCCGACTTTGATACCTTTGGTAAAGGCGCCTGGACTTTCGAACTGCGGGTGAATGCGGTAGCGGCTCTGGAAGCGGCGCTGCTGGATCTGCTGGGCAAAGCGCTGAATGTACCGGTGTGCGAACTGTTAGGGCCGGGCAAACAACGCGATGCGGTGACTGTGCTGGGCTACCTTTTCTACGTGGGCGATCGCACCAAAACGGATTTACCTTATCTCGAAAAAACGCCGGGCAATCATGACTGGTATCACCTGCGCCATCAGGAAGCGCTCACCAGCGACGCGGTTGTGCATCTGGCGCAGGCGGCGCAGGATCGCTACGGCTTTAAAGATTTCAAACTGAAGGGCGGCGTGTTGCCCGGCGAGCAGGAGATCGACACGGCCCGCGCGCTGAAAAAACGCTTCCCGGATGCGCGAATCACGGTTGACCCAAACGGCGCCTGGCTGCTGGATGAAGCCATCGCGCTGTGTAAAGGGCTGAACGATGTGCTCACGTATGCTGAAGATCCGTGTGGCGCAGAACAAGGATTCTCCGGGCGTGAAGTGATGGCGGAGTTCCGTCGTGCGACGGGGCTGCCGGTCGCGACCAACATGATTGCCACCAACTGGCGTGAAATGGGCCATGCGGTGATGTTAAACGCGGTGGATATTCCGCTCGCCGACCCGCACTTCTGGACGCTCTCCGGCGCGGTGCGCGTGGCGCAATTATGCGATGACTGGGGGCTGACCTGGGGCTGCCATTCGAACAACCATTTCGATATTTCCCTGGCGATGTTCACTCACGTTGGCGCTGCCGCGCCGGGTAAACCGACGGCGATTGACACCCACTGGATCTGGCAGGAGGGCGATTGTCGCCTGACGAAGCAACCGCTGGAAATTAAAGACGGAAAAATTGCTGTGCCGGATGCGCCGGGTCTTGGCGTGGAGCTGGACTGGGAGCAGGTGCAGAAAGCGCATGACGCTTACAAGAAACTGCCTGGCGGCGCGCGCAATGACGCAGGCCCGATGCAATACCTGATCCCCGGCTGGACTTTTGATCGTAAACGCCCCGTTTTCGGCCGTCGCTAATTCATATAAGGACTGAATGATGAGTACACAATTTACGACCCCTGTTGTTACCGCTATGCAGGTTATCCCGGTTGCGGGGCATGACAGTATGCTGATGAACCTGAGCGGGGCGCATGCGCCGTTCTTCACCCGTAATATCGTCATTATTAAAGACAATTCTGGTCACACCGGCGTGGGGGAAATCCCTGGCGGCGAGAAAATCCGCCAGACGCTGGAAGAGGCGATCCCGCTGGTGGTGGGTAAAACGCTGGGTGAGTACAAAAACGTGCTGAATGCCGTGCGTCATCAGTTCGCCGATCGTGATGCGGGCGGGCGCGGCTTACAAACCTTCGACTTACGTACCACCATTCATGTGGTCACCGGCATTGAAGCGGCGCTGCTTGATCTGTTAGGCCAGCACCTGGGGGTCAACGTGGCATCCCTGCTGGGTGAGGGGCAACAGCGTAGCGAAGTGGAAATGCTTGGCTATCTGTTCTTTGTCGGCAACCGTAAAGCGACGCCGCTGCCGTACCAGAGCCAGCCGGATGAGAAATGCGACTGGTATCGTCTGCGTCACGAAGAGGCGATGACTCCTGATACGGTCGTCCGCCTGGCGGAAGCGGCATACGAGAAGTATGGCTTTAACGACTTTAAACTGAAGGGCGGCGTTCTGGCGGGAGATGAAGAGGCGGAGTCCATTGTAGCGCTGGCGAAACGCTTCCCGAATGCCCGCGTGACGCTGGACCCGAACGGCGCCTGGTCGCTGAATGAAGCAATCCAAATCGGTAAGTACCTGAAAGGCTCGCTGGCCTATGCGGAAGATCCGTGCGGGGCGGAGCAGGGTTTCTCTGGCCGCGAAGTGATGGCGGAGTTCCGTCGCGCGACCGGCCTGCCGACGGCCACCAATATGATCGCCACTGACTGGCGTCAGATGGGGCATACGCTCTCCTTGCAGTCTGTGGACATTCCGCTGGCTGACCCGCATTTCTGGACGATGCAGGGATCTGTTCGCGTCGCGCAGATGTGCCATGAGTTCGGCCTGACCTGGGGTTCGCATTCCAACAACCACTTTGATATTTCCCTGGCGATGTTCACGCATGTGGCGGCCGCCGCGCCCGGCAAGATCACCGCGATCGACACCCACTGGATCTGGCAGGAAGGTAATCAGCGTCTGACCAAAGAGCCGTTTGAAATCAAAGGCGGTATGGTGCAGGTGCCTGATAAACCAGGTCTTGGCGTTGAGATTGACATGGATCAGGTGATGAAGGCGCACGAGTTGTATCAGCAACACGGCCTGGGCGCGCGTGATGATGCGATGGGAATGCAGTATTTGATCCCGAACTGGACATTCGACAATAAGCGCCCGTGCATGGTGCGCTGACTGTATTGAACCGGTTTCGTCATGGGGTCGGTTCTTCTCCTGGTGTATGCTTAGTACAGTCAACATGCGTAAGGATGCTTTATGAAAATAGTGATCGCACCGGACTCTTATAAGGAAAGTTTGAGCGCTCTTGAGGTAGCGACCGCCATTGAGGAGGGGTTTCGTGAAATCTGGCCTGATGCGGATTACGTAAAACTCCCGGTTGCTGATGGTGGTGAGGGAACGGTTGAAGCGATGGTCGAGGCCACGGCAGGCCGGATTGTTGATGTTGACGTGACGGGCCCGCTCGGTGACAGCGTGCGGGCATTTTATGGGCTTTCTGGCGACGAGCGTTCGGCCTTTATCGAAATGGCCGCCGCCAGTGGGCTGGAGTTGGTTTCACCGCAATTACGCGATCCGCTAAAAACCACCTCGTGGGGAACCGGTGAGTTAATTCGCCACGCCCTCGATGCCGGGGTGGAACATATTATTATTGGCCTTGGCGGTAGCGCGACGAATGACGGCGGCGCCGGTATGGTGCAGGCGCTGGGGGCGAAATTGCTGGATGCGCAGCACCAGGAGATTACGCAAGGCGGCGCGGCGCTGGAAGCGCTCTCAAAGATTGATATCAGCGGTATTGATAAACGTCTTGCCGCGTGTCGTATCGAAGTCGCCTGCGATGTCACGAATCCGCTGACCGGGAAAGAGGGGGCATCTGCGGTATTTGGTCCGCAAAAAGGCGCCACGCCGGAGATGATTCAACGCTTAGACGATGCGCTGACGCACTATGCCCGGCTGATTTCCCGCGATCTGGATATTAATGTATTCGAACTGGCGGGCGGCGGCGCGGCGGGCGGTCTGGGGGCCGCATTATATGCGTTTTGCGGCGCGGAGTTACGGCGCGGCATTGAGATCGTGACCGATGCCTTGCATCTGGAAGAGTGCGTTGCTGATGCGGATCTGGTTGTTACCGGAGAAGGGCGCATCGACAGCCAAACGATTCACGGCAAAGTGCCTGTCGGCGTGGCAAAGGTCGCGAAACGACATAATAAGCCCGTGATTGGCATTGCAGGTAGCCTGACGGCGGATGTGGGTGTTGTACACCAACATGGGCTGGATGCTGTTTTCAGCGTGATTTATACCATCTGTACGCTGGATGAGGCGCTGGAGAATGCCGCAGAAAATGTGCGCATGGCTGCGCGCAATATCGCCGCCACCCTTAACGTGGGGCAACATTTACGTTAACTGCCTGATGGCGCTGCGCTTATCAGGCCTACGGCCACGCACCTGTAGGCCGGATAAGACGCGCTAGCGTCGCCATCCGGCATCCCCCTCATCCTAATATTTTCTTTGCTTCGCGCGCGACGTTGTCCATCTCATCAAGCAGCTCCAGGAACTCGGGTTCAAGCTCCTCTTCTTTGGTGCCGCTGCGTAACTGCTGCTCAATTAACTGGCACAAGTTTTTCATGCGCGGCACCCCGCTGTAGCCGCAGCTGCCGTGCAGCGTGTGGATGAGATCCACCAGCCCTTCGGGCGCCTCTCCCACCAGCTGTTCTTCAATTTTGTTACGCACTTCCGGCAGGAAGTTGATGAGCATTTGCAGCAGATCCCGCGCCAGATCGGATTTTCCGGCCGCCTGGCGCAGCGCCAGTTGCCAGTCGAGCGTTGCGTTCGGGTTGACGATAAACTCTGTCGATTCAGCGGCGGGTAATCGGGTTGCTACCACGGCCCCCGGCTTATAGCGTAACAGCAGACTGTGCAGCTTTTCTTCTTCTATCGGCTTGGCCAGATAGTCATTCATCCCCGCGCTCAGCAGCTTCTCTTTCTGACCCGCCATCGCATGTGCCGTCACGGCGATCACCGGCGTTTGCTGCTGATGCGGAAGCTGATGAATCAGCTCACAGGCGCGGATACCGTCCATATCCGGCATCTGAATGTCCATCAGGATCAAATCAAACTGCATCTGTTTGGCCCGTTCCACCGCCTGATGCCCGCTGTCGCAAAGCTCCACATGCTGGACTTTGTCCTCCAGCAGCGCGCCGATCAGCTTCAGGTTGGCCGGGTTATCGTCGACCGCCATTACCGTCATGGCGATTTTGTTCTCATCCGTCAGCAGCGGTTCAACATGCTGATTTAAATGGCAGTATTCCGTCAGCGCAGGCAGTAAACGCGTTGAGGTGAGCGGTTTTAACAGACAGGCCGCCGCGCCGCCTTGCTTGAGTTTTTCGGCGTTAATCTGGGCATGGCAAGGCAGCGCCAGCAGCAGGAAGTCCGTCATGGCGGCGGCTTTTGCCAGCCGTTCTTGCTGCATGGTGAGCGGTTCGTTAAAGGTCACCGGAACGCTGATGAGCAGGATATCGTAGTGATCCAGCGGCAACGCTGAGAACGTCGGGCTGTAGATCACCTCCAGCGGCGTGTCGCTCAGCATATCCAGCGTGCATTGCGCGGCGGTGGCGTTCGGTTCGACGTAGGCCAGCCGTTTTCCGACCAGACAGCGCGTTGGCGGCGCGTCGCTTATCACATTCGGGTTGAGATCGAGATTAATGTGGAACCAGAAAGTGGAACCGCGATTGGGCTGACTGTGGAACGAGATATCGCCGCCCATCTCATTGACCAGTTTTTGCGTAATCACCAGCCCCAGACCGGTTCCGCCATGACGGCGTGAAATGCTGGCGTCCGCCTGGCGGAAAGCCTGGAACAGACGCGACTGGTCGCGCTCGGGAATGCCGATGCCGGTATCGCGGATCTGGATTTCAATCTGTACTTTGGTATTACTGAGCGCGCGCTTTTCAACCAGAATGTCGATATTGCCGCTTTCGGTAAATTTAATGGCATTACCGACCAGATTGGTAATGACCTGCTGTAGGCGCAGCGGGTCGCCGATGACGTTATCCGGTACGTCATTTTTGATGTTTAACGTGAGCTCCAGCCCTTTGTCATGGGATGAATGCGCCAGCAGCGTCACCACTTCATCCAGCGTGCTGCGTAGCGGGAAGGGAATGCTTTCCAGAATCAGCTTGCCCGCTTCCAGCTTGGAAAAATCGAGCACGTCATTGATGATCGCCAGCAGGTTGTTGGCCGAACGCTCGATAGTATTGAGGTGATCGCGCTGGGTTGTATTGAGTTCGGTTTTTAGCGTCAGACGGGTAAAGCCAATCACGCCGTTAAGCGGCGTACGCAGTTCGTGCGACATGTTGGCCAAAAACTCAGACTTAATACGCGCCGCTTCCTGAGCGCGCTTCTTCGCCAGATCCAGCTCAACGTTCTGGATCTCCATCTGTTCCAGCGTTTCGCGCAGATCCGAAGTGGCCTGATCGATATTATGCTGCATCTCTTCATGGTAAGCGGCAAGCGACATCGCCATCGAGTTGATGCCGTTTTTCAGCATATCCAGCTCGCCCAGCATAAAGCCCTCGACGCGGCTGTCGAGCTGCCCACGACGAATGCGGTCAACGGTATTGACCATATTACGAATGGGGCCGGTGACGTCGCGCATCAGGCGCCAGCCAAAAATTAAGGCAATGCCGATACAGAACAGCATCATCACGCTGGAGATGAAAATCTCTTTGTACTGTTGCAGGCGGACGGACTTGAGATCCAGTTCAAGCGCCACATATCCCAACATATTTCTCGGCGTTTTGGCATCTGTTACGGGGGATTCGTCCGGCGAATACCTTTCGGAGATAATCGGCGTTCGCAGGATCATAATGTCCCCGTGGCGGGTCACGCTCAGCCTGCGGGGAAACGGCTCCCCGGTGGCGAGCTGCATTTCTGACGGATCGAGATGGAAATTGGATGTGACAAACAGCCGGTTATTCTCGTCATAAACGGAAATGGCGCGCACGATGTCGGAGTGGCGGCGATGGAGAACGCTGATGAGCTGCCCGATTGATTCGCGGTTTTGCAGGTTCATGCCATATTCGCTGGAGACCGCAAGAGGTTCGATAATGCTGGCGCCAGCATCTTCCAGTTGACGCTGCAAGTCGTTATAGCGATGCACAACGAAAAAGATACTGAGCAGTAAACCAATGAGGACGGTCGGGGCCAGGATCAGAATCATCATGCGTGCGCGCAGGCTGTAGTTGGTCATGGAGTTCCGTTATGGGACAATTAGGGTCACACTGTTAAATTGAGAAATATCTCGTCGATGGCGCAATTCTACTCTGCAAAACGACGCGTGACGACGCGTCAGATCATAACCGTTACGGTCAATGACCTCGATCCTTTTGGTCAGGGCGTGGCTCGCCATAATGGAAAGGCGCTGTTTATACCGGGATTACTGCCCCAGGAAAAGGGCGACGTCGTCATTACCGAAGATAAAAAACAGTTCGCCCGCGCGCAAGTTAAGCGTCGCCTGAATGATAGCCCGGAACGGGAAACGCCGCGCTGCCCGCACTTTGGCGTCTGTGGCGGCTGCCAGCAGCAGCATGCCAGCGTCGCGCTGCAACAACGCAGCAAAAGCGCCGCGCTGTCGCGCTTAATGAAATGCGATGTCGCCGAGGTGATCGCCGATACGCCGTGGGGCTATCGACGCCGTGCGCGTTTAAGCCTGAATTATCTGCCTAAAACTCAGCAATTGCAGATGGGATTTCGCAAGGCGGGCTCCAGCGATATCGTGGATGTCAGGCAGTGCCCCATTCTGGTGCCCCAGCTTGAGGCGCTGCTGCCCCGTGTCAGGGTGTGTCTGGAAAGTTTGCAAGGAAACCGCCACTTTGGCCATGTCGAGCTGGTACAGGCGGGGAATGGCACCCTGATGGTGCTGCGTCATACGGCGCCCTTGAGCGAGGCGGACAGAGAAAAACTGGAACGCTTTTCGCATTCTGAGGGACTGTCTCTGTTTCTGGCCCCTCAAAGCGACATACTTGAACCGCTTACCGGGGAGGCGCCCTGGTATGATTCAAACGGGCTACGCTTAACCTTCAGCCCGCGCGACTTTATTCAGGTCAACGAAGGGGTGAACCAGAAAATGGTCGCCCGGGCGCTGGAATGGCTGGATATTCAACCTGGCGACCGGGTTCTGGATCTGTTCTGCGGCATGGGGAATTTTACTCTGCCGCTGGCGACGCGCGCCGCCAGCGTTGTGGGCGTTGAAGGCGTTCCGGCGCTGGTGGAAAAAGGCCGGGAAAACGCGCGGCGTAACGGATTACAGAATGTGACATTCTTTCACGAAAATCTCGAAGAAGATGTCACGAAGCAGCAATGGGCGAAAAACGGTTTTGACAAAATTTTGCTCGATCCCGCTCGTGCCGGGGCGGCAGGCGTGATGAAACACATTATAAAGTTAAAACCAATTCGTATTGTTTATGTATCCTGTAATCCTGCTACGCTGGCACGGGATAGCGACGCCTTGTTGAATGCCGGATACCAAATTCAGCGGCTGGCGATGCTCGACATGTTCCCACACACTGGGCATCTGGAATCAATGGTGTTGTTTGAGCGTTTGTAATGAGTCATGGCTTGCTGACTTCGGTAGGCCTGGTCCCTTAAGGAGAGGACAATGGTTGCGGTAAGAAGTGCACATCTTAATAAAGCTGGTGAGTTTGATCCGAAAAAATGGATCGCGAGTCTGGGTATCTCCAGCCAGCAGTCGTGTGAACGCTTAGCCGAAACCTGGGCGTATTGCCTGCAACAGACACAAGGACATCCCGATGCGGAACTGTTGCTGTGGCGTGGCGTGGAGATGGTGGAAATCCTCTCTACGTTAAGTATGGATATCGACACGCTGCGGGCGGCGCTGCTCTTCCCTCTGGCTGACGCCAATGTTGTCAGCGAAGATATCCTGCGCGAGAGCGTGGGGACATCGATCGTCAATCTGATTCACGGCGTGCGCGATATGGCGGCGATTCGTCAGCTGAAAGCGACGCATAACGATTCCGTCTCCTCCGAGCAGGTGGATAACGTTCGTCGGATGCTGCTGGCGATGGTGGACGACTTCCGCTGCGTGGTCATCAAGCTGGCGGAACGCATCGCCCATCTGCGCGAGGTTAAAGACGCGCCGGAAGATGAACGCGTACTGGCGGCGAAAGAGTGCACCAATATCTATGCCCCGCTGGCTAACCGGCTGGGCATCGGGCAACTGAAGTGGGAGCTGGAAGATTACTGCTTCCGCTATCTGCACCCGGCGGAATACAAGCGGATCGCCAAACTGCTGCACGAACGCCGCATTGACCGCGAGCATTACATTGAAGAGTTTGTCGGGCATCTGCGTTCTGAAATGAAAACCGAAGGCGTGAAGGCGGAGGTCTATGGCCGCCCGAAACACATCTACAGCATCTGGCGCAAAATGCAGAAAAAGCATCTGGCGTTTGACGAGCTGTTTGACGTGCGCGCCGTGCGTATTGTGGCTGAACGTTTGCAGGACTGCTATGCCGCGCTGGGGATTGTGCATACGCACTATCGCCATCTGCCGGACGAGTTCGATGATTACGTCGCCAACCCGAAACCTAATGGCTACCAGTCAATTCATACGGTGGTGCTTGGCCCTGGTGGTAAAACCGTCGAGATCCAGATTCGTACCAAACAGATGCACGAAGATGCCGAACTGGGCGTCGCGGCGCACTGGAAGTACAAAGAGGGAGCAGTCTCCGGGGGCGCGCGCACGGGCCATGAAGACAGAATTGCGTGGCTGCGTAAGCTGATCGCCTGGCAGGAAGAGATGGCGGATTCTGGCGAAATGCTGGATGAAGTGCGTAGCCAGGTCTTTGACGACCGGGTGTATGTCTTTACGCCAAAAGGCGATGTGGTGGATCTGCCTGCAGGCTCCACGCCGCTTGACTTTGCCTACCATATCCACAGCGATGTGGGGCATCGCTGCATCGGGGCGAAAATCGGCGGGCGTATCGTGCCGTTTACCTATCAGTTGCAGATGGGCGATCAGATTGAAATCATCACCCAGAAGCAGCCAAACCCTAGCCGGGACTGGCTCAACCCGAACCTGGGCTATGTAACGACCAGCCGTGGCCGTTCTAAAATTCACGCCTGGTTCCGCAAGCAGGATCGGGACAAGAACATTCTCGCCGGGCGGCAAATCCTCGACGATGAACTGGCGCATTTGGGCATCAGCCTGAAAGAGGCGGAAAAACACCTGCTGCCGCGCTACAACTTCAATGAGCTGGAGGAACTGCTGGCGGCGATTGGCGGCGGGGATATTCGCCTTAACCAGATGGTGAATTTCCTGCAATCGCAGTTTAATAAGCCGAGCGCCGCCGAACAGGATGCCGCTGCGCTGAAACAGCTTCAGCAGAAAACATACGCCCCGCAGAATCGCCGTAAAGACGATGGCCGCGTGGTGGTGGAAGGGGTCGGCAACCTGATGCACCACATTGCGCGCTGCTGCCAGCCGATTCCAGGAGATGAGATTGTCGGGTTTATCACCCAGGGGCGCGGTATTTCCGTACATCGGGCGGACTGCGAACAGCTTGTGGAACTGCGTTCTCATGCACCGGAACGTATCGTGGATGCGGTATGGGGCGAGAGCTACTCTGCGGGATATTCGCTGGTGGTACGCGTTCAGGCCAACGATCGCAGCGGCTTGTTGCGGGATATCACCACCATTCTGGCTAACGAGAAGGTGAACGTGCTGGGGGTGGCCAGCCGCAGCGACACCCGGCAGCAGCTCGCCACCATCGATATGACCATCGAAATTTACAACCTGCAAGTGCTGGGGCGCGTTCTCAGTAAACTCAACCAGGTGCCGGATGTGATCGACGCGCGTCGTTTGCACGGTAATTAATTTTTCCAGGCCGGATATGCTTTGTAGGCCTGATAAGACGCGTCAGCGTTGCCATCAGGCATTGCCAGCTGCCGGATGGCAGCTGTCGCCTTATCCGGCCTACGTTGGTGACAATTTTCAGGATATTCCAATGAATCAAATCGATCGCCTGCTTGGCATCATGCAACGCTTGCGCGACCCGGAAAACGGCTGCCCGTGGGACAAAGAGCAGACGTTTGCCACCATTGCGCCGTATACCCTTGAAGAAACCTATGAAGTGCTCGACGCCATTGCCCGTGAGGACTTTGACGACCTGCGCGGAGAGCTGGGCGATCTGCTGTTTCAGGTCGTGTTTTATGCGCAGATGGCGCAGGAAGAAGGGCGCTTTGACTTTAATGATATTTGCGCCGCCATCAGCGATAAACTGGAACGTCGCCATCCGCATGTCTTTGCGGACGTTGCCGCTCACAACAGTACCGAGGTATTAGCCCGCTGGGAGCAAATCAAAACCGAAGAGCGCGCGCAGAAAGCGCAGCATTCGGCGCTGGATGATATTCCCCGCAGCTTACCGGCGTTAATGCGCGCGCAAAAAATCCAGAAGCGCTGTTCGAACGTCGGCTTTGACTGGACGACGTTAGGGCCGGTTGTCGATAAGGTGTATGAAGAGATCGACGAGGTCATGTTCGAGGCGCGGCAGGCTGTCGTAGACCAGGCTAAACTGGAGGAGGAAATGGGCGACCTGCTCTTTGCCACCGTCAATATGGCGCGTCATTTAGGGACAAAAGCGGAGACCGCGTTACAAAAAGCCAATGAAAAGTTCGAACGGCGTTTTCGTGAAGTTGAGCGGATTGTTGCGGCGCGAGGCCTGGAAATGACGGGAGTTGATCTGGAAACAATGGAAGAAGTCTGGCAGCAGGTAAAACGCCAGGAAATTGATCTCTAACGAATTTAGGCAGTCAAGGGCGTTTTGTGTGATTTTTTAAATAACAAGCTCTTGATTTACGTCAAAAACATTTACCCCAAAGGGGCTATTTTCTCTTCCCGTTATGTTGATGAAACACCTTGTATACTGCCTCTTCGAGTTATTCGAGTCGTAACAAGGCGGCGACTGAAAGAATCCCCAGGAACATAGAAATGCGATGTGACTGGGGTGAGTGAAGGAAGCTAACACTGGTGCGGCTTGAAGAACGAAGGAGAGGGGATAATGAAAGTTTGTGGCGTACGCCATGTTCGGGTATACTGCTTTCCCGTCCTGGTTATTCCATCGTCTTTTAAACCTAACTTCTCAGGTTCAGCATGACAACGAACTATATTTTTGTGACCGGCGGGGTCGTATCCTCTCTGGGTAAAGGCATTGCCGCAGCCTCCCTCGCAGCCATTCTTGAAGCCCGTGGCCTCAACGTGACCATCATGAAACTGGATCCGTACATCAACGTCGATCCCGGTACTATGAGTCCAATCCAACACGGGGAAGTGTTCGTTACTGAAGACGGCGCCGAAACCGATCTGGACCTGGGTCACTATGAGCGCTTCATTCGCACCAAGATGAGCCGCCGCAACAACTTCACCACGGGTCGTATTTACTCCGACGTTCTGCGTAAAGAACGCCGTGGCGACTATCTGGGCGCAACCGTACAGGTTATCCCGCACATCACCAACGCGATTAAAGAGCGCATCATCGAAGGCGGCGAAGGCCACGACGTGGTGCTGGTCGAAATCGGCGGTACTGTCGGTGATATCGAGTCCCTGCCGTTCCTGGAAGCGATTCGTCAACTGGCGGTTGATATCGGTCGTGAGCACGCGCTGTTTATGCACCTGACGCTGGTGCCGTACATGGCCGCGGCAGGCGAAGTCAAAACGAAACCGACGCAGCACTCCGTTAAAGAACTGCTCTCCATCGGTATCCAGCCGGATATTCTGATCTGCCGTTCCGATCGCGCCGTTCCGGCCAATGAACGTGCGAAGATTGCATTGTTCTGTAACGTTGCTGAAAAGGCCGTTATTTCTCTGAAAGACGTCGATTCTATTTATAAAATTCCGGGCATGTTGAAATCTCAGGGCCTGGACGATTATATTTGTAAACGATTCAGCTTAGACTGCCCGGAAGCGAACCTGGCCGAATGGGAACAGGTTATCTACGAAGAAGCGAACCCGGCGGGCGAAGTGACTATCGGTATGGTCGGCAAGTACATTGAACTGCCGGATGCCTATAAGTCGGTGATTGAAGCGCTGAAACACGGTGGCCTGAAGAACCGTGTCACCGTCAACATCAAGCTGATCGATTCGCAGGATGTTGAAACGCGCGGCGTCGAAATTCTGAAAGATTTGGACGCTATCCTGATCCCTGGCGGCTTCGGCTACCGTGGCGTTGAAGGTAAGGTCGCGACGGCGCGTTATGCGCGTGAGAACAATATTCCTTATCTGGGTATTTGCCTGGGTATGCAGGTTGCGCTGATTGAATTTGCGCGCAACGTAGCGGGTATGGAAAACGCCAACTCAACGGAATTTGTGCCAGACTGTAAGTACCCTGTTGTGGCGCTGATTACCGAGTGGCGTGACGAGAACGGCAACGTTGAAGTCCGTACGGAGAAGAGCGATCTGGGTGGCACCATGCGTCTTGGCGCGCAGATGTGTCAGCTTGCCGATGAGAGCCTGGTTCGCCAGATGTACGGTACGCCGACAATCACTGAGCGCCATCGTCACCGCTATGAAGTCAACAACATGTTGTTGAACCAAATTGAAGCTGCGGGTCTGCGCATTGCGGGCCGTTCCGGGGATGATCAGTTGGTCGAGATCATCGAAGTGCCGAACCATCCGTGGTTCGTTGCCTGTCAATTCCACCCGGAATTTACTTCAACGCCGCGTGACGGGCATCCGCTGTTTGCAGGCTTTGTGAAAGCCGCCAGCGACTATCAGAAGCGTCAGGCGAAGTAAGAAGTAAAAAAAGTTAGAACGGCAACGCGTACCAAAGGTACGCGTTGTTTGTCTGGAGTTTTAGTTTAACTTGTACTGAGGAAAACCTAATGTCCAAAATCGTTAAAGTCATCGGTCGTGAAATCATCGACTCCCGTGGTAACCCGACTGTTGAAGCCGAAGTACACCTGGAAGGTGGTTTCGTTGGTATGGCAGCCGCTCCGTCAGGTGCTTCTACGGGTTCCCGCGAAGCGCTGGAACTGCGCGATGGCGACAAATCCCGTTTCCTGGGTAAAGGCGTAACCAAAGCTGTTGCAGCGGTTAACGGCCCGATCGCTCAGGCAATCCTTGGCAAAGACGCCAAAGATCAGGCTGGCATTGATAAAATCATGATCGACCTGGACGGTACTGAAAACAAATCTAACTTCGGTGCGAACGCTATCCTGGCTGTGTCTCTGGCTAACGCCAAAGCCGCTGCGGCCTCTAAAGGTCAGCCGCTGTACGAGCACATCGCTGAACTGAACGGCACCCCGGGCAAATACTCCATGCCGGTTCCGATGATGAACATCATCAACGGCGGCGAGCACGCTGACAACAACGTTGATATCCAGGAATTCATGATTCAGCCGGTTGGCGCTAAAACCCTGAAAGAAGCAGTGCGTATGGGTTCTGAAGTGTTCCACAACCTGGCTAAAGTTCTGAAAGCTAAAGGTATGAACACTGCTGTTGGTGACGAAGGCGGCTATGCGCCGAACCTGGGCTCCAACGCTGAAGCACTGGCTGTTATCGCTGAAGCGGTTAAAGCTGCTGGCTACGAGCTGGGCAAAGACATCACTCTGGCGATGGACTGCGCAGCATCTGAATTCTACAAAGACGGCAAATACGTTCTGGCTGGCGAAGGCAACAAAGCATTCACCTCTGAAGAATTCACTCACTTCCTGGAAGACCTGACCAAACAGTACCCGATCGTTTCCATCGAAGACGGTCTGGACGAGTCTGACTGGGACGGTTTCGCATACCAGACCAAAGTGCTGGGCGACAAAATCCAGCTGGTTGGTGACGACCTGTTCGTAACCAACACCAAGATCCTGAAAGAAGGTATCGACAAAGGCATCGTTAACTCCATCCTGATCAAATTCAACCAGATCGGTTCTCTGACCGAAACGCTGGCTGCTATCAAGATGGCGAAAGACGCTGGCTACACTGCCGTTATCTCTCACCGTTCTGGCGAAACTGAAGACGCGACCATCGCTGACCTGGCTGTTGGTACCGCAGCAGGCCAGATCAAAACCGGTTCTATGAGCCGTTCTGACCGTGTTGCTAAATACAACCAGCTGATTCGTATCGAAGAAGCGCTGGGCGAAAAAGCGCCGTACAACGGTCGTAAAGAGATCAAAGGTCAGGCGTAATCCTGCTTTCACTCTTAACGTAAAAAACCCGCTCCGGCGGGTTTTTTTATGGCGTGCGTTTGGCGCAGCTGCTGTGCATGACCTTAGCGAGGTTTTCTGCGATAATCACTGATTATCCCCTTAACAGAGAATGCTATGCAGTACCCGATTAACGAGATATTCCAGACCCTGCAAGGTGAGGGTTACTTTACCGGCGTCCCCGCCATTTTTATTCGTTTACAGGGATGCCCGGTTGGCTGTGCCTGGTGCGATACCAAACACACCTGGGATAAGCTTGAAGATCGGGAAGTGTCGTTGTACAGCATCCTGGCGAAGACCAAAGAGAGCGACAAGTGGGGCGCGGCAAGTAGCGAAGACCTGCTGGCGGTGATAAACCGACAGGGGTATACCGCGCGTCATGCCGTGATCACCGGCGGTGAGCCCTGCATCCATGACCTGATGCCATTGACTGATTTACTCGAGAAGAATGGATTCAGCTGTCAGATTGAAACCAGCGGTACCCACGAGGTGCGCTGTACGCCCAATACCTGGGTGACGGTCTCGCCGAAGGTGAATATGCGCGGTGGCTATGATGTCCTGTCGCAGGCGCTGGAGCGTGCGAATGAAATCAAGCACCCTGTTGGTCGCGTCCGTGATATTGAAGCGCTGGATGAGCTATTGGCGACGCTGAGCGACGATAAGCCGCGAATCATTGCCTTGCAGCCAATCAGCCAGAAAGAAGACGCGACGCGTCTGTGCATTGAAACCTGTATCGCGCGTAACTGGCGCTTATCAATGCAGACGCACAAATATCTGAATATTGCGTGATAAAAAATCGTTAGCGTGCTCGCCGGGGGCGCTTCGCTTGCCCGGCCTACGGTCATACTCATTTGTAGGCCGGATAAGACGCAACGCGTCGCCATCCGGCACGTTCGCCCGTCCATTTACAGGCCGGATAAGACGCGAGATAAGGAATGCTACGCGTTCGACCAGCTTTGAATCGAATCGACGTTATCCAGATTGCCATGCAGCACTTCATACGACTTTTTCAAAATCACATCGGTGTATTGCGTTAAGTCGCGGAAAATCCCTTTATTCAGTGCGTCATAGCGTCTGGCATTGCTCTCTATCGGCATAAACACATCTTTTACCCGCACCATTTTTTCAACTGCGGTCTCATAGTTCGGGTACAGACCAAGCCCTATGGCCGTGTTAATTGCCGCTCCCAGACTCGCGCAGCCATTTATCACATTGCGTCTGGCGGGGAGATTGAACACATCGGCAAAGATTTGCATAAACAGGTCGCTATTCGAACCACCCCCGGTGATGATCACATGTTTAGCAAAGTGGTTCATTTCATTGCACATATTGTCGTAGTTGTTTTTCAGCGTCAGCGCAACGCTCTCCAGAATAGAACGGTAAATCCATGCGTAATCCATGCTGGAATCAAAGCCGATCATGATTCCTCGCTTGAACGGTTCCCAGGGATTGGTCAGCCAGTCGAGAACCGTCATTAAACCGTTACAGCCAGGAGGTACGCCGGCCGCTTTCTTATTGAGTAAATCTTCCGGCGACAGCCCCTGTGCTTTGGCGTCCTGAATCAGTGATTCGCCCAACATATCCCGCAGCCAACTGACCGTCCACATGCCTTTACGAATACCGTAGCCTTCATAGAGCAGGGTTTCGGGAATAGAAGACATAATCGGCCAGTAAGCGACCGGATCTTTGGGGAGCGCTTTGCCGTTCATCATCAGGGCGATATAGGTGCCTAATGAGATAACTGCGGTTTCATCGTCCAGCAATCCTGCGCCCAGTGCTTCCACTGGTTTGTCGCTGGTGGTGCAGACCACGGGCAAGCCGACAGGGAAACCCGTTGCCAGGGCGGCGGCTTCAGTCAGATGACCGAGCACGCTTCCCGGCATCTGGACGTCAAACAGCATCCTGCGCGGAATGTTGAACTTCTTCATCACCTCATCGTCATCGCTCCACGCCCAGGTTTTGTAATCCACCGGCCACTGCCCAAAGTAGTTGGCGATATTGTCTCTAAACTCACCGGTTAAGCGATGCGACAGATAACCTGAAAATGAGGTGACATAAGCCACATCGTGGTTGGTATGCTCGTAGGGACGGGTTACGCGCGCGTCCTGCCAGCTAATCAGCGGAACTGCGGGCGTGCCGTCGGCTTTTAATAATGCGCGACAGCAACGGATGGAACCCAGACCGATTCCAACAATGTCTTTTCTGTCACCCGAAAACTGACTCATCAGGTCTTGCCCTGCGGAGCATAAAGACGTCCATAAATCATCATCAGGATGTTCTGCCGTATTGGCATCGGGTGTATACATGGGCTGTAACAATCCTTTCCCTTCGCACACCACATTCCCTTCGAGATCGTACATCACGACCTTCGTACTCTGACTTCCGCCATCAATTCCAATGATGTATTTCTTCGACATTGTCATTCTCCTTAATTTTTTCTCTTCACTCGCCGGAGGCTTCTGCGGCCAGCGATGTCATCTTTTCCGGTGTGGCGTTAGCGGTACGAATTTTGCGAAAGAGCAAAAAGGTAAACAGAATCACCATACACAGCGCCGCCAGTCCCATCAGCCACATGTTGCGATAGGCTTCCGCTGCCGGGAGCGTGTCCTGCCAGTGGCCTACGATCGGATAAACAAAAACGTCGGGCAGAAAACCGATAACCGAGCAGATACCTACCGTCGTTCCCATGATGTAAGACGGCGTTCTGGCTTCACCAGGGCAGGCCCAGTAAAGCCCGCGTGAGGCGTAGCAGGTGAAGCCCAACAGCAGAATCAGGCCGATCCCCATCACGACAGACTGCGGATTTGAGTTGGTGACCAGCAGCGCAATAAGCGCGACGGCTCCGACAATGGAGAGAAGCTGAATGACGCGCGTCGGCGATTTAATTTTGCTGTAAGTGGTAATGATGCCGCCCAGTGGGCCACAGATAGCGCGGAAAATTTTGTTGATCACAATGCCCATGTAACTCGCGGCGACCAGCGACATGCCATACATTTCGGTCAGGTAGTTGGTGGAGTAGCTGAGGATGGCATAGATCGTAAAGACGCCGAAGATGACCATACTGCAATACCAGGTGGTGCTGATGCGTAACACGGCCAGAATATCGCTGAGCTGGAATGATTTTTTCTCTTCTTTCGCCGCGCTGCTGTGATGATGACCATCGCTGACGAAGAACCAGCACAGGATGCCCAGCAGGATATAGACCACGCTGTAAATCAGAATCACCGTTTTCAGGCTGTTGCTGTCATCCGGCGCGAAGCGAGAAAAGACCCACATGGTAAACACTGCCAGCGACATTACGCCGACGCCGCGCAGCCCTTCCATCCAGCCCATAATTTTGCCTTGTTCACTGTGATCGCCAAGCAGCGACGCGGCTTTAATGGATACGGACCACAGCATCAGGATTGTCGTAATTGCGAACGCGACCTGAATGCACAGCATGACCCATAGCGGTGGATACGTCGCCATGACCAGACCGAGTAGTCCGGTAATAATCATTGCGGAGGTAATCATTTTGCGATGGGAAAATTTATCGGCGATGATTCCGCTGGGCGCATAAAGAATAATAGCAGCAACACCAAAGGTACTCATTATTAGCCCTATTTCGGTATTGCTAAATCCCATAAATTTTGCCATGGGAATTTGATATATATAGCGTAAATAAGCCAGATCAAAACTGACGCCACCGCTAAAACTAATAATGGCGAGGGTTATCCAGCGGCGATATGAGTTGTGTTGCATATCGAATTCCCATTTGTAATGGACAAAAAAAAGAGAAAAGTAAGCCGCCTTTTCAGGAGGATTACTTTTCTCAGGTCTCTAGTAATTACGTTAGAAATAGCATGGAAGGGCAGCTTATAGTGTGAGAATAATCACGCTTCTTGTTTTTTACCATAATTACAAAGCGAACGGTTCATCTGTGATTACGATCACATTAGATGTCTGGAGGTTGTGCTAAAAATTTACGCCAGTTACCAGAGATAATGAGAAAGGTAACTTCCCTCTCGCGGGGGAAGTTACCTTTCTTTTTTTTTGCCTGAAGGAATTTGGAGCCAACTATGTCGATCGAATCTCTCAATGCATTCTCAATGGATTTTTTCTCCCTGAAAGGGAAAACGGCAATTGTAACGGGCGGGAACAGTGGTCTGGGCCAGGCTTTCGCAATGGCGCTGGCGAAAGCCGGAGCCAACCTTTTTATTCCCAGCTTCGTAAAGGATAACGGTGAAACGAAAGAACTCATTGAAGCACAAGGTGTTGAAGTGGCGTTCATGCAAGTGGACATCACCGAGAAAGGCGCGCCGCAGAAGATTATTGCCGCCTGCTGCGAGCGTTTTGGCACGGTAGATATTCTGGTGAACAACGCCGGGATCTGTAAGCTGAATAAGGTTCTGGACTTTGGCCGCGCGGACTGGGACCCGATGATTGATGTTAACCTGACCGCGGCGTTTGAGCTGAGCTATGAAGCGGCAAAAATTATGATCCCACAAAATAGCGGGAAAATTATTAATATCTGCTCTTTGTTCTCTTATCTTGGCGGGCAGTGGTCTCCGGCTTATTCAGCAACCAAGCATGCGCTTGCTGGTTTTACCAAAGCATATTGCGATGAACTTGGGCAATATAATATTCAGGTTAACGGTATTGCGCCGGGTTATTATGCCACTGATATTACGCTGGCAACCCGCAGTAACCCGGAAACTAATCAGCGTGTACTGGATCATATTCCGGCCAATCGTTGGGGTGATACTCAGGATCTTATGGGGGCGGCGATATTCCTCGCCAGTCAGGCATCAAATTATGTTAATGGTCATCTTTTGGTTGTCGATGGCGGTTATCTGGTGCGTTAATTTTAATATCGGTGGTTTCTGTTTTTTATTTTATTCTGCATTGACTATCAGGAAGGATTTATTATGTCATTATCCCGTGAAGCGATTGTTGACCAGTTAAAAGAAATTGTGGGTTCCGGGCGTGTTATTACGGATGAAACCGTATTAAAGAAAAACAGTATTGACCGTTTTCGCAAATATGCGGATATTCACGGCGTTTACACGTTGCCCATTCCGGCGGCCGTGGTTAAGCTCGGTTCGACGGAGCAGGTCTCTCGCGTTCTGGCATTCATGAACCAGCATAAAATCAATGGCGTGCCGCGTACCGGCGCGTCTGCGACGGAAGGCGGTCTGGAAACTGTCGTCAAAGATTCTGTGGTGCTGGACGGCGCAGGGATGAATCAAATCCTGAGTATTGATATCGAAAACATGCAGGCAACCGCGCAATGTGGCGTACCGCTTGAGATTCTGGAAAACGTGCTGCGTGAAAAAGGCTATACCACCGGGCACTCGCCGCAGTCTAAGCCGCTGGCGCAGATGGGCGGTCTGGTCGCCACTCGCAGTATCGGCCAGTTCTCCACGCTGTACGGCGCGATTGAAGATATGGTGGTGGGGCTGGAAGCCGTACTGGCGGACGGCACCATTACCCGCATCAAAAACGTGCCTCGCCGGGCGGCCGGGCCGGATATCCGCCATATCATCATTGGGAACGAAGGCGCGCTGTGCTACATCACTGAAGTCACAGTGAAAATCTTTAAGTTCACGCCCGAAAACAACCTCTACTACGGCTATGTGCTGGACGACATGAAAACCGGTTTCGACATCCTGCGTGAAGTCATGGTGGAAGGCTATCGCCCCTCCATTGCGCGCCTGTACGACGCCGAAGATGGAACCCAGCACTTCACGCATTTTGCCGACGGCAAATGTGTGCTGATTTTTATGGCTGAAGGCAATCCGCGACTGGCGCAAGCCACCGGCGAAGGAATTGCGGAGATCGTGGCGCGCTACCCGCAGTGCCAGCGGGTGGACAGCAAACTTATCGAAAACTGGTTCAACCATCTGAACTGGGGGCCGGAAAAAGTGGCTGCCGAACGCGTACAGATCCTGAAAACCGGCAATATGGGCTTTACGACGGAAGTATCCGGTTGCTGGAGCTGCATCCATCAAATCTACGAAAGCGTGATCAACCGTATCCGTACCGAGTTCCCGCATGCGGACGATATCACCATGCTGGGCGGCCACTCTTCTCACAGCTATATCAACGGCACCAACATGTATTTTGTGTACGACTACAACGTGGTGGACTGCAAGCCGGAAGAGGAGATTGATAAGTACCATAACCCGCTCAACAAGATCATCTGCGAAGAGACGATCCGTCTTGGCGGCTCAATGGTGCATCACCACGGCATTGGTAAGCACCGCGTTCACTGGAGCAAGCTGGAACACGGTAGCGCCTGGCCGCTGCTGGAAGGTCTCAAGCGCCAGTTTGATCCAAACGGTATTATGAATACAGGCACGATCTACCCGATTGAAAAATAGAGAGTTATACGCAAAATCCTTTAAGCTGCCTGATGCAGCTTAAAGGGCGAAGCGTATAAACGGCTTCTCAACCGGGAAGCCGCGACTTTACCGGACAATGAAGGGGCTACGATGAACACTTCACCGGTGCGAATGGATGATTTACCGCTGAATGGTTTTCATTGCCGCATTGCTGCGCTGACATTCGGCGCGCATTTGACCGATGGCTATGTATTAGGCGTCGTCGGCTATGCCATGATCCAACTGACCCCCGCCATGCAACTGACGCCTTTTATGGAAGGGATGATTGGCGGCTCGGCGCTGGTTGGACTTTTTCTCGGTAGCCTGATCCTGGGATGGGTATCTGATTATATCGGGCGTCAGAAAATTTTTACCTTCAGCTTTATGCTGATAACCATCGCCTCTTTCCTACAGTTTTTTGCCACAACGCCGGAACAGCTTATTGGCTTGCGCATTCTGATTGGTATCGGCCTTGGCGGTGACTACTCGGTTGGTCATACATTGCTGGCTGAATTTGCGCCGCGTCGCCATCGGGGAATATTACTGGGCGCATTCAGTGTGGTGTGGACTATCGGCTATGTTCTGGCGAGCCTGGTGGGGCATCATTTTATTCAGGAAACGCTGGATGCCTGGCGTTGGCTGCTGGCATCGGCATCATTACCCGCGCTGTGCATTACGTTCTTACGCTGGGGAACGCCGGAGTCGCCTCGCTGGCTGATGCGTCAGGGGCGGATAACAGAAGCGTATGCGATTGTGCACCGCTATTTTGGCACGCATGTGCTGCTCGGCGATGAGGTGGCGGCGCCGACGAGCAGACATATCAAAACGCTATTTTCAACGCATTACTGGCGAAGAACCGCGTTTAACAGCGTGTTCTTTGTCTGCCTGGTGATCCCGTGGTTTGTGATTTACACCTGGCTTCCCACCATTGCACAAACGATCGGTCTTGAAAATGCGCTAACCGCCAGCCTGATGCTTAACGCGCTGCTGATTGTTGGCGCGCTGCTGGGGCTGTTGTTAACACACCTGTTGGCGCACCGCCAATTTCTGCTCGGCAGTTTTATGCTGCTCGCCGCGACGCTTGTCGTCATGGCTTGTTTACCGGCGGGAAGCAGCCTGACGCTGCTGCTGTTTGTGTTGTTCAGTACCACCATTTCTGCCGTCAGCAATCTGGTGGGGGTTCTGCCTGCGGAAAGCTTCCCGACGGATATTCGTTCCCTGGGCGTCGGGTTTGCCACGGCAATGAGCCGATTAGGGGCGGCGATCAGCACCAGTTTGTTGCCCTGGACGCTGGCGCAGTGGGGAATGCAGGTTACGCTATTACTGCTGGCTGGGGTATTAATCATCGGATTTGTGGTGACCTGGCTGTGGGCGCCGGAAACCAAGGCGCTGCCGCTGGTGGCTGCCGGGAGTGTGGACAAAAGACAGGGAGGTGTGAATGAACATTCTGTTAGCGTTTAAGGCAGAGCCCGATCCCGGTATGTTGGCGGAGAAAGACTGGCAGGCGGCGACGGCGGATACCCACGGCCCGGATGTCTCCTTGCTGCGTTGCTCCCCAGGTGCGGATGAACAGGCGGCGGCAGCGTTGCTGCTGGCTCAGCGCAATGGGGGCTGTGAGATGACGTTGACTGCGTTAAGCATCGGCGATGAGCGGGCGCTCCACTGGTTACGTTATTTTGTCGCGCTGGGTTTTGAGACGCCGGTGTTGCTGGAGACGACGGCAGACCTGCGGTTTGCTCCCGAATTTATCGCCAGGAACATTGCCGACTGGCAGCGTAATCACGGTGCGGATCTGGTTATAACGGGCTGTCAGAGTAGCGAGGGTCAGAACAGTCAGACGCCATTTCTGGTTGCTGAAATGCTGGCGTGGCCCTGTTTTACCCAGGTGGAGCGTTTTATGCTTGAGCCTCCTTTTATTGTGGTTGAACAGCGAACGATGACCGGGCTTCGGCGTTGTCGGGTACGACTCCCGGCCGTCATCGCTGTCAGGCAGTGTGGTGAAGTGGCGCTTCCCGTACCGGGGATGCGCCAGCGTCTGGCGGCGGCGAAAGCAGACGTCGAGCGTCGGAACGTTGTGGTTGAGACAACACCAGCGGTTCAGTGCCTGCGTCTGGAGAGGCCGGAGCAGCGGCGGCATGCAACGATTATCAGCGGCGCGACGGCGCAGGAAAAAGCCCGGAGGCTATGGGCGGATTATTTGCGCCAGAGGATGCCGTCATGAAAATTGCCATCATTACTGACTCGCATGAGTGTGCGGCGATGGCGAGCTGGATCGCAGAGAATGCGCTTTGCACCGCAGAACTGGAGCGCTGGATTATCGATCCCGTGCCGGATGTTGCAGAGCAGGTGCTGGATGCGCTGGCGGCGCAATGGCTGCGGACACCTGTTGATATGCTGATCTTTCCGGCAGGTAGTCCGGGCGATGAACTGGCAACGCGACTCGCCTGGCGTCTGCATGGCGGTAGCCTCTGTCAGGTTCAGGCTGTGGATGTGCGACAAGGCCTGGTGAAAAAATCCCACTGGGGGAATGCGCTGACGGCAACGTTGCAAATTACCGCACGCCCTTTGTGCCTGTCGCTGGCGCGACAGCCGGAGGTGAGCGCTTCTGGTCATTCCTTACCTGTGATGACGGAATATCTGATTACCCCCACGGCGCCCCCCGACTGGCTGGATAAGGTGGAAAGCGTAAATAGCGTCGCTACCCATCCTTTGTTACGCGCCGGGCGCGTACTGGTGGTTGGGCAAGGGGGAAGTGAAGCGGATGCAGATAAGATTACCGCGCTTGGTCAGGCACTTGATGCTGAGGTAGGGTACAGCCGTGCGCGGGTGATGAACGGCGGTTTTGATGCCGATCGCGTGACTGGAATATCGGGGCATCTGCTGTCGCCGGATGTCTGTATCGTGGCTGGCGCGTCAGGAGCGGCGGCGTTGATGGCCGGAGTACGCCAGAGCCGTTTTGTTGTGGCGATAAACCACGATGCCAGCGCGCCGGTTTTTGCGCAGGCGGATGTCGGGATTGTCGATGACTGGCTACCGGTGCTGGAAGAGTTGGTCCGCTGCAAAAATGCCTGATGGCGCTACGCTTATCAGGCCTACGTGTAGGCTACAAAATGCCTGATGGCACTATGCTTATCAGGCCTACGTGTAGGCTACAAAAATGCCTGATGGCGCTATGCTTATCAGGCCTACGTGTAGGCCGGATAAGACGATTTATCGTCGCCATCCGGCATTGCCCGGCTTAATTAAGGTGTTTCGCTAACGTCCAGACGTCGGTATTGGTGGTGGAAAGCGCCGCCACACCGGCTTTCATCGCATTGCGGGCGTCTTCTTCATCGCATACCAGCCCCCCGGCAATCAGCGGCTGGCGTATCTTCTCTGTCACCCAGCCCAACACTTTCGGCATACAGCCCGGCAGGATCTCAATACAGTCCGGGTTTGACTGCGCGACCTGCTTATCAATATTGTGAAATGAAATGGAATCAACGATAAACAGACGGTGAATACAGAAAAAACCTTCCGCTCTGGCGGCTTTCAGCATTGCCGCTTTCGTGCTGATGATGCCATCCGCTTCGGTGACCAATTTTAAAAACTGGATCACGACCTCTTTATTTGACGCCCCCTCCAGCAGATCAACGTGGATAAACGCATATTTACCCGCATTTTTTATTTTCTTCACAATCGCGCTGATGGTGCAAATGTTCCCGTACAGCACGGAGATGAACTGACATTCGGAATCAATGGCTAACTGTAGGCTGGCGTTATCTTTAACGGCGGCAATCACCGGATTCTGGCGGAGCAGGTGTAACAGGGGCATAGATTATCCTTATATACTCGTCATACTTCAATTTGCTGGTGCGTTGGCTTTCCTCGCAACTCGAATTATTTAGAGTATCAAATTAGCCAAATCGGTAAGTGATGCCAAACCCAGATGCCGGGTAGCGCCACTGTTGCAGCATTTTTTCATCACACAGTAGTCGACAGGCGCCGCACTCCAGGCAGCCGCGAAAGTCGACTTGCAGGCCCCCTTCCGGCGTGCGGGAAAAGAGTCCGGCGGGGCAGGACGTGATCAGCCGTTCTGCCGTTTTGCTGTCGACAGCGGCAGCCGTAACGATATGGGAAATATCGGCGGGGCGCCAGATGTTGCGGGCTACAGACATCGTAAGCTCCTGATAATATCGCCTGCCAGATGGCGCAGGCCGTGACGGCGAAAATGACGCCAGACGATCTGGCGCAGCGGCGGCACAGGATGATGCCCCTGATGCCAGAGCTCGTGAGAAATATCCTGCATTAATGCAGGCCATTGACGATACCATCCCGGGCGCTGCAACAGCGCGGGAACGTCCCGATAGCGCTGCAAAACCTCCCACAGCAGACTGTGCCGGATGTCCTGATGATAGGCCGGGAACAGATTTTGCGGCGCATGTTTCTGGCAGGCGTTAATCAGGGTTTGCGCGGCCGCCTGAGCGCCGATGAGCGCCATATCCATACCGCGTACGGAGAAGCCGGTATTGACGCAGCTGCGCAACGCATCGCCTGTCAGCAGCCAGCCTTCGCCTGCGTACTGGACGGGCATGCTGTGTAAGCCGCCTTCCGGCACCAGATGCGCGCCGTACTCCAGCGTTTCGCTGCCTCTGAGCAAAGGACGCAGCGCCGGATGCGCTTTGAGCCGTTCCAGCATTTCGACTGTCGGAATGTCGCTCTGCGCAACAGAAGAGAGTGGACACACTACGCCTAAAGAGAGCGTCTCCTGGTTGGTATAAAGAAACGCGCCGCCGGGGAGATCGCCGCAAATTTCTCCGCTAAACAACATGGCGGCACCTTCCTCCCCGGACAATCGGAAGCGCTCTTCAAGCGTCTGTTTATCCAGCGCCAGCACCTCCTTGATCCCCAGCGCCATTGATGTCGCGGCGGGGCGAGGCAGGAATCCATACCGTTCCGCCAGCACGCTGTTTGCTCCTTCTGCCAGTACGACATAACGGGCGCGCAGCGTTTCATCTTCGCACATGACGCCGCAGACTCGGCCATCTTCAATATGGAGCGCTTCAACCGTAACGCCGTTAACGCACTGTACCCCTGCGGCCTCGGCCTGAGCGACAAACCAGGGATCGAAGCGGGCGCGCAGCAGACTCCATGAGTCACCGTCTGGTTGCAGGCTGGACCAGGTTGTTGCGCCATCACGGGTTAATAGTGTGAGGTTTTCCTGAGTGATACGGCGTTCAAGGGGGGCGGACTGGTGAACGTCGGGAAGAAGTTCGGCGAGCGCATGACAATATAAACGACCGCCGGAAAGATTTTTGCTGCCGGGAAACTCACCGCGTTCAAGCAGCAGGACTGAGAGTCCAGCCCGCGCACAGCGTAAAGCACAAGCAGTGCCCGCTATCCCTGCACCGATGATGATGATATCGAAATCGTCAGCCATGTTGTGCTCCAGAAATCCTGAGAACACAACCCTAACATAACGTTATTTAAGGAAAATTGACCCGCGACACAAACGAAAAAATCACTCGCCGCGATACACGCAGCCTGCTGTGCAGGTCTCTTTCACCATTACTGCGCTCAGCAGTGGTACGGCAGGTTTAACCTGATCCCAAATCCATTTTGCCAGCACTTCACTGGTTGGATTTTCCAGACCTGGAATATCGTTCAGATAATAATGATCCAGACGATCGTACGTCGGTTTGAACGCGGCTTTCAGTTCGGCGAAATCCATGATCCAACCGGTATGCGGATCGACGTCACCGGTAATTTCAAGGCGCACCATAAATGAATGACCATGCAGGCGGCCACATTTATGCCCTTCCGGTACGTGGGGCAGACGGTGAGCGGCTTCAAAGGTGAAATCTTTAAACAAGGTGGTGGACATGGATGATTAACTCTCAAGAATACAAAAACCGCCGTAGGGTACCGGAAAGCACATTTTTTATCATTAACTAAAACGGCGTTGACGCGCGGATAATGAGATTTACACAAGAATTGTGAATTATTTCTTTCTATTTCAATAAGTTGTTTAATCGCTTTTGTTGTTAATAACTATAACTAAAACAGGTTAGTCCATTTGGTTATTTGTTATTTCCATCCCTTCTTTAATTGTTATTATCCCCGCCGTTAACCTTATCGCTAGTTTGGTCTTTTTGCATAAATTCCGCTTTGCTACTGGAACATAACGACGCATGACAACACAGGCCCCACCATCCGCTTTGCTTCCGCTAAACCCGGAGCAACTGGCACGCCTTCAGGCGGCCACAACCGATCTTTCTCCCACCCAGCTTGCCTGGGTTTCCGGCTATTTCTGGGGAATGCTGAACCAGCAGCCGGGCACGCTCGCCGCCACGCCAGCGCCTGTCGCTGAAATGCCGGGTATTACGCTTATTTCTGCATCGCAAACCGGCAATGCGCGGCGCGTGGCGGAAGCCCTGCGAGATGACCTGCTGGCGGCAAAACTGAGCGTCACGCTGGTTAATGCGGGCGACTACAAATTCAAACAGATCGCCAATGAAAAGCTGCTGATCGTGGTCGCGTCCACGCAGGGCGAAGGCGAACCGCCGGAAGAAGCCGTTGCGCTGCGTAAGTTTCTGTTCTCTAAAAAAGCGCCGAAGCTCGACAACACCGCCTTCGCCGTCTTTGGCCTCGGTGATACCTCCTATGAATTTTTCTGCCAGGCGGGTAAAGATTTCGACAGCAAGCTGGCGGAACTAGGGGGTGAGCGTCTGCTCGATCGCGTCGATGCGGATGTGGAATATCAGGCTGCGGCACAAGAATGGCGGGCTCGCGTTGTTGACGTACTGAAAGCGCGTGCGCCGAGCGCATCGGCAGCGCAGGTCGCTGTCGCGGCAACGGGGGCCGTGAATGACGTGCATTCCAGCCCTTATACCAAAGAAGCGCCGCTGAGCGCCTCGCTCGCCGTCAATCAGAAAATCACCGGCCGCGACTCGGAAAAAGATGTGCGCCATATCGAAATCGATCTGGGCGATTCTGGCCTGCGTTATCAGCCGGGCGATGCCCTGGGCGTCTGGTATCAGAACGATCCTGAACTGGTCAAAGAGATCGTCGAACTGGTCTGGCTGAAAGGCACGGAGCCGGTCACCGTTAACGGTAAGGTGCTGCCGCTTGCCGAAGCCTTGCAGTGGCATTTTGAGCTGACGGTGAACACCGCCAATATCGTGGAAAACTACGCCATGCTGACCCGCAGCGAATCGCTGTTGCCGCTGGTGGGTGATAAAGCCCAGTTGCAGCATTACGCCGCGACGACGCCTGTCGTTGATATGTTGCGTTTCTCTCCGGCTCAGCTGGATGCTGACGCGCTGGTGGGGCTGCTGCGCCCGCTAACGCCGCGTCTTTACTCGATAGCCTCTTCCCAGGCGGAAGTCGAGAGCGAAGTGCATATCACCGTAGGCGCCGTGCGTTATGAAATAGAAGGCCGGGCGCGGGCGGGCGGGGCATCAAGCTTCCTGGCCGACCGCGTGGAAGAAGAAGGGGAAGTGCGCGTATTTATCGAACACAACGATAATTTCCGTCTGCCGGCCAACCCGGAAACACCGGTGATCATGATAGGTCCAGGCACCGGGATCG
Organism: Citrobacter sp. CK195; assembly: GCF_030333365.1. NCBI lineage: Bacteria > Pseudomonadati > Pseudomonadota > Gammaproteobacteria > Enterobacterales > Enterobacteriaceae > Citrobacter > Citrobacter sp. CK195. Next base: position 495,901 of record NZ_JAOWGB010000025.1, read on the forward strand.
CCCCTTTCCGCGCCTTTATGCAGCAGCGGGCGGCAGATGAAGCGCCGGGTAAAAACTGGTTGTTCTTTGGCAACCCGCACTTTACCGAAGATTTCCTCTACCAGGTGGAATGGCAGCGCTACGTCAAAGAGGGCGTCCTGAGCCGCATCGATCTGGCCTGGTCCCGCGATCAAAAAGAAAAAATATACGTACAAGACAAACTGCGCGAACAGGGCGCAGAGCTGTGGCGCTGGATTAATGACGGCGCGCACATTTATGTCTGCGGCGACGCCAATCGCATGGCGAAAGACGTTGAGCAGGCACTGCTGGAAGTGATTGCCGAATTCGGCGGTATGGATGCCGAAGCGGCGGATGAATTTTTAAGTGAGCTGCGCGTTGAGCGCCGTTATCAGCGAGATGTCTACTAATGAGCGAAAAACATCCAGGCCCACTGGTGGTCGAAGGTAAACTGGCAGATGCCGAGCGCATGAAGCTTGAGAGCAACTACCTGCGCGGCACCATTGCTGAAGATTTGAATGACGGACTGACCGGCGGTTTTAAAGGCGACAACTTTCTGCTGATCCGTTTTCACGGTATGTACCAGCAGGATGACCGTGACATTCGCGCCGAGCGCGCCGAGCAGAAGCTGGAGCCACGTCATGCGATGCTGCTGCGTTGCCGTCTGCCGGGTGGGGTTATCACCACCAGACAGTGGCAGGCGATCGATAAATTCGCCGCTGAAAATACGATTTACGGCAGCATTCGCCTGACTAACCGTCAGACCTTCCAGTTCCACGGCATTCTGAAAAAGAACGTGAAGCCGGTACATCAGATGCTGCACTCCGTTGGGCTGGACGCGCTGGCGACCGCCAACGACATGAACCGTAACGTGCTGTGCACCTCTAACCCGTATGAGTCTGAGCTGCATGCCGAAGCCTATGAGTGGGCGAAAAAGATCTCCGAGCATTTGCTGCCGCGCACCCGCGCCTATGCGGAGATCTGGCTTGATCAGGAAAAGGTCGCCACAACGGATGAGGAGCCGATCCTCGGCCAGACCTATCTGCCGCGTAAGTTCAAAACGACCGTGGTGATCCCGCCGCAGAACGACATCGATCTGCACGCCAACGACATGAACTTTGTCGCCGTGGCGGAAAACGGCAAGCTGGTGGGCTTTAACCTGCTGGTCGGCGGCGGGCTTTCCCTTGAGCACGGGAACAAGAAAACGTATGCCCGCACCGCGAGCGAGTTCGGCTATCTGCCGCTGGAGCATACCCTGGCGGTGGCGGAAGCGGTGGTGACGACTCAGCGCGACTGGGGTAATCGTACCGATCGTAAAAACGCCAAAACCAAATACACTCTGGAGCGTGTTGGGGTCGAGACGTTCAAGGCGGAAGTCGAGCGTCGTGCAGGCATCAAATTTGAACCGATCCGCCCGTATGAATTTACCGGGCGCGGCGATCGCATCGGTTGGGTGAAAGGCATCGACAACAAATGGCACCTGACGCTGTTTATTGAGAATGGCCGTATTCTGGATTATCCGGGGCGCCCGCTGAAAACCGGTCTGCTGGAGATCGCGAAGATCCACAAGGGCGAATTCCGTATTACCGCCAACCAGAACCTGATCATTGCCGGCGTGCCGGAAAGCCAGAAAGCGAAGATTGAAAAACTGGCGCGCAACCACGGCCTGATGAATGCGGTCACGTCGCAGCGTGAAAACTCGATGGCCTGCGTATCGTTCCCGACCTGCCCGCTGGCGATGGCGGAAGCGGAGCGTTTCCTGCCGACCTTTGTCGATAAAGTGGACGCGTTGATGACCCACCACGGCGTGAGCGATGAGCACATCGTGCTGCGCGTGACGGGCTGCCCAAATGGCTGCGGACGCGCCATGCTGGCGGAAGTCGGCCTGGTGGGGAAAGCGCCGGGTCGTTATAACCTGCATCTGGGCGGCAATCGCATCGGAACGCGTATCCCGCGTATGTTCAAAGAGAACATTACCGAGCCGGAAATTCTGGCGTCGCTGGATGAACTGATTGGGCGCTGGGTAAAAGAGCGCGAAGCGGGTGAAGGCTTCGGCGACTTTACGGTGCGTGCGGGCATCATTCGCCCGGTGCTCGATCCCGCCCGGGATTTCTGGGAATAACGTGCATCGCCGGATGGCGGCATAAATGCCTTATCCGGCCTACGTAGACGGTAGGCCTGATAAGCGCAGCGCCATCAGGCAAGGCAAACAGTGAGGAACTTATGTCCGTACTCGATCTAAACGCCCTGAATGAATTGCCGAAAGTCGAGCGCGTCATGGCGCTGGCTGAAACCAACGCGCAGCTGGAAAAGTTGGATGCTGAAGGACGCGTGGCGTGGGCGCTGGAGAATCTACCCGGTGAATACGTGCTCTCGTCGAGCTTTGGTATTCAGGCGGCGGTCAGCCTGCATCTGGTTAACCAGATTCGCCCGGATATTCCGGTTATCCTGACCGATACCGGCTATCTGTTCCCGGAAACCTACCAGTTTATTGATGAGCTGACGGAAAAGCTGAACCTGAACCTGAAAGTCTATCGTGCGACGGAAAGCGCGGCCTGGCAGGAAGCCCGCTACGGTAAACTGTGGGAGCAAGGCGTTGAGGGCATTGAGAAATACAATGACATCAACAAAGTCGAGCCGATGAACCGGGCGTTAAAAGAGCTTAACGCGCAAACGTGGTTTGCTGGCCTGCGCCGCGAACAATCCGGGAGCCGGGCGCATCTGCCAGTGCTGGCGATTCAGCGTGGTGTTTTTAAAGTGCTGCCCATCATCGACTGGGATAACCGGACGGTGTACCAGTATCTGCAAAAACACGGTCTGAAATACCATCCGCTATGGGATCAGGGCTATCTGTCGGTTGGCGATACCCACACCACCCGTAAATGGGAGCCCGGCATGGCGGAAGAAGAGACGCGATTCTTCGGGCTGAAGCGCGAGTGCGGGCTGCACGAAGGGTGATTGTTTGCCTGATGGCGCTGCGCTTATCAGGCCTACCAGACAGCACGAAGGGTGATTGTTTTGCCTGATGGCGCTAGCTTATCAGGCCTACAAGACAGTGTTTGTAGGCCTGATAAGGCATTTATGCCGCCATCCGGCAAGTGCAGCTCTGTAGGCCCGGTAAGGCGTAGCCGCCACCGGGCGACACATCAGGCTTTACCGGCTTTCGCCAGTTCTTTTACCAGCGGCAACATGATGCGCACGACATCGCGACTGCGGTGTTCAATTCTTCCTGGTAGCGCCTTGTCGATGTGCTGTTGGTTATCCAGACGCACATCGTGCCAGCTGTTTCCGGCCGGGAATGAAGGCGTTTTCGCACGCTGCTGATAGCCGTCTTTTTTCCCCAGATTCCAGTTGGTGGCTTCAACCGACAGCACGGAAATACCGGCTTTATCGAAGACTTCGGCGTCGTTGCAGCAGCCTGTGCCTTTCGGGTAATCCTTGTTCAGACCCGGATTGGTCGCGGCGGCGATACCGTGGCTGCGCGCAATCGCCAGCGCCCGGTCGCGCGTCAGTTTGCGTACGGCTTCCGGCGTTTGCTGCCCGCTGTTGAAGTAGAGTTTGTCGCCGACAATCAGGTTATCAAGGTTAATTACCAGCAGCGTATTTTTCTTCTCAGCGGCGCTCATCCGCTTAAGCAGGTTTTCTGCGCCCAGTTTTCCCTCTTCTTCACCGCTGGTGGCGATAAAGCGGATGCCGTACTGCGTCGGGATGTCTTTCAGGCGTTCAGCCAGTTCCAGCATCACGCCCAGCCCGGCGGCGTTATCGTCAATGCCCTGCAAGGTTAAACCGCCGAGATTGGCGTCGGTATCGGCATCGCTCAGCGGCGCATAGGTATCCAGGTGCGCCATAATAATAATTTGTTGCGGCGCTTTCCCTTCGTGCGCCGCAATAACGGTACTGCCCGTCACGTTATGCCAGTTCTTGCGATTATTCCTGGCGGTATAAATATAGCGGCTATTAAATGTTCGGATATCGCTGCGATATCCCATCTGCTCAAATTGCTGACGTAAATAATCGGCAGAGAGCATCTCCGCCGGTGTTCCGGTCATTCTGCCGGGAAAGAATGTTGCAATGTGTCGTGCCTGAATAGTGGCGATATCGCCAGGCTTCGGTGACGTTGCCTGCGCGGGAAGGATAAAGCATACGCCGAGCGCCAGGAGCGCTACACGGAGGCGCGATGCGGAAAACATAGTGAGTCCTTAAATACAGAGCAGAAATTTTTACCCGCTTAGTATGAAACCGTGATTGCCGTAAAACAATTTCATTTGCTCTGAAATGCCCTAAATTCGGTGGGTTAAGCACTTTTTGATATTTGCTTTCTCAAATCGTTATTCCTTTGAGGAACTACTCATTCCAATTCGTAATTTCATTCGTTCTCCCGCGCTCCCTATAGTCGTGTTATCTGAATGTTTAGCAAAATAGCGGTATTGCAAAGGAACGGTTATGGACCAAAAACGACTCACCCACCTGCGGCAGCTGGAAGCGGAAAGCATCCATATCATTCGCGAGGTGGCCGCCGAATTTTCTAATCCGGTGATGATGTATTCCATCGGTAAAGATTCCAGCGTCATGCTGCATCTGGCGCGTAAAGCGTTTTATCCAGGTACGTTGCCGTTTCCGCTGCTGCACGTTGATACCGGCTGGAAGTTTCGTGAGATGTACGAATTCCGCGATCGCACCGCAAAGGCCTACGGTTGTGAACTGCTGGTGCATAAAAACCCGGAAGGGGTGGCGATGGGGATTAACCCGTTCGTTCACGGCAGCGCTAAACACACCGATATTATGAAAACCGAAGGGTTGAAACAGGCGTTGGATAAATATGGCTTTGACGCCGCGTTCGGCGGCGCGCGCCGCGACGAAGAGAAGTCGCGCGCCAAAGAGCGTATTTACTCCTTCCGCGACCGCTTTCACCGCTGGGATCCGAAAAACCAGCGCCCGGAGCTATGGCACAACTACAACGGGCAGATTAACAAAGGCGAAAGCATCCGCGTTTTCCCGCTCTCTAACTGGACCGAACAAGATATCTGGCAGTACATCTGGCTGGAAAATATCGAGATCGTGCCGCTGTACCTGGCCGCTGAGCGCCCGGTGCTGGAGCGCGACGGCATGCTGATGATGATCGATGACGATCGTATTGACCTGCAACCCGGCGAGGTGATCAAAAAACGCATGGTGCGTTTCCGTACCCTCGGCTGCTGGCCGCTCACGGGAGCGGTGGAATCCAGCGCGCAGACGCTGCCGGAAATTATTGAAGAGATGCTGGTCTCGACCACCAGTGAACGTCAGGGGCGCGTGATTGACCGCGACCAGGCGGGCTCAATGGAGCTGAAGAAACGTCAGGGGTATTTCTAAGGAGCCGCCATGAACACCACACTTGCACAACAAATCGCTAATGAAGGCGGCGTCGAAGCCTGGATGGTTGCCCAGCAACACAAAAGCCTGCTGCGCTTCTTGACCTGCGGCAGCGTCGATGACGGTAAAAGCACGCTGATTGGCCGACTGCTGCACGATACGCGTCAGATTTATGAAGATCAGCTCTCGTCGCTGCATAACGACAGTAAGCGTCATGGCACCCAGGGTGAAAAACTCGATCTGGCGCTGCTGGTCGACGGGTTGCAGGCTGAGCGCGAGCAGGGAATTACCATTGATGTGGCATACCGCTATTTCTCGACCGAGAAACGCAAATTTATTATTGCCGACACGCCAGGGCACGAGCAGTACACGCGTAACATGGCGACCGGCGCATCGACCTGCGATCTGGCGATCCTGCTGATCGACGCCCGCAAAGGCGTGCTGGATCAGACCCGCCGCCACAGTTTTATCTCTACGCTGCTGGGCATTAAACACCTGGTGGTGGCGATCAACAAGATGGATCTGGTGGGGTTCAGCGAGGAGACGTTCGCCCGTATTCGCGAAGATTACCTGACGTTTGCCGGGCAACTGCCGGGGAACCTGGACATCCGCTTTGTGCCGCTCTCTGCGCTGGAAGGGGATAACGTCGCGACCCAGAGCGCCAGTATGCCGTGGTACAACGGCCCGACGCTGCTGGAAGTGCTGGAGACGGTTGAGATCCAGCGGGTTGTTGACACCCAGCCGATGCGCTTCCCGGTACAGTATGTGAACCGTCCGAACCTCGATTTCCGTGGTTATGCCGGAACGCTGGCCTCCGGCAGCGTGAAGGTTGGGCAGCGTGTCAAAGTTCTGCCGTCCGGCGTTGAATCCAACGTGGCGCGCATCGTCACCTTTGATGGCGATCTGCAAGAGGCGCACGCCGGTGAAGCGATTACGCTGGTGCTGAAAGATGAGATTGACATCAGCCGTGGCGATCTGTTGCTGGATGCAGGCGAAAACCTGCCAGCCGTACAGAGCGCCGCCGTTGATGTGGTATGGATGGCGGAACAACCGCTGTCGGCCGGGCAGAGTTATGACATCAAGATTGCCGGTAAAAAGACCCGTGCGCGCGTCGATGCCATTCGCCATCAGGTTGATATCAACAACCTGACCCAGCGCGAGGTGGAAAGCCTGCCGTTGAACGGTATCGGCCTGGTCGAACTGACTTTTGACGAACCGTTAGTGCTGGATACATACCAGCAGAACCCGGTCACTGGCGGGTTAATCATCATCGACCGGCTGTCCAACGTGACCGTTGGCGCGGGGCTGGTGCGTGAGCCTATTGAGCGCACCGCCGCGACGCCTTCCGGGTTCAGCGCCTTTGAGCTGGAACTGAACGCGCTGATCCGTCGCCACTTCCCGCACTGGGGCGCGCGTGATTTGCTGGGAGGCAAGTAATGGCGCTGCATGACGAAAACGTCGTCTGGCATGCCCATGCGGTAACGCGCGAAGATCGTGAAGCGCTGCATGGGCATAAAGGGGCAGTGGTCTGGTTTACGGGACTTTCCGGTTCGGGGAAATCGACGATTGCAGGCGCGCTGGAAGAGGCCCTGCATAAGCTGGGTGTCAGCACCTGGCTGCTGGATGGCGATAATGTCCGTCACGGCCTGTGCAGCGATCTTGGCTTTAGCGACGCAGACCGTAAAGAGAATATCCGCCGGGTGGGGGAGGTTGCGAACCTGATGGTGGATGCCGGGCTGGTGGTGCTGACGGCGTTTATTTCGCCGCATCGCGCGGAGCGGCAGATGGTGCGCGAGCGCATCGGGGAGGGGCGGTTTATCGAGGTTTTTGTCGATACGCCGCTGGCAACCTGTGAAGCGCGCGATCCTAAAGGGCTGTACAAGAAGGCCAGGGCGGGTGAACTGCGTAATTTCACCGGCATTGATTCGGTATATGAAACGCCTGAATCGCCTGAAGTTCATCTGGATGGTGAACAATTAGTAACAAATTTGGTTGCCCAATTATTAGATCTACTGAGACAGGGCGATATTATCAGATCCTGAGACACCGCCGGGCTTGTATGCCCGGTGAGTCAAGGTTACAGGATTCGATATGCGTAATAGCCATAACATTACTATCACAAGGTCAGATGCCCTCACGACCGACGACGACACAACCTGGTCACTGCCGGGCGCCGTGGTCGGTTTTGCCTCGTGGCTGCTGGCGTTGGGAATTCCCTTTCTCATCTATGGCCCTAACACGCTGTTTTTCTTCCTCTATACCTGGCCCTTCTTCCTGGCGCTCATGCCCGTTGCGGTTGTGGTCGGCGTGGCCCTGCATTCAATCATGAGCGGCAAACTGTTCTACAGCATTACGGCTACGCTATTAACGGTAGGCGCGATGTTTGGCGCGCTCTTCATGTGGCTGTTGGGGTAGGTCAGCCCTCCCTTTTCATGACGGGCGAGAGTGGCCATAATTCAAACCGTAACCAACAATAAGATTATGTTCTCCCTGCACGAGATATGCGGATCGGCGGATAAATGTGGTACATTTGCCCGCGTTGTCGCGGCATTCCCGCCTCAGAGTAGAGTCTCTGGGAAAGTTATGGGATGATGGTGCCGTTTTTCAGGGGGCAGGATGGGTAAACTAACGCTGCTGCTGCTGACTTTACTGGTCTGGTTGCAGTATTCGCTGTGGTTCGGTAAGAACGGCATACATGACTACAGCCGCGTCAACGATGATGTGGCTGCGCAGCAAGCTACGAATGCGAAACTTAAAGCGCGTAACGATCAGCTTTTCGCCGAAATTGACGATCTCAATGGCGGCCAGGAAGCGATCGAGGAGCGCGCGCGTAATGAACTCAGCATGACCAAACCGGGCGAAACTTTTTACCGTCTGGTGCCTGACGCGTCTAAACGTGCTCAGGCTGCGGGGCAAACTAATCGATAAATCAGCCCAGGAAATGACATGGCAGCCACTTTATTGGACGTTTGCGCTGTGGTACCGGCTGCCGGATTTGGCCGCCGAATGCAAACGGAATGTCCTAAGCAATATCTCTCTATTGGCAATAAAACCATTCTTGAACACTCGGTGCATGCGCTGCTGGCGCATCCCCGGGTGACGCGCGTCGTTATCGCAATCAGCCCTGGCGACAGCCGCTTCGCCGAACTTCCTCTGGCGCAACATCCGCAGGTCACCGTCGTGGACGGGGGCGACGAACGCGCCGATTCCGTACTGGCAGGCTTACGGGCGGCCGGTGACGCGCAGTGGGTGCTGGTGCATGACGCCGCCCGGCCTTGTCTGCATCAGGATGACCTGGCGCGTCTGCTCTCGCTTAGCGAAACCAGCCGCACGGGCGGAATCCTCGCCGCTCCGGTACGCGACACCATGAAACGCGCCGAGCCGGGTAAAGCCGCCATTGCGCATACCGTAGAGCGTACCGACCTGTGGCACGCGTTAACGCCGCAATTCTTCCCACGCGAGCTGCTGCATGATTGCCTGAGCCGTGCGCTGAACGAAGGCGCGACCATTACCGATGAGGCGTCCGCGCTGGAGTATTGCGGTTTTCATCCCCAACTGGTTGAAGGCCGGGCTGATAATATAAAAGTCACCCGCCCGGAAGATCTGGCGCTTGCGGAATTTTATCTGACCCGAACAATCTAGACACAAAATCATTCAGGCTGCATCGAGGCGGCAACTGAGTGCATCCCCAGGAGCTTACATAAGTAAGTGACTGGGGTGAACAAAGGCAGCTAACAAAGAGGCAGCTTGAAGGATGATGTGTATATCAGGAGAATGCATAATGCGAATCGGACACGGTTTTGACGTACACGCTTTTGGCGGAGAAGGCCCAATTATCATTGGTGGCGTGCGCATCCCGTATGACAAAGGGCTGCTGGCGCATTCTGATGGCGACGTGGCGCTGCATGCGCTGACCGATGCGCTGCTCGGCGCGGCGGCGCTTGGCGATATCGGCAAACTTTTCCCGGATACCGATCCGGCCTTTAAAGGCGCGGACAGCCGCGAATTGCTGCGGGAAGCATGGCGACGCATTCAGGCCAAAGGCTATACCCTTGGTAACGTGGACGTGACCATTATCGCCCAGGCGCCGAAGATGCTGCCGCATATCCCGCAAATGCGCGTGTTTATCGCGGAAGATCTTGGTTGTCATATGGATGATGTCAACGTCAAGGCGACCACCACGGAGAAACTCGGGTTCACCGGGCGTGGGGAAGGGATTGCCTGTGAAGCGGTGGCGTTACTGATTAAGGCCGCGAAATGACCGAGTTTGAAAACCTGACGTACCTCCACGGAAAGCCGCAGGGCACCGGGCTGCTTAAAGCGAACCCGGAAGATTTTGTGGTGGTTGAAGATTTAGGTTTTGAGCCAGATGGCGAAGGCGAACATATTCTGGTTCGCATTCTGAAAAACGGTTGTAACACCCGTTTTGTGGCCGATGCGCTGGCGAAATTCCTTAAAATTCATGCCCGTGAAGTGAGCTTTGCCGGGCAGAAAGACAAGCATGCCGTCACTGAACAGTGGCTGTGTGCGCGCGTGCCGGGCAAAGAGATGCCAGACCTGAGCGCATTCCAGATTGAAGGCTGTAAAGTGCTGGAGTACGCTCGTCACAAACGTAAGCTGCGTTTAGGCGCGCTGAAGGGCAACGCGTTTACGCTGGTGCTGCGTGAAGTCAGCCATCGTGATGATGTCGAAGCCCGGCTACAGGCCATCAATACGCGCGGCGTACCAAACTATTTTGGCGCGCAGCGATTCGGCATTGGCGGCAGCAACCTGCAAGGCGCGCTGCGCTGGGCGCAAAGCAATGCGCCGGTGCGCGATCGCAATAAACGCAGTTTTTGGTTGTCGGCGGCCCGCAGTGCGTTGTTTAATCAGATCGTCAACGAACGCGTGAAAAAACCAGACTTTAATCAAGTTGTTGATGGCGATGCGCTACAATTAGCGGGGCGCGGGAGCTGGTTTGTGGCCACGCAGGAAGAACAGGCGGAATTGCAGCGTCGCGTTGACGAAAAAGAACTGATGATTACGGCGGCGCTTCCCGGTAGCGGCGAGTGGGGAACCCTGCGCGACGCGCTGGCGTTTGAAGAGGCTGCCATTGCGGATGAGAGTGAACTGCAATCGTTACTGCTGCGCGAAAAGGTTGAAGCGGCGCGCAGGGCGATGCTGCTCTATCCGCAACAATTACGCTGGAACTGGTGGGATGACGTCACCGTTGAGCTGCGCTTCTGGCTACCGGCAGGCAGTTTCGCCACCAGCGTCGTAAGGGAACTGATTAACACAATGGGTGATTATGCGCATATTGCTGAGTAACGATGATGGGGTCCACGCGCCCGGTATACAAACGCTGGCGAAAGCGCTGCGTGAGTTTGCTGACGTACAGGTCGTCGCCCCGGATCGTAACCGCAGTGGCGCGTCAAACTCGCTGACGCTGGAATCCTCGCTTCGTACCTTTACCTTTGATAACGGCGATATCGCCGTGCAGATGGGCACACCGACCGACTGCGTCTACCTGGGCGTGAACGCGCTGATGCGTCCGCGCCCGGATATTGTGGTTTCAGGCATTAACGCGGGCCCTAATCTGGGCGATGATGTCATCTATTCCGGGACCGTCGCCGCAGCGATGGAGGGCCGTCACCTGGGTTTTCCCGCGCTGGCGGTATCGCTTGACGGCCATCAGCACTATGAGACGGCGGCAGCGGTAACCTGCTCTATTTTGCGTGCATTACGTCGGGAGCCGCTGCGTACCGGACGCATTCTGAATATCAATGTCCCGGATCTGCCGCTGGATCAAATCAAAGGCATTCGCGTAACCCGCTGCGGCAGCCGCCATCCGGCCGATCAGGTTATTCCACAGCAGGACCCGCGCGGCAACACGCTGTACTGGATCGGCCCGCCGGGCGGCAAATGCGACGCCGGGCCGGACACCGATTTTGCAGCGGTGGATGAGGGCTATGTCTCCGTTACCCCGCTGCATGTGGATTTAACGGCGTATAGCGCGCATGATGTGGTTTCGGACTGGTTAGACAGCGTGGGAGTTGACGCGCAATGGTAAGCAGACGCGTACACACTCTTCTTGAACAATTGCGCGCTCAGGGCATCAAAGATGAGCAAGTGCTGGATGCGCTTGCCGCCGTCCCGCGTGAAAAGTTTATTGATGAAGCGTTTGAACATAAAGCCTGGGACAATATCGCTTTGCCGATTGGCCAGGGGCAGACCATTTCGCAGCCCTATATGGTGGCGCGAATGACAGAATTGCTTGAGCTGACGCCGCAATCCAGAGTGCTGGAGATCGGCACCGGCTCCGGGTATCAGACAGCGATTCTCGCGCATCTGGTACAGCATGTGTGCTCGGTGGAGCGCATTAAAGGGCTGCAATGGCAGGCGCGTCGTCGCCTGAAACAGCTTGATTTACACAATGTTTCAACTCGTCATGGCGATGGATGGCAAGGTTGGCAGGCTCGCGCCCCGTTTGACGCCATCATCGTGACGGCAGCTCCGCCGGAAATTCCGACGGCGTTAATGACGCAACTGGATGAAGGCGGGATTCTCGTTTTACCCGTGGGTGAGGAGCATCAGTTCTTGAAACGGGTGCGTCGCCGGGGAGGCGAATTTATTATCGATACCGTGGAGGCCGTCCGCTTTGTGCCTTTAGTGAAAGGCGAACTCGCTTAAGCATCCTTTAATACCCGGATTTTTCCTGGTTATTTTATAAAGGGTAAGCGTATTGTGGGGACGTTTCCAGCGTCCAGGCCGATGCCTTGCACGGTTATTACGTCACTGGTTGTTAACCAAATTTTTCCTGGGGGATAAATGAGCGCGGGAAGCCCAAAATTCACCGTTAGCCGCATTGCGGCATTGTCGCTGGTTTCGCTATGGCTGGCAGGTTGTTCCAATTCTTCGAATCCTCCTGCGCCGGTAAGCTCAGTTAATGGTAATGCCCCGTCGAGCACCAGCTCCGGGATGCTGATCACGCCGCCGCCCAAAATGGGGACAACGGCGCAACAAACGCCGCAGATTCAGCCCGTGCAGCCTGTTCAACCGGTTGCCCAGTCCCGGCAGATCCAGCCGGTCGCTGAGCAGCCTGTGCAAATGGAAAATGGCCGTATCGTGTACAACCGCCAGTATGGGAACATTCCGAAAGGCAGCTACACCGGTGGCAGCACATACACCGTTAAAAAAGGCGACACGCTTTTTTATATCGCCTGGATCACCGGGAACGATTTCCGCGACCTTGCTCAGCGTAACAACGTTCCGGCCCCATACGGCCTGAATGTGGGGCAAACGCTCCAGGTCGGCAATGCCTCAGGCACGCCAATTACCGGCGGCAACGCGATTACGCAGGCGGATGCAGTAGAGCAAGGAGTTGTGACCAAACCTGCACAAAATTCCACCGTTGTAGTTGCGTCGAAACCGACAATTACGTATTCTGAGGATTCAGGTGAACAAAGTGCTAATAAAATGTTGCCGAACAACAAGCCTGCTGGGACCGTGGTCACAGCGCCTGTAACGGCACCAACAGCGAGCACAACCGAACCGACTGCAAGCAGTACGTCAACCAGTTCGCCAATCTCCACATGGCGCTGGCCGACTGAGGGCAAAGTGATCGAAAACTTCGCGGCTACCGAAGGTGGCAACAAAGGGATCGACATTGCAGGCAGTAAAGGACAGGCTATTGTCGCGACCGCAGATGGACGCGTCGTATATGCCGGTAACGCGCTGCGCGGTTACGGTAATCTTATTATCATCAAACACAACGATGATTACCTGAGTGCCTACGCCCATAACGATACGATGCTGGTCCGGGAACAACAAGAAGTTAAGGCGGGGCAAAAAATCGCTACCATGGGTAGCACCGGAACCAGTTCTACACGCTTGCATTTTGAAATTCGTTACAAGGGGAAATCCGTAAACCCGCTGCGCTATTTACCGCAGCGATAATTCGGCGGAACCAGGCTTGCACTTGCTAGTTCCGTCCAGGGATCACGGGTAGGAGCCACCTTATGAGTCAGAATACGCTGAAAGTTCATGATTTAAATGAAGACGCGGAATTTGATGAGAACGGAGTAGAGGCTTTTGACGAAAAAGCCTTGAGTGAAGAGGAACCCAGTGATAACGACCTGGCTGAAGAGGAGCTGTTATCGCAAGGGGCCACACAGCGTGTGTTGGACGCGACTCAGCTTTACCTTGGTGAGATTGGTTATTCGCCACTGTTAACGGCCGAAGAAGAAGTTTATTTTGCGCGTCGCGCACTGCGTGGAGATGTTGCCTCTCGCCGTCGCATGATTGAGAGTAACTTGCGTCTGGTGGTAAAAATTGCCCGCCGTTATGGCAATCGTGGACTGGCGTTGCTGGACCTGATTGAAGAGGGCAATCTGGGGCTTATCCGTGCCGTCGAGAAGTTTGACCCTGAACGTGGGTTCCGTTTCTCAACATACGCTACCTGGTGGATTCGCCAGACGATCGAACGGGCCATTATGAACCAAACCCGTACGATTCGACTGCCGATTCACATTGTTAAAGAGCTGAACGTCTATCTGCGTACCGCACGAGAGTTGTCGCATAAACTGGATCACGAACCGAGCGCGGAAGAGATAGCAGAGCAACTGGATAAACCGGTTGATGACGTCAGCCGTATGCTTCGTCTCAACGAGCGCATAACCTCGGTAGACACCCCGCTGGGTGGTGATTCCGAAAAAGCGTTGCTGGATATCCTGGCCGATGAAAAAGAGAACGGCCCGGAAGACACCACGCAAGATGATGATATGAAACAGAGTATCGTCAAATGGCTGTTCGAACTGAACGCCAAACAGCGTGAAGTGCTGGCACGTCGTTTCGGTCTGCTGGGGTATGAAGCGGCGACACTGGAAGATGTGGGGCGTGAAATTGGTCTCACCCGTGAACGTGTTCGTCAGATTCAGGTTGAAGGCCTGCGTCGTCTGCGCGAAATTTTGCAGACTCAGGGGCTGAATATCGAAGCGCTGTTCCGTGAGTAAGTGATTATTCGTCAAAAAAAGGCCAGTCGTGAGACTGGCCTTTTTCTTTGGCCGTCAATTCGTAGCCGTCATCCGGCACTTATTGCCCGATGGCGCTTTACTTATCGGGCCGATAAAAATATCCCAGGCTGACTTTACCCCATCATCTTACGCACCAGCTGCGTGAACTGCTCACGCTCATCGTCGCTCAGGCGCCCTAAAAATTCATCATCCACACGATCCCCCAACGGCATGGCGCCGGTCAGCAGCGTTTCTCCTTCGCCAGTGAGATAAACAAAGCGGCGGCGTTTATCTTGTGGATCGCTTTCCCGCGTCACCAGTCCCCGGCTTTCCATTCGGCTTAGCATCTCCGCCAGCGTCGCTTTTGTACTGACCGCCGCCTCCATTAGGGCAATCTGCTCAATGCCTGGATGCTCAGCAATAGCGCGCATTACCGCATACTGTGGCTTGGTCAGTTCCGGTAATTCGTGCTGCCAGCGGGACGTATGCTGTTGAAAAAGCTGACGTAACAGATGAAACGCTGTGTTTCGTAACTCCATGTGCGCTCCTGGAAAAATATCTGTTGCTATCATAACGGGTTGTAGCAATTTTTATAATGCTCAATCTTTTAGCTCTCCGTGCGGCTATGGGGAATGAAGCTTGTCCAGGTATTCCGGGTAGCGTATTTTATCTAAAACGTTCGTATACGAACAAAAATGGAGTGATGAATGAGACTGATTGTGGGGATGACTGGCGCAACGGGGGCGCCGCTAGGCATTGCGTTGCTACAGGCGCTGCGGCAAATGCCGACAGTAGAAACACACCTGGTAATGTCTAAGTGGGCCAAAACGACCATTGAGCTGGAAACGCCTTACAGTGCGCGAGATGTTGCCGGACTGGCTGATTACTGCCATAACCCGGCGGATCAGGCGGCGACGATCTCTTCCGGCTCATTTCGCACCGACGGCATGATCATTATTCCTTGCAGTATGAAAACGCTGGCGGGGATTCGCGCAGGATATGCCGAGGGGTTAGTTGGCCGTGCCGCCGACGTGGTGCTGAAAGAAGGGCGCAAACTGGTGCTGGTGCCGCGTGAAATGCCGCTCAGCACGATCCATCTGGAAAACATGCTCGCCCTTTCTCGCATGGGGGTCGCGATGGTGCCGCCCATGCCTGCTTTCTACAACCATCCGCAAACCATTGATGATATTACGCAGCATATTGTGGCGCGTGTGCTGGATCAGTTTGGTCTGGAGCATCCGCGTGCCCGGCGCTGGCAGGGGTTGCAGCAGGCGCAGAATTTTTCACAGGAGAATGAATAATGGCATTTGATGACTTACGCAGCTTTTTGCAGGCGCTCGACGAGCAGGGGCAACTGCTGAAAATCAGTGAAGAAGTGAATGCAGAGCCGGATCTGGCTGCTGCGGCTAACGCAACCGGGCGCATTGGCGACGGAGCGCCGGCGCTGTGGTTCGACAATATCCGTGGCTTCACGGATGCGCGCGTGGCGATGAACACTATTGGCTCCTGGCAGAACCATGCCATCTCTTTAGGCTTGCCGCCTAATACGCCAGTAAAAAAGCAAATTGATGAATTTATCCGCCGCTGGGACACGTTCCCCGTCGCCCCCGAGCGCCGTGTCAACCCGGCGTGGGCGGAAAACACCGTTGATGGCGAGGCGATCAACCTGTTTGATATTCTGCCGCTGTTTCGCCTCAACGATGGCGATGGCGGCTTCTATCTGGATAAAGCCTGTGTCGTCTCCCGCGATCCGCTCGACCCGGATCACTTCGGCAAGCAGAATGTGGGTATTTACAGGATGGAAGTGAAAGGCAAGCGCAAGCTGGGCCTGCAACCGGTGCCAATGCACGATATCGCGCTGCATCTGCATAAGGCGGAAGAGCGTGGCGAAGATCTGCCGATTGCTATTACGCTCGGTAACGATCCGATCATTACTCTGATGGGCGCCACGCCGCTGAAATACGATCAGTCTGAGTATGACATGGCGGGTGCGCTGCGCGAAAGCCCATACCCGATCGCCACCGCGCCGCTGACCGGCTTTGATGTGCCGTGGGGCTCAGAAGTGATCCTTGAAGGGGTGATCGAAAGCCGTAAGCGTGAAATTGAAGGGCCGTTTGGCGAGTTTACCGGCCACTATTCTGGTGGGCGCAATATGACGGTGGTGCGCATCGACAAAGTGTCTTATCGCACTAAACCGATTTTTGAATCGCTCTATCTGGGGATGCCGTGGACTGAAATCGACTACCTGATGGGACCAGCGACCTGTGTGCCGCTGTATCAGCAGCTGAAAGCGGAGTTCCCGGAGGTGCAGGCGGTTAACGCCATGTATACCCACGGTCTGCTGGCGATTATCTCGACCAAAAAACGCTACGGTGGATTTGCCCGCGCGGTTGGCCTGCGGGCAATGACCACGCCGCACGGTCTGGGCTATGTGAAGATGGTGATTATGGTTGATGAGGATGTCGATCCGTTCAACCTGCCGCAGGTGATGTGGGCGCTGTCGTCGAAGGTCAACCCGGCAGGCGATCTGGTGCAGCTGCCGAACATGTCGGTACTGGAACTGGACCCAGGCTCAAGCCCGGCGGGGATCACTGACAAACTGATCATCGACGCCACAACGCCGGTTGCGCCGGATAATCGCGGCCACTACAGCCAGCCGGTATGTGATTTACCGGAAACCAAAGCCTGGGCTGAAAAGCTGACTGCCATGCTGGCCAACCGTAAATAAGGAGTAGCAGATGATTTGTCCACGTTGCGCTGATGAACATATTGAATTGATGGCGACCTCTCCGGTCAAAGGGATCTGGACGGTGTATCAGTGCCAGCATTGTCTGTACACCTGGCGTGATACCGAGCCGCTACGCCGTACCAGCCGTGAACATTACCCGCAAGCGTTTCGCATGACGCAGAAAGATATTGATCAAGCGCCGATGGTGCCGGGCATTCCACCGCTGCTGGCGGAAGATAAGCGTTAATAAAAAAGCCGGATGGCGGCTGACGCCTTATCCGGCCTACGTATTGTGGTGTGTCTTGCTGGCCTGTGCATCGGGCGTTGTGCCGGATGGCGGCTGACGCCTTATCCGGCCTACGGATTGTGGTGTGTCTTGCTGGCCTGTGCACCGGGCGTTGTGCCGGCTGACGCCTGACGCCTGACGCCTTATCCGGCCTACGGATTGTGATGTGTCTTGCTGGCCTGTGCATCGGGCGTTGTGCCGGATGGCGGCTACGCCTTATCCGGCCTACGGATTGTGCGGTGTCTTGCTGGCCTGTGCATCGGGCGTTGTGCCGGATGGCGGCTGGCGCCTTATCCGGCCTACGGATTGTGGTTGTGTTTTGCTGGTTCGTGCACCGGGCGTTGTGCCGGATGGCGGCTACGCCTTATCCGGCCTACGTATTGCGATGCTTCTTGTAGGCCCGGTAAGCGTAGCGCCACCGGGCGTTTCTGATTTACACCAGACTCTTCAACCGGTAGATCCACTCCAGCGCCTGGCGTGGCGTCAGAGAGTCAGGGTCGAGGTTCTCCAGCGCTTCAACGGCAGGAGAGGTCTCTTCCGCAACCGACAGCAGCGACATCTGCGTACCGTCCACCTGGGTCGCGGCGGCATTCGGCGAGAGGCTTTCCAGCTCGCGCAGCTTCTGCCGCGCGCGTTTGATCACCTCTTTCGGCACGCCCGCCAGCGCAGCTACCGCCAGACCGTAACTCTTGCTTGCCGCCCCGTCCTGCACGCTGTGCATAAAGGCGATGGTATCGCCGTGCTCCAGCGCGTCCAGATGCACATTCGCGACGCCTTCCATTTTCTCCGGCAACTGCGTCAGTTCGAAGTAGTGGGTGGCGAACAGCGTCAGCGCTTTGATCTTATTCGCCAGATTTTCCGCACACGCCCACGCCAGCGACAGGCCGTCATAGGTCGATGTGCCGCGCCCGATTTCGTCCATCAAAACCAGACTGTTTTCGGTCGCGTTGTGCAAAATATTGGCGGTTTCGGTCATCTCGACCATGAAGGTTGAACGACCGGAAGCCAGATCGTCCGCCGCGCCTACGCGGGTAAAGATGCGGTCGATCGGGCCAATCTCAACGCTTTGCGCTGGCACGTAGCTGCCAATATACGCCAGCAGCGCAATCAGCGCGGTCTGACGCATATAGGTGCTTTTACCCCCCATGTTCGGCCCGGTGATAATCAGCATCCGGCGCTGCGGGGAAAGGTTCAGCGGGTTGGCGATAAACGGCTCGTTCAGCACCTGCTCGACAACCGGATGGCGACCTTCGGTAATCCGAATGCCGGGCTTATCGCTAAAGGTCGGACAGGTATAATTCAGCGTATACGCGCGTTCAGCCAGGTTGACCAGCACGTCCAGCTCAGCCAGCGCATTGGCGCTCTGTTGCAGCTCTGCCAGGTGAGGGAGCAGCAGATCGAACAGTTCGTCATAAAGCTGTTTTTCCAGCGCCAGCGCTTTGCCTTTAGAGGTCAGAACTTTGTCTTCGTACTCTTTCAGCTCGGGAATAATGTAGCGCTCGGCGTTTTTCAGCGTCTGGCGACGGACGTAGTTAATGGGCGCCAGGTGGCTTTGCCCACGGCTGATCTGGATGTAATAACCGTGTACGGCGTTAAAGCCGACTTTCAGCGTATCCAGCCCGGTACGTTCACGCTCGCGGATTTCCAGACGATCGAGATAGTCGGTCGCCCCGTCAGCCAGCGCGCGCCATTCGTCCAGCTCTTCGTTGTAGCCCGGCGCAATAACGCCGCCGTCGCGTACCAGAACCGGCGGCGCGTCGATAATGGCGCGTTCCAGCAGATCGCGCAGTTCGGTAAACTCGCCCATTTTCTCGCGCAGGTTCTGCACGGGGGCGCTGGTTACGGTTTCAAGCTGTGCGCGCAGTCCCGGTAACTGCTGGAAGGCGTGACGCATACGGGCGAGATCGCGTGGTCGGGCGGTACGCAAGGCCAGACGGGCGAGGATACGCTCCAGGTCGCCCACCTGACGCAGCACCGGTTGTAATTCACTGGTCACATCCTGCAACGCGCCAATAGTCTGCTGACGTTCGATCAGGGTTTTCGTGTCGCGCACCGGCATATGCAGCCAGCGTTTGAGCATACGGCTGCCCATTGGCGTGACGGTGCAGTCGAGCACCGAAGCCAGCGTATTGTCCACGCCGCCCGCCAGGTTCTGGGTGATCTCCAGGTTGCGGCGCGTGGCGGCATCCATAATGATGCTGTCCTGCTGGCGTTCCATCGTAATGGAGCGAATGTGCGGCAGTGAAGTGCGCTGGGTGTCTTTGACGTACTGCAACAGACAGCCTGCGGCGCACAGTCCGCGTGGTGCGTTCTCTACGCCAAAGCCGATCAGGTCCCGCGTACCAAATTGCAGGTTTAGCTGCTGGCGAGCGGTATCGATTTCAAATTCCCACAGCGGGCGACGGCGTAAACCACGGCGGCCGTCGATCAGCGCCATTTCGGCAAAATCTTCGGCGTACAGTAGTTCTGCCGGGTTAGTGCGCTGTAATTCTGCGGCCATCGTTTCACGGTCAACCGGTTCGCTTAAGCGAAAACGCCCGGAGCTGATGTCCAGCGTGGCGTAACCGTAGCCTTTGCTGTCCTGCCAGATGGCGGCCAGCAGGTTGTCCTGGCGCTCCTGCAACAGCGCTTCATCGCTGATGGTACCAGGCGTAACGATGCGCACGACCTTACGTTCAACCGGGCCTTTGCTGGTGGCCGGATCGCCAATCTGTTCACAGATTGCGACGGACTCCCCTTGGTTGACCAGCTTCGCAAGGTAGTTTTCGACGGCGTGATGCGGGATGCCCGCCATCGGAATCGGTTCGCCCGCCGATGCGCCGCGTTTGGTCAGCGAAATATCGAGTAATTGCGAGGCGCGGCGTGCATCGTCGTAAAACAGTTCGTAAAAATCGCCCATGCGGTAAAACAGCAGGATCTCCGGGTGCTGGGCTTTCAGCTTGAGATACTGCTGCATCATGGGGGTATGGGCGTCGAGATTATCGATTGTACTCATGGAGTCGTGTCCAGTTCCCTGATTTTAAATGGATTGCGATGCTTTTTCTTTTCGTTGTTATCACATAAGGGGCACATGATAACGGAGATACGCATTTCAGGGAAAGCAGCGATGGACGACTTATCGATCCTTATTCCGTTTCTGATTTTTATAACTGCTGTTTGAGCCGCATTTCGGAACGCCGCTCCCGCAACGTAGCGTAAATAAATGCCACGATGAAGATCGCAGTGAACAATACTACGATGGTTGGCGCAGGGGCGCTGTCGAGGAAAAACGACAGATAAACGCCGAGAAAAGAGGTGACGACCGACAGCGTGACCGCCAGCATCAGCGCGCGGGCAAAACGCCGCGTCAGCAAAATCGCAATCGCGCCAGGGGCGATTAACAGCGAGATGGAAAGAATAATCCCCACCGATTTCAGCGTTGCGACGATGGTCAACGCGATCATGCACAACAGACCATAATGCAGCAGGGAGGTATTAAGGCCGCTGGCTTTTGCCTGGTGCGGATCGAAGGCATGCAGTAAAAAATCTTTCCATTTCAAACCGATAATCAGCGCAATACCCAGCGCAATCAGCGCCGTTTGCAGAATATCGCTGATGGACACGCCCAGCATATCGCCGAACAGAATATGATCCAGATGGACTTCAGACTGGATAGAAACGTACAGCACCAGCCCTGCGCCAAACATTCCTGAGAAGACGATTCCCATGATGGTATCGCGCTTAATGCGGCTGTTATCGTCGAGATAGCCGGTGGCAACCGCGCAGAATAGCCCGGCAATAAACGCGCCGATGGCCAGCGGAATACCGGCGATATAGGCCAGCACAATGCCGGGGAACACGGCGTGACTCATGGCGTCGCCCATTAACGCCCAGCCTTTCAGCACCAGAAACACCGACAATAACGCGCAGGGGATCGCCACAATTGCCGAGACCATGAGCGCATTGATCATAAAATCAAACTGGAAGGGTTCCAGTAAGGCGGTTAAGCGCATGGGGTCTCCTTATTCAGACGCGCACGACGGCGGTTGGCAAGCAGGCCGTGTTTCGGGGCGAAGATAAACGCCAGCAGAAACAATAGCGTTTGCAGGACGACGATGATCCCGCCGGTCGCACCATCCAGCCAGTAGCTGAGCCAGGCGCCGAAAAAGCTGGTCAGGCTGCCGATGGCGACGGCGATGGTTAACAGGCGTGGAAAACGATCGGTCAGCAGCCAGGCGGTGGCGCCAGGCGTGACCACCAGACAGATCACCAGAAAAGCGCCGACGGTTTGCAGAGCGGCGACGGTGGAGACCGACAGCAACGTGAAAAACAGCAGCTTCAGCCGGGCGGGGTTAAGCCCAATCGATCGCGCATGGTTTTCGTCGAAAAAAGTCACCATCAGATCTTTCCACTTCAGCAGCAAAATCACCAGAGAGACCGTACCGATGATCGCCAGTTGCAGAATATCTTCCGGCGCAATAGCCAGCACGTTGCCGAGGATAATGGTCTGGATGTTGACCGACATCGGATTGAGCGAAACCATAAACAGCCCGATGCCAAAGAAAGAGGAGAAGATAAGACCGATAATCGCGTCTTCCTTCAGGCGTGAACGCTGGTTGAGAAAAAGCATGCTGCCCGCCGCCAGGCCGCCGGAGAGAAACGCGCCGAGAGAGAAGGGCAGCCCCAGCATATACGCGCCCGCCACGCCGGGGACGATGGAGTGGGAAAGCGCGTCGCCAATCAGCGACCAGCCTTTAAGCATCAGATAGCAGGAGAGAAAGGCGCACAGGCCGCCGACCATTGCCGAAACCCACATGGCGTTGAGCATGTACTGGTAGCCGAACGGTTCCACAAGCCAGTTCATGATGATTCTCCTCCGCCTGCCGCGCGCCGTGAGATAAAGGGACGCTCGTCGTCGGTGATGATATGCTCCTCGCCGCCGCTCAGCGCCACATGACGCAATACGCCGCTGAACGCCAGTTCGAGGTTTTCAGCGGTGAAGGTGGTTTCCGTCGGGCCGCTCGCCAGTACGGTACCTTTGATCATCACCGTGTAATCGCAAAACTCCGTTACCGAGCCGAGGTTATGCGTTGAAACCAACATGGTGCGGCCTTCATCGCGCAGCTCGCGCAACAGGGCAATAATGCGGGCTTCGGTTTTCACGTCAACGCCGGTAAAAGGCTCATCCAGAAGAATAACCTGCCCGTCCTGGGCGATGGCTCTGGCCAGAAAGACGCGTTTTTTCTGCCCGCCGGAAAGCTCGCCAATCTGCCGATAGCGATATTCCAGCATGTCCACCCGCGTCAGCGCAGCGTCCACGCTTTCACGATCGCGCGCGCTGGGGCGGCGCAGCCACCCCATATGGCCGTAGCGCCCCATCATCACCACATCTTCCACCAGTACCGGAAACGACCAGTCCACCTCTTCAGATTGCGGGACATAGGCGATCAGATTCTGTTTCAACGCTTTGTTGACGGGCTGTTGCAGGATGGCGATTTCTCCCTTCGCCAGTCGGACAAACCCCATCAATGCTTTAAACAGCGTCGATTTCCCTGAACCGTTGACGCCAACCAGCGCGGCAATTGAGCCGCCAGGCACCTGAAACGTCGTGTCCCGCAGGGCAGTGTGACCATTGCGATACGTCACCGTGACGCGATCAACGGTAATCGCAGATTGACTCATTTCTGGCTCCTCAGCCCGTCAGTGATGCCGCTGACGATGGTTTCAGTTGTGACGCGCAGCAGATCCAGATACGTCGGCACCGGACCGTCGGCAGCGCTCAGAGAATCAACATATAGCACACCGCCGTAGTGCGCGCCGGATTCACGCGCGACCTGGCGGGCCGGTTTATCGGAAACGGTACTTTCGCTGAACACCGCCGGGATGTGATGTTCCCTGATCGCGTCGATCACTTTGCGTACCTGTTTAGGCGTGCCTTGCTGATCGGCGTTGATCGGCCAGAGGTATAGCTCTTTCAGGTCGTTATCGCGCGCCAGATAGGAAAATGCGCCTTCACTGGTCACCAGCCAGCGCTTGTCGGCAGGAATCTTCGCCAGTGCGTCGCGTAGTGGATCGAGCGTCTGGCGGATTTGGGCTTTATAGTTTTCGGCGTTTTTCTGGTATGTCGCGGCGTTATCTGGATCGTATTTCACCAGCGCATCGCGAATGTTATCCACGTAAATCAGCGCATTTTCCGCCGACATCCAGGCGTGCGGGTTGGGTTTGCCGTTATACGGCCCTTCGGTAATGCCCATCGGCTTCACGCCGTTGGATACCGTAACTTCCGGTACGCCGGATAAGTGCTGGTAGAACCGGGCGAACCACAGTTCCAGGTTCAGGCCGTTAGAGAGGATCAGCTGCGCGCCCTGCGCCCGCTTAATGTCGCCGGGCGTCGGCTGATACTCATGGATCTCCGCGCCAGGCTTCGTGATTGAACTGACGTCCGCCGCATCGCCCGCTACGTTTTTCGCCATGTCGGCGATGACGGTAAACGTTGTGATGACCTTAAATTTATCTTTTGCATAAGCAGGCGACAGCGCAAGCATCGCCAGCGCGCTGGCAAGGAGAATGGATTTCAGACGGAGCAAGTGCGGCATAGTATCCCTCATCATAATGCGGTTAATTATTCATCGAATATAGCCTTTGCTATGTTATATAGCACAAGGTATAGATAAATGAAAATAATTCTTATTTACGTAGAGCGCTAAGGATGTGTCACCTTAGGGTGATAGTCCTGAGAGAAGATAAGGTGTATTATTTATGCAACTTATTTGTGGAGGCATCATGTCCGGTAAGCGTATTGCTCGTGAAAAACTGACGATTAAAAAAATGATCGCGCTGTACGAGAGCCAGTGCCCGCAGGCCTCAAACGAGCAAGGTCATTACGATGCGCTGTTTGCCTATGCGCAAAAGCGGCTGGATAAGTGCGTGTTTGGCGAGGAAAAACCGGCCTGTAAGCAGTGTCCGGTGCACTGTTATCAGCCCGCGAAGCGTGAGGAGATGAAGCAGATCATGCGTTGGGCAGGCCCAAGAATGCTCTGGCGCCATCCGATTTTGACCATCCGTCACCTTATTGATGACAAACGCCCCGTCCCGGAATTGCCGGAAAAGTATCAGCGCAAGAAATAAATGTGTCTTACCGGATGGCGGGAGTTAATCGCAGTTGCGTAGGCCCGATAAGCGTTAGCGCCATCGGGCAACACCATTACGCTTTGGTCGCAATCAGAATCGCTGACGCCTTAATCAGCGCAATAACGCGACTGCCCTGCGCCAGTTTCATCTCTTCCTGACTCTCATTGGTGACAACGGCCACAATCTCAAAACCAGCGTCGGTTTTGATGTGTACAGTCGCGTTGACTGCGCCTTCCGTCACCTGAGATACGCTACCGGCAAACTGGTTGCGGGCGGAGAACTTCAGGCCGCAATCTTCGCTTGCCAGAGTAACCCAGGGGGCTTTAATCAAAGCAATGGCGTCTTTTCCGTTTGTCAGACCCAGCGCCTGCTGGCTGCTGTGAGTGACAATCGCCACCAGTTTTGCGCCGCCCGCCAGCGTCAGTTCAACTTCATCATTCACCGCACCCGTTGCGACTGCGCTAACCGTACCGGTCAGTTGATTACGTGCTGATACCGCCATACTGCCTCCTTTCGTTGAGATATCTGCCAGTATAGCCAGAGATGCTATACCAATGCATCTTTATCAATGCCTAATCGTTTCATGCGAGAGAGCAGGGTGGTGCGCTTCAGCCCCAGACGCTGCGCGGCGCCTTTTGGCCCCGCCACCACGCCATTTGTCTCTTTCAACACGCGCATAATGAGCTGAAATTCATCCTCGCCCTCCTGGGCGACTTCGGTGGCGACCGGCGGCGCACCCGGCGTGAGCATTCCCATGTCCGGCAGCGAGAGTTGCAGCACGTTGCCCCGCGTCAGCAGAACGGCGCGCTCGACGACGTTTTCCAGCTCGCGGACGTTCCCCGGCCACTCCATATTGCTCAGCGTGCGTAGCGTTTCGGCAGGAATACTGTTGATGTTGCGCCCCATCCGGCGGGCGATTTTAAAGGTGAAGGCTTTGACCAGCAGCGGAATGTCCTCCGGGCGCTCGCGCAGCGGCGGGAGCTGGATCGGAAAGACGTTCAGACGGTAATAGAGATCGTTGCGGAACTCACGATCGGCCACCATTTTTTTCAGATCGCGATTGGTGGCGGCGATCAGCCTGACGTCCGTCTGGATCAGTTTATTGCTGCCCAGACGTTCAAATTCCTGCTCCTGAAGTACGCGCAGCAGTTTCGGCTGTAGCTCCAGCGGCATGTCGCCCACTTCATCAAGAAACAGCGAGCTTTTATCCGCCAGCTCAAAGCGGCCAATACGCTGCGCGCTGGCGCCGGTAAAGGCGCCGCGCTCGTGACCAAACAGATCGCTTTCCAGCAGCCCGGCGGGCATCGCCGCGCAATTCATCTTCACCATTCGCCGTGCGTTACGCCCACTCAGATTATGAATCGCCCGGGCAATCAGCTCTTTACCGGTTCCTGTTTCACCGAGGATCAGGACGGTGCTGTCGCTTTGCGCCACCATCTCCACCTGCTTGAGCACGTTGTACATGGCTTCGCTGCGACCGATTATCTCGCCAAATTCGCTATCCACGTTATTGAGCTGCTCGGTAAGCGCCAGGTTCTCGTCGACCAGACGCTCTTTCAGCCGGTGAATCTCCTGATAGGCGAGGGCGTTGTCCACGGCAATCGCCACGCGTTCGGCAATCTGGCGCAGCAGTTTGAGGTTGGCGGTGGTAAACACTTTTTCTTCGCATTGCGCCAGCTTCAGCACGCCGAGCATTGTATTGCCGGACATCAGCGGCAGCAGACACAGGGTCTGTATCTGGTTGCCCCAGGTGTCGAACAGCATGCGTTCGTACGGCGCAAGCGTATCCCGCTCGTTCAGGTTAATCAGCAGCATCTCTTTGCTTTTGAAAACCCGTTCAGAGAGCGTTCCCGCTTCGTCCACTTCGCTTTGTTCATGCGCGGGATTATGTTCATCCAGATAATGCGTGGAATAGATGCTCAGCTTATTTTTGCGGGAGCTGTGTAGGACGATACTAATGGCATCGATATTAAAGTAGTGGTGGATCTCTTTCGCGACTTCGCTCACCAGTTCGTCGATGTCCAGCCGTGAAAGCACGGCATTGGTGATCGCCACCAGAATGCGGAAGTTGTCGCGCTCACGGCACAGGAGATCGTAGTCAACGTTATTGCTGACCCGACACTGAATTTGCTCAGCGACCACTGCGACAATCTGGGTGAAGGTTTGCAGACGTTCGTACTCTTTCTCGCTCCACGGCTGGTCGTTTTGGCGGATGAATTCGCAGCCGCCAAAAATGCGCCCTTCAGCGGCCAGCGGCAGCAAACAGTAGTGGCCAAATTCACCGTACAGCCCGTTTGTCGCCAGTTGCGGCCAGGTTTCGCTGAATTCGTGATGATTGCAGTGCAGCGCATCGGGGCGCGAGAGAATGCGCCGAACCGGGCCGTGTGCCAGCACGGTTTCGTCTTCATACGCGACAGGTTTACCATTTTCGCGAGTTGCATAATAACGCGCGCGTTGTGTCTGTGGCTGCCATAACACAATAGCCGCGCTGTCGGCCAGCGCTGAGCGCTTGACCAGTTGCGAAAGCGCTTCACTGAGCGACGCCAGGTCGGGCTGCTGCAATAATGTACGAGTGATGTCGAACAAACCTTGTTGTCCGAGATCGCTCATCGGTGTATACGACATGTTGCTTTTCCAGAAAAGCACCGCGATGCGGTGCGAAAACGGTAAATAAATTATAGATATAGGTAATATATTTTGGGTCTCACCGCAGGCCTGTCCATCCGTAGGCCTGATAAGCGCAGCGCCATCAGGCGCCTTTGCCGGATGGCGGCGTAAACGCCTTATCCGGCCTACAAACTGCGTCGAACCGTAGGCCTGATAAGCGCAGCGCCATCAGGCGCCTTTGCCGGATGGCGGCGTAAACGCCTTATCCGGCCTACAAACTGCATTGAACTGTAGGCCTGATAAGCGCAGCGCCATCAGGCGCCTTTGCCGGATGGCGGCGTAAACGCCTTATCCGGCCAACAAACTGCGTCGAACCGTAGGCCTGATAAGCACAGCGCCATCAGGCGCTAGCATATACGCGGCAACGGTTCGGCGTGGGGTAAATCAAGGGTACGTTTCACGCCATACAGACCGGCCAGGCGAACGCCTCTGCGTTCAACCACCTCGCCGATCGGCGCCGCATCGCGGCCCAGCGGATGCGCGCGCAGCGCGTCAAGCACCGCGTCTGCGGCCTGGCGCTCAACGGCGATCACCAGTTTGCCTTCATTGGCAAAGTTAAGCGCATCCAGCCCCAGCAGTTCGCAGACGCCGCGCACCGCCGGTTTGACCGGCAGCGCGGATTCAGACAGCTCAATACCGAAGCCGCAGGCGGCGGCAAACTCATGGGCGACAGCATTCACGCCGCCGCGCGTCGCATCGCGTAAGGCTTTCACGCCTGGAATATCGCGCAGCGTCTGAATAAGCGGGGTTAATACCGCGCAGTCGCTGACCAGCTCGCCATCCAGCCCCAATTGTTCACGCAAATTGAGGATCGTTGCGCCATGATCGCCGAGCGTGCCGCTGACCAGCAGCACATCTCCCACGCTTAATGTCTGCGCCCCCCAGTGAATATTGGCGGGAATCGCTCCCATCCCGGCGGTGTTGATGAACAGCTTATCCGCCGCGCCGCGCTGAACGACTTTGGTATCACCGGTCACAATGGCGATACCGGCTTCGCGCGCGGTTGCCGCCATGCTGTTCACCACGCTTTTCAGCGTCTCCATCGGCAGGCCTTCTTCGAGGATAAAGCCACAGGAGAGATAACGCGGGATCGCGCCGCTGACCGCCACGTCGTTGGCCGTGCCGCAAATCGCCAGTTTGCCGATATTGCCGCCGGGGAAAAACAGCGGGTCAATAACGTAGCTGTCGGTGGAGAAGGCCAGGCGGTCGCCTTCCGCCGCCAGTTGCGCCAGTTCAAGACGTGCCTGATCTTCCTGCTCAGCCAACCACGGGTTGGCAAAGGCTTCCATAAACAGGCTGTTAATCAGCTGCTGCATGGCCAGACCGCCGCTGCCGTGGGCAAGTTGTACGCTGTTCATGCTTCACACTCCTGCTGACGATATTGATACCAGGCGGCGCATGCCCCCTCGGAGGAGACCATTAACGCGCCGAACGCCGTCTGCGGGTTACAGGTCGTGCCAAACAACGGGCACTGGTGCGGTTTGCACTTGCCGGTGAGCACTTCTCCGCAGCGCGCACGCGGATCGTCGCACACCTGTTGCGGCGCCGGGCGGAAGTGCGCTTCGGCGTCAAACCGCTGGTAGTCTGGCGTCAGGTGGACACCAGACGATTCAATCACGCCCAGCCCGCGCCATTCGCTGTCGCCGTTGACGTAAAACACCTCGGCGATAGCCTGTTGCGCCAGTAGATTACCGGCATCCGGCACCACGCGACGGTACTGGTTCTCAACCTGGCTATGGGAGGCTATTTTCTGCTCAATCAGCATGACGACGCCTTGCAGTAGATCAAGCGGTTCGAATCCCGCCACCACCAGAGGACGATGGAAATCCGTCGCGATGAAGCTATAGGCGTCGGTGCCGATCACCATGCTGACGTGACCCGGCGCGAGAAACGCGTCAATTCCGTTATCCGGCTGCTCCAGCAGGCTGCGCAGCGTTGGAATAAGCGTGATGTGCTGGCAGAAAAAGTAAAAGTTCTGCACGTTGCGAAGCTTCGCCTGTTGCAGCGTGATGGCGGTGGTCGGCATGGTGGTTTCAAATCCCAGACCGAAGAAAACGACTTTGCGCGTTGGGTTTTCCTGCGCCAGTTTCAGGGCATCCATTGGCGAATAAACAATGCGGATATCTGCGCCACGGGCTTTGGCCTGCAATAGCGAACCCTGTTTCCCCGGTACGCGTATGGCATCGCCAAAGGTGCAGAAAATCACCTCAGGATGGCTGGCGATCTCCGCGCAGCTGTCAATTCTGCCCATCGGCAGCACGCAGACAGGGCAACCGGGGCCGTGGATAAACTCCACGTTGTCGGGCAGCAGCTGGTCGAGGCCGAACTTGAAGATGGCGTGCGTATGACCGCCGCACACTTCCATAATGCGTAGCGGACGTTCGGCGGTATAAGGGAGATGCGCGGCACGTTCACGCAGGTGATCAATTAACTGCATCACCTGTTCCGGTGCGCGATATTCGTCAACAAAACGCATTATTTTTCCTCGCCATACAACAAAGCGCCGACGTCCGGTTCGACATCAAACATGTTTTGCAGCGCGTCGAGGGTGTCGCGCGCTTCCGCTTCGTTAATCACACTCATGGCAAAACCAACGTGAACCAGCACCCACTGGCCCAGACGCGGCTCACCGCTCTCATCGCAACTGCCAACCAGCGTCAGGTCGACATCGCGCTGGATGCCGCAGACATCGACTTTCGCCTGATTGCCGTCAATGGAGCGAATTTGCCCCGGAACGCCTATGCACATCGCTGTGCCTCCAGCCAGTTCAGCCACCGATCCATCCCTTCGCCGCTGGTGGCGGAGATGAGGATGATCTCAATGTCAGGATTGACTTCCCGGGCGCTGGCGATGCACTTCTCAACGTCAAAATTGAGGTACGGCAGCAGATCAACTTTGTTCAGGAGCATGAGCGAAGCGGCGGCGAACATATGCGGGTATTTCAGCGGCTTGTCTTCGCCTTCGGTGACGGAAAGCACCGCCACTTTATGGCGCTCGCCGAGGTCAAAGCTGGCCGGGCAGACAAGGTTACCGACGTTTTCGATAAACAGAATACCGTTGTCGGCCAGCGGCAGACGCGGAGCGGCATCGGCAATCATTTGCGCATCAAGATGGCAGCCTTTGCCGGTGTTGACCTGAATAGCGGGCGTACCGGTCGCGCGGATGCGGGCGGCGTCGTTGACCGTCTGCTGGTCGCCTTCAATCACCGCGCACGGCACACTGTCTTTTAACTTCATCAGCGTTTCGGTCAGCAGGGTGGTTTTACCGGAACCGGGGCTGGAGACAAGATTGAGCACCAGATGCTGGCGGGCGGCGAAGCGGGCGCGGTTGCGCTCGGCCAGACGGTTGTTTTTGTCCAGCACGTCAATTTCGACTTCCAGCATCCGGCGCTGGCTCATACCCGGCGCATGGGTTCCCGCTTCTCCATGACCGTAGTGCAGATCGCCTTCGGCGGTCTGGCTCGGGGTAAAGGCGGATGTCTTCACGCCGGTGATGTTCAGCGCCGGGCGAGCCGCCGGGGCAAAAGGCGCGCTACGAAACGCCGAATGGGGATTATGCTCATCTCCCTCTATATAAAGGTTGCCTTCACCGCAACCGCATGTCGTACACATCGCTCACTCCTGATCTCTATCTTGCGGTAACTCTATTGCCGGATGGCGGCTTTGCCTTATCCAGCCTACAACTCAGGCCATTCCTGTCGGCCGGATAAGACGCTCAGGCGTCGCTATCCGGCGTTGGATTACTGTCTATTTCAATTCGGCGAATCTGCAACCCGTCATCGGCCACAATGCGTAGCGTGTCGCTCTGGCATTGCGGACAACGGCGCACGCGCTGCGTCAGTAACGTGACGTACTGCTGACAAGACTCGCACCAGCATTCGGCTTCTTGTTCTTCGAGGTGGAGTTTACAACCTTCCGCCAGGGTGCCACGGCATACCAGATCAAAACAAAAGGCGAGAGCGCTGGTTTCTACGCAAGAAAATGCGCCAATTTTGAGCCAGACCCCAGTTACCCGTTTTGCACCGTGCGCAGCGGCCTGTTGTTCAATTAATTCCAGTGCCCGTTGGCAGAGAGTTATTTCGTGCATATCGCCTCCCGAGTTCATTGCCCTGAATAAGCAATAAATATGCCAGTTATTTTTCCCTTGCTTGTGACAATGACGACGATGACGAAATGACATGTCGTCACGGCGTCGAACGTGATGGCTGTTTTTGTATCATCATGAAAAATAAAGGTTTAAAAACTGGCATGGAAAATGCTTAAGGCTGGCTATCTCTGCTAACCGGGTAACCTGACATGACTATTTGGGAAATAAGCGAAAAGGCTGATTACATCGCGCAGCGGCATCATCGCCTGCTGGACCAGTGGCGAATCTACTGCAACTCACTGGTTCAGGGGATCACCTTATCAAAAGCGCGTCTGCATCACGCCATGAGCTGTGCGCCGGACAAAGATCTGTGCTTTGTGCTTTTCGAGCACTTCACGATTTACGTCACCCTGGCGGACGGTTTTAACAGCCACACCATCGAGTATTACGTCGAAACCAAAGACGGTGAAGATAAGCAGTTGATTGCACAAGCGCAATTGACCATCGACGGCCTCGTTGATGAGAAGGTCAGTAACCGCGATCGCGAGCAGGTGCTGGAGCACTATCTCGAAAAAATCGCCAGCGTTTACGACAGCTTGTACACCGCCGTGGAAAACAATCGCCCGGTGAATTTACGTCAACTGGTAAAGGGAAATAGCCCGGCGGCATAAGCACGAGGCGCTGCCCGTTGTTACTCGCGGCGTGCGCTTCACGCTGCATATGAATGTTTGAGGGGATGGGAATGTCGATAAGTGTCGAAAATGACATTTTTCAGACATGTTTTCGTCAAAAATGACTATCACCTGAGGAATGCCTGGTGAATCGTTTTGTAATTGCTGACTCCACGCTCTGTATTGGCTGCCACACCTGTGAAGCAGCCTGTTCAGAGACGCATCGCCAGCACGGCCTGCAATCAATGCCGCGGCTGAAAGTGATGCTCAATGAAAAAGAATCCGCGCCGCAGCTGTGTCACCACTGTGAAGATGCGCCCTGTGCCGTGGTGTGCCCGGTGAACGCCATCAATCGGGTAGACGGCGCCGTACAGCTGAATGAAAGCCTGTGCGTAAGCTGCAAGCTGTGTGGCATTGCCTGCCCGTTCGGCGCGATTGAATTTTCCGGCAGCCGTCCGCTGCATATTCCGGCGAATGCCAATTCACCGAAAGCCCCGCCGGCGCCTCCCGCGCCGGCACGCGTCAGTACGCTGCTGGACTGGGTGCCGGGCGTGCGCGCCATCGCGGTCAAATGCGATCTGTGCAGCTTCGACGAACAAGGCCCGGCCTGTGTGCGGATGTGTCCGACCAACGCGTTACACCTGGTGAATAACATGGATATCGCCCGCGCCAGCAAGCGCAAACGTGAGCTGACCTTCAACACCGATTTTGGCGATCTCACCTTGTTTCAGCAGGCGCAAAGTGGGGAGGCAAAATGAACGCAATTTCACTGATCAATAGCGGTGTGGCCTGGTTCGCGGCGGCGGCCGTACTGGCATTTCTGTTTTCCTTTCATAAAGCGCTGAGCGGCTGGGTCGCTGGTGTCGGCGGCGCGGTCGGCAGTCTGTATACCGCGGCGGCGGGTTTTTCCGTCCTGGTGAATGCGACAGCGATCAGCGGCGTGATGCCGTTGATCGGTCATGGTTTACAAATCACCCCGCTGAACGCCATCTGGCTGATTACGCTGGGGCTGTGCGGGCTGTTCGTCAGCCTGTACAACATCGACTGGCATCGTCACCCACAGGTGTTAGCCAACGGGCTGCTGGTAAACCTGCTGATGGCGGCGGCAGTTTGCGCGGTCGTCGCCAGCAATCTCGGCACGCTGGTGGTGATGGCGGAAATCATGGCGCTGTGCGCGGTGTTTCTTACCGGTTGCAGCAAAGAGGGCAAACTGTGGTTTACGCTGGGGCGTATCGGTACGCTGCTGCTGGCTGTCGCCTGCTGGCTGGTGTGGCAGCGTTACGGCACGCTGGAGCTACGTCTGCTCGATCTGCGCGCCCAGGCGCTGCCGCTCGGTTCTGACATCTGGCTGCTCGGCGTAGTCGGTTTTGGTCTGCTGGCCGGGGTTATCCCGCTGCACGGTTGGGTGCCGCAGGCGCATGCCAACGCCAGCGCGCCGGCGGCGGCCCTGTTCTCTACCGTGGTGATGAAAATGGGTCTGCTGGGCATTCTCTCTTTATCGCTGATTGGCGGCAATGCGCCGCTGTGGTGGGGCGTTCTGCTGCTGGTGCTCGGCATGATCACCGCGTTTGTCGGCGGTCTGTATGCGCTGATGGAACATAACATTCAGCGTCTGCTGGCGTACCACACTCTGGAAAACATCGGCATTATCCTGCTCGGTCTGGGCGCGGGCGTCACCGGTATCGCCCTTAATCAACCGGCGCTGATTGCGCTCGGCCTGACCGGTGGTCTCTATCATCTGGTCAACCATAGCCTGTTCAAAAGCGTGCTGTTTTTGGGCGCGGGCAGCATCTGGTTTCGTACCGGGCACCGCGACATTGAAAAACTGGGCGGCATCGGCAAGCGTATGCCGGTGATTTCTGTCGCGATGTTGATTGGCCTGATGGCGATGGCCGCGCTGCCGCCGCTGAACGGGTTTGCCGGTGAGTGGGTTATCTATCAGTCCTTCTTCAAACTGGGCAACAGCGGCGCGTTCATTGGCCGTCTGTTAGGGCCGTTGCTGGCCGTCGGGCTGGCGATTACCGGTGCGCTGGCGGTGATGTGTATGGCGAAAGTCTATGGCGTCACTTTCCTCGGCGCGCCGCGTACCAAAGAGGCGGAAAACGCCTGCTGTGCGCCAATCCTGATGGGGGTGAGCGTCGTCGCGCTGGCCATTTGCTGCGTGCTGGGCGGCGTTGCCGCGCCGTGGCTGCTGCCGCTGATCTCCGCTGCCGTCCCGCTACCGCTGGAGACGGCGAATACCACCGTTTCTCAGCCGATGATCGCGCTGCTGCTGATCGCCTGTCCGCTGCTGCCGTTCATCATCATGGCGATTTTCAAAGGCAACCGTCTGCCGTCGCGTTCACGCGGCGCGGCCTGGGTCTGTGGCTACGACCACGAGCAGTCGATGGTGATTACCGCCCACGGTTTCGCCATGCCGGTAAAAGAGGCCTTTGCCCCGGTACTTAAGTTGCGTAAATGGCTTAACCCGGTATCGCTGGTTCCGGGCTGGCAGAATGCGGCGGCACCGGTTCTGTTCCGCCGCCTGGCGCTGATTGAGCTGGCGGTGCTGGTGGTGATTGTGGTTTCACGAGGAGCCTGAGAATGAGTGTGTTATATCCGTTAATTCAGGCGCTGGTGTTATTTGCCGCAGCGCCGCTGCTGTCCGGTATTACCCGCGTGGCGCGTGCCCGGTTGCACAACCGTCGCGGGCCGGGCGTTTTGCAGGAGTATCGCGACCTGATCAAACTGTTGGGGCGCCAGAGCGTTGCGCCTGCCGATTCCGGCTGGGTCTTTCGCCTGACGCCGTTTGTGATGGTCGGCGTCATGCTGACTATCGCGACCGCGCTGCCGGTGGTGACGGTTGGTTCGCCGTTGCCGCAGTTGGGCGATCTGATCACCCTGATCTACCTTTTTGCGATCGCCCGCTTCTTCTTCTCTATTGCCGGTCTGGATACCGGGAGTCCGTTTACCGCGATCGGCGCAAGCCGCGAAGCGATGCTCGGCGTACTGGTGGAGCCAATCCTGCTGCTCGGCCTGTGGGTGGCGGCGCAGGTGGCCGGTTCCACGCACATCAGCAATATCACCGACACGATTTACCACTGGCCGGCAGCGCGCAGCATTCCGCTGATGCTGGCGCTGTGCGCCTGCGCGTTCGCCACCTTTATCGAGATGGGCAAACTGCCGTTCGATCTGGCGGAAGCGGAGCAGGAGTTGCAGGAAGGCCCGCTGACCGAATACAGCGGCAGCGGCTTCGCGGTGCTGAAGTGGGGCATCAGCCTGAAACAGCTGGTGGTGCTGCAAATGTTTGTCGGCGTATTCCTGCCGTGGGGACAGATGGAGACCTTCAGCGCGGGTGGGCTGCTGCTGGCGCTGGTGATTGCCATCGTCAAGCTGATCGCTGGCGTGCTGGTGATTGCCCTGTTCGAAAACAGCATGGCGCGCCTGCGTTTTTGCGCCACTTCACGCGTGACCTGGGCCGGTTTTGGGTTTGCGTTTTTAGCATTCGTCTCCTTGCTGGTGGCGTGATTTAAGAGAGTTTGAGCATGTCTGAAGAAAAATTAGGTCAACAATACCTTGCGGCGCTGCACCAGGCTTTTCCGGGCGTGGTGCTGGACGAAGCCTGGCAGACCAAAGATCAGCTGACCCTCACCGTGAAGGTGAACTACCTGCCGGAAGTGGTGGAGTTTCTCTACTACAAACAGGGCGGATGGCTCTCGGTACTGTTTGGCAACGACGAACGCCAGCTGTGCGGCCACTATGCCGTTTACTACGTGCTGTCGATGGAGCAGGGGACGAAGTGCTGGATAACCGTGCGCGTTGAAGTCGATGCCAACAAACTGGAGTTTCCGTCCGTGACGCCGCGCGTGCCGGCTGCGGTGTGGGGCGAACGCGAAGTCCGCGACATGTATGGCCTGATCCCGGTCGGCCTGCCTGATGAACGCCGCCTGGTGCTGCCGGATGACTGGCCGGATGAACTCTATCCGCTGCGTAAAGACAGCATGGATTACCGTCAACGCCCGGCGCCGACCACCGATGCTGAAACCTACGAATTTATCAACGAGCTGGGTGACAAGAAAAACAACGTGGTGCCGATCGGCCCGCTGCACGTCACCTCTGATGAACCGGGTCACTTCCGCCTGTTTGTTGACGGCGAAAACATTATCGACGCCGATTACCGCCTGTTCTACGTCCATCGCGGCATGGAGAAACTGGCGGAAACCCGCATGGGTTACAACGAAGTTACCTTCCTGTCGGACCGCGTGTGCGGCATTTGCGGCTTTGCTCACAGCACCGCCTATACCACCTCCGTCGAGAATGCGATGGGCATCGTGGTGCCGGAACGCGCGCAGATGATTCGTGCCATTCTGCTGGAGGTGGAGCGTCTGCATTCACACCTGCTGAACCTCGGTCTGGCCTGTCACTTCACCGGCTTTGACTCCGGCTTTATGCAGTTCTTCCGCGTGCGTGAAACGTCGATGAAAATGGCGGAGATCCTTACCGGGGCGCGTAAAACTTACGGTCTGAACCTGATCGGCGGGATTCGTCGCGATCTGCTGAAAGAGGACATGATCCAGACCCGTCAACTGGCGCAGCAGATGCGCCGCGAGGTGCAAGAACTGGTGGATATGCTGCTCAGCACGCCGAACATGGAGCAGCGCACCGTCGGCATTGGGCGCCTCGACCCGGAAATCGCCCGCGACTTCAGTAACGTGGGGCCGATGGTGCGCGCCAGCGGTCACGCCCGCGATACCCGCGCCGATCACCCGTTTGTCGGTTACGGCCTGCTGCCGATGGAAGTGCATAGCGAGCAGGGCTGTGACGTCATTTCCCGTCTGAAAGTGCGCATCAACGAAGTGTACACCGCGCTGAACATGATCGATTTCGGCCTGGACAACCTGCCGGGCGGCCCGCTGATGGTGGAAGGCTTTACCTATATCCCACACCGTTTTGCGCTGGGCTTTGCCGAAGCGCCGCGCGGGGATGACATCCACTGGAGCATGACCGGCGACAACCAGAAGCTGTACCGCTGGCGCTGCCGTGCGGCGACTTACGCCAACTGGCCGACCCTGCGCTATATGCTGCGCGGTAACACGGTCTCCGACGCGCCGCTGATCATCGGTAGCCTCGACCCTTGCTACTCCTGTACCGACCGCATGACCGTGGTGGATGTGCGTAAGAAGAAGAGCAAAGTCGTGCCGTATAAAGAACTTGAGCGCTACAGCATTGAGCGTAAAAACTCGCCGCTGAAATAAGGAATCGCCATGTTTACCTTTATCAAAAAAGTTATCAAAACCGGCGCGCCGACGTCGTCATATCCGCTGGAGCCGATTGCGGTTGATAAAAACTTCCGTGGCAAACCGGAGCATAACCCGCAGCAGTGCATTGGCTGCGCAGCCTGCGTCAATGCCTGCCCGTCGAATGCGCTGACGGTTGAAACCTGCCTTGTTACCGGTGAGCTGGCCTGGCAGTTCAACCTCGGGCGTTGCATCTTTTGCGCCCGCTGTGAAGAAGTGTGCCCGACGGCGGCGATTAAACTCTCGCAGGAATATGAGCTGGCGGTGTGGAAGAAAGAGGACTTTCTGCAACAGTCCCGCTTTACGCTGTGCAATTGCCGCGTGTGCAACCGTCCTTTCGCGGTGCAGAAAGAGATTGATTACGCTATCGCGCTGCTGAAACACAATGGCGACAGCCGCGCGGAGCATCACCGTGAAAGCTTTGAGACCTGCCCGGACTGCAAGCGTCAGAAATGCCTGGTGCCGTCCGACCGTATTGAACTGACTCGCCATATGAAAGAGGCCAGCTGATGAGCAATTTATTAGGCCCACGCGACGCCAACGGCATTCCGCTGCCGATGACGGTGGATGAATCCATCGCCAGCATGAAGGCGTCTTTGCTGAAAAACATTAAGCGTTCGGCGTATGTCTACCGCGTGGACTGCGGTGGCTGCAACGGCTGCGAAATTGAAATTTTTGCCACCCTTTCTCCGCTGTTTGACGCCGAACGTTTTGGCAT
Organism: Citrobacter sp. CK195; assembly: GCF_030333365.1. Lineage (NCBI taxonomy): Bacteria > Pseudomonadati > Pseudomonadota > Gammaproteobacteria > Enterobacterales > Enterobacteriaceae > Citrobacter > Citrobacter sp. CK195. The sequence goes on from NZ_JAOWGB010000025.1 coordinate 533,782, forward strand.
CAAAGTCGTCCCGTCGCCGCGTCATGCGGATATTCTGCTGTTCACCGGGGCGGTGACGCGCGCGATGCGTTCTCCGGCGCTGCGCGCCTGGCAGTCCGCGCCGGACCCAAAAATCTGTATCTCTTACGGCGCCTGCGGCAACAGCGGCGGTATCTTCCACGACCTGTACTGCGTCTGGGGCGGCACCGACAAAATCGTACCGGTGGATGTCTACATTCCGGGCTGCCCGCCGACGCCTGCGGCAACGTTGTACGGTTTCGCGATGGCGCTGGGTTTGCTGGAGCAGAAAATCCACGCCCGCGCGCCGGGTGAACTGGACGAGCAGGCGGCAGAGATTCTGCATCCCGACATGGTGCAGCCGCTGCGCGTGAAGGTGGATCGCGCGGCGCGTCGTCTGGCGGGTTATCGCTATGGCCGTCAGATCGCCGATGATTACCTGACCCAACTGGGGCAGGGTGAACATCAGGTGGCGCGCTGGCTGGAAGCGGAAAACGATCCGCGTCTGACCGAGATCGTCACTCACCTGAATCATGTGGTTGAAGAGGCGCGTATCCGATGAGTGAAACGGTGGTGTTCAGTCAACTGAGCCGTAAGTTTATTGATGAGAACGATGCGACGCCCGCCGAGGCGCAGCAGGTTGTCTATTACAGCCTGGCGATTGGCCACCACCTTGGGGTCATCGACTGCCTGGAAGCGGCGTTAACCTGCCCGTGGGAGGATTATCTGGCGTGGATTGCGACTCTGGAAGAGGGAAGCGAGGCCAGACGTAAAATGGAAGGCGTGCCGAAGTACGGCGAGATCGTCATCGATTTTAACCATGTGCAAATGCTGGCGCGCGCTTTTGACAGCGCGCTCGCTGCGCAAAGCCCGCAACAACAGGCGTGGAGCAAGCTGATGCTGAGTATGCTCCACGATATTCATCAGGAAAGCGCCATCTATCTGATGGTGAGGAGACACCGTGACTGACGTTTTATTGTGCGTCGGCAACAGTATGATGGGCGATGATGGCGCCGGGCCGCTGCTGGCCGAAATGTGCGCCGCGCAGCCTAAAGGCAACTGGGTTGTTATTGACGGCGGCAGCGCGCCGGAGAACGATATTGTCGCGATCCGCGAACTGCGCCCGGATCGTCTGCTGATTGTCGATGCGACCGACATGGGGCTGAATCCGGGCGAGATCCGCATCATCGACCCGGATGACATCGCCGAAATGTTTATGATGACCACCCACAATATGCCGTTGAATTACCTGGTGGATCAGCTGAAAGAGGACGTTGGCGACGTGATTTTCCTCGGCATCCAGCCGGATATCGTTGGCTTTTATTATCCGATGACGCAAGCGATTAAAGACGCGGTTGAGGTGGTTTATCAGCATCTTGAAGGGTGGCAGGGGAATGGTGGATTTGAGCAGTTGGTTGCTGAGGGCGAGGAGTAGGCGTCGTTTGTGATGCCGGATGGCGCTAACGCTTATCCGGCCTACATACGGTGCGTTTTTTGTAGGCCGGGTAAGGCGAAGCCGCCACCCGGCAAAACGGGCTACGCCAGATCTTCCCCGTTACTCGCAATCACTTTCTTGTACCACCAGAATGATTTTTTGCGGGTACGCGCCAGCGTGCCGTTGCCAGCGTCGTCACGGTCGACATACACAAACCCGTAGCGTTTGCTCATTTCGCCTGTCGAGGCGGACACCAGATCGATGCAGCCCCAGGTGGTGTAACCCAGCAGCGGCACGCCGTCTTCAATGGCGTCGGCCATCGCCCGAATATGCTCACGCAGATAGCTGATGCGGTAATCATCATGGATCTCACCTTTCGCGTCCGGCTCATCTTTCGCGCCGAGGCCGTTTTCCACCAGAAACAGCGGCTTCTGGTAGCGGTCATACATCATATTCATAGTGATGCGCAGACCAAGCGGGTCAATCCCCCAGCCCCATTCGCTGACGTCAAGGTGCGGATTGCGCAGCGATTTCACCACGTTGGCGGCGTTGGTGTTATTGGCGTTCATCTCCGCTGAAGCGCAGCGTGACGCGTAGTAGCTAAACGAGACGAAATCGACGGTGTTCTTCAGGATAGCGTCGTCTTCCGGGGCTTTTTCAATCACCACGCCTTTCTCGCGAAAAACGCGGGCGGAATAGGCCGGGTAAGCGCCGCGCGCCTGCACATCAATAAAGAACAAGTTTTCGCGGTCTTTCTCCAGCGCGGTCCAGACGTCCTGCGGTTTACAGGAGTACGGATAAAAATTGCCTCCCGCCAGCATACAGCCGACCTGGTTTTGCGGGTTGACCTCATGGGCGATTTGGGTCGCCAGCGCGCTGGCAATCAGCTCGTGATGCGCGGCCTGATACTTCACCTGATCCTGATTTTCACCTTCCTCAAACACCAGGCCCGCGCCGGAGAACGGGCTGTGCAGCATGATGTTGATTTCGTTGAACGTCAGCCAGTATTTCACCAGACCGTCAAAGGCTTCAAAGCAGGTTCGCGCGTAGCGGGTAAAGAATTCCACCATTTTGCGATTGCGCCAGGAGCCGTACTCCGTCACCAGGTGCATCGGCACATCGAAGTGGCACAGCGTGACCAGCGGCTCAATACCGTACTTTTTACACTCTTCAAACACCGCGCGATAAAACGCGATGCCTTCTTCGTTCGGCGTCAGCTCATCGCCGTCAGGGTAGAGACGGCTCCAGGCGATCGAGGTGCGAAACACCGTGAAGCCCATCTCCGCCATCAGGGCGATATCGTCTTTATAGCGATGGTAAAAATCAATCGCGTCATGGCCTGGATAAAATTCGTCATCCCGCAGTTGAAAGCGTTTCTCCAGCCCCAGTTTTACCGGCATCCGGTGCTCGCCATGCGGGATCATATCGACGGTGCTCAGCCCTTTGCCACCTTCCCGGTATGCCCCTTCAGACTGGTTGGCGGCCAGTGCGCCGCCCCATAAAAATCCTTGCGGAAATACAGACATAGTCATCCTCAATATGCGCCAGTCAGATGCTGGCTTCTTTTGCAGTAGTCGGTTGCGCGGCCTGGTTTTTTCTTGCCTGCGCGGCTGCGTCTTCCACGGGGATATCTTCAAAACCGAGGAGCAGCGTCAGAACAAAAGAGAGCACCACGGCCAGCGCCATCACGCCAAACACCCAGGCGATGGTCATCGGGTTCGCCGGGTCGAAGAACTGGACGCTGGTGAACAGGCCCGGCGCCGCCATCGAGTGGCTGGCAAGCCCGGCCATACCTGCCACCGCGCCGCAGATAAAGCCGCTGATCAGGCTCGCAATCAGCGGACGCTTCAGACGTACCGCCACGCCGTACAGCGCCGGTTCGGAGATCCCCGCCATAATTGCGGAAGCGGCGGCGGCAAGCGCCGTCTGGCGCAGTTCCGGGTTTTTGGTTTTCCATGCGACGGCCAGAGAGGAACCGCCCAGTGACAGGTTAGCGCCAATTTCAGACGGCATGACCATGCCTTCTTTGCCGGTTTCAGCAATGGTCTGGATGATGGTTGGGGTAAAGACGCGGTGCATCCCGGTCATGACCAGCAGCGGCCACAGCGCGCCCATGATGGCGACGGAAAGCCAGCCCAGATAGCCGTGAATGGTGTAAACCAGCGCGGAGATGGCGCTACCGATCCAGATCCCGATTGGGCCGATTAAAACAATGGCGAGCGGGGCGGCGATCAGGACGATCAGCATTGGTTTCAGGAAGTTTTTCGTGACGGCTGGGGTAATGCGATCCACCCAGCGTTCGATATATGAAAGACACCATGTCATCACCAGCGCCGGGATCACCGTGTAGGTGTATTTCACCGCCGTCACCGGGATCAGGGCAAATTCAACGTGTTCACCTTCGGCGGCTTTCGCCATCAGGTCGATAAAACTCGGGTGAACCAGCACGCCTGCGATGGCAATCGCCAGCGACATGTTCGTTTTGAACTTGATTGCCGCTGACGCCGCCACCATCAGCGGCAGGAAGAAGAACGCGCCGTCGCCAATCACCGTCAGGATGGTCAGCGTGGAGGCGCCTTTTTCCAGCAGCCCCGTCATTTCGAGGATCATGGCCAGCAGTTTCAGCATCGATCCGCCGATAATCGCCGGGATCAGCGGGGACATAGTGCCGATCAGCGCGTCAAGTATTCCCGCGCCGATGCGTTTAAAGGTGAGTTTAGGTTTGCCGACGGGCGCTGCGGGCTGCATATCGGTCGGCAGCAGACTAACGACTTCGCGATACGCCTGTGAAACGGTGTTGCCGATAATTACCTGACACTGGTTGTCGCTGCGAACCACGCCGAGAACGCCGCTGAGGGTTTTCAACGTCGCGCTGTCGACCTGCGCGTCATCTTTGAGAACGAAACGCAGACGCGTCATGCAGTGTGTCACGGCGGTGATGTTATCCACACCGCCCAGCGCCGTCACCACGGAGCGCGCCAGTGCCGCATAATTCTTAGACATCGGATTTTATCCTGTTTTATCAATAGGGTAGTTTTATCGTCTTACGCCTTTTCGCTAAAAAACGTGGGCAATGAAACGCAAAATAGGAAACCGGTTCCACAAAATCATGAATAGTTTCACTGAGTGATACAAGATCACAATTCGATCATTTTTTATAATTGTGAGAATGATCACTTGTTGTTTTGGGCGGTGATTTACCATCAAGGACAACAACGGTACGGTGAAGTACACTGCGTGTCATTGAGTGCTAATGGATGAGTAATATGACGACGATGCTGGAGGTGGCGAAGCGCGCCGGGGTGTCGAAAGCGACGGTTTCCCGGGTGCTTTCAGGTAACGGCTACGTCAGCCAGGAGACCAAAGACCGCGTGTTTCAGGCCATTGAAGAGAGCGGCTATCGACCCAATTTGTTAGCGCGCAGTCTGGCGGCGAAGAAAACGCAGACCCTCGGTCTGGTGGTGACGAACACCCTTTACCACGGCGTTTATTTTAGCGAGCTGCTGTTTCATACGGCGCGGATGGCAGAGGATAAGGGGCGTCAGCTTCTGCTCGCGGACGGCAAACACAGCGCGGAAGAAGAGCGTCAGGCGATTCAGTATCTGCTCGATCTGCGCTGCGACGCCATTATGATTTATCCCCGTTTTCTTAGCGTGGATGAGATTGACGACATTATCGACTCACACGCCCAGCCCATTATGGTGCTTAACCGTCGGCTGCGAAGAAACAGCAGCCACTGCGTTTATTGCGACCAGAAGCAGACCAGTTTTAACGCGGTGGAACAGTTGATCGCCGGGGGGCATCGCGAGATTGCGTTTATCACCGGTTCGATGGATTCCCCTACCGGCGTGGAGCGTCTCTCAGGGTATAAAGACGCATTGACGCGACACGGCATCACTATCAATAACGAATTGATTGTCAACGGAAAGTGGACGCCCGCCAGCGGTGCTGAAGGGGTGGATACGCTTCTGGCGCGCAAGGTGAGTTTTACCGCGCTGGTAGCCAGTAATGACGATATGGCGATTGGCGCCATCAAACAGCTACACGAGCGTGGCATGAGCGTGCCTGCGCAGACCTCGGTTATCGGATTCGACGACATCGCGATGGCGCCCTATACCATCCCGGCGCTTTCCAGCGTTAAAATTCCGGTCACGGAGATGATTCAGGAGACGATTGGACGTCTTATCTTCATGCTGGACGGCGGTGAATTTACGCCGCCAAAAACCTTTACCGGTGCGCTGATCCTGCGCGATTCGGCAGCGCCGCTGCCTGCCCGCTGATCCCGCTTTACATTGTCATTTGTCATCGTCATTCGTGACGATGACAGTGCTTGGTCACAACGTCATCATCAAATATCAAGCAATAACAATCAGTTAAAAACTGGCACGATTTATGAATGTTTCGGCACATAATCTGTCATTGCTGGAGAATTTGATGAACCGTTTCATCATTGCCGACGCCAATAAATGCATTGGTTGCCGTACCTGTGAAGTGGCCTGTGTGGTGTCTCATCAGGAAAACCAGGACTGCGCGTCGCTGACCCCTGAAACTTTCTTACCCCGCATCCATGTGATCAAAGGTGTGAATGTCTCCACGGCGACGCTGTGCCGCCAGTGTGAAGACGCGCCGTGCGCCAACGTCTGCCCGAACGGCGCCATCAGCCGTGATAAAGGTTTCGTACATGTGATGCAGGAGCGTTGCATTGGCTGTAAAACCTGCGTGGTCGCTTGCCCATACGGCGCGATGGAAGTGGTTGTGCGTCCGGTGATTCGCAACAGCGGCGCGGGTCTGAACGTCCGGGCGGAAAAAGCGGAGGCCAACAAATGCGACCTTTGCCACCACCGCGAGGCCGGCCCTGCCTGTATGGAAGCCTGTCCGACCCACGCGCTGATTTGCGTCGATCGCAACAAACTTGAACAACTGAGCGCGGAAAAACGTCGCCGTGCGGCGCTGGACTCCTCCGCGTCTTTGCTTTTCTGATTCCTGAAAAACCGCGTAAAATACGGTGGTATTCATGCCGGATGGCGGTCTTGCCTTATCCGGCCTACTGTTCGTATCCCCGGTTTGCCTGATAAGCGTAGCGCCATCAGGCAAACCGGGATAGATGACTGTGGGAACGACTTCATGACAATAAACAACCACTCCGGCGTACAGCTGCGTATTCGTGGCAAGGTACAGGGCGTCGGATTTCGCCCCTACGTCTGGCAACTGGCGCAGCGGTTACAACTGCATGGCGACGTGTGTAACGACGGTGACGGTGTGGTTGTGCGCTTACAGGAAGATCCGGCGGAGTTTATTGTGCAGTTACATCAACATTGCCCGCCGCTGGCCCGTATTGACAGCGTCGAGAGCGAGCCGTTTGCCTGGTCTCAACTGCCTGCCGATTTCTCCATCCGCCAGAGCGCGGGCGGAACGATGAATACGCAAATTGTGCCCGACGCGGCCACATGCCCGGCCTGTCTCGCCGAAATGAATACGCCCGGCGAGCGGCGCTACCGTTACCCTTTTATCAACTGCACCCACTGCGGCCCGCGTTTTACGATCATTCGTGCGATGCCTTACGACCGTCCGTTTACCGTGATGGCATCGTTTCCGTTGTGCAGGAAGTGTGCGACGGAATATCGCGATCCATACGACCGCCGTTTCCACGCCCAGCCAGTTGCCTGCCCGGCCTGCGGCCCGCATCTGGCGTGGCGCTCTGGCAGCGCTCGGGCGGAAAAAGACGCCGCGCTACAGGCTGCCGTCGCGATGTTAAAAGCGGGGGGCATTGTCGCCATCAAAGGTATTGGCGGCTTTCATCTGGCCTGCGATGCGCAAAATGATGAGGCGGTGGCGATGCTGCGGGCGCGTAAACGCCGCCCTGCGAAACCGCTGGCGGTAATGTTGCCGGATGCGGAAGGCTTGCCGGATGCGGCGCGCCGACTGCTGACTACGCCGGCCGCCCCCATCGTGCTGGTGGATAAACAGCATGTCGCGTCGCTGTGCGAGGGGATCGCGCCGGGGCTGGCGGAAGTGGGGGTAATGCTGCCCGCGAATCCGCTCCAGCATCTGCTTTTACAGGCGCTGAATTGTCCGCTGGTGATGACCTCCGGCAACCTTAGCGGTAAACCGCCGGCCATCACTAACCAACAGGCGCTGGACGACCTGAAGGCGATCGCCGACGGTTTTCTGTTGCACAACCGCGATATCGTGCAGCGAATGGATGACTCGGTCGTGCGTGACAGCGGCGAAATGCTACGCCGTTCGCGGGGCTATGTGCCGGATGCGATCGCGCTGCCGCCGGGATTTCACGATGTGCCGCCGATGCTCTGTCTGGGCGCCGATCTGAAAAATACCTTCTGTCTGGTGCGCGGCGAGCAGGCGGTGGTAAGCCAGCATCTGGGGGATCTCAGCGATGACGGCATTCAAACGCAGTGGCGTGACGCGCTGCGTTTGATTCAGAACATTTACGATTTTACGCCGCAACGCGTTGTCTGCGACGCGCATCCGGGCTACGTCTCCAGCCAGTGGGCCAGCGAGATGACGCTTCCGACCGAAACGGTATTGCACCACCATGCGCATGCGGCGGCATGCATGGTCGAGCACGGCTGGCCGTTGAACGGCGGCGATGTGATTGCCCTGACGCTCGACGGCATTGGTATGGGAGAGGGCGGCGCGCTGTGGGGCGGAGAGTGTTTACGCGTTAATTACCGCGAATGCGAGCATCTTGGCGGCCTGCCCGCCGTCGCGCTGGCGGGCGGCGATCTCGCCGCGAAGCAGCCCTGGCGCAACCTGCTGGCGCAGTGTCTGCGCTTCGTTCCTGACTGGCGGGACTATCCAGAAACGGCTGCGCTGCAACGACAGCAGTGGAACGTGCTGGCGCGGGCCATTGAGCGCGGAATCAACGCCCCGCTGGCGTCGTCGTGCGGACGCCTGTTCGATGCCGTCGCCGCCGCATCAGGCTGCGCGCCTGACACGCTCAGTTATGAAGGGGAAGCGGCCTGTGCGCTGGAGGCGCTGGCTTCGCGATGCAATCGCGTTGAACATCCGGTGACGATGCCGGTTAAAAACAACCAGCTGGATTTAGCCACGTTCTGGCGGCAGTGGCTGAACTGGCAGGCCGCTCCCGAGGAGCGCGCCTGGGCCTTTCACGACGCGCTGGCGCATGGGTTCGCCGCGCTGCTGCGCCAGGAAGCGACCGCACGCGGGATCACCACGCTGGTATTCGGCGGCGGCGTGCTGCATAACCGCTTGCTGTGCAGGCGTCTGACGTTCTGTCTTGCTGATTTTACCTTACTGTTCCCGCAGCGTTTACCGGCCGGAGATGGGGGAGTGTCGTTAGGGCAGGGAGCGATCGCCGCAGCGCGCGAGCTGGCGCAGAAATAAAAAAAAGCCCCGGGACTGGCGGGGCGAAACGTGTCGGGGCATACCGACAAGCAGCAGCGCACTTCCGTGTGCGTGAGGTTAATAAATCAGTGGCAGTATCGCCGGATGGCGACGTACAAACAGGCGCTTCCCGTAGGCCGGATCAGGCGTTTACGCCGCCGTCCGGCAAAGATGTTCGAACATCGCCTGATGGCGCTGCGCTTATCAGGCCTACGGCGTCATGATTCGCAGGTCAGCCGCCACCCGGCACAATGAACTTACGCGGGCAGCGTTTTCAGCAGCGCAAAGGCCTCCTTCATACGGTCTTCGCTCACCACAAAGGCGCAAAGCTGACCTTCGGTATTTATGCCTCGGGCGACCATCCCTTCGGACTCCGCCGCAATGTGCCAGTTCAGGTCGCAACGCTGGGTTTCGCCTGCAAGATGTAACGGCAATTCCGGCGTTTTGATTTTCACCAGCATGGCGGGCAGCTTCAGCGGCGCGTTCCCGCCGAGCAGATTTTTCGCCAGATACATGGCGCTTAACTGAATCGGTTGCAGGAAAGGCAGAACCTGGCCGTTAATTTCCGCGCAGTCTCCCAGCGCATAAATATCCGGGTGGCTGGTTTGCAGATAGCTGTCAACGCAGACGCCACGGTTGATGGTCAACCCGGCACGGCGCGCCAGCGCGGTTTCCGGGCGTAGGCCGGTCGCGGCGATGACCGCATCCACCTCTACCTGACGATCGCGATCCAGCGTGGCGCGAATACCGATAGCGGTTTTCTCCAGACCCTGCAACTGCGATTTCAGCAGCAGATGTACGCCCATATCGGTCAGACGATGCTGCAAGCGGCTGCTCACTTCCGGCGGCATCAGCGAGGCCAGAATGCTGGCGGCATTGTCAATCAGCGTGACGGCTTTACCCGCACGGCAGAAATCCATTGCCAGCTCGCTACCAATTAGACCGCCGCCGACGATCAGTACGCGCTGCGCGTCACGCAGTTGCGTTTCGCAGGCGCGATACTCCTGCTGGCTGTTCAGTGTGAGCATTAACTCACGCCCGGAAACCGGCGGAACAAAGGCTGATGCCCCTGTCGCCAGTACCAGTTTGTCGAACTGCCATTGCTTGTCCTGGCTTTTTACCACGTGGGCGTCGGCATCAATGTCCGTAATCCAGGTGTGTGGGAACAGACGCAGATTAAACTGTTCGGCAAACTCCCCCGCCGACTGGCGGGTGAGGTCGTCGGCGCGCTGCGCCTGGCTGATGACGTGACTGAGGTCGGGTTTGTTGTACTCGTCCATACTGTCAGCGGCAATCAGGGTCAGCGCTACGGTCGCGTCCTGTTTACGGATGTTTTTGACTAACTGGCGGGCGGCGAAGCCCGAACCAATAATGACAATTCCCCGGCTCATTTTGCCTCCGTTGCCAACACATCAAAGACGTCTTTACCTAATGAACATTCCGGGCACAGGAAGTTATCCGGTACGTCGCTCCACGGCGTACCCGGCGCGACATCCTGCAACGGCTCACCTTTTGCAGGGTCGTAAATCCACTGGCATACGCTGCACTGCATGCTTGGGCCGAGGTCAGCCGCAGCGGCGGCGGCACAGGCGCACTCTTCTTCCTGGGTTGTCGCTTTCACATTTGTTTCCGGCAGCGGAGCGAGCGCCCACTGACGGGCAATATCGCGGCCGTGCTGGCGGCAAAGTTCCAGGGCATCAATATCAGGACGCCATTTCGCTTTCAGACTCAGTGACATCTCGAAGCCGGCATCTTGCAGACGGGTGGACAGACGGTCTACCGCGCCGCCGCTCCAGCCGTGGGAACCGAAAGCGCTGGCGCGTTTGTTACGAAAGCGCAGGCCAGTCATCTCTTCAACGAGACCGGCGATTTTCGGCATCATCACGTTGTTCATCGTAGAAGTACCGACCAGCACGCCTTTGGAGCGGAACACGTTGGTCAGAATTTCGTTTTTATCGCTGCGTGCGACGTTAAAGATTTTCACCGCCACGTTCGGGTCAACTTCGTTGATGCCTTGCGCAATCGCGTCGGCCATCATGCGGGTGTTGTTGGACATGGTGTCGTAGAAAATGGTGATGCGATCTTCCTGATAATCCGCCGCCCATTTCAGATACAGTTCAACGATCTGGGTTGGGTTGTCGCGCCATACCACGCCGTGAGAGGTGGCAATCATATCTACCGGCAGGTTGAAGCCGAGGATTTCGGTGATTTTTGGCGTGACCAGACGGCTGAACGGCGTCAGGATGTTGGCGTAGTAACGCTGGCACTGCTCGAACAGCTCGGTCTGATCGACTTCATCGTTGAACAGACGTTCATCACAGTAGTGCTGACCGAAAGCGTCGTTACTGAACAGTACCGCGTCGCCCGTCATGTAGGTCATCATGCTGTCCGGCCAGTGCAGCATCGGGGTTTCAACAAAAATCAGCTGCTTGCCGTTGCCGATATCCAGCGTGTCGCCTGTTTTTACGACGTTAAAGTTCCATTCCGGGTGATGGTGGTGACCGGTAATGGAGTCAATGGCGTTTGCGGTGCAGTAGATCGGCGTATCCGGGATTTGCGCCATCAGTTCGGTCAGCGCGCCCGCGTGGTCTTCTTCCGCATGGTTAATAATGATGTAATCAATGTCGGCCAGGTCGATTTCGCTACGCAGGTTTTGCACGAATTCGCGGCTGAATTTATGATCTACGGTATCGATCAGAACATTTTTTTCTTCACGGATGAGATAGCTGTTGTAGCTGCTGCCGCGCAGCGTTTTATATTCGGTCCCGTGAAAATCACGAACTTCCCAGTCACGTTGGCCAACCCAATGAATGTTATTTTTAACCAGAATAGACATAGCAACCTCAGTAAATACAGTTTTTTTAAGAAAGATGTATTGCTAAGAGCAGGATGCGTGCCAACTTTTTAACTGATTGATTTACAATAATTAAAAAATTATACTCATAAAATTATAGTCAAAAAGACTATTCAATTAATTGTCAATATGACACTATTGATTGTCAAAATGACAATGAGGTAGCCATGAGCTTTTCAGTTGATGTCCTGGCGGGCATCGCCATTGAATTACAAAGTGGTATCGGGCATCAGGACCGCTTTCAGCGCCTGATCACCACGCTGCGTCAGGTGCTGGAGTGCGATGCGTCGGCGCTGCTGCGCTATGAGGGGCGGCAGTTTATTCCGCTGGCGATCGACGGCCTGGCGCAGGATGTACTGGGCAGGCGCTTCACTCTGGAAGGGCATCCGCGACTGGAAGCCATTGCCCGTGCCGGGGATGTGGTGCGTTTTCCAGCCGACAGCGACCTGCCGGACCCGTATGACGGACTGATCCCGGATCAGGAGAGCCTGAAGGTACACGCCTGTATCGGGCTGCCGCTGTTCGCCGGGCAAACCCTGATTGGCGCACTCACGCTTGACGGCATGGAACCCGATCAGTTTGATGTTTTCAGCGATGAAGAACTGCGGCTCATCGCAGCGCTGGCGGCGGGGGCGCTGAGCAATGCGCTGCTTATTGAGCAATTAGAAAGCCAGAATATGTTGCCGGGGTCTTCCGCCTCTTTCGAACAGGTGAAAGAAACGCAGATGATCGGCCTGTCGCCAAATATGATGCAGTTGAAAAAAGAGATTGAGATTGTGGCGGGGTCGGATCTCAACGTGCTGATCAGCGGCGAAACGGGAACCGGGAAAGAGCTGGTGGCGAAAGCGATTCATGAAGGCTCGCCACGGGCGGTGAACCCGCTGGTGTATCTGAACTGCGCCGCGCTGCCGGAAAGCGTGGCGGAGAGCGAGCTTTTCGGCCACGTCAAAGGGGCGTTTACCGGGGCAATCAGCAACCGTAGCGGTAAGTTCGAAATGGCCGATAACGGCACGCTGTTTCTTGATGAGATTGGCGAGCTGTCGCTGGCGTTGCAGGCGAAACTGCTGCGCGTTTTGCAGTATGGCGATATTCAACGCGTCGGGGACGATCGCAGCCTGCGCGTCGACGTACGCGTGCTGGCGGCGACTAACCGCGACTTACGTGAAGAGGTGCTGGCCGGGCGTTTTCGCGCCGACCTGTTCCACCGTTTGAGCGTGTTCCCGCTCTCCGTGCCGCCGCTGCGTGAGCGTGGTGAGGATGTGGTCTTGCTGGCCGGGTATTTTTGCGAACAGTGCCGCCTGCGGCTGGGGCTTTCCCGCGTGGTGCTGAGCCCGGGGGCGCGTAGCCATCTGCTGAGCTATGGCTGGCCGGGAAACGTTCGCGAACTGGAACATGCGATCCACCGTGCGGTGGTTCTGGCAAGAGCGACCCGGGCGGGGGATGAGGTGGTGCTGGAAGCGCAGCATTTTGCCTTACAGGAGGAGGTTTCTCCCGCTCTGCCTGACGACAGTACGCCGACGCTACCGGCAAATCACAATCTGCGCGACGCGACCGAGGCTTTCCAGCGGGAGATGATTCGCCGTGCGCTGGCGCAAAATAACCACAACTGGGCCGCCTGCGCGCGAGCGCTGGAGACAGACGTCGCCAACCTGCATCGGCTGGCGAAGCGTCTGGGGCTGAAAAGTTAGATGATGCCTGCCTGGTAGAAGTCTTGCAGGTTGATTGCGCCGGTGAGTTTACCGTTTTCATCCACCACCGGCGCGGCGGTGATCTTGCGCTTCATCAGAAGTTCTTTGGCATCGATGGCGCGGCTCTGCTCCTGCAACGTAATGCCGTTGTGGGTCATCGCTTCGCTGACCGGCGTAGCCAGCGTGCCGCCGCCAACCAGCCAGCGGCGCAGGTCGCCGTCGGTAAAGACGCCTTTTACAACGCGCTGCGCGTCGCATACCGCAACCAGACCTAACCCGGTACGGCTCAGCTCCAGCATGGCGTCCATCACGCTGGTGGTGAGCTGAACCTGCGGCACCGCATCGTCACGGCGCATCAGGTGATGGACTTTGTTGAGCAGACGCGCGCCCAGCGCCCCGGCAGGGTGTGAACGGGCGAAATCCTCTTCATTGAAACCGCGCGCCTGCATCACCGCCATAGCCAGCGCGTCGCCCATCATCAGGGTGTTGACGGTGCTGGAGGTCGGCGCCAGGTGCATCGGGCAGGCTTCACGCTCAACGGAGATATCCAGCACAGCCTTTGCCGCCAGACCCAGCGGGGAGGTTGGCTTTCCGGTCATCGCCAGCAGGGTTATCGATTTATCTTCCAGGCGCGGAATAATGAGATCCAGCTCTTTCGCTCCGCCGGAATAGGAGATGAACAGCATCACGTCCCGGCTTTCGATCATGCCGAGATCGCCATGTAACGCTTCTGCCGGGTGGACAAAGAACGCGGGCGTTCCTGTACTGGCGAGAGTCGCGGCGATTTTCTTGCCGATATGGCCTGACTTGCCAATACCGGAGACAATCACTTTGCCTTCGCAGTGGAGGATAGTATTGGCGGCACGGACAAAATCATCGCCCAGGCGTTCCGGCAGACGGCTTGCTTCCTGTAACTCCAGCAGTAATGTCTGGCGACCCGCGTTCAGTAATGCATCACTCATTGGTTTCTCCGGTTATGATCACTTCAATCCCTTTTGCTTCCAGCGCCTGACGAAACGCGGGGTCGATACCCGCGTCGGTAACCAGTTTGTCGACGCTTTCCAGACTGCACACAACGTTGGGGCTTTTACGCCCAAATTTTGAGGAGTCCGCCATCAGAATCACTTCGCGCGCGGCATTGCACATCGCTTTGCTGACGGTATAGACCTCATTAAAGGTGGTCACTCCGGCATTGAGATCGATGCCGTCGGTGCCCATGAACAGTTTATCAAAACTGAACTGCTCAAAGGCGTTTTCTGCCAGCTGACCGTGAAATGACGCAGATTTTTTGCGGAATGTGCCGCCGGGCATCAGGATGGTCTGCTCGTTGTCCAGCTCCGAAAGGGCGTTAACAATGTGCAGGCTGTTGGTCATGACGGTGATATTGCTAAAGCGGGTAAGCATCGGCACCATCTGCAACACGGTGCTTCCGGCATCAAGGATGATGGAGTCGCCATCGTGGATAAACTGAACGGCCGCTTGTGCGATCAACGCCTTTTTATGGGTGTTGATCAGCGTTTTGTGATCGATAGGCGGGTCGGATTCATCTTTATTCAACACCACGCCGCCATACGTGCGAATAACGGTTCCGGCATTTTCCAGAATGACCAGGTCTTTGCGAATGGTGGTGCCCGTGGTGTCAAAGTACTGGGCCAACTCCTCAACCGAGCATTTTCCCTGCTTTTGCAGATGCTCCAGAATAGCAGCCTGACGCTGACGTGGTTTCATAGGCGTAATTACCCTGACTGATGTATAAGTTGTGAAATGATAATTTCGCAAGCAATTAGCATTCACAACGAAATTACCCATGTTTCAGTTTAAGCGCTAATGATAGTGCATTCTGTGAGAGCGAATCATGGGGAAAGATCACATCAGGCTGTAATTCATCAAGATGTTTGCCCTGTATTGCGGGAATTTTAACCGGTCGGGCAAAGACGGTGAGACCTTTCATGAATAAGGTATCCGTGACGCGCTGCTGGTCATCCAGTGCGATGGCGACCACCACTCGCGGTTTAAAGCGTCCGCCGGAGCGCCCGACGCCCACTCGCCCTCGTTGGCAAAGTTTGTCAAACGCCCGGTTAAAGCGGGAGATTTGCCAGCCGCCCAGCGCCAGTTGCGCACACCAGGCGATAACGGCGACGGTGATCAGTGCGGAAACCATAATGCGCTCCTTTGATTTTGCCGGATGGCGGCTGCGCCTTATCCGGCCTACATAATATTCGTAGGCCCGGTAAGCGCAGCGCCACCGGGCAATCATACCTCTTAAAACATCACCTGACCGCCGGTTACATTGATGGACTGTCCGGTGCAGTACGACGCCTTTGCGCTGGCGTAAAACAGCAGCATGTCCAGTACGTCCTGATAATCGCAGCCGCGTTTTAACGGAACTTTGTCGATGTAATACTGCTCCACTTCGTCCGGCTTGATGCCAAGCTTGGCGGCGTATTGCGGCAGCAGCGACTGGAACATTGGTGATTTCAGCAGGTTGCCAAGCATCAGCGAATGCACGGTAATGCCGTATTCTGCCAGATCCAGCGCCAGCGACTGGGTTAAGCCCACGCCGCCGAACTTCGCCGCGCTATAGCCGGAGTTGTGTTTACTGCCCACTTTCCCGGACTTGGAGTTGATCTGGATAATACGTCCCTGAATGCCGTCGCGGATCATCAGGCGGGAGAATTCGCGAGCGCAAAGGAAATACCCCACCAGATTCACCTGTAGCGAACGGTCGAAATCGCCGAGCTGGAAGTCGCTGATAAACGCCGCTTTGGCGATGCCCGCGCTGTAGACCAGCAGATCAACCCGGCCAAAAATTTCATCGACTCCGCGAGAGAGCGCCAGAACGCTCTGCTCGCTGGTGGCATCGGCGCCAAAACCGTACGCCATGCCTTCGCCAAACGCGGCGTTAATCTCCTGCGCCACATTTGCGGCTTTATCACTCTGAATATCCACAACGGCGACGCGATAACCAACCTCTGCAAGCCCACGGCAGAGGAAGGCCCCCAGGGTCTGGCCTCCACCAATGACAACGGCAACCTGATTCATTTTTCTCTCCTTAAACCTTTAAGCCACAAACTTCAAAATACAGCCCGGCGCGATGTCATCCGGTACTGGCCCCGCAACGTGTACGGTGCCGGGAAATTCCGCCTCGTTCAGCCCGTCGAAGCGCAGGGTGATATGCCCCAGTTCACGCAGATTCTGCTCGGCCACGCTGCCCACAGCAGTCACCGGATAGCGATGCTCACCCAGCTGAAACTGTGCGCCGGGTTGCAGCGTGCCGTTCAGCTCGCCGTGGCAGTGGATAAAGCAAAACGCTTCGATATCCGCAGGCGCGCCTTCACGAAAGGTAATCAGCATTCTGTCGCAGAGCGCGTCCGGCGCGCTCTCGCCGATACGGGTGATGGTGGTCTGGTAAATCACGGTCATCTCTGAACCTCTTATTGATAAATAAAGCCGGAAACAAACCAGGCGATGAGAACGGTAGGCGCGCCGGTCAGGAAGCGGCTCACCAGCACGGAAGGCACGCCGACGCGAACGGTGTCCTGGCGGGCCTCCGCCAGCGATAAACCGACCGGAATAAAGTCGCACGCGGCCTGAGCGTTAATCGCGAACAGCGCGGGCAGCGCCAGATGGGGAGGGATATTACCCAGGCCAATCTGCACGCCAATCAGCACCCCGATAACCTGGGCGATCACCGCGCCAGGGCCGAGGAAGGGCGACAGCAGCGGGAATGAACAGATGAGCGCCAGCGTGACCAGCCCCAGCGGATGGCTGGCAAGCGGCGCCAGGCCGTGAGCGATCCAGTCGCCGAGACCGGAGGCCATAATGATGCCGATCAGCGCCGAGACGAAGGCCATAAACGGCAGAATGGTTTTCAGCACCGTATCGATGGTGTCGCGCCCGGACTGGAACAGCACCGCTACTGCTGAGCCCATCCCCATACCGACTTTCGCCAAGAGGCCATCGCTCTGTTCGGTGATTTTTTTGCTGGCGTCGTAATCGCGGCCCGCAGGCGAGGCGACAGGCTGCGCGTTTGCAGGCGCCTCGCCGCTCAGCGTGATGTTCTCTTCTTTCACCCCGGAGACGTAAATATCTTCCATGATGTATTGCGCCAGCGGCCCCGACTTCCCGGTAGAGTGGATGTTGATGGTTGGAATGCGCCGCTTCGGATAAATCCCGCAGCGCAGCGTGCCGCCGCAGTCGATGATCGCCGCGCCGATCTCTTCCTCAGGCGGTTCGCCCTCTTTAAAGCCATCCACCGCCTGCCAGCCTGTCAGTTGCGCCAGTTTGTCGACAATCCCCGGACGCGTCCCGGCGGTGATGTAGACGATTTTCTTTCCGGGGGTTGCATCCAGTTCAAGCGGGCCGCCCCAGCCACCGGTGCCTTTCTCAATACGAATACGCGTCATGATGTTGCTCCAGCCAGGTGGACTTTCTGCTCAAGTTGAATGCCCATTTTTTTCTCAAAGATGGATGTAGTGAGGTCAGTCACCCAGCCACGGAAGAAGTTGGTGACCAGACCGACCAGCAGATAGCTGACGGCGAGCGGGCCAAGCGGGAGGCCGAGTGTCGTCAGGCCGCTGGCGATGCCCAGGTAAACAAACAGTTCGCCGGGGTTGATGTGCGGGAACAGTCCGTTCATCGAGTGGCAGCTGTAGGAGGCCGCCGCGTAGTAACTGGGCTTGTATTTTTCTGGCATAAAGCGGCCCAGACTCAGCGTCATCGGGTTACAAAACACAAACGTACCGATGCACGGCAGCAGCAGGTAACGGGATAACGGGTTCCCGGCGCAGCGCTGGGCAAAACGTTCAATACGCTGCTGGCCAATGAAGTTTATTAAGGCATTCATGATGACCAGCAGGCTTATCAAAAGCGGAAGGATGCCGGTCACCATACTGGTGAACACCTCTCCGCCTTTCTGGAACAGCCCGATAAACCACTCCGCACCATGTGTAATGGTTTCGATCATTGTTCTCTCCTGTAGGGTTTGTTGTTATCTTGCCAATTGGTGAGTTATTTTAATCAGATCGAAAGATTTAAAAGTGTTATTTTGATCTAAAAATGAAAGATAAATATTTTAAAGTGAAAGTTTGCGTTTGTTGCGGAGAAAAAAAGCAGGGATGTTACGGGAGAATAGTGCGTATTCTGTGAAGAGCGCTTCCTTGTGCGAAGCGGGATGCTTTACCATACTTCCCCCTGGCTGAATCTGTTTAATGGATGTCTCATGTTCAAGCGTCGTTATGTAGCACTACTTCCTCTCTTTGCGTTGCTTGCTGCCTGTAGCAGCAAACCACAGTCTTCAGAAATTCAAACGACAACGGGAGCGCCGTCCGGCGGTTTCCTGCTTGAGCCGCAGCACAATGTCATGGTGATGGGCGGTGATTTCGCCAATAATCCGAACGCGCAGCAGTTCATTGAGAAGATGGTGAACAAGCACGGTTTTAATCGCCAGCAGTTGCAGGAGATCCTGTCGCAGGCGAAGCGCCTGGACTACGTTCTGCGACTGATGGACAGACAGGCGCCGACCACGCAACCGCCAGCGGGGCCGAATGGCGCATGGTTGCGCTATCGCAAGCAGTTTATTACCCCGGACAATGTGCAAAACGGCGTGGCGTTCTGGAATCAATATGAGGATGCGTTGAACCGTGCATGGCTGGTTTATGGCGTCCCGCCGGAGATTATCGTCGGCATTATTGGCGTGGAAACCCGTTGGGGCCGCATCATGGGTAAAACGCGAATTCTGGATGCGCTGGCGACGCTGTCGTTTAACTATCCGCGTCGGGCGGAGTATTTCTCCGGCGAGCTGGAAACGTTCCTGCTGATGGCGCGTGATGAACAGGACGACCCGCTGGATCTGAAAGGGTCTTTTGCCGGTGCGATGGGGTACGGACAGTTTATGCCGTCGTCCTATAAGCAGTACGCGGTGGACTTTAACGGCGACGGGCACATCAACCTGTGGGACCCGGTTGACGCCATCGGCAGCGTGGCGAACTATTTCAAAGCCCACGGTTGGGTGAAAGGCGATGTGGTCGCCGTTCCGGCCAACGGTCAGGCGCCGGGGCTGGCGAACGGCTTTAAAACCCAGTACAGCATTTCTCAGCTTGCGGCCGCCGGGCTGACGCCGCAGCAGTCGCTGGGCAATCATCAGCAGGCCAGCCTGCTGCGCCTGGACGTGGGTACGGGCTATCAGTACTGGTACGGGTTGCCGAACTTCTATGCCATCACGCGCTATAACCACAGCACTCACTATGCGATGGCGGTCTGGCAGCTTGGTCAGGCCGTCGCGCTGGCGCGTGTACCTGCGGCGTCGCCGTTTAGTCAGTAGCCGCCGCGTGTTTTCCGGGGGCTACGCTTACCCGGTCTGGATTACGCTCCCTTTTCCCTGAGAGAAAGGGGAGCGTGCAGCGCCGCTGCTGCGCTATTTCACGTCTGAAACATTTCGCCACACTCCCTTT
Organism: Citrobacter sp. CK195; assembly: GCF_030333365.1. Taxonomy (NCBI): domain Bacteria; kingdom Pseudomonadati; phylum Pseudomonadota; class Gammaproteobacteria; order Enterobacterales; family Enterobacteriaceae; genus Citrobacter; species Citrobacter sp. CK195. The sequence continues at coordinate 553,573 of NZ_JAOWGB010000025.1, forward strand.
TTTCCTGGCAATTTACATCCGCATCGCATTTTATTATTGTTATGTTATAACATTTTATTGTGGTGCGAATATGTCTGCTTCACTCTTCTCTCTTTCGGCTTTGACTCGCCTGTTGATGGCTATCGCGCTTGTTTTGTTTATCGGACTGGCCGTGCGCTGGGCGGTGGCATTGCCATGATTATCCTGAATCAACTGGTGGCCGGTTACGAGCGACAGCCGGTCACGTCGCCGCTGACCGGCACGCTGGAACGCGGCAGCATGACGGCGATTATCGGCGCTAACGGCTGCGGTAAATCAACGCTGCTGAAAACGCTGGCCGGTTTTCTTCCTCCGGTGAGCGGCGCATTTCACTGGCGCGGACGCCGCCCGGTAATTGGCTGGCTGGCGCAACGTCACGCGCTGGAGACGCAGTTTCCGCTTACCGTTCAGGACGTGGTGAGCATGGGGTGCTGGCCTGATATTTCCCTGCTGGGGGGATTTCAACGCAAAACCCGTCTGCGTGTCGCCCACGCTATTGAGCGCGTGGGGCTGGAGGCAATGGCGACGATGACCATTGATGAACTCTCCGGCGGCCAGTTTCAACGCATGTTGTTTGCCCGTGTGCTGGTGCAGGAAGCGCCGCTGGTCATGCTGGATGAACCCTTTACCGGCGTGGATGAGGAGACCTGCAACGTACTGATGGGGCTGATGCTGGAGATGTATCAGCGAGGGCAAACGGTGCTGGCGGTGCTGCACGACAGTGAACGGGTGGCGCGCTATTTTCCGCAGACGTTACGGCTGGATACGGACGTGTCTCACTGGATGACCGAGCGGGTGAGAGTGGCATGATCTGGCATATCTTTTTTCAGCCGTTTATTGAATACGGCTTTATGCGGCGGGCGCTGGTGGTCTGTCTGGCGCTTTCGGTCAGCACGACGGCGCTTGGCGTCTTTTTACTGCTGCGACGTATGAGCCTGATGGGAGACGCGCTGTCGCATGCGGTGCTGCCCGGCGTGGCGGTGGGCTATCTGCTCAGTGGAATGTCATTGCTGGCAATGAGCATCGGCGGGTTTATCGCCGGGATTACGGTAGCGCTGGTGGCGGGAATGGTGAGTCGCCGTACGCCGCTAAAAGAAGACGCCAGCTTCGCCGGGTTCTACCTGGGATCGCTGGCGCTGGGGGTTACGCTGGTGTCGTTGCGCGGGTCAAATGTCGATCTGCTGCATCTTCTGTTTGGTTCCATTCTGGCGGTCGATCGCGATTCCGCGCTGTTCGTGGCGGGGGTATGCGCATTCACATTGATCATGCTGGCGATTTTCTATCGTGGTCTGGTGAGTGAAGCGTTTGATACCGCATGGTTGCAGGTTAACGCGCGCTGGCTGCCTTCGCTGCTGCACGGGCTGTTTCTCTCGTTGCTGGTGTTGAATCTGGTGGCTGGCTTTCAGGTACTCGGCACGCTGATGGCGGTAGGGCTGATGATGCTTCCTGCCGTCGCGGCCCGCTGTTGGGCGCGCACGTTACCGGGGCTGTTATTGCTTGCCGGCGGCAGCGGCGTCGTCTGTGCATGGCTGGGGCTAAGCCTTTCCTGGGCGGTGAGTTTACCCGCCGGGCCGTCGATTGTGCTGACCGCCAGCGCGCTGTTCTTTATTTCCATTTTATTCGGCACGCGCAGCAGGCTGGCTGACAGTCTGCGCGCGCTTTTTTAATGCAAGGGGAAAAGATGAAACGTACAGGGGTAATGATTGCGCTCGCGTTGGGGTTGATGACGCAAGGCGCGCTGGCGAAAACGCTGAATGTGGTGACGAGTTTTTCTATTCTCGGCGACATCACCCAGGAGGTCGGCGGCAAGAATGTCAACGTCACTACGCTGGTTGGGCCGGATGGCGATCCGCATACCTTCGAGCCTTCGCCGAAAGACAGCGCGGCGTTGAGCAAAGCGGATGTGGTGGTAGTGAACGGGCTGGGGCTGGAGGGGTGGCTTGACCGGCTGGTAAAAGCCTCCGGCTTCAAAGGTACGCTGGTGGTGGCTTCCGACGGGGTGAAGACGCATACGCTGGATGAAGACGGCGAAACTGTCACCGATCCGCATGCCTGGAATAGCGCAGCGAACGGCGCGCTGTATGCGCAGAATATTCTTTCCGGGCTGGTCAACGCCGACCCGCAGGATAAAGCCGCGCTGGAGGCTTCCGGCAAACCTTACATCGCACAACTGACTGAACTGGACGCGTGGGCGAAAGCGCGCTTTAGCCAGATCCCGCAGGAGAAACGCAAGGTGCTGACCAGCCACGATGCCTTCGGTTATTTCGGTCACGCCTACGGCGTTGAGTTTTTGGCGCCGCAGGGGCTGTCGTCGGAAAGTGAAGCCTCTGCCGCGCAGGTCGCCGCGCTCATTAAGCAGATTAAAGCGGATGGGGTGAACACCTGGTTTATGGAGAATCAGCTCGATCCGCGTCTGGTAAAACAGATCGCCAGCGCGACGGGCGCGCAGCCGGGCGGCGAGCTGTATCCTGAAGCCTTGTCGGCAAAAGGCGGCGTGGCGGATAGCTACGTAAAAGCATTTCGCCACAATGTTGAGACCATCGCCAACAGCATGAAGTAACCGTACGATTGGCCGATGCTTCGCATCGGCTTTTTTCTGAAGCCCCCTCGTAAAATCCGCACCTCGTCCCCATATCTGCTCAGAAAGTGCTATCTTGTGCTGCACGTTTTTCAGGAGCCTTAAGCGATGATGACTGACCATGAATTGATGCAGTTAAGCGAAGTGGTAGGGCTGGCGCTGAAACAGCGCGGCGCAACGCTGACGACAGCGGAGTCCTGCACGGGCGGTTGGGTAGCGAAAGTGATTACCGATATCGCCGGGAGTTCCGCCTGGTTTGAACGCGGTTTTGTTACCTACAGTAATGAAGCGAAAGCGCAAATGATTGGCGTGCGCGAACCGACGCTTGAGCAGCACGGCGCGGTCAGCGAACCGGTGGTGATTGAGATGGCGATTGGCGCGCTCAGAGCGGCCCGCGCGGATTATGCCGTTTCTATCAGCGGCATTGCCGGGCCGGACGGCGGCAGCGACGTGAAGCCCGTCGGCACTGTCTGGTTTGGTTTCGCAACCGCACAGGGCGAGGGGATCACCCGCCGGGAGTGCTTTAGCGGCGACCGTGACAGCGTACGTCGCCAGGCGACGGAATATGCGCTCAAAACGCTCTGGCAACAATTTCTACAAAACACTTGATACTGTATGACTGTACAGTATAATCGCACCTAACAGTACAGAATTCACTATCCGGTACAAGCGCAAGCGGACCCCGGCTCATGACAGGAGTAGTTAATGGCTATCGACGAAAACAAACAGAAAGCGTTGGCGGCAGCGCTGGGCCAGATCGAAAAACAATTCGGTAAAGGCTCCATCATGCGCCTGGGTGAAGACCGTTCCATGGATGTGGAAACCATCTCCACCGGTTCGCTTTCTCTGGATATCGCGCTGGGCGCGGGTGGCCTGCCGATGGGGCGTATCGTAGAAATCTACGGGCCGGAATCCTCCGGTAAAACCACCCTGACGCTTCAGGTGATTGCCGCTGCACAGCGTGAAGGCAAAACCTGTGCGTTTATCGACGCCGAACATGCGCTGGACCCTATCTATGCCCGCAAACTGGGCGTCGATATCGACAACCTGCTGTGCTCCCAGCCGGACACCGGCGAGCAGGCGCTGGAAATCTGTGATGCGCTGGCGCGTTCAGGCGCTGTAGACGTTATCGTTGTTGACTCCGTGGCGGCGTTGACGCCGAAAGCGGAAATCGAAGGTGAAATCGGCGACTCTCATATGGGCCTCGCGGCGCGTATGATGAGCCAGGCGATGCGTAAGCTGGCCGGTAACCTGAAACAGTCCAACACCCTGCTGATCTTCATCAACCAGATCCGTATGAAAATTGGCGTCATGTTCGGCAACCCGGAAACCACTACCGGGGGTAACGCGCTGAAATTCTACGCGTCCGTTCGTCTGGATATCCGCCGTATCGGCGCGGTGAAAGAGGGCGAAAACGTCGTGGGTAGCGAAACCCGCGTGAAGGTTGTGAAGAACAAAATCGCCGCGCCGTTTAAACAGGCTGAGTTCCAGATCCTCTACGGCGAAGGCATCAACTTCTATGGCGAACTGGTTGACCTGGGCGTGAAAGAGAAGCTGATCGAGAAAGCTGGTGCATGGTACAGCTATAACGGCGAGAAAATCGGTCAGGGTAAAGCGAATGCTACTACCTGGCTGAAAGAGAACCCGGCGACCGCCAAAGAGATCGAGAAAAAAGTGCGTGAGCTGCTGCTGAGCAATCAGGACTCGACGCCAGACTTCTCCGTTGATGACAACGGTGAAGGTGTGAAAGAAACCAACGAAGATTTCTAATCGTTGCATTGCCCGGTGGCGGCGCTCTGGCGTCTTATCGGGCTTATACTTTGAAGGGCTGCATATCTTGCGGCCCTTTTTGCATTTCTTTTTCCGAAGGTTTGTTATGAGTGAATCCACACCGCGACGCCCCGCATATAACCGTCTGCTGGATCGCGCGGTACGTATTCTGGCGGTACGCGATCACAGTGAACAGGAACTGCGGCGTAAACTCTCCGCACCGGTTATGGGAAAAAACGGGCCGGAAGAGATCGATGCGGCGCCGGAAGACTATGAACGGGTTATCGCCTGGTGCCATGAGCACAACTACCTTGATGATCATCGTTTTGTTTCGCGCTTTATCGCCAGCCGCAGCCGTAAAGGTTATGGCCCGGCACGTATTCGGCAGGAGCTGAATCAAAAAGGCATTGCGCGTGAGGCGATTGAACGCGCAATGCGTGAATGCGAGATTGAGTGGTTGCTTCTTGCTCGCGAACAGGCGATCCGCAAATATGGCGAACCCTTACCAGCCGCATTTTCGGAAAAGGTCAAAGTCCAGCGTTTCCTGCTTTATCGTGGCTATCTGATGGAGGATATTCAGGAGATATGGCGAAATTTTGACGATTGACTGCATACGGGATTTTACTTCCCCGTAAAGAAAACTTATCTTATTCCCACTTTTTTCAATTGCCAGCCGGGCAGGGCATATGAGCGCTGAGGCGGGTAATGATATTTCGTTAGCTTGATTTCAGGATAATTATGAGCAAGAGCACCGCTGAGATCCGTCAGGCGTTTCTCGATTTTTTCCACAGTAAGGGACATCAGGTAGTTGCCAGCAGCTCCCTGGTGCCAAACAATGACCCAACTTTGTTGTTTACCAACGCCGGGATGAACCAGTTCAAGGATGTTTTCCTTGGGCTCGACAAGCGTAATTATTCCCGCGCCACCACTTCGCAGCGTTGCGTACGTGCGGGTGGTAAACACAACGATCTGGAAAACGTCGGTTACACTGCACGTCACCACACCTTCTTCGAAATGCTGGGTAACTTCAGCTTCGGCGACTATTTCAAACACGACGCTATTCAGTTTGCGTGGGAACTGCTGACCGGTGAAAACTGGTTTGCCCTGCCAAAAGAGCGTCTGTGGGTGACCGTCTATGAAACTGACGATGAAGCCTACGAGATCTGGGAAAAAGAAGTCGGCATTCCGCGTGAACGTATCATCCGAATTGGTGATAACAAAGGCGCGGCATACGCGTCCGACAACTTCTGGCAGATGGGCGATACAGGGCCGTGCGGTCCATGTACCGAGATCTTCTACGACCACGGCGATCACATCTGGGGCGGCCCTCCGGGAAGCCCGGAAGAAGATGGCGATCGCTATATTGAGATCTGGAACATCGTCTTCATGCAGTTCAACCGTCAGGCTGACGGTACGATGGAACCGCTGCCGAAACCGTCCGTCGATACCGGTATGGGTCTGGAGCGTATCGCCGCTGTGTTGCAACACGTTAACTCCAACTATGAAATTGACCTGTTCCGCACGTTGATTGAAGCCGTTGCGAAGGTGACTGGCGCGACCGATCTGAGCAACAAGTCGCTGCGCGTGATTGCCGACCACATCCGTTCCTGCGCTTTCCTGATCGCCGACGGCGTGGTTCCGTCGAATGAAAACCGTGGCTATGTGCTGCGCCGTATCATTCGTCGTGCGGTTCGTCATGGCAACATGCTGGGCGCGAAAGAGACCTTCTTCTACAAGCTGGTTGGGCCGCTGATTGACGTTATGGGCTCTGCCGGTGAAGAGCTGAAGCGCCAGCAGGCACAGGTTGAGCAGGTTCTGAAAACGGAAGAAGAGCAGTTTGCCCGTACGCTGGAACGTGGTCTGGCGCTGCTGGACGAAGAGCTGGCGAAGCTTTCCGGCGACACGCTGGATGGCGAAACCGCTTTCCGTCTGTATGACACCTACGGCTTCCCGGTTGACCTGACGGCGGACGTTTGCCGCGAGCGCAACATCAAAGTTGATGAAGCGGGATTTGAAGCCGCGATGGAAGAACAGCGTCGTCGTGCGCGTGAGGCCAGCGGTTTTGGCGCAGACTATAACGCGATGATCCGCGTTGACGGCGCGTCAGAATTTAAAGGTTATGAGCATCTGGAACTGAACGGTAAAGTGACCGCGCTGTTTGTGGATGGTAAAGCGGTAGATGCGATTAGCGCGGGTCAGGAAGCCGTTGTCGTGCTGGATCAGACGCCGTTCTATGCGGAATCCGGTGGTCAGGTTGGCGATAAAGGCGAACTGAAAGGCGCAGGCTTCGCGTTTGCGGTTAGCGATACGCAAAAATATGGCCAGGCGATTGGACATATCGGTACGCTTTCGACCGGTTCCCTGAAAGTGGGCGATGCGGTGCAGGCTGATGTGGATGAAGCTCGCCGGGCGCGTATTCGCCTGAACCACTCTGCGACGCACCTGATGCACGCGGCGCTGCGCCAGATTCTGGGCACGCACGTAGCGCAGAAAGGCTCGCTGGTTAACGACAAAGTCCTGCGTTTCGACTTCTCGCATAATGAAGCGATGAAACCGTCTGAAATCCGTGCGGTGGAAGATCTGGTGAATGCGCAAATCCGTCGCAACCTGCCGGTCGAAACCAACATCATGGACCTTGAAGCGGCGAAAGCTAAAGGCGCAATGGCGCTGTTTGGCGAGAAGTATGACGATCGCGTTCGTGTGCTGAGCATGGGCGATTTCTCCACCGAACTGTGTGGCGGTACGCACGCCAGCCGTACGGGGGATATCGGTCTGTTCCGCATCGTTTCTGAATCCGGTACTGCGGCAGGCGTTCGCCGTATTGAAGCGGTTACGGGCGAAGGCGCGATTGCTACGCTGCACGCTGAAAGCGATCGCTTAAGCGATATCGCACAGCTGCTGAAGGGCGACAGCCAGAATCTGGGCGAAAAAGTCCGTTCTGTACTGGAACGTACGCGTCAGCTTGAAAAAGAGTTGCAGCAGTTGAAAGAACAGGCTGCCGCGCAGGAAAGTGCGAACCTTTCCAGCAAAGCGGTTGACATCAACGGCGTGAAGCTGCTGGTTAGCGAGCTTGCGGGCGTTGAGCCAAAAATGCTGCGTACGATGGTTGATGATCTGAAAAATCAACTGGGTTCTACCGTTATCGTTCTTGCAACGGTAGCGGAAGGTAAGGTTTCTCTGATTGCGGGCGTGTCGAAGGATGTGACCGACCGCGTGAAAGCAGGGGAGCTGGTCGGCATGGTCGCTCAGCAGGTGGGCGGCAAGGGCGGCGGACGTCCAGACATGGCGCAAGCCGGTGGTACGGATGCGGCTGCTCTGCCAGCAGCGTTAGCCAGTGTGAAAGGCTGGGTTAGCGCAAAACTGTAATAACTATAAGCGTTATCTAACGCCGCAGGCCCCGGTCTGCGGCGTTTGCATCAACGTTATTGACAACGATAAAGTCAGGTTGAAGTTGTGTATATCGGCTAAACTTAGGTTTAACAGAATGTGATGCCGTGACTGCTTACACTTTACGTGTTTGTCATCGCTTACTTTTTGGCGTTATATGATGGATAATGCCGGGATACAGAGAGACCCGACTCTTTTAATCTTTCAAGGAGCAAAGAATGCTGATTCTGACTCGTCGAGTTGGTGAGACCCTCATGATTGGAGATGAGGTCACCGTGACAGTTTTAGGGGTAAAGGGCAACCAGGTGCGCATTGGCGTAAACGCCCCGAAAGAAGTCTCTGTCCATCGTGAGGAGATCTACCAGCGTATCCAGGCTGAAAAATCCCAGCAGTCCAGTTACTAAGGTTTTCGCGTCTCATCTCTTCCGATGAGGCGCAACCTGCTCCTCGCTTCCTTTCTCTTTTTCATTTTTCTTCACTCTTTTTCCGTATCGCTTCCGGTGCCGGCAGGCTCTTTCCTGGTTATTCGGTTTTTCTGCCTGCGCTCAGGCGGTGTAACACGCCGATTTATCTGTTGATAAAACACCCTTTTTGCCGTTTTTGCAGACTAATTGAGCGTGAAGTGTGCAAACGATAAAAGCGTGGGAAAAATTGTTTGACTTATAAGTCCCAGAAAGTAATATGTGCGCCACGCAGCGACGATGAGCAGAAACAAGTTCTTCGAAGCACTCGTAAGAGGCGCGTGGTGAGGTGGCCGAGAGGCTGAAGGCGCTCCCCTGCTAAGGGAGTATGCGGTCAAAAGCTGCATCCGGGGTTCGAATCCCCGCCTCACCGCCATTTGCATCCGTAGCTCAGCTGGATAGAGTACTCGGCTACGAACCGAGCGGTCGGAGGTTCGAATCCTCCCGGATGCACCATCTCTTACTTGATATGGCTTTAGTAGCGGTATCAAAATCTGCAATAAAGTAAGTTTCCCGATGCATCCGTAGCTCAGCTGGATAGAGTACTCGGCTACGAACCGAGCGGTCGGAGGTTCGAATCCTCCCGGATGCACCATCTTCCCCGATATAACAGCTACGCTGTTGTTTCATGGTCTGCGAAGTTATCGCAAGCACCAGGGAGGATAACGTTGCTTCAGCAACGGCCCGTAGGGAGAGGCGCAGCCGAGTAATCCTCCCGGATGCACCATCTCTTACTTGATATGGCTTTTGTAGCGGTATCAATATCGGCAGTAAATAAGTTTCCCAATGCATCCGTAGCTCAGCTGGATAGAGTACTCGGCTACGAACCGAGCGGTCGGAGGTTCGAATCCTCCCGGATGCACCAT
>NZ_JAOWGB010000025.1:562702-698216 GCF_030333365.1 Citrobacter sp. CK195
GCACCAGGGAGGATAACGTTGCTTCAGCAACGGCCCGTAGGGCGAGGCGCAGCCGAGTAATCCTCCCGGATGCACCATCTTCTCCTGAATACCTCCATTACCTCTCTACCCTGAACAATCCTCATTTCTCTGTCAGCGACAAAATCAGTCAATTACGATAAAGTAACATCTGGTCATTTGGTTTGTGAGAACACGATGTACGAACGTTATGCGGGTTTGATTTTTGATATGGATGGCACCATCCTGGATACCGAGCCGACGCACCGTAAGGCGTGGGACGAGGTATTAGGGCGCTATGGCCTTCGCTTTGATCTGCAAGCGATGGTGGCGCTTAACGGTTCTCCAACCTGGCGTATCGCGCAGTCGATTATCGAACTGAATCACGCCGATCTTGACCCTCATGCGCTGGCGCAAGAAAAAACTGATGCAGTGAAAAGCATGTTGCTGGATAGCGTAGAGCCTCTGCCGCTGGTTGAGGTGGTCAAAGCCTGGTATGGCCGTCGACCTCTGTCGGTGGGAACAGGCAGCGAAAGCGCAATTGCCGAAGCGCTATTGACCCATCTGGGGCTGCGTCGTTATTTTGATGCGGTTGTCGCTGCGGATCATGTTCTGCACCACAAACCCGCGCCGGACACGTTCCTGCTGTGTGCGGAGCGTATGGGCGTTGTACCGACGCAATGCGTCGTGTTTGAGGATGCGGATTTCGGCTTGCAGGCAGCACGCGCGGCGGGAATGGATGCCGTGGACGTTCGACTATTGTGAGTGACGGGCTGTCGCTCCTGTCACTGTTTGCCAGCAGTTTTCTCAGCGCCACGCTGTTGCCCGGTAATTCCGAAGTTGTTTTAGTTGCCATGTTAGTCTACGGGGTAAGTCATCCCTGGGTCTTAGTCTTAACAGCAACAATGGGTAATAGCCTTGGAGGGTTAACTAACGTTATCCTTGGGCGTTTTTTTCCGTTGCGCAAAACATCGCGCTGGCAGGAAAAAGCCACTGGCTGGCTTAAGCGCTACGGTGCAGTCACACTATTATTAAGCTGGGCGCCGGTTATCGGTGATTTGTTGTGCCTGTTAGCGGGATGGATGCGCATCTCGTGGGGGCCAGTGCTCTTTTTTTTATGCCTTGGTAAAGCGTTGCGTTACGTTATCGTCGCAGCCGCTACGGTTCAGGGCATTATGTGGTGGCACTAATTGTGGGATAGACATTTACCGTCACCATTACAATTATGCTAATTAAAACGATTTTGACAGGCGGGAGGTCAATTTGATCCCGGACGTATCACAGGCTCTGACCTGGCTGGAAAGGCATCCTCAGGCACTAAAGGGGATTCAACGCGGGCTGGAGCGCGAAACGCTGCGTGTTAACGCTGATGGCACGCTGGCAACCACGGGTCATCCTGACGCGTTAGGCTCGGCGCTGACGCACAAATGGGTCACGACAGATTTTGCTGAAGCCCTGCTGGAGTTTATTACCCCGGTAGACGGCGATATTCAGCATATGCTCACATTGATGCGCGACCTGCATCGCTATACGGCCAGAAATTTGGGTGATGAGCGGATGTGGCCGCTGAGTATGCCTTGCTATATTGCTGAAGGGCAGGATATTGAGCTGGCGCAGTACGGTACGTCAAATATTGGTCGTTTGAAAACGCTTTACCGGGAAGGGTTGAAAAACCGTTACGGCGCGTTGATGCAAACCATCTCCGGCGTACACTACAATTTTTCGCTGCCGATGGCATTCTGGCAGGCGAAGTGTGGCGTCGTGGACGGGGAAGATGCGAAAGAGAAAATTTCCGCAGGCTATTTCCGCCTGATCCGTAACTATTACCGTTTTGGGTGGGTCATTCCGTATCTGTTTGGCGCCTCTCCGGCTATTTGTTCCTCATTCTTGCAGGGCAAACCCACCACGCTGCCGTTTGAAAAAACGGACTGCGGTATGTACTACCTGCCGTATGCAACGTCGCTGCGTTTGAGCGACCTGGGTTATACCAATAAGTCGCAAAGCAATCTTGGAATTACGTTTAACGATCTGCATGAATATGTGGCAGGATTGAAGCGCGCGATCAAAACGCCGTCCACGGAGTATGCGGAGATCGGTCTGGAGAAGGACGGTAAACGCCTGCAAATCAACAGCAACGTGCTACAGATTGAGAACGAGCTGTATGCGCCGATCCGCCCTAAACGCGTGACGCGTAGCGGAGAAACGCCGTCAGATGCGCTTCTGCGCGGCGGGATTGAATATATCGAAGTGCGTTCGCTGGATATTAACCCGTTCTCGCCTATTGGCGTGGACGAGCAGCAGGTGCGTTTCCTGGATCTGTTTATGGTCTGGTGCGTACTGGCCGATGCGCCGGAAATGAGCAGCGACGAGCTGCTGTGCACGCGCACGAACTGGAATCGGGTGATTCTGGAAGGGCGTAAACCGGGGCTGACGTTAGGGATTGGCTGTGAAACCGCGCAGTTCCCGCTGCCGAAAGTGGGTAAAGATCTGTTCCGCGACCTGAAACGTGTGGCGCAAACGCTGGACAGCATCCACGGGGGAGAGGATTATCAGAAGGTATGTGATGAACTGGTTGCCTGTTTCGACAACCCGGAGCTGACGTTCTCAGCGCGTATTCTGCGCTCGATGATTGATACCGGGATTGGCGGCACTGGCAAAGCGCTGGGCGAGGCTTATCGCAATCTGCTGCGCGAAGAACCGCTGGAAATTTTGCGTGAAGAGGACTTCATTGCTGAGCGTGAGGCGTCAACGCGTCGTCAGCTTGAGGTTGAAGCGGCGGATACCGAACCGTTTGATGCGTGGCTGGAAAAGCACGCCTGACAGAAAAGAAAAAGGCCACTCGTGAGTGGCCAAAATTTCATCTCTGAAAACAGGGATGATGATAACAAATGCGCGTCTTTCACATACTCAGACTCGCCCCGGAACGAAGAGTTCAGTTTATTTTAAAAAATATTATCGGAGGTGGCTAAATGCCGTTGTTAGATAGCTTCACAGTCGATCATACCCGGATGGAAGCACCAGCAGTCCGGGTCGCGAAAACGATGAACACCCCGCATGGCGATACCATTACCGTGTTTGACCTGCGTTTCTGCATCCCGAATAAAGAAGTGATGCCTGAGAAGGGTATCCATACGCTGGAGCACCTGTTCGCTGGCTTTATGCGTAATCATCTGAACGGCAACGGCGTTGAGATTATCGATATCTCCCCGATGGGCTGCCGTACCGGTTTCTACATGAGCCTGATCGGTACGCCTGACGAGCAACGTGTGGCGGACGCCTGGAAAGCCGCGATGGCTGACGTGCTGAAAGTGAAGGAGCAGAATCAGATCCCGGAACTGAACGTTTATCAGTGCGGTACGTATCAGATGCACTCTCTGAGCGAAGCGCAGGATATTGCACGTCATATTCTGGAACACGACGTTCGCATCAACAGCAACGAAGAGCTGGCCCTGCCGAAAGATAAATTGCAGGAACTGCATATCTAGTCGAATGCAATACCCGGTGGCGCGATGCTTACCGGGCCTACAATGTGCGTGTTCTGTAGGCCGGATAAGGCGCCGCCGCCATCCGGCGTTATGCCCGGTGGCGCGATGCTTACCGGGCCTACAATGTGCGCGTTCTGTAGGCCGGATAAGGCGCCGCCGCCATCCGGCGTTATGCCCGGTGGCGCGATGCTTACCGGGCCTACAACGTGCGTGCTCTGTAGGCCGGATAAGGCGCAGCCGCCATCCGGCATTATGCCCGGTGGCGCGATGCTTACCGGGCCTACAACGTGTGTTCTGTAGGCCGGATAAGGCGCAGCCGCCATCCGGCAAAAAAAAGCCAGTTCATCATGAACTGGCTTTTTCATTAATGCGCGCCTCCGCCGCCGCCGCCCGCGCCGAAAGGTGGTTTGGCGAACCAGACCAGCCCAAGCAGCACGAGGAAGATCCCGGCCGACATCCAGAAGATCTCATTGGCGGAAATAATCAGCCCCTGATTGGTAATCTGCTGGGCGATCCAGCCTGACGCCTGCTGCTGCGTCATCCCCAGCCCCTGTAGCTGATCGTACATCGCCTGGGCATTGGGGTTGTACGGATTCACCGACTCGGTCAATTGCGAATGGTGCATCGCTTCACGGTTGGTCCACATGGTGGTGGTGATTGATGTACCAATTGACCCCGCCAGCGTTCGCGTAAAGTTAGACAGGCTCGACGCCGCCGCCAGACGCTCAGGCGGCAAGCCGGAGAGCGTGATGGTGGTGAGCGGCATAAAGAAGCAGGCTACGGCGAAGCCCTGAATAAACTGCGGCCAGGCCGATGCGCCGAAATCCATACCCGGCTCAAACGTCCATGCACGCCAGTAAAAGCAGACGGCATACATGATAAAGCTGAACGTGACCAGCCTGCGCATATCCAGCTTGTGGGCGAAACGTCCGATAATCGGCGACAGGATCACCGGGATTACCCCGACCGGTGCTGAGGCCAGGCCGGCCCACGTCGCGGTATAGCCGTATACCTCCTGCAACAGCTGCGGTAACAACACAATCGCGCCGAAATAGAGCATATAGGCGAGACTGATACACAAACAGCCAATCGTAAAGTTACGCGACTTGAACAAGGAGAGGTCAACGATTGGGTTATCGTCGGTCAGCTCCCAGACAATCAGGAAACTGATGGCAATGACGGCGACCACGGTCAGGATGATAATCTCTTGCGAGGCGAACCAGTCCAGCTCTTTCCCGCGGTCAAGCATGATCTGTAGACTGCCGATACCAATCACCAGCAGCGCCAGGCCGATAGCGTCGATACGTCGCTGCTCGGTGCGGGTCTCGCGACCGCGCAGGGTTTGCAGCGTCATCAGCACGACCGCAACCCCAATCGGCACGTTGATGAAGAAAATCCAGCCCCAGTGATAGTTATCGCTGATGTAGCCGCCCAGTATCGGGCCGCAGATCGGCGCGACAATCACCGTCATCGACCATAGCGCCAGCGCGATAGAACGTTTTGCGGGAGGATAGTTATTCAGCAACAGGCTCTGTGAGAGCGGGATTAACGGCCCTGCGACGACACCCTGAACCACGCGGAAGAAGATCAGCATGTTCAGACTGTTGGAGACCCCGCACGCCCATGACGCAATGGCAAAGGCGACGGTTGACCACATGAACAGCTTCACTTCCCCGACGCGTTTCGCCAGCCAGCCGGTAATCGGGATGGAGATCGCGTTCGCCACCCCGAATGAGGTGATAACCCATGTCCCCTGGCTCAACGATGAGCCAAGGTTCCCGGCGATGGTGGGGATCGCCACGTTAGCAATGGTGGAGTCCAGCACCTGCATGAATGTCGCCAGCGACAGCGCAATCGTCATAATGACCAGCTGCGCGCCTTCCAGCGGTTTTTGCTGTTGCATTACACGCACCTCAGGATTATCCCGCGTTGGCCTGCACAATCTCTTCGATCAGCTTATTGACCGGAGCGAGATTAATTTCTCGTGCGTTACTCTCAGAAACCGGGGTACTACGAACCTGGCTTGCCAGCACCTGTCCGTCGCGGTTCGACGTATCCACGGTGACGAGGGTTGATAAGCCGATACGCAGCGGATGCTGCGCCAGTTGCTGCGCATCCAGTTCAATACGTACAGGCAAGCGCTGCACGACCTTGATCCAGTTGCCGGTAGCGTTTTGCGCCGGAAGCAGGGAGAAGGCGCTGCCTGTCCCCATATCCAGGCCGACAACCTTACCGGTGTATTTCACGTCATCGCCGTAAATATCGCTGATGACCGTTGCCGGTTGGCCGATACGCATATGGGCGAGCTGCGTCTCTTTGAAGTTCGCGTCCACCCACAGGTTGGTGGCAGGCACGACCGCCATCAGCGGCGTGGTCGGGCTAATCTGCGCGCCAGGCTGTACGGCGCGGCGGGAGACGTAGCCGGTCATCGGGCTGACGATTTTGGTACGTTCCAGCGCCAGCCAGGCGTTGCGCACTTCCGTGGCCGCCTGTTGCACGGCAGGCTGATCTTCCAGCTTGCTGCCGAGGATCATCGCCTGGTTTGCGTTATATTGCTGAATTGCCACATCCAGCTGCGCCTGCGCGCTGGCGACGGCATCACGCGCGTGTTGCAGCTCTTCGCGACCGATCAGGTTCGCATTGCCCAGCGGCACGCGACGATTAAAGTCGCTTTGTGCCTGCGCCAGTGCGGTTTTCTGCACTTCAATGCTGGCCTGGAGCTGCTTGCTATTGATCATCAACTGGTGCGTCTGGCGAACGCTGGAGGCCAGCGCCGTTTTCGCTTTTTCGAATGCCTGTCTGGCATCCGTCTGGTCGAGCGTGACCAGCACGTCGCCCTGTTTTACAAAGTCAGTGTTATCAGCCCAGACTTTCGTCACGCTGCCTGATACCTGCGCCATGATTTGAACCTGGTTCCCTGCCACGTACGCATCATCCGTTTCTTCGATATGACGCAGTACTAAAAACCAATAAATCCCATATGCCACGGCAATTGCGATAAAGAGCAAGGTTAAAAGGATTAGCGCGCTTTTACGTTTGCCATTCTTCTTAACCGGTTGCTGCGGGGTTTGAGTCTCCGCATTTGCGCTCATGTTGTTCTCCACGATCTTATTTTTCATATCGGCTGGGCCGACGTTTTTGTCAGAAAGGCCAGCAGTATGACGTGCTGGCCTGTCAGTTTTTTCTTTTATAAATCTGGATGATTGAGCGTGTCGACGCGTTAGCGTAGCGCCTCAAGAACGGCGCCATCCTGATCCATCTGATCGAGACGCGTCAGGAGCTTACGAGTGATGTGCTCAAGTTGATCTTTTTCGGCGGTGCTGAGAGAGGACCATAGCTGGTGCAGGCAGTGATGCTGAGGCGGTAACACCTCGCGCAAAAACGCGTGACCTTTCTCAGTCAGTTGCAGATGCAGGCAGCGACGGTCGTTATCGCTTTCACGACGTTCGATCCAGCCGCGTTTCTCTAACTCATCTGCGATACGTGTTGCGTTGGTACGGGACGAGCCCAGCGCGCAACTCAGTTCAGATGGCTGAATACTGTGGTTTTCCTGAGACTCCAGCGTAATCAACGCCATAAACAACGTCTCGTTAATCCCTTGAGCTTTCAGCATCTTATTGCGGTTTTCCAGCAGTTTGCCTTGCATATGCATGCAAAGGCGGGTCAGAAGGATCTCCTGGTAAGGAAACTCTTCGTGGCGGCTGGCGCGAAATTTTAGCATTTGTTCAATGGGCGTAAACGAACTATCCATTTGGGCATGACCTCATTAATTTCAGCCGATATAGTAACGACAGTGACAAATAAAGTAAATGTATTATTAATTTAAAATGATTCTTTTGGGTTATAAAATGACCCCTATCTTCCAGGCGAGTCCATAGCCCAGAGCGCTCAGTAGCGTTGGGATGATGATGCTGCGCGTCTTGTAGAAACTGACGCCCAGGACGGCAAACCCGACCAGCGTCGGAATGAACCGGCTGGCGTCGTGCATCACTTCGGGAGCCGTAGACACCACCAGCAGGGCGCAGATGGACGCGATGCCAATGGTGTCGAGCAACACGCCCGTTGCCCCGCGCCTGGCGGGACGGGTGTTTCCCATTCGCAGACGAAGCGGTAAATAACGAAAACAATAATTGGCGCAGCCAACCAGCAGCCCCAGCAGCAAAACCTCATAACTCATCGGGCGCTCCTTGCCAGAACGACTGGATCAAGGCGGTCAGACACCCGCTGGCGATACCCGCCAGGATAGCCGCAGGAATGGAAAACAGCGTGACGCCTGCCAGCGCGCCGATTAACGCCGCCGTGACGCACAGCGTTTGTTTGCGTTGAAAAGAGGCGAGCAAAAAGCTCATAAACAGGGCTGGCAGCATAAAACCTAATGCCGCCTCAACGGCGGGGAAGCCTTTCAGCAATCCGCTCCCGGAAAATGCGCCAATGACCGTGCCGAGCACCCAGGAAGCCCAGGAGCAGAACGCGATGCCGATCATCCAGTTTTCACTCCAGCGGCGGTTATCCCGTACCAGTTTGGCCGTGGCGGCAGCAAACACTTCATCGGTGAGGCCAAATGCCCACAGGGCGGTTTTAGGTTTACTGAGCCGTTGGCTGATGCGACTACGCAGGGAAGGGCCGTACAGCACATGGCGTACGTCCATCGCCATCACGGTCAGCGCGGCGACCCATAATGTGCTGCCCGCCGCGAGCATGGTGGTGATGACGAACTGGCTGGCGCCTGCGTAAATAATGCAGGAGAAAAAAACGCTTTCGAGGGGAGTAAAGCCCAGACGGGTGGCGTTAAGGCCAAACGCAAACGCCACCGGAATATAACTTATGACTATCGGTAAACTGTCTTTGAATCCTTCCGTTAATGTTGCCGGACGGGGCTCAGACTGGGGTGCAGGGCTTTCCATAAGATTATCTGATTCGTCACCGATGTTAAAATAACCAGCATAAATGAATCATATAACCTTAACAGAGTGGGGGACGCCTTAACACCCTGGGGAGCTCAATCAAAGGTAAACGCTTGCCATCTGCTTAATTTGCGGCTTCTTGTCGGTGAAAACCTCGCCACCAGACCAGTAGATTGAGCGCGGCGACGGTGGTACCGGCCAGACAAACGCCGGCCCAGCCGGCATGCTGCCAGGCCGATGCCGAAATCAACGAACCGGCGGCGCCGCCGATAAAGTAGCTGGTCATATACCCGGCGGTGAGCCGGTTACGCGCATCCGGGTGGACGCGGTAAATCACCGTCTGATTGGTGATGTGTACGCCCTGCACGGTGAGATCCAGCACCAGGATGCCAATAATCAGCGCCAGCACCGAGCTGTGTCCGTACCAGATAGCCAGCCAGGAGAGCAACAGCAACAGCAGGCCGAAAGTCGTGGTGAGATGAGACTTCCCTTTATCGGCAAAACCGCCCGCCGGACGTGCGCCCAGCGCGCCAGCGGCTCCCGCCAGACCAAACAGCCCAATCATCCCTTCGGAATAGTTAAACGGCGGCGCGGCCAGTAAAAAGGCCATCGATGTCCAGAGAATGCTGAAGTTGGCGAACGTCAGGCAGCCTAACAACGCGCGGGTACGCAGGAGGCCGTCGTGGATAAACAGGCTGAACACGGAACCCAATAGCTGCGGATAGTTAAGATGCGTTTCTGATTTCACCTTTGGTAAACCGCGCCACAGCGCGATGGCCATCAGCGCCATCAGCACAGAAGCGACCCAGAAGACGGTGCGCCAGCCGCCAAGATTCGCCAGCAATCCGGCAACGGTACGTGCCAGTAAAATCCCCAGCAGCAGGCCGCTCATGATGGTACCGACCACTTTGCCGCGCTTATCCGGCGTGGCGAGCGTCGCCGCCAGCGGCACCAGGATTTGCGCCACGACGGAGAACAGCCCGGTGAGCGCCGTGCCGAGAATCATCATACCGAGCGACTGGCTGCTGGCGGTAATCAGCATGCCGCCTGCGGCCAGCAGCGTCATGGAGACGATGAGCGTCCGGCGCTCGAACATATCGCCCAGCGGCACCAGAAAGAGCAATCCGGCGGCATAGCCCAACTGAGCGGCGGTAACGATAAAGCCCGCCGAGCTGGCGGAAAGCGAGAAATTGTTTGCGATAGTATCGAGCAGCGGCTGGGCGTAATAGTTACTGGCGACGGCCAGACCGGTTGCCACGGACATTAAAACAATCAGCGCCGGGCTAAGCCCGTGAGTGGATTTGGTCATTATTTTGAGTCAGATATGATTTCCTGGGGTATCAATCATAGCGGATGTTTATGAATGTGAGTGGTTTGTTGAGTGATGGATTGTGCGGTTGGGGGAGGGCGTATAGGCCGGATAAGGCGCATCGCGCCACCATCCGGCATTGGTGTGGTTACTGCGCCTGATGGCGCGCAGCTTTAAGGCCGACGAGTGGGTTATTTCTGCGCGGCCAGCGCTTCTTTTACCCAGCCGTCAAACTGCTGCTGGTGGGCTTTGATCCAGCCGTCAACGTGACCCTGAACATCGGCCTCGGACGATTTGCCTTCATGCATCATCGCGTTCTGCGCGTTGATATCCGCCAGCGGTACCTTCATGATGGCGAACAGCTTCGCCGCCGCCGGGTTTTTCTCTGCCCAGGCTTTGTTGGCGACAATGTGCATGGTGTTCACCGGGAAGCCATAGTTCGCGCCGTTCGGCAGTTTAGTATCAATGTCTTTCTGCTCGCCCGGCAGGGAAGAGAACGGCACCTGCAACCAGACAACATCTTTACCCGGCTTCATCACGTCGCTCACCCAGTACGGCGTCCAGGTGTAGTACAGAATCGGCTTGCCTTCTTTGAAGCGGGTGATGGTGTCGGCCATCATCGCGGCATAGTTACCGTGGCTGACGTCGACGGTTTTTTCCAGATCGAACGCTTTGTTCTGGTGGTTAATCACCGCTTCACAACCCCAGCCTGGCGAACAACCCATCATGTCAGCTTTGCCGTCGCCGTTGGTGTCAAAGATTTTGGCGATTTTCGGGTCTTTCAACTGGGCGAGGTTAGTGATCTTGTACTGCTCAGCGGTTTTCTTGTCGATCAGATAACCCTGCGCGGCGCCCGTCACGAATACCCCCTCGCGATAGAACTTTTTGTCTCCGCCCGCAGCGGCGTACATATCATCATGCAGCGGCTGCCAGTTCACGGCGGTAAAAGTTGCATCGCCAGAGGCAATGGAGGTGTAACCGACGTTGTAATCAACTTCGCTTGGCTTATTAACGGTATAACCCAGTTTCTCCAGCGCGCGGCTGACCAGCAGCGTCTGGAAGGTTTCTTCGGTGATGGTGCTCTGCACCGGCTGTACGGTAACGCCTTTGCCCGGCAGGTCGGCAGCGAATGCGCTGGTAGAGACAAGGGTGGCAAACGCTGTGGCAAATAGAATGTTATGTCGCATCGTTGTTCCTTATTACACTTCATCTTTCAAGCTGCCTCTTTGTTGGCTGCACTCATGCACCCCGGTCACGTACTGCGTGTACGCTCCTGGGGACACATTCGTTTGCCGCCGCGATGCAACTTGAACGATTCTGTGTAAGCTAATGAATTGTAGACCCGGTAAGCAATGCGCCACCGGGCAACGGGTGAATTACTTAACGAAAGGGCGAGTGATAAGCCCAACGGGACCGGTGGTATACCAGCGGCGGTTGCCACGGCTGCGCGAGTCGCGACCAACGGCCTGGGTCAGGCGGTCCAGAATGATAGCGAGGATCACAATACCGACCCCGCCGACGGTTGCCAGCCCCATGTCGAGGCGGCCAATACCACGCAGCACCATCTGACCAAGCCCGCCGACGGCAATCATAGAGGCGATCACTACCATGGAGAGGGCAAGCATGAGCGTCTGGTTAACACCCGCCATAATGGTGGGCATGGCCAGCGGTAGCTGTACTTTGAACAGCATCTGACGCGGACTGGCGCCAAATGAGCGCGAGGCTTCGATCAAATCCGCCGGAACCTGGTTAATCCCCAGAATGGTCAGACGCACAATCGGCGGCAGGGCAAAGATAATGGTCACTACCACCCCCGGCACGTTACCGATACCGAACAGCATCACGATCGGCACCAGATAGACGAACGCAGGCGTTGTTTGCATCGCATCCAGCAGCGGGCGGACAATCTTCGCCGCACGCGGACTGCGCGCCAGCCATATCCCCAGCGGCAAACCGATGACCACGCAGAACAGCAGGGCGGTCAGCACCAGCGCCAGGGTAATCATCGCCTGTGACCAGGCGCCAATCGCGCCGATGGCAATCAGGGACACCAGCGTGGCGGCCCCCATCCCCAGGCCGGAGATCTGCCAGGCGATCAGTGCGAAAATGATAATCGCCACCGGAGCTGGCATACCCAGCAACAGCTGCTGGAAGCCATTGAGAATGTAATCCACCGGCACACGGATGCCCTGGAAAACGGGGCGGAAATGCGTAACGACCCAGTCGATCCCTTCAGTGACCCAGCTGTCCAGCGGGATCAGCGTCTTATGGAACGGGTCCATAATATTAAAATGTTCTGGCGCAGGCGCGGGCGCGCTGGTCAGCCAGTCTGCGCCGCCGCCATCGGCAGGCGCGCCCGAAGGCGTTCCCCAGGCGTCGGCGGATTGCGCGGCGCTATCCGCCGCTGGCGCGGTATCCCACGGATTAGTTTGTTCAGCCATTGTTTGCCCCCTCGCGATCTAAAGCCTGTAGCAGCATGCGTTTTGAAATAATACCGACATACTGTTGTTCCTCGTCGACAACCGGCACCGCACAAGGCGCCTGGCCAACATGAGAGAGCAACTCGCTAAGAGGTGTTTGCGCATCCACCGCCAGTGACTCGTCAATAAGTGCTGCTTCAATACCTTGCGCCTGGCTTAATGCCGCTTTTAATGAGTCGATGGAAACAATGCCGACAAACTTATTACCGCGTTCAATCACATAACCAAATTCACGGTCTTCATCCTGCAATAATTTCAGTGCGGAACGCGGACCAAAACCTGGCGTTTTACGAATTAATCCCACCGGGCTGCGGCGGGCAATATCTTTGGCGCTGAACACCTGGCTAATATCGACCCCACGGAAGAAGGTGCGGACATAATCATTCGCCGGGTTATTCAGAATTTCATCTGGCGTTCCCACCTGAACGACTTCGCCGTTTTGCATAATGGCAATACGATCGCCAATACGCATCGCTTCATCGAGATCGTGGGAAATAAAAACGACGGTACGCTGATGTTTTGCCTGTAGTTTTACCAGCTCATCCTGCATCTCGGTACGAATTAAGGGATCGAGCGCCGAGAAGGCCTCATCCATTAACAGAATGTCAGGGTTGATCGCTAATGCGCGGGCCAGACCGACACGCTGACGCATACCGCCGGAGAGTTCATCCGGGTAGCCGTGCGCATAATTCTCCAGCCCCACCTGGCGTAAGGCATCCAGCGCTTTTTCACGGCGCTCTTCAGCGGCAACGCCGGCTAATTCCATGCCGAATGCCGTATTATCCAGTACAGTCATGTGCGGCATTAATGCAAATGACTGGAAAACCATCGCAATTTTCTTTCTGCGCACCTCGCGAAGTTCGGCGTCAGATATTTTTGCAATATCAACGCCGTCGATCAGCACTTGCCCGCGGGTGGGTTCAATCAGGCGATTGAGAAGGCGTACCATTGTGGATTTACCCGAACCGGATAATCCCATGATGACAAAAATCTCGCCTTCTTCAATGGCCAGACTGGCGTCTTTAACGCCAAGCGATAGCCCTGTTTTATCCAGAATTTGCTCTTTCGAAAGTCCTTTTTCAATATATTTGAAAGCTCGCTGCGGATGCTCACCAAATATCTTATAGAGATTCTTAACTTCTAATTTAATTGCCATGCAATAGAAAGATTCCTGTTATTTATTATGTCGATACGATACCTGATAGAAATAGTCACCTTTTTCTACCCTAACATACTGAGAATCTGAGACAACCCTGAATTTCCCTCAGACACAAATATTGCCAGAGGCCATTTGCCGGGATTTCCCATGATATAAGGGCTGAGCGGGAGTGGGGGGAGAGCGATATTTTTTGTAACGACCACCGAAAACGCGCCTGAATTGCTGAAATTCAGGCGAATAATGTGGCAGATATTGAGTGTAGATCACACAGAAATAATTGTGTGATAAAAACGTGATCCCGTTAAAATATTATCGCGGAAGTGTGATCGATATTTACCGCGATAATCGCCGTCAAAAATTCCAGTCTTCGTCTTCGGTTTCGATGGCTTTTCCCATCACATAGGAGGAGCCTGAACCGGAGAAGAAATCATGGTTTTCATCCGCATTCGGTGAAAGCGCAGCAAGTATGGCAGGATTGACCTCCGCCATTTCTGCGGGGAATAACGCTTCGTAGCCCAGGTTCATCAACGCTTTATTGGCGTTGTAACAGAGAAAGGCGTTAACGTCTGCCACCCAACCGGTTTCGGCATACAGTTCTTCCGTATAGCGAGACTCGTTGTCATAAAGTTCCATCAGCAAATCAAGGGCGAAATGCTTCAATTCGTCGCGTTCGGATTCCGACAGTTTCTCCAGCCCTTTTTGGTATTTATAGCCGATGTAATACCCATGTACCGCTTCGTCACGAATAATCAGACGAATCAGGTCGGCGGTGTTGGTCAGCTTGCCCCGGCTGGAAAAATACATTGGCAGCCAGAAGCCGGAATAGAACAGGAAAGATTCCAGGAATACGCTGGCGATTTTCTTTTTCAGCGGATTGTCGGCGGTGTAATGTTGCAGGATAATCTGCGCCTTGCGTTGCAGCGGCGCATTTTCCTCACTCCAGGCATAGGCCGCGTCTACGTCTTTCGTCTGGCAAAGCGTAGAGAAAATCGAGCTGTACGAGCGGGCATGTACCGCTTCCATAAAGCTGATGTTTGACAGCACCGCCTCTTCATGCGGCGTCAGCGCGTCCTGCATCAACGCGGGGGCCCCGGCGATATTCTGAATGGTGTCGAGCAGCGTTAATCCGGTAAACACGCGGATGGTAAGCTGCTGCTCGGCGGCGCTCAGCGTCTGCCAGGCGGGGATATCATTGGAAAGCGGCACCTTTTCCGGCAGCCAGAAGTTGCTGGTCAGGCGGTTCCACACTTCCAGGTCTTTATCATCCTGAATCTTGTTCCAGTTGATGGCGCTCACGCGTGATAGTTTCATCCTGCTCTCCTTATAGCGCGCATGATACGCAGCCTTCTATTTCAGTACCTTCCAGCGCCAGCTGACGCAGACGGATGTAATACAGCGTTTTGATCCCTTTTCGCCACGCGTAAATCTGGGCTTTGTTGATATCGCGGGTTGTCGCGGTATCCGGGAAGAACAGCGTCAGCGACAGTCCCTGATCAACGTGGCGTGTGGCTTCGGCATAGGTATCAATGATTTTTTCCGGGCCGATTTCATAGGCGTCCTGGTACATGTCCAGGTTCTCATTGGTCATAAACGGGGCCGGGTAGTAAACGCGCCCGGTTTTTCCTTCTTTGCGGATCTCTATCTTCGACACGATCGGGTGAATGCTTGACGTCGCGTGGTTGATATAGGAAATGGAACCGGTCGGCGGCACCGCCTGTAAATTCTGGTTATAGATGCCGTAGCGCATCACCTCATCCCGCAGCCGCGCCCACATTTCGCGGCCCGGAAGCGTAATGCCGCTACGGGCAAAGAGCGCACGAACCGTGTCGGTTTTCGGCTGCCAGTCGCCCTGCAAATATTGTTCGAAATACTCGCCGCTGGCATAGCGCGATTGTTTGAATCCGGCGAAGGTTTTACCGCGTTCACGCGCCATCATCATTGAGGTATTCAGCGCGTGCCAGGTCACGGTGTAGAAATAGAGGTTGGTGAAATCCAGCGCCTCCGGGCTGCCGTAGGCAATGCCTTCTCGCGCCAGATAACCATGCAGATTCATCTGCCCCAGGCCAATCGCGTGTGACGCGGCGTTTCCGGCTTCAATTGACGGTACACTGCGGATATGGCTCATATCCGATACCGCCGTCAGGCCGCGAATCGCCGTTTCCACCGTGCGGCCAAAATTCGGGGAGTCCATCGTATGGGCGATGTTCAGCGAACCGAGGTTGCAGGAGATATCATGCCCGGTCTGCGCGTAATCCAGATTTTCATCATAGGTGGAGGCGCTGTTGACCTGCAAAATCTCCGAGCACAGGTTGCTCATGTTGATGCGACCGGCAATCGGATTCGCGCGGTTTACCGTATCCTCGTACATGATGTAGGGATAGCCTGACTCAAACTGGATTTCCGCGAGCCGCTGGAAAAATTCGCGCGCATTGATGTACTGCTTGCGTACGCGTTCGTCGGCGAGCAGTTCATCGTACCGTTCGCTAATGGCGATATCTCCGAACGGTTTGCCGTAAATGCGTTCGACATCGTAAGGCGAGAACAGCGCCATCTGCGCGTTTTCTTTCGCCAGACGGAACGTTACGTCCGGGATCACCACGCCCAGCGACAGCGTTTTAATGCGGATTTTTTCATCGGCGTTTTCGCGTTTCGTGTCGAGAAAACGCAGGATATCCGGGTGGTGCGCATGCAGATACACGGCGCCCGCCCCCTGACGCGCCCCTAACTGATTGGCGTAAGAAAAGGCGTCTTCCAGCATCTTCATTACCGGGATTACGCCCGAAGACTGGTTCTCAATACGCTTGATCGGCGCGCCCGCTTCACGAAGATTCGAGAGCAAAAACGCCACGCCGCCGCCGCGTTTGGAAAGCTGTAGCGCCGAGTTAACCGCCCGACCAATGGACTCCATATTGTCTTCAATGCGTAACAGGAAGCAGGAGACCAGCTCGCCGCGCTGTTGTTTGCCGCAGTTTAATAAGGTCGGCGTGGCCGGCTGAAAGCGCCCGGAGAGGATTTCATCGGTAAGCTGCATCGCCAGCGCTTCATTGCCCTGCGCCAGCGTCAGCGCCACCATTGTCACCCGGTCTTCAAAGTCTTCAAGGTAGCGTTTGCCGTCGAACGTTTTCAGCGTATAGCTGGTGTAATATTTCCACGCGCCAAGGAACGTCTGGAAGCGAAAACCGCTGGCGTGGGCGTGAGCAAACAGCTTCACCACGAAAGCGCGATCGTAGCGGGTTAAAACGCTTTCGTCGTAATAGCCTTCGCGAAGCAGATACTCCAGGCGCTCGTCCTGGCTGGCAAAGGAGACGGAATTGGGGCGGACATGGGTGGCAAAGAACACCTCTACCGCCTGCCGATCCTTGTCGAACTGAATATGGCCTGCTTTATCGTACAGATTCAGCATGGCATTCAGCGCGTGATAATCCATCGTTTCTTGCTTCACACGTTCTGCGGTTGTCGTTGCCAAAATTCGCTCACTCCTTTTCGGACGTTGTCGATGTCGCTTTGCGTTCCCATCAGTTCAAAGCGGTACAGCCAGGGGACGCCGCATTTTTGTGAAATGACCTCGCCAGCGCGACCGTAAGCCTCGCCAAAGTTACGGTTGCCGGAGGCGATCACGCCGCGAATTAACGCCCGGTTATGTTCATCATTTAAAAAGCGGATCACCTGTCGTGGAACCGCGCCTGCCGTACCGCCGCCGCCGTAAGAGGGGACGACCAGAATGTAAGGTTCGTCTACCCTGATTCGCTCGCGTTCATTAAGCGGAATGCGAATAGCGGGCAGCCCCAGACGCAGCATAAAGCGGTGCGTATTTTCGGAGCTGCTGGAAAAGTAGACGAGTTGGCTCATGCGCTGGCCACGCGCGCATCAGGATGCAGACGGTTGATCATATCCGGGCGGAAGCCTGACCAACTGGTATCGCCCGCGATGACCACCGGCAGCTGGCGAAAACCTTTTTCCCGCAGGGTATCTGCCGCGTCGGGAACCAGATCGACGTTCACCATCTCAAAGTCAAATCCACGGCTTTCCATCGCCCGTTTGGTGGCGTGGCACTGAACACAGTCGTTACGAGTGTAAATAGTAATGCGCATGATTCGTATTTCCATTTAAAATGAGAGAACGGCGCGATGATATGCGTCGGGTTGTGTGTGTCTTGATAGAGAGAATACTAGATGTAGATGAATAAAGTTTCAACCACACAAGATATGGGAAATATCGATTAATTTGCTTCTGCTGATTAGCTCAGCGGGAATGGGGGGGTATGGTTAAACGTCGCCCGATGGCGCTTACGCTAATCGGGCCTACGGTGTAGGCCGGATAAGGCGTTTACGCCGCCATCCGGCAATAGCGGGTTTACATCCGCATCCCAACGGCCAGACGGTTGAAGCAGTTCATCAGACTGATAGCAAAAGTCAGATCGCTGATTTCACGGGCGCTGAAACTTTCGAGTAGCGGCAGATACGCGTCATCTTCGGCATGCGTTCTTGCGATATCCGTGACGGATTCCGCCCAGGCCAGCGCCGCACGCTCCTGTTCGCTGAAGTGATGGCTTACCCGCCACCCGGCCAGCGCATCCAGTTTGCTTTGCGCCACGCCGGATTTACGCAGGGCTTTGCTGTGCATCTCCAGACAAAATGCGCAACCGTTGATCTGTGAGATACGCAGATAAATCAGTTCCATCAGCGTGGTGTCCAGCGCGCTGTTTTCCAACGCTTTTTTAGCCTGGCCCAGCGCACTATAGACTTCAGGGCTAAGTTCATAATAGGGCTGACGTAATGTCGTCATCATACTTCTCCTCGTTTAGACGTCAGCAATGTAGCACTATAATGGACTGCTAAAGAGAGCCATATTTTTATGAAAAAAGCAGACCATAAAGGATCGTTCACCTGTGCCACGCTACCAGCAAATCGCCCGTCAGTTAAAAAACGCCATTGAGCATGGCGAACTCAAGGCCGGGGCGCGTTTGCCGTCCAGCCGGACATGGTCGCAAGAGTTAGGCGTTTCACGCTCGACGGTCGAAAACGCGTACGGCGAGCTGGTGGCGCAAGGCTGGCTGGAGCGGCGCGGGCAGGCCGGTACGTTTGTCAGCGGGCATGTACGTCCAGAAAAAACGGTCGCTACGCCTGCCGTTTTCGCCGGAGAAAGCCAGACGCCCGATCCATTTCAAATGGGATTACCTGCGCTGGATCTTTTCCCGCGTGAGATTTGGGCGCGGGTGATGGGGCGTCGCCTGCGTACGCAGACCCGTTTTGATCTCGCGTTGGGCGATGTCTGCGGCGAAGCGGTTTTGCGCGAAGCCATTGTCGATTATCTGCGGGTGTCGCGCAGTATTGAATGCCTGCCGGAACAGGTGGTTATCACTTCCGGCTATGCGTCCTCAATGACCCTTATCCTGCGCGCACTGGCGAAACCTGGAGAAGGCATGTGGGTTGAAGATCCCGGGTTTCCCCTTATTCGCCCGGTGATTGCCCAGGAAAATATCGGGCTGATGCCGGTTCCGGTCGATGATCATGGACTGAATGTGGCGGCAGGCATTCACGATTACCCGCAGGCGCGTTTTGTGTTGTTAACGCCGGCCCACCAAAGCCCGCTCGGCGTGGCGCTCTCTTTAACCCGTCGCCGCCAGTTACTTGAATGGGCGGCGAGCGCGCAGGCATGGATTATCGAAGACGATTATGACAGTGAATTTCGTTACCACGGCAAGCCGCTTCCGCCGCTGAAAAGCCTCGATGCGCCGCAGCGGGTGATCTATGCCGGAACGTTCAGCAAGTCGCTGTTTCCGGCGCTGCGTACCGCATGGCTGGTGGTTCCGCTTAATCAGGTGGCGCGTTTTCGTCAACTGGCGGGGCTGATGGCCTGTAGCGTGCCGGTGTTGTGGCAGCAGACGCTGGCGGATTTTATCCGCGATGGTCATTTCTGGCGGCATTTGAAAAAGATGCGCCAGCATTACGCCAGGCGACGGCTTTGGATGGAAGAGGCGCTGCGTGAGCAGGGATTCGCCGTTGTCCCGCAGGAAGGCGGCATTCAGCTGGTGGTTGCGGTGGATGCTGATGACCGGTTGCTGACGGCGAAAGCCAATCAGGCCGGACTGGCGGTGCAGGCATTGAGCCGCTGGCGGCTTAAGTCAGAAGGAAGGGGAGGACTGCTGCTGTCGTTTACCAACATCACTTCAGCGGAAATGGCAAAACAGGTCGCACGTCAGCTTCGGGAAGCCATAACCGACACGCCGTCGGCCGGATAAGACGCTCTGCGTCGCATCCGGCAAGATTCCCCGTTAACGGCGTAAACTTAACAGCGCCCCGACAACGATGCCGACAGCGGCGGCTGTCCCCATGCTGCACCAGGGTTTTTCTCGCACAAAGGTATCCGCGCATCCTACGGCATCACGCGCCGCTTGTTCTACTCGCGTGCGGCCATGCATACGGGCACGGGTTTCTTTCAGCAATGCCTGCGCTTTGCGCCGCGCGGTTTCCGCTTCATCTTTGGCATCGCTTCCCCATGATTTCAGCACGTCTTCAAGGGTATCGGCTAATTGACTGACATCGTTCTGAATATCCTGAACATTTTCATCGGCGTCTTTTCGGCTCGGTCGGTTAAACATATGATCCTCCATTGATTTCGATGTGAACTTCAGTGTAGTCCATATTTTTTATCTTCTGAGGCGCGTCACGGTATATTCGCGAGTTTATGGATTTTTCTGAAAGCGTTGCTAATGCTGGATCGGGTAAGGTAAGCCCGCAGTAAAGGATAACGAGGATAAAATATGTATTTACGACCCGATGAGGTGGCGCGCGTACTTGAAAAAGTGGGTTTTACCGTAGATGTGGTAACACAGAAAGCATACGGTTATCGACGTGGCGAAAATTATGTGTACGTTAATCGTGAAGCGCGTATGGGGCGTACCGCATTAGTGATTCATCCGACGCTAAAAGAACGCAGTTCTTCGCTGGCAGAACCCGCTTCGGAAATTAAAACCTGCGATCATTATCATCAGTTCCCGCTTTATTTAGGCGGAGAAATTCACGAACATTACGGCATACCGCACGGCTTTAGTTCACGGATTGCGCTTGAGCGCTATTTGCATGGACTGTTTGGCGAAGCAAAACCAAATTCAAACTAATGAAGCGACTGGCCTTGCCAGTCGCGAAGAAAGCGGGTCTCAGGCTTTGGCCTGGTGGTAGCTGCTGACTTTGAACAGGCGGCGGCAATAATCAAGGAAGTAGCCGTAAACCGCGCCCATCAGCATGGATATCACGATATTCGAACTGACTGCCGCTGTAATCTGGTGCCAGTCTGCGCCGACCGTCAACAAAATCGCGACATAAACCGGAGACTGGAAGGTGACGTAAGCCAGTACATCCGCCAGATTCTTCACCCAACTCGCCGGGCTCGCCTTACGCGCGACGCGCATAATCGCATCACGATACATTCCATAGGGCCACGCGATCAGAATATTGACCGGAATGGCGACCAGACGGGAAGACAGCGACTGTTCAAAGGTCATTCCAGAGAGGAATATCTCGATCAACATGTTCACGACAGAACAATAAACAACCATCGCGAACGTGTCTGCGACTGCATGACGCAAGCGTGACTGCGGTGAGAACATGTTAATGCTCCTTGTAAAAGAGTAAAAATCGCCATTGAACGTGTGGTTGTAGTGATTTAGCGTAGTGCTTTCGCTAATGCATAGCGTATATCTCTACATAATAACTAGCAACTAGTGTAAAATTTTTATTTATTGTCTTTTTGTCGATAAAATACTCTGCCAGTGTCTGTTTTTTGTTCGTTTCGGGATTTTCGTTGTCCGCCGTGACTAATGTTTTCCAAATCAATGGCTTAACTTTTATTGTTTTTTTCGGCGTTTTGCGCAAGCGAGGCGGGAGCGAAAGGGCATCGACGGCTGCTGTTGTGTACGCCGGGGAGAGGCCGCTTTTTTAATTTCGCAGGCGTGCGTTATTCAGGCTGAATATATAACGGCGAAGGTGAATAAATATAAGCGGCGGTGTGCAGGCCGGATATTGCTGTATATCCCACTCTCTGGAAATATAATCAATAATCGAATATACTTTCTGGCGTAATACTTGTTTTCCCCTGCGTTAAAAGGTTTTATTGTTATGACTTTGATGTTACAGAATTTAAATAATATCCGTACACTGCGCGCAATGGCCCGCGAATTCTCCATTGACGTTCTTGAAGAAATGCTCGAAAAATTCAGGGTTGTCACTAAAGAAAGACGCGAAGAAGAAGAAGAGCAACAGCGTCTGCGCGCTGAACAGCAAGAAAAGATTAATACCTTTCTGGAGATGATGAAAGCCGACGGCATCAAGCCAGAAGACTTATTAAATATGGGGGCGGCAACGCCGCGTTCAGGTAAAAAACGTCAGCCGCGCCCGGCGAAATATCGTTTTACCGATTTTGATGGTGAGACGAAAACATGGACTGGTCAGGGGCGTACGCCTAAGCCGATTGCCCAGGCGCTGGCGGTGGGGAAATCTCTGGATGATTTTCTGATCTAATTTCGCGGTATTTTGCCGGATGAGACGGTGCTTATCCGGCTGATATCAACCTGGTCAGTACAAACCACCCGGCCCGCCGGTGACTGCGGCGATTCTGGCGCTACCGCTTAATGTGTTCGCCGGTTCCAGGGCATCTTTTCGAGCAGTCGCGCCATGCCGCAGAAACCCGTGAATCCCGCCAGCATTAACCCGGCGCCAACAAAGCCGCTGATCAGGAAGAAACCGCTACTGACGGTGTAACCCAGCGCAACGCCCAGTAGAACCAGCCCTCCGGCGGCAATTTGCACCTGACGCATCAGCGGCAGCGGCTGAGACTTATCTTCCGCCACGGGCAGGCCCGCAGCTTTCCAGCCTTCGATTCCCCCCTCCAGCAGCCAGACTTCTGCGGGGGCGGCGACTGCCTGGAGCGTTGCGGCATTGCCGCTGGTACGCCTGCCTGACTGACAGTGAAAGATGACGCGTTCAGCCCGTAACGCCGCCGGAAAAGCGCCGTGCTCAAGCGTGGAGAGCGGCGCCAGCTGCGCGTCGGGAATATGTTCGCGCAGGTATTCATCGGCGTCACGGATATCAATCAGCGTTGCCCCTTGTGCTATCAGCGCCTGTGCTTCGCGCGGGGAAATCGTCCCGGTTGTCATGGTTTCTCCTGGTGGACAATACGGTGTATTTAGCAGCGTAAATCAGCTTCCTGGCAGCGTAAAGGGTGTAAATGAGGAATGTCTTGTTCGCCTTACAGTTTGCGCCAGCAATATGTCATGCCGTTTCCCTGTTAAGCCGCTTCCCTCTGCTACACTCTCTGGGTGTCTATTGTGTACAACCGAGGTAAATATGGGTCTCTTCAATTTTGTGAAAGATGCGGGCGAAAAGCTCTGGGATGCCGTAACCGGAAATCATGATAAAGATGATCTGGCGAAAAAGGTGCAGGAACACTTAAACAAAACCGGTATTCCTGATGCCGATAAAGTCAATGTGCAGGTGACGGACGGTAAAGCGACGGTAACGGGCGACGGTTTAAGTCAGGAAGCGAAAGAAAAAATCCTCATTGCGATCGGGAATATTTCCGGGATCGGCAGTGTGGAAGATCAGGTTAAAACGTCAGCGCCTGCGGCGGAGAGTCAATTTTATACGGTGAAATCAGGCGACACGTTGAGCGCTATTTCAAAACAGGTTTACGGTAATGCCAATCTGTACAACAAAATCTTTGAAGCGAATAAACCGATGCTGAAAAGCCCGGATAAAATATATCCCGGGCAGGTTTTACGTATCCCGGAAGAGTAACCGGACTCAGCTCTGTTCCTGCTGAAGTTTACCGGCCATCGCCTGTTGAATAATCGGAATTGGCGTCAGTAAATGCTGGCGCATTAATTCGCTGGCGCGTGCGGCATCGCGCGCCAGAATAGCCTCCATAAGCGCCCGATGCTGAATATGTTTATCTTCGAGCATTTCAACGGACAGAACCGTTTTGCGCAGCCAGATAAAACGGTAGCGTGCCGCCAGATCGAAAAGTCGCTCGCGCATTTGCAGCAGATAATGTGAGCCGCAACCGGCAACAATGGCCGTATGAAATGCCTGATGGCGCTGATCCCACTCGTCCAGCATACGTTCGCTGGCATCGCTCGATTCCAGTTTGTTGAGCATATGCGCCCTGGCGAGAATATCGGCTTCCCACTCATCGCCGCCACGCGCAATAGCCAGTTGCACCAGCATGGCTTCCATATTGGCGCGGGCATCGAAAATATCGAGCAGTTCCTGCTCCGACATCGACGCCACACGATAGCCTTTCTGGTTCACCACCGTGACCAGCCGTTCCGCCACCAGTTGAGAAAGCGCTTCCCGCAACGGCCCCACGCCTAACTCATAGCGTGATGTTAACAGACTCATGCGCAGCTTCTCATCGGGCTGATAAACGCCGCGAATAATATCGTTTTTGAGCCATCGGTATCCATCTATGGCCGTCGGTTGGGCAGAGGCGGTCATGGTACAACTCCTGAATAGCATTGGGCTGATATCCCGGCGCGCGCCGGGACACAGGTCTAACGCGTATTTTGCAACGGCGTTTTTTGCCACAATACCAGTTTTTTCCAGCGGGACATAATCGGCACGGTACAAATGATCCCCAGTCCTAACAGCCCGGTAGAAATCACCTCCAGCTGTTGCGCCGGTCGGAATAGCATCACCACCAGCACAAAGCAGATAAAAGCGATAACCAGCCAGGTCAGCCACGGATAGAGCCACATTTTCAGCTTAATTTCGCTCCCTTCCGCCAGCAGGATTTTCCGCATTCTGAGCTGGGAAACCGCAATCACCAGGTAGACGAGCAGGGCGATCGCGCCGGAGCTGTCGATCAGGAATTTAAACACTTTCGCCGGGGCGTAATAATTTACCACCACCGTGAGAAATGCCGCCCCTGTGGATAACAGCACCGCCACATACGGCGTCCTGCTGCGGTTGAGTTTGCCCATAACGGCGGGCGCATCGCCACGACGGCTGAGGGAGTAGAGCATTCTCGACGCCGTATACAGCGCGGAATTCAGGCAACTGGTGACTGACAATAAAATCACGCAGTCCATGATCGCTTTGGCATAAGGAATATTCAGCAATTCCAGTACCGAACGGTAGGAACCAACGTCTTTGAGTCCCGGCATGTTCCACGGGATGAGCGCGACCACCACGAAAATAGAGCACAGGTAGAAGATTGAAATACGCCAGATCACCGAGTTGGTGGCGCGCACGATATGCTTATCCGGCGTGTCGGACTCGGCGGCGGCAATCGTGACAATCTCTGCGCCCATAAACGAGAACATGGTGATCAGCATCGCGCTCAGTACCGCGCCGAAGCCATTGGGCATAAAGCCGCCGTGATCCCACAGGCGTGAAACGCCGCTCACGTCTGCGTAGGGATAAAAGCCGCTAATTGCCGCCGCGCCCAGCGCGATAAACGCCAGAATGGCAATCACTTTGCACAGCGCCAGCCAGAATTCGAACTCGCCGTAATTTTTGACGCTCAGCAAATTACTGCCGGTTAATGCGATGGTGATCGCCAGAGAGAACAGCCAGATGGGGACGCCCGGTATCCATGAATGCAGGATGATGGCGGCAATATTGGCCTCCAGCGGGATAACCAGCACCCAGAACCACCAGTACAGCCAGCCGATGGTGTAGCCCGCCCAGGGGCCGATGGCTTTATCCGCATAAGTTGAGAAAGAGCCGGTATCCGGCGTGGCGACGGCCATTTCGGCCAGCATTCGCATAATCATAACGACCAGCAACCCGGCAAACAGGTAAGCCAGCAGTACCGCAGGCCCGGCTTGCGCAATCGCGACGCTGGAACCGACAAACAGACTGGCGCCAATGACGCCGGCGATAGACAGCATGGTGACGTGGCGGGATTTCAGTCCGCCACCTAAAGCATGTGATTCTGACAATTGCCCCATCTTCTTACCCCGTTATTGTTATTGAAGCTGTTGGCTGCTCTTGATGCGTAGGCCCGGTAAGCGGAGCGCCACCGGGCATCAAAACATTGTCGGATGGCAGCGCAAGCGCCTTATCCGGCCTACAACGACCTAACCTTGCTTCGCCTCATCAAAACACTGGGCGATGATGTCCAGCCCTTGCTGAATTTGCGCTTCTTCGATAGTCAGCGGCACCAGAATGCGCAGCACGTTGTAGTACGGCCCGCAGGAGAGCAGGATCAGCCCTTTATCACGGGCGCGGGCGACGATGTCGGCGGTCAGCTTCGCGTCCGGTTTGCTGCGATCGCCGTTTTCAAACAGCTCAATGGCGATCATCGCTCCCGGGCCGCGCACGTCGCCAATCTCGCGGTGCGTTTCAGCAATATTCAGCAGCCCTTTACGCAGGGTTTGCCCCAGGTCTTTGGCTTTTTGCAGCAGGTTTTCCTGCTCGAAAATGTTCAGTACCGCCAGCGCGGCGGCGCAGGCGAGAGGATTACCGGCGTAGGTGCCGCCCAGACCGCCCGGCGGGATGGCGTCCATCACATCGGCGCGACCGGTTACTCCCGCCAGCGGAAAGCCGCCGGCAATCGATTTGGCGAAGGTGGTGAGGTCCGGGGCGACGCCCGTCTGCTCCATCGCGAAAAGCGTACCGGTACGCCCCGCGCCGCTTTGCACTTCATCGGCAATGAGCATGATCCCGTGTTCGTCGCAGAGTGCGCGCAGACGCTGCATAAAAGCGGGCGAGGCCGCATAAAAACCGCCTTCTCCCTGTACCGGTTCAATGATGATGGCGGCAATATCTTCCGGCGCGGCATCGTTTTTAAAGATGCGCTGGATGCTGGCAATCGCGTCATCATCACTGATGCCGTGCAGGGCGCAAGGGTAGAGCGCGCGGTAAACGTGGCCTGGCATCAGCCCCATTCCGGCAGAGTAGGGATTGACTTTTCCGGTCAGCGACAGGGTGTAGTGGGTACGGCCATGATAAGCGCCGCTAAAAGCGATGGCGCCGCTACGCTTTGTCGCCGCACGGGCGATTTTCACCGCGTTTTCCACCGCTTCGGAACCGGTAGTCACCAGCAGGGTTTTCTTCGCGAAATCGCCTGGCACCTTCTGGTTCATGAGTTCGCACAGCTCCAGATACGGCTCGTAGGCGAGCACCTGAAAACAGGTATGCGACAGCTTTTTCAGTTGTGCTTCGACCGCCGAGACGATCTCCGGGTGCAGGTGCCCGGTATTCAACACCGCAATACCGCCTGCAAAATCGAGATACTCGCGGCCTTCCACATCCCAGACCCGGCAGTTTTCCGCGCGATCGGCAAAAATAGGGTGGATCTGTCCTACGCCGCGAGGAACGGCGTTACTGCGGCGATGCATTAATTCTTTATTGCTGCTCATCAGGTGTTCTCCAGTATTGTTTTTTTAAAGACCGATACACATGTATTTGATTTCTAAATAGTCTTCGATGCCGTACTTAGAACCTTCGCGGCCAAGACCGGAGGCTTTAATCCCGCCGAATGGCGCGACTTCGTTGGAGATAATGCCGGTGTTGATGCCGACAATGCCGTACTCCAGCGCTTCGCCGACGCGAAACACGCGGCTTAAATCGCGGGCGTAGAAATAGGCCGCCAGACCGAACTCGGTATCGTTCGCCTGCGCGATCGCGTCAGCTTCATCTTTAAAGCGGAATAGCGGGGCGAGGGGGCCGAACGTCTCTTCTTTAGCCACTTTCGCGTTATTGGGGACGTCCACCAGGATGGTGGGCTGGAAGAAGTTGCCGCCGAGCGCATGCGCCTTACCGCCGCAGAGCACTTTTGCGCCTTTCTCCAGCGCGTCGGCGATGTGTTCCTGCACTTTGGCTACCGCTTTTTCGTCAATCAGCGGCCCGGTGGTGACGTCCGCTTGCAGGCCGTCGCCGAGATGCAGCTTGCTCACCGCCTGCTGGAGTTTTTCCGCAAAGCGGTCATACACGCCGTCCTGTACATACAGGCGGTTAGCGCAGACGCAGGTCTGCCCGGCGTTGCGAAACTTAGAGGCCAGCGCGCCTTCCACGGCGTTATCCAGATCGGCGTCATCAAAGACGATGAACGGCGCGTTGCCGCCCAGCTCCAGCGACACCTTTTTGATGTCTTTCGCACACTGTTCCATCAGCTGACGGCCAATTTCGGTTGAGCCGGTAAACGACAGTTTGCGCACCAGCGGGTTGCTGGTCAGTTCATTGCCGACCGCTCCCGCAGAACCGGTGATGACGTTAAAGACGCCTGCGGGAACCCCGGCGCGGTTCGCCAGTTCAGCCAGCGCCAGGGCGGAAAACGGCGTCTGGCTGGCGGGTTTCAGAACCATCGTACAACCGGCCGCTAGCGCCGGGCCGGCTTTGCGGGTAATCATCGCCGAGGGGAAATTCCACGGCGTGATGGCGGCGGTAACGCCAATCGGCTGCTTGATAACGATCAGGCGCTTATCGGCCTGGTGGCCTGGAATCGTGTCGCCATAGATGCGCTTACCTTCTTCGGCAAACCATTCAATAAAAGAGGCGGCATAGCTGATTTCTCCTTTTGCTTCCGCCAGCGGCTTCCCCTGTTCCAGCGTCATCAGACGGGCGAGATCGTCCTGGTGCTCCATCATCAAATTGAACCAGCGACGCAGAATATTCGCCCGCGCTTTGGCGGTGAGCGCGCGCCAGGCGGGCAGCGCGCGGTTAGCGGCGTCAATGGCTTCGCGGGTCTCTTCTGCCCCCATTTTCGGTACGCTGCCTAACGGCTGGCCGTTCGCTGGGTTGGTTACGGCGATTGTGTCGCCGCTTCTGGCGTCGCGCCATTGCCCCTCAATAAACGCCTGCTGGCGGAACAAGGTGGGATCGTTAAGTTGCATGATTGCTTCCTGTCTTAAAAGGGTTAACGGGTGAATGCGGCGTTTAATGAGTCCACGCGACGCGCCGCACGTAGCGTGCGTCCGGGAT
Organism: Citrobacter sp. CK195; assembly: GCF_030333365.1. NCBI lineage: Bacteria > Pseudomonadati > Pseudomonadota > Gammaproteobacteria > Enterobacterales > Enterobacteriaceae > Citrobacter > Citrobacter sp. CK195. Next base: position 590,961 of record NZ_JAOWGB010000025.1, read on the forward strand.
GACTCTGGCTTGCCAGCAGCGTCTGCACTTTGCTGACGATATGCGCCCCGATGGGAATGGCTGATGTGGCCGCCGGAGAGGGCGCATTGCAGGTGTGAATGGATCGTGGCGTGGTAACAAACAGGAAATCGTCGATCAGCTTGCCATCCGGCGACACCGCCTGCGCCCGCACGCCAGCAGGCCACGGCTGCAAATCTTTTAAGGTCAGGCTGGGGCAATATTTTTGCACCAGCCGCAGATAGCCGCTTTTGCACAGTGAGTTCTTCATCTCGCCAAGCCCTGAGCGCAGATTGTTTTGCAGCACGCGGCGGATGCCGGACGAACCGAAAATTTCCAGCGTATCGGATAATGAAAAATCGCCTTTCCGGTAGCCTTCTCGTTTAAAAGCCAGCACGGCGTTAGGCCCGACGGTAACGCTGCCGTCGATCATCCGGGTGAGGTGGACGCCCAAGAACGGCATCGCCGGATCGGGAATGGGGTAGATCAAATGGTTAACGATTTGATTATGCTGCGACGCCAGGCGGAAATATTCGCCACGGAACGGGCAGATGATAAAACCGGGATCGACTCCCAGCATTTTAACCAGCCGGTCGGCCATCAGCCCGGAACAGCTAATCAGGGTTGAGGCTTCGTATATCTGCCCGCCCCGGGTTGTGATCACCACGCCCGCCGCATGTTCCTTCAGCGCGCTGACCTCCGCGTTGTAGACAATCTCACCGCCTTTGGCCTGGAAGATTTTCGCCATCGCCGCCGTCACGTCCCGGTAGCTGACAATTCCGCTGGAGGGGACAAAAATCCCGCCCAGACCGGTGATGTTCGGCTCCCGCTCCCGCAGTTCCGCCGCGCTTAACCACTCGCGTTCCAGGCCGTTTGCCGCCGTGCGATCCCACAGCGCCCGCATCCGCGTCATTTCCAGTTCGGATGTCGCCACCAGCATTTTTCCGCAGGTGTCGTAGCGAATGCCGTTTTGATCGCAAAAGGCTTTGGTGGCGCGATTTCCGGCGAGGCAAAACTGCGCTTTGAGGCTACCGGGAGTGTAGTAGACCCCGGCATGGATCACGCCGCTGTTGTGACCCGTCTGATGACAGGCCGGTTCGGACTCTTTTTCCAGCAGGGCGATGCTGGCGTCTGGATACACATCAATAAGCTGCATGGCGGTCGACATGCCGATAATGCCGCCGCCAATAATTACAAAATCATACATCCGCTCAATTCCTTCGTCTGACCGCGCTTATTGATGAGTTTGGTAGCAACGGGTGGAATAAGCGAAATAACCGCGCTGGCGCATCAGTTCACGGCGCAGATCCGGGTGTGGCGTAAAACGATCGCGCCCGTGCAGCCAGAACAGGTTGTTAATCAACAGGAATTTACCGACCGGCACCGGAACAGAGAGGATGTTTTTGCTGGTTTCCAGCGCATCGGAGAGATCGCTGAGCCAGACGCCCTCTTCAAAATCTTTTGGCTGGACGAACTGGTCGATATAGCGCATGACCGGGCGCCCCTGCTGGTCAACGTCAAATACCGGATGATAAACATCGTGGCTGACGTTTTTGCTCGGCGGCGCGGCAAAACGCATGGAGCGACGCGCCAGCGGGTGGCTGAAAAAGCGCTCCAGATGCTCCCAGTCATCAAGGTGTAGCAACAGTGAATTTCCGCCCGCCATATTTTGTTCGTCGATTTTCATCATCAGCACGTAGTCGGTAACTTCCTCAACGTAGGTGCCGTCGTTATGCAGCTCCATCACGCGGTGCGGTTGTCGCAGGTAGCTGTCTGAATTATCGACGTTCTTCACCACAAAGCGCGCGTAGTACTGGCCGCTCATCGCATCGTAATTAGAACGCCCGATAAGGTGCGCCACCGCCGTCGCCAGCTTGACCATCTCGTCAGCCTGTTCTACGTTGTCGATCCCTTCGGCGTTGATCAGCAGTGCGCCTTCGGCGCGGTTCAGCAGCGTTTTAATAAGCAGCGGCTGTAGCTGGTTGCCACATAAGGCGTCGAGGATCTGACCGACCTTAAAACGTAAAAAGGATTTGTATTCCAGCGCCTGTACCGGCCACTGTTCCACCTGCTGCAAAAATTGCGCCGTCGTTTTTGCGCTAAAGGTCAGTTCCAGCAGACGCGGCGACTGTACGGAAGGGGCGAAGGTAAATCCGGCGTCGCTGCGGGTGACACTATCAGCATTTGTTTTTACGGCGGTCAGTGCATTCATCAGAATCGATCCTCTCAGTAAATGGTCAGGGAGACATGGCGATGCTCATTTCGTAGCCATAAACTAAAAATATCTACATTTTTGATAAACGCATACAAAACTGACTATTTGTTTAATTTTTGTGATCAAAAGCAACAAATATTTAACATTATAAATATCAGGGATTAAGAAATGAGACAGGATTTACATCCGCAGCCTAAACTGATTCTGTTTGTGAAATAGCAGATGAGCGGGAGACAGGGATTAAGCCATTGATAAAAAATCTATTCCGACGCCTTAAATGGATGAGTACCGGACTGGCATCGCTCATCAGGCATGTGGCGTTGACGCTGCTTGTGGTTCTGATCGTTTTTCTTGGCGTGCGGGTTTACCAGACAGAAAGCGGGCCCGATCTTCATCTCTGGCATACCTGGACCGGTAGCGAAATGTCTGCCAACGCGCTGGATAAGGCCACTTTTTCGCAGTACCTGGCGCGGGAAGAGGCGCTGTTTAGCCATCTGAAAACCGGAGTGACGGATAAGCTGAAGCCGGATGAGCAGACGCCCATCAACCGTTTTTACCATAACAGCCGGGTCTGGCCGCCGCAGTTTTCGCCCAACGGCAATCGCTCGTACGTACTCATGCCGCAGGGTAAACCGCGTGGCGTTGCCGTGTTACTGCATGGCTTAACGGATTCGCCCTACAGCATGAAATACGTTGCTAAGGATTATCAGCAGCGTGGCTTTATCGCCATTGTGCCGCGTCTGCCTGGGCACGGCACTGCGCCCGGTGCGTTAACGGCGGTGGAGTGGGAACAGTGGCTTGCCGCCTCGCGGCTGGCGGTTCGGGAAGCGACGCGGCTTGCAGGGCGAGATGTGCCGTTGCATCTGGTGGGCTACTCAAACGGCGGGGCGCTGGCGCTCAAGTACACGCTGGACGCGCTGGAAGACAACACGTTGCGGCGTCCTCAGCAGCTTATCCTGCTGTCGCCGATGATCGGCGTGACGGCATTTGCTCGTTTTGCCGGACTGGCGGGTTTGCCTGCGCTCTTTCCGCCGTTTGCCAAAGCGGCGTGGTTGAACGTCACGCCAGAATATAATCCGTTCAAATATAACTCGTTTCCGGTTAACGCCGCGCGTCAGTCTTATCTGCTGACAAAAGCATTACAACAGCAGATTTCGCGGGATGCGCGAAGTTCCCGCCTTAACGAACTGCCGCCGGTGTTGACCTTCCAGTCAATTATGGATTCTACGGTGAGCACCCGTGCGGTGGTGGATTCGTTTTATCGTTATCTTGGCAATAACGGCAGTGAGCTGGTGTTGTTCGATATCAATCAGGCCGCCAGTCTGCGTCCGCTGTTGCGCACCTCATCGTATACCGCCATTACTCAGTTGTTACCGCCTGCGCCGCGCAACTATCGCACAACCATCATCACGAATGCGACGCCGGAAACGCTGAACGCCGTGGCGCGCGATACCCCGGCCGGGGAGCATGTGGAGCAGGTTCAGCCGTTGCCATTGGCCTGGCCGCAGGAGATGTATTCGCTGTCGCATGTGGCGGTGCCGTTTCCGCTCAGCGATTCGCTGTATGGTCTGCAACCGGACGAACTGAACCGCTATGGAATCAGTATCGGGACTATCGCGCTGCGCGGGGAAACGTCCACGCTGGCGGTGGGGCTGGATACGCTGATGCGCGTGACGTCGAATCCTTTCTTCCCGTATATGCTACAACGGATTGAGGCGCGACAGTGATGATTGCCGGATGGCGCAACACCATCCGGCAATCCGTTAGCCGATATCCACCTGCGGCTTGCTGTTGCGCTTGCGAATAAGGCGCAGCAGCGGCGGGATGACAATCACCGCCATCGCCATTGTCAGCAGCGCTTTCGTCACACCGCTCTCCCATAAAATCGCCATATTGCCGTTGCTGATAGAGAGCGCGCGGCGCAGGTTCTGCTCCAGCATTTCACCCAGCACAAAGCCGAGGATCAGCGGCGACATGGGGAAGTGCATTTTGCGCAGAATGTAGCCCAGTATGCCGAGCGCTACCATCAGCACCAGATCGAACGTGGTGCTGTGTACCGCGTACACGCCGACCGCAGACACGGCGGCAATCGCCGGGACAAGGAACCACAGCGGGATGGTCAGCATACGGGTGAACATGCCAATTAGCGGGATGTTCATGACCAGCAGCATCACGTTGGCGATCAGCAGCGCGGCGATCAGCCCCCAGACGATATCCGGCTGTTCGGTGAACATCGCAGGCCCTGGCGTGATGTTATACAGCGTCAGCGCTCCCATCATTACCGCCGTGGTGCCGGAACCTGGTACGCCGAGGGTCAGCATGGGGATGAATGAACCGCAGGCCGACGCGTTGTTAGCGGCTTCCGGTGCCGCCACGCCACGGATATCACCTTTACCGAAGCTGTCGCTGTTACCGCTGATCTTCTTCTCGGTCATGTAGGTGATGGCGCTGGCGATGGTGGCGCCTGCGCCCGGCAGCACGCCGACGAAGAAGCCAATCACCGATGAGCGTAACGTTGCGCCTACGCACTGCGCCCCTTCTTTGGCGTTAAACAACATGCGCCCGGTTTTGCGTACCAGTTTCTGGCCGCTGCTGGTATGTTCCAGCATTAATAGAATTTCTGAGACAGAGAACAAACCGATCACCACCACGATGAACTGCACACCGTCGGAGAGATGTACGCTGTCAAAAGTAAAGCGATAAACCCCGGTGTTGGCGTCTACGCCGACGGTCGCCAGACCCAGACCGATCAGCGCTGCCAGAAATGATTTCAGTGGATTTTGCGCCATCATGCTGCCGAGGCAGGCGATGGCAAAGACCATCAGCGCAAAGTATTCCGCCGGGCCAAACGCCAGCGACCATTGCGCCAGCAACGGCGCGAACAGGATGATCCCGCCGATGGCGATAAGCGATCCAAAAAATGAACTGACCGCCGAGATGGAAAGCGCGACGCCGCCGCGCCCCTGTTGCGCCATCGGATAACCGTCGAGCGCGGTCATGATCGCCGCCGCATCGCCGGGCACGTTGAGCAGAATCGACGAAATACGCCCGCCGTATTCACAGCCGATATAAACCGTAGCCAGCAGGATCAGCGCGGACTCCGCAGGCAGATGCAGGGCGAAAGCCAGCGGCAGTAAAATCGCCACGCCGTTAATCGGGCCAAGACCCGGCAGCAGGCCGACAATGGTGCCGACGAAGCAGCCGATCAGCGCGATTACCAGGTTTTCCGGCGTCATTGCCACCGCAAAACCCTGAGAAAGATATATCCAGGTATCCATCGTTTCTCCGTTAACTCAGCCAGGCGCCGAGAGGTAAGGTGACGTCAAGCAGACGGTCGAAGGCATACCACAGCAGGATGCCGAGAACCGCGCCGGAAATGCCCGCAGCCGGGATTGTTGCGCCGAACAGAATGCCGATGACCAGGGTGAGAATGGCGGTGGCAATCGGGAAGCCCAGCCACTCAAATCCCCAGGCGTACATCAGCAGGACAATCACCATCGTGAGCAGCTTTTGCAGCACATGGTGGTGAGGCCAGCTAACGGTATCGGGATGACGCAATAACAGCGCCAGCGCGCAGAGCGCCATCAGACCGATAATGCCCAGCGGAAACGGGCGAGGGCCGACCGGTTCGTAGCTGTATTCACTCTGAATCTGCCAGGCGATGAACAGCCCGGCAACGCAGAGCAACAGCCAGATACCTGCAAAAATACGATCGCTCATGATTGCCTCCAGGTTTATTTCGCGAGGCCGAAGGCTTTCGCCTGCTCGCGGTAATCGGCGACCTGCTTTTTGACGTAGTCGTCAAGCTGCTTGCCGGTCATGTCGAATGCAAACAGGCCGCGCAACTCACGCTGCTTTTTAAACTCGTCGGTCTGCTGGAGCTTTTTGAAGGTCTCTACCCACCACTGGTAGTCGGCATCGCTGACTTTTGGCCCCACGTAGAAGCCGCGAATGATCGGCCAGACCAGGTCGTATCCTTGCTCTTTGGCGGTCGGGACGTTGGCTAACTGACCCGGCAGGCGTTCTTCAGAAAATACCGCCAGCACGCGAATTTTATCGCCGCTCAGGTAAGGCACCATTTCACTGAGATCGCCGGAAACCACCTGCACATGGTTGCCCATCAGCGCAGTGACCGGCTCGCCGCCGCCTTCAAACGCCACGTAGCGCATCTTGTGCGGATCGACATTGGCCTTTTGCGCCAGCAGCGCCGACTTCATCCAGTCCTGGCTGCCAATCGATGCGCCAGCGCCAATCACCACGCTGTCAGGATTTTTCTCCATCGCGGCGAGCAGATCTTTTAGCGACTTCCACGGGGAGTCGGCGCGCACGGCGATCATGCCGTAATCAGTACCGGCGCTCGCCAGCCAGCGCACGTCATCCACGCCGTAACGACCAAATTTCCCCTGCGACAGATTAAGCAGCGAGCCGCCGGAGAAGGCGACGACCGTCCCCGGTTCGCCAGGACGCTGGGCGACGATAGCGTTATAGGCGACCGCGCCGACGCCGCCCGGCATGTAGGTGACGCGCATCGGTTTTTCGATAGCGCCGGTTTCCATCATGCTCACCTGAATTAGCTTACAGGTGAGGTCAAACCCGCCGCCGGGTTTGGCCGGGGCGATACACTCAGTACGCGACGGCGCGTCCTGCGCCAGCACAGCGGTGCTCATCAGTAAAACGCTGGCAGTAAGGGCACGAAGTAATTGTTTTTTCATTGTTTATCCTCACGCGGACGTCCGAGTTTTCAGATACGGAAGAAGATTTTTGTGATTATGTGAGCCGACATGTAGCAGTTCGGTTGCGTGATTGTTAAAACAATAACCTTTCAATTCCCTTTCAATGCGGCAGAAACTTTACAGGATGTGATATGCGTCTCTTATTAGCGGAAGATAACCGTGAACTGGCTCACTGGCTGGAAAAAGCGCTGGTGCAGAACGGTTTTGCCGTGGACTGCGTATTTGATGGCCAGGCGGCCGATCATCTTCTGCACACTGAAACCTATGCGCTGGCGGTGCTCGACATCAACATGCCGGGGCTGGACGGACTGGAAGTGGTGCAGCGCCTGCGCAAGCGTGGACAAACGCTGCCAGTGCTGCTGCTGACGGCGCGCAGCGCGGTGGCGGATCGGGTGAAAGGGCTGAACGTCGGAGCGGATGACTATCTGCCAAAACCGTTTGAGATTGAAGAACTTGATGCGCGGCTGCGGGCATTACTGCGGCGCAGCGCAGGTCAGGTGCAGGAGTTACAGCAGCTTGGCGATCTGGCGTTTCACGATGAAGGTTACTTTTTGCTTCAGGCGCAGCCGCTGGCGCTGACCCCGCGTGAGCAGGCGTTGCTGACGGTATTGATGTACCGCAGAACGCGACCGGTGTCGCGCCAGCAGCTGTTTGAACAGGTCTTCAGCCTGAGCGATGAGGTCAGCCCGGAGAGCATCGAACTCTATATCCATCGTCTGCGGAAAAAATTACAGGGCAGTAACGTGCGGATCACCACCCTGCGTGGGCTGGGTTACGTGCTGGAGTGCGGCGATGAGGTGGGCTAAACCCCAGTCGCTGTACTTGCAACTGTTGCTGTTCCTCGGATTGCCGCTGGTGCTGCTGTGGGGATTGTCGGCATTTAACAGCTACGTTAGCGCGTTACAGGCGGCGACGCAGGCCTACGACAGGACGCTGCTCTCTTCTGCGAGAACGGTGGCGGAACGGCTGGTGGTGCGCCACGACAAACTGGAGGTGAATGTCCCCTGGGTGGTGCTCGACAGCTTTGAACTCAACATGAACGACCGTCTCTATTACAAAGTCGTGGACCCGGGCGGCAAGGTGATCTCCGGTTATGACGATCTGCCCGCGATGCCGCCTTCCACCTCGCGAACCCGGCTCTACCCGGCGCTGGCGTGGTTTTATCACACCCAGTATCGCGGACAGGCGATCCGCGTGGCGCGTCTGCTCCAGCCGGTAAATGAAGGGGCGATATTCGGGATGGCGGAGATCTACGTTGCCGAGACGCTACAGTCCCGGCGCTATCTGGCCGGGCAACTGCTGTTCTCCTCATGGGTGTCGCAAGGGCTGCTGGTGCTGCTGACATTGATTCTCGTTGGCTGGCTGCTGCGACGCATTCTGAAGCCGATGCGCCAGCTCTCCTCGCTGATGGTGCGTCGTGAACCGGGCTTGCTGACGCCCTTGCCGGAACTGTTGCCCTGGTCAGAGACCCGGCTGCTGATCGTCGCCTTTAACCGCTACATTGATCGCCTGCGCGCGCTGATCTCCCGTCAGGAACGCTTTAGCGCCGATGCGTCCCATCAGTTAAAAACGCCGCTGGCCGTGTTGAAAACGCAGGCGGCGGTGGCGTTAGCCAGTCAACAGCCGCAGCAGTGGCACGAAAGTTTACGGGCGATGAGCGCGACGCTGGATAGCACGATTTTGCTGACGGAGCGGCTGTTGCAACTGTCGGCGGTGAAACGTAAAGAGCAGGGGGAGCGACAGTTCTTGCCGGTTAATCTGTATGAGGTGGTGCAGATGAGCTGTTTTAGCCGTCTGGCGCAGGCGCGCAGCAAGGCTATCGATCTGGGGTATGAAGGTGAGCAAGAGGCGGTGTGGATTGAAGGGGATGACGTTTTGCTCGGCGAGCTGTGCGCGAATTTGCTGGATAATGCGCTGAAATATACGCCGTCGCAGGGAACGGTAACGGCACGGCTATTGCGGGATGGCGAGGCTGTTGTGCTGGTGGTGGAAGACAATGGGCCAGGGATTGACGCTGAGCAGATCCCGCAGGCGCTGATGCCGTTTCATCGGCTTGCTAACGTGGGGAATGAGAGCGGGGCGGGGATCGGTCTGGCGCTGGTTAACGACATTGCCCGCCTGCACCGTACCCATCCACAGCTGTCGCGCAGTGAAACGCTGGGCGGTCTGCGTGTGCGGGTACGGTTTTTAACGACGGCGCAGTAAATAAAAAGGTCATCACCGCAGGCCGGATAAAGGGTGATTCGCAGGAATAAAAAAAGCCGCATTAGCGGCTTTTTTCTCATGTCAGGCAAAATTATTCGCTGACTTTTTTCTCAAGTTCTGCTGCGCCTTCTTTGGTTTTGTTCCAGCCTTTCTCAGCACCTTCTTTCGTGGCATTCCAGCCTTTTTCGGTGCCTTCTTTGGTCTTATTCCAGGCCTTCTGCGAGCCTTCACTCACTTTACTGCTCAGGTTGTCGCTTTTACCTTCAGCGGCATGTTCAGATTTCAGTTTCAGCTCTTCACCCTGATTCTGCGCCTGGTGCAGTTTCTCTTTGGCGGTATTTGCGCTTTCATGAGCGGCTGCAACGTCGTTATCGGTCGCGTGTGTGGTCGCAGCAAAAACAGGGGAAGCCAGCAGAAGTGCAGATAAGGCGATCATTGTTTTTTTCATAAGAACCTCGCTTAACGTTATCAGTTATATGCGTGGTTAAGCATGACACGGCAGAAAGGCGGTGGCTTTAGGAATAAACTGTAATTGAATCAATGAGGTCTGGCGGCGGGAGAGACGGGGGCTCCGTAGGGGGTCGTGAATATTGTAGAAACTGCCGTGATAAGCGGTCATATGGGTTGACAATCAGACAACGTTGATCTGGCAATCGGGAAGGTTGCGTGATAGGCTTTAACCGGAAAATTTGTGATTTTTTCACAAAAAAAGGAGTTATAAATGCTTATTGAATTTTCAGTGCAGAATTTTAAAGTTTTTAGCCAAAAACAAACTTTATCGATGGCTGCTAAAAAATCTTATAAAGAGCATCCAGAGACGACGGCAACAGCTGAGCATTTTGATGATCTGCTGATTAATAAGGTCGCAGTAATTTATGGTGCTAACGGCGCAGGCAAAAGTAGTTTTGTTGAAGCTTTAGATTTTCTGCAATCCTATATCCTTAGAGGGTTTGCTGATAGTTCACAGAATGATTCAATAAGAACGCGGTTTATCGACAGAGAAATACCTAAATTTATTTTTGATGAGGAACAGTTAACCGCGCCTACTGATTTTGAGATCAGTTTTATCGGCACGACCGGTGAACGATATCAGTATACGTTATCTATCGGTACAGACGCGATAGAAGCTGAAGGTTTATGGGTTTACTCAAAAAAAGGGGTAAGACCAAAGACGATTATCTCCAGAGTATATAATGCTGAAACCAATGAGTTCGAATACTACTGCCCATCGTTGCAGATAGATAAAAAAACGTATGAAGTGGCGATAGAAAAAGCCAATAACAGCAAACGCTCGCCATTCGTATCCATTCTGCATGCTTATGATGTCTCACAACTGGATGAGTTTATTAACTGGTTCAGAGGCGATTTAATTGTATCCAGTAATCGCAATGATGATGTTTTCCGAATGGCATCCAGATACTCTTTTTTAGACGATCTGGCTGATGGCGATGAACAGAAAAAAAATAAAATACTTGAGTTTTTAAACAAGTTTGATCTTTCTATTTCTGATATTTCGGTAACGAAAAAGAATGTGACGTTACCTGATGAGATGCCAGAAGAAATGAAAAAAATGATATTGAGCGATGTCGGTTTTCAAATTGTCTTAGAACATACGACGTCCAGCGGTATCAAGAAAAACATCCCTTATGAAAGATTATCTTCGGGAACGAAGAAGTTATTCGATCTATCAGGCATTCTGTTACTGTGCTGTGAGGCCGGTGAAAAAAGCGTACTGGTTCTTGATGAGTTTGAATCATCGCTCCACCCTTATATCGTCAGAGCGATTTTTGAGTTAATGGTCAAACACTCTGAACGTCTTTTGCAGCTGATTCTCACAACGCATTCAAACGTTCTATTAGATACGGAAAAACTCGTCAGACGGGATCAAATATGGTTCCTGGAGAAAAATAGCGAGCTTGAAACCGTGCTTTATCCACTGAGCGATTTTGCCCCCAGGTTTGAGGACTCTATTATAAAAGGCTGGGATTTGGGTAAATTTGGTGGCGTTCCTTTTTTGGGGTGAATGATGGCCAGGAAAATGAAAGAGTTAATTTCTCCTTCTGCATTGAAAAAACGAGGCAGCGGTAAAGTTAAATCTGAACGTAAGAAAACCCTGATCGTTTGCGAAGGTACGGAGACCGAACCAACCTATTTTAAGGATATGGTTAAAGACCTTAAAATAGCGAATACAGACGTTTATATTGAACCTGGGCGCCATTCAAACCCAAGTAGCGTTGTACGCACCGCCATTGATCTTTATGAGCAGGATCTTGAATTTGAGTTGATCTATTGCCTAATTGATACGGATGAGTTTGGGAAAGATATTGACCTGGCATCCAGTATGTTAAAAGAACATACTTTTTCACGGCGTAAAAAGTCCCTTGGTGGCGACCGGTATCCTCAGGCGAAGATCCTGCGTTCTGATCCCTGCATCGAGGTCTGGTTTTTACTCCATTATGAAGTGTTAAGACGGCCATTTGTTAAAGCAAATAAAAGCGCGGCACAGAACTGCAAGGAATACCTTAAAAATACGCATTTGAAAGATTATAGCGAAAAGTATAATGGACTCTATAGCCTAATAAAGAAAAATGGTCTTAAGGCGTGTGAGGAAAGCGCCAGGCTCAGAGCATGGCTTGAGAAGAACGATTGTATCAATCCGTTTACGCAGATTGATGAGTTATATCTGGATTTACATGAAAAAGTTTTCGCGCCAGCGAAAAGATAAATAAAGAGTAACACTACACACGAAAAGCATTGCGTTTGTGCCCCTGTAAAGGGGCATTTTGAATTAACGCATGATCAAAAAATAACGCTATTTTAAGCAATATTATCTTCGTCCACGCCTTAACGATTATTTATGACTGTTTCCCTGCCTGTAAGCCAGAGCGACAACCAATGACTGCACCAGACAAAGCGTCGCGGATTGTGAGCGAAAAGCGTCTACCTGCGCCTCTTTGACTACAAAGCAGAGATCGCTGAAGGTCGCCAGTGGGCTTATCTGACTGTCGGTAATGACAATTTGCTTTGCGCCGACGCTGGCTGCGGTTTCGCTGACCATGACCGTCTCTTCTGCGTAAGGGGAAAAGCTGATGGAGATAACGATATCGCGACTCTTGATTCGGCTGATTTGCTCTCGCAGCATCCCCCCCATGCCATCAAGCAGTATTGGGCGGCATTCAAGGTGGCTGAGCGCGTAAGTCAGATAGGCGGCCACGCTAAAAGAGCGCCGCAGGCCTGCGATATAAATCGTGTCGGCCTCCGCCAGTAATTGAACGGCGCGTTGCAGCATGTCGGGATCGGTACGCGACGCCAGCTGTTGCAGCGCCTGAGCATTCGAACGGGCAAATTCTTGCAGGATGTCTAACGGCGTTTCCGGTACGGATTCGCTCTCCATCTCTCTGAACAGCCGCGCGCGATCGCTGTAGCTGGCCGTTTCTTCCACCAGGTTCATACGAAACAGTTGTTTCATTTCGTTGAAACCGGTGAAGTCAAACGCGTTGGCGAAACGGATAAGCGTCGATGGCGGCACGTCCGCCCGTTCGGCGATGACGGCGACGGTATCGAACGCTACGCTGTTAGTGTTATCCAGCACATAGCGGGACACCTGCTGCAATCGTTTACTGAGACTATCGTAACGGTCGCGAATTTGCTGCTGTAGCTCGCTCAGACTGGATGCTGTCGTCATGTTATCCCCCATACTTAGTTTTCTGATTCTAAACGCAAAACCGTACATTTTAAATGTTAGTGATACATCCGGCCCGGCGATGCAGCCTGTTAACATAAAAATCCATTCCTGATCACAATAATCAATATTTATTTTATTTCAACTTAAAATAGAACGTTTGTTTCATATACAGTGTTCGGGTAACAGTCACGTATTAACAGCGAGAGGTTCAGGATGGAGACGGTAGCGAATTTTATTCACGGCGAATGTGTTACGGGCTCAGGCCAGCGCGTTCAGGCGATCTTCAACCCCGCCACGGGCGAGCAAATTCGTCAGGTGGTGATGAGCACGGCGCAGGAAACGGAGCGAGCCATTGCCGCTGCGCAGCAGGCGTTTGCCGCCTGGTCAAGGCAGTCGCCGCTGAAACGCGCGCGAGTGCTGTTTCGTTTTAAAGCGCTGCTGGAGCAGAACATGGATTCGCTCGCCCGGCTGGTCAGTGAAGAACATGGCAAAGTGTATTCTGATGCGGTGGGCGAACTGACGCGCGGTCTGGAAGTGGTCGAGTTTGCCTGCGGCATTCCACACCTGCAAAAAGGCGAACATTCGGCGAATGTCGGCACCGGCGTTGACAGCCATTCACTGATGCAGCCCCTGGGCGTGTGCGCCGGGATCACCCCGTTCAACTTCCCGGCGATGGTGCCGATGTGGATGTTCCCCATCGCGCTGGCTACCGGCAATACCTTTGTGCTTAAGCCGTCGGAAAAAGATCCCTCGCTGCCGCTTGCGCTGGCAAAACTGCTGAAAGAGGCCGGTCTGCCGGATGGCGTTTTTAACGTTGTGCAGGGCGATAAAGAAGCGGTGGATGTTCTGCTGACCGATCCGCGCGTTCAGGCCGTCAGTTTTGTCGGCTCGACGCCGATTGCAGAATATATTTATCAGACGGCGTCGGCGCACGGCAAACGCTGTCAGGCGTTGGGCGGGGCGAAAAACCACTGCATTCTGATGCCGGACGCCGACATGAATATGGCAACCAATGCGATTATGGGCGCGGCGTATGGTGCGGCGGGCGAGCGCTGTATGGCGCTCTCCGTGGTGCTGGCGGTGGGGGATAACACGGCGGACGAACTTTGCGCGCGGCTGGAAACGCAGATCGCCGCGTTACGCGTTGGGCCGGGGCTTGATCAAACGCCGGAAAATGAGATGGGGCCGCTGATCTCCGCCGCACATCGCAGTAAAGTGCTGGGCTATATCGACAGCGGCGAGGCGCAGGGCGCGCGGCTGCGGGTGGATGGTCGCGGCTTTAGCGTGAAGCGCCACGAGCAGGGCTTTTTCGTCGGGCCGACCTTGTTTGATAACGTCACGCCTGAGATGACGATTTACAAAGAAGAGATCTTTGGCCCGGTACTCTCCGTGGTGCGGGTGAAGGATTACGCCAGCGCGGTGGATCTGATTAATCGCCACGAATATGGCAACGGGACGGCGATCTTTACCCGCGACGGCGGCTGCGCGCGTCGTTTCTGTGAAGAGGTGCAGGCCGGGATGGTCGGCGTTAACGTGCCGATTCCGGTGCCGATGGCGTTCCACAGCTTCGGCGGCTGGAAACGGTCTATTTTTGGTCCGCTTAACGTTCATGGTAATGACGGCGTGCGTTTTTATACCCGCATGAAAACCGTTACCGCCCGCTGGCCGGAGATGCAGCAGGATAGCGGCGCCGCGTTCTCCATGCCAACGCTGGGCTGACGGAGGGACTTATGACAACCGTACGTATGACCATGGCGCAGGCGCTGGTCAAGTTTCTCAATCAACAGTACGTCGATGTAGACGGGCAGGAGATGCCGTTCATCGAAGGCGTGGCGACCATCTTCGGCCACGGTAACGTACTCGGCATCGGGCAGGCGCTGGAGCAGGACGCCGGGCATTTGCGGGTGCATCAGGGCTGTAATGAACAGGGAATGGCGCACATGGCGACAGGGTTCGCGAAACAGCACCGTCGCCAGCGCATTTACGCCGTCACCTCTTCGGTAGGGCCCGGCGCGGCTAATATGGTGACGGCGGCGGCCACGGCGACGGCGAACCGTATTCCGCTGCTGCTGTTGCCGGGCGATATCTACGCCAGCCGCCAGCCGGACCCGGTATTACAGCAAATCGAGCAGTACCACGATCTCAGTATCAGCACCAACGACTGCTTTCGCCCGGTTTCGCGCTACTGGGATCGTATCAACCGCCCGGAACAGTTGATGAGCGCGATGCTTAACGCCATGCGCACCCTGACCGATCCGGCTGATACCGGCGCGGTGACGATCTGTTTACCGCAGGATGTGCAGGGCGAAGCCTGGGATTACCCGCAGAGTTTCTTTGTCCGTCGCGTTCACCATATTGAAAGACGACCGCCGGACCCACACCGGCTGGCGCAGGCGCGGGCGCTGATTGCCCGTAAACGCCGCCCGCTGGTGGTTTGCGGCGGCGGGGTGCGTTATTCCGGCGCGCACGACGCGTTTCGTCAGTTTGTGGAAAACCTGCACCTGCCGTTTGCGGAAACCCAGGCCGGGAAAGGCGCGCTGGTCAGCGACCATCCGCTGAATCTGGGCGGTATTGGCGTTACCGGCGGGCTGGCGGCAAACCAGCTTGCGCCGCAGGCCGATCTGGTTATCGGCGTCGGCACGCGTCTGACCGATTTCACCACCGGTTCGAAAGCGCTGTTTGCACACCCGGACGTAGAATTTCTCCTGCTGAATGTCGCCGAGTTCGATGCCCTCAAACTGGACGCCACGGCGCTGGTGGCCGATGCCCGCGCTGGTCTGACGGCGCTGACGGAAGGGCTTCAGGATTATCGCAGCGGCTGGGGAGACGAGGTGGCGCAGGCGAAATCGGCCTGGGACGAGGAGTGCCACCGGCTGTGGTCTCGCCAGTGGCGCCCGGATGACGCGCCGGAAATTGCCGGGCACCTTGATGCGCAACTGGCGGAATACAGTGAAGCGCTGAACACGCGGCTGACTCAGACTCGCGTTCTGGGGATTATCAACCAGCACATTGAGGATGACGCCATTGTGGTCGGCGCGGCGGGATCGCTGCCGGGCGATTTGCAGCGTCTCTGGCAGGTGAAAACGCCCGACAGCTACCACCTGGAGTACGGCTATTCCTGTATGGGGTATGAAATTGCGGCCGCGCTTGGGGCGAAACTCGCGAAGCCGCAGCAGCCGGTCTATGCGATGGTGGGCGACGGTTCGTACATGATGCTGCATTCCGAGCTGCAAACGGCGGTGCAGGAGGGGATAAAAATCACCATCCTGCTGTTTGATAACGGCGGGTTTGGCTGCATCAATAACCTGCAAATGGGGCATGGGATGGGCAGTTTTGGCACCGAGAATCGCGCCCGTCAACCACAATCCGGTCAGTTGGACGGCCCGCTGGTGGCGGTTGATTTCGCCCAAAATGCGCAAAGCTACGGCTGCCGGGCGTGGCGGGTACATGATGAGCAGAGCCTGCTGACGGCGCTGGAGGCGGCGCGCGCGCATCCGGGGCCGACGCTGCTGGATATTAAAGTGCTGCCAAAAACGATGACTCACGATTACGCCTCATGGTGGCGCACCGGCGATGCGCAGGTGGCCGATTCACCGTCGGTGCGAAAAGCCGCCGAGCAGACGTTCGATCAGGTGAAAAAGGCGCGTCAGTATTGAGTGAGTAATGCCGGATGGCGCTAACCCGTAAGCCGGATAAGGCGTTCGCGCCGCCATCCGGCAACCTGCGACAACGAAATTTTCATTTCATTTTTCCTGTTTTTTCATTCCTCGCCCTCTTTCTGAATGAAAGGGGGCCAATTTCTGCATCTTCTCCATCGTTGTGTTGTGAGATTGATAACAAAATTTACCTCAATCATCACAAGAATGTTAACTTGCGCGCAAAAACATAATTTTCACTATTTATAAAAATGAAATAAATGTTTTATTTAAGGGGTCGTTAGTTCACCGCATTCACCAACACCGGGAGCCGTTATGTTTAACATTGCTTTACTGGGAGCTGGCCGAATTGGTCAGGTACATGCCGCTAACATCGCAACCCACAAAGAGACTACCCTGTGGTCTGTCGTTGATCCGAACGAGACCTTTGCCTCCCGCCTGGCTACGCAATATCAGGCCCGTCAGCAAAGTCTTGATGAGGCGATGACCGATCCTGATGTTCATGCCGTGCTGATTGCCTCCGCCACGGATACCCATGCCGATTTGATTGAACTGGCCGCCCGCCACGGCAAAGCCATTTTCTGTGAAAAGCCCGTACATCTTGATCTTGCCCGCGTGTGCGACTGCCTGAAAGTGGTCAAAGAGTTCGACGTACCGCTGTTTATCGGCTTTAACCGTCGTTTCGACCCACAGTTCCGCCGCGTTAAAACCGAAGCGCAGAGCGGGCGCATCGGCAAGCCGGAATCATTGCTGATTATCTCCCGCGATCCTTCTCCGCCGCCTGCGGAATATGTGCGCGTCTCCGGCGGGATGTTCCGCGATATGACCATCCACGATTTCGATATGGCGCGTTTCATCATGGGGGAAGAGCCTGTTTCGGTCTACGCCCAGGGAAGCAATCTGGTCGATCCGGCAATTGGCACGGCAGGCGATATCGACACCGCGTTTATCGTGCTCAAGTATGCCTCCGGCGCGCTGGCGACCATCGTTAACAGCCGTCGCTCGTCTTATGGCTATGACCAGCGTCTGGAACTGCACGGTTCCGAAGGTCTGCTTACGGCGGGCAATATTCTCGAAAACCAGGTGCAGCACTTTGGCCAGAACGGCTGCACCAGCGCGCTGCCTGAGCATTTCTTCCTGCAACGTTATCAGGCTGCCTATGCCGCCGAGTGGGAGCACTTTGTCGCCATCTTGCGCGGCGAGGCAGTGCCGGAGTGCAGCGGTGATGACGGTGAGCGTGCGCTGTATCTGGCTGATAAAGCGCTGGAGTCATTGCACAGCCAGCGTGAAGTTCTCCTCTGATTTTCCATAACAACACACCCTACACAGAGAGACATAACAATGAAAAAGCTGATTTTAGCCGCCTTCATCGCCATGACAGCCGGGGCGGCAATGGCCGAGAACGAACAAATTGTTTTTAGCACGCCGAACCTGGCAATGCCGTTTGAAGTTCACATGCAGCGCACGGCGGTGAAAGCCGCGAAAGAGATGGGCGTCAGCCTACAGGTTCTGGACGGGCAGGGAAGTTCGCCGAAGCAGGTTGCCGATCTGGAAAACGCCATCACCCGTGGCGCCCAGGGATTCATCGTCTCCCCGAATGATGTCAACGCAGTTTCCAGCGCGGTGGATGAGATTCAGGACGCTAATCTGCCGGTGGTGACGCTCGATCGCTCCGTCGATAGCCAGAAGCAGGTTCCGCATTTTGGCGCGAACAACTACAAGGGCGGCCAGGCCATTGGCGACTTTGTCAAAAGCAAATTTCCTGACGGCGCGGACATTGTGCTGCTGACCGGCCAGCCGGGGTCTTCTTCCAATATTGAACGCACCAAAGGCATTCGCGACAGCCTGAAGGCGGGGGGCGATACGTACCGCATTGTTGCTGACCAGACCGGTAACTGGATGCGTTCGGAAGGAATGCGCATTGTTGAAAGCGTGCTGCCGTCGTTGAAAAAACGTCCGCAGGTCATCCTCTCCGCCAACGATGATATGGCGCTGGGCGCGATTGAAGCGTTGCAGGGGCAGGGGGTGAAACCGGGCGAAATTCTGGTGACGGGATTTGACGCGGTGCCGGAAGCGCTGGCGCGGGTGCGCGACGGCTGGATGGCGGCGACGGCGGATCAGCGTCCGGGTTTCGCGGTACAGACGGCGATGAGCCAACTGGTTGCGAACGTGCGTGAGAAGAAAGCCATCACCGGTGCGGATTATCCGCCGACGTTAATCACCAAAGAGAACCTGCAACAGGCCGAGCGTATCGGCGAAGCCGGTAACTGATTTGCCCGGAGCCGCCGTCGCTGCGGCGGCTCGCATTAAAGGAGGAGCAGACCGATGTTGCAACCCTTACTGAACGTTACCGATCTGGCAAAGAGCTTTTCCGGCGTCTGGGCGTTGAGCAACGTACAACTGACCGTCGGGACGGGGGAGATTCACGCGCTGCTTGGCGAGAACGGCGCGGGGAAGTCCACGCTGCTGAAAGCGCTGGCAGGGGCGCAGCCGCAGACCCGTGGGGACATCTGGTTCAATGGCGAAACGCTGCCGGTGGAGGACTCGCCGGTTGAGCGGCAAAACAAAGGCATCATTACCATCTATCAGGAATTTAATCTGCTGCCCAACATGACCGTTGCGGAAAATATGTTTCTCGGGCGCGAGCCGCGTAAACGTAATGTGATCGTCGATGCGAAGGCCGTGAACCAGGAGGCGCAGGTGGTGCTGGACTATCTGCAACTGAATGTCGCGCCGACCACGCCGGTTGCCCGCCTGAGCGTGGCGCAGCAGCAAATGGTGGAGATCGCCCGCGCGCTGACCCTGAACGCGAAGCTCATCATTATGGATGAACCTTCCGCCGCGCTGAGCGACAGCGAAGTGGAAAGCCTGCACCGCGTCGTGCGGGAACTTAAAGGTCGGGGCGTGAGCATTATTTATGTCACCCATCGCCTGCATGAAGTTTTCCAGCTCTGCGATCGCTTTACCGTGTTTCAGGATGGCCGCTTTACCGGCAGCGGCGCGGTCGCGGAAACCAACGTGGAACAGCTGATCCGCCTGATGGTGGGACGAGACGTGGCCTTTAATCGTCGCCCCCCCAGCGAAACCCATCATGAAGACAAACCGATTCGCCTTGCGGTGAAGGGGCTGTGTCGCGAAAAGCCGCCGCTGGACCCGCACGGCATTGCGCTGCACGACATCAGCTTTCACGTTCATGCCGGGGAGGTGCTGGGGATTGCGGGGCTGGTCGGCGCCGGGCGTACCGAAGTGGCGCGCTGTCTTTTTGGCGCTGACGGCTTTACTTCCGGGACGTTCGAGCTGGACGGCGCGGCGTATCACCCCCGTGACCCGATGTACGCGCTGGATCAGGGCGTGGCGCTGGTGCCGGAAGATCGCAAAAAAGAGGGGGCGGTGCTGGGACTGTCTATTCGCGACAACCTGTCGCTCTCCAGTCTATCTTCGCTGCTGCGCTGGCGCTTTTTCGTCAATACCCGCAAGGAAGATGACCTGATCGAATCTTACCGCCAGGCGCTGCAAATCAAGATGGTCAACAGCGAGCAGGAGGTGCGCAAGCTCTCCGGCGGCAATCAGCAGAAAGTGATCCTCGCGCGCTGCATGGCGCTCAATCCACGGGTGCTGATTGTTGATGAACCGACGCGCGGCATTGATGTGGGCACCAAATCCGAGGTGCACCAGGTGCTGTTTGATATGGCGAAACAGGGCGTGGCGGTGATTGTGATCTCTTCCGATCTGCCCGAAGTGATGGCGGTTTCCGACCGGATCATCACCTTAAGCGAAGGCCGGGTAACCGGTGAAATCCACGGCGATGACGCCACCGAAGAGCGGCTCATGATGATGATGGCCATCAACCATAACGCCCTGAACGCGGCATAACGGAGTTTCACATGACGCAGATAGTGACCAAAACGCAACCCCCTGCCAAACGTAACGGACGTATCGATCCGATCGCTTTTTTCGAGCGCTTTGGAGTACTGATTTTTATGTTCCTGCTGCTGATTTTTTTCCAGACGCAGAACAGTAACTTCCTGTCAGAACGCAATATTTTCAACATCCTGACTGAGGTGTCGATCTACGGGATCATGGCCGTGGGAATGACGTTCGTCATTCTGACTGCCGGAATCGATCTGTCTGTCGGTTCCATTCTGGCGGTATGCGCCATGACGGCAGCATACGTGATTAAAGGCGATAACTTCACCACTGTAGACCCGAGCGCCTGGGGCGGGATGAGCTGGCTGATTGGCCTCGGCATCTGCCTGGCGATGGGGACGGCGATTGGCTTCCTGCATGGCCTGGGCGTGACCCGCCTGCGCCTGCCGCCGTTCATTGTCACCCTCGGCGGGATGACCATCTGGCGCGGCCTGACGCTGGTGATTAACGACGGCGCGCCCATTGCCGGTTTTGATCAGGGCTACCGCTGGTGGGGGCGTGGCGAACTGCTCGGTATCTCCATCCCGATCTGGATTTTTGCGCTGGTGGCGATCGGCGGTTATCTGGCGTTGCACAAAACGCGCTGGGGCCGTTTCGTCTACGCCATTGGCGGCAACCCGGAGGCGGCGCGTCTTGCCGGGGTCAACGTCAAACGTGTGCTGGTCAGCGTGTATGTCGTGATTGGCTGTCTGGCCGGGCTGGCGGGGTTTGTACTGAGCGCCCGTCTGGGCAGCGCGGAGGCGGTGGCCGGGATCTCCTTTGAGCTGCGCGTTATCGCCTCGGTGGTCATTGGCGGGACATCGCTGATGGGCGGCTATGGTCGCATCGGCGGCACCGTTATCGGCTCGATCATTATGGGCATTCTGATAAACGGTCTGGTGCTGATGAACGTCTCCGCCTACTACCAACAAATTATTACCGGGCTGATTATTGTGCTGGCGGTGGCGTTTGATACCTATGCCAAGAGCCGTCGTGGCGCGCTGTGAGGGATAAATAATGAAACAAGTGCGAATTGGATTGATTGGGACGGGATACATCGGCAAGGCGCACGCCATTGCCTATGCCCAGGCGCCGACGGTGTTCAACCTGCAAGGCCAGCTGGTGCGCGAAATGGTGGCGGAAGTGACGCCGGAGCTGGCGGCGGAACGGGCGCAGGCATTCGGGTTTCGCCGTTCGACCGGCGACTGGCGTGAGCTGGTGGCAGACCCGAATATCGATGTGGTGGATATCTGTTCGCCCAACCATCTGCATAAAGAGATGGCGCTGGCGGCCATTCGCCACGGTAAGCACGTCTATTCGGAAAAGCCGCTGGCGCTGAACGCTCACGATGCCCGCGAAATGGTTGAGGCCGCAAAACAGGCCGGGGTGAAAACGCTGGTGGGTTTTAACTATATGAAGAACCCGACGGCGGCGCTGGCGAAAGAGATCATCGCGCGAGGGGAGATAGGCGATGTGATCCACTTCTACGGCACCCACAACGAGGACTATATGGCCGACCCGCTTTCCCCTATTCACTGGCACTGCTTTAAGGAGACGGCGGGGTTAGGGGCGCTGGGCGATCTGGCGGCGCATATCGTCAATATGGCGCACTACCTGGTCGGCGATATTCGCGAGGTCTGCGGCGACCTGAAAATTGTGGTGCCGGAGCGCCCGGCCAGCGCGGGATCGGCGCAGAAGGTGGCCGTGGAAAATGAAGATCAGGCGCACGCGATGGTGCGATTCGCCAGCGGCGCGCAGGGGGTGCTCGAAACCTCCCGCGTGGCCTGCGGGCGCAAAATGGGGCTGTCATACGTGATTACCGGCACCAAAGGCACCATCAGTTTTACCCAGGAGCGAATGGCCGAGCTGAAGCTCTATCTGCATGACGATCCGGTTAACCGCCAGGGATTTCGCACCCTGCTGGTGGGGCCCGCGCACCCGGACTATGCCGCGTTTTGCATGGGGGCGGGGCACGGCATCGGCTTTAACGATCAGAAAACGGTGGAAATCCGCGACCTGGTGAACGGCGTTGCCGCCGATGCGCCGATGTGGCCGGATTTTGAAGAGGGCTGGAAAGTGTCGCGCGTGCTGGACGCCATCGCGCTCTCGCATCAGGAAGGCCGCTGGCTGAATGTGAACGATATTGTCTGACGAGGTATCAACGTGGAAAAGCAGTTTGATGTGATATGCATGGGCCGCGTGGCGGTTGACCTCTACAGCCAGCAGATTGGCGCACGGCTGGAGGATGTCTCAAGTTTTGCCAAATACCTCGGCGGTTCCTCAGGGAATGTCGCCTACGGCGCCGCGCGCCAGGGGCTACGTTCGTCAATGCTGGCAAGAGTGGGCGACGAACATATGGGGCGCTTTTTGCGCGAAGAGCTTAACCATGTTGGCTGCGATACCAGCCATCTGATAACGGATAAAGAACGCCTGACGGCGCTGGTGCTACTCGGCATTAAAGACCGGGACACCTTTCCACTGATTTTTTATCGCGATAACTGCGCGGATATGGCGATTACCGCCAGCGATGTTGACGAGCAGTACATCGCTTCATCCCGCTGCCTCGCCATCACCGGGACCCATCTTTCTCATCCGCAAACCCGCGACGCGGTGCTGACCGCGCTGACCTGTGCCCGCCGTCACGGCGTGCGCACGGTACTGGATATCGACTATCGTCCGGTGCTGTGGGGGCTGACCTCGCTGGGCGACGGCGAAACGCGCTTTATTGCCGCAGAGCAGGTCACTCGCCAGTTGCAGGCGGTATTGCACCTGTTTGATGTGATCGTCGGCACCGAGGAGGAGTTTCATATTGCGGGCGGCGCTACCGATACCGTGCAGGCGCTGGCGCAGGTGCGTGAGGTAAGCGCGGCGACGCTGGTTTGTAAACGCGGCGCGCTGGGCTGCTCGGTGTATACCGACGCGATTCCGCCATCGCTGGATGACGGGCTGACGGTGACCGGCGTGCGCGTCGAGGTGCTCAATGTGCTCGGCGCGGGCGATGCGTTTATGTCGGGGCTGCTGCGCGGTTATCTCAATGATGAAGGCTGGGAGCAGGCCTGCCGCTACGCCAACGCCTGCGGCGCGCTGGTGGTTTCGCGCCACGGTTGCGCGCCCGCGATGCCGAGTAAGGTGGAGCTGGATGACTACCTCTCCCGCGAGCATCAGGTGCCACGCCCGGATCTTGATCCACGGCTTAATCATCTGCATCGCGTCACAACGCGTCGGCGTAACTGGCCGGAACTGTGCGTGATGGCGTTTGATCACCGCAGTCAGCTTGAAGAGATGGCGCTACAGTGCGGTGCCTCCCTGAAGCGCATTCCGGCGCTGAAAACGCTGATCTTACAGGCCAGCCGCGATGCGGCGAACAGCGCGGGGCTGGAAGGAAAAGCCGGTCTGCTGTGCGACGGAACGTTTGGCCAGGACGCGCTGAATGCGATAACCGGCGAAGGGTGGTGGATTGGCCGCCCGATTGAGCTTCCCGGTTCACGGCCGCTGGAGATGGAGCACGGCAACATTGGCACTCAGCTTATCAGTTGGCCGCAGGAGCATGTGGTGAAGTGCCTGGTCTTTTTCCACCCGGAAGATGCCCACGGCCTGCGCCTGGAGCAGGAACAGAAAATCGCCGAGGTGTATCACGCCTGCTGTCAGTCGGGGCATGAGCTGCTGCTGGAAGTGATTTTACCTGTGGGTATGCCGCGCAGCGATGAGCTTTACCTGCGGGCTATCTCCCGCTTCTACAACCTGGGCATTTATCCCGACTGGTGGAAACTGCCGCCGCTCTCCTCTGACGGCTGGACGGCGCTGAGTGACATTATCGAACGCCGCGACCCGCACTGCCGTGGCGTGGTGATTCTTGGGCTGGATGCGCCAGCTGAACAGTTACGCGCAGGGTTCAGAGCCGCTGCCGGACATGAGCTGGTGAAGGGGTTTGCGGTGGGGCGCACGCTGTTTGGCGAGGCTTCCCGCGCATGGCTGAAACATGACATTGACGATGCGCAACTGGTGACGCGCATTCGGGATAACTATCTGCAACTGATCGCCTGGTGGCGCGAGCGCGGGCAGGCATAACTTTAGGAGAACATTATGGCTGTGCAATTAGGCATTAATCCTCTGACATGGACCAATGATGATTTGCCCTCTCTTGGCGCGGAAACGCCGCTGGATACCTGTCTGAGCGAAGGTAAAGAGGCTGGTTTTGCGGGCTTTGAACTCGGTAATAAATTCCCACGCGAGGCGCGTCTGCTGGGGCCAATCCTGCAACGCCACGATCTGAAGCTGGTGTCCGGGTGGTATTCCGGTCGCCTGCTGGAGCGGAGCGTAGAAGAAGAGATTGCGGCGGCGCAGGCGCATTTGACGTTATTGCGCGAGCTGGGGGCGAAAGTGATGGTTTTCGCTGAGGTGAGCCATTGCATTCACGGCGAACAGCAGACGCCGGTTCACCTGCGTCCGCGATTCCCGCAGGCGCGCTGGGCGGAGTATGGCGAGAAGCTCACCGCGTTCGCCCGCTATACACAGCAGCAGGGAGTGCAGATTGCTTATCATCACCATATGGGGACGGTGATTGAGTCCGCAGAGGATGTGGACAATCTGATGACCCATACCGGCGATGAGGTTGGATTGCTGCTCGACACCGGTCATTTAACGTTTGCTGGCGCCGATCCGCTGGCGGTGGCGCAACGCTGGGCGAGCCGTATTAATCATGTGCACTGTAAAGACGTGCGCGCCGACGTGCTGGCAGATGTGAAAAACCGTAAAACCAGCTTTCTGGATGCGGTGCTCAGCGGCGTCTTTACCGTACCGGGCGACGGCTGCGTGGATTACCCGCCGATTATGCGATTGCTGAAAGAGCACGATTATCAGGGTTGGCTGGTGGTGGAGGCGGAGCAGGACCCGGCGATTGCCCATCCGCTGACTTACGCGCGGCTGGGATATAACAACCTGAGCCGCCTGGCGCGGGATGCCGGTCTTATCTGAGGAGGCGCTATGTCACGTTTACTGTCACGCTGGCAACAGCCTGACGCGCAGGGACGTACCCAGTCCGTCACCCCGGAGCGGGCAGGCTGGGGCTACGTCGGTTTTGACGCGTTTGAGCTTGAAGAGGGGCAGCAGTTGCATCTTCCCGCCGTTGCTGAAGAGCGCTGTCTGGTGCTGGTGGCGGGGAGGGCGTCTGTCACCACGCCAACCGCGCAGTTTTCAGAGATTGGCGAGCGGATGAGCCCGTTCGAGCGTATTAAGCCGTGGGCGGTATACGTTACGCCCGGAGAAACGGTACAGGTACAGGCGTTAACGAAGCTGGAGCTGGCGGTATGCGCCGCGCCGGGCAAGGGGACGTATCCCACCCGCCTGATTGCGCCGCAGGATATCGACGGCGAGGCAAGGGGCAAGGGGCATAACCAGCGCTATGTACACAACATTCTGCCGGAAGATAAACCCGCCGATAGTCTGCTGGTGGTGGAAGTGTGGACTCACGAAGGCTGTAGCAGTTCGTACCCGAGCCACAAGCACGACACTGACAATCCGCCTTACGAGACCCTTCTTGAGGAGACGTATTACCATCGCCTCAACCCGGAACAGGGATTTTGTATGCAGCGGGTATACACCGACGATCGCTCGCTCGATGAGTGTATGGCGGTCTACAATCGTGACGTCGTGATGGTGCCGAAAGGCTATCACCCGGTGGCGACAATGGCCGGGTATGACAGTTATTACCTGAATGTGATGGCAGGCCCGGTGCGCAAATGGATTTTCACCTGGGAAGACGATCACGCGTGGATTAACCGCGATTACCCTGCGCGTTGAGAACGCGATAAATAGAAAAGCCCCTGGCGTATGCTGAGGGCTTTTTGCTTTTCGCTGCTATCGTGAGGCGCCAAAAACCTGTACGGCCTGTTGCAGCCGTGACGCGCGTCCCGTTAAATCCCCCGCGGCATCCGTCACCTGTTCCACCATCTCCGCATTGTTGTCCGTCATGGAACCAATTCGTGAAATTGAATTGTTGATCTGTTCGAGCGCTAAAGTTTGTTCCCGCGTCGCCAGGCTTATCTCTTTGATCATGGTAGACATCTGCAACACGTCATCGATCATTCCGGTAAGGTGTGTTTCCGTCTGCTCGACCATTTGCACTCCCGTATTGACGTTAGTGACGTTTTTCTCGATAAGCTGTTTGATCTCTTTTGCCGCAGACGCAGAATGCTGGGCGAGGTTACGCACCTCTGCGGCAACGACCGCAAATCCGCGCCCGGATTCACCGGCGCGGGCCGCTTCGACCGCTGCATTCAGCGCCAGGATGTTGGTCTGAAAAGCAATACTGTCAATGACGCCGATAATGTCCACGATTTGATTGTTATCGCGCGAGATAGCCTGCATCATGGTGATGGTTTGCTTCATGATGTGGCCGCCTTCAGTCGCATTGGCGCTGGTACTGTCGGCCATCGTCATTGTCTGGGCTGCGGTATCTGCGGTTTGTTGCACTGCGCTACCGATCTCTTCAATGGCAGCGGCGGTTTGTTGCAGGTCGGCAGATGTCTCTTCTGAACGGCTCTGCAATGCCGTGCCTTCCTGAGACACGCGCTGACTGATAGCCTGAATACCGGATATTTGCGTGCTGACATCATCAACCAGGGAGCGCAGATTAAGCCCCGATTGATTCACCAGTCGCATGAGCATCCCTATTTCGTCCACGCGCTGCAAATGGCAATTATCGGGTTTACGGCCCGAAACCACTTTTTGCATCTGCACCAGCAGCGTATTAACCGGCTGACAAATTTGAACCTTAAGGTAAATAGCCAGGAGCAAAAATAATACGATGATGCTGCCCCCCTGAATAGCAGGAGGAACAGGTAAGAAAATAAATAACAGGGCTGTCAGACTGGTGATGGCTAAAGCATAATTGACGCGTTGGCTAACCGACAGCCATTTAAACATCGAAAGCCAGGACAGCGCTCCGCGACGGATAATTATGCCTTTAAAAAGTCGAAACCCTTTAATTCCATTATTGTTTATTTTCTGATAAAGCTGTTCGCTGTGCGAAACTTCATCCCGGGAAGGCACGGTGCGTACTGAAATATACCCCGTTAATTTTTCATTTTGCCAGACAGGGGTAACATTTGCGCGTACCCAGTAATGATCGCCGTTTTGTCGCCGGTTTTTGACCAGCCCGGTCCAGCTATCGCCTTGCAGTATCGTGTGCCACATGTCAGCGAAAGCGGCAGAGGGCATGTCCGGGTGGCGAATAATATTATGTGGTTTACCCATTAACTGCGTTTCATTAAATCCGCTGGCGTCGATAAATGCAGAGTTAGCATAGGTAATATGACTGTCTTTATCTGTGGTTGATAATAACGTTGTTTTATTGTTAAGCAAATATTCTTTTTGCGTGACAGCTGTGTTGTTTTTCATGAAAACTCCATGACGCTATTTATATAAAATGCAAATTTCACCTATTGTGCATCAGGTAAATAATAGTAAATGGCGGTTTTATCTGAGGTGTTACATTCTCTACTAATCATCATTTATATGAAAGCACTTCAAATGAATTTTTATTTTTAATAAACCTGGCGTGTCATAAATATGAAACACATAAATGCAGGTTGATAATCTGGAATTGATATATATCGACTTAAACTAAATCTAAAAGATAAAAAAGAGCTGATTTATTAGGGCTGATAAATGCCCGCTTTCCTTGATGGGTTTTAGCCCCCTCCGCGAAGCCCGTTGCCGCGTTGTGGTCAGTGTTCTTACTCATGATGCGATCCCTTTGCGATGGGCTAACCCGATGTCATTCATAGACATCTGGATGGCTAATAATATTTTGCTTTATCTTATGCTTTTTATGTCGTTGTCAGTCAGGGAGAGCTGTGAAAAATTTCGTAAATCAAATGATTATCAGAAAGGATTTACAGCGGATGCTCTCCAGTCGCCTCGACATGCGTGGTATCAGCCTGGCCTTTTCCGGCTTTCAGGCGCTTTCCCGCGTTGATTTCACCCTGACGGGCGGTTCCGTGCACGCGCTGACGGGGGCGAACGGTGCGGGGAAATCCACGCTGATGGCGGTGCTCTGCGGCACGCACGATCATTACGAAGGGGAAATTGCAATTAATAACCAGCCGGTGCCGATACGCGAACCGCTGGACGCCAAACGGCTGGGCATTCATCTGGTGCAGCAGGAGGTGGATGTTGCGCTGATCCCGGGGTTGAGTATTGCGGAAAATATTATGCTCGATCAGCTGGCGCAGCCGGGACACCGCTACCGCTGGCGTGCTATTCGCCAGCAGGCGCGTGACGCGCTGGCCCAGCTCGATATTCATCTGGACGTGCGCCGGGTCATCGATGGGTGCACGCTCGCCGAAAAGCAGCAGATCCTGCTGGCCCGCGCGCTCTCGCACCACTGTCGTTTTCTGATCCTCGATGAACCCACCGCGCCGCTCGATCAGCATGAAAGCGAACGGCTGTTTGCCGTGGTGAAACGCCTGCAACAACAGGGGATCGGCGTGGTGTTTATCTCCCATCGCATTCATGAGCTAAAGGCCATTTGCGACACCTTAACCGTACTGCGCGATGGCAAGTTGATTGAGTCCGGGCCGATGGCGGAACTGAGCGCTGACGCCATCGTCGAGAAGATGCTGGGTCATGAGTTAAACGATATCTATCCGCCAAAACGCCCGCCGCATGCTGATGAAACGCTGCTGCGCGTGGAAGGGCTGCACGATGAACTGCTGCTGAAAAATATCAGTTTGCACCTGCGTAAAGGTGAAATTCTCGGCATCGCCGGGCTGGCGGGTGCCGGGAAAACCGAGCTGTGCAAGGCGCTGTTCGGCGCGTCGAAAAGCCGCGTTGAACGCGGCGAACTCAATCATCAACCGTGGACGCCGCAAGACCCGGTTGATTCGGTGACGCGCGGGCTGGCGCTGGTGCCGGAGGAGCGGCGCAAAGAGGGCATTTTTATTGATGAGTCCGTCGCCATGAACCTGGCGGTTGCCGCCGATAACCGTTTCTCGCGCTGGAGCTTGTTTGGTCATCGTCAGGCATGGCGCTGGGCGGAAGCGGTAATTGCCCGCGTCGGCGTGCGCGCTCGCGGGCCGGGGCAAGTGTTGCGTCGGCTTTCCGGCGGCAACCAGCAGAAAGTGGCGATCGGCAAATGGCTGCGCGGCGACGCCCGCGTGCTGATTTTCGACGAGCCGACTAAAGGTGTGGACGTGAAAGCCAAAACCGATCTGTTTGCGCTGATCGACGGCCTGGCGCGGGAAGGCAAAGGGGTGATTTACGCCTCCGGTGAGTTCGCCGAACTGGTGGGGCTCTGCGACCGCATCTGCGTGTTGTGGGACGGGCGCATCGTGGCGGAAGTGGAAGGCGCGCAGGCCCGCGAAGAGACACTACTTTATTATTCAACCGGAGGAACGGCGTTGTGAGTAAGGCCCTTTCAGTCAATGCAGCGGCGTCTGGCCGCCAGCAGATTTTCGATTTTCTCTATAAGTGGGGCATGCTGCTGACGGTTGTCGCGCTGATCGCCATTTTTGGCGTCGCGTCGGATAACTTCCTCGATCCCTTCAATATCATCAACATCCTGCGCTCTATTGCGATCGTCACGGTGATTGCGATTGGCGTTTCCATCTCGCTTACCGTCGGCGGCTTTGATCTTTCCGTTGGCTCAACCGCGTCGCTGGCGAACGCACTGGTGATTTCGCTGTTCGTCTGGCACGGCTTTGGCACCACCGGGGCGATTGTCATTACCCTGGCGCTCTGTACGCTGGTGGGGCTGTTCAACGCTTTTCTGATTGTGGTGCTGCGTATTCCCGACATGCTCGCCACGCTTGCCAGCCTGTTTGTGATTCAGGGGGTGGCGATGACCTACAGCTACGGCGGCTCTATTACTGAAAACATGGTGCTGCCGAGCGGTGAAATGGCTGAGGGGCTTATTCCGGCGGCATTCGGCGCGCTGGGGCAGGTGCCGACTATTGTTGTCGTGATGCTGGTCGTGACGCTGGCGGCGCAGCTCGCGCTGTCGCTGACCACCCACGGGCGACGGATGTACGCCATTGGCGGCAACCCGGAAGCGGCGCGTCTCTCCGGTATTCGCACCACCCGCTATAAAGTGGCGGCCTACGTCATTGCCTCGTTGCTGGCGGGGTTAGGGGGCATCCTGCTGGCTTCACGTATTGGCTCTTCACAGGTTAACGCCGGGGGAGGCTATTTGATGGATGCCGTCGCGGCGGCGTGGATCGGCTTTTCGCTGGCCGGTTCCGGCAAACCGAATGCGCTCGGCACGCTGGTGGGGGCGGTGATCCTTGGCGTGCTCTCCAACGGGCTGGTGATGCTCTCGGTGCCCTATTACGCAATGGACATTATAAAAGGGCTGGTGCTGGCGGCGGCGCTGGCGATCACCTACATACAAAAACGTTAACAACACAACGGGAAACGATAATGAAAAAAACTGCACTTTCTTTGTTGGCGCTGGGATTACTGAGTTCGTTGCCGGGCTATGCGGCAACGCCTGCGCCGGTGCCAGCGGCCATTGCCGGGCATAATGGCCCGGTTCGCATTGCGGTGATCCGCAACCTTGGCTCTGATGACAACACGACCCAGTTCGTTGCGGGCGCGATTCAGGAGGGGAAAAAGCTCGGCTTTAAGGTCAGCACCTTTTTAAGCAACGGCGACGACGCGAAATTCCAGGATTTCGTTAACCAGGCGATCAGCCAGAAGTATGACGGTATTATTCTCTCTCAGGGGCGCGATCCGTACTCCACCGCGCTGGTGAAGAAAGCGGTAGATGCCGGGATCAAAGTGGCGGTGTTTGATACCGCCGTCAACGGTGAGATCCCGGGCGTGACGGTAACTCAGCAGGATGACGCCTCGCTGACCCATCTCTCCTTCGGGCAACTGGTAAAAGATTTCAACGGTAAAGCCAATATTATCAAGCTGTGGGTCGCCGGTTTCCCGCCGATGGAGCGTCGCCAGGCGGCTTATCAGCAAATGCTGAAGGACAATCCGGGGATTAAAGAGCTGGAGTCTATCGGTGCGGTCTCTTCCGACGTGCAGGGCGATACCGCCAACAAAGTGGGCGCGGTGCTGGCGAAATACCCGAAAGGGAAAATCGACGCTATCTGGGGGACCTGGGACGCCTTTAGCCAGGGGGCGTACAAAGCGCTGAAAGAGAATGGCCGCACTGAGATTAAGCTCTACAGCATCGACATCTCCAACCAGGATTTGCAACTGATGCGCGAGGCGGGCAGCCCGTGGAAGGTGAGCGTGGCCGTTGACCCGAAACTGATTGGCGCCACTAACGTGCGGCTGATTGCCAATAAGATTGCCGGTGAACCTACGCCTGCCACTTACGATTTTAAAGCCGCAGCCATTCCGCAGGCGCTGCTGGCAGCGCAGCCGGGGGCGGTTAACGTCGCCTCATTAGGCAAAATCATTCCGGGCTGGGGCCAGACGGAAGACTTTATCGCGCCGTGGTTTGCGACGCTTGAAGCGAAGAATAAATAATGCCCGGTGGCGCTGCGCTTACCGGGCCTACAATGTGCTCTCTGTAGGCCGGATAAGGCGGTTACGCCGCCATCCGGCGTAATGCCCGGTGGCACTGCAATTACCGGGCCTACAATGTGCTCCCTGTAGGCCGGATAAGGCGGTTACGCCGTTTGGCAAAAGGAGATTAAGGTGACTGAATTACCGCGCCCCGACTATAGCCGCAATATGCGGCTGATTGGCCATAGCGACCAGGGCGGTCGCCCGGACGGCGTACAGCTAATGGTACATCGCGGTTTTGCCTATATTGGCCATATGGTGTCGCAGGGGTTTTCGATTGTTGACGTGCGTGACCCGAAAAATCCACGGGCGGCGGGCTATGTGCCTGCACCGCCAGGCTCCTGGAACGTGCATTTGCAGGCGCATGACGATCTGCTGCTGGTGATTAACGCCCGCGATTTGTTCGCCGATGCCCGCTTTGCCGATGAAAAGGTCTACTACACGCGGCAGGTCGGTGAGACGATCAGCGATGTGCAGGACCGGGGCTGGAGCGCAGGGCTGCGCGTGTTTGATATTTCCACGCCGGATAAACCGCGTGAAATCGGTTTTCTCTCCCTGAATGGGATCGGCATTCACCGCATCTGGTACGTCGGCGGACGCTGGGCCTACGTCTCGGCGCTGATCGACGGTTTCACCGACTACATCTTCCTGACCATCGATCTGGCCGATCCGCGTAAGCCAGAGGTGGCCGGGCGCTGGTGGTTGCCAGGGATGAATCAGGCGGCGGGAGAGACGCCAGACTGGCCGGAGGGCAAACGCTATGCGCTGCATCACGCGATTATCGCTGGCGATACCGCCTACGGTAGCTGGCGTGACGGTGGTCTGACGCTGCTGGACGTGAAAGATCGCACGCAGCCGAAACTGATTAGCCATCGCAACTGGAGCCCGCCGTTTGGCGGCGGCACACATACTGCGCTACCGCTGCCGGACCGCGATCTGCTGGTGGTACTGGACGAAGCGGTGCTCGACAATCAGGAAGACGGCGAAAAGCTGATCTGGCTGTTTGATATCCGCGAGCCGTCGAATCCGGTGAGCATCGCCACCTTCCCGCAGCCGGATGAAGCTGATTACGTGGCGAAAGGGGCGCACTTCGGGCCGCATAACCTGCACGAAAACCGTCCTGGCAGCTTTATTAGCTCGACGCTGATTTTCGCCACTTACCAGAATGCAGGGGTGCGCGCTTATGATATTTCCAATCCTTATCGTCCGGTAGAGACCGGCGCGCTGGTGCCTGCGGCACCTGAGAAGATGATGGATACGCGGCCAAATCGCCCGCAGGTGATCCAGTCCTGCGATGTGTTTGTCGATACGCGGGGGATTATCTACAGCACGGATTACAACGGTGGGTTATCGGTGATTGAGTATCTGGGGTAAGTATTTGCCGGGTGGCGGCTTCGCCTTACCCGGCCTGCATTCGGATCGTAGGCCCGGTAAGCGTAGCGCCACCGGGCAAACGGCCTGCACTTAGCTGTACTGCCGCACCCGCGCGATCAGCGCTTCCACGCTCTCAATCCGGTCGGCAATCACAATCAGCGCTTTTCCGAGGGTAATGGCATGGCGCAGGCATTCATGGCGCATTTCCGCATCCTGAATGGTATCGATATCCGCTACGTGCGACAGCCCGACGCTGCGGCGAATCAGCTCGGTGCCGCAAAAGCCGATGGCGTCCGCCCAGACTTTTTTCAGAAATTCCGACGCGTAGCCCGGCGCGCGTAGCGCCGCGTCGCGGGTTTTTTCCGTCGCCAGCGCCTGAAAACGTTCAGCAAAGGTGTTCCACAGCTCCTGAATATCCGTCAGCCGCTGCTCGCGCGCGGCGGCGGCGTCGCGAATGCCCAGATGGCCCGGCAGGCCGCAGAAGTTCAGCAGCAGGTTGCCGATGGCGGTGCCCACATCAAAGCCTATCGGCCCAAAGTAGCCGAACTCGGCGTCGATGGCTTTCAGGCGACCGTCGGCGACAAAGATCGAGCCGCTGTGGATATCGCCGTGCAGTAGCGCTTCGGCATGGGAGAAGAAACGATGTTTGAGCGCCGCCACCGCCAGCTTAAGCTGAGCGTCACTGCGCAGCGCGGCGACGTCGCCTTCGATCTCCGCAGGATAGCTGTTGCGTTCGTGGATCTGGTAGGGATCGTTGAAGAACAGATCTTCGGTGATCTCACACATCTCCGGGTTAATAAATGTCGCCACCTGCGCTTTTTTGTCATGCGGGTGGAGATAAAAATCGCTGGTATGAAACAGAGTTTGCGCCAGATATTCGCCGAGCTGGCGTGCCGCCTGTGGATACCAGGCGCCTTTAATCAGTTCGCCGCGCCAGATGTTATGGTCGGAGAGATCTTCCATCACCATCACCGCCAGTTCATGGTCGAAATGGTGGATTTTCACCGTATGCTGCGGGCAGTGCTGGTAATGCGCCACCAGCGTTTGCGCTTCAAGACGAGCGCGATCCAGCGTCAGCGGCCAGGATTCGCCGACGCAGCGCACGTAAGGCAGCGCCTGTTTGACGACGATGCGGCTTACGCCTGTGGTATCGAAAATCTTAAACACCAGATTAAGGTTGCCGTCGCCCACCTCCTGCGCCTCTACCAGTGTGGATGGATCATCGATGCCGCCAAACGTTCGGGCGTATTCCACGGCATCCTGGGCGGTAAAGGTACGGTATTGCGACATTGCCTGTTCCTCACTCATTTCACTAATAAAGACATGTAGACGTCTATACATCTGTAATTCATCCTGACACAATGTGATACAACAACGCAACAGAGAATTAACGACATGCAGACATTACAGACGACCAGCCTGCGAGTGGCGGATAACCAATTATTTATTCTCGATCAGCAGGCGCTTCCGCAGGAGAAACGCTGGCTGGATGCCTCAACGGTAGAAGCGCTGGTGGGGCATATTCACGCGCTGCGCGTGCGCGGTGCGCCGCTGATTGGTCTTTCCGCCAGTCTGCTACTGGCGCTGCTGGCGGAGTCAGGCCATCGCCGGGATGAACTGGCGATAGCGCTGGAAACGCTGCGCGCTGCGCGCCCGACGGCGGTCAATCTGATGAACAATCTCGATCGTATGAAGCAGGCGCTGAGGCAAGAAGACTTTGTTCCGGCGCTGGCGGCGGAAGCGCTACGTCTGATCGATGAAGACAAACAACTCTGTGACGATATCGCGCGTGCGGGAAGTGCGCTGGTGAAGCCGGGCAGCCGTCTGCTGACCCACTGCAACACCGGCGGGCTGGCGACAGCGGGCACGGGGACGGCGCTGGGGGTGATTGCCCGCGCGTATGCACAGGGCAACGTGCAAAACGTCTGGGTGGATGAAACGCGCCCGTTATTGCAGGGCGGCAGACTCACCGCCTGGGAACTGGGCGAACTGGGGGTTCCCTATCAACTGATTACCGACTCAATGGCTGCCAGCCTGATGGCGAAAGGGCTGGTGGACGCGGTGTGGGTCGGGGCCGACCGTATCGCCGCAAATGGCGATGTGGCGAATAAAATCGGCACCTATTCGCTGGCGGTGCTGGCGAAATTCCACGGTATTCCGTTTTACGTTGCCGCGCCGCAAACCACGCTGGACCCCCACTGCCCGAATGGCGACGCAATCCCGATTGAGCAGCGCGCAGCAGGAGAAGTCACCGGCGTGGCGGGCAGTTTTGGCGCGGTACAGTGGGCGCCGGAAAATGCGCAGGTCTATAACCCGGCGTTTGACGTGACGCCAGCAGCGCTGATTAGCGGCTGGGTGCTGGATAGCGGTGTGGTGACGCCAGAAGACGTGGCGAAGGGGGTTTTCAGGACGGAGGCGGCCTGATGCAGAGCAGGCCTGGCGTACGATAGCGTCGCCCGGCCAGATCGTTAAAGCAGGCGCGGATAGGCATCCGCAATGGCGTCGCCGGTAAACTGCGCCACCCAGCCTTCCGGGTTATCGAAAATACGGATCGCGGTAAAGTTTGGCTCTGAGCCCATATCAAACCAGTGCGGCGTACCGGCGGGCACTGAAATCAGATCGTTTTTCTCACACAGCACCTGGTAAACCTGGTCGCCAATGTGCAGGCAAAACAGTCCTGCGCCTTCAACGAAGAATCGCACTTCATCTTCGCCGTGGGTGTGTTCATTGAGAAACTTTGCACGCAGCGCCTCTTTTTGTGGATTGTCGGCGCGCAGGCTGATCACATCCCAGCTCTGATAGCCTTTCTCGGCAACCAGCTTATCAATCGCATGTTGATAGGCGGTGATCACCGTTTCTGGCGCGGGGGCCTGGCCTAAGTCGCGGTCTGCAACCCAGCGTTCGAAGCGGACGCCTTTCGCGTTGAGCTGTTGGGCTATCTCTGCGGCGTCGGTACTGTGCCACTGGGGCTGGCTGGCGTCTTTATCGGAATAAATAGTCAATGCGCTCATGAAAGGATCTGCTCCGGGTTAATGTCGTCGAATTGATGTACCTGGTGGTGGCGGCTGGCGCCATCACCCTCGCCACGAATCAGTTGCAGGGTGCGAAGACCCGCCTCTTCAGCAGCGTCCAGCTCCTGATATACATCGGAGAGGAACAGGATTTGCGACGGCGCGACGCCGATATACGACGCGATATTGCGGTATGACTGCGTTTCTCGCTTTGCGCCGATATGGGTATCAAAATAGCCGCTGAACAGATGAGTAATATCACCTTCGTCGCTGTAGCCAAATAACAGTTTCTGCGCCGCAACGGAGCCGGAGGAATAAACATAGAGATCAATGCCTTGTGCTTTCCATTTCTCCAGCGCTGGCAGAACGTCCGGGTAGAGGTGACCAGTAAAGTCGCCATTGACGTAACCGTCGTGCCAGATAATGCCTTGCAGGGCTTTTAGCGCCGTTGATTTGCGATCTTCATCCATAAAGGTGAAAAGCGTTTCGATAAGTTCTGCGGTACTGGCGTCCGGCCGGGCAATCTCGTTGCGCAGATTATCAAGAATTGATTTTACCGGTTCGGCATACTGCCGGGCGGTGACAAACGCCGCCAGCCGCTCGCGCGCATAGGGGAACAGAACATTGTGAACAAAACGGATATCGCTGGTGGTGCCTTCAATATCCGTCACAATCGCGCGAATCATAATCTCTCCAGTTGTCGCAAACGCATTTCGCATTCAAATAAAAATTCCAGCCCCTCCAGATGACGGCGGGCCTCCTCCACTGAGCGTCCCCAGCAGGTTAAGCCATGACCGCGCAGAAGAAAACCGTAATTCAGAGAACGCTCTTGCGCGTAATGCGCAATACGTGATGCCAGCGCGTCGATATCCTGGTCGTTGTCGAACACCGGCACGCAGACGGTATCAAGATGGGTAGTCTGCCCGCTAAGCGATTTTTGCATTTCAAAACCGCTGATATATAGCTCCGGCGTTTTAACGATGCGCGAGAGCACCGTGGCGTTGACGGTGTGGACGTGCAACACCGCGTTTGCCTGGGGAAAGAGGCGATAAATCAGGGTATGCAGCCCGGTCTCCGCCGATGGTTTGCGACCGGACGGTGCGTGACTGGTGGCGATTTCCACCTGCAAAAAATCGTCGGTAGTCAGGTTGCCTTTATCTTTTCCCGACTCGCTGAGCCAGCAAAATGCGTCGTCCTGGCGGACAGACATATTGCCGCCAGTAGCGGGAGCCCAGCCTTTTGCCCCTATCCAGCGGCAGGTCTCGACCAGTTGTGTGAGTTGCAGGTTATCTGTCATCTTCCTTTTAGCCTCTCTCGGGGTCAGGAATGGAGTTTTTAGACATCTAAGTGTCTTGATTGCCAAATGCTAACATCGTGTTACGGCAGCAGCAACACAACTCTTCCGGGCAGGAGCAACAACGTTGTCCTGGTGGCAGTGTGACTTGATGGGGGAGGTGGTTGAGTTTGTCAGGGGCGGGAGTTTTGCGTATTGATTGATGCTTTCAATGGAAGCTGTAGGTTTGTCGCCCATAGCAGACCTGATAGCCCTTCGTTCAGGCCGCTTTGTGCCCGGAGGGGGCATCCCTAAACCACTACAGGTATTAATCGGCAAGGTGCCGGTGGGCTGCTTAAATGTTCAGGGAAAGCAATGCAAGAAGTGCGCGGGTTTTCATCATGTTATTTAACAGACCCAGATACCAGACATAAATCTCCTCCTTGATATTAAGAACATTCGGGTGCACGGATGGAAAGTGGTTTATTCTCTTTTTCACAGAACAGGAATGTCAGGGCCGGGAAGAGGGGATTAGCGAGAGATTAAAACAGGCAACTCAGGAGTTCAGTAAATGGATACTAAAAAATGGCGCTGTGTTTGCGCCATTTTACCACATTAAGAATTTGTCACCGGCTTGTTCCCAAAGGGATCTCCGGGTCTGGTTGATGAGTAATCCTGTTACGCAGATCCCGACGGATAATTTCGATGGACCAGAACCAGATTAAATGTCCAAAAATTTCGGATACATTCTCATACCATGGAAGGTCAACCAAAGGTGGAGTCAGCCCCATGAGAGGGAAGGAAATCATATGGACGAAAAGCTGTGCCAGCGCACCAGCCAGCAAACCCTGCCAGAGCTTAATTTTGGGGAAAACTTCAGCAACAACACAGTAACCTACTGCGAAGACAATCGAAAAGATGATGTGTGTTACACCAACCCAGTTAAACACATGCCCGGCAAAGGTGTAGACGGCAGCGTTAGGATCAGCAAGCCCCATCCAGTCACGAAGGAAAATATAAGGGGGATTCAGGAAATTGCGGGAACAGTCAATTTGCCCGGCAGCCCTGATTAATGATTCCGGCCCGCATGCAGCAGTGAACATATCAGTCGGACTGCGGGGTGGCAAAGGTACTTCAGCGCCCCATTTAACAAATGCTGATACGATACCAGCGATTAACCCAATAAATGCAGCCAGGCCATAACGCCTGCGGTTTGGTGGAGTTTGTTCAAATATATTCATATTTCATCCGTTGAATTTCATCGTGTTAACATAATCATTTAGTAGTATTCATGAAAACCACCAAATGTAAAGATGTGTATGTGATTGTATGTTCCGTATTTGCGTCAGTAACTGGAAATTCCCAATCGAGTTGCTTTATATGGCGTAACAGGAAGGCTGTGAAAGTGGTGAGAACGGCAAGGTCGTATGCAATCTACAGCAAGATTCTCATCAGTAGAATTAATAGAGCAGCAATCACGTCGCATGGAAGAGCATGGTGCGGACAGCTGGCGTGCGAATATAGACTGGTTGCCAGCCGCCGTGGATTGTATCTTCCCGGCATGACGGATCAATGTGTTTTAAGTATTAATGCCACGTCTTTTTGCTCAGGCTTGTTATAGCTGAAATAGCATGTGCTGAATCATCAAAAAGCCGGGCCAGTACAGGAACCTACTGCCTGTTTTTGTACTCAAGCACCAGATGTCCAGACAGGTCTTTGCTGACGATGGCAAATGTCCTGAGTTCAGGCGTTGGAACAGGGAGTTCGGTGCCAGGCGGGAAATATATTCTTACCCCGGCAATAATCATGTTGCCCATGCTCATCATTCGTTCACCAGCCACATATCTGCTTCTTCAAACATCTCTTCCAGCATACGGTTAAGTCGTTCTTTTTCGGTCTTTGTGCTGTCGCTGTTTAATGCGTTAGCCTGCATTGGCTTAACTCTCACGTCGGCATCGGGGAAGATCCGGTGTACGCGCTTTGTCAGCTCGTTAAGAATGATGTTTCTTGCGTCCGGTAGCTCTCTATTTTGTGAATATTTTTACGCAGGGCAACAAGTCATTTTGCAGTGAAATCCCATACAACAAACCGTTAACAGGTGAATGGCAAATAGAGGCAAACGGTGGCATACATTGGTAATCCTTCTATTGCTTTTATTTATATGTTTTTATTTTTTAATCACCAAAAAGTCTAAGTGAATGACTGGCTGAAAAAACAGGAGGGTGAACAGACGGTGAACAGTCAGACCTTCAACTGTTCACCCTTTAACTTACTGTATTACCTATATCTTTATTTAAGGTGAACAGTGGTGAATAGTTATAAGTAAAAAAACAAACAGAGAGAGGGGATTTCCTGCGACCTTCTCTGGCCAGCCTCTTTTGCTCCGCAACCTTTCGTACTATCGAGTCTATCGACGAGGAGATACGGCCACCGGCAGAAGAAAAGCCCGAACCGCCACAGACAGCCCCAGAAACACCGCCCCGAATTCTGGACTGCGCCCGCTCATTGCTGCGCCACTGATTCAGGAGAAAAGACAATGGCACGAGCACTACTGAAACAGGCCTTTGAAGCCTGT
Organism: Citrobacter sp. CK195; assembly: GCF_030333365.1. Classification (NCBI taxonomy): domain Bacteria; kingdom Pseudomonadati; phylum Pseudomonadota; class Gammaproteobacteria; order Enterobacterales; family Enterobacteriaceae; genus Citrobacter; species Citrobacter sp. CK195. The sequence goes on from NZ_JAOWGB010000025.1 coordinate 631,114, forward strand.
CAGAAGAATAAATCGGACTGGATGAGCAGCAAGTCAGCACTGGCGCGGGCTGAAATGGCGCTGAAAGAGCTGGAGCTGACCTGCACCCGTTATGAACCGGAGGCAGCACAGGCGCTGCGTATGATATTGACCTGAAAAAATGGGCGGTAAATCAGTCGGCCGGGCATTACATCCGGTCACATGAGGCCGTGCAGCGTATCAGTATCCGTCGTCAGCTCCACGCCTTTATGCAGGTAAGCGGCGACGCGCTGGCACCGGAATTACTGCATCACAGCGAACAACCTGAAATCGTCAGAGAACGGGCTCTCGACCGGGCGGCCGCCAGTGTTCGCGAAGCGCTGTCCATTCATGTAACCAGCGGAGGAAATATTGATTACGCAGAGGAAGATCGCGACATTCTGACAACCATCGGTTTCCGGCCTGACAGAGCCTCGAGAGACGACAACCGGGCAAAATATACGCCTGAACAGAGCCAGATTTTCATGCGCCGACAGGCCGCGCAGACCCGCAAAAAAACCATATAAAACGTCCCGAAAATACCCGTCTTTTTAATAAAAATAGCCATGCATGCTTAAGCTGCATGGCTTTGCATGCAAAACTCTGAATTTTCCACACCCCGCCGCACCAGCACTGGCGCGGCCTGAGCCCCTTCATGCACCTGCATTAAAAACGTCCCCTTAAGCGGGCAGGCGTGGCGGGGAGAGCATTGCGCGCTGCAAATGTTATTAATTACTACAAAGACGGAGGGTAATCCCCTCCAGTCAATTTAGAGTGAAGCCAGAATTGCAGGGGTCAGAGCTGCACCTTTAGCAACCTGATCATCTCCTCCTAACTGATGATAGTGGTTTAATACAATATCAAGACTTTCATCAAAGATCTCTTCATTGATATTTATTTGGTTGACGCTTGAAAGTGCCTGAAAAATATTTTCTTTAGTCTTTAAGTATTTAATGGCCGCAACCATAGCAACATAATATTTTATATTTGTTGTTGTTTTTGGGTCTGGCGTATATTTATCAGTTTCAACCTTTAAAAAAGCTTCAGTAGCTTTTATAATTAATATTACTTTTAAGTATGTGTCTATTGCTATATCCAAGCTAAATATTTTTTTATATTCAATATCTGAGTTTATAAGTGTTGATGGTCGTGCTCTTGCGCTGTCTGGTCTAAATAAAACAATTGTCATCATTGCTTGTGCAAGATATGCAATGCTTATTATTTTTGATGCTGGTTTACCAAGATTTTTGTAGAAATTCTTCTTCCTGTCATAATAGAAGTCGTTAGCCTTTAAATAATCTTCAATATTTCTGTGAATCTCATCTGAGCTTCTGAGGGAAGCTGGCAGAATAGCTGTTTGACTGTTCGTTGCACGAATTATTCTATCGCGTGCTTCTTCGTTTTCCTCACAAATAATCCTGATGAGAATAGAACGTTTATCATCTACAGAATTATCAGCATTAGAAAAGTGACGATATATCTCATGTGAGGTTTGTAGTCCATTTACAATTTGAGGATCTTCTATTGTTAATTGTTTTCCTGCACTAACTGCTTTAGGTGTGATAATGGTGACACCATTATTTAAGTACCAAAAATCATCAGAGTTCATATTTTGAAGCGTTAATCGGATGCCTGTGTTTACAGTTACACTTCCCTGATAGTCTCGCACATTTGATTCAAAAATACTTCTTGCTAGTGCGCCATTATCGCTTACAAATTCATAATATTTTGTAAGTGAAGCTAGGCAAATATAGCTACCTGCTGAAGTACTAATCGGCTGTTCTGATATTTCTAGCGTTCGGGAGCTTGCAGGGATATTTCTGCTCATTTCTAACAGTGTTGTAGCACCAATAAAAGAGAATTCGCAAACTGAACCGCTAAATAATCTATGGATATCATCACGTAACTTATTTGCTTTATCAATTACATTGGGGTGTATATCAGCATCAACACCTTGGGTAGCATAGAAAAATTTAATTAAAATAGTAGGGAATGTTTTTGCTAATTTTGAATAGGCACCTCTAAATAAATTGATTTTCTCAAGTAATAAAGAGTTATAACGCTTCTTAAATTTTTCGAGATCATTACCTAAATCAAATAAATCTTGAATGGTTTCTCGGAACTTAATTATTGCATCTTCTTTAAAGGTTGGAGATGTTTTAGATTGAATTATTACTAGCTCAATGTGATTTTTTCTTACTTGAGTATTAAGTTGTGTGTCTTCCTTTTGTAGTTCACCATTAACAAAAGTAAATATAGAGTCAATACCACCATCACCACCATTACCAACAATGCCATATTCAATGTCATCATATGTAACATCGTAGTCTTTAAGAATCTCTGATGCTGAGTATAACTCAAAGAATTCTGTATCTTTGATGTCAGTTCCCAACTCATTTTTTTTATCTTTAAGGATCTGCTCTAGTATTATTTGATCATTTGTTTTTTTAGACATGTAAAACTCCTTTTCATTTTTTATTTGAGCCGTTAACATAGTATCCCCACCATGACATCAACTCAATGCATTGAGTAATATATGTTGACCGATTATAAGCTTTCTTGACTTCATTTCTATCGGTATGAGCTAAGGCTGATTCAATTACATCTGGGTTAAGCCCCGCTTCATTCATTGCAGTACTGGCTATTGAACGTAGACCGTGGGCAACCAACTTTCCGCCATAACCAATTCGCTTAAGAGCCGCATTAGCTGTCTGGCTATTCATCGGCAACTTTGGATCATTTCTACTGGGAAAAACATGTTCACGATGAGCGCTGATTGGCTTCATCACTTCCAGAATATCTAATGCCTGAGGAGATAGAGGTACAATGTGCTCACGCTTCGCCTTCATCCGTTCGGCTGGAATAGTCCAGAGTCTGGTCTCAAGGTCGATCTCTTCCCATCGAGTACCAGATGCTTCAGATGGACGCACGAGAGTCAGGAGCTGCCATTCAATAAGACAGCGAGTCGGAACAGACAGATTCGACATGACCAAGGAACGCATCAGTTTCGGCAATTCTTCTGGTCGTAGCGTGGGCATGTTCTGCTTTTTGGGTTTCTCAAATGCCATTCCAACACCTGATGCCGGGTTAGCATCAATCAGGCCGGTGTTGACTGCATAAATCATTATTTCGTTAATGTGCTGTACTAGGCGGCGAACTGTCTCCAGTGCCCCTCGTGCTTTGATTGGATTAAGTGCTTCAACAATCGTTCTGGCCTTTATCTCCTGAACAGGTATCTCACCAATAGCAGGGAACACGTCTTTATCCAAAGAACGCCAGATGTCTTTTGCATAATCTTCTGTGACACTTCTGCTTTTCATCTGGAACCAGTTAGCGGCCACAGTTGAGAAAATGCTGTCTAATTCAATCTGGCGTTGTTCTGACGCTTGTTCTTGCTGCTGTTGTGGATCCTTCCCCTGCGCGAGCGTAGCTAAATGTTGGTCGCGTATCTGGCGAGCTGCTGCGAGCGTAAGGGCAGGGTATGAACCGAGACTCAGATTAGTGCGGCTATTACTTACAGGACGTTGGTATCGGAAGCGCCAGAGTTTTTTACCAGATGTTTTGACGAGTAAGAACAGGCCGTCACCATCATGCAGAGTGAAGTCTTTTTCTCGGGGCTTAGCTTTAAGGATCTCGTTATTAGTGAGGGGGCGTGTGATACGCGCCATGCCTGGATTCCTTCCATAATTGGTACACGTTTAATGGACCACAGTATAGCGTGTACCTAAATGTACCAATTTTCTCTGGATTTAGCCGGATGAGCTCGGACAACGACAGACACAAAAAAGCCCGCAGGGCTTGCGCCGTGCGGGCTCTTAGGACTTCATCGGGCTGGCGGAGTCTGAATTGGTGTTGTAATTCATTGAAATAAATTAGCTAACTTCTAATTCAACTTTTCTTTGGTGCCTATATAGGTGCCTAAAAATTTTTTCACCCCTTTTTGCTCAGTAAAGAGGTGGGTTGCGGAAAGGAAACTGACACTACTTATGTTCTCATTTCCCTCATAGCCCGTCTGGCTTTTAGAATGTCTACAGCAGTAATAAAAGGCGACTGTTCTTGCCAGCTAAACCCCTTACGATCGATGCGAACCAGTTCGTATTTTTCCACCAGAAAATTAACAGCATCGGCTAAAGAGATACCGGCATCGATATGTTCCTTAATCACAGTTTCATCACTGAATGGCGTGTCATTCAGTGTCAGGCCATAGTGCTGATCCAGCAGGCATGAAAGAAGTGTTTGCCATACGATCACTGGTGACGGGCATGGTTTAGCCGCCCGCAAAGTCGTTGCAGGTAGAGTTTTCATGTTTGTTCTCGTGAATTTAGTTATCGTTGAGTGGGATAAACGGTGATGTATACGTAGCCGCAACTGCCAAGGGTATCGGCTTCGCAGGTAAAACCGTTGTGGTACAGGATGACGCAGTGGGTATGGCGGGGATTCAGTTCATCGGTGGTCAGCATCGACTCCATCTGGCTGATAAAGTGCGGGAATGTTTCATCTAGCTTCCGGCATTCGACGTCACTGAATTTACCGGTGATGCTGGCCCGGTCAGCCAGATAATGCAGCCGGTTACCCTCCTGCACAAGGCGGGCTCCCAGGCGCGGTGTGATATCCCGCTGCAGGCCCCATGTGATGTTACTCATTGATAACCTCCTTTATTGTCAGTTCAGGGTAATACTCATCAGGCAGGCATAAGGCCCGTTGCGGTCCTGGCGGCGTTCGGCGTACACAGCCAGGACTCCTGTGATATCCGGAACATCCCTGCCGGTGTAATGACAGACGCTACCGTGCCACTGATATTTTCCGGTGCAGTAGCGAAAGATTCGGGACTCAGGATGCTGGCGGTATATCGTCATTGCCCTGCGTTTACTGATAATTTTCATGTAATACCTCAAAGCAGACCGTGTTCTGCGAACGAATAGATTTGCCTGCCACCAACAATCAGATGGTCAGGGACACGGATATCCACCAGATGAAGTACCTGAACTAGTCGCTGCGTGAGGGCTTTGTCAGCCTGGCTAGGCGTCGTCTCGCCGGAAGGATGGTTATGCGCCAGTATCACCGCCGCCGCATTGAAGTGCAGTGCACGTTTGACCACTTCCCGGGGATGAACCTCGGTGCGGTTAATCGTGCCACTAAAGAGCGTCTCATGGGCAATAAGCTGATTCTGGTTGTCCAGATACAACACTCTGAACTCTTCCCGCTCAAGCGCGGCCATATGCAGTCGCAGCCATTCACGGACGGCGTGGGTGGAGGTGAAGGCCACGCCGGGCTCATGCAGATGCCGGTCCAGAACCCTGAGTGCCCGCTGGATGAGACGCCGGTCCTGTGGCGTTATCTCGCCAGGTAAAAAGGAAAGCTGTTTCATTCGCTGCTCCTCTGTTCAGTCGATGATGCGCAAAATGGCGTGGGCTTCTGGATGCTGCAGGGCATAGTCCCGCAGGCGGTAATAGTGCGTGGTCATTGCGTCACACTCTGTACGGCAGGCATGATGGCTGTATTCAATCAGGCAGACAGCGATACCTGCGGCTTCCGCGCTCATTTGCGCACCATTGCCGTTCATGCTGTTGAACAGACGCCATTTATCGTCATTGTCAGCATCAGGAGCTATAAACGCACCACCATTGCTGAGGGTGTAAAAGGACCAGATACCACCGCTGTAGGCCTCACAGAAGCGGTCCATCCAGGAGAAAATACGGGGTTCCAGCGTTATCCACTGCGGGATAGTGCCAAAGTACTGCGGCCAGAAGCAGATACGCTGTTCGTCAGGTACCTGCGTTACGGTCAGTTCAAATTCGGACTCGTTAGCAGATACGAGATTGTTTTGTGTCGCTGTTGTCATGGGTATGTCTCCATTAATAAAAAACGCCAGCGGCGATGGCTGGCGTATGGGGGATATGCATTAATAATGAATGGGCGTGATCAGCAGGAGGATGCTCTGAGGATGCCATACTGACGGATATAGTGGTTAAGTCCTTCACCGGCATCGGTTTCAAAGCTCCACGCCCGCCAGATCATTCGACCTTCAGAGTCACGAACCACCAGGCGGAAGTGGCTACCTTGGTCGTCTTCAATGCTGATGTTGTGACACCGGCGGGTAACCGCTTCAGCCTGCTGTCGGGTGAAAGGTCCCGGTGGCAGCATGTGAGATTCAGACATTCGATGTACCTTAAAAGCAAAAACCCCTGACGCAGATGCGTCAGGGGTTTTGAGAGAGTGTTGTTACGCAGATTCAGTCAGAACCCCGTCTGTACCTTATATAGGCGCAAAGTTTTGCTGCCCCGGACAATCTTCACATACAGGGCATTATCTTTTGTGCCACGCACAAATCCGGCCTTTACATCTCCCTTGCAGTCACCACCGTCATAAGAGATGTTAAGTCCAGTGTTAAATACCAGGTCAATAACCCCGAAGCTTAAATCTTCACAGGCTGGACCAGGCAGGTCCTGAATCAGGGCAAACTTACGGTCATCGCTGACATCGGTCAACGAGCAGATGGTAGTGTTGATGTCGTTCCCCTGGCACCAGTATTCCTGGCCGGGGTTGTCTTTGTCCATCAGACTTTCCGGAAGCTGAGCGGCACTGGCACTGAAGGCAGTAAGTGAGAGAATGAAAGCAGGGATAACAGCGATTATTATTTTTAGCATGATCTTCTTCCTGAATAAATGGGAACCGGATTGCGCCAGATATGCATGTAAACCATCTGGCGTGGTTTAAAACATCTGTAATCAGATCCTCAACAGTTACCGGTTCGGCGGCAGAGTTCAGCCATACTCTGCTTTGCCACCCATTGCTGCAGCTCCCTGTCTTTTTGAGAACGCTTAGCCTCCAGCGCGGCCTGTTGTTTGGGATTGACGCAGTTATCAGGCACGATCATCAGAGTGTTTGGTTTAAATTTTATCCGGGCTACTCGCACTGTCTCTGCCGGGTCATCAGTTCCACTTGCTCGCTGCTGTGCCTCGTCAAGCAATGCAGCCTGTGTATCAATCAGAACGAAACCACATGCCTTTCCCTCGCCCTTGTAGACAGATGTCAAATCGGAGGAAGAGCCACTGGCTGTTTTGAGCGCCAGTTTGCGTACCGTTTTAGTATTTTTATCGGCCAGAAAATAGCCTCCATTGTATCCCTGACGTAGCAGGAATTTCTGAGTCTAGGGATAATTATCGATCACTCTGGCACCATACAGCGCGTTGCTAAGGGTATGGTTGTCCAGACCATCAGCTGATTTCCAGCCATCTGCCTGCATGTACTGCCAGGCCTTAACCGTACCCACGACATTTTCAGCGGCTACTGGCAAAACTGTTCCGACGCACAGGCTGAGCGCCAGCGTGGTTGCAGTGAGTAATTTCATCTTTGCTCCTTAAAGGGTGAAAAACCGTTGTCACCGACAACGAGAAGTGAATGGAAAGTCTGAAAGTGAGGTAAAACCCGAAGAAAATCGGGGTGTGACAACAGATTACGTAGCTGTGTATCTGGGACAAAAAGCGCCGGATTGAATGTGACCGTATGAATATCACCCAGCGTGAAAACCGATATATGTCCTTCATGTTCACCGGTCAGGTACCAGCAGCCATCGCTGCACACCAGTCGATAGGGGGCCAGACCTGTGCAACGATGACCTTCTGCCAGTAACGTAACCCGGCGGTGTTCAGTGATGGCGCGAATCAGTCGCGTAAAAACCTCACTCCGTGCCTGTGTTCTGGCGTTGGTGCTGTGCCAGATAAGGCAGGGAGATTCGCTGGCACTCAATAGTGAGTTGACCAGCTGGTTGTCTATCTCCGGAAAAAGCGCCTCCACACCGGACTGACGGACGAAGGTCTGCACCGTCAACTCCCTCTGGCGGCTGCCGGACAGCAGACGACATTGCCCGTTACGGAACTCCAGGTCGAGATACGCCAGACGCTCGCGAAAATCCCGACGCAATGTGCGCACTGACACACCAAATTCGGCGGCCAGTGTCTGTATGGCCAGCGTTTCACCCGCCACAAGACGGCTGATAATCAGCGACAGGCGGACCGCAAGGCGCTCATGGCGGCGCTCAGACTGAGACATGAGAGGCGTTCTCCACCCTGTTAATGGACTGAAAATTAAGTGATTAGTGTAACGAGAGGGCAGGACAGGATACGGACATCGGAAGCGGTATTTTTTCTGCAGGATGAATGCAATCAGAATGCGGCTGCATAGTCTTTTTGAGGAAAAACTGCTTGGAAATCAATCAGCGAACGGACAGGAGGTGTCCACATACTGCCGGAGTTAACATCCGTTTGCCTCAAATCCGGAGAGCATCGCTTCCGTCATCACCCACAGTGCACGGTTAAGCTTCACATCACCGTCAATACCGCGCACTGCACGGGTATGCGTTCGTTCGCCTTTCGCACTCCGTCCACTGAGCCCGCCCTTAATCAGGTTCTCCTGAATACGCTGGTATGTGGTCCACAGATCATTGCTCTCATCCTGCCAGCGGCGTGGGGAGAGTATCTGAGGTGCTGTTACCGGCTGGTGGTCCTCACCGAAACGGTACGTCAGTGCAGCCTGTGCCAGAGCCTGTTGTGCAGGCGGGGGCAGTATCAGCGACTGCATGGCATCACGTTTTTCTTCCACACGATCAAAGATCCCCAGTACTTCATACGCTCCCTCAATCACCTGTCTCACGACATCTCCTTTGTGCGGCACACGCACCTCGCCAAACGTCTCTCCACAAATCAGCCCATTCTGGCAAACCTGGCGAAACAACCCTGGCAGCATCTGGTAAGAACTGGAGCCATCGTGGGAATTCAGCAGAATGATTTCCGGCACCTGCTTGCCGGTGATTTGTCCTTCACGGCGCAGGCGCAACATGTGCTTGGTATGCTCGCGACGTTCCGGGTCACGAACCCGAGTCTGACAGGCAAAGAACGGCTGAAAGCCTTCACGTTGCAGGCTGTCGAGAAGAGTAATGGTCGGAATGTAGGTGTATCGCTCGCTGCGGGATTCGTGTTTATTCTCGCTAAAAACACTCGGTACCGCGCGAAACAACTCTTCACGAGTTAAAGGGCGATCACGACGGATGACATTAGCTGCGCCAAAGCGCGAAGCCAGACGGGTCATAAGCAGACTCCTTACAGAAATTAAATAAAGGAAAGCTCTGTCGCACAGGCGACAGAGTTCAGGGAATAGCAAAGAGTTGAAGAAAATTCAGAAGAAGAAACTCCAGACAGCACGAGCTACCGATACCACTGTGTCACGTGTAGCCTGAATGATTGCCCGGATCGGGGCTGGTATCAGCGGCATGGAACTTACTGTGTCGAGCACCGAACCAACCGTTTCACCGAAATCGTCACAGGCTTTTTTATTAACAGCATCGGTACGAAGCGGCGCACTGAGTTGTACCGCCACGGGGCTACTGGCCTCACGGGGAAGGCTGCGAATCATCCGCTCTGCCATCACCCGCAGCCCCCACAGCAGACGGACCGACACGGCACACACCGGATGCACGGGCTGGAACAACTCATGCAACAGGCAGATTTTACGGCTGATGTTTTGTTTCTGTTCTGTGGATAATCGTTCTCCTCTGCTGGTGGGCTCAGCCTTGTCCGACTGGCTGATAACAAACAGCACCTTATGCCGGTATGCCTCGCCAATCACCTCGTAATAAAAGTGCTCATCCACTGCCAGCGCCCGGTCATCAGCCTTGATCAACCACAGTACCAAGTCGAGGCGAGGAAGCTGTTCACGGTAAAGAGCAGCATATTCGGTATCACGTGCGCCACTTTCCCCGACTCCAGGCAAATCTACCAGTGTCATAAACCTCCCTCCAACCTGAAAACGAAAGCGCAGGGGTTCACGGGTACATGCCACCACATCGCTGACCGGCGATACCTCACCGGCAAACAGGGCATTACATAATGACGATTTTCCCGCTCCGGTTTTGCCCATAATACCGATCATTGGCTCGTAGCTGGCTAATTGACTTATCTGGTACAGAATGCGTTCAGACATCCATTGAGGCAAGCCAGAAAGTGAGTTCTGCAGCGGCTGCAGACCTTCAGAATTGTTCATCACTACTCCTATGAAAAATAAAACAAAAACGGCAGAACCGTGAGGTTCTACCGTTAATCGAGTATGTTCAGAAAAATGATATATATCCGAAGATTTTTTTAATGCACACAGGTGTGGGAATTGGTAGAACCTTTCAGAGCCTGCGAAGCCGCATACCGGAAAAAGGCATTATCTAACTTGATTATAGATACAGTCGATAAGAACAAATTGCGATAAAATCGCATCAATAGCCGTAACCAAGAATCGATAACAGGATAAAAATGACTAGTCTTCAACAACGTGCAGAACTACACCGTCAAATCTGGGCAATTGCCAACGATGTCCGGGGGTCGGTTGATGGTTGGGATTTCAAACAATACGTCCTTGGTGCGCTCTTCTATCGCTTTATCAGCGAAAACTTTTCCAGCTACATTGAGGCCGGTGATGATAGCGTCCACTATGCTGCTCTGGATGACAGCATCATTACCGATGACATCAAAGATGATGCTATCAAAACCAAAGGCTATTTCATTTACCCGAGCCAGCTGTTCTGCAATGTTGCCGCTAAAGCGAATACCAACGATAGGCTGAACGCCGATTTAAACAGTATCTTCGTCGCTATTGAAAGCTCAGCCTACGGTTATCCGTCTGAAGCTGACATCAAAGGTCTGTTTGCCGATTTTGATACCACCAGCAACCGTTTGGGGAACACCGTCAAAGATAAAAACACCCGTCTTGCCGCCGTGCTAAAAGGCGTTGAAGGGCTAAAGCTCGGTGACTTTAACGACCATCAGATAGATCTTTTCGGTGATGCGTATGAGTTTCTGATTTCTAACTATGCGGCAAATGCCGGTAAGTCAGGCGGTGAATTCTTCACGCCACAGCATGTATCTAAGCTAATTGCCCAACTGGCAATGCACGGTCAGACCCACGTCAATAAAATCTACGACCCGGCGGCAGGTTCCGGCTCACTGCTGTTACAGGCGAAAAAACATTTCGATAATCATATCATTGAAGAAGGTTTCTTTGGTCAGGAGATAAACCATACGACGTTTAACCTTGCTCGTATGAACATGTTTCTGCACAACATTAACTACGACAAATTTGATATTAAGCTGGGGAATACGCTGACTGAGCCGTATTTCGGTGATGAAAAACCCTTTGATGCAATTGTCTCTAACCCACCGTATTCGGTGAAGTGGATTGGCAGTGATGACCCAACGCTGATTAACGATGAGCGTTTTGCTCCGGCAGGCGTGCTGGCACCGAAATCTAAAGCCGACTTTGCGTTTGTGCTGCATGCGCTGAACTACCTGTCCGCCAAAGGCCGTGCGGCGATCGTCTGCTTCCCAGGCATTTTCTACCGTGGCGGCGCAGAGCAGAAAATCCGCCAGTATCTGATCGATAACAACTATGTTGAGACGGTGATTTCACTCGCTCCAAATCTGTTCTTCGGCACCACTATTGCCGTTAACATACTGGTGCTATCAAAGCACAAGACCGATACCAGTGTGCAATTTATTGATGCCAGCGGTATGTTCAAAAAAGAAACTAACAACAATATCCTGACCGATACCCATATCAAACAAATCATACATGCCTTTGACAGTAAGGATGATATAGACCATATGGCGAAGTCTGTATCGTTTGAGACTGTTGCCGCCAATGACTATAACCTCTCAGTCAGTATCTATATCGAGGCTAAAGATACCCGTGAAATCGTTGATATAACTGAACTGAATGCTGAACTAAAAACCACTGTCAGCAAAATCGACCAGTTACGTAAAGACATCGATGCGATTGTGGCCGAAATTGAAGACCGTGAGGCACAGGCATGAGCGAGTTGAACTATATGGAACAGTTTCTGGATGGGGCTGAGGTTAAATGGAAGGCTCTTGGGAATATAGCAGAGATTAATACAGGACAAAAACCGCCAGAAATACTTAGTTGTGAAGCAGAGTTTGATTATATCAATGCTGGAACTACAAGGTCCGGATACACAGCCTTAAGCAATTGCGATGGTGATACTGTGACGACACCTTCGCGAGGTCAAGGTGGGATTGGTTTTGTTGGATACCAAAAGACACCATTTTGGTTAGGGCCCTTGTGCTACAAAATGAGAACTATAGATGACAAAGTTTTAATCAACAAATTCCTTTTCTATTTTCTTCAGTCAAAAAGCGAACTTTTATTGGGGTTAAAAAAAGAAGGTGGAGTACCTGCTGTTAATAAGTCAGATTTAGCTAAATTGGAAATTCCACTTCCTCCCGTCAACGAGCAAAAGCGGATCGTCACTATTCTGGATAAATTTACTGCACTTACAACTGAGCTTACAACTGAGCTTACTGTACGTAAAAAACTGTACGGTCACTATCGCGATCAGTTGCTGAGTTTTGATGAGGATAAAATTAAATGGCAGACGTTGGGAGAATTGGCAGAGAATATCGACTCCAAAAGGAAGCCAGTCACTAGTGGCCTGCGGGAAGCAGGAAACATTCCATATTACGGAGCCTCAGGTATTGTCGATTACGTTAAAGACTACATTTTCGATGGTGACTTTCTGCTCATTTCGGAAGATGGTGCAAACTTGTTGGCTCGTAATACGCCGATAGCATTCAGCATCAGTGGTAAGACTTGGGTAAACAATCATGCTCACGTGCTTAAATTCGATACTTATGCAGAGAGAAAATACATTGAGTATTATCTGAATAATATTGACTTAACACCCTATATTTCAGGTGCCGCCCAACCTAAGCTGAATAAGAAAAACTTAGAGAGTATCCGTATCCCAAATCCGTCACTTGAAGAAAAAGAGAGGATCGTTTCAATCCTCGATAAATTCGATGCATTGACAAACTCAATCAGCGAAGGCTTGCCCCGAGAGATAGAGTTACGCCAGAAGCAGTACGAATACTATCGTGATTTACTGTTTAGTTTCTCGAAATCAAATGCTAAGGGGGGTGCTTGAAATGAGTAAAACGCTGGCACAGATAGCCCAAGAGCTAATTAATTTTAATAAAAAAGTGCAACTAATATATGCTTTTAATGGTACAGGAAAAACTCGTCTATCACGTGAGTTCAAACAGCTTGTTGCCCCTAAAAACATTGATGATCAGGATGGTGCTGAGGTTGAATCTCCTCGAAGTAAAATTCTTTATTACAGTGCTTTTACCGAAGATTTATTTTATTGGGATAACGATTTAGATGCTGATGCTGATCCCAAACTAAAAATCCAACCTAATACATTTACTGGGTGGTTAATTACATTACTACAAGAATTGGGAGAGGATAGTAATATCATTACCAATTTTCAGCGTTATACGAGTAGTAAAGCCACGCCGACATTTAATCAGGAATATGAAAGCAACAGCAAGGATCATAATAATAATGATATAATTGTTACTATCCCAGCTTATTCTGAGGTTACTTTCCAAGTAACTAAAAGCAATCCTACAGCACCTGAAGTTTCAGGTAAAATAACGGAAGATGATCTTACCTCAGTTCAGGGGCAATACGAAAAAATAAAAATATCTAAAGGTGAAGAGAGCAATTTTGTTTGGAGTATCATATATACTTTATTGGAACAAGTAGTATCTACTCTAAACGAAACTGATGCCACTAACCGTATAACAAATGAATTTGATAAGTTGGAGTATGTATTTATTGATGACCCTGTGAGCTCTTTGGATGACAGTCACCTAATTGAGCTAGCCGTCAACTTGGCAGATTTAATAAAGTCGAGCAAGTCCGATCTTAAATTTGTTATCACAACACATAACCCATTGTTTTATAATGTCCTGTATAATGAATTAGGTAACAAAGCTTACGAAAAACAAGCTGATGGGACGTACATTCTCACTTATAACGCAAACAAAGCATTTAAGAAATACCGCCTAGAAAAGCAGGCAGATGGTCTGTATCAGATATTAGAGCAAGGAACCGACTCACCGTTTTCTTACCACCTATATCTTTTATCTGAAATTCAAGATGCAATAAAAAACGACCAAATTAGAAAGTATCATTTTAGTTTTATCCGGAATGTACTGGAAAAGATGGCAACTTTTCTGGGTTATAATCATTGGCCTGCGTTATTACCTAAAACAGCTGATGGCAAGCCGGACTCCTTTGCCAACAGAATCCTTAACTTATCAAGTCACTCGGCTCATGCGGGTGAAGAAATTGCGGCTATTGAGGATATAGACAAGGAGAAATTGGAGGCGCTAGTTAACTTTTTGACTCAAACTTATGGTTTCAGAAAGCAGGAGGCAATAAATGACTGAATATAATACCATTGCTGAATCCAACAACTTTATAGTCCTCGATAAATACTCCAAAGCTCAGGAAACGGGAAACAGTTATCAGAGTGAGGCAGACCTGGAACGTGAGGTAATTCAGGATCTTCGCAATCAGGGCTATGAGTTTATTTCCGTTAAATCACAGACCGCGATGCTGACCAATGTGCGGGAACAGCTTCAGAGCCTCAATGGTGTGTTATTTAACGAAAGCGAGTGGCGACGCTTCAGTGAGCTGTATCTGGACAGTCCTATCGACAGCTCCCTCGATAAGACCCGCAAAATTCATATCGACTATATCTGCGACTTCACGTTTGATGATGGGCGGCTGGAAAATATCTACCTGATCGATAAAAAGAATCTCATGCGCAATAAAGTGCAGGTGATCAAACAGTTCGAGCAAATCGGCACGCATGCCAATCGCTACGATGTCACCATCCTAGTCAATGGCCTGCCACTAGTACAAATCGAACTGAAAAAACGCGGTGTGGCAATTCGTGAAGCCTTTAATCAGATACACCGTTACAGCAAGGAAAGCTTTAACGGTGACAACTCCCTGTTTAAATACCTGCAACTGTTTGTCATTTCCAACGGCACCGATACCCGCTACTTTGCCAATACAACAAAGCGGGATAAGAACAGTTTCGACTTCACCATGAACTGGGCGAAGTCCGATAACACGCTGATTAAAGATCTAAAGGACTTTACTGCCACTTTTTTCCAGAAGCACACTTTGCTCAATGTATTGTTTGACTACAGCGTGTTTGACAGCAGCCAGACGCTGCTGGTGATGCGCCCATATCAGATTGCCGCCACCGAACGGATTTTATGGAAAATTAACAGCTCCTATAAAGCCAAAAACTGGTCAACCCCAGAAAGTGGCGGTTTTATCTGGCACACCACCGGCTCAGGTAAAACCCTGACCAGCTTTAAAGCCGCACGTCTGGCGACCGAACTGGACTTCATTGATAAAGTCTTCTTTGTGGTCGACCGTAAAGACCTCGATTTCCAGACCATGAAGGAGTATCAGCGCTTCTCCCCGGACAGTGTTAATGGTTCTGACAATACTGCAGGCCTCAAAAGGAATCTGGATAAAGACGATAACAAAATTATCGTCACCACCATTCAGAAGCTGAATAACCTGATGAAAGCGGAAGCTGACTTACCGGTCTATCAGCAGCAGGTCGTCTTCATTTTCGATGAGTGCCACCGCAGCCAGTTCGGTGAGGCCCAGAAGAATCTGAAGAAGAAATTCAAACGCTTCTATCAGTTTGGCTTCACCGGTACCCCCATTTTCCCACAAAACGCATTAGGCGCAGAAACCACCGCCAGCGTGTTTGGCCGCGAACTGCATTCTTACGTAATTACGGATGCAATTCGTGATGAGAAGGTGCTGAAGTTCAAGGTGGATTATAACGATGTCCGCCCGCAGTTTAAGGCGCTTGAAAATGAAACTGACGACAAGAAACTCACGGCAGCTGAAAACAATCAGGCGTTTTTACATCCGCGCCGTATTGAGGAAATTACCCGCTATATTCTTGCCAATTACCGTCAGAAAACCCATCGTACTTTCCCTGGGGCGAGAGGGTTCAATGCCATGTTTGCGGTCAGCAGTGTGGATGCGGCTAAAGCCTATTATGAAACCTTTAAGCAGTTACAGCAGGGGCCAGACAATCATACTGACGCCCGTAAGCCACTTAGGGTAGCGACTATCTATTCATTCGCAGCGAACGAAGAACAGAATGCGGTCGGCGACATTACCGATGAAAGTTTCGATGTCAGTGCCATGAACAGCAGCGCCAAAGAATTTCTTGATGCGGCGATTGACGACTATAACCGTCATTTCAAAACCAATTTCAGTACCGACAGCAATGGCTTCCAGAACTATTATCGTGATTTAGCGCAGCGAGTGAAGAATCAGGATATTGACCTGTTAATTGTCGTGGGCATGTTCTTAACCGGCTTCGATGCCCCAACTCTGAATACCCTGTTTGTGGATAAGAATCTGCGCTATCACGGCCTGATGCAGGCATTCTCACGTACCAACCGCATTTATGATGCCACCAAAACCTTCGGCAATATCGTGACCTTCCGTAATCTGGAACACGCGACGATTGACGCTATCACGCTGTTTGGTGATAAAAATACCAAAAACGTGGTGCTGGAAAAGAGCTACGCAGAGTACATGGAAGGCTTTAACGATATCGTCACCGGTGAAGCGAAACGTGGTTTTATGGCGGTGGTCTCAGAACTTGAGCACCGGTTCCCAGACCCGGCGAATATTGACAGCGAGAAAGAGAGAAAATCCTTCGTGAAGCTGTTTGGTGAGTATCTGAGAGCCGAAAATATTCTGCAAAACTATGACGAATTTGCCACGCTAAAAGCGCTCCAGAAGGTCGATACCAGCAACCCGGAGGCACTCGAAGCCTTTAAGGCCGAGCATTATCTCGATGATCAGAAGCTCGCTGATTTACAGACCATTCGCCTTCCTGCCGAACGCAAGCTTCAGGACTACCGTTCAGCCTACAATGACATCCGCGACTGGCAGCGGCGCGAAAAGGCAGCGAATGATAAAGATGACTCAACCACCGACTGGGATGATGTGGTGTTTGAGGTAGATTTGCTGAAGTCTCAAGAGATTAACCTGGATTATATCCTCGGTCTGATATTCGAGCACAACAAACAGAACAAGAGCAAAGACGGGCTGACTGAAGAAGTCAGACGTCTTATCCGCTCAAGCCTGGGCAACCGAGCAAAAGAAGGGCTAGTCATTGATTTTATTCAGCAGACGAACCTGGATGAACTGCCAGATAAGGCCGGGATTATTGATGCGTTCTTCGCTTTTGCTCAGCGCGAGCAGCAGCGTGAGGCAGACGCATTGATAAAAGAAGAAAACCTGAATGAAGAGGCTGCCAAACGCTATATCCGTACGTCACTGAAACGCGAGTATGCCACCGAAAATGGCACTGAGCTAAACGAGACGTTACCAAAACTCAGCCCATTAAATCCTCAATATAAAACGAAAAAGCAGTCCGTTTTCCAGAAAATCGTCGCATTCATTGAGAAATTTAAAGGAGTGGGGGGGCAGATTTAAGCGTGGGTGTTTGAAGGATATTGGCACTGATAACCAGTCTGTGAGCGCAGCATTTCGGACATGGATCCACCTATCACAATAAGGAAATGAGTTAATGACCTTCTGCGATAAACTAAAAATACATCTGGAAAACAGCCAGCAAAACCAACCTCAACTGACAGTTATGATTGTTGAGCAGGCATTGTAGTCATGGGAACTGTATCCTATCAGGTAAAAAAAACCGGGATGCTGCTAGAGCAACGCCTCGCTATTCCGTCATACCAGCGCCCCTACAAATGGCAACAAAAACACGTAAATCAACTAATTGATGATGTGTTAACCCACCAAAATAAACAGAGCTACCGCCTTGGGACTGTGGTGTTGCACCGGGATAAGTTAAAACCTGCTTATGAAGGTGAGCTCGATATCGTTGATGGTCAGCAGCGCCTTCTGACCTTAACCTTGCTTTGCTCAGTGCTCGATCAGAGTGATGAGTTTTCAACGCCCCTGTTGGAACAATCTTTTGCTTCAAGGGTTAGCATCAATAACCTTGAGCACAATGCCAAAGTCATTGAGAACCGCCTCGTGGGACTAAATGATAACGAGCGCAAATCACTACTTCACTTCGTGTGTAACAAGTGTGAACTGATCGAAGTGACGCTCGATGATTTGAGCGAAGCCTTTCAGTTTTTCGACTCGCAAAACGCCAGGGGTAAGGCCCTCGCGCCCCATGACTTACTAAAGGCATACCATTTGCGCGAAATGATGGATGCTACAGAGCAAGCGGAACGACTACACCACGTAAGCCTGTGGGAGCAAGGAGTCAGTCCGGATGATGAATCCGCTAACCTTCACCTCATTATGGGCGAGTATTTGTTCCGCCTGCGGCGATGGCTGGATGGCGATTATGGCGTGCAGTTCAGCCGCCACAATCTTGAGGTGTTCAAAGGCGTCAACCTCTCCACTTCTGATTACCACTATCTGCAGTCTCTGCTCGCCCTGGATTTTGCGGTTGAGCACTACAATAATGACCCTATCAGGAAGTGGGACAAGCAGAATAAACCTTATCCGTTTCAGGTTAATCAGTTAATAATTAACGGAAAGCGCTTTTTTGAGTATATCCAGCACTACAAATCCCTGCATCACACCCTATTTGAAGGTGACAACGCGCTGCTTGGCAATTTCTTAAAAAAACATACCCGTTATGCTGGCAGTTCACGAAAAGGGGATATGTATATTAAAAATCTCTTTATGTGTGCAGTAATGGCCTATTACGATAAGTTTGGCGACAAAGAATTAATTCAAGCCGCAACAATCTGTTTTTGTTGGAGTTACTACTTGCGCTTGCAATATCAAAAAATCGGTATGGACAGTGTTGATGGTTATGCGCGTGAGCCCCGAGGACTATTGAGAGTGCTCGATAAAGCGATCCACCCACAACAAGTCCTACGCTTTCAGCCAAAGCGTTGTATAAACATTCGTTTTCAAAATGCCAAACCCGTAGAAGATTCAATCGCTCAGATGCTGGGAGATGTAGATGCCGACGAGTAATGATTTAGCCTTGCTGACCATCGAACAGTTATTCAGCGCTAATAGCCATTATGTTATCCCTATTTATCAGCGTAACTACGCCTGGGGCGCGCAGGAGATTGAACAGCTTATTCGGGACATTGCAGATGCTGCTAAAGCCCTTAAAAATGCAGAGCAACAGGAAGACCCGAAATACTATCTGGGCAGCTTGGTGGTATATGTCAGAGATGGCGCTGATAGCGCACACCAAGGCGTAATAGTCTATGAAACTATTGATGGACAGCAAAGGTACACAACGCTGTCAATTTTGCTCGCATACTTAAAAAAAGTTGCTTGTTGCAGCGAACAAGATTTATCCCCGCTTCACCTTAATCTCGACTTTGACAGCCGTCCTAAATCAGCCCGAACGCTACATAAGCTGTTTCAACAGGATCAGAGCAATGATCCTGAAGAACCCTCAATCCGAGCAGCGTTTACTATTATTGAACGCTACTTTGAGAAAGAGGACATAGACACCAACAACTTTTGCCGATATCTACTCAAACACGTCACTATTTTACGGGTTCCTGTGCCAACAGAGACTGATCTCAACCACTACTTTGAGATCATGAATAACCGAGGTGAACAGCTAGAAAAACACGAAGTGTTGAAAGCGAATTTGATGTCAGTTTACAACGGTGAAACTGCCGCAAGAAACGGCTTTTCTGCCATATGGGATGCCTGCGCTGATATGAGTCGCTATGTGCAATTGGGCTTTAGCTCAGAGGCTCGCAAAGCATTATTTGGTGAGCAGTGGTTAGGATTCCCGGCGAGTTTTGAAGAGATAAAATGCGCGATAGAAACTAATCGTGATACAGACGAAAAGCTGACTATACGGGATATTATCGAAAGACGACGCTTTCATCACACCGATGACAACGATGAAAAAGCAAAAGAGCAGCGTTTTGATTCGATTATCGATTTCTCCAACTTCCTACTGCATGTGCTAAAAGTGACAGTGGATAATGACGTGTCATTGGACGATAAAAAGCTACTTCAGGCATTTGAAATCATAAAAAATGACCAAAAGAAAATCGCCCAGTTTGCTTTTAACTTGCTGAAGTTTAGAGTCTTATTTGATCGCTATATCATTAAGCGCGATCAGGCTGAGAAGTGGAGCCTGCTGACGCTTGAGTACTATGCCAGAGACAGGAATTCGAGCTTTAGCTATAACAACTCTTTCGATCAAGATGAACTGTCTGGTGTAAATAAACAACTAGCGATGATCTTGTCGATGTTCCATGTCTCCCACCCTGCCTATGTTTATAAGCGATGGCTCAATCGCTCACTGGCCATTTTGAATACTCTGGCTTTGGGTCAACTGAACGTTGACGGAGCGGCTTACCTCAGAGAGCTTGAGCAACTCAGCCATGAGTTTTTGGCTGAGATTTGTGGTGAAAAGGAGCAATTCGATGCAGAGGCTCTGCACCGCGGTACCAGCGTACAGAACTTTGTGTTTAATCTGCTCGACTATCGTTTGTGGCGTGATCTTACTACGGGCCAATCATTCGATGGTAAAGGGCTTAATAATCCAGATATTAAGAAACACTTTGATGGCTTTCAGTTTTCACAGAGTCGAACGTCGGTTGAGCACTACTTTCCTCAAACAGATCCTTCTGGCGCAAACAAAATGGGGGGTGATGTCCATCGTTTTGGCAACCTCTGCCTGATCTCGCCAAGCAGCAATTCGAGACTCAGTAATTATTCACCGGCAGACAAGAAAAAATTCTACGCCGAAACAGAGCGAGCAGAGAGCCTAAAGCAAGCCATCATGATGAGCTATGAGGAGTGGGGGCCGGAGGGGCAAGGCATTAACAACATAGAAAGCCATGAACACGCGATGTTGACATTGCTCAAAGGGTATTAAGATAAGCCCCTACCAACTTGGAAATAGTGTGCGCAACTGTGTTTTATAATATCAACTGTGATTACAATCGCTGGCGGTGCCATAGTGCCTTTGGCGGTCTCAGTTCTGAACGATTTGAAAACTAAAACCTTGATGAGGGCTGTGCATACCTTACGTGAGTTGGAACAGTATGTTGTATAAACAGATTAGACGTCAGTATTCCAAAAATATTGGAATACTGAAAGCTTGATAACTGCGACCGAGAATGGCTGTGAAGTATTTAGAACACTGGTGATGATGCAGTGATCCTATTGTCTGTGTCATAACATCATCTTAATTTTCGCAAAATTGTCACGGATGTCTAAATGGAGTCGAATGATTCAGGCGGAGTAGCCGCCAAGCACGGTTTCTTATTTCAGGACTGCGTAGCCGCTTACCATGTCACCCGAATGCTTCGTGACAAGTCTATCCGCAGTGTTCGCTGCGAGGTCACAGACGATATCGATATTGTATCTGATGGATACATCGACTTCGTTCAGGTAAAAAGCACCGGCAAAACACGTTGGAACATTTCGGACATCGTTCAGAATTCAAAAGGTGCTGATAAAAAGCCGATCCCCTGCAGTTCAATTTTGCACAAATCAATGCAATGTGAGTCTGACCTGTTCCTTGGACGTAGGTACTCCATCGTCACAGAGGAAAAGGTCAACAAAACCTTGGAGTACTTGACGATCAGCCCAACCGCTCGACTAGATAAGCCAGGCCGACAGGAACTCATCGATGATCTCAACAAACGTACAAACAATTATTTAACAGAGTCAGGTATAAGCGTTTCAGATTGGATCGATGCGGCTACATGGGAAGTGTTTTCATCTCTGCGAGAACTGGAACTTCTAGGGATCAAAAACATACGGCTGGCATCCCACGATCTACATGGGGTCATTCTCAGTTCCGAAACCGTCGCCGAAGACATTTGGTGCCGAATCCTTGATACCGTAACGCGCAAGGGCGAGCATTCTCGACGCATTCACTGCGTGAATGACAAGTCCTGTTTACGACCAGACCTACTTGAGTGGTTCAGGCAGCGTGTCGAAGATGACCAATCTCGGTCAGGCCGCAAAATCTACGTCAAACGGGACTTACCCCACATCCTTACGCCATTTAGAGCGCCTATGACTTCGGTCTGTGCTAAGCGTAAAGGCCTGGTTCTACATCAGCAGTACTCGCTTAAGAAATATCGCTACAAGCACATCGCGGATAACGTCTGCCAATGGTTGGATGAGGTCTTTCTCCGACCAAAAGAATTGTCTGATATTCATAAACTGACACTCATTGAAAAGCGAGAACGATTAAAGAATTCAGTCTTCAAATCGCTCCATGATGTCAGCGAATTTTTGGGGCGAGTTCTGTTGCATGCAACGATCCGGCAGCACCACGAAAGCCAGCCTATCCCTTGCATGTTATACGTGGAAAAAGCAGGGGCCGAAAAAATTCTTGAAAATGTGCACATCGTTCGCCGCGATCCAGAAGGTGATCAGCTCTGGATTGGCTTCAGTGAGTTGGTGACTAATATTGACATTGCCGTCAGATTGCCGGAGATACGGGATCAGTTATACGAGGACATATCGGATTGCATCGATACAGCACGCAGAAAGATCCTCGACATTAAAGATGATAACTACCTGCTTCGCCACGACATTGACGAAATTCTTGATGGCAGCAGACCTTTCGATGCTCACCTTGATCGTTTCACGTTTGTTCTGTTCGTGGGCTACGACTCCAAGCTGCTAACTGAGCCTGAAACGCCGGGATTCGAGGGTGACTTGGAGAAGGAAACGACGGCGCTATTCGAAAAATTCGCGGCTGACCTGATCGAGGATTCGCCGTTTGCGAATCTTTGCATCCACGTATTCATTTATCCAGCCCCGAGTCTTGAGCGGTTAACCCAATTAGTTGATGAGAAGGTGAGAGAGGTCGTATGACAGAGGTCTATGAACAGGCGAAACATAGCCTGCAGGGTGAGGACTTCTCATCTTTCAATTATCTGTTTGCGGTTAACAAGCTGTTGTCTAATCCTGTTTCGTATGACTTAGGACGGGACTTGATCGTGCGAGCTCTCGATTCGCGCGAGCGGTTTTCCGAGCACACCACGATATTGAAAAATATGGTGAGAAAATCAGGTTTGTTCCCGTATCTCAAAAAGGAGTTCACCAGCCTGACACCGGATGACCTGAGGGTGCTTGAGCTATACCGGACGCCATTCTCGGATGGTTTTGTTTTCCACTCAATGCAGTTCCACATATTTGATCTGCTTAAGTCCGGTCAAAACGTGGTTCTGAGCGCACCTACAAGCATGGGCAAAAGCGCAATCGTCGATTCGTTGCTCGGCATGGGAACGTTGAAGCGGCTCGTTCTGGTTGTTCCGACTGTGGCTCTTGCCGACGAAACTCGTCGCCGACTACAAGAGCGATTCGGTGACCGATATCAGATCATCCACCACAGTTCCCAAGTGTGCCATTCCGATCAGGCTGTCTACGTGTTAACGCAGGAGCGAGTGAACGAGCGTGACGACATCGTCGATATTGACCTCTTCGTCATTGACGAGTTTTACAAGTTGGCGTTCCGGCAACTGAAAAGTGGGGACATTGATCATCAAGACGAACGAGTCATCGAGCTCAACATTGCTTTGAGCAAACTGCTCAAGGTCTCCAGGCAGTTTTACCTGACTGGACCGTTCGTTAACAGCATTCGCGGTCTCGAAAGACTTGGATATCCGCATACTTTCGTTTCTACCGACTTCAATACAGTCGCGCTAGATGTTAAGACGTTCGGCATCAAAGCGAACGACGACAAAGCCAAGCTCAACGCGCTAGGAGAAATCGCGCACGCATGCGTCGACGCAACGATCATTTATTGCAAGTCACCAACTGTTGCGGGCCAGGTGGCGCGCGAGCTGATCAGGCTGGGGCAAGGCACTCCGACTGAGAGTCCTCATGTCGACTGGGTCAGCGAAGAGTTCGATGCCGACTGGGATTACACAGTCGCACTTAGAAACGGTATTGGCTTGCATTTTGGCGCGCTACCGAGGGCATTGCAGCAATACACCGCCGACCAATTCAATGCTGGAAAACTGCGCTTTTTACTTTGCACCTCCACGATCATTGAAGGAGTCAATACTATCGCTAAGAACGTCGTGATCTACGACAACCGCGATGGAACTCGCAGCATTGACAAATTCACCCATGGCAACATCAAAGGGCGCGCCGGGCGCATGGGCGTTCACTTCGTCGGCAAAATCTTTTGCCTGGAGGAAATCCCGGAAGACAACCTCAATCAAGAGGTGGATATTCCGCTCGGTATTCAGGACATTGATACCCCAATCAACCTCTTGGCCAGCGTTCAACCAGACCACTTGTCCGAGTTTTCACAGGATCGCTTTGATGAGGTTTTCATAAACGACCATGTTTCCATCGAACTTGTGAAGAAGCATTCGTACTTCCGTGTCGAGCAGTTCGAAATGCTGCAAAGCATGTTCGAGATGATGGACGACAGCGAATTTTCCTCGTTGGTTTTTCACTGGACCCCCGCGACAAACTTCCTCAAGACCTTTGCAAAGATCATTGCCAGACTGGTTCCCCATACGTTCAGTCGCAATGGGATCCCTGTTAAGCCCACGGATGTGATGATCGCCAAACTTGCCGGCTATTTAAGCGCTGAAAGTTATTCGGAATATCTGAAGAATCAAATCGTTTACGCACGACAACGGGTCTCTGAAGGGGAAAGGCGCACTCTTTCCGACGCACTTAACAATGATCTGAAACTCATAACCAATACTTTCGGTTACACGTTACCTAAAGTGCTCAGCTTGATGGAGGATGTTGTAAAATATCACGCGTTGAAGAGAGGTATTCGCAGCAAAGTCGATTACACGCATGTCAAAATGACGTTCGAGAATTTTCATCTTCCGCCAGGTGTAAGTGCCTTGGAGGAGATTGGCATTCCCATTCAGACGTTACACCGGCTGGTAGATTTGCTGGAATTTTCCGACCAAGCTGATGTGGATGGGTTGTGCCAGTATCTTCGGGATACTCAGGACGTTTGGAGTCGAACGATTGGGTTCGTGGATCAGACGTTCATAAGGCGCGCGCTCGGTATTGAACAACATTGATTTAGGTGCGTTTGTGTTCCTTGGTCGGTATAAACCGTTAGTTGCTTACCGTCTTGTTAATAATGGCTTTGACCGAATCTCAGCTCACCTCGCTTGCTATTGTGCTTCCTAATTGGCAGCAAGATGGAGTTTGAGGCTAATTAGAATACGCCGCATCACCCTGAAAAAACCGTGTGGCCGGGATCGGCCCCCTGAGCAAAAGACTGGTGAGCATATTGATAAGTTTTCAGATTTTACGCAAAGCGGTTTCCAGGTTGATATTTCGCCTCCTGGCGGACAAACCTCTGCCCACGAAAACCCCCGGCGAAAAACTCCATATTCTTCTGCTTCGCTGGGACGCAAAATTGGGCGACTCCATCGTATCTTCTTTCTTTTTTCGCGAATCACGTAAGCTCAATGCCCGATTGACTGTACTTACGGTTAACGAGTTAGCTGAAATGCATACCAACACCTTCGGTGTAGATGACGTCATCGTTACGAATCCGCATCCAGGGCTTGGTGAACTACGCAGATTGGTGAACCAACTAAGTAATGTCGATGTCGTTGTTCATCTGGTTGGACGACTGCAACCTGCCGAAATAGTTTTTATGCGGTTACTCCGCCCGGCGAGTATCTATTCCCTTGATGATTCACTGCGCTGTGTGAATCGTAAAATGGGATTTGCTGCAAACTCGCTCAATATCGTGGAGCAGTACAAATATATTCTGCAGGATCTGGGCGCGAAAGTGATCGACACCCAGTACATTGTTCCGTTGCCTGCCGAGCTCCCGCCTGAGGCACTTTCCCCCCAAATACTTTTTAATCCTTATGCCAGCCGAAGAGACAAGGGGCTATCCCCTTCCCGGGCAACCGCAGCTCTACAAGCTATCACCGACGAGTTTCCCGGCCATTCCGTGGGAATTCTTTGCAGCCCTTCAACGCTGTACAGCGCACAGCATCTGGAAAACGCAGTTTCACGCGATAATGTGGCAGTCTTGCACGACGGGCTAACCCCCGAAAAGGTTGCAGGCTATATTCGCCGCGCGCTGGCAGTTGTTAGTGTGGATACAGCCATTGTGCATATGGCTGTTGGCCTGAAAGCGAAGCTGGTGGCGATCTACCCGTTGATTGCAGGTCAACACAACCCATGGTTGCCGCCTCGCTCACCTTTTACACAAGTGATCTACAGCGAGCAACAGCCAGACACACTCCGTCGTACGGGCAAAAAAAATATGGATACTTTTTCGCTAACGTCATTAATGAACGCATTGCAGACTCTCTTAACACTGCCAGCAGAAGCGAAAAACAGCATGTCGCTTAACGCCAGAATCATCCCTGGGCTAGGGGTAGCGACGGGCACGCTGGCGCGACAACTGCCCTTAATCTGTGAAAAATTTCCTGAAGTTGCAGGCTGTTATGCCGGGACGATCAATCTTGAATTCAGCGTTCCTGTCGCAGTCGTGCGGCCCGATCACCGTACCGCACCGCTGGCTTGGACTCCCAGTGGACGCACCACCGAGATATTCGATCTACTGCGCATTGAACTTGAATTCAGCCATTTAACTGAACGCATCCCCGCATGGCTGTATATTGCCCACAGCTCGCCACACCGCCGGACGCCGACCATTCACGAAGCAATCGCGCCGCGTATTAACCTCAATGGCGCCACGCACTGTCGACTCCACTTACCCGCTGAAGCTATCGTACTGGGCGAACGCGGTACTCAGGCAACGGAAGCTATCAATTTGTCACTTTCATCAACCCAGTAATCCGTATTCGCCTCAATATGCAAAAACAGTTTTGCCAGCAGCGAGCCACCCGCCAGAAATTCAGCCACGGTTTCTCTCCGGGCTTCGGTACGCCGGAAATAGGTGTTGTAAAGTTTGAGAATGGCCACGTCGTTAATCAAAAATGCCCCGACGGCAATATCGGTGCGACGCATCACCTCGCAACCAGCAAAGTTGTAAAGCGGACGGTATCCGGGATCGATGACCTCCCCGCCAATCGGGATGGCAGCATCGGCAGCCAGGGCAATGTTATTTTTGATTCTCCCAGGATTACCCCAAGCGTGATTCTCGCTCTCAAGCCCTATAGCTAAGGCTTGCGCAAGTATGGGGTTTCCCGGCAGGGATGCGAAAATACACTCGCTATGCCAGTGCAATTTATGGCTCAGCCCTGTCGGAAATAACTCAACACTCGGATCTCTAAACAGCAACGTATCCGCATCCAACCATGCCCCGCCCCAGCGATGTACAAACGCCATGCGAATGAAATCGCTCTTCGCCACAATAGCTTCAATGCCGTTCGCCAGCGTAAAGCTCAGCGGTTCAAAAGCCCAAGCTTTATTCATGATGTCTGCATCGATGTGTTCGCTTACCGTTCGCGGCGTAAGCAGAAGAAAACGATCGCCTAGAGCTCTGCGCATAGAAACCAGTGCCAGGGCAACATAAGCCGGCATGGTCTGACCCGGTGCGTTTTCCCAGTAACTGACGTAATGGGTAGTATCGGACGTCATTTCACCAGCACCTTACCTTTCGCACACAACAGACCATTTTGCATCAGATATGTTCTGAGCATCACCAGTGATGGCGTGCATGCAGGCTGAGCCAAAAACTCATTATTTAACGCTGATTTATACAGATTAAGCCAGGTCAGCACCGGCACATTTGGCAGGAAAGCCGGTAAACTATCCCGGTTGTCTTCGCCAAATAACAGACGCAACGCACGCAGAATGGGCTGATAGCCCGGAGCAGAGAGCAGTTGCGCGACGTTTTCATCCAAATGCTGCTTCACGCTCACGCTGTTTAGCCGATCCTCCACCGACGCATCAGTTAATGCCACCCGGGGATCTAGTGCCACTGGGTAAATGGCACGAAATGACCGGGCGCCGTTATACAGCGATTCATACAACACTTTATCCGCCGTAGCCCCAGTCACCAGCACGTCATCTCCGAAAATGACATGCACGCCGCTCCAGCGGTAAAAATTCTCCGCTGGAATCACATGATCCTGCACAAGATTGACCCGATCGCGCTCGGCCTGGCTAAGGCTGGCGTAATTTTCACACGGCGGCGCAATCCTGGGCAGTTTAACGTTGATAATGGTGGGCAATCCTTTATGCGCCAACGTGAGATTAATTTCCTCAACCACGATATCGTAGAGCACATTGGCCGTGGAAGGCACATTACGCCAGCCCGTGGTCATCATCACAACATTCTCTCCCTCCTCTTTGGCCTGGCAAAACAACCCTGACCATGAAGAGGAGGTATCATCCAGTTCTGCGGCAAGATAGTCGATAACACACCGTGCCAGATAGCGTATCTCGCTCACTCCGCCATATTTCGCACGGCTATAAATGCCCGCCAATGTTGTAGCGTCAGCACCGGTGCGCATATCGCAAAATGATCCAGTCGCATTCGGCGTCAGATAATGTAGCGCCTTACCACCAAAAATAGCGACGTAATCGGACATGTCGATCAAACCGCGCGCCAGCAAATCGGTCGCGAATGCGCGAAAACCGGATTTAACATCCTGCGCATTGATCTGTGCACTGGCCTGGCGAAACATTGCCAACTGGGTTGCGAGCGGTTCGTTGTGCAACGTGTTCCACGCAAGTGAATGCGGAGTTTTTAGTCCATTCATGGTGAAGATCCTTAGCGAGACACTGGCACAGTGTGAAATTGAAGGTTATCCAACAGAACATCAATACGTTGACGCTGCTGATAATAGCTGATGGATTGAAGCCCTAAAGGCCTAAGTGCCTCCATCAACTCGGCGATCCCCGTTCCGGCATCACGAGGATCATGCGCATCGGATCCGATAGTCAATGGAACATTGTTCCTCAGTAATTTCTCCAGCAAAGCGCGGGAAGGATAGGACCATCTTCCTGCAATTTCTTTACCCGTCGTAGGATCAAGGCTGGATTTTCGCAGGCCCGAAGCATTCAGTTCATATGCAATACCGCTGCGTACGAGCGGCGCAATCAACGGTTCAAAGCGACGCAAAAACACATCCTCTGGGATTGCGCGCAGTAGCGTGTCAGCGTGCCCAACCGCATCAAACAACCGGCTTTCCAGCAACGCTTCAAGCTGAGCAAAGTACTTGTCCAGAAAGGAGTCTGCCGCTAACCGGGGCAGTTCCCAGACCTTCACCATCGGCTCATCGGCAACAGTGACGTAATGAATTGAACCGATGACAAAATCCATTGGATAGCGGGCAAGTAATTGCCGGTTATAACGCTCAGTACCCGGCATATAATCGAGTTCCAGTCCGCGTAGCAGCGTGATCTCGCCTTTATAGGCCTGCTGCGCCTTATCAATATCGGTGAAATAGCTCTCCAGTTCCGATTCCAGCAAACGGTTCTGCGCATCCACTGGGAACGGAGCATGATCAGTGATGGTGAGTACCGTCACCCCCGCAGCAATCGAGGCACAAACAAGTTCGTCGATGGTACCTACAGCATGTTTCGAGTAGAACGTGTGGCAGTGCGAATCAATCATGCTGCCTTCCATTGTTCAAGCAACCCGGAATGCTTCCCCATCTCTTTGACCAGCCAGTAAGGATTATTGGCGGTCGCGATGATCGCGCGAAGCTGCGGGGTGTCTTCCAGCTGCGCCAGCAGTTCGGTTAACGGCTGGGTATATAACGCGCGCGACAAGGGATTATTCCGCACATGGCTCGCCAGATGATGCCAGTCGATCGCATCAGAATGGATATTTGCAACACGCTCGGTCTCAATACCGTACAGAAACACATCGCCGTTGGGTTTAATTGTCACGTCCATGCCATTGGACTGGGGTGCACGGTTCAGGCTGCCAAAGGTAAAAGGTTTATCCACTTTGGACTCAATCGCGGCAATATATCCCTGTAAGTCTAGATAACCCTCCGGCGTATCTCTTGCCGGATGAACCAGATTTTTGTAGTCGATGTTAAACGTGTCCGTACCTATTAATAATTTGTCTTCCAGTACGCTGACTGGCTTTATGCTGGCGTTAATTCCCCATGAGGCCAGTTCACTCACCAGATATTCGCGAGTGAAGGCCCGGTCGATATCAATTGAGCGAAATGAAAAACTGAGCGATGACGGTTTTTTGCGCTGAACATAATCCAGGCTAAACCCATGTGCACGCCATTTTACTTTTTCAATATGGTGGCTATCTGAACTCAGGCGAATATTACAGGTATCACCATTGGCGGAGACAAGACGATTGATCTCATCAAAGATCTTTTCCATCTTCTCATGGCGAAAAAAACCGCTGGTAATAAACTCAAAGCTGTTGCCCCCTCGGGACAACGCCAGTAAGTCATAAAAGGTATAAATGTTATTGAGCGGTTCACCTTCGCCACTTACGGAAATACGCTTTACAGATGGATCATTAATGAGCGCCGACAGGTTGTCACGTGCCTGCGTTGACAGCACCATACTCTTACCCGTTACGTGCTTATCCGCATACATGCAGAACGCACAGCCGATGCCGCAGATCTGGGTGATATCCACATAAAGCAAATGACCATGTAAGTCCATATATAATATTCCGCCATATTTTTGAAAAAAAATTCAATTTGGTACAAATCAAACTCTTTAGCAGTGTATGTTTCAAACACCAATTCTCTGCGTATATCTCCTCGGTGCCTTTGATGTATTTAGACAGGTTTCGGGTCCGATCCCAACAGAGCCTGCAAACGCGCATCGGCCTGCGCCCTGCCGTCCTGTAACATCGTTAGTACTGCATTGTCTTCCTGCTGGTGCTGCGCACCAAACAGATCTAATCGATCGAGCATATAGACCGTTAATACGGTACCAAGGCCGGTGACGCACCCCGTCAACACAGCCACTAGAGTAGTGATTAGCCCACCGGGCAGAACGGTAAGCAGCGCACCGAGAGTTTTGCTGAGGTACTCTTCAAGCAGTACGCCACCAATGACGAATGCGCCGCTGACAGCAATCTTCAGCCCTGCATCTAGTGCTTCAGCACGGCTTGTACCCTCTGGTCGCATCAGTACGGTTTTGGCTGCGCGGAACAGCGAAAAAACCCCTTCACGGATCATTCGTACCAGGCTGCGTGCGGTGGTGAAGAAAGTATTTATCAGCGTTGTCATCAAGTTACTAATGATCCCGCTGATGGCCCCGTCACGGAACGCCGTTAGCACGTTGCGCCAGTTATCGAGACAGCTCTTTGCCACCCGCCCAGCACGGATTTTTAATGCCCCCCAGACATGCTCCTGGTCAACCCCATCACAAAACCCGTTATGCCAACTGTCATGAACTTCCAACAACAGGCTGTCGACAAAATCCGTCAACACCAGGCCAATCGCCTGCTGTAGGCCCATTTTCCCCGCTTCGACAGCACTGGTTTTCAGTAAATATGCACCGAATTTCGCACTACCGTAGTAGCCCCAACGAAGACTGCTTTCATACTGCTTGCGTGCCGCTTCATCCAACTCGCGCAACTTTTCCTGATCGACGGCGTTCTGCTGTTTGTACTTCTCCAGTGCGTTCTGATCTTTTTTGCTCAGAGGCTCATTTTTGGCTTTCTCTTCCAACCGTGCAATTTTGGAATCGCGATCGGCGCGGTTTTTGTTCAACCAGGCGATGTACTCCTCTGCACTCTTTTGCAACTTCGATTCATTGATCGAGTGGTGCGTCTGATGCAGATTGGTTTTGTGGTTCGCCAGATCCGCACCATTGGCTTCCGCCAGCCAAACCGCAGGGTCGTTATGGATAGAGGAGGCAGAAATAAGGTGATCCTGCTCCGCATCGGTATTCCTGCTCAGTGCCTGTCCGGTATAGGCATCCACTGCTTCGCCTGCATCCTGTTTTTTACTGTTTTCGGCGTTGGTCTTCTTGTAGTTGTCGTGCTTATGGTATGGATCACTGTTGTACTTACCGCGGCTTTCATAACGCACTTGCTCCTCTTCCGTGGCATACACCCCGGAGCGAACATTATGAATGGTATCAACATTCCCCCCCACTTTGTCCCACGCAGAGACAATGCTCCCCAGCCCAAACGGACCAATAATGCTATGCAGAAGACGCTGTCGGCACTCAGCCAGCATCAATGTGGTTTGTTCCGTGCGCCATTTCTGTTGATACTGCCGAACTTGCTGATGTGCCTGCCAAGCACTGGCATCGGATAAGGTAACGACCTCTTTTGTTGGTGATGGTATGAGCTCGCTTGTCTGTCGCTGACGCTGCTGGTTCAGACGCAATAAAAGTGTTTTTCTGTCCATAATATCCCCTTAATACGCACCTGCACGCTGACTAAATGCCTCACGAAGCACCGTCATCAGCTCAGCAGCCTCAGTTTCCTGAATACCTAACTCTAACGCTTGTTCAAGCGCAGTATGGATATCAGGCGGATTGGCAATAAGACGATTAATTGTGGCTTGTAATATCGAGGAAAGATGCCCGCTCATCATCCCCAAGCAGCAGGTTTCGATATCGCTGCGCACGTCAGACGGCGCGATGCCTTCCTCTTTAGCACAAGCAAAGGCAACAGCCAGCATTGCCTCACAACGTTTTTCGAAACGCTTAACTTCATCCATTTTTTTGAGGAGCTTATCTGCATATTCTTCCCTCGTCTGCTGTTGCCCGGCCACCACTCCCTGCTCAAACGCCATATTGCGCTCACGCCTTACACTGGCTGCAGTAGAGAGTCCTACCATACGAAACATGTTCGCCACCCAGCTGTCAGCATCTTTCTCATCCTGCCAGCGATGATACTCCCACCAAACTTTATCGGCTTCCGCCGTAGCATGAATCCGTTGGCGAAGTAGTGCTACCTGAACGACTGCAGGGATCGTAACGCGAAACGCTGGTCCCGCCAGATCTAGGGCGGTCCAAAGCCCAGTAATCACCCAGCCAATCGGCCCCAGGAAAGAAGCTGCCCCTCGCGCAGCCACAAACGAGGCTGCGGACATCACCACCGTCCGTCCGAGCAGTTGGCTGGCAAAGACGTTGGCAATTAACGATGCCAAGAGCAAACTTGAGAAGCGGCTAGACTGCAACTGCGTCATTAATTTTGCTTCTGGGAAAAGCATCGTACTACCCTGAGTAAGATCCATTTTTTCAAGCAGATTTTTGCGTTGAGCTTGGTCCATATCCGACCAAGCCTTGCGAGTAATTGCCGCCAGCACAGCTAGTTCGATACGATCAACGCTCCAGTCCTTCTCGTAGGTCGTGTCAAGCTTGTCCGCCACATCGATCACCACGGTTTTCCACTCCGGGCCGCCGCCGCGAAACAGATTGACGACAGTATTGCCACCAAACTCGCACAGCTCATGGGCAATCAGATCGGCATACTGACTGTGTACGGGGTAATGGGTTTTATAACGTGCTTTACTCTCAATACCGTTGCTGAACGCCTTCGTAATGTATTCCACCAGCGGGGCCAATTCGCTATCCGATGCATCGCGTAATACTGGCAGCAGTTGACGATCACCATTACTCATCATTGTTTTCCTGTTCTGTACCGACATTGTTTGTTTCGCGTTTAATGTTGCTAATGGTGTTGCCAAAGGTGGCAAGAAAGCCATCAAGCATCGGGCTGTCGATGACCGTGGCGCTAAAATGCAGCCGCCCGTCTTCAAGCTCGCTGACATGTTGATCCGCTGACAGTGGCGACTCCAGCAACAATTGCGCCCGCGCAGTTTCGAGGGTGAAATGAATGCGGATACTTCTCCCCTCGCCGAATCCGAAGCGCCCATCATCGTCGTAACGTTTGAGGTTAAAATCTGCGGGGCGTGCAAAGTGAAAGGTACTGCAGACCGCCGAGATAATGCGGTTCAGGGCCAGACTGCGTTCGTTATCGTAGCCTTTAAAGCGGCAAACCAGATACAGCCGCGAGCCCTGTTGCGCTAGCCCGAGGGGCATCACCTCCGCCTGACGGCGAGTACCGTGAGCATTGCTGTAATCAATATTCAGCCAACGGTTGTGATAAAGCGCTTCACTGACCGCGTCAAACACGCCTTCCTGAATCACTGGTGGTAGGAGCGACTGGCTGGCAGCGACCACCCGCACCTTCTGCGACCATTCCCGCTCTCGCTGCGCCTGTTCGCTGTGGTTAAGAGTGTGTCCCGCTTGACTAAAAAACGGCGAAAATGAAGCCATCAGATGCGCGGGTAGCAGATGCTTTAAATGCGCCTGCGCCATTTGCATCAGCAGCGATTCTGCTGGCGATAGCTGCGCCATGCTCAGGCCTCGCGAACCTGCCCGCCATCGCCAGCCATAGGGGCGGCAGCGATCATCACACTCTAGATCGAAGTGCTGGCTAAGGCGTTCAAGCTGGCGCTGAATGGTACGCACATTGCGCTCAATTCCCGCATCTGTAAGTTGCTGATGCAACTCTTGGGCGGTAATGCGCTGACTGCGCGGAATACGACGCAACAGCTCAAGAGAAAAAAACGTGGTATCGACGCTATTTGTTCGCTTTGCCATTACGGTTCCTGTAGCAGCACGCTGAATGTGTAACACACTTATATATATCAGATTTATCGGCAATAGCCGTCAATACTTAACCGGTTTATTCTCCACCAGATAACGACCTGAGTATGCTAGATGCATGCGACAGACTATGTCGCAGTAATAAAAAAATCAGTGGAAAGACACGGCACGGTTATTGGCCATTAGTGATGAATTGCATCCCTTACTTATCCTTTCCAGTAACTTTGGGCGATAGCCTATGAGGGCAAATATTATAATCTGTTCTGCTTTAAGCTATTCAGGGTAATTCTCAGCCAGAGGATTACTTTTTGGAATGAGCAGGGATGCATCACTTACGAACGTCTGGTCCCACTGCCCGAACGGCAGGTTGGAGGTCAGGATCATCGCGCTCTTCTACCTAGAAGAACATCTTGACTTCCTCCTGGTTGAACGGCAAATAGCCTATTTCATCGATGATAAGCAGCTTTGGGGCCATGACACTGTGATTGAGTGTAATTTTGTAGGGACCCTGGCGCTGTCAAGTCGACAGCTGTAGTTGTAGGTCTGCTGCTGTTGTGAAACAAACCTTGATATCCGCCCACACTGCTTCGTAACCCATGGCTATCGCCAGATGCGTTTTCCCCACGCCTGATTGCCCCAGCAACATGATGTTTTCGTTACACTCGATGAAGCTCAGGGATCGCAACGACTGGATTTGCTTTTGAGGGGCACCGGTGGTGAAGGTGAAGTAGTACTCCTCGAACGTCTTCACCGCCGGGAAGGCTGCCATCCGCATGTACATTGCCTGTTTACGCTGATAGGTGATATTTGAACGTTCAAGCCGGTTGTTGTAAGCCGTATCGCTTAAGCTGAAAATGCGCGTCTTGTTTTCTGGAAGCCTGCTACAGCTGCTACATGTAGCGGGTTGTAGCAGGGTTTGGATTTACGATTTAAAATTTCTTCACTAGGGAGAGTGCTTTTTATGCGGGTAAGATCACACCTTTCCCGGCGCAACGGTTATTGGGTTGAGCACTATGCCTTACGAATAATTAGCCCGAGTATTGGCTTGTACCAAAGTTCCGGTAACCGCTGCGGGCATCCTTTGTTCTGGTTTTCGCCAGATACGCCAGTCGAATTAGGAAATTCCAGTAGACAGGGTTACGATCCAGTGCATCAAATCTGCTAAACCTGTAAACAGCATTTGGTGGAAACTCAGTTAATGTTGCGTAATCTTCGTGAGCAAGCCCTACAGCACTGCACCAGGCTTTCTGTATACGGGTAGCCATGTTATCACCATTGCGGTCTTTGTAATTGCCAAGATACCTGTAGACATCTCCGTTGAACAATAACATCAGGTGATAATGGGGATGTTCGCTTGTATCACGTTCCCTGCACCATCCATAAGATGGTAATGTCGGATCTCCCGGTCTTCTTGACCGGTTATGATCCGCTCGTAACTGGCTTTTCAGTGACTCGTAGAAGCGAGTGATTGCCTTCTCATCATCCCGCTGGAAGCATATTGGTAGATCAGGCTCTCCTAGTACATGGGACTGGGCGAATCTCGAGTCAGTACGAATACCGAGTATTCGGTTATTCTGCACCAGTGTGCCGTAGACCATGTTAAGTAGTCGGTTGAGAATATTGAGGTCAATAGGAGATTTATACTTTTGGGCTGCTGTACTTACCAATTCCTCGATTTCTTCATTGGTAAGTGAATATTGTGATTCCATAATAATCCTTAAGTATGTAAATAATAATCTTTGGATAATGGGTAGCCCTCACGCTACCCATGTGATGTTGGATGTAACTCCTATAGGGAAGTTACTACGGATAAGCACTGATTAGGTATAGAACCTTAACTAAGGTATATTACATATACCACCTTAAAATCATGAATTGCCCTCCCTAGTCATTTAAGTTGAGGCCGCAGGGTTATTGAGTTTTAGAACAAAAAAACATTATCCAAAAACACTTAGCTACTCTGAAGCTATTCATTCTTTAGTAGTTTATTAAAAGCAATAGATCCAGATGAAATTAAAGGTATTTTTGATGCTTTAGCTATATCAAAAGGATGCACTTCTGAACCAATATATTTCACATAGTCAACGCCATCCTCTTTAAATAACTGTACCTTTCCATCCTTTTCAAGTTCCTTTAAAACGGACATCAAGCGCTCTATGCTTCTAAGAGAGTTTGGACCATCTCTACGAATGGTGTGCCTCCTAAAATCGTAAGATTTATTACTGATAACATGTTCCTCAAGCCAAAATAACAACTTTTCTTTCTCGCTAGGTCTTCTGGTAGAATCAACTTTTAAAATTAAATGGGTAATACACCATTCACTTATTTTAGCTGCTGACAGAAAAGTATCCCTAGTAATTATTGGTGAGTCGGGTGTGATAAATATTTGCATTACTGCTGCGATTCGAGTAGCTTGCTCCATAATTCTGGAACCAAAATCATCATAGTGATGTAAGTCACCTCCTAGTTGCATAAGTTCCCTGATTCGCTTATTTTGTGTTTCCCATAGCGCTTTCGCCTCTTCAGATAAAGTAATACAGATACGTTCTTCATTGTTTTCTCTACGCTGTATGCCGTCTTGCAAATGTTTAACAAGAATAGAGAAAAAGCCATCAAGCCCTGGCTCATCAGACCATGAACATATATCAGGGATATCACATAGTTCAGGTATTTGCTCCAGATCAATTAGTAATAAACGGGCTAAGAACCCTGAGTTTTTTAATTTTTTCCCTTGCTTGCCTAGAAAATCATTAAATATTGCAGGTTGCAGTAACAGCAATATGGTCAGCCGGACATCATCAACATCGTAGCTGTCACGAGATGCTCTGCTGTCTGAAATTCTCCCTTCTCCCCAAAGAGAGTTGAGAACTGATATATCACGAAAAAGGCTACTGTCAAACACTCCTCCGGCTTCATCAGAACCGAGCATCAATGACGGAGATCCCAGCGCTAATGTCTTTTTAAGTCCCTCGCTTGTTGAATCATTTTTAGTAAGATACTTTCTAACTGGCGCTACCGGTCCACTTTTCTGACATTCCTCCAGTGCTTCGCGTGTTTCAGCTACATCAACCTTCTGGCGAACAGCTTTGCTAAACTGCTTTTTAAGTTCTTTTAATTCCGTATCCCAAGATACTTTTTTCAGTTCATAAAGTTTTTCCTTTTCCAGAAAACTATTCTTCAGTTCCTTTTCCATTTGATGGATTGTTTCCATCAGTGCTTTGAATACCGTTGACTTCCTGCTACCTGACCGTGCTAATAACAAGAGATAAAGTGATGTAAATGTTCTCCCATTTTTAAGCTGAACATCAAATTTATCCTGGCAGGAAAATGCCATTACCCCAAGTAATACTATTAAAATAAGCTCGGCAGCAGCTCCTGTTTTATAATGTATGTAACTTATTAACTGTTGTGCAAAAGTCGGAAGCGTCTGGAATTTAAGACCGAGTTCTTTATTTTGCGATGAACTGTTTTTTTTAGACATAGACCCTATCCATCTCCTCTTTTAGATTAATTAATAAGACTACGATGTGATAACCATTCATCGATTTCTGATTCAAGCCAACCAACAGATTGTTTCCCAAGTTTTCTTTTCTTAGGAAAGGTTGGATCGTAACGTGGCGACCTCGGATTCAACCAGTCATAGATTGTGGCTCGCGAGATACCTGTTTTATGGATAACAGCTGGTAAGCGGAGTATTCTGACTGCAGTTGAAGTGATCATACTTGTTTGTCTCTCATTGGTTCGCTTTGGTTTTGAGAGATTAGCCGGAATCTGAAGTGTAAAAAATGCAGCTACCAAAAAAACATTTTTTACAGCTTTTAACTTATTGATAATGATGATAAAAATGACATGCATTGCTAGGTTGCATGAAAAAAACAGACGTAAATTTGAAGAGCTCTCGAAGGCTATGGCAGGTTGCGAATGGAAGGAACACGCTCACGCATTGGATGAAAAATGCCCAGCGATGCAGGAGGAGCTTGCAAGAATGAAATTGGTGTATTTTGATCCTGCAAGGATGGGTACAGAAGTATCGTCGTATGTTGAGCCACCACAAGGAGTATCCAGATACCATCAGGTCAACGGAGTTCTGCAAAGAAAGGACGAGTACAACGCAATATATAATCCTATAAAAGAATGTTGGAGAGATTTAGAAAATCGGATTTTTAGGGAGACAATGAGACCATTTGTCTTAGATAGTTCGATAGAAGATGTATTCATTTCACATTTGGTGCACGCCTCAATGTCGTATCAGTGGGGAGTATCCATTATACAAGATGATGAACAAGTTGCGTTTGATGCACTACTTATGGCTTCTGAGCTATTAGATAAATGTCTCGGAATGGTTTGGTTTAAAATCGAAGATGATAAAATAAAGAATCTTTCTAAGATCAGGTTTAACGCAGGAAAAAAAGGAGGTACTAAGAAGGCCGATGTATATAAAATTATACAGGGGGAGCTTGTGAGGTTGATTTATAAAAATTCTCCTGAGGATGGTTGGAAAAACAAGAGCGCTGTGATTGATGATGTCATAAAACCATTGTGGAATTTCATCGAAAAAAATAACTTTCAAGGATCACATGTAAGCAGTGAAGAATCACTGCGCGAGATAATCTTAAAAAGATGGTCATTACAGATTGATGATGTGAAACATGCCTTTAATGCTAAAGTATCAAAAAATAACAAAACTAAGATGATTAAATGAAAATCCAGATAACCGACAAAGGTGTAAGCGCCCGTGCTGAGCGCTTACACCATTTTTAGCCGACAAGCCTTATACCTCGAATGCCATCTCCAATTATACTTCCGTGCTCAGCAGCCATAACGAAGTCAGCCCACCATTGCATCATCGGGCGACGCTGTTCAAGGTAATCGCTGCGGTTATAAGCACGGCGAACCTCATTCTTATCCACGTGGGCTAATGCAGCCTCAATCACATCAGGCGGAAAGCCTTGTTCATTAAGGGCTGTACTGGCGATAGATCGCAGACCGTGTGAAACGAGCACCCCACCAAAACCTGCACGTTTTAGCGATGCGTTTACGGTCTGACTGTTCATCGGCTGGTTTGGCTTGATGCGGCTGGGAAAGATAAATTCTCGATTTCCACTTAACGGCTTCATCATCTCCAGTATCGCAATTGCTTCATCTGACAATGGAACAGTATGGTCGCGGTTCATTTTCATGCGTGCTGCAGGAATTTTCCACTCTCGCGCTTCTATGTCTACCTCTTCCCAGCGAGCTTCAGCCGCTTCGGCAGGGCGGGTGATGGTAAGAAGTTGCCACATGAACAGGCATCGTGTTGAAAGACTAATGCTAGCCGTTCGCATCGTCTGCATTAGCTGAGGCAACTGGTCGGGACGAATGCTGGGCATGTTTTTTTTCTGCGGCTTCTCGAATGCCTTGCCAATATTGACACTAGGTACCGCATCAATCAGCCCCGTATTTTGGGCATAGATCATGACCTCATTTATGCGCTGGCACAGGCGACGGACGGTTTCCAGCGCTCCTCTGGCCTGAACCGGTTGGACGGCCTGAACCAGTGTGTGAGCTTTAATATCTGTAACGCTAACGTCGCCAATCGCAGGAAAGACATCTCTTTCAAGAGAGCGCCAGATATCTTCCGCATAGTCTTCTGTCACACTAGCTTTCTTCGCATTCCACCAACGTTCAGCTACGAGCTGGAAAGTATTGGTTTTGGCCTCCAGCGAACTGCGAAGTTGTTCTTGCTGATGTTCCTGTGGATCGATTTGTTTCGCCAGGAGAGAGCGTGACTCCGCCCGGTAGTTTCTGGCATCGGCAAGGGTAACTGACGGGTAGGGGCCTATGCTCTTTTTCGCACGTTTCTTGGTAACAGGGCGAATATAGCGAAACTGCCATATTTTGCTTCCGGTGGATTTGATGAGTAGCTCAAGGCCATCGCCATCGTAAAGAACATAATCCGCTTCCTTAGGTTTGGCGGATTCGATTTCCTTAACGGATAGAGGTTTGGTTTGTCTTGCCATTGCCGGGTTTCCATAGTTTTAGGCACCTCAAAAACAATAAAGCTTTATGAGGTGCCTAACAAGGTGCCTAAAAGGTTCGGATTTAATTAGTTGGCATCAGACTTCGCGGGACAAATTGAGGGCACAAAAAAGCCCGCAGGGCTTGCGCCGTGCGGGCTCTTAGGACTTCATCGGATGACTCTGGTAATCACCGATGGAGAATTTTGGTGGAGCTGGCGGGAGTTGAACCCGCGTCCGAAATTCCTACATCCTCGGTACTACATGCTTAGTCAGTCTTTACATTCGCCTGGCACCTGCGGACGGACACGCCACTACCAAACTAGCCTGATTAGTTTTAACGCTTCAACCCCAGGCAGGGCATCCACGCGATCTCTTTTGGGTTTGACCTCTCTTTGATCCCCGTCTTAAGAGCGGAAGCTAGGGAGAGAGGGCTCAGAGCAGGTTATTAAGCTGCTAAAGCGTAGTTTTCGTCGTTTGCGACTATTTTTTGCGGCTTTTTACGAGGCCAACCGCCCCTCGGCATGCACCTTGGGTTTCGCAAATCCCGTCGAATCCAGAATCAGCCCCAATGTGTTACGTTAAGTATAACAGAGTTGTGACACGCGTGACCAGCCCCCGATTTTCCTTATCTTCAAGGATTTACCGCTCATTTCGCGTGATGGAACGATTTGCTTAAATAGCCAGCAACGAAAGCGGTGTTATCAGGGAACGTTTAGCGGCCTGCATTCTTCATGATACGGGCTTTATCCAGTTGCCACTCACGTTCTTTCAGGTCTGAGCGTTTATCATGCTGTTTCTTACCTTTTGCGACGCCGATTTTCACTTTGCACCAGGCGTTCTTCCAGTACAGTGAAAGTGCGACGACGGTATAACCTTCACGATTGACGCGTCCGTACAGGGAGTCGAGTTCGCGTTGGTTCAGTAGCAGTTTACGGGTGCGAGTGGGGTCGCACACGACGTGCGTTGAGGCGACGGCCATTGGCGTAAAGTTTGCGCCAAACAGGTACGCTTCGCCATCCCTGAGAAGGACATAGCTATCGCTAATATTTGCTTTGCCCGCGCGCAGGGATTTAACTTCCCAACCTTGCAGGGCGAGTCCAGCTTCGAACTCTTCTTCAATAAAGTATTCGTGTCGGGCGCGCTTATTCAACGCAATAGTGGCTGAGCCAGGTTTGTGTGCTTTTTTCTTCGTCATAATGCCGCTCAGTATAGGTAATCTGAAATCGAAAAACACCCCATTTCATCCTGCGGGGGATAAGGCGTTATCTTAGCATGAACCTGCGTAGGCCCTGTTGAGGTATAGCGTTTTTTTTACCTGGGGATAAATGGTATTATTTGTTCGATTTATGTTGATGGAAATTGCTATGCCTCAGATTAGCCGGACCGCTTTAGTCCCTTATAGCGCGGAACAGATGTATAAGTTAGTGAATGATGTTCAGTCCTACCCTCAGTTTTTGCCGGGATGCGTCGGCAGCCGTGTGCTGGAATCGACGCCGGGTCAGATGACGGCGGCCGTGGATGTGTCTAAGGCAGGGATCAGCAAAACATTCACGACACGTAACCAGTTGACGAATAACCAGAGCATCCTGATGCATCTGGTCGATGGCCCTTTCAAAAAGTTGATTGGCGGGTGGAAATTTACGCCGCTCAGCCAGGAAGCGTGCCGCATCGAGTTCCACCTCGATTTTGAGTTCACCAACAAGTTAATTGAACTGGCGTTTGGCCGCGTCTTTAAAGAGCTGGCTTCTAATATGGTGCAGGCGTTTACCGTTCGGGCCAAAGAGGTTTACAGTGTCGGCTAAAATTGTCGTCGAAGTGGCGTATGCGCTGCCCGAGAAACAGTATTTACAGCGTGTGACGTTGCAGGAAGGCGCGACGGTTGAAGAAGCGATTCGTGCTTCCGGTTTGCTGGAACTGCGCACCGATATCGATCTCGCTAAAAACAAAGTCGGTATCTATAGCCGCCCGACAAAACTTGCCGACGTGGTTCATGACGGCGATCGGGTAGAGATCTATCGACCGCTGATTGCCGATCCGAAAGAGTTGCGCAGACAGCGAGCGGAGAAATCGGCAAATAAATAATCATGGATGCCTGAACGCTTATCAGGCCTGCATTCTTTCGGCAAAGCGGGTTCAGGTTCGTCAATAATTAAAAAAGGTGCCAATGGCACCTTTTTTAACACCAGAAAACAATCTTACTTGTTGTCGGTCAACGCTGGCTTATTGTCGATGTTGGTCAACACGCCGTTGCTGTTAAAGGTCAGCGTT
Organism: Citrobacter sp. CK195; assembly: GCF_030333365.1. Lineage (NCBI taxonomy): Bacteria > Pseudomonadati > Pseudomonadota > Gammaproteobacteria > Enterobacterales > Enterobacteriaceae > Citrobacter > Citrobacter sp. CK195. The sequence continues at coordinate 673,764 of NZ_JAOWGB010000025.1, forward strand.
AAGGTTTGTTGCGTTACGCCTTCATGACCCGGTTGCTGACGGAACACATAGAACCATGTGTTAGTGCCAAAAGGATCGGACATCATCGGTGTACCCAAAGCATAAGCAACCTGCTGTTGCGTCATACCGACGCGCACTTTGGCGACATCGTTAGCGGTCAGATAGTTCCCCTGGTTGATGTCAGGGCGGTAAACCACTCGCTCCAGAGTGGAACAGCCTGCGGTCAACATCAGTAGTACTGCTGCGGCAGCAGTCAGCGTTTTACAGCGCATAGTGATTTGATTCCTTTTCGGGCCCGAGCAGTACGCGGCTCATATGTAATATGCCGATGATAATAGACCTTTCACCACTTTAAAACCTTTTGGTGTCGGGTCTTACGGCGATTTTGTTTTGTACTCAGACCTTAAAGGGTCAAAAAAGTTTACGCAGCCAACAGTTCTTTCGCATTTGCGAGGGTATTACGCGTCACTTCGCTGCCGCCAAGTAAACGAGCCAGCTCCTGTAATCGCGAGCGTTTATCCAGCGGTTGCATATGTGTTTCGGTCATGGCGCCGTCCGTTTCTTTGCTGACAAAGAAGTGCTGATGACCACAACCGGCAACTTGCGGAAGGTGGGTGACGCACATTACCTGAGTCGACTCACCTAACTGGCGCAGCAGTTTACCGACAACGGCCGCAGTAGGGCCGCTGATACCGACATCGACTTCATCGAAAATGAGCGCCGGGGTTTCCATTTTACGGGCGGTAATGACCTGGATTGCCAGCGCGATACGGGACAGTTCGCCCCCGGAAGCGACCTTTGCGATTGGCTGCAATGGCTGACCCGGGTTTGTGGTGACTTTAAACTCTACGCGGTCGGCACCGTCGCTGCTCAGATGATGCTCATCAAATTTCACATCAATAGTGAACTGGCCATGCGGCATCGACAGCGCATGCATGCTTTCGGTGATCAACTGCCCCAGTTCCTGCGCGTCATGCTGACGCTGAGTATGCAGCGCTTTTGCCGTCTCCAGCGCCTGCTGGCGATGTTTGTTCACCGCCAGCGTCAGGGTTTCCAGTGAGTCGGCCTGATCGTCAAGCTGCTGCTGTTCTTCGAGCAGTGACTGATAAAACTGCGGCAGCGCTTCCGGGCTGACGTGATGTTTACGCGCCAGTGAAATCTGCTTAGAAATGCGCTGCTCAAGTTCGAACAGGCGATTGGGGTCTAAATCCAGACGGTCGCAATAGTGACGCAGTTCGTCGCTGGCCTCAGTTATCTGGATTGTGGCCTCCTCCAGCATATCCAGAATGCCAGACAGTTTGCTGTCCATGCCCGTCAGTTCGGTGACTAACTGTTTTGCCGTGTACAGCTGGCTTTGCAGATTGACGTCTTCGCCATCAGCAAGCAACGTCAGCGCATTCTGGCTGGTCGTCAGCAACTGGCCGCTGTTTGCCAGTCGTTTATATTCTTCATCAATTTGCTCAAACTCACCGGGCTGCGGGTTAAATTCGTTCAGTTCTTTCAACTGATATTGCAGCAGCTCCATACGTGCGGCGCGTTCCTGGCTTTGCTGTTGATGATGCGCCAGATCGCGGCAGCTTTGATGCCACAGTTGATAGCGTGAGGACATTTCCTGAATCAGAAGTGCTTCGTTGGCGTAGCCGTCGAGCAGGGATTTTTGATGTTCAGACTTGGTCAGTAGCTGATGCGCATGCTGGCCGTGAATTTGAATGAGCAACTGGCCCAGTTCCCGTAACTGGGAGAGAGGCACGGCGGTGCCGTTGATGAAGCCGCGGGAGCGACCGTCGCTGCTAATGACGCGGCGAAGTAAGCACTCACGCCCTTCTTCCAGTTGGTTTTCTTCCAGCCAGCGCAGCGCTGCTGGCGTATCTTTCAGTGAGAAGCGGGCGCACAGGTCTGCGCGGGTTGCTCCCACCCGCACCATGTCGGCGTCTGCACGGCCACCCAGACACAAGCCGAGCGCATCAATCGCAATAGACTTACCCGCGCCGGTTTCACCGGTAATGACGGTCATTCCGCTCTGGAAATCGATCTCAAGTTCACGAACGATAGCAAAATTGCTGATGGTCAGTTGTGCCAACATAGCTGTTTTCCTGTATGAAAAACCATAACTGTTATTACATACAGTATAAACTGGTTTTTTATACAGTAAAGAGGGCGGCGTTAAATTAGAATAATTTTTTTGACCAGCCTAGTTTTGTGCTTAATGTGTTGAAATAACTGTAATCTTTAGGGTGTATCAGGTTCAGATGGTAGTCACAACGGCGGATCAATACATCTTCGCCTTCCTGTATGGGCAGGGCAATCTGGCTGTCGCAACTGATTTCGAGGTCGCTACGGCGGTGTGAGAAACGCAAACGAATCGTGCTGCTGCCGTTAATGACCAACGGGCGTGCGGATAGGGTGTGCGGGAACATCGGCACCAGCGTGATGGCGTCCAGCGACGGCGTCAGAATGGGGCCGCCCGCCGAGAGTGAATAGGCGGTGGAACCGGTCGGCGTGGAGATGATCAGACCATCGGAACGCTGAGAAAAGGCGAAGGTTTCGTCGATATACACTTCAAATTCAATCATGTGCGCCACTTTTCCCGGGTGCAGCACGACTTCATTGATGGCGGTACTGATGCGTTTCTGGCAGTTTTGCTGGCAGACCTGAGCTTCCAGTAAAAAGCGTTTCTCGGCGATATAATGGCCTTCCAGTACGTCCGCGAGTTGTTGCAGGGCGTTGTCCGGGTCAAGGTCGGTCAGGAAGCCGAGATTGCCACGGTTAATGCCGATCACTTTGATGTCATAGCGCGCCAGCGTGCGCGCCGCGCCGAGCATATTGCCATCCCCGCCGACAACGACGGCGAGATCCGCCAGTTGACCAATTTCCGCCAGCGTGCCGGTTTTTACATTTTTCAGCTGTAATTCGTGGGCGATCTGCTGCTCCACGATGACCTCGTAACCTTTTGTGCATAGCCAGCGGTAGAGCATTTCATGTGTCGTCAGTGCAGTGGGGTGACGTGGATGTCCCACAATGCCAATACACTTGAAATGATTGTTCATTTTCTCGAGGTCCTTGTAGCGAAGATTGATGACAATGTGAGTGCTTCCCTTGAAACCCTGAATCTGATCCCCATAATAAGCGAAGTTAGCGAGATGAATGCGAAAAAAAACGCGGAGAAATTCATGAGTAGTAAAGAACAGAAAACGCCTGAGGGGCAAGCCCCGGAAGAAATTATCATGGATCAGCACGAAGAAGTTGAGGCGGTTGAATCAGACGCTTCTGCTGAGCAGGTGGATCCGCGCGATGAAAAAATTGCGAATCTGGAAGCGCAGCTTGCTGAAGCCCAGAATCGCGAACGTGACAGCGTGTTACGTATCAAAGCGGAAATGGAAAACCTGCGCCGTCGTACCGAGCTGGACGTAGAAAAGGCGCATAAGTTCGCGCTGGAAAAATTCGTCAATGAGCTGTTGCCGGTTATCGATAGCCTGGATCGTGCGCTGGAAGTGGCGGATAAAGCGAATCCAGATATGGCGTCAATGGTCGAAGGCATTGAGCTGACGCTGAAATCCATGCTGGATGTCGTGCGTAAGTTCGGCGTAGAGGTGATTGCTGACACCAACGTACCGCTGGATCCGAACGTGCATCAGGCGATTGCGATGGTGGAGTCTGAGGATGTTACCCCGGGTAACGTGCTGGGCATTATGCAGAAAGGCTATACGCTGAACGGTCGTACTATTCGCGCGGCGATGGTAACTGTGGCGAAGGCGAAAGCGTAATTTGCCATCCGTAGTGCCGGGTGGCGGCATTCGCCGTACCCGGCCTACAGCATTACTCTGAGATACTCTCCCGCAACGGTTTCACCGGCAAGACTTTAACCTGCTTAATCATATTGTCCTGGACGTCGAGAATATCGATATCGTACTGGCCAATGCGCACGCGCGTTCCGGCGATGGGGATCTCTTCCAGCGCTTCCAGAATCACGCCGTTTACCGTCCGCGCATCGTCTTCCGGCAGGTGCCAGTTAAAGGCTTTGTTGATTTCCCGCACGTTGGCGCTGCCGTCGATAATCACTGAACCGTCATTCTGCGGCGTGACCTCTTCCGCCAGCGTCGGCGACATAGAGGTAGTGAAGTCGCCGACAATCTCTTCCAGAATATCTTCGACCGTCACCAGCCCCTGAATATCCCCGTATTCGTTGACCACCAGCCCGACTTTCTTTTTATTACGCTGAAATTTTACCAGCTGCGTGCTGAGCGGCGTGCCTTCCGGGATGAAGTAGATCTCATCGGCGGCGCGCAGCATGGTCTCTTTAGTGAACTCTTTTTTCTCGGACATTAACCGCCAGGCTTCGCGTACGCGCAGCATGCTGATGGCGTCATCCAGCGAGTCGCGGTAAAGCACAATGCGCCCGTGCGGCGAGTGAGAAAGCTGGCGGACGATCGACTTCCAGTCGTCATTGATATCAATGCCGATAATTTCGTTGCGCGGCACCATGATGTCATCCACGCTGACCTTTTCCAGATCCAGCACTGAGAGCAGCATGTCCTGGTTGCGGCGGGAGATTTGCGAGCGGGATTCATTCACGAGCGTGCGCAGTTCGTCTTTACTCAGAGAGCCGCTGATGACGATATCCGTTTTAATGCCCATCATGCGCATCAGCAGCCGGGTAATGGTGTTAAGCAACCAGACCAGCGGCATCATCAGCACCTGCAAAGGCGCCAACAGAAAACTGCTGGGGTAGGCCACTTTTTCCGGGTACAGCGCGGCGATGGTTTTCGGCAGCACTTCCGCAAATACGAGGACGACAAACGTCAGTACGCCGGTGGCAATCGCCACGCCCGCATCGCCGTACAGACGCATACCGACGATGGTGCCGATGGCTGAGGCGAGAATATTGACCAGGTTATTACCGATCAGAACCAGGCTTATCAGTCGATCCGGCTTGCGCAGTAGTTTTTCCACGCGCTTTGCCGGACGGTTGCCCTGTTTTGCCAGGTGGCGAAGACGATAGCGGTTCAGCGTCATCATGCCGGTTTCGGAACCGGAAAAATAGGCTGAAATAACCACCATGATGATCAGTGTGACGATCAGCGTGGTAGTGGAGATATGTTCCAGGGGGGGCTCCTTTAAGACTTAGCTTACAAACTGCTGCAATACGCGGCTGCCGAAATAGGCCAGCGTCAGAATGCCTGCGCCCGCGACGTTAAACCATACGACCCGACGTCCGCGCCAGCCTTCGTGGTAATGTCCCCACAACAGAACAATATAGACAAACCATGCCACGATAGAGAGAACGGCTTTGTCGATATTTTCCATGCTGAACAGGTTATGCATGTAAAACAGGCCAGTACACAGCGTGAGCGTCAGCAGCACCACGCCAATCTGCGTGATGTGAAACATTTTGCGCTCAATGCTCATCAGCGGGGGCATTTCATTATTGAACGCCAGCTTTTTGTTTTTGAGCTGATAGTCGATCCATGCCAGCTGCAACGCATACAACGCGGCAATGATCAATGTGGCGTAAGCGAACAGCGACAGGCCGATGTGTATCATCATACCTGGCGTGGCTTCGAGGTGGGTGATGTACTCGTTCGGCATGAACGTGGCGAAGGCCAGGTTAATCAACGCAAAGGCGTAGACAACAGGCAGCAGCAGCCAGCCGCGATTACGTGAAGCGACAATTGTCATGACGGTACAAATCATCAGGCTGACCAGCGAACCGACGTTCAGCAGGCTCAGATTTTGACCGCTTTCGCCGCCGGGCAGGATTCGGGCTTCCAGCGCAAAAGCATGGCACACCAGCGCGATGACCGCAGAAAGGATAGCCATACGCCGCCAGCCGCTGTTTTTTTGCAGCAAAGCAGGAACGATCAGCGCGAGGCTGATGGAATAGGCGACAAGAGCGAGTAAAGCAAAAACGGGCATAGGAGTGTCGACAGTTGGCCAGTGAGAGAGAAGCAGTATAGCGTTACGTGACCGCTGCTCCAACCGTTGCATAACAACAAAGGCGGCTTCATGTTATACTGCGACAAAATTCTGTATATGTGTCGCGCTAGCGACCAACCGTTTCCACCCCAGGCGAGAGACAATGTTTGATAATTTAACCGATCGTTTGTCGCGCACGCTGCGCAATATCAGTGGCCGTGGACGCCTTACTGAAGACAACGTTAAAGAGACGCTGCGCGAAGTGCGCATGGCGCTGCTGGAGGCTGACGTTGCGCTTCCTGTAGTGCGAGAGTTTATCAATCGCGTAAAAGAGAAAGCGGTTGGTCATGAAGTTAACAAGAGCCTGACGCCGGGGCAGGAGTTCGTCAAGATTGTGCGCAACGAACTGGTTGCGGCGATGGGCGAAGAGAACCAGACCCTGAATCTGGCCGCACAGCCGCCAGCCGTCGTGCTGATGGCGGGCTTGCAGGGTGCCGGTAAAACCACCAGCGTCGGTAAGCTGGGTAAATTCCTGCGCGAGAAGCACAAGAAGAAAGTGCTGGTCGTCTCTGCCGACGTTTATCGCCCGGCGGCGATCAAACAGCTGGAAACCCTGGCGCAGCAGGTTGACGTCGATTTCTTCCCGTCTGACGTCGGTCAGAAGCCGGTTGATATCGTCAATGCCGCGCTGAAAGAAGCGAAACTCAAATTCTACGACGTGCTGCTGGTGGATACCGCCGGTCGCCTGCACGTCGATGAAGCGATGATGGACGAAATCAAACAGGTCCACGCTTCTATTAATCCGGTAGAGACCCTGTTTGTGGTCGATGCGATGACCGGTCAGGATGCCGCGAATACCGCGAAAGCGTTTAACGAAGCGCTGCCGTTGACCGGCGTGGTGCTGACGAAAGTCGACGGTGACGCCCGTGGCGGTGCCGCGCTCTCTATTCGTCATATCACCGGCAAGCCGATTAAATTCCTCGGCGTTGGCGAGAAAACCGAAGCGCTGGAGCCGTTCCACCCGGATCGTATCGCGTCCCGTATTCTCGGCATGGGCGACGTGCTGTCGCTGATCGAAGATATTGAAAGCAAAGTTGACCGCGCGCAGGCTGAGAAATTAGCCAGCAAACTGAAAAAAGGCGACGGCTTTGATCTGAACGATTTCCTCGAACAGCTCAACCAGATGAAAAACATGGGCGGTATGGCGAGCCTGATGGGCAAGCTGCCGGGCATGGGCCAGATTCCTGACAACGTGAAATCGCAGATGGATGACAAGGTGCTGGTGCGGATGGAGGCGATCATCAACTCGATGACGCTGAAAGAGCGCGCGAAGCCAGAAATCATCAAAGGTTCACGTAAACGCCGTATCGCAGCCGGTTGTGGCATGCAGGTACAGGACGTTAACCGTCTTCTGAAACAGTTCGACGACATGCAGCGCATGATGAAGAAAATGAAGAAAGGCGGGATGGCGAAGATGATGCGTGGCATGAAGGGTATGATGCCGCCTGGCTTCCCAGGTAGATAAATATATCGGGCTACCTTATTTGCCATTTTGACGTCGGGGTGTGCTCGAAATGCTCACGTACTGCATGTACGCTCCGCTTTCTGTGCGCACGCCGACGCCAAACTGGCTGCAACGGTAACGCCCTGGTATAAAGCCTCATCACATGTTGATTGCAATTTTCCCAGAAATCAGTAAAATTTTCGGGCTTTTAATATGACACCCGGGCTCCGTTCCTCGATGGGGCCTGGGTGTTTTATTCACACAAGAGGATGTTATGGTTACTATTCGTTTAGCTCGTCACGGCGCTAAAAAGCGTCCGTTCTACCAGGTTGTTGTTACCGACAGCCGTAATGCACGCAACGGTCGCTTCATTGAGCGCGTTGGCTTCTTCAACCCGATCGCCAGCGAAAAAGAAGAAGGCACCCGCCTGGATCTGGATCGCATCGCTCACTGGGTTGGCCAGGGCGCGACTATTTCTGATCGCGTTGCAGCGCTGATCAAAGCAGCAAACAAAGCAGCTTAATCTGTCACGGTGGTCATGATGAGCAAGCAACTCACTGCGCAAGCGCCCGTTGAACCCATCGTTTTGGGGAAAATGGGGTCGTCTTACGGTATTCGTGGGTGGCTCAGAGTGTTTTCTTCCACCGAAGACGCCGAAAGCATTTTTGACTATCAGCCCTGGTTTATCCAGAAGGCGGGTCAGTGGCAGCAAGTACAGCTGGAAAGCTGGAAGCACCACAATCAGGATCTGATCATCAAGCTGAAAGGCGTTGACGATCGTGATTCGGCGAATCTACTGACCAATTGCGAAATTGTCGTGGATTCCTCGCAGTTGCCAGCGCTGGAAGATGGTTCCTACTACTGGAAAGACCTTATGGGCTGCCAGGTAGTGACCACTGAAGGCTACGATCTCGGTAAAGTCGTCGATATGATGGAAACCGGTTCGAATGACGTCATCGTCATCAAGGCAAACCTGAAAGATGCGTTTGGTATCAAGGAACGTCTTGTGCCGTTCCTCGATGGGCAGGTTATCAAGAAAGTCGATCTCGCTACTCGTACTATCGAAGTAGATTGGGATCCTGGTTTTTAAACCACCGGATAAACGGTAAAAGTCGGCGTTATGGGGATTGGCTTGTGTTTATAGGTATCGTTAGCCTGTTTCCTGAAATGTTCCGCGCAATTACCGATTACGGGGTAACTGGCCGGGCAGTAAAAAATGGCCTGCTGAGCATCCAGAGCTGGAGTCCTCGTGACTTCACGCATGACCGGCACCGTACCGTGGACGATCGTCCTTACGGCGGCGGACCGGGGATGTTAATGATGGTGCAACCCTTGCGGGACGCTATTCATGCAGCAAAAAGCGCGGCGGGTGAAGGCGCTAAGGTGATCTATCTGTCACCTCAGGGACGCAAGCTTGATCAAGCGGGCGTCAGCGAACTGGCAACGAATCAGAAACTGATTCTGGTGTGCGGTCGCTACGAAGGAATAGATGAGCGCGTGATTCAAACCGAAATTGACGAAGAATGGTCAATCGGCGATTACGTACTCAGTGGGGGTGAGTTACCAGCAATGACGCTGATTGACTCCGTTTCCCGGTTCATTCCGGGGGTTCTGGGTCATGAGGCATCGGCAATCGAAGATTCCTTTGCCGACGGATTACTGGACTGTCCACACTATACTCGACCTGAAGTGTTGGAAGGGATGGAAGTACCGGCAGTATTGCTGTCAGGAAACCATGCTGAGATACGTCGCTGGCGTTTGAAACAGTCGCTGGGCCGAACCTGGCTTAGAAGACCTGAACTTCTGGAAAACCTGGCTCTGACTGAAGAGCAAGCAAGGTTGCTGGCGGAGTTCAAAACGGAACACGCACAACAGCAACATAAACATGATGGGCTGGTCTGAGACCCCCAAATATCAGTTTACCCAGGATAAGAGATTAAATTATGAGCAACATTATTAAGCAACTTGAACAAGAGCAGATGAAGCAGGACGTACCTTCCTTCCGTCCGGGTGATACCGTGGAAGTGAAAGTATGGGTTGTTGAAGGTTCCAAAAAACGTCTGCAGGCATTCGAGGGCGTGGTTATCGCTATTCGTAACCGCGGTCTGCACTCTGCATTCACTGTTCGTAAAATTTCCAACGGCGAAGGCGTTGAGCGTGTCTTCCAGACTCACTCTCCGGTAGTTGACAGCATTGCTGTTAAACGTCGTGGTGCCGTTCGTAAAGCTAAACTGTACTACCTGCGTGAGCGTACTGGTAAGGCTGCTCGTATTAAAGAGCGTCTTAACTAAGATATCGCTCAGGCGACATCCTGTAAGAAAGGGCTGGCCAGTTGGCTGGCCCTTTTTTTATCTTCATGAAGCTCACAATATTAACCATTAGTTCATAAATCATTTACAATGCCCGTTCGTTACGGGAGGGGCAGTGGTTATCGGTACATTTCGTCAGCCTGCGTATCAACGCAACGCGACATGGCTCGCGATGTTTGCGATCCTGCTGATCGTGGTGGCGCCGCTTATCTCCGTCTCGTTGCAAAAAGATCCCATGAGCGCCATGCCTGGTATGCATCATGACATGAGCATGATGGCTGAACATGTTGGACATCATGGGCAGTCTTCATCAATGCCGATGCCTGTCGATCACGGTGAAGCGTGCGGGTATTGCGTCCTCCTGACCCATGTTCCTGGCCTGATACTGGCGCTGGTCATCCTGTTGTCCGGGATGCTGCTCAGACAAAAGCTGGCGCCGCCACGCCCGGTTGTTAAACACTGGCATTTCTTCCCCTGGCTTTATCCCGATACGCGCGCGCCGCCGCGCAGGTCTGCTGTTTCCTGAATCTAACAATACGTTTGTGCGCATAAGCGTCACGACACATGTGTGCTTTCTCTGAGGAAAAGTATGACGACCTGCACTCCGCGCGCGGCATGGATAACCCTGCTGCGACGTTTTCATTTCTACACAGGTCTGTTTGTCGGGCCATTTATCTTTGTAGCGGCCTTAACTGGTACGCTCTACGTTGCGACGCCGCAACTGGAAGAGGCGCTCTATGCACCGGCGCTACAGGGCACAGAGCAAGGAGAGCGGCAACCGCTGGCGGCGCAAATCGCCGTTGCCCAACAGGTGACGGGAGGGCATTTACGACTGCATGCCGTTCGTCCCGCTCTTGAAGAGGGCGCAACGACGCGGGTGATGTTTGCCGACCCCGGACTTGCCGCTTCTGAGAACCGGGCGATTTTCATCGATCCAGTGACGCTGGCGGTGAAAGGCGATATGACGGTCTATGGCACCAGTGGCATTTTGCCCCTGCGTCAGTGGATTGATTATGCTCACCGCTCTTTGCTATTGGGGGATATCGGGCGAATTTACAGCGAGCTGGCGGCCTCCTGGATGTGGGTTGCGGCGACTGGCGGCATCATGCTCTGGTATTTCACCCGACCAAAACGTCGGCTGAATAATCGGGTGCAAAATAACCGGCGTTTACACGTAATGCTGGGGTGGTTACTGCTGGCGGGGATGCTGCTGTTCTCGGCAACCGGTTTAACCTGGTCCCAGTGGGCCGGAGGCAACGTGGATAAAATGCGTGCGGCTTTTGGCTGGCTGACGCCGCAGGTGAATACGCAGCTTTATGGCGATGAACACCCTGCTGATGAACATGCCGATCATCATGCCGGGCAGGAAATGCCGGTTATGCATATGGATGTCAGCCAGTTTGATGCGGTTCTGCATACGGCGCAGGCGGCGGGAATTGATGCTAAAAAGCTGGAGATTCGTCCGGCCAAAGATGCGCAACATGGCTGGACGGTAACTGAAATTGATCGCCGCTGGCCGACACAGGTTGATGCGGTATCAGTAGACGCCGCAACCCTGCATGTTATCGACCGGACGCATTTTGCTGACTTTCCGCTTATGGCAAAGCTGACGCGCTGGGGCGTCGATTTCCATATGGGCATACTGTTTGGTCTGCCAAATCAGTTACTGCTGATCGCCTTCGGCATCGGGCTTTGCCTGATGATTATTATCGGCTACCGTCTGTGGTGGATTCGCCGACCGGCCAGGTCAGGCGTTAACCCGGCACAAACGCTGATGCAGTGTTGGCTTACGTTAGGTTGGCCGGGAAGGTGCGGGGTTCTGGTGCTGGCTGTCGCCCTGGGGATGGCGATGCCGGTGCTGGGAGGCAGTCTGCTGGTATTTATCGTTATCGACTGGCTGCGCTGGTTCAGCACGTCTCGCGCCGCCCTTGCGCAGCCAGTTGACTAACATTACGGCGTGCTGATGACGACGGCAACGCGGCGGTTTTCAGCACGACCTTTCGCGCTCTGATTGCTGGCGACCGGGTGCTTTTTACCTAAACCCTGCGTCGTCAGATTGCTGCGTGGGATGTTGGCGCCTTCGGCCCAGGCGTCAGCAACCACATTGGCGCGCTTGAGCGACAATGCCTCGTTATAACTGTCTTCGCCGTAGTTGTCAGTATGGCCATCCATACGGGCATGTTTCAGCCCGGTGGCTGCCAGCCTGGAGGCCATCTCGCGGATTTGCTGCTGGCTTTCCGGGCGTAACTTATAGTCGTTTTTATCAAATAAAATGTTGTCAGACAGCCCCAGAGACCAGTCGCCTGCTGATTCAGTAAACCCATAGGATTTCATTGCCGCAACTTGTTCGGGCGTAAATTTCCCCTGCGGCGTCTGGCAACCCGCCAGAATCAACGCTATCAGAATGATCGGGGAGAAAAGTCGCTTTAGCATATATCTATTCCTGTTATTTAATTGAACGTTCAGAACGCTGATGTTTGGCCTGATACATATTACGATCGGCCAACTCTTGTAATTTTTCTGCGGAAGCATGTTCCCACGTCAGCGCGAAACCAATACTCAGCGTCATACTCGCCAGATGCCCGTTATGCAGATCAAAGGGGCGATTAAATTCTTGCGATAATGCCGAACAAATGCGTTTAACTTCGTACTCCGAATGCACGTTGTAAAGCACCATGGCGAATTCATCTCCGCCAAGTCGATATGGCTGGTGGTGATTGCCGCCAAACTCCGCCAGTCGCCGGGCGACCTCGATCAAAACGCGATCTCCTGCGGCATGCCCCCATGTATCGTTAATGAATTTGAAATTATCGCCGTCCAGAAATAGCAGCGCCGAACAGCTACGGGCGGAGCTGTCGTTCATCAACTCGGTTATGCTGTTACGAAAGGCGGCACGATTAGCAAGACCAGTAAGGGGGTCGTGCAGCGCGGTACGCAAAAGCTGGGCGTTTTTAGCCTGTAGCCGCAGTTGCCACTCTTCCATCTCATCCAGCAGGCTGTTGAAATCCTGGGCAAAAAGATGGAACTCTTCAATGCGTTCCTCAGAAACGCGACGTGAAAAGTTACGGTTCGTGCGTACATCATGTACCACATCGGTGATGTTTTGCAGCGCGTCCACCACGCCATTATGCAAATAACGCGTGAGCATTAACGCAATGCCGGATGCGAGCAAAATACACCCGGTAAGAACCGCCAGCGAGAGCCAGATAAAATGACCAATCAAGCTGTCGCGCGCGGTCAGGCAGACCTCGCCGATAATTTTGCCATTGTGCCAGACGGGCTGAGTCACCGGCAGCGGGAAAAGCCACTGGCTGATCAGGCCATTGAGCTTATCGTCCGACGCTTGTGCGTCATAGTACCAGGAGGCGATCACCTTCTGGTTTTTATCGCGAACCTCTGCGGCCGAGAACTGCCCCTGGCGTCCCAGCGCGGCCAGCGTTTCTGTCGCGGCGACGCCATCGGAAAACACCAATGCGGCCTCAAGACTATGGGTCATTGTCGCGGCAGTCAGATCCAGATTTTTTTGCGCATATTGTTTCAGCGTCAGGACAGAGGCGACGCAAAGCAGCAGCCAGATCAGCAACATGGTGACCAGTACGCTGATCATGTTGATCCGGCGTAATGTACGCTTAAAGGTCGGGCGCGTTGTAGGGAAAAAATCCTTATCCATGCTTTTGATTCCGTGCAAGCATCAATACGTCGGGGTTCACTCTTACGCCACTGCGTGACAGGGAATCCAGATTTACGGAAAATCTGACTTCATCATTGTTTATGATCAGACAAAATGCGCTGCCAATAATGCATTCAGTATTTTGTTCGGCAATTAATAACAATGCCTTAGACGGATATTTATTCGTTAATTCTACCTGATACGCCGGAGATTCACTGCCGAAATAAAAGCCATCGCAACGGGCTGTCAGAGCTTCCTGCTCCGTGCGGATGATGACGGGCAGATAAGGTAATGACCTGGCGCTGTTGTCGTTCAGCACATCGGCAAAACGAGACGAGGCGAAAATACATAGCCGTGGAGGGCCAGATAATGCAGGCCAGCGTGTATAGCTGACGATACCGGAAACGATTGAGCGTACAGATTTCGCTTCTTCTGTGATGCCCTGAGCATACAGTGGTAATCCTGCCAGTAATAGCGTTAGCAGGAGTATGAGTCGGTGAGAAAAGCTCATAAACAGGTGCCCACCAGCGTCAGTCAAAAAGCATCAAAATACATCCGTGATTGTTTGCAGCAAAATAACATTATTTTGCCTGTCAGTCATTACACCATGCCGATTAATGGTATTTCCTTAAGTTAAATCCCATACTTATTTATTGGTAAGGTCTTAATTAATTTAGCCGCATTGAGCGAACACCTTCGTCTGCGCCTTTTTGCCAGGCATCATGCAATTGACTGGCGTTTTCAACCGTGTCGCAACTGGCGGGAAATGTTTTTCCGGCCAGTCCTCTGGCGTGGACAAAGTTTAACTGGCAGGTTTTTCGCTGGCCTTCGGCGTAGCCCTTAAGATATTGCGTTCGCTCCACGTCAGGATCGTTCCAGGCGTCAGCCAGTGTTTCGTTATCTTTGACGGCAACGCCTGAAATCGCATCTTCGATACCGGCGCTATACCAGTCGGTCGCGGTCCAGGTGGGAGCATGCGTGTAAGGATCGATCTGACATCCGCTGATGAATAAAACAAATAAGGCGCCTGCGAAACGCTTCATTGCCTGTTCTCCTGTGTTTTTCAAAGCATAGTGGATTCGCAAATACAATGATGTAAATTTTTATGTACGATTTGAGTGGCGTTAATTGCGAGATAAATGGTTTATGTAAAGTAAAATTTACGGAATGTGGATTGAAATCTTTACCGATTATGTTATCGTTACGCCATCCTCTGTGAGGATCATTTATCGCAAACGAGCTAAACAGGATCGCCATCATGCAAAAAGACGCGCTGAACAACGTACACATTACCGACGAACAGGTTCTGATGACCCCGGAACAACTCAAAGCGGCGTTCCCGCTGAGTTTGTCGCAAGAGGCGCAAATCGCCCAGTCACGTAAAACGATTTCTGACATCATCGCCGGTCGCGATCCGCGCCTGCTGGTGGTGTGCGGCCCTTGTTCTATCCACGATCCTGAAACCGCTCTGGAATACGCACGTCGATTTAAAACTCTTGCCGCAGAGGTCAGCGATAGCCTCTACCTGGTAATGCGCGTCTATTTTGAAAAACCCCGTACCACTGTCGGCTGGAAAGGGTTGATTAACGATCCTCATATGGATGGCTCGTTTGATGTGGAAACTGGCCTGAAGATTGCGCGTCAACTTCTGGTGGAACTGGTGAACATGGGCTTGCCGCTGGCGACGGAAGCGTTAGATCCAAACAGCCCGCAATACCTGGGCGATCTGTTTAGCTGGTCGGCAATCGGCGCGCGTACGACCGAATCCCAAACCCACCGTGAAATGGCCTCTGGCCTTTCCATGCCCGTTGGCTTTAAAAACGGGACGGATGGCAGCCTGGCGACGGCGATTAACGCCATGCGTGCCGCTGCTCAGTCACACCGTTTTGTCGGTATCAACCAGGCGGGGCAGGTCGCTCTGCTGCAAACGCAGGGCAACCCGGATGGCCATGTCATTCTGCGCGGTGGGAAAGCGCCAAACTACAGCCCGGCAGATGTCGCGCAGTGTGAAAAAGAGATGGAACAGGCAGGACTCCGCCCGTCTCTGATGGTAGATTGCAGCCATGGTAACTCGAATAAAGATTACCGTCGCCAGCCTGCCGTGGCAGAGTCTGTGGTCGCGCAGATCAAAGACGGCAACCGTTCCATTATTGGCTTGATGATTGAAAGTAATATTCACGAAGGCAACCAGTCCTCCGAGCAACCGCGCAGTGAAATGAAATACGGCGTGTCTGTTACGGATGCGTGTATCAGTTGGGAAGCCACGGATGCGCTGCTGCGTGAAATTCATCAGGACCTGAACGGCCAACTGGTGGCGCGTGTAGCATAAGAGGTTGGTTATGGTTGCTGAGTTGACCGCGTTACGCGATCAAATAGATGAAGTGGATAAGGCGCTGCTGGATTTACTGGCTAAGCGTCTGGAGCTGGTGGCCGAAGTCGGTGAAGTGAAAAGTCGCTTTGGGCTGCCGATTTACGTGCCTGAGCGTGAAGCGTCTATGCTGGCTTCGCGCCGTGCGGAGGCGGAAGCGCTTGGCGTTCCTCCCGATCTGATTGAAGACGTCTTGCGTCGGGTGATGCGTGAGTCTTACTCCAGTGAGAATGACAAAGGGTTTAAGACGCTTTGTCCTTCTCTGCGCCCGGTGGTTATCGTCGGCGGCGGCGGTCAGATGGGCCGTTTGTTTGAAAAAATGCTCACGCTGTCGGGATATCAGGTACGCATACTTGAGCAACAGGACTGGGGACGGGCGCAGGAGATCGTGGCCGATGCCGGGATGGTGATCGTAAGTGTGCCGATTCATATCACGGAGCAGGTGATCGCGAAATTACCGCGTTTGCCTGCGGACTGTATTCTGGTCGATCTTGCATCGGTTAAAAACGGACCGCTACAGGCGATGATGGCGGCGCACGATGGCCCGGTACTGGGCTTACACCCGATGTTTGGCCCGGACAGCGGCAGTCTGGCAAAGCAGGTGGTTGTCTGGTGCGATGGCCGTCAGCCGGAGGCGTATCAGTGGTTCCTTGAGCAAATTCAGGTGTGGGGCGCGCGGCTGCATCGGATTAGCGCCGTTGAGCACGATCAGAATATGGCGTTTATTCAGGCGCTGCGTCACTTTGCGACGTTCGCTTACGGTTTGCACCTGGCGGAAGAGAATGTCCAGCTGGAACAACTGCTGGCGCTGTCGTCACCGATTTACCGTCTCGAACTGGCGATGGTTGGGCGACTGTTTGCGCAGGACCCGCAGCTGTATGCCGATATTATTATGTCGTCGGAAAATAACCTGGCGCTGATCAAACGCTACTATAAACGTTTTGGCGACGCGATTGGTTTGCTGGAGCAGGGCGACAAGCAGGCCTTTATCGACAGTTTCCGTAAGGTTGAGCATTGGTTTGGTGATTATGCCAAACGCTTCCAGAACGAAAGTCGCACGCTGTTACGCCAGGCTAACGATAGCCGACAATAAGTGAGATGCCTGATGGCGACGCAGGTGCGTCTTATCCGGCCTACAAAATTGCATGAATCGTAGGCCGGATAAGCGTAGCGCCATCCGGCATTATCAAACAGTTAGTTCGGATCGACAGGCACAACGTTCTCGCTGGGGTAGCAGCCCAGTACCTTCATTGAGCGGGTAATTTCCCCCAACTCTTTCAGCGCTTTTTTCATCTCCGGTGATTCCAGGTTGGCCTGGATATCGAGATAAAACATCTCTTCCCACGGGTTGCCGTGAATCGGACGGGACTCCAGTTTGGTCATGATCAGGTTGTGATTGCGCAGCACCAGCAGCGCCTCAACCAGCGCACCTGCCTGTTGACCCGTGGCGATCAGCAGCGTGGTTTTCGCCGGGACCTGGTCGGAAACATTGACGGCTTTGCGCGCCAGCACCACGAAACGGGTAATATTCTGCGTCTGGTTGGCTTCGATTCGTTCCAGCACCTGTAGCCCATGCAGCACGCCACCGGCTTCGCTACCCAGCGCCGCCACGCGTGGAGAGTTCGCCTGCGCCACTTTTTCCATCGCCGCAGAGGTGCTTTCAGTGTACTCAATTTTCCAGTGCGGATAGCGGTTAAGGAATTTACTGCACTGCTGGAACGGCTGCGGGTGGCTGTAGACCGTCTCAATGGTGTTTAAATCGGTCGTCCCTGAAACCAGCACGCAGTGGTCGATTATAATGGTCATCTCGCCCACGATAGAGAGGCTGGTGTGCTGCAACAGATCGTAGACGTCGTTGATCGCGCCTGAACTGGTGTTCTCAATCGGCACGACGGCGTAGTCCGCTTGCCCGGTTTCGAC
Organism: Citrobacter sp. CK195; assembly: GCF_030333365.1. Classification (NCBI taxonomy): domain Bacteria; kingdom Pseudomonadati; phylum Pseudomonadota; class Gammaproteobacteria; order Enterobacterales; family Enterobacteriaceae; genus Citrobacter; species Citrobacter sp. CK195. The sequence goes on from NZ_JAOWGB010000025.1 coordinate 691,448, forward strand.
CTGATTAAAGATATCAGCGAATTTTGCGCAGCCGCTTTCAATAAACTGTTCAAAGTGGCGGGCGGCATACTGGCGCGCAGCGAGGTGCGAGTACGACCCTTTTGGTCCAAGAAAGGCAATACGCGCTGAATGCGGGTTAATTTTGTTCAGATGTTGCTGCAACAGCGCCTGCTGGGTAAGGACGGAATCTTCAATGATGAGCTGGAACAGGCGAGTAATATAGTGCGCGTCCAGATGATGGGTTTTGCCAAGCGCGATCAGCCTGTCCAGCAGGTCGCGCTCGCGGTCGATATCACGCACCGGGCGATGAGAAAGCAGCTTCGCTTTCCCGACTTCAACGGCCAGTTCACGACGCTCCGCCAGTAAGGCCAGTAATTTTACATCCAGAGCGCTTATTTTCTCTCGCAGCGCCAGTAACGGGTTTTCCGATGTCATAGTGTTGCCTTTCTTGTTATCAATAAAAAAGGCCTCCCGTGTGGGAGGCCTTATTGTTCGTCTTCGCATTCTTTTTCACACGACGAAACGCCTCCCATTCAGGGGAAGGTAAAAAAGAATGCGAAGAAGAACGGGATAAGTTTCATGTCAGTTTCCTTGAGCGACTTCAGTAAAGTACCCGTACTGTTTTAATCCTGTCAACAAAAAACGCGCCCGAAGGCGCGTTGGCGATACACTCAATGTAAGGGACTACTCTTCTTCTGCTTCGACGAAGTTGGCGTCTTTTACTGAAGTTGTGGCACGACGGGCTTCGCCTTTGTGCTGCACTTTATTGAGCTGCCGTTCCAGCTTGTTGATCAAATCGTTAATGGCGGCGTACATATCTTCGTGTTTTGCGCTGGCGACCAGATGTCCGTTCGGGGTATTGATGGTGGCATCAGCGATGAAACCCTGTGGCTCCTTAGACAGAATGATATGTGGATTAATCAGGTGAGTTTGCCATTTTTCTAGTTTGGCGAGACGGTCTGCGACATGCTGGCGTATTGCCGGAGTAATTTCCATTTGTTTACTGGTAATGTTCATTGTCATAAATTTTACCTCTTGTCTTTCCCGTCTTGGTGATTCCAGCATACCGTTCCCAATGTCAAAAAGCGTGATTTAAATCACATTATTTTGTCACTTTTTGTCAAGGAAGCCTTTTTGTGAGTTATCGCAGGAACAACGGATTTTTTACTTGAGGAATAGCTGAAAGGGGGCCATATTTGACGGGATGCGTTGTACTGAAACCGCTTCAGCAACAGCGCAAAATGGATAAAAAAACGGCAGCCTTCGGGCTGCCGTTTTGCGTTCAGTACGCAATCAGGTGTTGCGACCATTGGCGGCGATAATTTTCGCCACTTTGTCAGCCTGAGTCGTCATCTGCATCTGACGATAAGCGTTTTCCATCAGCGGCAGAGCGTCGCGCGTCGCCTGCGTATCCGGGAAGTCGCGCAGCATACCTTCCACACGGTTTACCACGGCAACCCATGCGCCGCGAGCGGTGTAGTAGTCGGCAACGGAGTATTCATACTTCGCCAGACGATCTTTCAGGAAGACCAGACGTTTGGTGGCGTCGGTCGTGTACTGGCTGTTCGGATAGCTACGCACCAGCTTTGAGAAATCATTGAATGCAGCTCGGGCGTGCTGCGGATCGCGATCGCTACGATCGACGCCGAAGAAACCTTGCAGCGCGCTGTCATCCAGCGCCATATTGGTCAGACCGCGCATATACATGACATAATCAATATTCGGGTGTGTCGGATTGAGGCGAATAAAACGATCGATGGCGGCCTGAGCTAACGGCAGATCGGCGTTTTTGTAGTAGGCGTAGATCAGATCCAACTGCACCTGCTGAGAATACGGTCCAAATGGATAACGGTTATCCAACGCTTCCAATTGCGTTATTGCCTGTTTCCAGTTACCGTCCTGCAGCTTTTGCTGGGCAGTCGCGTAGATTTCGTTAGGCGGATTATCGGGCACCTCTTCCTTTGAACCAGAGCAACCCGCCAAAAACAGGCTCAACGTGGCTGCTGCCACCAGATATTTCATGCGCGTCATGACGTTTTGACTTTCCTCAAAATGTTTTACGGGAGATTCTCTGTTCCTGCTCCCGGTTAAGACCAGCTACAATAGCACACTATATTAAACGGCAAAGCCGTAAAACCCAACGTTAAACGAAGAAGCTGTATATGGCACAACGAGTACAACTCACCGCAACGGTATCCGAAAACCAACTCGGTCAACGCTTAGATCAGGCTTTGGCCGAAATGTTCCCGGATTATTCACGTTCGCGCATAAAAGAATGGATTCTCGATCGGCGCGTGCTGGTCAACGGTAAACTTTGCGATAAACCGAAAGAAAAAGTATTGGGCGGCGAACAGGTTTCCATTAACGCGGAAATCGACGAAGAGATCCGCTTTGAGCCGCAGGATATCCCGCTGGATATCGTCTACGAAGATGACGATATCCTTGTCATCAACAAACCGCGCGATTTAGTGGTTCACCCTGGCGCCGGTAATCCTGATGGTACGGTACTGAACGCGCTGTTGCATTACTACCCGCCGATTGCTGACGTACCGCGCGCGGGTATTGTGCATCGTCTGGATAAAGACACCACAGGTCTGATGGTGGTGGCGAAAACGGTTCCGGCGCAAACGCGACTGGTGGAGTCTTTGCAGCTGCGTGAAATTACCCGTGAGTATGAAGCGGTCGCGATTGGACATATGACGGCGGGCGGTACGGTAGATGAACCGATCAGCCGTCACCCGACCAAACGAACCCATATGTCAGTGCATCCAATGGGGAAACCTGCGGTGACTCACTACCGCATCATGGAACATTTCCGTGTGCATACGCGTCTGCGGTTGCGTCTGGAAACCGGACGTACGCACCAGATCCGCGTGCACATGGCGCATATCACGCATCCGCTGGTGGGCGATCAGGTGTATGGCGGTCGTCCGCGTCCACCGAAGGGGGCATCGGAAGCGTTTATCTCCACGTTGCGTCAGTTTGATCGCCAGGCGCTGCACGCGACAATGCTGCGTCTTTACCATCCGATTTCCGGTATTGAAATGGAGTGGCATGCGCCGATTCCGCAGGATATGGTGGAGCTGATTGACGTGATGCGCGCTGACTTCGAAGAACATAAGGATGATGTAGACTGGTTATGAGTAAGCTAATTGTTCCGCAGTGGCCAATCCCGGAGGGGGTTGCAGCCTGTAGTTCTGTACGTACAGGCGGTGTCAGCTTACCGCCTTACGATTCTCTGAACCTGGGCGCCCATTGCGGCGATAACCCGGAACATGTGGAAGAGAATCGCAAGAGACTCTTTGCTGCGGGCAATTTGCCGTCAAAACCCGTCTGGCTTGAACAGGTGCATGGCAAGGACGTGTTGAAACTCACCGGCGAGCCTTATGCATCCAAACGTGCGGATGCGTCGTACAGCAATACCCCCGGCACCGTTTGCGCGGTGATGACGGCGGACTGTTTGCCCGTGTTGTTTTGTAATCGCGCGGGAACGGAAGTGGCGGCGGCTCATGCGGGCTGGCGCGGATTATGTGAAGGTGTGCTGGAAGAGACGGTCGCCTGCTTTGCCGATAAACCTGAAAACATTATCGCCTGGCTGGGTCCGGCTATTGGCCCTGCTGCTTTTGAAGTGGGGGCTGAAGTGCGTGAAGCGTTTATCGCAAAAGATGCGAAGGCGAGCAGCGCATTTCAGGCGCGCGGCGAAAAATATCTGGCGGATATTTATCAGCTTGCGCGTCAACGTCTGGCGAATGTGGGAGTTGAAAGCGTCTATGGCGGCGATCGCTGTACCTACAGCGAAAGTGAGACTTTCTTCTCTTATCGTCGCGACAAGATCACAGGTCGTATGGCAAGTTTTATTTGGCTGATATAACCTAAAGAATCAAGACGATCCGGTACGTGTAATTTTCTTTTCACATAATTCAGGTCATTCACCTTGAATAATTGAGGGATGACCTCATTTAATCTCCAGTAGCAATTTTGACCTGTTATGGGAGGAGTTATGCGTCTGGATCGTCTTACTAATAAATTCCAGCTTGCTCTTGCCGATGCCCAGTCGCTCGCACTGGGGCACGACAACCAATTCATCGAACCTCTTCATTTAATGAGCGCCTTACTGAATCAGGAAGGGGGATCGGTACGTCCTTTATTAACGTCCGCTGGCATTAATGCTGGCCAGTTACGCACGAGTATTGATCAGGCGCTGAGCCGTTTACCGCAGGTGGAAGGCACCGGCGGCGACGTACAGCCGTCTCAGGATCTGGTGCGTGTACTGAATCTTTGCGACAAGCTGGCGCAAAAACGTGGGGACAACTTTATTTCGTCGGAACTGTTCGTTCTGGCTGCGCTTGAGTCTCGCGGCACGCTGACCGACCTACTGAAATCGGCCGGGGCGACCACCGCCAATATCACTCAGGCAGTTGAACAAATGCGCGGAGGTGAAAGCGTGAACGATCAAGGGGCTGAAGACCAACGTCAGGCCTTGCAAAAATATACCGTCGACCTGACCGAGCGCGCGGAGCAGGGCAAGCTCGATCCGGTGATTGGTCGTGATGAAGAAATTCGCCGTACCATTCAGGTACTGCAACGCCGTACTAAAAACAACCCGGTATTAATTGGTGAACCGGGGGTCGGTAAAACGGCGATTGTCGAAGGGCTGGCGCAGCGAATCATTAATGGCGAAGTGCCGGAAGGGCTGAAAGGCCGTCGCGTACTGGCGCTGGATATGGGCGCGCTGGTGGCCGGGGCGAAGTATCGCGGTGAGTTTGAAGAGCGTCTGAAAGGCGTGCTGAACGATCTCGCCAAACAGGAAGGCAACGTCATCCTGTTTATCGATGAATTACACACGATGGTCGGCGCGGGTAAAGCCGATGGCGCAATGGATGCCGGGAACATGCTGAAACCGGCGCTGGCGCGTGGGGAACTGCACTGTGTGGGCGCCACGACGCTGGACGAATATCGCCAGTACATTGAAAAAGATGCGGCGCTGGAGCGTCGTTTCCAGAAAGTGTTCGTCGCGGAACCGTCTGTGGAAGATACCATCGCTATTCTGCGTGGTCTTAAAGAACGTTATGAGCTGCACCACCATGTGCAGATTACTGACCCGGCGATTGTGGCGGCGGCAACCTTATCTCACCGCTACATTTCCGATCGCCAGTTGCCGGATAAAGCCATCGACCTGATCGATGAGGCTGCATCCAGCATCCGTATGCAGATTGACTCCAAGCCGGAAGAACTGGACAGGCTCGACCGCCGTATTATTCAGCTTAAGCTGGAACAGCAGGCGTTAATGAAAGAGTCTGATGAGGCGAGCAAAAAACGCCTCGATATGCTCAACGAGGAACTGGATGATAAAGAACGCCAGTACTCTGAATTAGAAGAAGAGTGGAAAGCAGAGAAAGCCTCTCTGTCCGGTACGCAGACCATTAAGGCCGAACTGGAGCAGGCGAAGATCGCCATCGAACAGGCGCGTCGTGTGGGCGATCTGGCGCGGATGTCTGAACTTCAGTACGGCAAGATCCCTGAGCTGGAAAAACAGCTGGAAGCGGCGACTCAATCTGAAGGTAAAACCATGCGTCTGTTACGCAATAAAGTGACGGATGCGGAAATTGCTGAAGTGCTGGCGCGGTGGACGGGGATTCCGGTTGCCAGAATGCTTGAAGGCGAACGTGAAAAGCTGCTGCGTATGGAGCAGGAATTACACAGCCGCGTGATTGGGCAGAATGAGGCCGTTGAAGCGGTATCGAATGCCATTCGCCGTAGCCGTGCGGGACTGGCCGACCCGAATCGTCCAATTGGTTCGTTCCTGTTCCTTGGGCCGACCGGGGTAGGTAAAACCGAACTGTGCAAGGCACTGGCAAACTTTATGTTTGATAGCGATGACGCGATGGTGCGTATCGACATGTCTGAGTTCATGGAAAAACACTCCGTGTCTCGTCTGGTTGGCGCGCCTCCGGGATATGTGGGTTATGAAGAGGGCGGTTATCTGACGGAAGCGGTACGTCGTCGTCCTTATTCCGTCATACTGCTGGACGAAGTTGAGAAAGCGCATCCTGATGTATTCAACATTCTGTTGCAGGTGTTGGATGATGGCCGTCTGACGGACGGGCAAGGGAGAACGGTCGACTTCCGCAACACGGTTGTCATTATGACCTCAAACCTCGGTTCCGATCTGATCCAGGAGCGTTTCGGTGAGCTGGATTACGGCCATATGAAAGAACTGGTGCTTGGTGTGGTCAGCCACAACTTCCGCCCGGAATTCATTAACCGTATAGATGAGGTCGTGGTATTCCATCCGTTGGGTGAAAAACATATCGCTTCTATTGCACAGATCCAGTTGCAGCGTCTGTACAAACGTCTGGAAGAGCGCGGGTATGAAATCCATATCTCTGATGATGCGCTGAAATTGCTGAGCGCGAATGGTTACGATCCGGTTTACGGGGCGCGTCCATTGAAACGTGCAATTCAGCAGCAGATTGAAAACCCGCTGGCGCAGCAAATCTTGTCTGGTGAGCTGATTCCGGGTAAAGCGATTCGTCTGGAGGCGAATGACGATCGCATTGTGGCAGTGCAGTAAGTCACAAATAATAAAAAACGGGCCCATTCGGGCTCGTTTTTGTTTAAAAACCAGGCAAAAATAAAAGGGTGATATGCAAAACGTCCAAAAAACGAACGGTTGATAAGTTTTTTCTAATTTCCCCTTGTCAGGCCGGAATAACTCCCTATAATGCGCCTCCACTGACACGGAACAACGGCACACAGGCCGCCGGGT
>NZ_JAOWGB010000026.1:0-14896 GCF_030333365.1 Citrobacter sp. CK195
GTGCCAGGAGCGGAAGTTTAATTGTTCTGACCAGCTCTCAAATCGCGGTCAGATTTTGTCGACCGTTTCAGATGCTTCTCAGCAAACCTTTGTTCAACGACAACAGCGACTTCTTAATTTCGTTATCGCCGATGTGAATGCTAAAATTCCTGAAAGTTTCACTATTGCCAAAGCATCCATTTATGAAGAACGCTGATTTTAAACGCCCGCAACTGACGCTGCCGAACGGCGCAGACAAGCTACTGCTGCACTCGTGCTGTGCGCCCTGTTCGGGGGAAGTCATGGAGGCGATTCAGGCCTCGGGCATTGATTACACAATTTTCTTTTATAACCCTAATATTCATCCGCAAAAGGAGTACCTCATCCGTAAGGAGGAGAATATCCGTTTTGCCGAAAAACACGGCGTGCCTTTTGTTGATGCGGATTACGACACCGACAACTGGTTCGAGCGTGCGAAAGGGATGGAGTGGGAGCCTGAGCGCGGTGTTCGGTGTACCATGTGCTTTGATATGCGCTTTGAACGCACCGCGCTGTATGCCGCGGAACATGGGTTCAGCGTGATCAGCAGCTCACTCGGGATTTCCCGCTGGAAGAATATGCAGCAGATTAACGACTGCGGACAACGCGCTGCTGCGCATTATCCGGGAATGGCATACTGGGATTACAACTGGCGTAAGCAGGGCGGGTCATCGCGCATGATTGAGATCAGCAAACGCGAGCAGTTTTACCAGCAGGAGTATTGTGGCTGCGTCTATTCACTGCGTGATACTAATATGCACCGTAAATCGCAGGGCAGGCCGCTCATCAAACTCGGTAAACTTTACTACGGTAAGGAAGGCGAAGAACAGTAATACCAGAAGCCCACATTCGCATGTGGGCTTCTGTAAGCATTGGCACAACCACGGCGTTTATCCCATATATTGCATTCATTCTTGTAACGTAAGGACACTGACACTAAATAAAAGCCAGCACCATCTTCGAAACCATTGGCTGCTATTCGCTCATAGCAGACTATTCACTTACATCAGACTGTTTTGCGTCAAAACAGACGCTACGATTAACCATTTTCTGCCTCTGACGATCTTAATCGGCTCATAATTCGGGCCGATTAAGATACATGATTACACCGTCGGGATGGTGCCGCCATCTATCACATATTCGGTGCCGGTGATGGTGGCAGCATGAGACGACGCGAGGAAAGCAATGAGCTTCGCCACCTCAATGGGCTTTGATGGACGACCAAGAGGAATACCCCCGAGTGCATTCATGATGATCTGCTTACCGCCTTCGTAATCCGTTCCCGCCTGCTTCGCCAGTCGCTCTGCCATCGCTACCGAAGCTTCGGTTTCGATCCAGCCGGGCGCAACACGAACCACACGAACCCCCTTCGGGGATACCTCTTTCGACAGGCTCTTGCTGTACGCCGACAGCGCTGCTTTTGCCGCCGCATAACCGGTGGTCGATTCCGGTAACGGCAGTTCACGCTGGATAGAGGTGACGTGAATGATAACCCCGCTGCCCTGCGCCAGCATCCCTGGCAGCAGCGCACGATCTAAGCGTACCGCTGGCAGCAGATTAAGGTTGAGTTCCTGCTGCCACTCCGTTTCGCCCAGTGCTGCAAAGCCACCACCTGGTGAGGTAGAACCGCCCGCAACATGGATGATGGCGTCGACACCTCCCAGATGCATCTGAACGGCTTCAGCTACTGAAGCACACCCGTTGACCGTGGTCAGGTCTGCCGCCACGAAGGCGTCGGCGATACATTCTGTGGGCGTATGACGCGCGGTGGTTAACACCCTGGCACCCAGTTGCTTTAATAATCCAACGACCGCTTTGCCGACGCCTTTGGTGCCGGCAGTAACCAGTATGCGTTTGTCCTGAAAATCAAGATCTAACGACATCAGATAATCTCCAGTGTGTTGATCTTGCCGCCGACCAGGCCGAAAGCATGTTTAAGCACTATCGGGCTGCCAGGAAAATTACCGACGACGTTTGAGGTGACTGTCACCCGGTGACCTTCGGTGAGGCACTGAACCGGCTCAACGCTGTAGTCAAACGCGGCCTGTGCGGCACGTTGCCATGCCTCGATCGCTGCGTGTCCCTTATGCGTTTTACCTTCGTCTGTCACGACAGCATCGGCAGTAAAACAGTGCTTAACGTTGGCAATATCTGCTCCGTTGCTGATCGCAAAATAGTCAGAAATAGCGTGCGGTAGGGCTAATGACATGGCGCTTTACTCCTGTTGTTTACAGTACAGGAATTTTCAACATAGACTGTGAAATTGACAAGTACGCACGAAAAAGTGAGCAACTGAATTATGAGTAAGTTATACACTCCAGAATCTGCCGCAAGCGGCGTGGAGCATGTGCTGCGACTGCTGGAAGGTCGCTGGAAATTAATTATTCTTTTTCATCTGTTCGATGGAAAGGTACAGCGCTATTCTGATTTTGAAAAACTGATCCCGGGTATTTCACAGAAGATGCTGGCTCAGCAACTGCGGCAACTGGAAGCCGACGGCATAGTATCACGCACGGTGTACCCTCAGGTGCCGCCGAAAGTGGAATATCGCCTGACCGAGTGGGGGCAAGAACTGTGCCCGGCCCTTGATGCAATGCTGAAATGGGCGGAAAAACGCGAGGATTAGTTGTCACTGGAGCCTTTTTGTCGTGAGCGAAAATCACTGATATCTGGTTTTCGCTCAAATCGGACATGGTTATGCCGAACCTTTTGTCCGGCGTACACCGGGGAACAATGACGATATATTTGGATGGGTTACATCTGGAATAACGTGCAAATACCTGCGTACCATTCCCGTAGTATTAAACTGCCTGAGTCATCACCGATTTAAACTGCGCATGCCACATGTCGTAAAATTTTCCCCGACGGCTTATCAGCGCAGTGAAGTCCCCATTTTCGATGACCTCTCCAGCAGACATCACGATAATCCTGTCGAACTCTTTTATATTACCGAGCCTGTGCGTCACTGCGATCACGGTTGTGTTCAGGGCAAGAATATCATTAAACAGCCGGAACTCAGTTTCAGGATCGAGTGATGAAGAGAACTCATCAAAAATAAACAGATTGGCCTTTCGGTATAGCGCCCGTGCAATCGCGAGCCGCTGCCACTGCCCTATAGAGAGTTCATCGCCGCCGAACTGCTTGCCCAGCCGGGTGTGCTGGTCATACGGAAATCCTACCTTTTTCAGTAATTCATCAACCGCTGACGACGGGGTTTCTGCATCATAATTATTCAGGGCAATGTTTTCGCCCACCATGAACTCGTATTTTCCGTAATCCTGAAACACGGTGGCTATCTGGTTCCGGTAACTTTCAATATCCAACCTGTCGAGCGGCACGCCTGACACAGACACCGCCCCCTCACTGAAGGCGTACATGCGCAGGATCATTTTAATCAGAGTTGTTTTTCCGCTGCCGTTCTCACCGAGAATAGCGACCTTTTCACCGGGGGCAATTTCAAGGTTAACCCTATTCAGGGCTGGATGATTACGCCCCTCATACTGAAACCGGAGTTTGTGAATGCTGAGGGAAAAAGGTGTTTCGGCGGGTAAGGTAAGGTGCCCGTTTTTCACCGGTTCAATCTTATCCGTCATAAACGCATGGTAGCGGGTGAAAAAACTGCTCATGCTGACGAGATTCGAACCATAATTGGCTATCTCGTCGAGGTGCGATTTCATCATCACAATGGACTGAAACACCATCACCAACGCGCTCACGGCAATATCACTGGTGCGTAAGTTGTTTAAAAAAAGAGTTACCCCGACGAACAGCATAGTCAGGCTCAGCATCATGGCCGGCACAGGCGTGATTAGCGCGCGGATGCGCTGTTTGTGCATGCGATTATAGGTATTGCGAGCGGACGCATTGAATTTAGTCAGCAGATATTTACCAAGACCGTAAAGCCGGATCTCCTGCAAAAAACTCTTGTCCATACTGACGCCATATACGTAGCGCATCGCAATCGCATCTTTAGACGTGAAGAATAAATCCCGCACGTATCTCTGCTGGATACGCATATTGATGGCAATCATCGGTATGGCGGAAAGCGCGCAAATGGCCGCCCCGGCTCCTGAATAGTTGATCAGAACCAGCAGCAGACTGCCAGCCATGACGATTGCCCGGATAACGTAAATGATACAGATGATGAAATTAAGCGGTCGATACGCCGCTTCTTTTTTCAAATATTCCAGTTGCTCGTAACGCTCCTTATTATCAAACAGGCTCAGGGAAAAGGAGTCGTTCATACGGCACATAATCTTAGCGCTGAAGTGATTGGTCGAAATCTCCGTGACATCCCCCTGAACAAGATTGACCAGGGGCTGCATAAGCTGCATGCCAAGGAGTGAAACACACCAGACCGCAACGCTCAGCATCAGATCGCCGTCGGTGGTTTGCACTGCATGCAGCGTGTTGATTATTTGGCCGGTCATAAAGATGTTGAGAGCCGGTATCAGCCCCTGAAGCAACACAACGACGATAAGTGCGGTAATACGAAGTGGGCATGACGCAAAGACGTACCTGATAGCCAGTAGCACTGACGACCTCCCTTGTTGCAGTAGCCATAAATCGTGTGAGTCGCAGATCATGATAGATGAGAATGGCACTCAATTGCATTAATGGAATGTAACAGTGAACTGGGTTGTGAAGTAGACGTTCTCCCCATCCCTGACCATCGGCCAAATGCAATCGCGACTTCCCTCCCCCAACGGCCCCCTGGTCTGATGGACATTTATCACCCAAACTTAAGCCAAAGACATGGTCTGCGTGGGCATTGTGCTTTACACTGCGCGCTGTAAAAACTGAGTAGATAAACGATTAACCAGGCGGTAAGGCGATGAACGGAACAATCACAACGTGGTTTAAAGATAAAGGTTTTGGATTTATCAAAGATGAAAACGGTGATAATCGCTATTTTCATGTGATTAAGGTTGCCAACCCTGAGCTGATTAAGAAAGACGCGGCGGTGACTTTTGAACCCACCACCAATAACAAAGGCTTATCCGCTTATGCTGTGAAAGTCATCCCGGAAAGCAAATACATCTATATCGCGGGCGAGCGCCTGAAGCTCACGTCGATCAAGTCTTATCTGGTTTACAGCGAAGAAGTGCCAGCCGATACCCGAATTGATAAAGAAAACGCGGTGCTGTCTGTGGGCGTGCTGATGAGTAGTATCAGACCCAAATCAGCCGCAAAGCCCGGTGAAATGCGCTCGCTGAGAAAACTGGCAATCACCACCTTCCAGGGAACGACGTTAATCTTCTCGGAAGATGAGATAGACATAGAGGCCACGGTGAAACTGCTCAAGTAATTCATCTGAATCCCGTGCCGGAATCCTGCGCCATTCATAAACAGAATTCCGGCTCGCGTGCGCCAGGTACAGACGCAAAAATTACGGGTATAATCACATACATTATTCAACGGTTTCAGAAACGAAGATGACAAAACTCACCTTACAAGAGCAGATGCTAAAAGCGGGATTAGTAACCAGTAAAAAAATGGCCAAAGTCCAGAGAACGGCTAAAAAATCACGAGTTCAGGCGCGTGAAGCAAGAGAGGCTGTGGAAGAAAATAAAAAAGCGCAACTTGAGCGTGATAAACAGCTAAGCGAGCAACAAAAACAAGCGGCTTTATCCAAAGAATATAAAGCGCAGGTTAAGCAACTTATTGAAATGAATAGAATCAGCATTTCAAAAGGCGATATTGGTTTTAACTTCACAGATAATAACTTAATTAAAAAAATAGATGTGGATAAGGCGACGCAAGCCCAGTTGATTAATGGTCGTCTCGCCATTGCGCGTTTGGTTGTTGATAACGGTGGGGAATGTGAATACGCGATTATCCCCGCAAGTGTAGCCGATAAAATTGCACAGCGAGATGCTAACAGTATCGTCCTAAATAGTGCGCTTAGTCAGGAAGAGCAGGACGAAGAAGATCCGTATGCTGATTTTAAAGTGCCTGATGATTTGATGTGGTAATCAACGTTTGTCGATCAGCGTCCGGCGTGCCGGGCACTGAAAGAACTGAATGCCGATGACGGAAAGCAAAAAGCCCGCTAAAAAGCGGGCTTTTCTAAATTTGGCTCCTCTGACTGGACTCGAACCAGTGACATACGGATTAACAGTCCGCCGTTCTACCGACTGAACTACAGAGGAATCGTGTGAACGGGGCGCATATTAACGACGCTCACGATCATTGTCAAAGCCTGAATGCACAAACACGTTCGTTTGCCGAAATATTCTTCATTTCGTTGGAGATTCAGGCTGAACGGGCGATTTTATGCGCTCTTCACGCTCAGGACGCGGGTATTTCCATAGCCAACGACCGCTGACCATACGCCAGTAAAACAGTGCGGCGCGCACCGCCCAGTCAAAGAACATCCCCAGCCAGACCCCGACAACGCCCCAGCCAAGCACAATCCCCAGCGTATAACCCGCAACCACACGGCAGCCCCACATACCCAGCATCGAAACCCACATTGCAAAACGTGCGTCCCGCGCCCCTTTAAACCCTGAGGGCAACACCCAGGACGCAGACCAAATCGGCATAAACGCCGCGTTCAGCCAAATCAGAACCACGACAACATCTTTTACATCCTGATCGTGGGTATAAAACGAGGCCATCAGTCCCGCAAACGGCGCGCTTAACCATGCAATCGCGGTCAGTCCAAAGGTAGATAGCCAGAACACATGACGAAGCTGAATCTCTGCCTGGGAAATCTGACCATTCCCCAGCCGTCGGCCAGTGATGATTGTCGATGCAGAACCCAGCGCGTTTCCGGGCAGATTGATCAGCGCGGCAATTGAAAAAGCAATGAAGTTACCGGCAATAACGCTGGTCCCCATCCCCGCCACGAACATCTGCGTTAACAATTTCCCACCGTTGAACAAAACAGATTCAATGCTCGCAGGGATGCCAATCCCCATCACTTCCCAGATAATGGTAAAGTTCAGCGGCTTAAAATAGCTCTTCAACGTAATGCGCAATGCTGGGTTAAAACCAATCATCAACACCCAGATGATGGCGACGGCCCCAATATAGCGAGAGATGGTCAGCCCGAGTCCCGCCCCGACAAAACCCAACCCCTGCCAGGAAAAAACGCCATAAATCAGGACGCTGCTGATCATGATGTTAAGAATATTCATGCCGCCATTGATCAACAGCGGAATTTTGGTATTTCCGGCTCCACGCAATGCGCCGCTGCCAATCAGGGCGATGGCCGCAGCGGGATAGCTGATCACCGTCAGTTCCAGGTATGTCAGCGCCAGAGCCTTCACCTCGGAAGACGCCTCCCCGGCCACGACATCAATAATCTGTTCGCCAAAATAGTGAATAACCGCCGCCAGCACGATGGCAAAAAGCGTCATGATCACCAGTGACTGTCTCGCGGCGGCCCTGGCGCGACGACGATCGCGTTTTCCCAGGCTAAACGCCACAACCACGGTCGTCCCCAGATCGATAGCAGCAAAAAACGCCATAATGACCATGTTGAAGCTATCGGCAAGCCCTACCCCGGCCATCGCCTCTTTACCCAACCAACTGACCAGAAAGGTGCTCAGCACCCCCATTAGCAGTACGCAGGTATTTTCCAGAAAGATAGGCACGGCAAGCGGGGTGATTTCACGCCAGAAAAGAACCTTATAACTCTTACGTTTGGCATACCAGGGCGTACGAGAGACGGCCTGGCGTAAGGCTGCGGAGACGTTCAAAGTGGACCTTAATGAAGAAAGTTGAAACCTCATTTCAAATAATGAGGGAGAATCCAAAAAGCTGCAAAGTTTTTTCCCTGTAAAATGTCTGCAATTGCAACAAACTGTTGAGAGAAGCAGCAATTGAACCGCCACCAGGGAAATGAGGTTTGACAAAAGATTTTTCGCCGCTAAGATAAGCCTCCACAACGATTCCTCTGTAGTTCAGTCGGTAGAACGGCGGACTGTTAATCCGTATGTCACTGGTTCGAGTCCAGTCAGAGGAGCCAGATTTTAGTCTCGAGATATCTCAGTGAGTCTTGAGGCGTTTTAAAAGCAGCAGTTAAATTGAACCGGTTGTCCTGATAAGGATTGCCGGTTTTTTTGACGCCTGTCGTTTTTGGACAACCCCACAGACCTCTCCAGCCCCCTTCCCACCTGTTCTCATTTGCCTACTTTTTTTCTTTATGAAATATGTTATGTTATAACATATCCATTATAATGTAATGCCAACCTATGAAACTTAAGCCTTCTTTGATAGCTCTCGCAGTAGCAGTAAATACTTCGCCTCTGGCCTATGCAGCAGATGAAACCATCGTCGTCACCGGCGGTGACGTATCCGACTATTCCGCCGAATCCGACTCGGCACGTCTTTCATCCGGCTCAGCCTCACGTCTCGGTCTGACCGATAAGCAAACGCCACGCCATACTGAAACCATCAGCGCCAGAACCATTACGGCTAAGGGCAAACGCACGCTCACCGAAGTCGTTGAAACCGCCCCGGGCATGTCCGGCACCAGCTCACCTACGCTCTCAAACAGCGTTTCACTGCGCGGCTTCTCCGGCGTTTCCTGGCTGCTAAACGGCGTGGCTGTACCCGGTAGCACCATTCAAATCGCCGACCCGGTTCATTATGAAAACGTGGACATCCTGTATGGCACAGGCTCCGTTTTAAATGGTCTGAGTTCTGCCGGTGGCAGCGTCAACCTGATATCACGTAAAGCAACCTTTGGTCGACAGCCAGTAGAAGCTGACTATAGCTGGTCAAGCTATAACAGCCATCGCGCCCACATCGGCGCGGGCGGTACGCTTGTTGAGGGTATAGCTGCTGGCCGCGTGGATGTAAGCGCATCAAATACCGGCACTCAGGTTGATAAAGATCGCAGTCGCCCGAAGCGCGTCAGCGCACAGCTCCTGCTGACGCCGACCGATAACACACAGGTTACTTTTGACATCGATCGTAGCTTAACGGATATGCGCAATCCCTATTTCGGGACGCCTGTCATCAACGGCAAAGTTGATCGCGACTTGCGCCATGTAAACTACAACAACATTCAGGATGCGCATATCCGCAGCCAGGCAACCTCATTCCAGTCAACCCAGTCCTGGTATGCGACGCCTGATGTAACCTTTGATAACCAGTTCTACTATTACAAAGGTTTCCGCGAATGGCAGAACGTTGAACGCTATTACCCGTCAAACAAAGCGGGCTATGTTACCCGTGATTCTTATGGCGATCTTGCTCATGATGACAAGCTGACGGGCAACCGTACTATGGTCACCTGGGATCACCCGATTGCATCATTCGCCAACCGCGTGACTGCGGGTGTCGATTTTTCAAAACGCGAATTCCAGTACTATTCTAACGGCTTCCCGGGGGGCGAAGATGTTCTGCTGACCAACCCCGCCTCCAATGACTTTCGCACCGGTGCGGGTGGCAAGATGCGCTCACCTGTTCGTCACATCACTCAGAACCAGTATGCCTTGCTGCTGGAAGACAATCTGAATATCACTGATGCTGTCGCCCTGTTAAGCCAGTTGCGCTATACCAACCTGGATATGCACTGGAATTACCAGCAGGACAATAAAACCATCAATCGTAGCTATAGCTTTATGAGTGTTGGTATTGGGCCGAGCTGGGCCATTAACGAAAACTGGACGGTATATGCCAACTATTCCACAGGTAAAGAGCCCGGCAGCGATATCTTCTTTATCAGCCCTGAACAAACGTCCCTGCCACTTACAGAAGTTCAGCAATATGAAGCCGGTGTAAAAGGGACATTCGACCACGGCGAAATGAAGCTGGCCGTTTACGATCTCCAGAAAAAAAATCTTTATCAGCAATCGGCTGTCCAGGCCGGTGTATGGAATGCGGTTGGCAAGCAGACTTCGCGCGGCATCGAGTTCAGCGGATTGATTAAACCGCTGGATAGCGTCGCGCTGGCGGGAAATGTGGCTTATACCCATGCACGCTTTGACAATTTCAAACAAGGTACGCAGGACCTTTCCGGCAATCAGCCGCGCTATATCCCGGAGTGGACGGCTAACCTTTCTGGCCGTTATATGCCGATTAGCAAACTGGGGCTGGGCGCGCAGCTCCACTATGTTGGCAGTAGCTATAACGATGATGCCAACAAAAACAAAATGGGCGATTACACGACTGTCGACCTGAACGCCGATTATGAAGTGATTAAGGACGTTACCGTAGGCACCCGCGTGCGTAATCTGACGGATCGCTTCTACACCTGGCAGCGTACTTATACAGGGCAGGAAATGATTGCGCCAGGTCGAACTTACGAAGCCTATGTCAACATGCGCTTCTGATGAAACGCCTGGCCTCTCTCGCATTGCTGGCAACCTTCGCCAGCTTTGCGCATCCCGTTACGTTACAGAATTGCGGAAGCTCCTGGACGTTTGAGCATGTACCACAGCGGGCAATCGTCTATATGCCGACCGCAATGGAAAACATGCTCGCATTACGTCTGGGAGATTCCGTGATCAGTGCTGTCGGTTATCGGCCAGATGAAGATACCGCGCCCTCCCCCTGGTATAAACCGCTAAAAGCACGTCTCGACAGTTCGCCCTGGTCAGGAGAGGCCTTGCTGAGTTCCCGGCCAGATTTTATCTATTCCGGCAGCTACTACTGGTTTAACAGCCCGGAGACCGCCGGTCGTGAAAGGATGGCTGAATGGGGAATTGGAAGCTGGCTCATTGAAGGGATGTGCAATGGCCTGCAAAGTGGGCCTCCTGCGCCTGTAACCTTCGACAGCATCTACGACGAGTTGCGTAATATTGCGCGCATATATGGCGTGGAGCCGCGTGCAGAGGCGCTTATCAATGAACTGAAGCAACAGGTCACTGCTGACAGCCGCATAAAACTGCCACGCAGAACGCTCATGTGGTGGTATTCCGGTACGGCAACACCTTATGTGGCGGGCGGTTATGGCGCTTCTGAACTGTTAACCAAAACCATCGGCAGTAAAAACATCTTTGATAACAGTGCTGAACTGTGGCCCGCCATGAGCTGGGAGGTCATTGCCGAACGGGACCCTGACTACCTGATCCTGGGCGATCTGCAAAGGGGGGGAGATGGCGACAGCGCCCGGAGCAAAATCGATTTTCTTGAACGTAATCCCCTCACCGCAGGCATGAAGGCGGTTAAAGCAAAACGTTACATCATTTTACCTGGCTATGACATGGACGCATCTGCGCGTTCAGTTCTGGCCCTTCACCGACTAGTCACACAAATACACGCTAAGGAACAACATGACCTTTCCAGCCCGCGAATTACTGAAAAACTGGGACGAACAACAAAGCGCCTACATCGCTCACCGTGAAGAACGCTATAACGCCGCGCTGGATGTTCTGGCAATGCTATATGGCGAAGAATTCCATGTGGTGGATCTGGCCTGTGGTCCAGGCTCATTCAGCATGCGTCTTCTGAATCGCTTTCCGGCGATAAGAGTAACGGCTATTGACCTCGACCCGCTTCTGCTTACGCTGGCCAAAGAAGCCTTGTCTGAATACAAGGACCGTATTCAGTTCTTCAGCGGCGATATTGCAACAGCGGATTGCTTTGCCGCCATGACCGACAAACCGCAGGCCGTTGTTTCCAGCACGGCCATCCACTGGCTGCTGCCGGAACAGCAGGTCGCGCTTTATCGCAACATCTTTAACCTGCTGGATGAACATGGCTTATTCATGAACGCCGATCATCAGCGATTTGATAATCGCAATCCATGCCAGAAACGGATTGCCCAGCTTCATGACGAAGATACGCAGAAAAAAGCCTGGACAGCGGGAGTGCAGGACTGGGATAGCTGGTTTGCATCGGCCACCCGTCATCATGAGCTGGCTGATTTGATGGACGCGCGCACCGCTATCTTTAAAGACCGCCCGACACCACTGCCCACCACGGTCGAATTCCAGCTCGCTGCTCTGCGCCAGGCGGGTTTTAGCGAAACGGGTACTCTCTGGCAATTCCTGGATGATTATGTGATCGCTGGCTGGAAATAATCATGCTGCGTTCTCCTGTTTTTCGCCTTTCCATGCTGTTTCCGGCCCTGATGCTGGCGTTTTGCATTGCCATTATGTATGGCCCGGTGACCTTTTCCATGAAGGACGTGGCAAATGCCATACTGGCAGGCTACTGGCATAGCGATACAGCGGGAACGCTTCATCAGCGGATCGTATGGTCTCTGCGTATGCCGCGCACCCTGCTTGCTGCGCTGGCGGGTGCCGCATTAGCGCTGGCCGGAACGGTGCTCCAGTCGTTGACACGTAATCCTCTTGCCGACCCCTGGGTGTTGGGGATCTCATCCGGCGCAGGGTTTGGCGCGGTACTGGTCATTGCGCTTGGTCTCAGTGCGGGCTGGGCCGCTGTACCTGCCGGGGCGTTCTGCGGCGCGATGCTGGCTTTCGCACTGGTGCTTTTCATGGCGCGGAAATCGCTATCCGGCCAGTCCAGCCGTTTTATCCTGACCGGCGTCGCCGTGACACAGCTTCTCTCCGCCGCCACATCATTAACCACGCTCTGGAAAACGGATGCAGACACCACGCGAGGGGTGATGTTCTGGCTGCTGGGAAGCTTTGCACAGGCATCCTGGCTTCAGGTACTGCTTTGCGCACTGGTGCTGTTGCCGATATTTCTGCTCTGCTGGTGGCGGGCAATAGAGCTGGATGTGCTCACGTTTGGCAATGTGACGGCAGCGTCGCTTGGTGTGGACGTTGGCGCAATCAGGCTCGCCCTGTATTGTTTATTGACCTTATTGACTGCGGTCATTGTGGCATGTTGCGGAGCAATAGGTTTTATTGGGCTGACCGTGCCTCATATCGCCCGCATATTCATTGGTCATCGCCATCGTTCGCTGCTGCCGGCATCCATGCTGTGCGGCGCGACTTTTACCGTTCTGGCTGATACGCTTGCCCGAACGCTGTTTGCGCCCCGT
Organism: Citrobacter sp. CK195; assembly: GCF_030333365.1. Lineage (NCBI taxonomy): Bacteria > Pseudomonadati > Pseudomonadota > Gammaproteobacteria > Enterobacterales > Enterobacteriaceae > Citrobacter > Citrobacter sp. CK195. The sequence continues at coordinate 12,932 of NZ_JAOWGB010000026.1, forward strand.
GAATTACCCGTCGGCATCCTGACGGCGATGCTCGGGGTTCCGGTATTTCTGTTCCTGATTTCACGGACTTCCCGATAAAATACTGACGAAGGCGATCCCTGGCAGAAAGCCCGCTTTTTAGCGGGCTTTCTGCCATTTATCCGTGACGAGCGCCACCGGAAACGCTCAGATAAGCATTTCCGGCCTGAACAGCGCGCTCAGATTCATTGTCTTGCCCGACACCATAAACTCCCCCTTCCCTGTATAGTGAATCGTCTCAGGGTGTTCCGGTGATGTGGCCACATGCGCCTTCACGACCTCGAAAATGAAAAAATTGTAGCGTTCCACCAGCACATCATCATACAAACAGCACTCAAAATTCGCATAACATTGCTGGATCAGCGGGGCATCAACCTCATCGGCTTCCTGTGCCGTAAGATTAAATTCGGCAAACTTATCGATGTCAGCGCCGGACGTGTTGCCGATTCGCACGACCGTCTCGGCCAAATCCGTCAACGGAACGTTGATCACGCATTCCCGGCTATGACGGATCATCTCAAAACTGTGGTTGCCGCCCGAAATCATCAGCCCGACCAGCGAGGGAGAAAATTCCAGAACGGTATGCCAGCCCAGCGTCATGATATTGGTCTTCCCGTTCCATTTGGATGACACCAACACAACCGGGCCCGGTTCTAAATACCGGCGAACCTGACTGACCGGATAATCGACTTTAGTAATAGCTAAGCTCATAAGATGACTCCTGTTAAAGTGTTCCACAAAAACAGGCCACACTGCTGCGGCAATACCTGAGCAGTCCTCGCGCTACAGCATACTCTCTCTCGTCATATCGCAAAAAATTAACCATACTAATAAAATGGTTTTATGACCGTAATCAGGGTTCCGCGATTCACCTCTGGCAGGCATGACCGTCTGACCTACACTTTTAACAATAGAATTTCAGGCCAACCACAACAACTCAGTGCAGAGGACATTATGGTATCTCTACCTTTTACCCGCTCACTGCGGTTTACGACGGGCACCGAGCTGGAACTCCAGTTAATCGACAGAAACGATACCAGGCTGGTGGATAAAGCGGATATCGTGCTGGCCGATATGGCGCACACTCAGCAAATAAAGCATGAGCTAACCAAGTCAATGATTGAACTGAACAGCTCAGTACACTCTTCGGTGTTTAAACTGCATGAAGAATTATCTTTATTAGCCTGTAACGTCAGGGAAGTCGCCAGAAAACACGGCTGCGATGTTACCGGCGGCGGCCGCCATTTAGATGGCGACTGGCGAGAACAGGTGATTAGCGATTTACAACGTCATCAAAATCTGGCCGTACGCTATGGCTACATCACCAAAATGGCCTGCGTATTTGGGCAGCATATTCATATTGGCGTTCAGGATGGCGATGACGCCATTTATCTGTGTCATGCGCTTATTCCCTACCTGCCCCATTTAGTTGCACTCAGCGCCTCTTCGCCGTGGCTGGATGGCGTGGATACCTCTTTTTCAAGTTCCCGCTTTACCGGGCAGAACGCCTTTCTGAACAGTGAACTGATTGAAAACATCTATAACTGGGACGAGTTCGTCGTATTTTATAACGAGATGGTCGATGTCGGGATCATTAAAAGTATCAAAGATATTTACTGGTACGTCAGGCCACAGCCTGCTCTGGGCACAATTGAAATCAGAATATGCGATATGCCGCTGACAATATTTCATGCCGCAATGCTCACAGGCTATAGCAAAATACTGGCTCAGTATCTGTTAGCCAACCGGACAAATATCGTCAAAAAACATCATGCTATTGAAAAATACAATATCTTTAACGCCCGGCGCGATGGCTTACAGGCCAGCTACGTCAACACGTTAACCAGACAGCGTCAGTCGCTGGCGGGTCAGATATTGCAGACCGTAGAGAACCTGTCATTACGCACCCACAGTGATGAGGATAAGTACGTTCTGCAATATATTGCC